>JAZKAL010000005.1:37144-309317 GCA_040389205.1 Bacteroidota bacterium
TAGATTTTAGATTTTAGATTTTAGATTTTAGATTTTAGATTTTAGATTTTAGATTGAACTGCCCCCTTGCAGGCTTTGTTTTAAATTTTCAACTAATATTTCCCGATAGCTATCGGTATAACAAACACAAATCTTTATCTTAGTACTATTAAAATCTCTTTGTAAAATATCCTGCTACCTACAATGCCTTTACCGGCAGTGTATCTTTTGTGCCACCATCCGGCACGAACCATCAATTACTATTTACAATTTATAAAGAGAACAAATGAAACCTATTCATAGCGTCGCCCTTATTGGCGGCACAGGCAAGGCAGGCAAATACCTGCTTAAACAATTACTTAAACAAAATTTCCACATTAAACTATTGCACCGCAAGCCCGAAACACTAGAGCTAAGCAATCTGCTTATCGAAACTATCAAAGGCGATGCACGCGACTATCAAGCCATACATACCTTACTACAAGGCTGCGACGTGGTACTAAGTTGCCTTAGTCAGCCAATTGGTGAGCCAACCATCTTTAGTGATGCTACCCGAAATATACTTAAAGCGATGGACGCACATCACATTAGCCGGTATATTACCACCGCGGGATTAAATGTAGACACGCCATACGATGAGAAGAGTGAAACAGTCCAATTCGGCACCAGGTGGATGTACGAGAATTTCCCCCCAACAACCAAAGACCGGCAGGTAGAATACCAGCTATTATCCAATAGCCATATCGACTGGACCATGGTGCGCCTCCCCCTCATCCATCAAACGGATGATATAAGTGACATCAACGTTAGTTGGTTGATTGCCCGGGCAATGGCATCAGCGCCACTAACCTTGCACTGTTTATGATAGCACAGTTAAATAGAAAGGAGTTTGTAAAACAAGCTCCTTTTATTGCGGACAGATAAGTTGCCAACAAAAAAGAGCGCCCTCATCAGGCGCTCTTTTAATATTATCTAAACGGAAACTAATCTTTAATCTCCATTCACTGATCACTATTTACGGCCAAACACCAAGGTTTTGGTATGATACTGCTATTTTGTTGATAGCGCCAACCATGGCTGCGTTACGCAGGGTGCCAATGGCAGGGTTGCTTTTGTAGATCTCGCGGATCTCGTGGTACGAGCGGATCATGGTATCTTCTAAACCCGAGTTTACCAGTTCTAACTCGGATGCACCTTTAACAATGGTTGCACGCTGTACAGGCGTCAACGGCACACCGGTAATACCTTCTACCATGTTAACCAGGTTTAGGTTTGAGTTTTCCTCGAACCTGCGGTTAATACGGCCAAATGCTACGTGACTAAGGTTTTTTAACCACTCAAAGTATGATACGGTAACACCACCGGCGTTAGCATACATATCCGGGATGATCATACCACCTGCCTTGTAAAATGCCTCCTCAGCCTCGGGCGAGGTTGGACCGTTTGCACCTTCGGCAATAATTTTCGCTTTGATGTTGCCGATATTTTCAGTGGTTATCTGGTTCTCTAAAGCGGCAGGTACTAAAATATCACATGGCTGCTCAAGGCCGTCCATAGTGTTTTTAAACTCCTGTTTAGCGCCGGCATATCCTAAAATAGAACCGGTTGATTTACGGTGCTGGAACACAGCCTCCACATCTAAACCATCCTCGTTGTAAATAGCGCCCTCAAACTCGCAAAGGCCTACAATGATACCACCAAACTCTGATAAGAATTTTGCAGAGTAGTAACCTACGTTACCCAAACCCTGTACAATTATCTTTTTGCCGGATAATCCTGTAGTTAAACCAAGCTTTTGCATGTCCTCACCAACACTAACACACTCGCGCACGGCAATAGCCACACCACGGCCGGTAGCCTCGCGGCGGCCCGCAATGCCGTGTAACGAAATTGGCTTACCTGTAACCGCGCCTAAAGCATCCAGCTGGCCGGGGTTCATGGTAGCGTATGTATCGGCTATCCAACCCATTTCGCGCTCGCCCGAACCATAATCAGGTGCAGGTACGTCGATACTTGGGCCAATAAAGTTTTTCTTGATAAGCTCTACCGTGTAACGGCGGGTAATATTTTCCAGCTCGCTAACAGTATAATTTTTAGGATTGATCTTGATACCACCTTTAGCGCCACCAAACGGTACGTTAACAATGGCACATTTGTAGGTCATTAGGGCGGCAAGGGCCATAACCTCATCCTCGTTCACCATTTCGCTGTAGCGGATACCGCCTTTTGTAGGCGATTGGTGGTGCGAGTGCTCTACACGCCAGGCATCTATAACTTCAAAGCTATTGCCTTTGCGTATAGGGAAACGGAAACGGTAAACACTATTGCATGATTTGATCTGGTCTAACAAACCGGCATCGTGCTTGGTGAATTGCGCCGCATGATCGAAGTTTTTACATACATCACCAAAAAAGTGAGTATCCTGATCTGCAGTCGGATTATTGATATTCATAATTTAGAATTGGATAAATAATTAATTCCTTAAAAAAGTGCACAAATTTGGTATATTTTTTATCAATAATGCAAATTTTAAAAGTTAGTGTATCGCTTACACATCGTATAAAAACCCTGACTAATGTGTGTTTAAACAGCATAGGCCAAGCTTTTGATTTAATTTTCTTTCTCTATTTTTTTCAATCGCCTGTCAATGGCAAACAGGTAAACGGCAAGGCCTGCAAAAACAATTACTATGGTGCCTATAACCACGTAAATTTTGCCCTCGCTGCGCATTTTATCGGCCATTTCAACATCCTGCGCTTGTACAGCTACAAAACACAACAGCATTAATACTAGTGAAATAAGTTTCTTCATGTTAGTTGATAGCGTTCTTTTTAAATTCAATTAAACGGATGCGGTAGCGAATGGTGGCTATCCAAACGGCTATTAAAGCCCAGGCAATAAAAGCAGGGTATAATACCACACGCATCCGGTTATCCATATCCAGCTTACCAAAAGCAGGGTTACCGCCGTTACCCGGGTGCAATGAGTCGGTCATACGGGGTAATACCATGATGAGTACCACCATTACCGGGAAAGCGAAAATGTTGTATATGGCAGAGATCTTAGCGCGCTTCTGCTCCTCGTCTATCGAGTTACGCAGCACCAGGTAGGCACAATAAAGAAGGAAAGCTATGGCAGCGCTGTTTTGTTTAGGGTCGTTACTCCAATACTCGCCCCAGGCATATTTGGCCCATAGCATGCCCGTTATCAATCCTAAAACAAAAAAGAAAATACCGGTGTTCGCTGCTTCAACGGCTATAAGGTCGTGCTCCTCTTTACCGCTTTGTAAATATTTTATACTGTAAATTACCGAGATGGTAAACACCGTGAACATGGCTATCCACATAGGCACATGGAAGTAAGTATTGCGGATAGTTTCGTGCAGTATGGGTAAGCGAGGCACGCCAAGCAGTAAACCGGCAACAAGCGTGTAAAATATAATTACAACGGCTAATACCTTCCACCAGGTTTGATAAATGAATCTCATATCTAAATTGTGCCGCAAATGTACTAATTAGATGATTTGATTTATGCACACAGCGTTATTATTAGCAATGTTTCATTATGCATGCATATCAATTATGATTGTTATTTTAAGATGTAAGTTGAATTGTAAGATTGATAGGGTTTTTACCCACTTTATTGCAAGGTACGGTGCAATGATGCTATCATCAGATTGACAAATCTACTTCACCATCTGCTCCGATGGTTCATAATCAACCGGCAGCAGGTTGGCAAGTTTAGCTTTACTCCATGTACCTTCGTAAAGCGGACTATCAGCCACTACGGTACCATTCATGTCAAAAAAAACAGCGGGACTCAGCAGGGTTATCACGCTGGTTTCGAAGTTCTCCATATCCAGCGGGCGGTAAAGGTCTTTAAAATCCTGCGTTTCGTGTTTTTTGGTATAAACCACGTACAGGTAATTAGGGAATGTCATCACAAATAATCCCTCCTGTGGTGGTTTGCGGATGATCTGGTAGGCGGTTAGCGCCGGCTTGGTAAGTTTCTCTTTATACCACCTTGGCATATTTTGTTGCCCTAACCAATATCTTGTAGAATCGCGATTAACCATTTGGAACTGCTTAAGCTTCCGTTGAATAAGCACATCAGGAGCCCGGTTAGGGTCAACGGTGCGGTTAAAATCATAGATCTCGAAACCCTCCTGTTTCAACCTGTTCTTATACAGCGAGCGGTAAAAATGCCTTGCCGAGCCATAATAAGCCTCGTCGCGCTTTTGTTTCCACCGGGCTTTTTGCGCTTCGGTACCCGGCAGCTCCTCAAATAAAGCGCGGCCGGCATAGCTTGTGGTGTTATTAAGGCCACTACTTAAAAACTCTTTAAGCAAAAACTTAACCCGGTAGCCAAGGGCATCATTTTCCATCACTAAAAACTCATCAGTAGATGCCTCAAGTTCCATCTTTTTACGGCTGTAAGCCAAGTTGAGGATTCTGGGGTTCTGTATCTTACAATACTTAGCATTTTCGGTAACACCAATAAAATCCTTCTTAAACTGTTCAAAGTTTCGTTTCCAGTCGGCATTGCTGGTTATAATAACCTCGCGCATCATAAGCACCTTTGGGGTAAGGCTTATATTCAGGTTGGTTGCCGCCGAGCCAACCGTAACTTTTTGAGTGTACTCTTCAAACCCTATGGCCGATACAATAAGATCGTACTGGCCCGGTTTTACACCACGTAAGGTAAACGTACCATCATCGTTAGTGGCGGTACCAAACGTGGCATTATTTAAAAATACACTGGCTTTGGCTACCGGGTTATTTGAACTGGTAAGCACCTTACCGCTAATAACGCTTTGCGCGGCTGCGGTAAAGCTTAGGGTTATGCAAATAAATAAAAAGCACCAGCGGCGCATAATAAAATTGTATTTTGAGGTTAAAAACATTAATCGCGCCACAAGTATGGGAAAAGTATTAATGATGACGCAATTACAATAACATTTATTGCTAATAGCACACCAATGTTACCAAAGCTAAGGCTGCGGTCTATACCATCCATAGCGGCTTTGCTTACCCTAACCAATAAAAGTATGACCGGAATGATTACCGGGAAGCTCAGTATAGCCATCAGCGTGCCGTTATTGCCTGCCTTTGATGCTATGGCCGATATCATGGTGAACACGGTAGAAAAGCTCATGGCACCAAGCAACACGGTTACAAAGTAAAAAAGCGAATCGCCCACCGGGTTGGGAAAAAATAGTTTGTAAACCAGCAATGCCAAAACGCTTAACAACCCCATGAGTAAGGTATTGTAAATAGTTTTTGACATGATGATAGCCTGCGGATGCGCGATGGAATAATAATAAAGTAACCGCGCTTTACTTTCCTGCAAAAAGCTTTTGGCTATGGCGTTTACCGATGCAAACAGCATAATTATCCAAAACAGGATGTTCCAAACGATGGGATAACCCTGGCTCTCCTTAAAACCAGGGTTAAGGTTAAAGGATATATAGCAAACAAACACGGTAGAAACAATGTAAAGCAGGATGCCGTTGAAGGCGTATTTAGAGCGCCATTCCAGGATAATTTCCTTTTTTAAAAGTTCAATAGTTTGCCCAAGCAATTTCATGGTGTAAAGAAACGCAAAAAGTCTGAAGTTCTAAGTCTGAAGTCGAAAGTCAACGTCATGGTGAGCTTTTTGTCCTTGCATGCTCTCTTGCAGAGGACCATACGGTTTGCTTAGCATGCGTACGCAGGGTCCCTTTCAGGAGACCCTGCGTGAAATCAAATTTGACTCCCCCCTGCCCCCTCTCTACTGCGCAAAGAGGGGAGAGCGATTTTATATTTCGTATTACTCTCTTTCCACTTGTGGAGAGAGGGTCAACAAGCGTAGCAATGTCGGGGTGAGTAAAATTTGAGAGGCCTGCTAAAGTAGTTACTGCCACCGCTATCTTGTATTCAATTGCCGATGTCACAACCTTTCGGACTTCTTAAAAAAACTTAACTTAGCCCGATGAAAAACCTGCAGCTAAATAATAAATGGGTATTGGTAACCGGCGCATCCAGCGGTCTTGGGCAGGAAATGGCCCGGCAGCTTGCTAATGTGCATAAAGCCAACCTCATCATAGCAGCTCGCCGTGCCGATAAACTGAACGAGCTAAAGGCCGAGCTGGAACAGGCCGCAGGCGTAAATGTGAAGGTTATTGTTGCCGACCTTTCCATCCCCGAAGAAGCTGACCGTGTAATTGCAGAGAGCATTGCAGACGGCACCCTATACGCAGCCATTTTAAACGCAGGTGTAACTTACTTTGGCCGCCACACCGAACTGGAGTGGGATAAATTTGAAAACATTCTTAAAACAAATGTGATTGGCGTGGTACGCATGACCAACAGCCTCGTAAAATATTTCGAAAAACAGGGAACCGTGGGTGGGCTGATGCTGGTATCAAGCATGGCGGGTTTCTTCCCGGTGCCATACCAGGCAGCTTACTCGGCAACCAAAGCGTTCATAACTGCTTTTGGTAATGCTTTGCATAACGAGTTAACCAACCCCATTTTTTCCATCACTGTATTTGCCCCCGGCGGCATAGCTACCGAAATGACCCATGGAGCCGAGTTTAATGAACTGCAAGGCTGGTTAATGCCCGTTAAAATGGCCGCTAAAGAGGCTATCCACGCGCTTATTACCCGCAAGTACAATTATGTACCGGGCTTGCTAAACCGGCTGGGCAATGTATTTATGAACTTTTTGCCGGGCAAATTTATAGGTGGTAAAATGAGCAAGGTTTACTTAAAATCGCTTAACAAGGCGCAACAAGGCAAATAATGTACGAAGTGTATCACCGCACACCCGTTGGCGTAGCCTTATTGGTTGCGGATGATACACACTTGCTTAAAGTTTCTATCCGTGATGAAGACGTGGAAGAAACCACTACCCACTCCCCCATCCTGCTGGAAACCATTAAACAACTGGATGAATATTTTGCCGGGGATAGAAGAGACTTCGACCTGCCATTAAACCAGCAGGGGTCGGCTTTTCAGCAAACAGTATGGCAGGAGTTGCTAACCATCCCCTATGGTACCACCACTACTTATAACCAGCAAGCACATAAAATGAAAAATCCGCTGGCCATACGCGCCATCGCGGCAGCCAACGGAAAAAATAATTTATGGGTTATTGTGCCATGCCACCGCGTTATTGGCAGCAACGGCAGCCTAACCGGCTATGCAGGTGGCCTGTGGCGCAAACAATGGTTGTTAGAGCACGAGGCCCGGGTAACGGGCACCGGCCAAACTAAACTGGCTTTTTAACTTCGCTTTTATTTTTCAAAAGTTTCAGCATTTTGGCGTGCAGTTCGTGCGCCTCAAAAGGTTTTGACAATACGTCATTCATCCCGGCAGATAGCGCTTCTAATTGCTCATGCTCAAAAGCCGATGCAGAAAGCGATATGATGGGTACACTGCGCATAGGTTCTGCAAGCTCGGTACGGATAATGCGGGCCGCCTGGTAACCATTTAAGCCGGGCATATGCGTGTCCATTAATACGAGGCTGTAATGGTTCGCTTTTAAAATATCAATGGCTTTATTACCGCTATCGGCAACAGTTACGGTAACATTCCAGTCCTTTAATATTTTAGTGACCATAAACTGGTTTATCATATTGTCCTCGGCAACTAAAACGCTTACATTTACAAACGGGGCAAGTATTTTTTCGGGCTTAAGCACTTTTTCTTCTGTTTTATTTTTAGCTATTCCAAACCAGTTAGTAAAGTTAAACACAGTACCCTGCCCCACTTTACTGCTAACTGTAAGGTCGCCACCTTTTAACTCAACTAATTTTTTAACGATAGTTAAACCGAGGCCGGTACCACCATACCTGGCAGCCGTATCATCCTCCGCCTGTTCAAATGATTCAAATATTTTAGATATTCTGTCAGTAGGGATGCCTATACCGGTATCTTCCACGCTAAATTTCAGCTTAACCTTGTCATTCAGCTGTTGCATTACAGATACCGTTAGCTTTACGTAGCCGCGGTCGGTAAATTTAATAGCGTTGCTCAATAAATTCATCAGGATCTGGTTAAGTCGTAACGAATCTACCTGCAATGTTTCGGGTACATCGTTATCTATCTCCAGTAAAAACTCAATGTCCTTTTCGTCGGCATTATATTTCAACAACCCAAATACCGAATTTACTATATCGCGTAAATTATTAGCCGAACGCACAATGCTAAACTTACCGGCTTCTATTTTAGAGATGTCCAACACATCATTTATCACACCTAATAACGAGCGCGATGATGTTTCCAGCATATCTAAAAGGTTGCTTTGCTGATTGCTTAGCGGGGTTTTACGCAATAAATTGCTAAGGCCTATAATGCCGTTAACTGGCGTGCGCAATTCGTGGCTCATATTGGCCAGAAAGGTCTCTTTCACTTTTTTACCGTACTCGGCAAGTTCTTTAGACTTGATGAGCTGTTGCTGATAACTCTTTTGTGGCGAACTATCGCTTATACTGATAAATATGGTTTTACCTCTAAAAGATGCGCGGCACTCTACCCAGATAACGCGCTTATCAAATGTAATAAACTGAAATTCGAACACCGAAAAGCTGAGATTATCTTTTATGATCTCGCCAAGTTTGCGACGCAGGTCGGCACGGTGGTTTTCAATGGCAAGATCAACTATGCTGGTGCCAAAAATTTCGGTTTGCTTGTAGCCCAGTATAGCTTCAATTGCGGGGTTTATGGTTTTTATACGTAAGCTGTCGGCATCAATAGAACAAATAATATCGGCGCTGTTCTTTACAACAAGCGCAAGATCTTGCAATTCGTCGTTCTTTTGTTTTATTTCTTCGCGCTGGCGGGCAAGCATTACAAAGGCATCAACCTTGGCCGATGTTATGTACGGATCGAGCGGTTTAAAAAGATAATCTACCGCGCCGGCACCAAAGCCCTTTACCGCATATTTAGATTCTTTAGATATAGCGGTAACAAATATTACCATTATATCCCTTGTGCGGGGGTTAGATTTTAGCATCTCTACCAGCTCAAAGCCATCCATTTCGGGCATTTGAACATCAACAAGCGCTATAGATATATTGTTATCCCAGGCAATTTTTAGCGCATCATTGGGCGATGTTGTACTAAACAATCGTATATCGTTACGGGTGAGCAACGCTTCGAGGGCTATAATATTTTCCTCTCTGTCGTCAACAATAAGGATATTTATCGGGGTCATCTATGTTATATAAGGTATCGGAGTATTATTCTTCAAGCAATTTAAATATATCTGTAGTGCGCAAAATGTATTCAGCAGCATGTATGTCAATTGCCGATTGTGGCATTTCTGCCATCTCGGCCTCCTGCGGGTCCTGGGCAATTGTTAAAGCGCCTTTCTGCCGCAATTTCAGTAAGCCTTCTGCCCCATCCTGGTTCGCTCCTGAGAATAACACAGCGGTAACACGCTCTTTATAAACCTCCGCAACGCTCTCAAAAGTAACATCAATAGATGGTTTTGAGTACCATACAGGTTCGGACACATCAAGGCTAAAAAAGCCTTCGTACTCTACAAGGGAATGATAATTTGCCGGGGCGATGTATATCGTATTGCCCTGTATCGGCTCTTTGTCACTAATTTCCCTCAACAACATACGGCTATTTTCTGCGAACAGTTTTTCTATCTCGCTAAAAAAATTCTTTTTGCGGTGAATAATGATAATGACCGTTTTATCAAAATTTTGGGGAAGTATTTTTACTAGTTTAAACAGCAACTTAAACGACCCCGCCGAACCACCCAAGAGCAGTATTTTGGATCGTGCCCAGCGTTGTTTTATATTATCGTCAAGAGCCAATTTTTTGGTATATGTTTTCTTTTTGGTTGATCACCTTAAATTTTTTCCGAAACACATCAGAACGGATGGTTTCTTTATTGCCCAGGCAAAGGTAACCCAGCGGGCAAAGACTTTTGTAAAACAGGTCTAATATCTTGTACTGCAGTTCGGTTTCGAAGTAAATGAATACGTTGCGGCACGATATCATCTGGAACTCGTTGAAACCTGTATCTGATATTAAATTATGTACCGAGAAAAGGGTGTTCTGCTTTAATTCGCTATGGATGGCGGCAGCATCATACATGATGGTAAAATGATCGGTAAGGGAGCCGGGTAAGCCAGTGAACAAGTAATTTTCCGAATAGCTTTTTATTTTACGCAGGCTGTAAATGCCTTTACGCGCCTCGTTCAAAACCTCAGTATTAATATCGGTACCGTATATGAATGATTTTTTGATGAGGTTCTCCTCCTTCAAAAGTATAGCTAACGAATATACTTCTTCGCCCGATGAACAGCCTGCACACCATACTTTTATATGCTGATAGGTTGACAGGTAGGGCACCACCTGGGTCTTAAGGGCCTTGTAAAACGATGGGTCGCGAAACATCTCGGTAACGTTAACCGTAATTTCTTCTAAAAACTCCTGGAAGAAACCATGATCATTTATCAGCGTATGCTTAAGGTCGTAAAAATCGAGCTTTTTAAGCATCATGATACGGGCCAGCCTGCGTTTAAAAGACGCTTCGGTATAATCGCTAAAGTCAAACCCGTGGATCTTTTTTACAATATCTATAAGTTCGTTTAGCTGTATACTTGTTATCGCGTCTTTAATCACCGGTTCCTTCATATTAATTATCAAGCCACATTTGCAGCAATGCAATTAACCTGTCAATATCAACCGGCTTTGTAATGTAATCATTAGCGCCGGCTGCTATACATTTTTCGCGGTCATCTTTCATTGCTTTGGCAGTTAACGCAATAACAGGCAGTTTTGCCCATTTGTTTTGCTTGCGTATGTGCCTTGTGGCCTCGTAACCATCCATTTTAGGCATCATAATGTCCATCAGTACAATATCAATACCGGCATCTTCTTCCAGTTTAGCTATGGCTTCTTCCCCGTCGTTGGCAATAACCACGTTAAGGTCGTAGCTTTCTAAGGCGCTGCTTAATGCAAAAATATTTCGCATATCATCATCAACCACCAATACCTTTTTACCTTTTATACTATCCTTACCGGTTGTTGTAGTTGTTTTAGCTTTGCCGGTGCCTGCTGATTGCATACCGCTTTCGCTAATCTTGTTCAGGAACAGGTTTACCTCATCAATCAACCTGTCTGATGATTTGCTGGTTTTAACCACCATGGCGTTGGCGTACTGCATCAGCCTGTTAACCGAATTTTTATCAAGCTCCATAGCTGTGTTGATAATTACCGGCAACGATGCAAACTTATCTACCTCTTTGATCTTGTCTAACAGGTCGAGGCCCGAAATATCAGGCAGGTTAAGGTCAAGTATCACACACTGGTACTCTTTCTCGTACAACATCCTGAATGCCGACTCGCCGTCAAAGGCCTGGTCAACGGTGATTCCCTGGCTTTGCATCAGGTCTTTCAGGGCCTGGCTTTGCGCCTTGTGGTCTTCTACCAGTAGTATCTGAGTAAATTTAATACCGCTGTTGGCCATAATATCGCCAAACAACTTATCCAGGGTTTCGGTATTTACAGGCTTTTTGAGGAAGCTTATGGCGCCCTCTTTACGTACACGATTAGCAGCAGCCTCGCCGGCGCTCATGAGGTGAACAGGGATATGCATAGTTGCCGCGTCCTGTTTCAGTTCTTTTAATATTTGCCAGCCATCTTTACCAGGCAGCATAATATCCAGTATAACCGCGTCTGGCTGTTGCTCTTTAATAATTTCAACAGCGTTTGTACCCTCGTTAACCATTACCGACTTAAAGCCATGGTCGCGGGCGTAATCCTGTAAAATGATGGAAAAATTCTTATCATCCTCCACAATAACCACAAATGGTTCGTAGTTAGGGTCGGCAGATTTGGTGGTTACCGTATCAAAAAAGTTTTTGGTTGGGCTGTAGCTTTCTACTGTAGGCAGGGTTTCTTCTGCATGTTCTACGTGTTTGGCCTGAAATGGCAGGGTCAATACAAACTCGCTGCCTTCGCCCGGCGTACTGCTCAAGGTGATGTTACCACCTAACAGGCTGGCTAACTCACGGCTGATAGAAAGACCTAAACCAGTACCGCCGTATTTACGGCTTGTAGAACCATCGGCCTGCTGGAATGCCTCGAAGATGATCTTCTGTTTATCGGCAGGGATACCAATGCCCGAATCTTTAATTTTAAAGCTAATAGTATTTTCGCGCGGGCCGGCAACAGCGCTAATGCTGATGGTTCCATTCTCGGGCGTAAACTTAAACGCATTTGACAACAGGTTTTTGATCACCTGCTCTACCCTTACCTTATCGGTATAAATAGTGGCCGGTACTCCTGATGAGTTGGTAGAGTAATTTATTTTTTTATTGCTGGCAACCTCAGCAAACAACGATTGCATATCGCTCAGGATATCCGATACCCTGGTATCTTCGTTCTGCATATCCAGCTTACCCGATTCTATTTTTGAAAGGTCGAGAATATCATTGATCAGCGTAAGCAGGTCGTTACCGGCATTGAAAATTACGCTGGCATATTTTATCTGGTCTTCAGACAGGTTGAGCGGTTTGTTATCTTTTAATATCCGCGCCAGCACCAAAATACTGTTTAGCGGGGTACGCAACTCGTGGCTCATGTTAGCCAAAAACTCCGATTTGTATCTTCCGGTAGTTTCCAGTTCGTTTGCTTTTACACTTATAGACTGGCGTGCTTCTTCAATGGCCTGGTTCTTCTCTTCCAATAAACTGGCTTTCTCTTCCAGCTCGGCATTAATAGTGCGCAGTTCTTCCTGCTGTACGCGAAGCTCTTCTTCTGATGCCTGCAACATTTCTGTTTTGTTCATCAGCTCTTCGTTAGTAACGCGCATCTCTTCCTGCTGTGCCTCAAGCTCTTCGGCCTGTTGCTGGGTTTCCTCAAACAAATCGTGCATAATGGTGCGCGCCTGCGAGGTATTTACAGCAATGGCAATATCGTTTGCTACCAGTAAAATATAGTCTTTAACCCGCCCGGGTACCTGGTCGCGGAAACCAAGCTCAATAACCCCTTTTAATTTACCATCAAAAAAGAACGGTACAATAAAGGTTTCTATTAACTCATCCTGTAAAATAGATGAGCCCAGCAGCAGCTTATCATTCAGTTTGCCTTTTACCAATGCCGATTTACCCTCCCTGGCAGCCTGCCCTATCCATCCCTCAGAAATACGGATGGATTGCTTTAATGCCGACGGATCGCTAAAGGCGTAAGAGGCATACAGATCAAGCTTTTCTTCGTTGTCGTCAAAAAGATATAAGGTGCCGGTAAGTGCACCTGCGTATTTGCTAAGTTCTGTTAATATATTTTGAGACAGCTCCCTCTCGCTTTGCTGGCCCTGCATTTTCTCGTTAATGGTGCCGCTACCGGTAAGCAGCCAGTTTTTATTCTCGTTCTCTGCCAATACTTTTTCTAACTCCAAATTGGCTACCCGCACTTCTTCTTCAGTTTTTTTCTGGCGTGCAAAAGTTGCCTGGATATAGTAAAACATGACCACCACGATCAATACAAATATTAAACAGCCAAATACAATAACCTGGATAGCCCTTTCTGATGCTTTATCTGAAGCTGCCTTACGCTCGGTAAGCAGGTTGCTTTCTACTTCTACAACCTTTTTATTAATATCGCGGATGCTATCCATGTTGCCCTTGCCTTTTAAAAACATTTTATTGGCAACCATGTACTCAAGGCCTTTGGTATCGCGGGTCTCTATGTTCGTTTTTATGATAAGCAACTGGCGGTTAACAATAACCTTAAGCGAATCTACACGTTTACTTTGCGCAGGATTGTCTACAACCAGGTTAGTTAACTGGTTTAAGGTTTCGGTTATCTTAGGTACCGCATCGTTATACGGGTCTAAAAAAGCTTTATTGGCCGTGGCACCGTAACCACGCATACCGGTTTCGGTGTCAACTAAATATTGTAATAAGTTATTGGTGGTTTTGATAACCTTTTGTGTATGATCTACCCAAACGGTATCATCTTCTAACTGCTTTATACTGGTAAATGAAAGTGCACCTACTACGATAACAAGTATTATGGAAACAGCGAACCCTGCTAATACCTGGTTACGAAAAGAAAGCTTGAACATAGAATGGGATGTGGTTTTTAGTGATACAAATATGTTTAAAAATATTTGTACGTAAAATATTATTAACTAATAAAACATAAAGGTAGCAAGGTGCTTAATTACCTTTGGAGTAAACACGCTTTTTTGACGCCAAAACACCCAGTACAGATAACACCGGGCCGGCAAATAACACATACCAACCCCATTTAAACGCTATTTGCCTGGTTAAAAAGCCATTTATCCCTCTAAATGGAATAAAACTAAAGCTCGCCTTAACTTTTAACAATGCGGCTACATATAATAATACAACCAATGTTAAAGATGCAAAAGCGGCAATGCGGGTAACTTTTGTTTGGTTTAAAACGGTACACAATATACCAATAACGCCTACCAGCATAATTACCATACCATAAGGCTGGTTTAGCTTGTAAACATTCATGTTAAACAAATGAAACGGGCGCAGCATGGGGCAAAAAGTTGCCGCGATAAGTAAGATGAACCCTAATAATGTGATAAGTGACGCCGGGCGCATTGGTTATTTTTGATGTGATTTAATTAATAAAAATCCTTCTTCTCCTTTTTTCTTAACGGCACTATCTCCAACAGCAAGGGAATAATTTGGGTGCCATTGATAGTGTTCCATATCGTACTCTTTACGATTCACCGTGATAAAAAGTATATGTTTGGGTTCCTCATACCTGATTTTTTCTATAATCCCATTAAAAGTAACATTACGCTGATAAAAATTAATGATTGCTGCCCAAACTGCAACTAAAAGCAATACAAATACCAACCTGAATGCTTTAGGTAGTAGTAGTAATTGCTTAAAGTATTTCATACAAACATTTGGGAAGCCTGATCTATTGTTTGGTTACTTCCATTTTATCGGCAAAGTGGGCGCAGTAATCGCGCAGGTCTTCTACTATATTTTTTTCGCCGGTGGCGCGTAAAAAAGTATCGCCCATAGTTTGCAGGGTTTCGTAGAAAAAGCGTTTCATCTCGTCAACAGGCATATCTTTTGTCCAAAGGTCAATTTTAAGCGTGTTTTGGTAGCTTTTGTCCCAAAGCGAAAGCATCATAGCCTGCACGGGCAGTGCTTCTTTGTTTTTAGAATCGGTAGATTCCCACAGGATATTTTCAGGGATGTTATTATCGTCGAGTTGGATGGTAAGCTTTATTTCGGCAGTTTTCATTTTTAATTAGTGATTTATTGTCCCGATAGCTATCGGGATAGTGCACAATTGCCCTGTATTAATTATTTAACAAGGAAAAATATAATGAGCACCAAAGTTATAAAGCTTAGCTCTACAATCCATAGTTTTTTGGTCTCGGAGAAGAAATTACGGAAAATTATATCCAGCAATGACACAACTACGGCAAACAAAACAAATATAAGGCCGATGGTGCCGCTCCAGCGCTCGTAAGGGCTACCTGTAATTTTAGCGCCGTAAATAAAAATATATCCCGCCAGTATAAACAGCGCGGCCGTTGCAAAATTCAAAGGGCTTACCCTGAATTTTGCCCGGTTAGTATCGTTTCTTTTTTGCAGATCGTTGAACTCCGCCATATGTTTTAGCTGGTTTTTTGTTAGCGCTGTTTGGGTTTCTTTTTGCTTTTTCGGCATCAAATTTCTTATGCTGGTTAAGCGTTTTCTTTTCGTGGAAAGCTCCTTTAAAGTCCGGGTCTTCTTTACGCTTTTGCAGGTCTATCTCACGGGCCTGGTCTTGTCTTTCCTGGTATGGGGTCTCTTCAATAAAAACCTCATCGGGGATTTTATGCACCGGAATAGTTTGGCGAATAAGTTTTTGAATTTTGTTGATGTAATATTCCTCTGATGGTACAGCAAATGTAATAGCCACACCAGAATTGTAAGCCCTGCCGGTACGGCCAATGCGGTGTACATAATCTTCAATCACCACGGGTACATCAAAGTTTATTACGTGGCTTACGTCGCTCACATCAATACCACGCGATGCTACATCGGTAGCCACCAATATCTTCACCTCATCGTTCTTAAATGAGTTGATGGAGTTGATCCTGGTGTTTTGCCCTTTGTTGGCATGCAGCACCTTTACCTCTTTTTCGCCAAACTTACGCAGCAAAAACTTGTAAACATCCTCGGCAGCTACGCGGGTTTTACAAAATATCATCAACTTTTTAATATCGCCCTCTTTATCCAAAAGGGTTTTAAGCAAGTTTATTTTGGTTTTAACATTAGGCACATGGTATAACTGCTGGTCAACAGTTTCGGCCGTGGTAGCCTGCGGGGTAACCTCTATCACCGTAGGGAACTCCAAAAAGTTATGCGAAAGCTCCTGGATCTTCTCTGACATGGTAGCCGAGAAAAGCAGGTTTTGGCGTTTTACCGGCACCACCTCTAAAATGCGGTTTATTTGCGGCATAAAGCCCATATCCATCATTTTGTCGGCCTCGTCCAATACCAAAGTATTAATGGTTTTGGTAACAATATGCCCTGCTATGTAAGTATCTAAAAAACGGCCCGGAGTAGCAACAATAATATCAACGCCTTTGTTAAGGTTCTCTATCTGTGTTTTTGGACCGATGCCTCCGTAAAGTACTACCACACGCAAATCGGTATTGGCGGCAAAGGCGCGGATGTTCTCTTCTATCTGCATAGCCAGCTCGCGGGTTGGCGATACGATCAACGCGCGCGGGTTTTCGCCCTGCGCATATTTAAGCTTCATTAAAATAGGCAGCACGTAGGCGGCGGTTTTACCCGTACCGGTTTGCGCGATGCCCATCACATCCTGCCCGTTCATGATTGGCGGGATAGCTTTTTGCTGGATAGGCGTAGCTTCGGTATAACCGGCATCGGCAATAGCGTTCAGTATTTGCCGGTTAAATTTAAAATCTTCAAAAGTTACAGCCATAGCCGCAAAGATAAGGTTTTTGTTTTACTCACCCCCTGCCCCCTCTCTACTGCGTAGAGAGGGGGTGCTTTCCGTCGACGCGGGTGACATGATAGCCTCACCCAAGCCTCTCTGCGTCGCGCCTGCTTCAAAACCGCAGGGTCCTCTGCGAGAGACCCTGCGGGGACGTGGAAATTTCTTGCTTTTACCCTCTTTCCGCCGCAGGCGAAGAGAGGGTCGGCCAGCGGAGCGAAGCCGGGGTGAGTAACCCACCATGCTAAGTATGCGCTCTCCATCACTAATAATATTTCCTGTATCATCCACACCAATTCTTACGTATAAGCTGCCGAAGCGTATTTTCGCACAAACTTTAAATCACAACATGAAAAAACTTTTACTTATCGCAATTACTTCCATTTTTATTTTCGGCGCGGCACAGGCGCAGGTTGGCAAGGGCCACAAATTTATTGGCGGCAGCTTCAACTTTAGCTATGACGAAGACGGCACCGTACAAAATTATAATTTCGACAGCGGCGTTACCCAATATTTTAACTACAAGATCACTAACTTTAACATCAGCCCTGAGTTTGGCTTTTTTATTGGCAATAAACTGGCCATAGGCATTCAGCCGGGCTACTCAAGGGTGTCCGGTACCGAAACCTCAAACTTTTACTCGGCCACCACACCTGCAAACAATTATAGTTACACCAGTAAATACCATACCGATATTGTTGGACTTGCTATAAACCTGCGTTATTATTGCATGATAAACGATAAGTTTGGTATTTACCCGCAAATGGGCGTTAGTACATCGCACATAGCAAACGATTTTACCAACGGCCACTTTGCCGCCTACGCGGGCCCTAACGTGGTTTTCTTCCCGTCGCCAAAGGTTGGTTTAAATATGGGTTTTGGTAACATTAGCTACCAGTACAATTACTTAAGCCACAGCAATTTTATAAATGCGAGCCTTAACAACAACTTCAATTTTGGGGTGAATTACTACTTTGGAGGGAAGTAAGGGAGAGGCAAGATAAAAGAGTCAGGAATCAAGAAGGCCCAAGTAAATTGTCTTGGCTCTTGATTCTTGGCTCTTGACTCTAAAAAACTATATTTGCCTCTATGGCAACAATCCTCATTAAAAACGCTACAATAGTAAACGAAGGCAAACAAACCCAGGCCGACATTTTTATTAAAGATGGTTTTATTGAGCGGATAGACGGGCAAATAAATCAGCCTGCCGATAGAGAGATCAACGCCGAAGGCCTCCACCTTTTCCCGGGGTGTATAGATGACCAGGTACACTTTCGCGAGCCCGGGCTAACACACAAGGGCAATATAGCGTCAGAATCGCGAGCGGCGGTAGCCGGAGGTATTACATCTTTTATGGAGATGCCCAACACGGTACCAAATGCGCTTACACAACAATTATTGCAGGATAAATACGATATAGCCGCAAAATCATCGCCGGCTAATTACTCGTTCTTTATGGGCGCCTCAAACGATAACCTTGACGAGGTTTTGCGTACCAATGCCAAAAACGTGTGTGGGGTAAAAGTATTTATGGGTTCATCAACCGGGAACATGCTGGTAGATAACCCTACAACACTCGAGCATCTTTTCGCGCAATCGCCCATGCTGATAGCTACGCATTGCGAGGACGAGGCTACCATAAAAAGCAACCTGGAGCATTACAAACAGCTGCTTGGCGATAATATCCCGGTGAGGCTGCACCCCAAGATCCGCAGTGCGGAGGCTTGTTACCTGTCGTCATCTATGGCGGTAGAACTGGCCAAAAAACACAATACGCGCCTGCACATATTGCATATTTCTACCGCTAAAGAAACAAATTTATTTAGCAACGATATCCCTTTGGCTAACAAGCACATAACCGCCGAGGCCTGCATCCATCATCTATGGTTTACCGATGCCGATTACGAGACAAAAGGTAACCTTATAAAATGGAATCCCGCCATCAAAACCGAAGCCGACCGTGACGAGATATTGAAAGCTGTATTAGATGGCCGGATTGATGTTATTGCTACCGACCATGCCCCGCATACCATCGAAGAAAAATCGCAATCGTATCTGCAAGCCCCAAGCGGAGGCCCGCTGGTACAACATGCCCTGCCTGCCATGCTGGAGCTTTACCATCATGGCAAAATAACGTTAGAACAAATTGCCGAAAAAATGGCCCACAATGTAGCAACCATCTTCCGGATAGAAAAACGTGGCTTTATACGCGAAGGTTACTGGGCCGACCTTGCCCTGGTAAACCTCAACAGCCCATGGCAGGTAACTAAAAGCAATATCCTGTACAAGTGTGGCTGGTCGCCGTTTGAGGGGAGCACCTTTAAGGCAAAGGTTGTAAGCACCATTGTATCAGGTAATTTGGTTTACGATAACGGTAACCTGGTAAACGAAAAAAGCGGGCAAAGAATGACCTTTACCCGCTAATAATATTTTGTCATCCTGAGCGATAGTGAAGGATCTATTATCGAATTTACTCAACGCAGACCCATGTCGGCGATTAGATACTTCGATATCGCTCAGTTGACAAGGAGGGGTGGCTATTAATCCACTGCTACATAAATTTTTGCTTCCGCATTTTCAAACCCGTTTGTTAGGTCATACACATCAAAATCAGAAGTGTAAATACGGTTCATCTCCGATTGCCATATATGCTGCCAGGTAACCCCAACACTTTCGGGAAATTTTCCTTCCGGAGTATAGACTCTATATTTTGCGGCAGGTATTGCTTTGCCTACAAAACCATCCGGCAGATATTCTATTGAGCTTACTTTGCAGCCTAAAATAGCGGTGTAATAGTCGTTATGGTCGCTTTCATAGTCAGTGTAAACGCAGTAAAGTTCGTTGCCTTCCTTCTCTTCCAGTTTATCGGACAGGTTGCCCTGCGTAAATTGCTGCCATAATGCGCCGATATCCTGCCCGGCCTGGCCGTCTTTATTGATCGTTCGGATCGATAGGCCCGCAACGTAAAACATAGGCAGGCTTGTGGTTTCGTAATTCATAGGTATGTGTAATTTACTATTTTTCTATCAGCTTTTTTAATCCGTCAAACATCATTTGCCAGCTCTTTTCAGAGTGTTCTTTAGATGCCTCATCCTTAAAATTAGTTTGGGTAATAGTAAGGATGGTAGTGGTATCGCATTGTGCATCCAGCTCGTAGCTAACATCAGCATAATTTTCAGGTCTATCTTCGCTACCGGCCATGCTGCTCCAGTAGCTATACCTAACATATTTACCGTGTACTATTTCTTTAATAACGCCTTTATCTTCGTAGCTGTTGCCATCCCATTCGCCGGTCCAGGTAATCGGGCTACCTTCTTTCCAGTCGGATTTTTGTATTGTGCCAAAAAAATATTGTTTAACCAGTTCGGGGTCCGTTAAGCCTTTCCAAACTTCGGCAGCAGGTGCTTTAAATGCTACTTTGGTTGTTAATGTGATCATTGATATAAAAATTTGATGTGAGTGATTAAATACAATTACATCACAAAGAAACGCTGATGAGTGACAACTGTATGTCAGCAGGGGTAGAAAGTTTAAGCGTTTACTCACCCGGTCATTGCTTCGCTCGACCACCCTATCTGCTTCGCAAAGAGGGTTAGGAAGCCTCTCCCTGGCCCTCTCCGAGGGAGAGGGAGTTTTAAAATCCTCTTTGCGCAGCAGAGAGGGTCGCGCACGTAGTGCCGCGGGGTGAGTAAACCATCCGACAAGACGAGTCTTCGATAAACCTATACCGGCATCGCTACTGCATTCCGCTGCATGATGCCTTCGGCCACTTCTACCACCTTATCTTTCACCTTTTGCGGGCTTATGATCTCTGCGTGGTCGCCAAACATCATAAACCAGCGCACAAACCCTTCTACAGATATCGTAAGAAAAGTCATTTCGGTATAGTTGCCCGAGTGCTTTTCAGATACAAAGCCATGGTAAAAACGCTGCTCGTTTATAAAGTTGGTAATATTGCTGTTCACCCTAATAATAATGGTTTCTAACTGATGGTCTGAAGCGGTTTGGGCAAGATAATCCTTTAATTTAGGGTGGCTTCCCTTAAAGGTGATATCCGTTTCCTCTATTTGGTGGATACGATCGAGCCTAAAGTCGCGGTAATCGTTACGCATGCGGCAGTAAGCTATCAGGTGCCAGTAACTATCCAGGTAAAATATACCAATAGGTTCGATGTGGCGGTTGGTTTTGGTTTGGGTATAACCTGCCGTATAATCAATACAAAGTACCTTTTTACCGGCAATACCGTTCAGAATGGTTTGGATATGATTGTTATTGTTAACCCGGCGCTGGGTTTGGCTTTTAAGCACCTCGATGCTGCCGTCCATGCTTTCTAAAAGGTCCTTTTCGGTTGTCTTCAGTATCGCCCTTATTTTATCCATTGCAGAGCGGTGCTGGGCGGTGGTTGACACATCGGTCATCTTCTCTACAAATTTTTCGGCGGTTAAAAATGCCGTGGCTTCTTCTTTAGTGAACATAATGGGCGGCAGGCGGTAACCATCCACCAACGAGTACCCTACCCCGGCCTCGCCTATAATGGGCACTCCCGCTTCCTCTAACGAACGCACGTCGCGGTAAACCGTACGCAGGCTTATATCAAACCGCGCTGCAATATCACTGGCTTTAACAATGCGGCGGGTTTGCAGTTGTATTAATATGGCAGAGATACGGTCGATGCGGTTCATTGCCCTAAAATTAAGCAAAAACTAAGTACCTTAGCATAAATGTTATTTAATAATGGCTGCACAACCCGAAGACAGGATCATTACCCTCGAACAATATTACGACCCGATGCTTGCGCATATTATGCGTACCAAGCTGGAGGATAATGGCATTCCCTGCTTTATTGCTGATGATAACATTATATCGGCCAACCCGGTTTTTAATAATGCGGTGGGAGGCATCAAACTAAAAATATTTGAACACGACCTTGAACGCAGCCGCGAAATTTTAGCCAAAGATGGCGACTTGCACGAACAAGACCATTTTGAAATAGATGATGAAACCCATGCACCGGTAATTTGCCCCTATTGCGGATCGAGCAACGTGCGCTTTGGTGCCGCAACCGAGCGTAAGGCGCACTGGCTGGTAGCCCTGGTCTTCGCCATTTTTCAGATGTTCCCGTTTTACGCGCGTAAAGCCTGGCATTGCTTTAACTGCACACGCGATTTTGATTAAACTGTCTCCGGCTCTTTCTAAAAGAAGCAATTTGTATCAAAGCTGATACATTTATGCTTATTATTACCCTATCATTATATTTATCGTATGTACAACCGTCGCAAATTTATTAAGCTTACTACTTTAACAGCTTCATTAGCAACACTATCAAAATACGCAACCGCTAAAGCTATTACTACCGCGCCCGGCGACAGGCTGCCAATTGTGATATCTACCTGGGACTTTGGCGTTGCAGCAAATAAAGAAGCCTGGAAAACGCTCGAAAAAGGCGGCCGCGCGCTTGATGCCGTTGAGGCCGGTGTAAAGATCCCCGAGGCGGATATGAAGAACCATACCGTTGGCCGCGCCGGTTACCCCGACCGCGATGGCCGTGTTACACTTGATGCCTGCATTATGGACGAGTTTGGCAACTGCGGCTCGGTGGCGGCGATGGAAAATATTGCCCATCCTATCGCCGTTGCCCGTTTGGTAATGGAAAAAACCCCGCACGTTATGCTGGTTGGCGATGGAGCAACCCAGTTTGCGGTTGAGCAGGGCATTAAAAAAGAAAAACTACTTACACCCGAGTCTGAAAAGGCCTGGAAAAAATGGCTGGTGAAAGCACAGTACTCTCCTAAGATGAATATAGAGAACGAGCAGCACCGCCCGGGTAGTAAATACAACCACGATACTATTGGTATGCTGGCAATTGATGCTAAAGGTAACATCAGCGGTGCCTGTACTACAAGCGGCATGGCATTTAAACTGCATGGCCGTGTAGGCGACAGCCCAATAATTGGAGCAGGTTTATTTGTTGATAACGAAGTTGGCGGCGCTACATCAACCGGTGTTGGCGAAGAGGTGATCCGTAACGTGGGTAGCTTTTTGGTGGTTGAACTGATGCGACAGGGCTACTCGCCCCGCGATGCCTGTAAAGAGGCCGTAAACCGCATCATTAAAAAGAAACCCGAAACCGCCAAAGAGATACAAGTAGGCTTTTTGGCCATCAATAAAAAAGGCGAGTATGGCGCTTATGCCATACAGGAAGGGTTTAGCTTTGCCGTTTGCGATAAAAACAAACAGGATTTACTTATACCCGGCGAAAGCTATTATAAAGACGATAAAAAGAATTAATGGCAGGTTTGCCTAAAATAGTACTTTTGTTAATTGAAAGGCTTTGTACAACCAAAACCTACTTTGTAATATATGAACCATAAACCTTCATCAGTAGCACTCGAAGTTTGCGCCAATTCGGCCACATCGGCTATTGCAGCACAAAAAGGCGGTGCCAAAAGGGTTGAACTTTGCGAAAACCTTGCCGAAGGTGGTACCACTCCTTCATTCGGCCAGATAATACTTGCCCGTAAACATCTGCACATAAAACTTTACGTATTGATTCGCCCCAGGCGTGGCGATTTCCTATACTCCGATCTTGAATTTGAAGTAATGCAAGCCGATATACGCACTTGTATAGAAGCAGGTTGCGATGGTGTGGTGATTGGCATACTTAAAGCCGATGGCAGTATTGATGTAGAACGCTGTACCGAGCTTGTGCGACTTGCCCGCCAATGGGGCCTTGGGGTAACTTTTCACCGCGCGTTTGATATGTGTGCCGACCAATATACGGCGCTTGAGCAGATCATTGAAATGGGATGCGAACGCATCCTTACATCGGGTGGTAAAAGCACTGCTATGGAGGGTGCCAGTACAATTTCTCACCTTATAGAAAAGGCCGCCGGCCGCATCAGCATTATGCCCGGCAGCGGCATTACTGAAAGTAACGTTGCCGACCTGGTACACTATACCGGCGCAACCGAAGTGCATTCATCGGCCCGTATAAACTACCAGGGCGGCATGCAATACAAAAACGACCATATACTGCTAACCGGCGGCATGACTGACGAATACAGCCTTGACGTTACCAGCGCTGAAAAAGTAAAGGCGATTTTGCAAGCGGCGAATAGTCATTCACTATCCCGATAGCTATCGGGATAGTGAATGACTGAATTAGTGATTTTGATCTGCTAATCACTATTTGTCATCCTGAGCGATAGCGAAGGATCTAATGTACATCATACAAATCGGCGAATAGATGCTTCACTATCGTTCAGCATGTCAGGAGAAAAAATCGTACAATCAGTGTTATCCCGGTTTAAAATATACTCACCGGCAATACCAGCTCAACCCTGTTCCTGCCACTGCCGCCAAAGAAGTCGTTATCTAATAAACGGCTGTAGCGGATGCCGAATGATATAGCGCCCTGGTTAAACCACTTGGTATCGAAAAACACCGCCCCACCTACAGACCGGAAATCCTGCCTGAAGGTTGCACCATTGGTATAAAAGTTTAATGCCTTCGCGTGGGTTTGTTCGTAAAAAACGTTTCCACGCAGGCGCATCAAATATAGCAAGTTGGCAAAGCCGCCGTCGGGGTATGCTATTGGGAAATGATAGCTTGCAGCAAATTTGCTCATGTCATCAAGGTTCTCGGCGCTGTAACCGTAAGAGAAAGGGAAATCATTTGAAAAGCCGATGCCATTATTTTGCCCCCGGTGCTGGTAAGCGCCGCTTAAGATAAGGCTGTGGTTAGTAGACAAGCCCGGGAAATAAAGTGAGCCAGTAGTCAATATCTGGCTAGCCTCGCGGCCCGAAACCGATTTTTTATAACTGATATAAAGGTTTTGTGCGAAATGCGGATTAATGTTTTGCCTTGCCTTTTGGGTTTGATTGCTAAAGCGGAAGGTATTGCTCAGGTAAGTGTAATAACTATCCCTGAACATACTGCGGAACGCCTCTTGAAATGTATTACGGCTATAATAAAAGCTACTGCTTACCGATAATGAAGTTATGTTTTTACCTGCCGAAAGGTTAAGCGGTACTTGCAACCCTCCGTGAATATCTGTTTCGTTGTAGTAGATACTTTTGCCTTTGTACAGTCCGCGGCGGTCAAAGGTATAATCGGCACCGGCAAGCAGGTATGGGAAAAACGCGCCGTATGCGGCATCGTAACCTATGCGCTTATAGCCCTCATCACGGTTGTATATAAAGGTAACTTGCGAGTCGAATGTATTGAGCACATTATTGCCCACCAATTGTATGGCGTAGTTTGGGTCTGCAAGGCTTGGGAAGATGCTGTGAAAATTAAACAGCCCGTGCAGTTTGCTGTAATCGCTCACAGGTAACGAATCAGGCTTTACCGATGCAACAAAGTTAGCGGAGCTATCACTCTTAAGAGCGCTGATATTCATATCCGGCAAAGCCGAAAACGCTTTATTATTACTTACAGGCAAGAGTTGTACATCGGCGCGGTTTACCTGCTGGAGTTTGTAGCCCATGGCAGTAAAGCCGGTCCATGCAATTTTATTGGGGCTAATGGCAGGTTGGTAATAGCCTATAGACCCTCCTTTAGCTGTAGCATCTACCTCGGCTAATTGATTAGTACCAATATTAAGGGCGAACAGCTTATCATTTAAACCTGATGTTTTGGTGAAGTAAACAACATCGCCCTGCACCTGCGGAAAAGCTACGGGCTCAAAACTAAACGGCAGTAGGTATTTTGTAGCGCCCGATTTAATATCAATTAAAGCCAGCGACATTTCGCCTTTAAAATTGCGCACGGCGGAGATCAGCTTATCATCGCCATAAAATTTTGGATAGGTATAAAATAGCCCGGCGGTGTTTGGCAAAACGGATAGTAACTTACCTTCTGCATCTAATAAATGCAATTCGCTTTTACCTGTAGAGGCAACCTGCACTGCCACAATGGTTTTTCCATCGACACTAAAAGCGGGCGAAAAATATTTGGTTTTGCGGGTAATGCGGCGCTCCTTTCCGGCTACTATATCAAGCACCATCAGCTCGTTATAGTTGCGGTAGCCCCAGCGCAGATCGGGGCGATAGGCTGCATAAATTATTTTGCCGTTGTGATAACTAAAATAATTATCGTTGTTGATGCTTTGGGTGGCAATGGTTTTTTCTTTACTGCCCGTGCGGATGACGAACTTAGGGATGTGGTTATAAGTTGTTCTCAGGTAGATCAATGTGCTGTCATCCACATACGCCGGGTACTCTTCATCCGCTATAAAATGCTTGCGTTTTGCTTTGGAGCTAGTGTCCTTCGCGTCGTCCTTATAAACCTGCTTAAAGTGGTTGAAAGCCGCATCTCTAAAAGTGGTATAGTCTACGCCCGCGTGCCTTTTTATAGCGCCTTGCAAAGGGTAAAAGCCGGTATTAAATGCCGCGGCATCATGCGTTACGCCGCGCCAAAAGTCGTTACCATATTTTTCGCGGCCATAGGCCACCATCATGTAACCCAAAGGGTAGTGGTTGGGGGTATAATCCAGGTACGAGCCGTTGCGAAGCTTCATCCAACTATACTCTTTACCGGCCGCCCACAATGCGCGGAAACCATTAAAAAAGTAAGGTAACCTTCCCCTGCCCTGCTGGCTTACCAGGGTTTCGTTATACACGGCATCGCCCTCAAAAAACCAGTCGGGCACAGATAAGGCATTGGCCAGTGCCTGCCCACCTTCACCAAAGGGGATGCTGATAACCTTTGATAAGCCCACGTTAAAATTATTGTATTGTTGCACGTGCCTAAACTCATGTATGGCTAGCTGCTCGGGCCATGGCAGGCTGCCCACATCAAAACTATTTTGGCCGGGTGTCAGGTAAAATTCGCTACGGAAAGGTGCCAAGCCAACATAGGCGTTTGAAATAGTGGTTTGATTTTGCAGTACAATGCTTACCCGCCTTTGCTTAAAGCCAATAGTGGGTTGTATGCTGCGGTTCATTTGGGCTATGGTTTGCGCCACACGCTGCGCCACCGAATCCATTCCCTGCGAATAAATAACCCTTGCAACCGGCGATTGCACCTGTTTCCACTTAACAGACGGCGGGTTGCCCCCAAATTGCTGCGCTTTAGTAATAGTTGCAGTTAAAAGTAACAGGGGCAGCAGCAGTCGTTTCATTGGATGGTGAAAGTAATAAAATTGTCTGAACTCGAATTAAACGAATTTGGTGAATAAACAGAATTTGAAGCTTATTAGTCCCCAAAATTCGTTAATTCTAAAAATTCGGGTTCAGACAATCGCAAATCCGAAATCCATATGACACTCCATCCCTTAAAACTAAGTACATTTGCGCTTTGTGATATACTGTTATGGCTAAAGTTTCTATCAACCTGGCAACGGGTTCAATACAAAAAGAGGATATTATTGTAGGCATCGACCTGGGTACAACCAATTCGTTGGTGGCATTCATTAACCCGGATAAAGATCCGCGGGTGATAAACGATGCAGGCAAGGGTGTTTTAGTGCCATCCGTAGTACACTTTGGCCCTACCGGTGATATTACGGTTGGTAACGAGGCCAAAGAATACCTGATAACCGACCCGCAAAACACCGTGTTTTCGGTTAAGCGTTTGCTGGGCCGTTCATATGCCGATGTAAAGAACTATCAAAGCTTTTTCTCTTACAAAATTATTGACGACGATAGCGAAAACCTGGTAAAAATTAAGGTTGGCGATAAATTCTACAACCCTATCGAGCTATCGGGCCTTATCCTTAAAGAACTTAAAGACCGCGCCGAGCACGCCCTTAAAACGCCTGTTACCCGCGCGGTTATAACGGTACCTGCTTATTTTAACGATTCGCAGCGCCAGGCCACCCGCGATGCAGGTAAACTTGCCGGGCTGGATGTTTTGCGTATTGTGAACGAGCCAACTGCCGCGAGTTTGGCCTATGGTATCGGCTTAAATCCTGAAGAAACCAAAACCATTGCCGTATATGACCTTGGCGGCGGTACATTTGACGTATCTATCCTGCAAATTCAGAACGGTATATTTGAGGTGCTATCAACCAATGGCGATACATTCCTTGGTGGTGATGATTTTGACCGCGCCATAGCCGATTACTGGATCGAAAAAAACAATATTGATAAAAACGAACTGGCCAATAACCGCGAGCTTACGCAGGAACTTCGCCTAAAAGCAGAGGAAGCTAAGAAAGCATTTACGCATCAAAGCCTTTTTAACGAAAAGATAGGTGATATTTGGTGCACTATTGACCGCACTACTTTTGAGGAACTGATATTACCTAAAGTACAGCAAACCATAACCGCCTGCCAAAACGCACTTAAGGATGCTAAACTAACCACCGCCGATATTGATGAAGTGGTGATGGTTGGCGGCAGCACCCGCACATCCTTGGTTAAAAAGATGGTGGCAGAATTTTTCGGTCGCCCGGTTCATGATGGCATTAACCCCGATGAGGTAGTTGCCCTTGGCGCCGCCATACAGGCCGATGTTTTGGCCGGTAACCGCAGCGATATTTTATTGCTTGATGTTACCCCGCTATCTTTAGGTATCGAAACGATGGGTGGTTTGATGGATACCATTATCCCCCGTAACTCCAAGATCCCCACTAAAGCAGGCAGGCAATACACCACCAGCAAAGATGGCCAGGTGAACATGAAGATAGCCGTTTACCAGGGCGAACGCGACCTGATCAGCGAGAACCGCAAACTGGCCGAGTTTGAACTGAAAGGCATCCCGGCTATGCCTGCCGGTTTCCCTAAAGTGGATATCAATTTTATACTGAATGCCGATGGCATCCTTAAAATACAGGCTATTGAATTACGCAGCGGCGTGAAGCAGGAAGTAGAAGTAAAACCCGCTTACGGTATTACCGATGACCTGGTTGAACAAATGCTGATGGACAGCATTACCCACGCTAAAGATGATGTTAGCGCCCGTATGCTGATAGAAGCTAAAACCGAGGCCGAGCAAATGGTTTACACGGTTGAAAATTTCCTGAAAAAGAATGGTCAGCTGTTAAATGCTGAGGAAGTTACGGAAACTAACATCCAGTTAGAAGCACTTAAAGCAGCTTTAAGCACGGGTGATAAAGACCTTATCCACGCTAAGATCGATGCACTTAACAACTTTACCCGCCCCTTTGCCGAACGTGTAATGGATGTGGCCATTGCTACCGCGATGAAGGGGAAGAGCATAGATGGTGGAGAATAAATAACAGGGCGTAAGGTTGACAACTGACCGTATAGCTCATTATTGATAAGAAGATCTAAGGTCATTAATAATCTTTACATAGTAAAGCGGCCTTTTATAGCAAATTGATTGTTTTGTGCTCCGCATGGTAAAGGTTATTAATTCGGTTACCGAATTAATAACCTTTACAGCAATGACGGTTCTGGTTGAGCACCTCTGAGCGCCCTCTATAAAACATTTTTACTACTACTTTATTTATAACAATAACACCATCACAAAAAAACAAATTTGCGTTTCTAACGCATTTTATGTTTTCTTTGCAAAAAAACACCCGCTTAATGGCTAAAAATTTACTCATAGTTGAATCACCGGCGAAAGCCAAAACCATCGAAGGATACTTGGGCAAGGACTTTACCGTAAAATCAAGCTACGGCCATATCCGCGACCTGGTGAAATCTGAAGATGCTATTGATATCAACAACAACTTCAACCAAAAATACGAAGTACCTGCCGATAAGAAGCAGGTAGTGAGCGAATTGAAGAAACTAGCTAAAGAAGCAGATATTGTATGGCTAGCGTCCGATGAGGACCGCGAGGGAGAAGCCATATCATGGCACTTGTTTGAAACTTTAGGGTTAAAAGAGCCTGATACCCGCCGGATTGTTTTCCACGAGATAACAAAACCGGCTATTATGCGGGCCATCGAAAATCCGCGTAAAATTGATTATAACCTGGTAAACGCTCAACAAGCCCGCCGCGTTTTAGACCGCCTGGTGGGTTTTGAGCTTTCGCCCGTATTATGGAAAAAAGTTAAACCGTCACTTTCAGCAGGCCGGGTACAATCGGTAGCCGTTAGGTTAATTGTTGACCGCGAGCGCGAGGTAAATAAATTCACTGCCGAGGCCGCTTTTAAAATAGTTGCCCTGTTTGGCAAAGGCCGCGACGCTTTCAAAGCCGAACTGCCCGAGCGTTTCAGCCAGCAGGAAGATGCAGAGAAATTTTTACAGGATTGCATCGACGCCATTTTCGAGATAAAATCGCTGGAGACAAGGCCTACCAAACGTTCGCCTGCGGCGCCGTTCACAACCTCTACCCTACAGCAGGAAGCCAGCCGTAAGTTGGGTTACTCGGTAGCGCGTACCATGCAGGTGGCACAGCGCCTGTACGAATCCGGTTACATCACCTATATGCGTACCGATTCGGTAAACCTTAGCGATACTGCTTTAAATGCTGCCGAAAAAGAGATCACATCTGCTTATGGCGATAAATACCATCAGCTAAGAAAATATAAAACCAAAAACGCCAGCGCGCAGGAAGCTCACGAAGCCATCCGCCCTACGTACTTTAACAACCACACTATTGATGGCGAAAGTAACGAGAAGCGCCTTTACGAACTAATCTGGAAACGTGCCATTGCATCGCAAATGAGCGAAGCACAGTTTGAGAAAACCGTAGCAAAGATCAGTATATCAACCCGCAAGGAAGACCTGGTTGCTAACGGCGAGGTAATGAAGTTTGACGGTTTCCTGAAAGTTTACCTGGAAAGCAGCGACGAAGACGAAGACAACCAAACCGCCGACGGCGAGAACGCTATATTACCGCCATTAGCCAAAGGCCAGAAACTGGATCTGCAGGAACTATCTGCAACCGAACGTTTCTCGCGCCCGCCTGCACGTTATACCGAGGCAAGTTTGGTGAAGAAATTAGAGGAACTGGGTATTGGCCGACCGTCGACCTACGCGCCAACCATATCTACCATTCAAAACCGCGGTTACGTGGTTAAGGAAGAACGCGAAGGTCGCCAGAGGAATTTCCGTGTGATGACGCTTAAAGGCGGCAACATCAGCAAGGAAACTAAAACGGAAAATACCGGTGCCGAACGTGGCAAATTATTCCCAACCGATATTGGCGCTGTGGTAAACGACTTTTTGGTGCAGCATTTCAAAGGCATTGTTGATTTTAACTTTACTGCCGGTGTAGAAAAGCAGTTTGATGAGATTGCCCAGGGCTTGCAGGACTGGACAAAAATGATCCGCACGTTTTATGACCCGTTCCACAAAGACGTACAAAATACCATAGAAACGGCAGATAAGGCAACCGGCGAGCGCGAATTAGGCGTACACCCCGAGAGCGGCAAAAAAATGTCGGTACGCATTGGCCGTTACGGCCCGTTTGTACAGGTTGGCGATAACCCAAGCGACGACAGTGAAGAAAAACCGTTGTACGCCAGCTTACGCACCGGCCAAAGCATTGAAACCATTAGCATGGAAGAAGCGCTTGAGCTTTTCAAGCTACCGAAAGCACTGGGCGAATACGAGGGCAAAGTAATGAAAGTTGCCATAGGCCGTTTTGGACCTTATATTAGCCATAACGGTGCGTTTATATCGGTACCAAAAGAGATAGACCCGCTTGATGTTACTGAAGAGCAGGCTATTGAACTTATAGAAGCCAAACGTAAAAAAGATGCCGAAAGGTTAATTAAATCGTTCCCGGAGGATGAGACCGTAAAGGTTTTGAACGGGCGCTGGGGGCCGTATATCGAATTTGGCAAACTTAACGTTAAGATCCCTAAAGACATTACCGACCCCACTACGCTTACCTACGAGCAGTGCAAGGCTCTAGCCGATGCCATGCCTAAAGATGCTAAGAAAGGGCGTTTTGGTAAAGCTGCCCCCGCTGCCAAGCCTGCAGCCAAAAAAGCGCCTGCCAAGAAAAAGGCGGTAGCGAAAAAGAAATAAGCGATATGTTGAAACGTTGTAAAGTTGGAATGTTGTAAGGTTAATTTGATTGTTAGCAAAGCAACTTTTCAACCTTACAACATTCCAACCTTACAACCTTACAACTATACAAATGATTAAAGATCTTCCACCTAACGTAGTAAAGGATATAGCAATTGCCGTTGCTTTAGAGAACGAGAGTGCCGAAAGCAAGGTTTGGTATGTGTACCTTATCAATCTTAAAAATGTACCGTTAGAGAATGTGCTGATAACATCAAAAGGTTATGGTGAAAAGGATGGCGAGCAGGTTAAAACCTCTACACTCCGCCACTCCTTCCCGCTGGTTGAAGCCAACTCATATAAGCTTATCGAACCTATAGATGAGCAAACTTTCGGGCTTAATAACGAGTACTGGCTAAGCTATTACATTGGCCGCGAGATCTTCGATAAAAAGTTCATATTCCTGCCGGAAAGCATTGTAGATGATAACTTCATAAAATTACCGGTGGTAAACAAACCAGGCGTAATGATCCTTTAATTACTTATATCGTACAGTTCGTGTACCGATGATTTAATTTGGCCGTACAGCTTTTTATAAATCGGGAACATTTTGTTGTAAATATTATGCGCCTCAGCGTTTGGCATTATTTCTACCCTATCCGTAGCTTCATTAATTATTATCCGGGTGATATCTACGCCTAAAGCTTCCATCGCTAAATAAATAGCACCCATGGCTGATGAATCTCCGCCTTGCAGCAATACCAGTTTTTTACCCGTAATATCTGCCAGCATCTGTACCCATGTTGCCGATGTTATAAACCCGCCGCTTATTACAATCTCTTTTATCGGCTCTGCGGTGTTTTCAACTGCACTCAGTACATTGTTTAAAGCAAAGCAAATACCTTCTAAAGCCGCCCGTAAAAAATGTTGCCGCTGATGTTTAAAATTGATGTTGATGAACGCCCCCGCGCCTTTGGCATCCCATACAGGCGCGCGTTCGCCATACAGGTAAGGTAAAAATACCAGGCCATCGCTCCCCGGCTTAACAGTGTCTATTGATTTGAAAAGGGATTCATAACTTTGTGCAGATACCGTTTCCAGTTTCAGGAAATCTTTTAGCAGCCAGTCTACCGCGGCGCCGCCGTTGTTAACCGCCCCGCCGCATATAAAGGTATTGGCGTTAAGCAGGTAGTTAAACGTCATGGCCTCGTAGTTGTAAACCGGTGCCTTACTCCCCACCCTAACCGCCCCGCTCGTACCAATGGTTAGCGCACCAATGCCGGGCCTTACGGCATTGCCGCCTAAATTAGCGCAGCAGCCATCGCTTGCACCAATAATAAACGCGGTTTCCGCACTTACACCTGGTAAAATCCCGGTAGAAGTTATATACCGTTTATGATTGGTATTAACAGGTATAGATAGTTTATCTGCCGTAACGCCGCAAATGGCAAGTGCTTTATCATACCATCTTAACCCCAGCACATCAAACATCCCCATGGCTGATGCTATAGAGTAATCTACCTCAAAAACGCCGAAGAGTTTAAACCAAACGTATTCTTTTATAGATATAAACTTAAAGGCATTGTTAAAAAGTTGCGGCTCATTTTGGCGCAGCCAGATGAGCTTGCAAAACGGCGACATGGCGTAAATAGCGGTACCGGTATGTTTATATAGCTTTTCGCCGTCGGCGCTTTCACGAATAGCCTGGGCTATTTTCCCGCTTCTCGCATCTGCCCATAACATGGCATCGGCCAGAGCAGTTCCCTGCTTATCAACCGGCAATATACTATGCATGGCGCTACTAAAACTGATGGCAGCAGGCGCGGCATTTAGGTTTGTAGTTATTTTGCTAATGCAATCTACAAATGCGCGCCATATCAGTTCGGGGTTTTGCTCGCTGTAACCAGGTTGGGGGTTGCTTGTTGGGTAATAACTTTGGGCGGTGGCAAGGGTGTTGCCGGCGGTATTAATTGCTACCGCTTTTGTGCTGCCTGTACCTAAATCAACACCTACAAAATATTTTTCCATAATATCGCAACCTATTTGATACAACTGCGTAAACTTAGCAGAAGATATTTAAAAATAATCCACATTGGCGGAAATTGTCAACAAACACTACCCGAAATGGGGAATATAATTCAGTATTATTTTTCTTTACTCTACCTTTAAATAAGAAACCTAGGTCAATAATTTAACGCAGTTAGCTGTAATAAATATGTTTGTTCGGTTTACAACTGCCGGGAATACAATTGGCATGATATTTTTAAGTGGAGTACAGTATTAAAACGTCATATTTATAACCGAAATCATTATTGATCGGCATGAAAAAAACTTTATTAATTGTTGATGACGATTTGAGTATCTTAAAACTGCTCAACTTTATACTATCAAAGGATTACGAAATAGTTGTAAAAAACAATGGGATTGAAGCCTTTAGATGGTTAGAGGATGGCAATATGCCAAAACTTATAATTTCTGATTTACAAATGCCTTATTTTGATGGACAATCTTTCCTGAAAAATGTAAAAATAAGCGGCTTTTACCGCGATATACCTGTTATTATGCTTTCGGCAGCGCATGATCTGGACGAGCAGGTTGCTAAGATGCCTTTTAAGGTTGATGCCTATATACATAAGCCTTTTAACCCTACTACCTTAAAAACCGCCATTAATCAAGCTTTAAAAGTTTATGACGAACAAGACAGCAACTGATTGGAACGAAAATTCTAATTCTCAGATCAGGGTTGCGTATGCAGGTTTAGAATTGAAAGACTTGATTGCTAACGACCTGGCAAATTTTGAGATAGACTTTAACGATACCCTTAACGACCTTGAGGCTTATCTTGGCGACCAATCCATATTAACCATACCGGATATAATTTTGGTGGAGGTTGATGAAAACGAGGAATGCTTTGAACTTGTTAAACGCCTTCGCCAGAACTTTTTGATGAATGGGTTGATCATAGTAATGCTATCTACCCGTAAGGATAAAGAACTGGTGCAAAAAGCCATGCAGATGAAACTGCACGATTTTTATACCTATCCCTTCGCTACGTCAGACCTGCGCGAACGCCTGAACTTTTTGGTGAAATTTAAACTGATAAAACCACGCCTGCTGGAATTATCGGTACATGTAGATACCAAATATAAAATGCCTTTTGGCAAGCGGTTTTTAGATCTGTTTATTGCCGGTGGCATGTTTATATGCCTTTTACCCGTTATGGCTATTGTTGCTATAGCCATAAAACTTGACTCTAAAGGGCCAATATTTTACAAGAGTAAACGTGTAGGTACGGGCTACAAAATATTTGATTTTTATAAATTCCGCAGTATGCGTACCGATGCTGACCAGCTTTTGGCTCAAATGGCTGTTACTGACAACCAGTATGCAGCCGAAGAAGAGGGCGCATCAAAATCGGCTTTCGTTAAAATTAAGAACGACCCGCGCATTACCAAACTGGGCAGCTTTTTAAGAAGCAGTAGCTTAGATGAGCTGCCCCAGTTGTTTAACATCATTAGGGGCGATATGTCGGTAGTGGGCAACCGGCCTTTACCTGTGTACGAAGCTGAGATGCTTACCTCTAACGAATGGTCGATGCGGTTTTTAGGCCCTGCCGGTTTAACCGGATTATGGCAGATAAGCAAACGCGGTAAAGAGGACATGAGCGAACGCGAACGTAAAAAGCTTGATAACTTTTACGCCCAAAAATATTCGTTATGGCTCGATCTGAAAATTATTATAGGTACAGTACCGGCCTTGTTTCAAAAAGAGAAAGTTTAACATTCAGCAATACTAACTTGAAAAAACTAAACATATTAATACTTTTTTTACTTAGCGCAGTAGCCCTGCACGCCCAGGAAAGTTTTGTTAACGAGGTAAATTACCCCTATCTGGATAAGCTTATTGCCACCGCCAAAAAGAATTATCCAGAGGTAAAGGTACGCCAGGCGCAAATTGCAGCTGCAAGGGCCAGCGTTACCCAATCTAAAATGCTATGGCTGGATGCCATAACAGCATCTTATATATATAGCCCTAAAAACTCGCTTAACCTGGCAAACCCTACCTTTTTTAACGGTTACCAGATAGGTTTTTCGGTTAACATAGGGCAATTATTATCAAAGCCTTTTGCTACACGTGTGGCGAAAGAAAATGCGAACATTGCCGTATACCAGCAACAAACTTATAACTTAACGGTTGAGGCCACGGTTAAACGCCTGTACTTTCAATACCTGGAAGCACAGGCAGACCTGCGTAACCGCGCAAGGGCTGTTACCGATGGCGAAATAGCGGTTAAACAATTAAAGTACACGTTTCAGAAAGGCGAGACCACCTTTCATGATTATAACGAGTCTTTAACAAGCTTATACAATCAAAATTCATTCAAAGTACAAAGCGAACTGGCGATGTTAACGGCGAAAGCCAATCTTGAAGAAATTCTGGGTATAAAATTAGAAGAGGTTAAATAGAGCATGGAGTTAGGGAACTTTTTTAAACTTTTGTGGAAACATAAAAACCTGCTGATCATTATTCCGCTGGTTACCATTATAGCATCTTATTTTTTGGTTAAAAACCTGGCAGATAAATACGTATCAACAGCCCAGATAGCTACCGGCATTGTAGATCAATCGCGCCATTTACTTGATGCCGACCCTACCGGTGCTGCCAAAGAGCAATCGATAGCGCATGAGTTTAGCAACCTGATAGAAATAATGAAGCTTAAAACGCTCATTAACCAGGTATCATACAAACTGATCCTACACGACCTTACCGACAGTGTACCATTTAAACCGCATAGTAAACTATTCCTAACCATGAACCCCCGCGCCCGTGCGCACGCGGTAGAACTGTTTACCAGTAAGTTTAAAAATATGCAGCCCCTATCCTACTACAACAAGGATGAGGAAGGCTTAAATGAGTTACTGCGTTCAATGAAGTATGACGAGCGTTCGCTGCGTAAAGACCTGCTGATCGTCCGTTCTGAGGATAGCGATTTCATCTCGGTAAGCTACGAATCAAACAACCCGCAGCTATCGGCATTTATTGTTAATATACTGTGCACCCAGTTTATTGATTATTACACACACACCGTTAGGCAAAATGAAACTGACGCGGTTAACTATCTGGCCAACCTATTAGAAACCAAACGTGATGCGCTAAATAAAAAAACCGCCGCATTACAAGATTACAAGATCAAAAACGGCATCCTTAACCTCGAAGAGCAATCTAAATCGCTGTTTGACCAGATCATTGTTTTTAACGACCGTAAGCAACAGGCTGAAAAAGATGTGGCATCGTACAACGGCGCTATCCAAAAAATAAATAACAAATTCAACCCCGGCGAGCGCAAATACATTGAAGCCAGCGTAAGCAAGTACAACCAGGAAGTTATAAACTCTCAGGACCAGCTCCATATCCTTACAGACAGGTATGTACGCAGCGGCTTTAACGCTAAACTTAAACCCGCTATCGATTCATTATCGAACAAACTTTCGGCACAAATAAACCAAACATCAGATAAGTATATTACAAACCCTTTGACCGCTAAGGATGACCTTGTTAAACAAAAGCTAACGCTTGAGGTAACAAGGGACCTGGCTCAATACAGCCTGCAATCAATTAATAATGCCGTAAAGGAGCTTAACGCTAAGTTTCAGCGCCTGGTACCGTTTGATGCTAATGTAAAAACCTTCAATTTTGATATTGATATTGCCAGTAAAGAATACCTGGATGTACTAAACAAGTACAATCAAACCAACCTGCAATCAACCTTCTCTATAAGGTTACGCCTTGCAGAGCCTGCCACCCCCGACGCTGCCGAACCGTCTAAAAAAATGCTACTTATTATTCTGAGTGGTATTATTGCCTTCGCGTTTTGCGTGATCATATTGTTCGGTATCTTTTTTATGGATGATACCATTAAAGAACCTGCCGACCTGGTTAAGCGTACCAGCCTGCCGCTGTTAGGCAACCTTAATACGGTTACGGGCTCGCTTGACCTTAAGAAGCTTTGGGATGTTGAACACCGCGATAAAATGCGCTTGTTTAAAGAGCTGATCCGCTCTATCCGCTTTGAAATAGACCAGGAGCTGCGGGGCGAAAAAGTATTGGGTATAACCAGCCTGGGCGACCAGGAAGGCAAAACGGTTTTGGCCATAAGCCTGGCCTATTCTTACTCTATGATCAATAAAAAAGTATTGTTGATAGACGGTAACTTTGATAACCCAACCATCAGCAACACAGTTAGCCCGCGTGTATACCTGGAAGATTACTTTAAAAACAACCCCGATAATTACGAGAATTTTAGCAATACCACCAATGTTATGGGTAACCATGGCGGCGATGTAACATTGCTTGAACTTAGCGACGAAAATTTTATACGCAGCAGGTTTAACGAGCTTAAAACCAAGTATGATATTATTATTATTGAAACGCCGCCACTATCTTCGCTCAATAAATCAAAAGAATGGCTGCTGTTTGCCAACAAGATAGTCTCTGTATATGAGGCTAACAAAGGTATTGGCAAATGGCAAAAAGATGATATAGATTATCTGCGTAATTTAAACGCTAAATTTGCCGGATGGATACTGAACAAAACCGACCCTAAAAAAGATAGGTTCTAAATAAACCCGGTAATTCTGCCTCCTATAAACCTTAAATTCTTTTAAACCCATGAGGATAAAACCCACAGAAACACAGGGCGATGTTTTTGAAGACCTCACACCCTTGGAGCAAAAAACCCGCAAAGCAGCTATAGTATTTGCCTTTATAGGCGTATTTGTATGGGCTGCTAAAATTTTATTTTTCTAAAAATGCTTCAAAACCAGGTGCAAAATAACTTTATCGTAAACTTTTCCCGCAGGTTATTGTCGGGCCGGGTTTCTACGTTAAAACTTGTTTTAATATTGTTGCCTGTTGCAATTGTTATTGCAGTCGCTATATCAATGTATGGCATATTGGCTGCCGGGGCGTTGTTAGCCCTTTTTGTAGGCATACCTGTTGTATTGGGCATTATAGCCTATCCCATATTCGGCATCGCCGTGTTGATGGTGGTAGCGTTTTTTTTAAATTACGTATCGGAGTTTGTTCCCCCAGATACACCTACCGGGATCATACTCGATGCTATCACCTACCTGCTTATCTTTGGCTTTCTGCTAAAGTTTAAGTACGATAAGGACTGGTCATATTTTAAAAACCCAATCAGTTACCTGGTACTGGCATGGTTAGCCTACAATTTTATAGAGGTACTTAACCCTGCGTCGCCATCAATATTGGCGTGGGTTTACACTGTGCGTACCGTTGGCTTTATTATGCTGATGTACTTTATATTTGTATACCAGGTGCGCACACTTGCTCAAATTAAATTCCTGGTAAAACTATGGTTGCTAATGGCATTGCTATCGGCAATATCTGGTTTTCAGCAGGAGAATTTCGGCTTATTTCCGTTTGAAAAGGCCTGGTATTATTCGGACCCGTTACGGTTAAGCTTCCTTTACATTAACGGGCACCTGCGCAAGGTTGCCATCTTTCCGGATCCAGTAACGTTTTCGTACAACATGGTTGTAGCAGCGGTTTTGTGTTTATGCATCATATTCACCAAAATAAAAACCTATAAAAAGGTACTGCTTGGCCTGGCCATCCCATTCTTCTTTTTGGTGATGCTATACTCGGGCACCAGGGGGGCTTATGTATTACCACCTGCTGCTTTAGCCATGCTGGCCATTATAAATTTTAATAAAAAGATACTGATGTTTGTTGTAGGCGCGGGTGTTGTGCTGTTAGGGCTCATATTTATGCCCACATCTAACCAGTTTATCAAACGCTTCCAAACAGCCTTTAGACCCTCGGAAGATGCATCTTTTAACGTACGTGCCGAAAACCAACGACGTATTAAACCGTATATATTGTCGCACCCTATTGGGGGCGGTTTAGGGTCGGTAGGTATTTGGGGGCGCCGTTTTGCGCCTAATTCATTCCTTGCAAAGTTCCCGCCAGATAGTGGTTATGTACGTGTTGCGGTAGAGATGGGATACGTAGGGTTAATATTATTTTGTACCCTGATGTTTGTTATTTTAAAAACGGGCATCAATAATTACTACCTCATTAAAAATCCCGAACTTAAGATATATTGTTTGGCGATGATATTGATCATATTTGTGTTTAATATTGGTAATTACCCGCAGCAGGCTTTGGTACAGTACCCGTCGAACATTTTATTTTATTTGGCATGTGCGCTGTTAAGCGTTACATTACGCATAGACCAGCAGGAACAGAAAGAACAAGCTGAAAAACAACGCGCCGAATTAAGCGCCTGAACAATACTATAAATGTCATTACTAACAGTAGTAAAATCGAACCCGAAGCTTAAAAAGTTTGTACACCGGATGATCGTACAATCCAGGCGTGCTGCACCAAGGCTGTGGGTAAAATGGTTTGTTAACCCGTTTATACATACGCGTGGCAAAAGGTCAGTAGTAAGGTTTTACTCCAGATTAGACCTTTTCCCATTTAACGATTTTAAGCTTGGGGCGTACAGTGTGATTGAAGATTTTGCCGTGATAAACAACGGCGTTGGCGATATTATTATAGGAGAGCATACCGGCATTGGCCTTAGCAATACTTTAATAGGACCGGTAACATTAGGTAACTACGTTACCCTGGCACAGAACATAGTACTATCGGGCCTTAACCACGGTTTTGAGGATGTTACGGTATCTACCCGGCTGCAAAAAGTAGTAACAAAGCAAATTATGATTTGCGATGATGTTTGGATAGGAGCAAATTGCGTAATAACAGCAGGGGTAACTATTGGCAGGCATTCGGTTATTGGTGCAGGCAGCGTGGTTACAAAGGATGTTCCCGAGTATTGCGTGGCTGTAGGCAACCCGGCAAAGGTTATAAAAAAATATAATTTTGAAACCGCTACCTGGGATCGCGTTTAGCCGTATAAAGTAATATGCCCAACTTTAAAAAACTTGTAAATAAGCATACCATATCGTTAGCCACAAGTGCGGCCATGCCTGTTATAGGTATGCTTGTGCTCTCGTTGATGGCGCATAACCTGCCTGCTGTCGATTTTGGCAACTATATTTTTCTTCTTATAACCATATTACTGGCCGATACATTCAGGAATGGCTTCGTACAAACATCACTCATTAAATTTTACGCGGGTACCAGCAAAAAAAAGGCTTTTGAAGTAGCGGGTTCGGCGTGGTTTATCGGGCTGGCGCAGGCGGGTGTATTTGTGGCCGTGGATGCCATAATTTACCTGGTTTACCGCAGCAAAAGTGTTGATGCCGAAACAACCATACAGTGGTTTGGCATTATTTACATAAGTACCCTCCCGGCGGCGATTGCCTCATACATTTTACAGGCCGAAGAGAAGTTTGGGCGCATGCTGATCTTACAGATCATCAACCAGGGCTTGTTCCTGGCGTTTATACTTACGCTGATATTCCTACATAAACTATCATTCCAAACGGCGGTTTATGCTTATTTTGCTGGTAGTGCAATAACATCATTATTCACTGTTATTAACGGGTGGTCAAAAATCCGAACATTAAAATATCGTACAAAAGAAACTATTAGTAAACTGGCTCATTTTGGCAAGTTTAGTGTGGGTACATCAATAAGTTCGTACCTGCTGCGCAGTTCAGATACCTTTATCATTAAGCTGATGTTTAACCCCGCTTTACTGGCAGTTTACTACATCCCACAGCGTTTAATGGAGATCTTCGAGATCCCGATGCGGGCGGGTGTTGCTACTGCCATGCCCGAGTTATCTGCCGCGGTGCATAAAGGTAACGAAGCCGAAGTTGCAAGCATTATGAAGCGTTACGCCGGTATGCTTACCGTAGCGCTTATACCAATTGCTATAGTTGCTTTCTTAATAGCAGGGCCTGTTATAACTATCTTATTTGGCAAAAAATACCTGGATACCGAAGCAGTAAACATCTTCCGCTTGTTTATGTGCTATGTTATGCTGATGCCTATTGACAGGTTTTTTGGTATAACGCTAGATATTTTAAACAAGCCGCATCTAAATATGCTCAAGGTTATCCTAATGCTTACCGTTAACGTAATTGGCGATTTTGTAGGTATCTGGATTTTCCATAGCCTTTACGCGGTTGCAATTGCATCATTATTCACCTTCTTTTCGGGGGCTATTTTTGGTTACTGGGCGTTAAAAAAACATTTACATTTTACCATAAGGGATATTTTCAGTTTAGGTTATGCCGAATTAAAAAGCATAGTGACCCATTTGCTGGAGAAATCTAAAACAGAAAAAGTAGAGGTTTAATTATTAATAACTAATCCACATGGGCATAATCATATTTATTCTTTCAGTAATCTTCACCCTGATATTTATTTATCTGGGTGTGTACAGCCTGTATCTTTTCGTGTTCTCTGTTTTGGGTAAGCTGATAAAACAGCGCACCCCTCCTGCCGCAACTTCATTCAGCAAATTTGTAATTTACATATGTGCTTATAAAGAAGATGCTATTATCCTGAGTTCTGCCGCGCAGGCGCTAACCATCGATTACCCTAAAGATAAATTCCACGTTTGTGTTATTGCCGATTCGATGCAGCCCAAAACCATCGAACAATTAAAAGCCATGCCTTTACAGGTGGTTGAAGTTGTGTTTGAGAGCAGCACCAAGTCTAAAGCCCTGCATGCCGCCATTGCCGCCACACATCAGGACTTTGATGCTGCGGTAGTATTTGACATTGACAATGTTGCCGCACCCGACTACCTGCACCAGATAAACAATTACCTGCACGATGGAAACCGCGTTATACAGGGCCACCGCATAGCAAAAAACACCGAAACCCCGGTTGCAATACTGGATGCAATTAGCGAAGAGATCAACAACCACATCTTCCGGAAAGCGCAGCAGGTATTTAAATTATCTGCGGCTATAATAGGCTCGGGCATGGTGTTGGAGTATAAACTGTTTAAGGAAACTATGGCACAAATTGATGCCGTTGGTGGTTTTGATAAAGAAATGGGCCTGGTGCTTACCCGCCAAAAGATCCACGTAGCTTATGCCGATAAAGCATACATTTATGATGAAAAGGTAAGCAACCCCGAGGTTTTTAAAAATCAACGCCGCCGGTGGCTGTCAGCTCAGTTTAACCTGCTTAAAACTTACGGCCTAACGGGATTTAAGCAGCTGTTTGCGCACGGCAATGTCGATTACTTTAACGAGATCTATCATACCGCTATCCTGCCCCGCATATTAATGTTGGGGCTAATGCCGTTTATGCTATTGATATCGTTATTAACGCCGGGCATTGGCCCTAGCTGGCAAATGTGGCTTATAGCAACGGCCTTGTGTTACATTGGTATATTAGTTGCAATACCGGGGCAGTTCTTTAACAGTAAATTGCTGGGCGCGGTGCTTAAACTACCATTGATATTTTTCGCGATGCTGGCGTTGCTGTTCAAATTAAAGGGAGCGAATAAAAAATTTATTCACACCCCGCATAACCCGGGCACGAATTAATACGTAAGTATAGGCGGGTTGCGGAATAACCGTATAAAAACGGGGAATTTGCTGCACGGTGCATTAATTTTAGCTAATAGATTTATAACATCAGTTAGGGGTTTTAATAAAAACATGGAAGTAGTATTAAATAATACAACAATAGATTACCCAAAAGAGAAACCGCTTCACAGCCTTATAGAGGATAGTGTTGCAAGCTTTCCAAATAATATTGCTTTGCGTTTTCATGATACTGCGCTTTCATACAGTCAGCTTAATAATACTGCCAACCAGCTCGCACAGGAGCTTCTAAAAAAAGGTGTTAAACCCGGCGATATCATTGGCATAGCGCTCGACCGTTCTGCGGAACTTATAATTTCCCTGTTAGCTGTTTTGAAAAGCGGTGCGGCATATGTGCCGCTTGACCCCGAATACCCCAAAGACCGCATCGAGTTTATGCTTGATGACTCGGCAGCTACTATACTCATTACTTCCACAAAATATAAAGGCCACTTCGCATCAAACACCAACGAGGTATTGATAGAGGAAGCGCTTAATGCTTCCAAAAATTATCCAACTGAAAACCTTACAGTAAACGTAACCGGCCAAAACTTGGCTTACGTGCTTTACACTTCGGGATCTACAGGCAAACCAAAAGGTGTGCAAATTGCGCATCACAGTTTAGTGAACCTGATGTATAGCTTCCGGAAAACGCCGGGCATCACTTCAAATGATATTACCTTGGCGGTAGCCACCATTTCGTTTGATATTGCCGGGGTAGATATTTACCTGCCACTTTGCAGCGGCGCGCAAATTATCATGGCCGATTCTATCACCGCTAAGGATGGCAGGGCGCTGTTAGATATAGTTCGCAATGAGGGTGTTACCATTTTACAGGCAACCCCCTATACCTGGCGCATGATGCTGGAGGTTGGCTGGAACGAGCCCCTACCCTTAAAAGTATTTTGTGGTGGTGAAGCTTTAGCGAAAGACCTGGCCGAAAAACTGATCCCGCTTTGTAAAGAGCTTTGGAACCTTTACGGCCCTACCGAGACGACCATCTACTCCATCATAAAACACGTTACCGATGCCAACGATATTACCATTGGCTGGCCGGTTGATAATACACAGGTTTACATTCTTGATGAAGAAAACAACAACCTTACTAATGGTGAAATTGGTGAGATATTTATTGGTGGCGCCGGCGTTGCATGGGGGTATTTAAACCGCCCCGAGTTGACCGCAGAACGATTTATGGATAACCCTTTTACTCCGGGAGAAAAAATTTACCGTACAGGTGACCTGGCCAAACTTAAACCCGATGGCGACATTGTATACCTTGGCCGGATAGATCACCAGGTTAAAGTGCGCGGTTACCGCATAGAGCTTGGCGAGATAGAACATAACCTGGGCAAGCAGGAAGGTATTAAGCAAGCCGTTGTTATTGCCCGCGAAGATACCCCTGGTATCCCCCGTTTGGTGGCTTACATTGTTTTAGAATCGGGCAAAACCGGTATCCCTGAAAAAAGGATGCTTGATAAATGGGATGCAGCCTTGCTTGAGGTACTTCCCGAATACATGATGCCCGATGATTATGTGCTGATGGACGTTATACCATCCACACCAAACGGCAAAATAGACCGCAAAGCGCTGCCGAAACCAGATTATAGTCATATCAACCGTTCCGAAAAATACGTTGCACCGCGCACCAGTAACGAAAAACTGGTTACCGATATATGGGAAGAAATGATGGGACTTAATAAAATAAGCATCTTCGATAATTTCTTCCAGCTGGGTGGCCGCTCTTTGGTGGCTGTTAAGATAATGGCCCGTCTGGAGCAAGAAACCGGTAAACGCCTTCCTCTGGCTACCTTATTTGAGTACTCTACGGTAGAAAAACTAGCCGCGCGTTTAGAAATAGATGCCGAGGCAATTACATGGGATTCTTTAGTTCCTATAAAACCCCAGGGCAGCAAAATGCCGCTTTATATTGTACATGGTGCAGGGTTAAATGTGTTGCTGTTTAACGCCCTTGCCATGAATATGGACGATGAGCAACCCGTTTACGGCCTGCAAGCTAAAGGCCTAAATGGTATTGATGAACCGCTTGATGTAATGGAAGAAATTGCCGCCAATTACGTGGAGGAGATCATCAACCACGACCCGGTTGGCCCTTACGCGGTTGCAGGTTACTCTTTAGGTGGGTTAATAGCCTACGAAATGGCTAAACAAATGCTGGCAATGGGCAAAGACCTGAAGATGCTGGCCATGTTTGATACCTATGCAGATCAAACCCAAAGATATGATTCACCGGTAAAGCGGGTAATTGATAATGCCTGGTTATTTATTAAGCAGGTTGCCTTTACACCTGTGCTTTTTATGCAGGACCCAAAACGCACGATAGAGTATAAAAGCCGGGAAGTAGGCCGCCGTATTCAAAAGGTTTTCAAAAAGATCTTCCCGGATAAAGTTAAGAAGAAAGAGGGCTTCTCAGCGTACACAGATGACATCCACGACAGAAGCCTCACCGCGCAAAAGAATTATCTTTTAGAACCGGTCGACGTAACTATCGAACTTTTCAGGGCCAAAAAGAAAACCTTCTATATGAACGATTTTAAGTTTTTGGGCTGGAAACCCTTCGCCCTTAAAGGGGTAAACGTTCACGACATTCCGGGCGAACACAACACCATCTTCGCCCCGCCAAACGATAAGCAATTTGCCCGGGTTTTGCAGGAATGTTTGGACAAGGCGGCTAAGAAATAAAACTCGATTGTTACCAAAATAATGTGAGCAAATATATTTTGGCGGATAAGCTAATCTGCCAAAAGTTTTATACATTCATGGCAATTTACCAACCTGTCTATGAATTATTTTGCAAACCTTTTCCGTTCACGAAGGGGACAGATCATCGTATCTGTATCATTAATATTAATCGCTTTAGTAATATTTTTTGCAAGGCAGCACCAGCGCGGCAAGCAACTAAAAGTTGATGCCGCCTTCAGCAAATACATCGAATCGTATACTACCGGGGTAATCTCCAAACAAAGTACCATCCGCATAAAGCTGGCCGGCGAAGTCCAGGTTTCGCACGCGCAAAACGAGGAATTGAAAGATGGCATCTTTGATTTTTCACCCTCGGTAAAAGGCAAAGCCTACTGGATAGACGACCGCACCATTGAGTTTCGCCCCGCGGCTGTGTTAGACATAGATAAGAAATATACTGCCGATTTTAATCTTGGCAAAATCATAAAAGTAGAAGACGATTTCGAACACTTTAAATTCGGTTTCCAAACCATCAAACCCGATTTTAGCATCACCTTTGCCGGGCTGCAAAGCGAAAGCGCCACATCGGGCCAAAACATGAAGCTTATCGGCAACATCCAAACCGCCGATGGCGAAGACCAGGCCGCGGTAGAAAAACTGCTGGATGTAAATTATGCAAGCCCTGTGAAAGTAAGCTGGCAGCATAACCCGGTTGCTAAATCGCACCAGTTTACCATTACTAAAATTACCCGTACAAACAACGCCAATCCCCTAACCGTAAATTGGGATGGCGATAAACTGAATATCGACAAAAAAGGCAATCAGGAATTTCGCGTACCTGCACTTGGCGAGTTTAAGGTACTGGATATAAAAGCCGTGCAGGATAACGACCAGTATGTATCCGTGCAATTTTCAGACCCCATTATGGTTGGTCAAGAATTAAGCGGTTTGATCGGTATCAACAACTCATCAGACCTCGCCTACACCATTGACGGCAGCATTGTAAAAGTTTACGCGCCCGAGCGTATGCAGGGCAACTTTAGTGTATTTGTTAACGAGGGTGTGCAGGATATTTACCATCGCAAAATAAAAACAGGTTTTACCGCCAACGTATTTTTTGAGAACCGCGAACCTGCGGTAACCATCCCCGGCAAGGGCGTTATCCTACCCGATTCGGGTAAGTTAATGATGCCTTTTGAAGCAGTTAACCTTAACGCGGTTGATGTTACTATCATTAAAATTTACGAAAACAACGTACCGCAATATTTCCAGAACAACGGCTTTGACGGCGGTTACGAACTGCGCCATGTGGGTAAACCTATTGTGCAGAAAACTATTCGGTTAGATACTGATAAAGGCCTCAACCTTACTAAAAAGAACCGCTTTATGCTGGATGTTGACCAGCTGATGCGTGCCGAACCGGGCGCCATTTACAGGGTGATCATCGGGTTTAGGAAAGATTACTCGCTTTACAATTGCAGCGCGGGCAAACTCGTAGCTAAAAATGGTGACAACGACGAATATGGCGACGAGGGCGGCGAATACGCGGGCGATAATATTAGCAAGATAAACGATGAAGACGATGAGTTTTGGCAGCGTTATGACAATTATTATCCTGAGGGCTACAACTGGCAGGAGCGTAACGACCCATGTACCGAATCGTACTTTAGTAAGCAGCGTTGGGCTACACGCAATATCATTGCATCAAACATTGGCCTGATAGCCAAACGCGGTAATGATAACAACATGACCATAGCGGTCACTAATATCCTTAGTGCCGAGCCTATGAGCGGCGTTGAACTGGAATTGTTGGATTACCAAAAACAGGTGATCTTTAAAACCCAATCAGATGGTGACGGACTGGCAACCTTTAGCCTAAAACGTAAACCGTATTTGCTGGTAGCCAAAAAAGGTAAAGAGCGCGGTTATTTAAAACTCGACGATGGCAGCTCGCTCCCGCTCTCCCGCTTTAACGTTGGTGGCGAACAGGTGCAGAATGGGCTGAAAGGTTTCCTTTATGGCGAGCGAGGCGTGTGGCGTCCGGGCGATTCTATTTTTACAACCTTTATTTTAGAAGATAAACTAAAAACCCTGCCGGCAGATCACCCGGTTGAATTTGAATTATACAATCCAAACGGGCAATTGTACAAACGCATCACCCGCACAAGCTCGGTTGATGGTTTTTACAGTTTCCATGTGGCTACCGAGACCTCATCGCCTACGGGTAACTGGAACGCGCGTGTAAAAGTGGGCGGTGCTACCTTCGAGAAGAAGATAAAGGTAGAGACCATTATGCCTAATCGCCTTAAGCTAAAACTTGATTTTGGCGGGGCAACCGAACTCACCAAAGGCAGCGGCGTAAACGGCACGCTTAGCGCGCAATGGCTGTTTGGTGGTATAGCGCAAAATTTAAATGCTAAGGTTGATGCCTTCCTGTCATCGCAAGCCACTACATTTAAAGGGTACGAGGATTATAATTTTGACGACCCTACCCTTGCCTTCAACACCCAAACACAAACCGTTTTTGAAGGTAAACTGAACGAGAATGGTGTGGCATCGGTAAACACGAATATTAATGTAGAAAAACAAGCGCCGGGGCAACTGCGCGCCAATTTTGTGGTAAAAGTATTTGAGCCCGGCGGTAACTTTAGTTTACAGCAGGCCAGCATGCCATACAATGTTTATGATGGTTACGTAGGTATCAAAACGCCAAAAGGAAGCGAACTGAGCGGCATGCTGGTTACCGATAAAAATCACACCATAGAAATAGCCGATGTAGATACCAAAGGCCGCGGCTTTGCAGGCACCCGCAATGTAGAGCTTGAACTTTACAAAATACAGTGGCGCTGGTGGTGGGACGAGACAGGTAACGAGTTAAGCAACTTTACCCAAGACCGCTACAACAAACTCATTAAAACCGAGACCGTACAATTAGAGAACGGTAAAGGCAAATGGAACTTAAAAATTAACCAGGCCGACTGGGGCCGTTACCTTATACGTGTTAAAGACCCGCAAACAGGGCACTCAACCGGGAAGATCATTTACGCCGATTGGCCAAACTGGTCGGAAAGGTTGCAGAACACCGACCCTACCGAGGCTGCAATGCTTTCGTTTACATCTGATAAAACCAATTATAAAGTTGGCGAGGAAGCTACCCTGACCATCCCGACAGGTGGTGATGGCCGGGCTTTAATAAGCTTTGAGAACGGCAGCAAGGTGCTTAAAACTGTTTGGATAGATACTAAAAAAGGCGAAACACGTTACAGCTTTAAAATAGATGAAACCATGGCGCCAAACGTTTTTGTAAACGTTACGCTATTGCAGCGCCATGCCCAAACTGTTAACGATTTGCCTATACGCATGTATGGAGCTATCCCGCTGGTGGTTGATGATCCTGAAACCATACTGAAACCTGTAATTAGCATGCCGGATAAGATAAGGCCCGAAACGCAGTCGGCCATTACTGTGTCTGAGGCATCGGGCAAGGAAATGACCTATACTATTGCTATTGTGGACGAAGGCTTGCTGGATATTACCAATTATAAAACGCCTAACCCGCATGAGGCTTTCTATGCCCGCGAAGCATTGGGCGTTAAAACCTGGGACTTGTTCGACTACGTGATCGGCGCATTTGGAGGCGGGTTAGAACGTATCCTGAGTATAGGCGGTGACGGTACAAACGGTACAAACAAAAATGTATCGGTTAACCGCTTTAAGCCTGTGGTAAAGTTCCTGGGCCCGTTCCGTTTGGGCAGCGGCGATAAACAAACGCACAAATTTACATTCCCGCAATACGTGGGCTCGGTTAAGGCGATGGTTATTGCCGGGCATAACGGCGCTTACGGCACGGCCGAAAAAGTTGTAGCCGTTAAAAAGCCCTTGATGATACTGGCAACCCTGCCGCGCGTGCTTGGCCCGTCGGAAAGTGTACAATTGCCGGTTACCGTTTTCGCGATGGAAAACAACATTAAAACGGTAAGTGTGCAAGTGCAATCAAACGCCTTCAGCAATTTGGGTGGTAATAATGTTAAGGTGGTGAAATTTGCCAAACCCGGCGACCAGCTGGTAACCTTTGATTTGAATGTTAAAGATTTTGTAGGCGTTGGCAAAGTGAAGATCATAGCCAAAGCAGGTAACGAAACCGCTGCTTACGATGTGGAATTAAATGTACGCAACCCTAACCCGCCGGTTACCCGCATATTTGAAAAAGAGCTTAAACCAGGCGAATCTTATGCAACTGCATATAATGCAATAGGCATCAATGGTACTAATAAAGCCTCGTTAGAGATATCAAGCATTCCGCCGTTAAATCTGGCTAAACGTTTAAGCTATCTCATCAGCTACCCGCATGGTTGCGTAGAGCAAACCACATCGGCAGCATTCCCGCAATTGTATTTGGGCCAGCTGCTTGATCTTACGCCAAGGCAAAAGGCCGAAAGTGAACGCAACATTAAACTTGCTATAAACCGCTTAAACGGCTTTAGGGTACAAGGCGGCGGCCTTAGTTATTGGCCGGATGGTGGCAATGCCGATGAATGGGGAACTAACTATGCGGGGCATTTCCTTTTAGCCGCGCAAGCCAAAGGCTACAGCCTGCCATCGGGCTTTATTGACGAGTGGAAGAAATATCAAAAACAAAAGGCCGTAAACTGGTCGCCCGACCCGCGTACCAATATCCATGGGTATTACTACTATACCGACCTGGTACAGGCATACCGTTTATACCTGCTTGCATTAGCAGGTTCGCCCGAGTTAGGTGCCATGAACCGCCTGCGCGAATACCAATACATCAGTGTGGAAGCACGCTGGCGATTGGCAGCAGCTTACAAGTTAGCGGGACAGCCTGAAATTGGTTTGCGAATGATAGCCGGATTGCCAACAACCATCAAACAATATAGCAGTATGTATGGCACCTATGGGTCTGACCTGCGAGACGAGGCCATGATACTGGAAACACTCACCCAGCTTAACCAACAACAAAAAGCATCGGGTATGGTAAGACAGGTGGCGGCCAAACTATCGCAAGATAGCTGGTATAGCACACAAACCACCGCCTACTCGCTCATCGCGATAGCAGAATATTGCGGGGTTAACAAAAGCGGTGCAAAGCTGTCGTTCAATTACAACGCGGGTGCCGCTAAGGGAAATATAAACGCCACCTCTTATTTATGGCAGCAGGCACTGGCTGCAAATGGCGGTAAAGTTACCATGAAAAATACCGGCACTAACAAACTATATGTGCGCCTGATCCAACAGGGCCAGCCATCATCCGGGCAGGATGTTAAAACCTACGTTAACCCCGATGTGATGCAGATGCGTGTAGCCTACTTTACGCTTGGCGGCAAAACCATCGACCCAACATCGCTTAAACAAGGCAGCGATTTTGTGGCACAGGTAACCATTAAAAACCCGGGCAAACGTGGCCATTATGATAATTTAGCGTTAACGCAGGTTTTCCCGTCGGGTTGGGAAATATTGAACAGTCGTATGTTGAATAATGATGAAGCATTTAAATCATCACCATCCGATTACCGCGATATCCGCGATGACAGGGTAAACACTTATTTCAGCTTGGCCGAAGGGAAAGAGGTGACTTATTACGTGATGCTAAACGCCGCGTACGCGGGTAAATACTACCTGCCTGCAGCCTACTGCGAAGCCATGTACAACCACGATATTAACGCGCTGATTAAAGGCCAATGGGTTGAGGTGGTGAAGTAGCACCGGGATTGAGTGAATTTATATATTAGCCAACCATGTCATTGCGATAGCTTCTCGCAATGACATGGTTTTACAGAAGAAGGGGTTTACTTACCCAAAACCTTTTGCAACGTGTTATGCAATTCGTTGCCCCTGATATTCTTGGCAACTATTTTCCCTGTGGGGTCTATCAAAACATTTGCAGGTATGGTAGTTACGCCATATTGATCTTTAACCATAACGGCAGGTTTGTAGTGGTCAGTAACCTGTGTCCATGGCAGTTTATCTTTATCTATCGCCTGTAGCCACGCGTTTCTACCATTTTTATCATCTATAGAAATGCTTAATACAGTAAAATTTTGCTGTTTGTATTTTTCATAAGCAGCAACAACATTTGGGTTCTCAGCCCGGCAGGGGGCACACCACGATGCCCAAAAATCAACCAAAACATACTTGCCCTTAAAGTCTGATAAGCTAACAGTTTTGCCGATACTGCTTTGTAAAGTGAAGCCCGGAGCTGCAATACCTATTTGCGACCGTTTAGCCGAGTTAATAGTTGCACCGATAGCTTTACCTAACGCGCTTGTTTTATTTTGTACCGACAGATCATCGAAAGCATTCGCAACCAACTGCAGATCGGCATTGTTTACCATCCGGTCTAACGTTAACAGGCTGAGATACGAGTTTGGATGCGATTTTATGAAGGCGAACTTAATTGGCTCCATGGCTTTGTTAATGTTCGCGTCTTCTTCTGCTATGGGGCCCGTAAGTTTACTATCAGCTTGCTGCTCTGGCGTTAGGCTATCGAACTTATTTCCGCTGACCCTTCGCCGTTTTAAAAGTGACTTTAATGCAATACTTAGTTGTGTATTCTCTTCATTCAACGGCGTTCCGGTTACGGTGGAGTATACCAATGAATCGCCGGTGGCCACCAAAATATCTCCGGGCTGAACATAAACTGTTTGGGAATCGTGCAGTATGTCTGCAAATGCAGGGTTATCGTTTCTGCAAATGTAGCCTATACCCAACCCATTTATTGTACCCGTAAAGCTGAACGCACCGTTTTTAACAATGGTAGAATCTAAATAATTCTTGCCATCTTCTTTATAAGAAAGGAAGATCCTGTCCCCATCTTTAAAAGACCTTACATCACCTTTTACACTAAATTTAAATTGGGCAAATGCCGTTACAGGCAGTAGTAAAGCTATTAGCAGGGCATGTTTTTTCATATAGAATATGGCGTTGCTAAATATATCGATTGCTTCTTACTTCTCATACAACTCCAGCGGCAGGCCGTCGGGGTCGGTAAAGAAGGTAAAGCGCTTACCGGTGGTTTCATCTATGCGGATAGGTTCGGTTACTACTTGGTATTCGTTTAGGTGGAATATGGCTTCTTCGATATTATTTACCTCAAAGGCCAGGTGGCGCAGACCAAGGGCTTCTGGCTGTGAAGGGCGCGCGGGTGGCGGGCCGGGGAACGAAAAAAGCTCGATCTGGTATAGTCCGTTGACTTCCAGATCGAGCTTGTATGATTTGCGGGCTTCGCGGTAAACCTCGCGGATTGCCGTAAAGCCTAATACTTCGGTATAAAATTGTTTAGAGCGTTCATAATCTGAACAGATGATAGCAATATGGTGTATCCTGTTCAGCTTTAACATATTACTCGCCTAAAATTACGTGCAGTACGTTATCATGCACCATTTTAATATCGGTAATATTACCAAACAGTTCATCATCAACAGTTGTGTTGCCAATACCGTTAACGGTACCTAGCAGGCTAAATTCAACTTCGCTGGTGGCCATCATCTCAATAAAGCGTTCCTGGTCATCCGGCGCAACGGTTACTGCTACCCTGCCCTGTGCTTCACCAAAAAGGAAGGCATCTTTACGGATGCTGCTATCGCTTTCGATATCAAAGCCCAAACCATTTGGCATGGCCGATTCAACCAACGCAATGTATAAACCGCCATCAGCCACATCATGTGCCGATTGCACCACTTTATGTTTAATGAGTTCTTTAATTACCTGGTGCATGGCATATTCCTCATCTATATTGAAATATGGCGCAGGCGCTTTTAATATTTTATGGTATGATGCCAGGTATTGTGATGATGCGATATCATTTTGTGAAGCGCCAACCAAATAAATTAGGTCGCCCGGTTGTTTAAAGTCAAGCGTCATTAGGTTCGATTGGTCATCCATTACACCCAACATACCAATGGTTGGCGTAGGGAATACCGGTCCTTCATCTGACGACTGGTTGTAGAAACTTACGTTACCACCTGTTACCGGGGTCTCAAATTTTGTACATGCCTCGCCCATACCTTTAATAGCGCCAACAAACTGCCAGTAAACTTCAGGCTTGTATGGGTTACCAAAGTTAAGGCAGTTGGTTATAGCAACCGGCTCGCCGCCTGCGCAGGTAATGTTACGTGCGGCTTCGGCAACGGCAATGGCTGTACCTTTTTGAGGATCGGCGTATACGTAGCGCGAGTTACAATCGCAGGTTAATACAATTGCTTTGTCGGTATCTTTAACCGCTACAACAGCCGCGTCGCTCGGGCGGTTGGTGGTCATGGTTGCAGTGCCAATCATGGAATCGTACTGGTCAGTCACCCAACGCTTCGACGCCAGGTTAGCATGACCTATCAGGTGCTCTGCCACGTCAACTAAGTTGGCAGGCTCGGCAACATCTTCAATTTTAAATTTCTGGTTTTCGGCAAAATAAGCAGGCTCGCGGTATTCGCGCTCGTAAACCGGGGCGCCGCCGCCTAACACAAGGTCATCAGCAGGTACATCAGCAACTTTAACGCCATTCATAAAGTACTCCAGGCGCTGGGTATCGGTAACCTCGCCAATAATAGCGCAGTTTAGATCCCACTTATCAAATACAGCTTCAACTAAAGCCTCTTTACCTTTTTCTACCACGATAAGCATACGCTCCTGAGATTCGGAAAGCAAGATCTCGTATGGTTTCATATTTTCCTGGCGCATGGGTACACGATCGAGGTGAATGATCATACCGTGTTCGCCTTTGGCGCTCATTTCGGAGTTTGAGCAGATAATACCTGCCGCGCCCATATCCTGCATACCAATTACGGCACCGGTTTTAATTACTTCGAGCGTTGCCTCCAATAATAGTTTTTCCTGGAATGGGTCGCCTACCTGTACCGCAGGCAAATCGTTTACCGAATCTTCGGTAATATCTTTAGACGCGAAAGCCGCGCCATGGATACCGTCTTTGCCAGTGGCCGAGCCAACTATGTAAACCGGGTTACCTACACCGTATGATGTAGCAGAAACAGTTTCGCCGGCTTTTACAATACCTGCCGAGAAAGCATTAACCAATGGATTGATATTATAGCATTCGTCAAAGAAAAGCTCGCCGCCAACAGTTGGGATACCAAAGGCATTACCATAATGGCTAATGCCTTTTACCACGCCCTTAACCAGCCACTTGGTTTTATCCAAACTTAAATCGCCAAAGCGAAGAGAATTCATTTGGGCGATAGGCCTTGCACCCATCGTAAATATATCGCGGTTTATACCGCCAACACCTGTTGCAGCGCCCTGGTATGGTTCAAGTGCCGACGGGTGGTTGTGCGATTCGATCTTAAAAGCGCATCCTATGCCGTCGCCAAGATCAACCAGTCCGGCGTTTTCCTCACCAGCTTTAGCCAACATACGCGGGCTATCTTTAGGAAGGGTTTTTAGCCAGGTGATAGAATTTTTGTATGAGCAGTGCTCGCTCCACATTACCGCGAAAATAGATAGCTCGGTAAAGTTGGGCACGCGGCCTAATATCTCTTGTATACGTGTATATTCTTCGGGTAAAAGTCCCAGATCGCGGGCGGTTTCAACGGTGGTTAATTCCTGGTTCTCCAATGTGTTGTGTTTTATGTTGAAAGGATGCGCAAAATTAGCAAAAAAGGCTAAAAGCCGAAAGTTTAAAGCAGAAAGCTTTGGGAAACTTGGCAGAATGTATAAAGCCAAAAGATGCACTCAAAAAAATGGCGATAGGTGTACCCTATCGCCATAAACACATCTACCACAAATCACTTATCTTTCTCACTCGGCCATCTGGAAATTCATCGGTATAGTATATCTAACTCTTACAGCGGTGCCATTTTGATAACCGGGCCTCCAGGGCTTGGCTAATTTAAGCACACGCACAGCTTCTTCATCCATTCCATAACCTGCTCCTTTAATAATGGTTATATCTGTTAAGTGCCCGTCTTTTTCAACAACAAAGCTAACTGTTACCCGGCCACCAACACCTGCATCCTGAGCCTGGGGAGGGAACCGTAAGTTTTTGTTTAAGAATTTAGACCATGCATCTACCCCACCTATTGGCGACGGCATAGACTCTACAATTATGTACTCTTTTTCATCAGCAACACTTGGTTCAACACCCGTACCGTTTAACGTGCCGGGGCCCGGATCAACCATTTGTTCCTGCCCACCCTTGCCTTCTGTAGTAACAGAAGCTACTTCTTTGCCCTCAAGTTCATCTATTTTTGGCGGGTTGGTTGCCAATTCATCCGGGGTTACTTTAAATGCGGTATATTTAATTGTTGGTGCTGCTGGCTCAGGTTTTGAAGCTGCAGGTGGTTCAACAACGGGTTCAGCCTTTTTATCTTGTTTTACTGGCAGCGGTTGTATTGGAATATCATCTAATTCATGAATTATCTCCGTGTCGCCGGGAACTTTCCCTACAGCATAAGTGTAAGTTACCGATGCAGCTACTATGGTAGTAATAGCAATTACAATAGCCTTTAACATGGTACTACCATAATGTTGCCTTAGTTCGAAAGCGCCGTAAGATTTGTTCCTGCCGGCGAATACAAGCTCGATCCAATCGGGATTGTATAAATTAAGTTTTGTATTTAGCATAGCGTTTAAAATTTTATTTTACTAAATAACGCATTTGCCAAATAATATGTTGTATTTATTTTAATTTTTGCGAATAAATGAATTGAATAAGTAATTATTTGCAATTTTTATATTGCGAATACTACTTAATTACAAATTATATTTGGTGAGTGTGGATCGCTTAGTTAAGATGTCTACCAGTTTTGAGTAGATATCTTTTTTACGGTTTCTTTTTTAACTGAAACCGGCAGTTTATCAATAGCTGCTTTAAGTTTGGCAGCAGTTGCTATGCAGAATGCTGCAACCTGATCGAGGTAAGTATCGGTGTCTTTTTTGCCATATTTAGCTTCCAATTTCTCTAAAGGGACTTCTATACCGGGGATGGGAACCATATTGCCAAAGCGGTCGCGCTGGTAGGGTTTAAATACAAAGTTACTGATGCGGTAACGGTAACGGCTATCCTTAGTTTGGATATTTAAGGTATAGTTTATCTCGCCGGCCTCTTTACGCATAAGGGATATGCCGCTATACACCAAAAACTTGCCGGATGTATTGAGCGTGTTTTCGGCCTGGCCTTTTTCAGGTTTAGTTGCTGTATTTAAAGAAGCTGCAAATGCCCAAGCCCTGTTATATAAGGTATCGGCAGTTAATGCAGGCTTATCAACAACCCGGTAGTAAATGTAATTGTTGCTTTCGTCAAACGCTAACGAATCTTTTTGCGCGGATGCTACCTGCACGCAAAACAAACAAACCAGGCTAAATAATATCTTTTTCATGCTATAAAGATAAGGCATCCGCATATTATACGGATGCCTTATAAAAAATCAGATCGTTTAAATCTTAAAATTAGAACGCGTATACCGCTGCGATCAGGAATTGTGAAGCGTTTTTAGTTGGTGCGCCACTTTTGTTAATAAAGCCATCATTAATGTCTTTATTGTTATCTAACCTAAACTCAGGGATAACTGTTAACGGACCAGCTTTGATGTTTGCTGTTAACGTGGTTGCAAATACCGAGCTGCCCGGTGCAGGGCCCGCTGTTAGGTAAGATCCACTTTTAGTCTTGAAGTACTCGCCACGTAAACCAAAAGTTACATCTTTAGATACTGCAACTTGCGGATACAAAGCCACACCTGTAAAACCACCTGTGCCAACTACTTCGGCAGGCTTAAATGTAGCCGCGTTTAAACCTAGTTTAAAGGCATCGGTTATTTGGTAGCTGGTGGTCAGGTCAAACTCGGTACCGGATAGTTTACCTGTTAAAAGGTTTAGGTATGCAGTCCAGCCTTTAACAGGCGCTACCATTAACTGTGCACCAAAAGTATTTACCTGGTTTACTGATGTATAAGCATTCCACGAATCGTTAAAGATACCAGCCATTAAGCTTACCTTACTTGTAAAGGCGTAAGTAGCTTTAAAACCAGGGTTTTGGAACGGGCCGTTGGTAAACAGGTACGATGTTGAGTAGTTGAAATTGCCAACCGGGCTAATAACCTCATAACCCATAAATGTTGCCATATAACCACCTGTTAAGTTAAACTTATCGGTTACATCGTATGATACATACAAGTTTTGGATATGAAAGCTGTTGCCATCGCTACCGTTTGGAATTGATTGCGCCTGACCACGCGGACCAAAAGACAGCTCGCCTACAAAAGAAGCCTTACCTACTTTTTTCTTTAAAGCAAGATCTATCATACCAATAGAAACCGAATTATTATCGGTTGCAAAGCTGGTAGGGATATTACTGTGTTTAGAAAAATCATACTTGTAATAAGTATCAACCGAACCCGAGATAACTAAAGGCGGATCGGCTTTGGTGGTGTCCTGCGCACTGGCAGCCAATGCTGAAACAGCAAAAAATGATAAAAGTAAAAGTCTTTTTTTCATGGATAAGGGATTTAATTTGTTTTAAGTAGTTATTGTTAGTTAATTGTTTGCTTATTTTAATAAGTATGGCATTTGTGCCAATAATCATTGCTTATAACCTCTACATATCTACTATACTTTTTACATTTATTTAAAAAGTATGTAAATAAACCAACAAAACATTATAAATTTTAATGTTTTAAAGCGTTTATATTAATTATTTACTAAATAGACAATAAAATTTTATAAAAACAAACATTATCTTCATTTAAAATAAAAATAAAGTGAATATTTATTAACATAATTTTGTTTTTAGCAACTTATTAGTAATAAAAATGCCATAAAAAACCTAAAGGCAAACTAAAACCACTGTTAGAAACTCAAAAAGTACAATTTAATTGACTTAAACACATCCACTATTAAGGATATATCATATTTGATAATTATTGTACGTTTATATCATGTTCACTTCGTTTATTTTCTATTTAAATCCAGGTTTAAGCTGCCTAAAAACATAAATCTTAGTAAAAGCGCAAGTATTTTAAATGATTTCCTAATTTTGAGCTGAACCAATTATAATTGCCATGCCTAACATCCGTTTTCAGGCCATTACGGCCGTGCTAAACCGCGAAATACCTGAAACCAAGCTACCATCAGCCAAAATATCCGACTACTTTGGGGTAAATGTTTTTGATAAGCAAAAAATGAAGGAGTTTCTTTCAAAAGATGCTTATACCGTAATTATCGATTCGATCGATAACGGTGTGCCTATCCCGCGTGATATGGCCGAGCAGGTTGCGTCTTCGATGCGGTCATGGGCAATGGGCAAGGGTGCAACACACTACACCCACTGGTTTCAACCACTTACCGGCACCACTGCCGAAAAGCACGACGCCTTTTTTGAGCCTACCGGCGATGGCGGTGCAATAGAACGCTTTAGCGGCGATGCATTGGCACAACAGGAGCCCGATGCATCAAGCTTCCCCAGTGGCGGTATCCGTAACACTTTTGAGGCACGTGGTTATACCGCGTGGGATCCATCCTCGCCCGCTTTTATTATAGGCCGCACACTTTGTATCCCAACTGTATTTGTATCATACACCGGCGAAGCGCTCGATTATAAAGTACCATTACTAAAAGCCTTAAGCGTTTTAGATAAAGCCGCGGTTGATGTATGCCATTATTTTGACAAAAGCATCGAGAAAGTAAACGCTTCCTTAGGCATAGAGCAGGAGTATTTTTTGGTGGATACCGCATTATTTAACGCCCGCCCCGATCTTTCGCTAACAGGTCGTACCTTATTTGGCCACATGTCGGCAAAAAACCAGCAGTTAGAAGATCATTACTTTGGCTCGATACCGGCACGTGTATATGCCTTTATGCAGGATATGGAGACCGAAGCCCTGCAATTGGGCATCCCGTTAAAAACCCGCCATAACGAGGTGGCACCATCGCAATTTGAGTGCGCCCCGGTTTACGAAGAAATAAACCTGGCTATTGACCATAACCAGTTGTTGATGGATATTATGGACCGTGTTGCCAACCGCCATCACTTTAAAGTATTGCTGCACGAAAAGCCTTATGCCGGTATAAATGGTTCGGGTAAGCATAATAACTGGTCGCTGATAACCAATACAGGTAAAAACCTGCTATCGCCGGGCAAAACACCTAAGAACAACCTCATGTTCTTAACTTTCTTTGTAAATACCATTAAAGCCGTGCATGATCATGCTGATCTGTTGCGTGCATCCATCGCATCGGTAAATAATGATCATCGCCTGGGTGCTAACGAGGCACCTCCTGCTATTATATCTATATTTTTAGGAAGCCAGCTAAGCGAGGTATTGGATGAGATAGATACATCGCGACTGAGCAAAAAGATAAAGGAAGAAAACTCATTATGGCAGGGCATACCTAAGATACCACAGATACTAAAGGACAATACCGACCGTAACCGCACCTCTCCTTTTGCGTTTACTGGTAACAAGTTTGAGTTACGCGCGGTAGGCTCGTCAGCAAACTCGGCCAGCCCCATGACGGTACTTAACCTGATCATGGCCGACCAGCTGAAAAAATTTAAGATGGACGTTGATAAGCTGATCAAAAAGGGCGAGAAAAAAGACGTAGCCCTGATGACCATCATTAAACGCTACATTAAAGAATCGAGAAATATCCGCTTTGAAGGTAACGGCTACAGTGAGGAATGGGAAAAAGAAGCTGAGACCCGTGGCTTAGCCAACATCAAAACTACCCCAAAAGCGCTGGACGCGTTTATATCTGAAAAAGCCGAAACACTTTTTGCTGAAACGGGCGTATTCACCAAGCGCGAAGCACATGCACGCCACGAAATATTGCTTGATAGCTTTTATAAAAAATTACAGATAGAAGCACGCGTAATTGGCGAACTGGTAATGAATATCATTATCCCTGCCGCTATTGAATATCAATCAAGGTTAATAGCCAACGTTAAAGGCTTAAAGGATATTGGTATGGACCCAAGCACCTACGAAGCGCAAATGGATATCATTACCCAGATAGCAGGCCACATTAACTTTACCAAAACCAACGTAGAGCAAATGATAAACGAACGTAAGCTGGCTAACAAAATTGACGACCTGCGCCAGCGTGCTATCGATTACGATGAGAAGGTAAAAAGCTACTTCCAACCTATCCGTTACCATGTAGATAAGCTGGAGCAACTGGTAGACGATTCGCTTTGGCCACTGCCGAAGTTTAGGGAGCTGCTGTTTATAAAATAATTAGATAACACAATAACTTAACCTGTCATTTCGAGGGAAGCGCAGCGACGAGAAATCTTGTTAATTATTGCATGTCGGCGGCAAGCATGTAACAACAAGATTTCTCCTCGTACCTCGTTCGAAATGACATTACTATTTAATAGTATCCTATCTCGCAAAAATATCGGCCTGCTTATGCTGGCTAATTATTACTTCACGGTATTTGTTCAGCAGGGCCGATTTAGATACAAACCCTATAAACTTATCATCCTTAATAACAGGAAGCTGCCAAACATCCAGCCCGTCAAATAAATCCATTACATCGCTTATCGGCTCGCCATAATGTATTATTGCAGGCGGGGCAACCATTATATCAGCAACAGTATCTTCCTGCTGGATAGTTTCGAACAGATGCTTGCGGATCTCGTCCATCCAAACAACACCTTCAAGCTGCCCGTGGCTGCTCAATACTGCAAAAATATTTGCCTTGCTGTTTGATAGTATGGTATAAAAATCGCTAACCGGCATCTCTTTGCTTATCACTTTAAAATCGTGGTTAATGATGCTGTCGAGGTTTATCTCATTCAGCATGCCGTAATCCTGGCCCGGATGTATATTCTTTTCATGGATCAGTTCATGCCAGTACATATTATGCTTGCTAAACACACGGGATATAATGTACGATATAGCCGATACGATCATGAGCGGGATGAAGAGAATGTAACCACCGGTTATTTCGGCTATCAAAAAGATAGATGTTAATGGCGCGTGTAAAACCCCGCTTAACGCCCCTGCCATGCCAACAGCAATAAAGTTACTGGTGTTTAAATGCACCAGCCCGGTCTGGTTTACGGCAAAAGCCACAAACAGGCCCAGGAATGCCCCCGTAAACATGGTGGGTGCAAATGTACCGCCGTTACCGCCCGAGCCAATGGTGATGCCTGCGGCCACTATCTTCATTAAAATAAGCGCGGCAATAAACAGTAACATTAACCATGGGTTTGATAACCACTGGCTAAAAAACAATTCCTCTTTTAAGGCATCTATATTACCGTTCAAGATCTCCTGCAGGTAATGGTAACCCTCGCCAAATAAGGCGGGGAATATCATCAGGATAAAACCTAATATCAGGCCGCCGCCAATAGCGCGTACATAACGGTTCTGGCTGGTAAAAATACCTTTCTCGAGTTTGGCCGCTACTTTGGTTATGTAAACAGCAACCCATCCGCAAAGCAAGCCTAAAATAACGTAAAAGGGCAGGGCGGTCATTACCCAACCATCGGTAACCAGGTGAAACAACTGGCGGGAATATAGCACTTTGGCTACCACCACACCTGTGGCAGATGCAATAAGTAACGGGATAAAAGTTGGTATGGTGATCTCCCCTATCAAAATTTCCAGCGCAAATAAAACGCCTGCAATGGGGCTGTTAAACACCGCCGCAATACCGGCAGATGCCCCTGCGGCTATCAGCACCGTTTTTTCGTACGGACTGAGGTTAAATAACCTGCCTACGTTAGAACCTATGGCCGACCCGGTGCAAACAATGGGCGCCTCCAGACCCGATGAACCACCAAACCCTACAGTAAGCGAACTTGTTATTAAATGCGAATAGATATTATTAGAACGGATATTAGAGCGGTTCTTTTTAATGTTGATCAGCACGTTGCCTATTCCCTTTTGTATCTTATCGCGGTTGATAAGGTGTTGCCAGGCTACGGTAAGCAGTATACCAACAGCCGGCAAAAACACATATATAATATGGTATGGCAGATGCGATGAAATATTGCGGCTCAACTCCTCCATCACGTGTACCAGATATTTTAATGCTACGGCTGCAAGTCCGCCAATAAGGCCTACAGCAACACTGCAATAAATTAAAAAGTTGCGTTGGGTATTCTTTTTTAACCGCCAGCGGGCAATATTGTATCTGATAGATTTTAACATAGGAGTGCGCAGAAGTGGCAATGTAATAATTTTAACGCTTAAAATATTTGTAAGCAGTATATTTGCCCATGACTTCTCCGCAAAGATATGATCAACGGGGCGTTTCTGCATCAAAAGATGATGTACATAATGCCATTAAAAACATTGATAAAGGGATCTTCCCAAAAGCTTTCTGCAAAATTGTACCCGATATTTTAACTAACGACCCTGAATATTGCAATATTATGCATGCCGATGGTGCGGGCACAAAATCATCATTAGCGTATACTTACTGGAAAGAGACCGGTGATATATCTGTGTGGAGGGGCATTGCCCAGGATGCCATTATCATGAACCTTGATGACCTGCTGTGTGTAGGCGCAACCGATAACATACTACTTTCATCAACCATTGGCCGTAATAAAAACCTGATACCGGGCGAAGTTATAGCAGCCATTATAAACGGTACCGAAGAAATTTTAGCCGAGCTGCGTGATGCCGGCATAGGCATTTACTCTACCGGTGGCGAAACCGCCGACGTGGGCGACCTGGTACGTACCATTATTGTAGACAGCACTGTAACCTGCCGCATGAAACGTGCCAATGTAATATCAAACGACCGTATTAAACCCGGCGATGTTATAGTTGGCCTGGCATCATACGGGCAAGCTACTTACGAAAAAGAATACAACGGCGGTATGGGCTCAAACGGCCTTACATCTGCCCGCCATGATGTTTTTAATAAAACCATCGCCAAAAAATACACCGAAAGCTTTGACCCTGCCGTTCCGCAGGACCTGGTTTTTAGCGGCAGCAAAACACTAACCGATAAAATTGATATTGGCAATGGTGAAACTATTACCGCAGGTAAGCTGGTATTATCTGCAACCCGAACGTATGCGCCCATTATCAAAACTATTTTAGATAAATACCGCGCGCAGGTAAACGGCATGGTACACTGCAGCGGCGGCGCGCAAACCAAAGTGCTTCACTTTATTGATAACCTTCATATCATTAAAGACAACCTGTTCCCTATCCCGCCATTGTTTAAACTGATCCAGGAAGAGTCAAACACCAGCTGGCAGGAAATGTACAAGGTATTTAATATGGGCCACCGTATGGAACTTTATGTACCGCAGGAGATAGCTGACGACATTATCGCCATTTCAAAAAGCTTTAATGTGGATGCGCAAATTATTGGCCGTGTAGAGGCAGCCGATAAAAAGCAGGTAACAGTAACCTCACCTTACGGCGAGTTTGTTTATAATTAAAACTAAAAGACAATCATAACAAAACGGCCTCCTAAATGGGAGGCCGTTTTGTTATGGTGAAATCTAAAAATAGTTTTAAATGCAGAAAGCCTCCCAATTGGGAGGCTTTCTGCATTTAAAACCCTACTCGTTATTTAGTTACAAAAAATGAACTTTGTGTAAATACAGAGTTTAGGCTGGCATCCTTATTATAAGCTGTAGCCCTTGCACCATAAGTTTTACCGGCGGTTAAGCCCAGTGAACTTAATTTCAACAAAATAGTACCTGCAAGCACTGTAGTGTTTTTATAAGTAGTTTCTTGTGGCACAGCGCTTATACTGTGTACCAATACTTTAGATGCAGGCGGAACCGGATTAGTAATTGAAGTGGCGTCGTAACCATTCCATGAAGCAAAGTTTACGGTTGATACAACTGTGCTGCCTTCTAAAATTTCCAGTTTAAAAGCGCCAGTTTCCTGGCTGGTTAATGTTGCGCCAAAGTTAATTAACAAAGTGTTAGCACTGCTTCCCGATATTACAAACGGGCCAGATTGCTGGTAACCTAAACTACTAAGTTTTATAGATGGTAGTTTTGGCTCAATAGCGTCAACATCTGCTTTTTTTGTACAGCTAAACATGGTTAATGTAACCAGTGCAGCCAATACGATATTTATATATTTTTTCATTTTTTTTAAATTAATGTTTAACAATATCAACTGCTGATTAGAATATGTATTTGGCACCAATTAATAAGCTCCAGGTGGTAGCTGCTGTTGTAGCATTAATATACGGTGTAGTAACTAAATTACCGTTGTACTGCGTCATTTGGTAAGTTGGTACATTTGTGGTAGCATCTGTACTTACATACCTAAGTGGGTTTGTAACTGTAATTTGTTTTTGTATACCCCAGTTTTTGTTAAGCAAGTTAGGTAAGTTAATAACTACAGCGCTAAGCTCTAAAGTATGTTTCTGACCACCTGCCATAATGTAAAAATCTTGCAGGATGTTTGCATCAATACGGTTGTACCATGGTAAGAAAGCAGCGTTTCTTTGAGCATACTGGCCTCTGTGGCTATTTAGATATGGTGTATTTTTGATGAATTGCTCTAACGCAGCTTGTTGTTGTTGCGGAGTGTAAGTAACTAACACACCGTTAACAGCTGTTGGTGTATACGGCGCGAATGTGATCTCGCTTGCGTTTTTAGGAATATACATCAAATCTGCAGTGCTACCATCGCCATTTAAATCACCGTTAATAGTGTAGCTTATTGGAGTGCTGCCTGCCTGGCCTTGATAGAATACACCAATTGTTGTAGCTGCATGGTTTAAGTAGTTAAACCTGTATGATGCAGAAGCAACTATACGGTGAGGTACATAAAAACCAGTGTAACCAGTCTCTACATCGTTTGTAGTACCAACGTTAGCAGTTGATGACCAAACGTTTACAGCAGTTGTACCTGCAGAAGCGAATGCCTCTTTAGCCTGGGTATAAGTATACGCTGCAGTAGCAGAGAAACCACCTTTAAATTGTTTAGCTATTTGAGCTGTTATTGATGATGCGTAACCCTTGTTGGTGTTTTCTAAAACAATGGCATTGTTAATTGCAGAATAAATATTTCTATCGGCTGCAGTTACAGCACCGTTAGTACCTGTACCTACGTAACGTACCCTTGTAAGGTCGCCTTCTACTAATATACCTGTAGCTGTTTTTAAGTTTGCATTACGCATTCTAACCGCGTTGATGTCTTTAGTATACAAACCTTCTAAAGTAGCAGTGAAGCCATTACCAAGGTTTTTCTCTATAGCCAAGTTAGTCCTGAATACTTGTGGGAACTTAAAGTTACGGTCAATTAAAACAGTAGATGATTGTATTGCAGTACCAGCAGCTTGCGGGAATAAATTTGCATATACACTTGGATCAGGGTTTAATTTGATATCAGCAAGTTGCGCCGCGGTAGCAACACCACCAAAGTTATACATGGCGCTGTTACTTGGGTTATTGGTTAAGAAAACGTATGGGATCTTACCAGTGAAGATACCGGTACCACCACGTATAACCAATGATTTATCTTCAAGCAAGCTCCATCTGAAACCCATTCTTGGTGACAACAATATGGGTGATTTTGGCCACAAGCCAGAGTTGTATGATTTTAACACACCGTTAGCATCAGGCAATAACAAAGCTGTCATTTGCGGGTTCTCTACCGGGTTTTCTAAATAAATGCTCTTATCGGCACGTAAACCGTAAGTTAGTTTAAAGTTAGGGCTTACAGTGTACTCATCCTGCGCGTACAAGCTAATAGTACCAACTTTTAAGTTTGCAGAAAACACTTTATCAACACCAGGTATTAACGAGTAATTGTAAGTAAACTGAACTGGAGCTTTATCATTCAGGAAATCATCTAATGAATTGTAGATATATGAACCAGCTGCACCCGGCATAAACGCATTACCTACTCTTTGGTACTCGTAGTTGATACCACCTGTTATGGTGTGTTTACCTGCATAGTAAGTTAAGTTGTCGTAAATACTGTAGGTATCATCAATAACATCATTATATTTTGTGTACGGGTCAGAACCGGCTGTAATAATGTTATTACCCTTTCCGTCATAAATATCAATAGTTGGGAAGGTTGCACCTTTAGTTGTACGTGGATTACCGTATTTTTTAAAGGTAGCTAACAATTGGTTAGAGAACTTAGAGCTGATGCTGCTGTTTAACTCAATTGTACCTGTGTTTACTTTATTTAAGAAACCGTAGTTAGAGTTTTCGAAAGCGATAGACTGGGCACTGTAACGATTGTTAGCCAAACCACCATTAGCACGGGTAGAAATACCACCGGTTGCATTTGTAAATGAGTAAGGCGCATTGTTAGGTGTACTACCTGCGTTAACCGTTTGATCGCTTGTAGCATTTAAGTGGCTATACTTAACTGTCAACTTGTTTTTGTCGTTGATATTCCAGTCTAACTTAATTAAGTACTTAGTGTTTTTCGGGTTAAAAGCATCAAAATTATCAAACTTACCTGTTTCGTAACCGTATTTGGTTCTAAGGTAATCAGACACTTGTTGTAATTGAGTCACTGTTGTATTTGAGACAGTGCCATTACCCGAGCCCCCTGTTGGAGAAAAGGCTATACCAGGTGTGGTAGAACTTTCCTTCTCAAAGTTACCAAAGAAGAATAATTTATTTTTAATGATAGGGCCGCCAAAAGTAGCACCATAAGTTTTAGTACTTGCTTTAGCTACGTTAGCACCAATAAAGTTATCGCCTATGTACTGGCCGTTAAAAGATTGGTTTTTGTAGTAAGTGTAAGCAGACCCGTGGAATGTGTTAGTACCGCTTTTTGTAGTAGCGTAGATACCTGCACCGGTAAAGCCTGATTGCCTAACGTCAAACGGAGCTATGTTGATAGAAAGCTCGTCGTAAGTTTCGATAGAAATTGGCTGCGCACCACCACCCGGTAAAAGGTCTGATGATGTACCAAAAGTGTTGTTAAGGTTTGCACCATCAACAGTCACGCTGTTTAAACGCGCGTCGCGGCCTGCAAAGCTCGAGCCTGTAGACTGTGGCGTTAAACGCGTAAAATCTGTAATGCTACGAGAAAAAGTAGGCAAGGTTGAAAGCGCAGTTCTGTTTACGTTTGTACTTGCACCCGCTTTAGCAGTAGTAATACGTTTCGTAGCAGTAATGTTTACGGCTTGTAACTCTAAACCGGTTTCGCTAAGGGTTGCGTTAAAAATGTAAGGCTGGCCTAATTGCAAAGTAATGTCGCTTTGTGTTGCTTTGTTAAAGCCAATAAAGCTAACTTCTACTGTGTAAGGGCCACCAACACGCATACCCGGGATGTTAAACAAACCGTCTTTGTTTGAAGCCGCGGTGTACACAGTTCCCGATGGCGTGTGTGTTGCCTTGATAGTTGCACCAGGCAAAGTAATGCCTTTAGCATCTTTAATTGTTCCTGACATACTACTTGATGTTACCTGTGCAAAGGCAACAACTGCAGTAAACAAGAAAATGATTGAGAGAAGTAAATGTTTTCTCATACTTGTTTTTTTTAATTTAACTGTTAAGTGAATTAATCGTTAGTGAATTAATGGTGCAAAGATATATATTACGCCACTTTAGTATATTAAGTTAATGTTAACAATAATTATATATTTTTCAACACTTTACACGTTATTTAAGCAATAATGAAATTATGATGAATTACTGCTATAATAATTACATTACAATTGTCATTTTTGATAGTAAATAGTATGAATATTAAATAATTACATTAAATAATTTGCGCTGTTTCTAAATCAACCCTCATTTTTTCATTTACACTGCTTTTTAGTTAGCTTTGGCATTCCAAAAATCATAAAAGATACATACTATATGGATTACGATTTAATTGTTATTGGTTCGGGCCCGGGCGGCTATGTTGCTGCTATCCGTGCATCGCAATTGGGTTTAAAAACCGCTATTGTAGAAAAAGAATCGCTTGGGGGCATATGCCTTAACTGGGGTTGTATCCCTACTAAAGCCTTATTAAAAAGCGCCCAGGTTTTTGAATATTTAAACCATGCTGCCGATTACGGTATTAAAACCAATGGCGGCGAGGTTGATTTTGAAGCTGTTGTAAAACGTAGCCGCGGCGTTGCCGATGGAATGAGCAAGGGCGTTCAGTTCTTGATGAAGAAAAACAAGATCGACGTTATTATAGGTCATGGTACGCTAAAATCAAAAGGCACCGTGGCTGTTAAACTTGCCGATGGTTCTACAAAAGATTTTACCGCTACCAGCATCATACTGGCAACAGGTGGCCGCTCGCGCGAGTTACCTAACCTTAAACAGGATGGTAAAAAAGTAATTGGTTACCGCCAGGCCATGGTATTGCCCCAACAACCTAAATCAATGGTTGTAGTAGGTTCGGGCGCTATAGGCATCGAGTTTGCATATTTTTACAATGCCATAGGTACAAAAGTTACCGTGGTTGAGTATCTGGATAATATCGTACCATTAGAGGACGAAGAGATCTCAAAAGGCCTTTTACGCATCCTTAAAAAACAGGGCATCAACATCATGACCGGTTCTACCGTTGAATCTGTTGACACTAACGGCGAAGGTTGCCGCGTTAACGTTAAAACCGCTAACGGCAACCAGGTATTAGAGGCCGATGTGGTATTATCTGCTATTGGTATCTCTACCAATATCGAAGGTATTGGCCTTGAAGAGAACGGCGTTAAAACCGATAAAGGCAAAGTACTGGTTGATGATTTCTACAAAACCAATGTCGAAGGCGTTTATGCCATAGGCGATATTGTTAAAGGCCAGGCCTTGGCACATGTTGCATCGGCCGAGGGGATCATCTGCGTTGAAAAAATTGCAGGTAAAAACCCCGAGCCTTTAGATTACAATAACATCCCGGGCTGTACTTACTGCTCTCCTGAGGTTGCTTCTGTAGGTTATACCGAAAAAGCCGCTAAAGAGGCCGGCTACGAAATTAAGGTTGGTAAATTCCCATTCTCGGCATCGGGTAAGGCAAGTGCCGCCGGCGCCAAAGATGGCTTTGTAAAACTGATATTTGATGCCAAATATGGCGAGTTCCTGGGCGCGCACATGCTGGGCCTTAATGTTACCGAAATGATAGCCGAGGTTGTTACCGCGCGCAAGCTGGAAACTACCGGTCACGATATCATCAAATCGGTACACCCGCACCCTACTATGAGCGAAGCTGTTATGGAAGCTGCTGCGGATGCATACGGCGAAGTAATTCACTTGTAGTAAATATTTTTAACCCACAGTATAAGGGTGGCATCACATTTGTTTGAAAAGTGATGCCTTACATATCAAGGCCGCTCCGGTATACCGGGGCGGTTTTTTTTATAAAAAACTCTGTATGCTATGGAAAACATTAACACTACGCGACAACAAACTTTACGAGACAGCAAAACACTCAGCGCCTGGCAAAAAGGTAATTTCACACTTAACCCTGCAACTGAAAAAGCTACCGAAGGAGCCGTTTATGATGCTCTTGTAGTAGGCGGCGGTATTACCGGGCTAACTACTGCCCTGCTGCTTCAAAAACAGGGTCAGCGAACCATACTGGCCGAGGCACGCACAATTGGCTTTGGTACAACCGGCGGTACAAGCGCCCATCTCAACACTTTCTTTGATGCAACCTATGCCGACGTAGAAAGCGATTTTAGCGAAGCTGACGCCAAATTACTTGCAAATTGTGGCAAAGAAGCCTTTAGTATGATAAGGCAGTTATCACAAGATCATAACATAGCATGCGATTTGGAATTTAAAGACGGTTACCTTTATGCAGAAACCGACGAAGAAGTAAAAATGCTTGATGACATCCTAGCCGCCTCGCAAAAGGCTGGGATAGAAGTTTTTGAGGCCGATAGCAACGGCGTTAAAGTGCCGTTTAAAAAATCAATCGTTTTTAAAAAACAGGGGCAGTTCCATCCCCTTAAATATATATTTGGTTTAGCTAAAGCATTTACTGAAGCAGGCGGTATTATTTCAGAGAATACCTTTATCCGCGAAACATCTTTTGCGGATGGCGTACATTCAGCAAAGGGCGATAGTATTACCATAAAAGCCAAAAATTTGGTTTACGCCACCCACCTGCCACCGGGCATCAATATTTTCGATTTTAACTGCGCCCCCTACCGTAGTTATGTATTGGGCGTTAAATTAAAAAACGAGGCCGATTACCCGGATGCTTTATCATACGACTCTAAAGATCCTTATCATTATTTCCGCAGCCACACTATTGATGGCCAAAAGTACCTGCTGATTGGTGGCGAAGATCATAAAACAGGCCACGAGGATCCTGATGCTTCCTTTGAAACCCTGGAAAAATACATCCGCGAATATTACGACGTGGATGAAGTTACCTTTAAATGGTCTGCACAATATTATGTTCCTACCGATCAGTTTCCATTTATTGGGCAGATGCCAATGGGCGACGACAATTTATACACAGCTACCGGTTACAATGGCAACGGTATGATGTTTGGCACTATTGCGGGTAAAATGATAAGTGACGCGATATTAGGTAAAGAGAATGAATATGCAGACCTGTTTAGCCCATCGCGCATAAAACCGGTTGCAGGATTTACAGATTTTGTAAAAGAAAACGCCGATGTTGCGTACCGATATATTGCAGACAGGTTTAGCGCTGAAAAAATAGACTCATTAAAAGAACTGCAACCGGAAACAGGTACAATTGTTAAATACGAAGGCGATAAATTAGCTGTATATAAAGACGCAAATGGTAAGGTAACCGCCTTAAACCCTACATGCACACATGCAGGCTGTATTGTTTGCTTTAACCCCGCCGAAAAAAGCTGGGACTGCCCATGCCACGGCGGCAGGTTTGATATTGATGGAAAGGTACTTACAGGCCCACCAAGAATAGATCTGCAAAAAGTGGATATCAACTGATCTAAAATTAAAAAACCGCTCCTGGAAGCGGTTTTTTAATTTTAATGGTTACCCTATTGCATGTACTCCTTATCTAAAAATTGATATCTCCCGCTAAGTTGGCTGCTTTCTTTCATTAAAACGGTTTTCACATCTAGATTGATGTAAGATACTACACCTCCCTTAACATTAGCATCCCATTTTGGCAGGCCTGCACCATTAGGATTGCCCGTTTTAACAAAGTTGGCAAAATAGCTTTCCATTGTATCAGACACCTTGTAATCATCCGCTGTCCATTCGTACATTTTATTGGTAGCCAGGTTGCCCATAGCATATTCTATTTCAAAAGCATGCGGTGCACCGTTATACGGTTGCGGGCCTTTAGGTTTGGCTTTTTCTGCATCGGTAGTTTTGTTAACACCGCCGGCAAGCCCGGGTGTTAAATTAGCCATTGCAGCAGTAACAGGTGGCTTAGCCTTTGAGAACATATACCTGTAAACCGGCTTACCGCTTGTTTTGGCATGTGTATCGGCCCATTTCCAGGTAGCGTAAACAATAAACCTGTCGCTTGCCAGCTCCGTAGCCGATTTAATTACCTCCTCTTCTGTAGCCCCTGGATACAATTTCAGCACTTCATTTGCCTTGTCCTTATAAATTACATTTAACTGCTTCAAATAATTCTCGGGCGTTGGCGCGTTGCCATACATAAAGGCCTGGTATGGTATCTCAGCCGAGTTCCATCCTACCAGTAACGGCACTTTAGCCTGCTCGCCTGCCATAAAAGTTTCTGAAGGCGATTTGCTGAAAAAGTAACCATCCATTACAAAGCCGGTTGGCGGGTTGCCTGGTTTAGAGGCCAGATCCAATAACTGATCGGCCGGGATGGCACGCAATGCAGCCAAAGTTGTTGCCTCTGCCTTTTCACCAAATTTAACACCATTGCTTTCGGCAACACTAAGCGTTGCAGGTGCTAAAGGTTTAAACATGGCCCCACTTTCACCAATAGCGCCGGCTATCAGGTTTTTTGACAAAGGCGATACCATTTGGGCTGACACCGACATGGAGCCGGCAGATTCTCCCGCTATGGTTACCTTATTAGGGTCGCCACCAAAGGCGGCTATATTCTTTTGCACCCAGCGCAGGGCAGCGTTCTGGTCAAGCAAACCATAGTTTCCTGATGAATGGTGTGCCGATTTTTTAGTCAACTCCGGATGCGCCAGAAAACCAAATACTCCTAAACGATAATTAACGGTTAAGGTTATTATGCCACGCTTAGCCATGCTTTCGCCATCATAACGCGGTTCCGAGCCATCACCGGCTACAAAGCCTCCGCCGTAAAAATAAACCAGCACGGGCAACTTGGCTTTTGGTTTACCGGCAGGCACCCAAACATTTAAGTAAAGGCAATCCTCGCTCATACCCGGCGAGCGGAAACCCATATCGCCAAACGGTTTTTTTTGCATAGCGTTGTAACCAAAAGCATCACATTTGCGCACGCCCGTCCAGCTGTTAACGGGTTGGGGTTCTTTCCAGCGCAGTTCGCCAATTGGCGGCTGTGCAAATGGGATTCCCTTAAAGCTGTTAACGCCCGATTTTTCGGTAACGCTTTCTACAATACCGTTGTCAATTTTAACCTGTACACCCTTTTGGGCAAACAGAGGCATGCATGCAACCTGCATCAGCAGAAAAAATGTGATTTTTTTCATGAAATATGTTTTATAATTGGTTGGTTTGGATGTTGAAATTAACAAAAAATATCCACAAACCAACTATTGTGTCTTATTTACGCAATAGCGGTAATGAACTATGCAATCTAAAAGTATGAAACCAACTATCACCATAGCATATTGCCCTAAATGCAACTGGCTTTTACGTGCTGCGTACATGGCACAAGAACTGCTTACTACCTTTACCGATGATATTTATGGCATAACACTGCAGCCAAGCGAAACATCCGGAATCTACGATATCCGGATAAACGAAGTGGTAATATTTGACCGTAAAGATCAGGGCCGCTTCCCCGAAATTAAGGAACTTAAACAACTTGTTCGCGATGTTATAAGCCCCGGTAAAAGCCTTGGCCATTCAGATAAAACCTCTACATAAATTACTATGCATACATATTACGTAGTATAAATTTGTTTATGTAATTTTGAGCGTTATATTTATAGATGCTATCCAAAAAAACTAAATACGCGATAAAGGCGCTGGTTGTCATGGGCAAAAACATGGACAAGCCACCTATGCAGATCTCAAAGATCGCTGAGCTTGAAAAGATACCCAAAAAATTCCTGGAGCAGATCCTGCTTGACCTGAGGAACGCGGGTTACCTGTACAGCAAAAAAGGTGCAGGTGGTGGCTATAGCCTTAACAAAGACCCAAAAGACATTTACCTGGTTAGTATTATGCGCATTACCGATGGCCCCATTGCCATGGTGCCCTGTGCAAGCTTAAACTTCTATCACCGCTGCGACGAATGCCACCAGGAACATACCTGCGGTATACGGGATGTATTTATAGAAGTACGAGATGCTACGCTAAAAATATTATCTGAAACCAGCGTTGCCGATATTATCAGCCGCGAGACTACATTGATAAGCCTGGATTAAACTCGAACTTAAACCAGAATCAAAATATTTTTTAGAATTTAAACAAGCCCTTACTCGTCATTTAATTTTTCGGAGATATTTTTAATAGCATCATCAAGCAACGATGCAGATTTGTATAAATATTCTTCTACTTGCTTATAGTCATCAAGTTTATTGTTACTGTGTTTCAAAATATCTATCATACCCAATATATTGGTAAGGTGCTTACGTACTTCATGAGAGTTTATAAATGCAAGCTCGGCTTTTTTAGCTTCGTATAATAGTTTTTCGTAATGCCTTTTTTGGCGAACGTTACGGTAAAATAAAGTTATGGCAACTATGCTAAGTGCAGCTATCAATACAATAAATAGTAGCCATAAACGCTCGCGTTTATACACCTCAGCTTTTTGAAGATAAGAATCTTCAGTTTCCTCTATCTTTATTTGCGACGATATGTTGCCAACCTGCGTTAACCTGATGTTGTTTTCTTGCGATTGCTTCAATGCAAGCCTAAAATTGTATGATGACGCTTTGTAATCACCTCTTTTTTCCGCTATCCACGCAAGTGTTTCGTAAAGGTGGAATTTTACCTCCGGGTGGTTGTTACCTGTATCGGCAGCAAGCAGCTTATCAATAATAACTTTCGCCGAATCTAACTGGCCGCTCATGTAATAAGCATCAGCCAGGTGCTGATTTTCCAGGTCGCTCTGAGCATAATTCTTACTTTTTTGCAGATCCTGAATTTGCTTTATGGCCAAAACATAGTTGTGCTGCAGCAAATTTATATAGTAAGCCGTGCGCCCACGGTAGGTAAATATTTTATAGTTAGTGTTTTTAGGGTCGTTAAGTATGTTGTGATAGGCTTTAAGCGAATCAAGGTTATTCATTCTGAAAAAATTCTCAGACTTATTATAATATATAGCGCTTGATAAAAGACGCTGGGCTGTAGTATCATTTTTCAGCAACGCGTCGGCATCATTTAGATAATTGAGCGATTGCGCGTATAGGCCCGATTTATAAAACAGATCGGATATATTGATGTTGAGGGCTGCCTCCCGCCTTACATCCTTAAATTTATCTTTGAGCTTACGTACATTAATGTTGGCAAGGCGGTAGTTATAAATAGCGCCAATGTAGTCGCCCTTATCGGTTTGTATAAACCCCAGGTGGCTTAAACACTGAAATGAAAGATAAGCCTGGTTATTTTTTTCGGCAAGCTGCACAGCCTTTGCCATGTTCAGCTCCGCCTGTTTCAGGTCATGAAGCTTATTATAAGCCATACTTTTAACAAAATATGCAAAAATATCGCGGTTTGGCAGATTATATTTATAAAAATAATTATTTAAAGTGTCTTGGGCGGCAGATAATTTACCTGTATCGGAAACCTGAATATACGTTTTTGTGAAGGTTATTAAACGTTTTTCGCGTTGAAAAGCGTCCGGCTGAGAAAGTATATCAATGAGCGTATCTTTGCTGAGTTTATTATTTTTTTGCTGCATAGCAGGCAATTGCCATGCACAAACGTGCACAACTTGCAGGAATAGAATAAAGAAACTAAGGGTTACGGTAAGCTTTTTAAGCATACACTGATTTTTTACTAATTTACGCTTGACTTTGATAAAAACAAAAGAATATCAGTGTAACTTTCTACTTTTTTATACGTATAATCAAATAGATTAATTATACATTTGCAAAAATTGTCACAGCGAAAATCATATATGAAAAAAATTATTTACTTATTATTAGCCGTAGTGGTTATCGGCGTATATGCATGCCAGAAAGATAACACAGCGCCGGCAGCCAAGTCTCTTAAAAATTTAAGCCTAAAAGGTAAAAAAGATACTGTTCCACCAGATCCTTCTTTTAATACACTAAGGGTTAAAAAAGACACTGTTCCACCAGATCCTTCTTTCAACACTTTGAAGGTTGTTAAAGACACTGTTCCACCAGATCCAAGCTTCAGGTAGTAAAAAAGCCCTTGCAAATAGCAAGGGCTTTTTTTGTGCTTAACTGTCAAACTTTTCGAGCAGTTTTAGCAGCGTCTCAAAATCTTTAGGGTACGGTGCATGAATGGTAACATCACTGCCGGATGGTAACTTAAAGCTAACCTCATAAGCGTGCAGGGCAAAACGCTTCATAATTGGCAACTCCTCCTGATCTTTACCTAAAATATACTTGCGCTTAATTTTTGAAAGAAACACTGGTTGCCCTTTATACATCTCATCACCTGCAATTGAGGCGCGTTGTGTGGCCAGGTGTATGCGTATTTGGTGCATACGGCCTGTAACCGGGCGGCATTCTACCAGTGTATAATGTTTAAAGTATTTTAACGATTGAAACCATGTTTCGGCACGCTTACCCTCTTGCCTGCTAATGGTAACGTTGCCTTTGCCCACGTTTAATATCGGCAGGTCTATCAGCAGGTTTTCAAAAACATGGGTACCATCAATAACAGCGTGGTAAACCTTTTTTACCTTACGCTTTTCAAACTGCATAGATACTGTACGGTAAGCCTCCGGGTTTTTGGCTATAATAAGCGCGCCAGAGGTTTCTTTATCTAAGCGATGGCATATCTGTGCATCATCGGTATATTGCTTTGACAGGCGCAGCATATTCATCTCACCGCCCTCGCGCTCATCCAACGAACTGATGAACGGTGGTTTATTAACCACAATAACATCATCATCTTCAAACAAAATCAGGTCGGTAAACTTTGGAAACTTCATATTAGGGCAAAAATACGGTTAATTAATTAATTGTACTATCGCCTTAGCTATCCAGTCACATTGCAGGCACAAAACAAATGTCGTTTGCCCATGTTAAATACCTATAAATCATCTTGCTACCTAAATAAAAACAACATGAGCACAAATAAAACGCAGCCCGAGGAAAAAGGGTTTTTCGAAAAGATAAAAGAAACTATCGAAGAGTTTTGGGATGGCACTAAGGAAACCGCCGAAGACCTGAAAGATAAAGCGGAAGATAAATTCGAAGATATTAAAGAAACGGTAACCGCTAAAAAAGCGACTGCTACCAAAAAAGCCACAACTGCTAAAACTTCAGCAGCCCAAAAAGCTACCGCTGCCAAAGCAACTGTTACTAAAAAAGTGGCCGCTACTACCGATAAAGCTAAGCAAGAAGCAACCGCTGTTAAAGAAGTTGCCGTTAATAAAGCGAAAGCTGTTACCGATAAAGCCGAGGCAACAACTGCGGATGCTAAAAAAACCGCTGCTGATGTTAAAGCCAAGGCAGCTACAAAAGCAAAAGCCGTTACTACCGAACCTAAAACAAAAGTTGCCGCTGTAAAAAAAGCTGCCCCACCAAAAAATGCAGCTGCAAAAACGACTGCAGCCAAAGCAACAACTACAGCAAAACGCCAAGTTACCGCGGCTAAATAAGCCAACAGTATATAAAAAAAATGCCTCCCGGTTCGGGAGGCATATTTTTATGCTTCAAATTTGTAGCCTACACCTTTTACAGTAGCTACACAATCATCTCCAAGTTTTTCGCGCAGTTTGCGTACGTGTACATCGATGGTACGGTTGGTAACCACTACCGAGTCTTCCCAAATGTTTTTCAGGATCACCTCGCGTGTGTACACCTTGCCGGGTTTTGATGCCAGCAGGTATAACAATTCAAATTCTTTTTTGGCTAAAACCACCTTTACCCCTTTTTTATAAACCAGATAAGCTTCGCGGTCTATCACCAGGTCGCCAATTTCCAGTTTGTTATCGGTAACCTCTTCCGGTGGTGCATTGCGGCGAAGAATGGCATTGATGCGGCTAACCAGTGCACGTGGCTTAATAGGTTTAGCAATATAATCATCGGCACCTACGTTAAAACCTGCAATTTCCGAATACTCTTCGCTGCGTGCGGTAAGGAATACCATAAAGGTATTTTTAAACTCCGGCATGGTACGCATAATGCGGCATGCTTCTATGCCATCCATCTTAGGCATCATTATATCTAAAACGATCAGGTCGGGTTGGGTACGTTTAGCTTCGGCAACAGCCTCCTGGCCGTTACGCGCCGAATAAACCTGGTAGCCCTCTTTCTTAAGGTTATACTCTATCAGCTCTAAAATATCGGGCTCGTCGTCAACAATTAATATCTTTTGTTTGCTGGTGCTCATGTATATTTATTTTTGCATAAATGTATAAGCTTAATTAAAGCTAATAGTTAACGCAATATTAACAAATTGTTAAATAGCACCATAAGTTAACCTTTAATTCAGGTTATTTAAATGTTTTCTTTAAAAATTCTTCAAGATCGGCCCCTGTTATGTTTTTCGCCACGATATTTCCCTGCGGATCGATGATAAAGTTAGAGGGGATTGCTTCGATATGATAAAGCTTTTCTGTAGGGCCTTCAAAGCGCTGTAGATCTGATACATGCGTCCAGCTTAAACCATCAGCATTAATGGCTTGTTTCCAGTCTTTTTTCTCAATATCTAAAGAGATACCCAGTATGTTGAAACCTTTATCTTTGTAAAGTTTGTATTGCTTAACCACATTAGGGTTCTCCTGGCGGCAAGGGCCACACCATGAAGCCCAAAAATCAAGCATCACATATTTGCCTTTATAGTCAGATAATTTAACTTCTTTATCGTCAATACTCTTAATGGTAAACTCGGGTGCTTTGTGGCCTACTGAGATAGGTTTTACCGCCGCCATCTGCCGTAAAAAGGTTTGCACGGCAGGGTTATCTTTAAACTCATCCTTAATATCATCGGCATAAGCAACCATTTGCTGCTCGTATTTATACTGATCTAAAGATGTTGCAGCATAAAAGCCGGCTAATGATTTTTTATTATCACCTACAAATTTTAAAACTTCCTTACTATAATCGGCTATGTTTTTTTGGAACTGCGGGATGTAGATCTTCAATAAAGAATCGGACTCTTTACCCAAGGCGGCCGACTTATTGGTGTACTCGTCAGACAGTTTGCTATTTTTGGCACCGTACAGGTTGCTTATTTTGTTAAATTCCTTAATTTTTTCAGATGTTTCGGAACCGCCGACTTCGTAATCGTGGTTAACGTTGGCAACATCTGTTTTAAAGGTAATAGCATCGCCATTCTTGGCAACCAGGTCGTATATATTGCCACCTATACGTAACTTGTAAAGGTTAGCGTATGGCGCTGAATGCTTAAAGCTGAACTCCTTATTAGCGCTTATATCTGTAGAATCTATAATGCTTACCTGTGCACTATCTGCAGCCAGCAGGTACACTTTTTTTATACTGCCGGGGTTATCTAGCTTACCCGAGATGGTGAATGTAGTAGCATCCTTACATGACGAAATAGCAAATGCTGCGATAAACGCCAGGCAGGTAACAATACGGTTTTTCATTGATCTTTATTTAGATTCTAATTCTTTTATTAAAAGCTGATTGGTTTTTTGCGGGTCTATCTTCCCTTTAGATAGTTTCATCACTTCGCCCATAAACAAGCCTAAAACGCCCTTTTTACCCTTTTGGTATTCTACAACTTTGTCGGGATATTTTGCTAAGGCCGCGCGGATAAATTCATCAACCTCATTAGTGTCGGCGCTTATCAGCAAATTAAGTTCTTTTGCCAATTGGTCGGCGGTTTTGTTATTTCCTTTCAACATTTCGGGAAATAATTTTTGCGCGGCTACCGAGTTGTTCACTTTACCCTCATCAACCAGTTTAATAAGCCCGGCTAAATTTTGTGGCGATAACTTAAAGGCAGCTATACTGATGCTGTTATCGTTAATGTACGACCGTACGGCCCCCATTACCCAGTTAGCGGCAGATTTATAGTTAGCAGTATGCTTAATCACTTCTTCAAAGTACATCGCAAACTCTTTATCGGCAATAATAACGCCGGCGTCATAGTCAGACAGGCCAAGCTTTGTAGTATACTTTTCGAATAACTCGTTTGGCAAGGCCGGCATGTTAGCACGGATATCTGCCAGCTGGTCTTGTGTTATTTGTACAGGCAGCAGGTCCGGCTCCGGGAAATAGCGGTAATCATTCGCCATTTCTTTAGAACGCAGTACCGATGTTTCGCCGGCATCTGCATTAAAGTTCAGGGTGTTTTGATCGATATGGCCGCCCGCTTCAATTACCTCAACCTGGCGTGCAAACTCATGTTCGATGGCGCGCTGCACATTGCGGATAGAGTTAAGGTTTTTCACCTCGCAACGGTTGCCATATTGGGCAGCACCTTTTAACCGTACAGATATATTGGCATCGCAGCGCATGCTGCCTTCTTCCATATTGCCATCGCAAATATCAAGGTAACGCAAAATACGGCGGATCTCGGTCAGGAACTGGCCGGCCTCTTCGGCACTGCGCAGATCTGGTTCGGATACTATTTCTATAAGCGGTACCCCTGCCCTGTTCAGGTCTATAAGCGAATAATGGTCGTGCTGGTCGTGTGAGCTTTTGCCGGCATCATCTTCCATATGAATGTGATGAATGGCAATAGTTTTAGACGAGCCGTTGGCTAATTTAACGGTTACGCCGCCGCCAAGGCATATAGGCTGCTGGTCTTGCGTGGTTTGAAAGCCCTTGGGCAAATCGGCGTAAAAGTAATTTTTACGGGCAAAAGTGTTTTTTAAATTGATACTGCAATTACAGGCTAAACCCATTTTAACAGCGTACTCTACCATGCGCTTGTTAATGCGCGGCAAAGTGCCTGGGTGCCCCAGCGAAACCGGGCTAACATGATGGTTTGGTTCGGCGCCAAACGCTGCCGAATCTGATGAAAAAGCCTTACTTAAAGTGGATAACTGCGCGTGAACCTCTAACCCAACAACTAACTCGTACTTATCACTCACGCCGCCTTGTAGAACTGCCATATTATATATTCAGCTGTTGTTCAGCATTGATGAAACATGCCAAATATAGTTTAATTTATGTTTTGTAAGATTATTTTTTCGAAACCGGTTAGACCATATATGTTATGATAGGTATTGTAAAATGGCTACTGCAATACAAGGAGTTTATATAACTGCAACTTAATAATACTTTAAAAAGCGTAAGGCTATTCAGGAACAATCTAGACTTTCTTATTCTGTTGGAAATTTAGGTTTAAATTGTAAAATTGTTTTATAAAGTCTAACGCAGGGTTTAGAGGGTTAGCAGGATCGTGTTGCAAAAAATCTTCGTTTAACTCAAACCGGCCTGACGATTCCAAAAATTCTTTTGCGTTTAACGATTTAAATCCCATTGACCATTTTGCAAAATTCCTTGTAATTAAAGGGCTTTCGTTTAATACGGAAACATTAAAGTGCCTTTCATCCTTTTTAATCTTTGTGAAAATTTCGCGCACGTCTTTTTCTTTGCCTTCTAATGCTTGTATAAAACGACCTTCTTTATGTTGAAGCAAATCACTTTGTATATAAAGGAGCATACCGGTAATACCTCTGTCTTTGTTCCAGTTTATGGATTCCTCGAGCAAAGCAACCAAATCGGGATCCGACATGTGCTTCTTTGCTTTACTAATATAGGTTATGCAATAGTTCATCATGACTTGTTTAGTCCTAAGATAATAATTTACTGATAAATAAATAAATGAGAATGATCCTTGTTTTGTTTCAAAAAAAAAGCTGCTTGTTTGAAAGCAGCTTTTTAATAAAGTAATGGAATGTATTCTATAAAAAACTTTTAGCTTTTGCTAAAGCGTTATTGATGCCTGTAACATCGCTGCCGCCGGCCGTAGCAAAGAATGGCTGGCCGCCGCCGCCACCTTTCACCTCTTTGGCAAGTTCTTTTACAATATTACCCGCATGCAGGCCTTTTTCTTTCACAAGCGCTTCGTCTATCATTACTGTGAGGCTTGGTTTGCCGTTAATTTCGGCAGCCAGTACCAGGAACAGGTTAGGGACAATATCCTTAAGATGATAAGCCAGGGTTTTAATAGCATCGGCATTGGGCAACTCAACCCTTTGGGCAATAAAGTTTACGCCGTTGATACTGTCGGCGGTTTTAGCCAGTTCATCTTTCAAACCCGATGCACGCATTAATACAGCTTTTTCCAGCTCTTTTTTCATGCGGTTGTTTTCTTCTATCAGGCCTTCAACGCTTTTAGACAGATCGGCAGGGTTACGCAGCAGTTCTTTCAGGTTCTTAACCAAACGGCCTTCTTCCTGTATATAATTCAGGGAATGGTAGCTGGTAATGGCTTCGATACGGCGTACACCTGCTGCTACTGCGCTTTCGCCTGTTATTTTAAAGAAACCTATTTCGGCCGTGTTTTGCACGTGTGTACCACCGCAAAGCTCCTTGCTAAACTTATCATCAAATGTTATTACACGTACGAAATCGCCATATTTTTCTCCAAATAACGCGGTAACGCCGCTTTCAATAGCAGTATTATATGGTACGCGGCGTTCCTCTTTTAACTGGATACCTTCACGCACTTTTTGATTAACAATACGTTCTAAAACCTCTATTTCATCATCGGTTACTTTTTGGAAATGCGAAAAATCGAAACGCAGCTGATCGGGGTTAACCAACGAGCCTCTTTGATTTACATGCTCGCCAAGCGTTTCTTTTAACGCGGCATGCAGCAAGTGCGTTGCCGAGTGGTTGGCATTGGTCATGATGCGTTTACCCGGGTCAATAGTGGCATAAAAATGTGTTGGCATTGGGTTTGGCAATGTCCATTCTGCGGGGCCGTCCTGCGTATAATACGGCTGCAAATTTGCATAATGGATAATGAGGCCGTTCTCTTTCTTGGTATCGGTAACTACAAAAACCAGGTTGCCTTTGGTTTCATCATACCATTGGCTGCTTAAAACACCGGTATCGCCCACCTGGCCACCGCCTTCAGCGTAAAATGGCGTGCGGTTCATTACGATCTGGTATTGCTCTTTACCCTGTGTGGTTACCTTACGATACTTTAGGATCTCAGATTCGATCTGCATTTCATCGTAACCAACAAACTCGGTATTATCACCGCCACGAAGCACCACCCAGTCGCCCGCGCTAACGGCTGTTGCAGCACGTGAACGAAGTTTTTGGGTTTGGAGAGCTTCGTTATAACCTTCAATATCAACCGTCCACCCTATTTCTCGTGCCATCAATTCGGTCAAATCAATCGGAAAACCGTAAGTATCAGATAGCTCAAATGCAAATGCACCTGATAATCTTTTATTGATAAAACCTCCGTCTTTAAAAGGGTTCGGCGAGACGTCCAACTTAGACATGTTTTGCCCGAGCTTGTCTTCGTGGGAAATTTTTGATATTTGGTCGCTAAATCTTGACAATCCATTTTGCAGTGTCCTTAGAAACGATACCTCTTCTTCCAAGATCACCTTCTGCACAAAATCTTTTTGAGCGTATAATTCATCAAACACACCTTTAAATTGCCCGGCCAGTAATGGCACCAACTCGTTGAAGAACGGCTCTTTAAAACCAAGGGTTTGGTAGCTGTAACGTACCGCACGGCGCAGTATCCTGCGGATAACGTAACCTGCTTTATTGCTTGCAGGCAACTGTCCATCGGCAATGGCAAAGCTGATGGCACGTATATGATCAGCCAGTACGCGCATCGCAACAGCATCAGCCCAGTCTGCATCGCCGGGTTTGGCTGCACTGTTATACTTCTTACCGCTTCTCTCAGCAATAAACTGGATCATCGGCTGAAAAACGTCGCTATCGTAATTAGAGGTTTTGCCTTGCAGCACGCGCACCAAACGCTCAAAGCCCATACCGGTATCTACATGTTTAGCAGGCAGCTGGTGCAACGAACCATCTTTGATCCGGTTAAACTGCATGAACACGTTGTTCCAGATCTCTATCACCTGGTCATGGTCGGCGTTTACCAGGGTGGCACCGCTAACTTCGGCACGCTCGTTATCCGGGCGGCTGTCATAATGCACCTCCGAGCAAGGGCCACATGGGCCGGTTTCGCCCATTTCCCAGAAATTATCTTTTTTGTTGCCGGGCAGTATATGCGCCTCGTCTACAAACTGTTTCCACAAGTCGTAGGTTTCGGTATCTTTTTCCAGTCCCTCTTTTTCGTCGCCTTCAAAATAGGTTACGTAAAGGCGGCTTTTATCAAGTTTATAAACTTCGGTCAATAATTCCCAGCTCCAGGCAATAGCGTCTTTTTTAAAGTAGTCGCCAAAGCTCCAGTTACCCAACATTTCAAACATGGTGTGGTGGTAGGTATCAATACCCACCTCTTCCAGGTCGTTATGTTTACCGCTAACACGAAGGCAGCGTTGGGTATCGGCCACGCGCGGGGCTTTTGCAGGGGCTTCGCCCAAAAAAACATCCTTAAACTGGTTCATCCCTGCGTTGGTAAACATCAGGGTTGGGTCGTTTTTAACAACAATAGGTGCGCTTGGCACAATAACGTGGCCTTTAGAAGCGAAAAAATCAAGAAAAGCCTGGCGTATTTCTTTAGCGGTCATAGTGTGCAAAGGTAGAAAATTGTATGAACCTGAATTAATAGAATTTTTGAATTGACAGAATTTAGCTTAATACAAAATATCCCGCAATTGTTACGTAAAGCAATCTCTTATATGCATGCCTGGCCCAACCTAAAGAGACTGCTTTGTACCCCGGCATAAATTCGAAATTGAAAATTCGAATTCCAAAATTTCCATATACATTTGCGTATGCCTTACAAAGACCGCGAGATCAGCAAAATGTACTATACCATGGGCGAAGTATCGGCCATGTTTGGTGTTAATCAATCTTTGATACGTTTTTACGAGAAAGAATTTGATGTACTGCAGCCAAAGAAAAATAAAAAAGGCAACCGTTATTTCACTCCCGAGGACCTGGAAAATTTTAAGATCATCTTCCATCTTATAAATGATAAGGGATACACCCTGCAAGGCGCAAAAGACCACCTGAAAACCAATATGGGCGATACCCGCGACCACCAGCGCGTAATAGATTCGCTCGAAAGCATGAAAAAATTCCTGCTGGAAGTTCGCGACCAGTTGTAATTATTCTATTTTTATTGCAGCCCACCTAAACCCTCCTCAAATGAGAGGCTTAAATAAAACGGGCTGAATAATAAATAATTTATGATTGCCAAGCACAAGGGCGAAATACCCGTTGTTGTATTATTACTCCCCTTTTTAGCAGGCATAACCGGCGCACTTTATTATTTAAACACATCCTATACCTTTGTTTTAGCGTCGCTAATATTCTTCACGCTACTATTTATTGGGCTTAACCTTGCTTATACACAATTACATATTTACAAAGCACGCTGGCTTGGAGGGTTGCTGCTTTACCCCATATTATTTTTATTGGGATGGTTTATTACTGTCGAGCATAATCAGCTTAATAAACCCGGCCACTTCTCAAAAATAACCGCACAAAAACTATTGGTTACCATTACATCCGAACCTAAGGTAAAGGATGATGTGGTACGCTTTACTGCTGATGTAAAAGCGGTGAGTAACGGCAAACAAGTTATTAAAACAAGCGGAACATTGCTCGTTACCATTAAAGATGAACTGGCGAAGAACCTGTTTTACGGTGAACAACTTATTATTCCGGCAAACTATTCGCCTGTCGATCCTCCGTTTAACCCCGGTGAGTTTAACTATAAGCGGTACCTGGCCAATAAGAATGTGTATCAACATGCTTTCTTATATCCCAAACAGTACAAAATTGTTTCGGCGGGGAATGGTAACCCGGTAATTGCTTACGCGCTGCAATTGCGGCAAAATCTTGTAGACAAGTTTAAACGCAACCTGCACGATACCACGGCCATCGCGGTAGCATCAACCCTGATACTGGGCTACAAAGCCGATTTGAGTAGCGATGTATTGCAGGCCTATTCTAAAACGGGTACCATCCACATACTGTCTGTTTCGGGCGGGCACGTAGCTATCATTTATCTGTTACTTGGCTGGATGCTTGGCTTCCTGGATACTTCCAAACGGGGAAAGATAATCAAGGCGATATTGATTATTGCTCTGATATGGGCTTATGCTTTGCTAACAGGCTTTTCACCTGCGGTTTGCCGTGCCGCGGTGATGATCAGCCTGGTAATAACCGGTAAAACTTACAGCAGGTATATCAATACCCTAAATTTACTTGCAGCATCGGCTTTCGGGCTTTTATTGTACGACCCGTTTTTACTGACCGATGTGGGCTTCCAACTGTTATATTTAACTGTATTTGTGAATTTAATTGCTTTATATTCAAATATTTATAAAGTTTCAAATTCTTTGGTGTCTCTGTGTAGTGTCTTCAAAATACACTTTCATAAAATAGCCCTATTGCTTAATAAACGAACCTACCCTACTTTTGTAATCGTCAAATGAGTAGACACGCTCAATAAACAATTCTGTCAAGACTACTGGCAGTGCTTATAAAGCACAAAATAAATCTGTAAGGGCACTACACATCAAACCCGCTAAAAGGCATGGCGTGTCATGCCTATACACTTTAATTTTTTTTTTTATGATTAAGAACGTAGTAGTTTTTTCGGGTGCACCAGAGAATATTGATTATGTAGGAACAGTATTTCACAATCTTAGTAAGCAACAAAACAACATTGATTTTATCACTAACATTAAATGGGATAGGAAAGAACCTACTTATGGTATTGCTTTGTTCCTTACTCCTATTAAAGATATTGGTTTGATGTGTGCAATAGCCCAAACACACAAGGTTGGGTTTGTATCAATATATAATGAACTATTCAGGTTAAATAAGCAAATAACAAATGATGAAGTGTTTGGAGCAACTATATTTTTAGATGGAGAAATTTTAGAATATAAGTTGGATGCGGATGATTATAAGCAAATCACGTATGATGACAATGAGGGACTTTACATTTTTGAGGATAAAAAACATGATGATTTTAATGAGGTTTTTAAAATTTTAATTAACAGGAAGTTGGAAAAATTGGCTGCATAATAACCACGTATAAATTTATTTTTTAATTAACTTTTTACTATGAGCATGAGAGACCTATTAATTAACGAAAAAAATATAAGAATAATGAGAGAAGCTAAATACATCACTTTACAAACCGTTAAAGATGAATTAGCGGGTGAAATAGAATATATGATGAACCTGTATTGTGAGGAAAATGATTTATCATATAGTGACGGTGAAAGTGTATTAGAGGCACATAAACATCATACACCTGATGGCTTTTATCACGATGATTTTATTGATGATGATATGTTTCTGAAGTGTATCGGGTTATCTAATGGTGAAACAACTTTTGAGGAAATATTGGAACAGTTCAGTTATGTTAATGAAAAACGTAATGTCCTTGAATGTGTGGATTTTGACTGGGATAGCTATTGTAAATACTGCTACACGATGATAATGAGAGATATTAAGCTAACTAATTTATTATCTTAATGCAATCAATTGCAGTCAACTAAATGTATGATACTTTTTATATTTTCAATCCTGGTCGCAAGACTGGGATTTTTTGTTTAGAGTAATCCTTATGTATATTTGTGAACCTTACACACATTGCACAATGAAAAAACCTATACTAATTCTAATCATTGCTTTAACAGCTTCGTTTGCTCGCGCACAAGTTCAGACCAGTTCCGTAAGCATAACACCTATAAACGATAGTCAAAATGTTAGCTACCGACTGTTCCCTACTGCTAACAATTATAATTTCATAAAACTAGACACACGTAACGGTAAAATGTGGCAAGTGCAATGGAATACTGAATCTGATAAACGATTTACAACAGACCTAAGCTTAATTTCTTTGGTTGCTAAAGAGGATGAAAAGAATGGTAGATTTATCTTACAAGCGACAGTAAACAATTATAATTTTATTTTAATTGACCAAATAGACGGCAGAACATGGCAAGTCCAGTGGTCAATAGACGCCGAAAAGAGAGTAGTTATACCGATAAATTAATTTGCTAATCAAAACCACATGAGTTTTTTTCAATCCTATTTACTGACTGAAAACAACAGTCTTTTTGAAATACCTGTTTATCGGTCAACAACTGAAAAGTTTGAAAAGGAATTAGAAAATAAAGCAGATACTTATATGTTGAGTAATCCTCTAGAAAGTTATGAGGAACATTACGATAAAGTAACGGCTAAAAATAAATTTGATGCACTAAGACAGTGGTATAAAAGTCACATTGGTTACCCATGGAAATTTAATGAAATTGTCGGGTATGTGCTTTTAAATATAGATAGAGAAATATTCACTGGGGAACTATTCTTGAATGAAAAGAAACGAATTGTTCAAAACTCAAAAGGTAAGATAGTTTATAAAACAGAGGCATTTCGGTTTGATGTAGACCCAACTATGACGGATAAGGAGATTTTTGTTAAAATTCTGTCTGAACTGAAATCATTAAATAAACAAGGGGCTACCAAAGGGCGATACATTGACACTAATAGATTTGAAGCGGTAGGTAAGTTTATCAATTGGCAAGATTTATTTAGTGACCTCAATAGTTAATTATAATTAATAAAGAAAAATAATTAGTTGAAATATGAAGAAGGCAATCATAATACTAGTAGCATTAATATCAGTCTTATCAGTAAAGGCACAAACCTCATCAGTGTTTAATCCTAAAGATACTACAGCTACATACAACAACCGCACATATAAAAAAGGGCAACTTATTACCATGGGTTATGGTTCGGGGGCAAATAAAGATTTTAAATATATTGAAGCCAAAAATTGGGGCAAATTTGAAGGTGGAGCTGGTGTTCTAGGTGCTGAATACGCTAAATATAAATTTAACATTAATAATATAACGGTTAACGGCTATGGACAAATTACATTATGGGCAAAGCCAGACTGGATACAATACGTCAAAAATAAAGACGGTGACTTTATAGCATTAGGTGAGAAAGAATTAAAATGGACTGCTTTAAGCTTGATATTAGAAACAGCAGTAGATAATAAAGAAATTTTAGAGCAACCAATAGAAAAACAGCCAGTAAAAAAGCCAGCCAGTAAAAAATATTAAAACCTAAATTTACTCACCCATGTATGATAATGTAATAAGAGCCGATAGTAACATATTTAGCTTCAAACCTATTCCCGTTCAAGAAAACTTCCTTTTAAGACCTATCAGTGCCAAACCTGAAATATTTGATGCCGAAATTGAATTTTATAAAATCAACTCTCAAAGTGAGGAAGTAAGAAGATTTTTACCGGGTGCTTATGCTGATACTGTTGAGGAAGCTAAAGAAAAATTAGTGCTACTAATTCAGAAAGGAGTATTTAAAGGCGCAGTAACTTATTGCATTTGCGAGAAAGGTTATCCTGCTCCATTAGGATATATCTGCCTTAATTCTCCACTAATTCCATCAGGTTATAATACCTGGACTATTGATTTTTGGTCAGGTGAGACAATGAGAGGTAAGGCATTAATGACTGTGTGTGTTCATACCTTACTGGGGTATGCGCAAGAAAATGCAATTGAGGAAGTAAAAGCAATTGTTGACCCTGAAAATCAAAAAGCTATAAATGTATTAGAGCGTGCCGGCTTTGTATATCTAAGTCAGGAAGCAGAGGGTGAAAGACGTTATATCTACGGTGTCCGACTTAACTAAAAGAATCACTATGAAAAACTTTATTACAAATCTGTTTAAGAAAGAAGCTAAACCAGTTCAGGTAGTGCAGCAGCCAGTTCAGCCAGTAGGTAGCATTATATCAATTATGTATAGCTATCGGATTAAACTGGGCTTTGAAAATCATCCATTACCAGTAGGGGAAAATTGCGGGTGTGAAGCCTTTTGTAAAAAGTTGTTAGAACTGAATAGATTATATACCCGTGTAGATATACAGAATATGAGCGGAATGTTTGGGTATGACGTATATAAACATTGTGGTGGTGATGGCTGCATACACGAATGGACTACCGAACGTGTAAGGCAAAAGAACAATTAACCACGTAACCGAACCTTTTACAGACAGTCATTAATATGGATGAAGACAAAATAATCAATGAAGCACATTACGTGCTTATGGATGCTGATAACTCGCAACAATTTCCTTATAACAAAGATGGTTTAGATAGTTGGTGTGAAATTTTGGCGAAATCTGTTAAGGCCGTGCATCCGTCTTACTTTGTTACTACTGAACAACCCTATCTTTTAGCCGAAGCATTACTATATGTGTTATGGGGTGGTTTTTGGGATGGAGACGATGCTATTGTAACAACTTACTATTTGTTTATCAAATCATGTAAAGACAATTTATCACCCAATGCCCCTTTCACCAATATGTTAGCATTTGCTTTTCTTGACAAACATAAAGATGTTATTGGAAAAAAGGTGATTGAGAATATCTTACAACCGTCCCCAAATATTGACGAAATAATTGCTTATCAGATAATTGGTCAATTATACGTCTTGTATTGCTCTTTCGACAAATTTAATAATGAAGATTATACATCTGATTATTCTATTATTAGTTGGATTGATAAAGCCGTGGCAAAATACCGTGATAAATTCAGTGCGACAGATGAATCCACCAAGCAAAAAACAATCAATTTCGTTAATGAAAACATTGATATAATGTTAGAAAATATTGAAGTTTATTGGCAGGATTTACCCGAAAGAGAAGATTTTTAAAGTAATAAGGTTATAAAATAATACCCCGGAAACACTCGCTGCTTCGGGGTATCAACCTAAACCTTATCACAAAAGCCACAAGATGTGGCTATGAATATTCAAAAATAGTGAATTATTCAGATGTGGGGAACTTTCCATAAAAAAAAGACACGACCGCTCCGCCATTACCAAAAATTTCCTGTTTTTAGCCTAAACTTTATTAATTAAAACATTTCAATCATGCCAGTAGTAAAATCAAAAGAAGACGTAAAAGCAATCTTAGCAACCAAAAGAACTGGGGTAAATAAGCCCGTATTGTATGCGCCTGAAATAGAGGCTCTTAAGAAGGGTGAGGGTTTAATGATTATGTTGGAAGAATTTCCGCTGAAGACCTCGATACCAGCCTACTATTATGCTAAGTATTCGAAAGGCAAAGAGGTTAAAACTCTTTCTATCGTCAAAGTTGACGGTGGTTATCTGCTAACCAAAATTTAATCTTTCAAAATACCGAATATTTGAGACTTCTATCCGGTGATAGGAGTTTTCGGTATGCTATAAAGATTCGTTCTCTTTTAAATTAAGAAGTTGCGTAACTTCCATATCCAACCCTTTCGCAAGTTTTAATAGATATAAATAAGTTGGGTTTATTTGCGCATTCTCTACGCGGCTTATTGATTGAGCTTCTTTATCAATCAGCATACCTAATTGTTTCAAAGAAAGTTTTTTTCCCTCTCTAATCTTTCTTAGGCGCTCACCTAAGACAATTAAATCGTGACTTTTTTCTTTCTTTTCAGCCATAGGCACAATTTTCTCCACAATAAGCCACTTTATCATCAACGTATAGGTTGATAATGAAATATTTTTTTTTTAAAATTGCCCCACAACAATTTTTAACACTTCAATCAATTTATTATGGCAAGTTCAAATTATCAATGTCAAAAATGCGGAAAGGTAGAAAATGTAGGTTCCTGGGGGCCTCCAACACGGCAATGTTCAAGTGGCGGAAACTGTGTTTGGCGCAAACTGGGAAGATTTATCAAACAGCTATTCGATTAATCCCAGCCCCCCTTATCCATTTATGTTTGGATAAGGGGATAGCTCATCTGCAACAGTCATTTTAGCCTAAGTATTTTTATCCATTAATTCAACAATGAAAAAACTAACCTTAATCATTATTATATATTTTTTAATAGCTTCTGGCTGTAAAAAAGACGGCACCGGCACACCTACACAAAACAATCCCCCTACCACAACAAAGACCAATCCAACAGACACAACAACTACGCCAGTAAACCCCACACAACCCAAATCATATTCGTTGACAGAAACTTTTGAGAAAGGCACAAAGGAGGCTTATGCTCCAGCAAACGTTACGCTTTCTTCAGGTGTGTGGTATTTTGATGACGCCCTTATCGGAAGAGCGGACAAAGATGTAAAAAATGGAAATGCCTCTGTGCGGACGAGGTTAAGTTCTTTAACAATGATGTTTGACGTTAGTGGCCTCAATCAGATTAGCTTTAAATACCTATCTCAAATGGTTCCTATTCAATTAATGATGTCCACTGATGGTGGTAAAACTTTTAACCAAGTAGGTAACGATGTTACTGCACGTAATACAGACGGTAGCTTTCTTACCGCTGTTTTTAAGATTACTACCGCTACAAAAGTTCGTTTCAAAATTACAATAAAGGGGCCAGCAGGTAACCTTGATGATGTTACCTTTGAAGGCAACGGCGACCCCGGCTTTACACTGAACAATTAAGGAAATTTAGATATTACTCACCTCAACCAATATTGTAAAAAAGGCTTCTGTATGATTACAGGAGCCTTTTTGTTTTGCAATTTATTTTTTTCAAGAAATAATTAAGAGGTTGTCGCAGCCGTTATTCAGTTTAAAAAGATTAGGTTGGTTCTAAGGCACTTTTTAGACTAAAGCCTTACAATGTATCATCCGAACAAAACGGATTTCTCAGAACCACCCAAATCAAGCGGTTTTAATAATCTGACTCCAGTATCTCACAAATAATATAGTGCCTGAATTGTTGAGTGCTTACACTATATCCGTCTACCATGAACGGAGCTTTAATGGATGGTGCTATTTTCGTAATAAATAGATAATCGTCTTTCCTTTTAATAAAAGTGTGCAATCTGACGGGATAGTTAACTATTTCCATTTCTGTCCAAAACTTTTCTATTGGGTCTGTTACGTTCTGATTACAAGTAATCAGGTCCTGCAACGTTTGTTTCCTTACTTTCTTAAACATTTTTCATTATCATTTTTATTTTATCAGTTCCTTTTTGAACTTAATATTTGGGTATTGGTGCTTGCAATAATTTAATACCATATCAGAATCTTGTTTCTTAACAATCACGCAATCATGTATAGGTAGGGCAAAATCACAAGGTATATTATTCAAAATCCCGTCTATCCAAATTTTACTTTCTATACGTTGTAGTAATGCACCGCCATTTTTATAGTTACCTCGTTTAATGCCTTTAAGATAGAGAGATACCGTTCTGAAAAGGTTGTGTATCTCAAAGTTTGGCACATAGCCATAGCCATTAATCCAGTGCATAAATAAATCTTTAGCTTCATTACGCTTATCTTGATTGGAACCCTGAAAGTTTAACCTGGCTGCGACTTCTGTATAGAAATCTATATTGTTTTCAAATATCCTGTTATACTCTGGGTCGATAATTTCTTTTTCTTTAAGGTGGGTATAAAGTAATCGTGGTTGCGAACAAATGGCATCTATGGTGTAATAACCTTTAAAGTCTACTTTGTAGTTCATGATAGCTGGGTGGTGAACACGCCTCCCATAGCTATCCCTCTTTATTTTAATTGGGAACGCTGTTGCCTCTAAACTATTTTCGATGACTTCATACCATCTGTAGGTTCTATTGGTAATCATATCAACATCAATTTCGTCGCCGGCCTCAACGTTAACAAGAAACCTGTATTTGGCTGTTATACCCAGTTCTTTGTTATACGCTTTTCGGTAAACCGTATTAAATATATCGTTTTCATCGGTGTAAGCTTTCTTATAATAATCAATGAGCTTCTTTTCTATAAAGTAATCCATGATTTTGTAATATCGCTTATTTACAGATGCAAGATATGCACTTGAAACAGGGAAGTAACCAAGCGAGTTTTTTAAGTGTTCTTTAGTAAATAATGCAGCATATATTTTTAGAGCATTTCTTTTTACGGTGAGGTTGTATGGCATTTCATTAATAGCCTCTTTAAATTCTTTTGGCAATGTTATTATCATTCATTTTATTGTTTTTTTAGTCTATATATTGAAGTGTATAGTCACTTTACCCAGTTATAGGATGGTTCTTCACCTTTGTTTAAATAAATTTAAAAAGTGAGCAAGAGTAATAATGATAGAGGTATATAGATACTCACCGCAACAAAAAAGTCTATACCATTTACCAGTATAGACTTCCTTTAATTTACTTGATGTTGCTTGTTATTAATTCTTCAAGCGTTCCATTCTGATTTGGTATTGGTCAATCCAAATTTGTAGCATCCTAATTTGACGTTTTTTAGAGTCCTGTTCAATGGTTAGCTTTTTCCTATTAGTCCTAATCCTGTCATTAAGCATTTGTATTTTGTGAAGGTTCATTTAATGGCGGTCCGATTTTATCCAAACCTTTCATCAATTGTTCTTCCATTAAAATAAAAAGCACTTCTTGTTTATATAGGTGTTGGTTTTTGTATTTGATAAAGTCTGCCTTAGCAATTCTCCTCAAATCACGTTGTAGCTTTGACCTATCCATATTTAGCAAATCTTTGATAGTGGAAAAGTCATAATAATGATGCTCACCCTCTTTTACTTTGTAAGCTATGATACTCATACTTGTCTTTGATTTTTTTATACTCTAACAAGAGTTTCTCAACGACTTCTTGGTCTTCATCGTCGTTATTTTCGCTTTGCTCATCCGAAGGTTTATCATCACTATTTTTAGAAGCGGTCGCACCAGTGTTTGGCGAATACTTATCAATGATAAATTGGATAAAGTCAGTTTCAATGTTTCTTTTCTTCATTCCCATATAATTAGTTTTTGACCCGATTTAACCGGGTTACTTTATTATATATTGAAATGAAAATATGTTTAATAAAATGAGTGGATTGTTTATTGTAATTATGCGGTTTAAAAGCGTTTTCAAAAAGACCTAAGAAAAACAAAGTATAGCATCTCGACAACTTTTCCAACCGCAAGTTCATCCTTAACATTTGATAAGATTGCATTACTGAGGTTATGACAATTCCCCTTAATGAAACAAAAATGATTTCAATGGTAAGCGAAGCGTTGTTGTAGAAAATTTAAACGAATAGTTAACAATACTTTAATAAGTGATTATTATCTATACCAATATTTAAAAGACAATAAAGTCAATATTAATCTTTTAAATCCTATAGGTAATTAGTAATCATTTCTATATGAATGAGCAAAATAAAAAAAGCCTGATTGATACATTTAAACATCACCAGTTTGTATTTTTAGAATTACCTATCGAAGTAATTGAAACAGACCCAGACCAACCTCGCAAGACGTTTGGACATGGAGCAGGTCGCGACCATAATCATCTTTTGAAGTCGATACAATATTATGGCATCGAGGAGCCTATAAAGGTGAGTGAAATTGAGGAAGGTCGCTATATAATCATGGATGGACACAGACGATTTTCTTGCGCAATGGAGTTAGGATTTAAAAGAGTTCCCTGCCGTATTTATCCTAAAATGAAAGACGGCGAATTTGAAGCACGCAGATATGAAATGCAAAATAACCGAAGAAGCTGGCGACCCATTGAAAAAGCAAATTCACTTCATAAAATAAAAACGGAGTATAAGGATGCAAGCCAAAAGGAAATAGCGGATATGCTTGGAATAACCCAGTCTTCTCTATTCCACTTTTCGGAATTGAGAGATATGAGGATGGAATATCTTGAACTAATGTCAGAGCACAATCTTAAAGAATTCCAACGAATAGCATTTATGCAACTATTACGTGGTTTACGAAAAATAAAACAGTATCAGGTGGACGATATTGTAAAAATAATTTTTCAAAAAATAAACGACAACATAATGTATAGGAGAAGCGATTTTGTTGACCTCGCCAAAGTGTTTTCAACTGCTTCGTTAAATGAGGAACAGATATTGCAATTTTTCACAGAACCTAAAATGTCAGTTCCGGAGTTGTGTGAAATAACGCAACTATCCGGTCTCTCAACTCAAATAAAAAATCTGATAAAGGAACTTGGGGTAAAGAAAAACCTGAACATCAAACTCACAGAAAAAGAGCAAAGTGTGTTTGAGGACCTTTATAAACTTATGGAAGCATTCATTTAAGCCATGTTAATCACTTCTCAGCAGGTCCCGAAAAAGGCAATATCGTATTATCGACATTCTGCTGAAGATAAGCAGGAAAACTCAGTAGCTATTCAGCGACAGCATACTGAGAAGTTTGCTCGTGAACATAATATTGAAATAATCCATGAAGAAGCCGATGAAGGGAAAAGTGGATTGCTGGCTAATCGTCCGGCATTTGAAAGGCTTTTTGATAATTGGATTGAGAATCCCCAGGCACCTCATTTTGAATATGTGCTTGTTTATGATGTTTCTCGCTGGGGACGTTTTCAAGACCAAGACCAAGCCGCTTATTTTGCCCATTTGTGTAAGAAGCAAGGTAAAGAAGTTGTGTATGTTTCAAGAGGATTTCCTGATGCTACAAACCAACTTATTTCAAGTTTGGAAACTTCCATACAACGATATATGGCGGCAGAGTATAGTCGCCAATTAAGTGAAAAGGTGTTTTACGGTTGTGTGAAAGTTTCTGAACAAGGTTATTCTGCAGGCGGGACAGCAGTTTATGGAATGACCCGCCAATTACTTGACGTAAATAAAAAACCGATACGTATTCTCAACATAGGAGAACATAAGCAAATAGCCAACGAGAGAGTTTCTTTTACTCCCAAAAATGATGACACGACAGAGGTAGTAAAAACTATATTTAACTTGTTTGTAAAGGAACGATATTCAATCCCGGACATTGTTGCATATTTAGGTCTGAAAGAAATATCATCTGCAAATGGCAAATTATGGGACAGAACAAAAATTATAAAAATCCTGACTAATGAGATATACATAGGCACTCGGATATATAATAAAACATGGGGCCGATTAAAACAAAAATCACATCAAAATCCACGCTCTGAATGGATAATAGTCCCCAATGCCTTTGATGGTATCATTGATGAACAACTTTTTAAAAAAGCACAAGAGCGATTGTATTGGCTACTCCCAAGTAATTGGCGTAAAGGAATTAATGCCATAAAGCGTGCAAGAAAAAATATTAGAAACGATGTTTTTCAATGGCTTTTAAATAAAGGACTTACGGATTTTGAAGCAAGAGAAATTACACGGGCATTGCCGTTAATTTTCGGTATTAAGAATGAGGATAAAGATATTTCGTTTTGGCATTTTCTTATTTCAGAAAAGACTCGGAGGTTTGATAATGCGTTGGCTATAAGCGTTGTTCCAGACCAGGAAAAAGCAATAGAGGGGTTTTTCTCGTTTTCGATAAAAGACTTCACTCCTACAAATTTCCTCATATTTAATAAAAACAGTTCTATATATCACAATACTAAAATAGAAGGCAGCAGAATTGAGGAAAAAATCATACAACTAATAAAACAATTCAGACAAACTCAATTAAGGTATAAGGATAAGTATAAATTTTTTGAAACGTGGTAAAGGGATTATTGAAGATGCTAAACTGTCTGTTCAAACTGACCTCACAAAAATAAAGTATAGCTTTTTTTGTGTCCAGTGTCGCCAATATAAAATACTTAAATCCTTGGTAATTCAGGTCATTATTCATATATTTAGGCTATAATAGATACTACTTTAAAATTGTGAATAAAATGAAGATACTTTACGTTAGAGTTTCCAGTCTTGACCAAAACACCGACCGTCAAAAAGTGAATGAGAGTGAATATAATTACTGTGTTACCGATAAATGCTCTGGAGCTGTTCCTTTCTTTGAAAGAGAGGGCGGAAAAGATATTGTAAAACTGATTAACAAAAAAGCTATTACCAGTATCTCGGTAATTTCAATAGACAGGTTAGGCAGAAACTTAAAGGACATATTGAATACCATTGAGTTTTTCACAGCTAAACGTATTCCTATTCATTTTATATCACAGGGATTAACCACATTGGATAGTCAAGGAAATGAAAATACAGTTTGCACTTTAATGATAGGTGTATTGGCGAGTGTTGCCCAAATGGAACGTTCTCAAATTAGAGAAAGACAATTAGAGGGTATAAAAATTGCCAAAATGAAAGGTAACGTTTTTATGGGTCGTAAATCAGGCACAAAAGAAGATACCTTATCATTTCTCAATAAACCTAAAAACAAACTGGCTCTCTCTTATATTAAGAAAGGCTATCCACTAAATGAAATCTCAAAAATTGTAGGTATCCACGCTAACACATTAACGAAAATTAAAAAGCTGGGGTTATCAGAGAATTAATTGCTTAAATCAAACAAAACCTTTCAAAACTCACATATGTAACATCAACTTGAAGATTGTGCAATTGAATGGATGTCAAATTTAGTATTCAGGTTATCCACTGCTAAATTTGCCCTATCTTCTAAATAGTTCGGTAGATAATTATTAGTGATAGCTATAGATGAATGTCCTAATAACCTACTGATAGTATAAACATCACAGCTATTTTCTAACATCAGGTAGGTAAATGTATACCTGGCTGTGTGAGTAGATATAGGGATTGCGAAATCAAAATGTTTCTGAATCTTCTTTAATAGAGCATTATAACGCTTGCTTTTGGACATATAATTGGTGTAAAGTGCTCTATGAACATTGTGAAAATCACCAAGCAATGGCACTGATTTGAAATCATCATCATTAAGCATCTGAAAGACAAACGATATAGGTTTTTCTTTAGCATACCGTTTGATTACTTCCATCAAATAAGCGTTCTTCTTTTGTATATAAGTATCACGGGTTTCTATTAATTTGTTGTAATAAACATGGTAAGATTTTAGTTCAAATGTATAAGTCGGTTTGGCTTTAGCAGCTTCTAACATTAGTTCCATAAAACTTGACGGCAAACCCTCAAGTCGCTTATTACACTCTTTAAGAAATTTTACTATATCCAATTCTTTGATTTTATATTTTATAATAAAATCTTGGTCTATAAGCAGTAAACTCAAAACATAATACTCTAGCGTGTCGTTTTTCATATACTTTTCTATGGTAGCAATTTCATCAAGAACTTCATTGAGATAGATGTATTCGGAAGATTTTTGTTTAATAGTGAGTCCTCCCAAAGTAGATGTTACCAATAACCTGTCATTAAGAATCTTTTTAAGTATTTCGGGTTTCCTTTCCTCTTTTTCAGATAATTGAAAACTTCTAGAACAATCTTTACATTTTCCTACCTGAACTATCTTTTTAGAATTTCGGTAGTTTCCACCTTTAATAATATTGAACGAACCGCATTTAACACATTTTAACCGTTGTGGTCGTTTTTCATCTTCAAACCTATCCTTGCTATCAATGAAGTGTTGTAAAACCCATAGGGCATTCGTAGTAATATCAAAATTTAATTCCTTATCACTTCTGTATGTCTTATATGGAAGCATATTCATTTTCAATTTGTCTTCTCTAAAGAAGAAATTCCCCCATCTTAAATGCAGAACATCTGATACTCTTATTCCATTAAAGAAAATTTGAGCAATGAACATAAGCCTCGCCCTTTCAATTGGTGGTATCATTAAGCAACCGTTATCATCATGTTGTAGGTAGTGACCCCTGATAGGATTTGTTAATGGCGGTGAAGTCATTAATCTTACAACTTCTTTAGGTAGCAGAAACGGCTTTTTTGCTTTAACTGTATCAAACGATTTCTTGTAAAAAACATTTTTGGTTGGTGAGTAAACATCATTTTCAATCGCTAATTCATACACTGCTTTGAATTTATACATCCTAGTGCTTACAGTGTTGGCTTTTAATCTTCTTTTACCTGTAAGATAATTTTCATAGCTTTTGATGAATTGAGAAGTAATATCAGGAAACATTAGTTTATTAATGGGTCTATGTTGGGATTCTAAATACAACTCCATATCTTTTTTTAAAGTTGCATAGCTATCCGAAGTTCCATATTTCTTATTATCCTCTAATTCATCTATTTGCAATTGGAGAAAAGAAATAAAATTAAATTTATCATAGACTTTAGTTGTGTGTTTTAATCTTGTTATACGTTCTAATTCATTTCTAAGCCTAATATTAATATCTTCATAATCTGGGTGCTTAGAATTTATATACTCACCTTGTAATCTTAATTTTTCATTTTTATGCTTCGCAGCCACAGTTTTACCACCCCAGTTAATTTGATTTGCTATGAAAGACATTCCAGCAGATTCAAGGGTTAACTTGTTATTTTTCTTATATTTAACATAACAATAAAGAGAGTTGTCATCTTTGTTCTTTCTTTTAAAAATTATAGCTGGCTTCATAAGTGTCTTTAAAGTGTCTCAAAATAACGGATTAATTATCAAAATTAAAGACACTATAAAAATATATTTATCTGTAAATCAGTATAGGTAATAGAAAGATTAGGTCGGCTTTCAACTCTCCTACCTTGCGGTTGCGGGTCTGGTTATTTTTCAGCCGATTGTATACAGTTGGTTTACAATTAAAAATAAATGGCTGGATAAGATCTGGTTGGCGTGTTCGGTATCTATAGCAGCGCAGGTGATCACCTTCCCGCTGAGCGCTTATTATTTTCACCAGTTCCCGGTCTACTTTTTATTAAGCAATCTGTTAATAGCTATCCCTATTATTATGGTGATGTATAGCGGCTTGCTTCTTTTGCTGCTACCGCAGATGCCCTATCTATCTAAGATATTTAGTTATGTATTGGAGCACACCATTCTATTGATGAACAAGGCGTTGGCTTTTATCGAGCATTCGCCATATGCGAGTATTGGTAAGATCTGGCTTACAAAATTGGAGCACATACTGCTATATGCCGTTATTATACTTTTGTTTTATTACCTGTACGATAGAAGGAAGTGGCCCATTAAAGCCGCTTTGCTATGCATGCTGATATTTAGTGTAAGCATCAGCTTTAAAAAATTAAATGCCGATAGTACCCATTCCATAACCTTTTTAAACCTGCGCAAGCATACCGGCATTGTATTTAAAACAGGTAACCATGGTGTAGTAATAAGCGACCTGCCACAAACAGATAAGAATTTTCTCTACGCCGTACAGCCCGGGCTTGATAGCAGCAGGATAACCGATCTTAAAGTTTATACCTTAACCGACGATATAAATTTACCCTACCTGCAAAAACGAAACGGCTACGTTAACTTCCAAAATAAAAAGATGCTGTTGTTAAACGGTGACAGTAAAATACAGTCTATTCCGCAGCATTTAGATATTGACTATTTATTTATAAGCGGAAATGCTTTTATTGAAACCACTATATTGAAGCATCAAACCGTTATTATAAATGCTGATAACACTAATAAATATATTAACACACTAACACGGCAACTATCCCAAATAAACGTTAACTATGATATATTAAAGCGTAACAAATCGGTCTGTATCGTATCTAATCCACATAACAAATAAAAAACATTTCAAAAAACTTGCACACAAGTTAATTACACACTAAATTGTATCCATTAAATTTAAACTATGAATAACAAACTATTTACTGTTGCCCTGGGTATTGCACTTACCGCAACAGCTATGACCGCAAGCGCGCAAAAAGCTTACAAAGAAGGCGTTGCTACCGTAAGCATGAACGCCATGGGCCAATCTATCGAAGCGAAAAGCTACTTCAGGACAGATTCATCAGCCGTTGCTTTTAATTCGGGGCCTGCCGCTATTAAGGTTTTAACAGATGCTAAAGGCACATATATGGCTATTTTAGTTGATGTACCAGTTGCTTCAATAAAAAAAGCGGCAATTTCTACACCTGCCGAAATTGAAGAGCAGATGTCAAAAATCCCGGTATTTGATTTTAAACCAACTACCGAAGCTAAAGTTATAAATGGTTTTAACTGCAAAAAAGTTATTGCAACAGACGCTAAAACAAGCAAATCTTACGATATCTGGGTAACTAACGATGTTTCGTTACCACCAACCTCAACTTCTAAATTTTATGCTAAAGCAGGTGGTTTACCTATTCAGTATGTAACTTTCCAAAACGGACAAGCATCTGAGGTTACTATCAAAAGCATTGTTGAACAAAAAGTACCTGCCGGTACTTTCAGTGTTCCGGCTGATTTTGATAAGATCACTATGGACGATCTAAAATCATTAGGCGGCGGCGGTAACTAAGCCAAGTCCTTATAATTATAAAAGCCCGGTAATTTTCAATTACCGGGCTTTGTTTTTATGTTACGTTATATTCTAATTCAATTCTGACGATAGGCTGTTAACCCATTGCCCAAACAAGCGGGTCTCCATATCAACGGCTTTTTGCGCGTGGCCCTCCCAATCCGGCGAGAACTTTTGCAGTTGATTTATCATTTCTTCCAGGTGGCCTTCTTCCTCTAAAATTATCGATTTAACATTCACCTTGCTCCCAACCGCATCAAGCGCATCCTGGTAAATGGGGTAAAGCTCATCGGCGCGTACTTCAATGGCGTAGGTTACCAACAGGTATGCAGCAAAACGCAGTTCGGCGCCGGTTAAATGCAGTTCTTTTTTCAGGTAACGGCAAACATCAATATCCAGTTGGTTCAAATAATATTTGCTGAATGCAGGGGCTATCAGGTATTCGGCAGCATATGTTGGCAGTTGTTTACCTGTTTTTTCTATTTGTTTTTTTAAGTAAAACGCGTGGCGGTGCTCCTCGGCAGCGTGTTTAAGTATAATATAGGTCACGGTCGCCGGGTCTTCGCTTGCCGAAATCTTACGGGCACCTGTATTCTCCATTAACGACAGCGTATTTAACCAACGCGCGTGTAACTGGTTATCGGCAATTATTTGGGGTAGTATTGTGTTTAGTTCCATGGTTTATATCTCATCAAGGGCTTGCCCAATGGTGGTGTAAATGTAATCGAGTTCGGTATCAGTAATGCAATATGGAGGTAAAATGTAAATTATGTTGCCCAACGGCCTTAAAATTATACCTCTTTCTAAAAAGTAATAATAAAGTTTATCGCGCAGGCCGCTAAAATAGGACGTATTGTTGCCTGTTTCCCATTCAAGCGCCAGGATAGTACCGGTTTGGCGGATAGCCTTTATGGACTTATGACCTTTTACTTTTTCTGCAAATGCCTCGTGTTTGGCTATAATACGGTCTATATTTTGTTGGGTTGAGGGATCGACAAACAGATCAAGACTTGCTAAAGCCGCAGCGCAGGCAATTGGGTTAGCCGTGTAAGAATGCCCGTGAAATAAAGTTTTCATTTTATCGTCAGACAAAAACGCGTCGTATATTTCCTGGGTACAGGTTGTTAAGCCAAAAGCCATAGTGCCGCCTGTAAGGCCTTTGGAAAAGCACATAATGTCCGGCTGTGTGGCAACATATTCGCAGGCAAAAGATTTGCCTGTGCGCCCAAAACCGGTGAAGACTTCATCGGCAATAAGCATAATGCCTTCCTTGCGGCAATGCGCCATCAACTCGTCAAGGTACTTAGCCTCATACATCACCATACCTGCCGAGCCCTGTACAAGCGGCTCGAAGATAAATGAGGAGATTTGAGATTTGAGACTTGAGATTTGAGATTTAAGTTGATCTATATTATCGCGGCCAGGCAGATCAATAAACTCCACTTCAAACAAAAGGCTGTCGAAAGCAGCCGTGAACGCGCTACGCCCGCTTACCGACATAGCACCAAACGTATCGCCGTGATAAGCATTTTTAAACGCGATTATTTTGGTTCGCTGTTCGCCTTTGTTGTGCCAGTATTGCAGGCACATTTTTATCGCAACCTCTACAGCGGTTGAGCCATTATCAGAATAGAATGCTTTTGCCTGGTTATTTGGCAATATGGCCAGCAGTCGCTCGGCCAGTTCAACTGCGCCGGGGTGTGTAAAGCCCGCGAAAATAGCATGCTCTAAAACCGTTAGCTGCTCGGCAATTTTTTTAGCAATGTAGGGGTGCGAGTGCCCATGAATATTAACCCACCATGACGATATGGCGTCTATATATTTTGTTCCATCCTCGGCATACAGGCAGGTACCCTCGCCCCTAACAATAGGAATGGGCGGCTGCGCGGTTTTCATTTGCGTGTACGGGTGCCAGATAACTTTAAGGTCGCGTTCGGCTAAACTCATATTGTTTTTAATAACAGGTCGGCTACGTATTGGTCGGTTGGAAATGTAAAGGCATCAACGGTAAGGTCGCTCAGTTTTACCCAGCGGAAAGATTGTAAAACTTCGCCCTCACCATCAAAATCAAACACAATGGTTTTGGTGGTAAAACGCAGGTCGGAAACGGCTTTCACTAAATAATAAACACTGATGATCTGCGAATCGTTAAAGGCCGATTTCACAAAAAAATCGGTAGTGTAAAAGTGGCTTATCACCTCCACCTCCGTATTGCATTCTTCAACAAACTCGCGTTTAAGGCCTTCTATCAATCCTTCGCCATACTCTAAACCACCACCGGGGAACTTGGTAAAGCGAAAGCCATATTCCTGCTCATCGCTTATCAAAACCTCGTTGGCCTCATTTATCAGCAAGCCGTAAACACGTACGTTGAAAAACTTGTTACTCATAGTGCTTTTTGTTACGCATTACTTTATCCATCGTCCAGGGTATATCCTCCGTTTTAGCCTCTCTCCTGATGGGGCAATTAGGCATACTACAGTAGTGGCAGCAATACGGCAGACACGGGTCCGTATGGATAAAAAATTCGGTTACGATGCCAGCGTTTTTATTTACCAGTTGTTCTACCAGTTTCACTTCTTCGTGCACCCGGTTCAGGTCAAAATAATTTGGCAGCGTAAGGTGGCAATCTATATGCAGCTCATGCCCGTATTTTTGGGCACGCAGGTTATGTATATCTATCCATTCTTCGCGGCGCTGCTCGCTCAAAACCGTTACTATATCACTTACAATGGTAAAATCTGTTTCGTCCATCAACCCGGCCACAGAGCGCCTGATAAGCTTGTAACCGGTAAAAATAATATAAAGCCCAACAAGTATAGACAGCGCGCTATCCAGCCAAAGTATTCTGGTGAAATATATCAACAGCAAACCTATAACAAGGCCGCAACTGGTAACCGTATCGGTAATTAAATGCCTGCCATCGGCCTCAAGTGTTATAGATCGCAGGGTTTTACCCTTATTGATGAGGTAATAGCCAAGCCCGCCGTTTACAGCGCCCGTAATGCCTATAATAACGGCACCCAGCAACAGGTCATGAATAACTTCGGGGTAAAAAATACTATAGGTTGATTTGGCTACGATAATTACCCCCGCTATACCTATTAGTGCACCTTCTATAAAAACAGAAAAATACTCAACCTTGCCATGCCCGTAAGGGTGGTTTTCGTCCCTTGGTTGCGATGCCAGGTAAATGCTGAAAAACGCGAAAGAGCTTGCCACCACATTCACAATGCTTTCGGCGGCATCGGTTAAAACAAAGTTGGAGTTTGTTAAGAAGTAAGCGCCAAATTTCATTACCATTAGCACTGCGCCGGTAATTAGCGATATTAAAATAATCCTTTTTTGTTCCTTCACAAACCCAATTTTTAGAGAGGCCAAACTTACGGATTTTTAGGCTTGCCGCTCGTTTAAAAATGTAACATGTTTGGAATAGAATGGTTGTATTTAAATATTATAACTATCAATTATTTAACATAAATGTAAACTTCTTCCAAGCTCCATTTTGTACTTTTGAGGTTAAAACACATCAGACCTAAATGAAGAAACTTATCCTAACCTTGCTTGCAATCAGCATCTTTTTATCTATTAAAGCTCAAAACATATTTCCTGTTAAACTTGAAAATTGTGCCACGGAAAGATTTTGCCTTGATTGCGGCGACGAAAAAGCCAATGTAAAAACAAATGAATTTAAAGCCCTTGTAGATGACCTGAACAATACTATTGATTTTGGAAATGCTTCTGGCAAAATACTATTCCAGGTATTGGTTGATTCTGTAGGCAATGCCTGTGTGTTAAGTCATACCGATATATCAAACAGTAAGATAACTAAAAGTATAATTTCGCAACTTAACCAATTTAAAGGGTGGATACCTGCAAAAAATAACGGGAAAGTTGAAAACCGTGTGTCTATAAATATATTGGCCGAAGTTAAAGACCATAATCTTACTTGTAAGGTAGATCGGGTTGACGTGGAAGAATTCAAAAAATCTTTTGACAGGCCAGTCAATCCCGAAATATTTAATAAAAACTATAAATACAATAATCAACATTTAAAGGATTACACTATTACGGTTTGGGATTCTAAAAACTCGAACCTGCCAAATAATTTTAACGATTACATAGCAATTGATAACAATAACATCATATGGCTAACGATAGATGATGGGCTAGTACAGTTTGACGGCAAAACGTTTAACCGTACAGAACAAGATATAACTGATAAAGGAAAACACTTTGGTTATTACACCATCGCAGTGGATAACAATAATTTAAAATGGACTGTAGGTAAAGGTGATGTATACAGCTATAACGATAAAAAATGGACACTGTATAATAAAAAAGATTTAGGCTTTAACGGAGCTTACCATATTTACAACAATAAAAAAACCGGCGAGTTATTATTTTGCACAGACGGGGGTTTGCATATCTTGAAAGACGGCAAATGGAACGTAATTGATAGTGTAAATACTAAAGAGATGCCGTTAAATAGGGTATATTTTGCGCAGAGGGATTCGAAAAATAGGCTTTGGATTGGAACGTTTGGCGGTTCGGTAATGATTGACGCGAATGGAAAAGTAACCAGCTTTAATAAAGGGAACACCATTTTAAAGGGTCAATGCATTTCATCATTAGATGAAGATGAAAATGGTAATTTATATTTCGCGTTATATGAGTATGATCCAAAAGACCACAAACAAGTTAACAGAAACGAAGGGATAGCGATATATAATGTAAAAGGCGAATTAAAGCAATATACTACTGCAAACTCAGGAATGCCCTTCAATAACGTAACCAAGGTACTTTATGATAAGACTGAAAAAGTACTTTGGATAGCTACCGACCGGGCCGGGCTGGTAAGGTTTGATCTTAAAAACGGCTGGGAAAATTATCACAATCAAAACTCAGGGATACCAACTTCATATATTTCTGACATGGCTATTGATAAAAATGGCGTATTATACCTGGCCACAAGGCAGGGCTTGGTTAAAGTGCAAAGAAAATAGTATTACTATTGCCTGTAATAAACCATCAGTAAACTAATTTTCTATATTTGCCGCAGTAACAAAAACAACAATATGAGCGCATTAAGTAACAGGATAAACAACCTGTCAGAATCCCAAACCATTAAAATGGCAAAAATGGGTCGCGAGTTGGCCGCTAAAGGTGTAGATGTAATAAGCCTTAGTTTTGGCGAGCCCGATTTTCATACCCCTGAGCACATTAAGGAGGCCGCTAAAACGGCAATGGATAACAACTTTACCTATTACACGCCTGTTGCAGGCTACCCTGATCTGCGCAAGGCTGTGGTTGGTAAGTTAAAGACAGAGAACAACCTTGATTATACCGATACGCAAATTGTAGTTTCTACCGGTGCTAAACAAGCCCTTGCCAATACAGTTTTGTGCTTGGTTAACCCGGGCGAGGAAGTTATTATCCCTACCCCATACTGGGTGTCGTACTCAGAAATTGTAAAACTTGCCGAAGGTGTAAGCGTATTTATTGATACTACGGTTGAAAGCAACTTTAAAATAACTGCCGAGCAGTTAGAAGCAGCCATTACGCCAAAAACTAAACTATTTATGTTCTCGTCGCCGTGTAACCCAACCGGTAGCGTTTACAGCAAAGAGGAATTGGCAAGCCTGGCTAAAGTATTTGAAAAATACCCCGAGATCTATATCCTGAGCGATGAGATCTATGAACATATTAACTTTATTGGCGGCCACGAATCTATTGCCCAGTTTGAGAGCATTAAAGACCGCGTGGTGATTGTTAACGGATGGTCTAAAGCTTTTGCCATGACAGGCTGGAGAATTGGTTATACCGCGTCAAACAGTGAAATTGCTGCTGCCTGCGATAAGATCCAGGGACAAATAACATCGGGCACGTGCTCTATCACCCAAAAAGCCGGTGTTGCAGCTTACACAGGCGGTTTAGAAAGTGTACACCAAATGCGCGAGCAATTTCAAAAACGCCGCGACCTGGTTTATGGTTTGTTGAAAGACATCCCGGGCATTAGCGTAAACCTGCCCGATGGCGCGTTTTACTTTTTCCCTAACGTTACTTCATTCTTCGGTAAAAGCTACAACGGCAAAACCATTAACGATGCCGATGAATTGAGTATATTTTTACTGGAAGAAGCGCATGTTGCCACTGTGGGCGGTGATTCATTCGGTGATAAAAAATCCATCCGCATCTCATACGCCGCGGCCGAAGATAAATTAGTAGAAGCTATGAAACGTATAAAAGCAGCGCTGGCTAAATTAGCGTAACTTGTCTCATCAGGATTTACGGTATTAAATATTTTCAGAATGCTTTTAATTTTAAGATTCTGATCTAAATAAAAATCCCCTCGCCATATCGACGAGGGGATTTCTTATTAAGTAGCGTTTCAGCAATAATTATAATCCGAAACCGTAAGCTACACGTAAACCTACCGCGCCAAAATTTCTGTTTTGACCAGAGTAGTTTTCATAACGAACGCCTACATCCCATTTTTGAGTAGCATAACCGATGCCTGGTGACGCAATTAATTTTGTATTCTTAGCATAATCTTCGGTATCTTGTCCCTTTAATGCGCCGAATGGCTTAGTTTCAAAGCCCGCACCCACCTCTGCACCTAAATAGATGTTTTGAGCAACAAAAGCTTTGATGCCTAGCTTAACAGGGATCATACCATACGATCCGGTTTTGATTCCAGTGTTTCCATACTCTTTACCAAAAAAATTATAGTAACCTGAAGTTAAAGTTAAAGCCAAATTATCAGCTACACCGTATTGCAGGCGAGGAGTAATACCTAATCCTACATTAGAAATGTCTTTTAATTCACCTGTTGGCAATAGACCTTCAACACCGATACCAAAGCGTAAAGCGCTTTTAGGGGTTGATTGTGCATTTGCTGCATTGGTTCCGAAAAATATAGCGGCTGCTGTAAGAGCGCCAGCTACTAATTTAGTCATTTTTTTCATTGTCGTGTTTTTAGTAATACAATTATAAATTGTGATACACGGCTATAATCAAATACTCTGCCAATCGGGCTTTTTAGTGGCCTAAATGACATTAAAATAGCATTAAAAACACGTTAATTACACGTTATGAAGCTTGTTATATACTGATAATCAATTAAATTCTGACTTTTTAAACACCTCGGTCAAAGCTTGTCTAAAACACGTATTTAACAAATGTTGACAACTGCCAATACTGTCAGGTTTTACAGAAAAGTGTATTCTTTATACGCTACAATGGTAGATTTATCAATTCAAAATTATCAACTGTATATAATTCAAGTCACTATTAAGCGCATAAAAAAGCCCCCGTTTGTAAACGGGGGCCAAATGTTAAACCTCATGATCTGTTGCAGGATCAGGTTTATAGTTCTTTTCCATTTCGGCGAGCTTGGCATCGCCATAAGAGAATTTAGTGATGATATAATAAAGCACCGGCACTATAAATATAGCTAAAGATGTTGCCATTAACATCCCTCCAAATACCGTCCATCCAATAGTTTTTCTCGACTCGGCACCTGCGCCTGATGCAAATAATAACGGCAATACGCCTAATATAAACGCCAGCGATGTCATGATGATTGGCCTTAAACGAAGCCTTACCGCCTCAAGCGTTGCTTTCTCGAGGTTCATGCCCCTATCTACACGTTCCTTGGCAAACTCTACGATCAGGATGGCATTCTTGGCCGCCAAACCTATTAATGTTATTAAACCAATTTGCGCGTAAACGTTGTTTGTAAGTCCCGGTTTAAACCACAGGAACAATATAGCACCAAATGCGCCCAGTGGCACGGCTAACAGTACCGAGAACGGCACGGACCAGCTCTCGTACAATGCGGCCAGGAACAGGAATACAAAGCCTATTGATAAGGCAAATATGTATATGGTTTTTGAGCCGGATAATAATTCCTCGCGGCTTAAGCCCGAAAACTCATAACCATAACCTTGCGGCAAGGTTTGTGCAGCGACCTCTTTTAGGGCAGTAATAGCGTCACCGCTACTAAAGCCATCTTTAGTGCTACCATTTATTTCGGCAGAGCGGAATAGGTTGTAGTGCGATATTAAAGGCGCGTTCTCGATAACCTTGTAGCTGGTTAGGGTACTTAAAGGTACCATAGCACCGTTTTGGTTACGTACAAAGTACTGGCCTATATTGGCAATATTGGTACGATAGTTAGTATCGGCCTGTGCCACTACCCTAAAGTTACGGCCATAAACGGTAAAGTCGTTCACATAAGCACTACCCATATAGGTTTGTAGCGTGGCGTTAACATCAGAAATTTTTACACCTAATTTCTTAGCCTTTTCCCTATCGATGGTAAGCTGGTAAGCCGGGGTATGCGCGCCAAAAAAAGTAAACGCTTTTGCAATTTCGGGGCGCTTATTAACGGCAGCCACAAAAGTGTTCAATACCTTCTCAAAGTTTTTGATATCGCCACCTGCTTCCTTTTCCTGCAGAATGAAGGAGAAACCACCTGTGTTACCCAAGCCCGGGATAGCCGGCGGAGAAATAACAACCACGCTGGCCTCTTTAAATTTAGCCAGTTTTTTTTGTATGATGGCAATAACGCCGTTTAGCTGGTCTTCCTTCGCTTTGCGGTCTTCCCATGGTTTTAGCTGCACAAATATGGTTGCGCTGTTGCTTTTTGTAGCAAAGTTTACTGCGTTTAATCCGCCTAATGCTGCAAAGTGGTTAATGGCATGTACAGTTTTAAGCGTATCCATCATTTCGTGCAACACCGCTACGGTACGTTCTGTTGATGAACCTTCGGGCAAATCATAAGTAACGTAAATACGGCCTTCATCCTCCAGCGGTAAAAAGCCCGATGGTTTGCTTCTGAATAATAACACCGTACCTATAATTATACAAACCAATATAATTACAACGAATTTCGAATTTTTGATTCCCTTATCTACCGTGTTTCGATAGCGCCCGGTAACCTTGTCAAACCATTGGTTAAACTTGTAGAAGAACCTGTTTAGTCCGGTTGATTTCTCATCAATTTTATGCGGGCGTAATAATATGGTACACAATGCCGGGGTAAGCGATAACGCCACAAATGCCGAGATCAATACCGATATGGCGATGGTTATGGCAAACTGCTGGTACAACCGGCCAACAATACCCGGCACAAAACCTACCGGTACAAACACCGCCGCAAGAATTAAAGCGATGGCGATAACCGGTGCCGAAATATCTTTCATGGCGTGGTGCGTGGCATCCTGGGGCGACATGCCCTCTTCATCCATATAATGCTGTACGGCCTCAACTACCACAATGGCATCATCTACCACAATACCAATGGCCAGTACAAAACCAAATAAAGTAAGTGTGTTAATGGTAAATCCTAACGGGACAAAGAAAATGAATGTACCCACAATTGATACCGGGATAGCCAGTACCGGGATAAGCGTTGTACGCCAGTTTTGCAGGAACAGGAAAACCACCACAATTACCAGGAACAAGGCAATAACCAAAGTTTCGATAACCTCATGTAACGATACCTTTACCACGGTAACTGACTCGAAAGGAACTACGTAATCAATATCAGCGGGGAATGCTTTTTTAAGCTCATTCATGGTGGCAACCACGTTATCGGCAGTTTCGATGGCGTTACTGCCCGGTGCCTGGTAAATTAACAGGTACGATGCCCTTTTACCATCAACAAAAGAGTTACCCGAGTAGTTAAACTTACCAAGTTCTACACGTGCAATATCTTTTAAGTGTACCACCGCCCCCGTTTCCGGGATGGTTTTTACCACTACATTCTCAAACTCCGATTTATCTGTTAAACGGCCTTTAACCAATACGCTGTACTCAAAGGTTTGCCCCTTCATTTGTGGGGTTGCACCTACCGTACCGGCAGCAACCTGAGCATTTTGTTCGGCCAGGGCAGCGGTAACATCTGCCGATGTCATGTTTAAGGCCGCAAGCTTATCCGGCTTAAGCCAGATACGCATACTAAAATCATCGGCACGTGTAAATACGTCGCCCACGCCTTTTGTACGCAATAGCGCATCTTTTATAAATACGTTGGTATAGTTGTCAGTAAACGTAACGTCATGCGAACCCTTTGGCGAGTACATAGCCACCAGCATCAAAATACTCGGGTTACGTTTACGCACTATCATACCTAAACGCTGTACCTCTTGCGGCAGGGTTGGCAGGGCTATACCTACACGGTTTTGCACGTCAAGCGCGGCATTATTTATATCAGTACCAACCTCAAAGTTAACGGTCATGCTCATGGCCCCGTTACCTGTACTGTTACTTTGCAGGTAGGTCATGCCGGGGGTACCGTTCACCTGTACCTCTACAGGCGTGGCAACCGTTTGCTCAACTGTTAAGGCATCGGCACCGGTATAAGTACCTGTTACCTGTACGGTAGGCGGTGTAATTTCGGGGTATTGCCCTATCGGGAGGCTCGACATGGCCAGCAACCCAACGATCAGTATAACCAGTGATATTACTATAGCGGTTACCGGGCGTTTTATGAAAGTATCTGCGATCATTATATATGTCTTTTTCTAAGTATCGGGACGGTGCCCATTAAGTTTTATTACGGGTAAATCGGTATTATTTTGCAGCAGGCGCGCCACCTTTTGCATCACCCGCTCCTGCAGGCGCACCAAGTGTTATTTTACCACCATCCCGCAAACGCTGGAAACCTTCGGTAATAATTTTATCTCCCGGTTTAATACCTTCCATAACAACCACATTACCCTGGATGCGCGGGCCTAATTTTACCTTAACCTGCTTGGCAATGGTATCCTGCGATACAAACACAAAAAATTCGCCCATTTGCTCGGTAACAGCTTTGTAAGGCACCTGCACACGGTTGCCCGAGTCATCATTCAATACCTGCAATACGCAGCTCATACCATCTTTTAACTGGTCATCTGCATTGGGGAATTGTATCCTTACCTTAATAGTACCAGTTTGGTCGCTTACACCACGATCGATAGCGAATACCTTACCCGGTTTATTATATGTAGTACCATCTGATGTTTGCAGCAAAAAGGTAGTATCGGTACTTGCTTTTTGCAATTTATAGAAACGGTTAATATCCTGCTCGTTTATAACCACATCAACACCAATTGGGTTGCCTGTAGAAATGGTGTTTAACAACGTAGTGCCCGGTGATACTTGCGCGCCAAGCTTTACCTGCGATATACCGATGCGGCCTGTAAATGGCGCGCGAATGGTAGCGTAAGAAAGGTCGGTAGCGGCTGATGCTACCCCTGCCTGTGCAACAGCAACCTGGCTGCGGCTGGTTTCATAAGAGGCGGTAGCCTGGTCAACCGTTTGGCGGGCAACGGCATCGTTCTTTAACAGCATGTTATAACGATCTATATCTTTTTGCGCTTTGCTTAGGTTTGCTTTAGCGCTAAGCAGGTTTGCTTTGGCCTGCTCATAAGCGGCAACATATTTACGGCGGTCTATCTCATATAATGGGGCGCCCTTTTTTACAACGTCGCCCTCCTTAAAAAAGATACCGGTAATAAACCCGCCAACCTGGCTGCGTAGTTCAACCGAGTTAAGCGCGGTAACTGTGCCCTGGTACTTATCGTAGTAAAGCGCGTCTGACTTTTGGGCTTCTACAACGTTTACCGGTGTGGCCGGTGGAGCGGCAGCAGCATCTTTCTTTTTGTCACCGCATGACGATATGGTTATTAATGCGATGGCTGCGATGCAAAAGGTATATCTGTTTTTCATTATGAGTGTATGTCGAGTGATTTTGTGATTGATTTTTCAGTAAGTATTATTGTATGGTTTCGGGTTGCAATGTTCCAAGCGCCCTTTGCAGGTCTATTTTACTGGATAGCAGCTGGAATAACGCGTTGTAATAATTAAGCTCGGCTGTGCGCAGGTCTGCCTGCGATACAATTACATCCAGGTAAGTTTTTATACCCTCGCGATATTGCAGGTCAACAACCTTATATACATCCTTAGCCAACGTTACGTTCTCTTTAAGGGTTATCCAGTTGTTGTAATTACTTTTATAATTAGCCAGTGCCTGCGTATACTCAGTATTAATAGTATTGCGGCTGTTTACCAGGTCAAGGTCGCTGCGCTCTACCTGCAAACGTGCTTTGGCGAGGTTTTGTAAACGCTTGCCCCCGGTAAATATGGGGAAGGTTAATGATAACCCTGCGAATGACGTTGGAAAGCCATTATTATAAAGCTTAGAAAAGGAATCGTTAAAATAAGCAAGGCTATACCCGCCGGTTGCCGATAGCGATGGCAGGAACCCCCATTTATAATAAGATACATTTAAATTTAAAAGGTTTTTTTGCGTTTGCAGTAAGCGGTATTCTACACGGTTGGTATAGTTTAAAATCTGGTTGGTATCAATAACCGCCTCAGTTGTTAAACTTAACGAATCGTAAGAAAGTACCAGGCCTTTATCGGGGTTAAAACCCATTATTTGCTTAAGCAAAGCGGTTTTGCTTTTAATGGCTTCTTGTGTTTGCTTTTGCGATGCTAACGAATTATTTAGGGCGATGGTGGCCTGTTTATAGTCCGTTTTATCAACTACACCCGCCTGGTAGCGCGAGTAAGCATCTTTTAAACTACGGCGCAGCCTTACAATATCTTCTTTAATAATATCCAACTGGCGTTGCGATAACAACACATCGTAAAAGGCCTTGCTTACATCAGATACCACATCTATCTTACTGCTCTCGGTGTTTTGTTTATAGTACTGCCTGGAGTATTTAGATGCACGCGATGCCTGCAGCACATCATTATTATATATAACCTGGCTGGCATTAACCCCTAAGGTAGATACGTTGTGTGCTATGGCTAAATTTTGCTGGCCTACACCTGCACCGCCTGTACCCGCCGCTATCTGCGCGGGCCTTTGAAAATAATGCTGGTACTGGCTGCTGCTGTTTATTTGAGGCAACCATGCCGATAGTGCTATCTTTATATCGCGTTCGTTAATTTGCTCATCAATATTGGCCTGCTTTAATTGTGGCTGGTTGCGAAGCGCAAAATCAACACTTTGTTTTAAACTAACTACGGCTGTGGTAGTATCTGTTGGGGCCTGTGCAAATAATACTACCGGCGAAAAAAGTAGTATATTAGAAATAAATAGATAGCGAAGTTTTTTCATAAAATGCATGGATGCAAACAAAAAACAAAAAATTACGGAGAATAGTTTCTGCTAATTTTCTGTATATTAATATAGGGAATACGAAGATGGCACATATAAGTTTTAAAATAAAATCGACAACAGGAATATTACGTAATTAGGAGATTTTGATGATAATTGGCACGATTTTTCAACATTTTTAAAACAAATACAAAATAAAGGTAGCGAATAAATAAAAAATTTAATTAATTTGCCTGATGGAAGTATATTAACATACTATTAACGTGGTATGTAAAAAATTTACATTCACCATGCAAGTTATAAGCTTATTCATGGTATTTTTACAAAAAATTTAAGCAGCGTTTATAAATGGTTAAAAAGTTACACGAGAAGATTGCTCAGTTCCAGGATGCAAATATGATCAGGGCACAGGGACTGTATCCTTTTTTCAGGCCTATCGAGTCTGGTCAGGATACCGAAGTTATCATAAACGGCAAGCGTGTTTTAATGTTTGGTTCAAACTCCTATTTAGGTTTAACAAACCATCCTAAAATAAAAGAAGCCACCAAAAAGGCTATTGACAAATATGGTTCCGGTTGTGCCGGTTCACGTTTCCTTAACGGAACACTTGATATACATATCGAGTTAGAAAACCGTTTGGCGCAATTTGTTGGTAAAGAAGCAGCGGTACTTTTCAGTACCGGTTTCCAGGTAAACCTTGGCGTATTATCATGCATCACAGGCCGTAATGATTATTTGATACTTGACGAGTACGATCACGCTTCTATTATTGACGGGACACGTTTATCGTTCTCAAAAGTTATTAAATATGCCCATAACGACATGGCCGACCTGGAGCGCAAGCTTAGCATGCTGCCGGAAGAAGCCGTAAAGGTTATTGTTGTTGATGGTATTTTTAGCATGGAAGGTGATATTGTTAAGTTGCCTGCTATTGTTGAGCTTGCCGATAAATATGGCGTTAACATTATGGTTGATGATGCACACAGTTTGGGTGTAATTGGCCATAACGGTTCAGGTACCGCATCTCACTTTGGTTTAACCAACGAGGTAGACCTTATCATGAGCACCTTTAGTAAATCACTGGCGTCACTTGGCGGTTTCATAGCCAGCGACTACGATACTATAGATTATATTAAACACCGCGCGCGTTCATTAATGTTCAGCGCGAGCATGACCCCGGGATCTGTTGCCAGCGTTATTGCGGCCCTTGATATTATTGAGGCAGAACCGGAACGCATTCAAAAACTTTGGGATAATACCAACTACGCGGTTAAATTATTAACCGACGAAGGTTTTGATATTGGCGCTACCGAAAGCCCTATCCTACCTATTTACATTCGCGATAACTCAAAAACTTTCCAGGTTACCAATTACCTGCAAAACGCGGGCGTGTTTGTAAACCCCGTGGTATCGCCGGCTGTACCTTCAGACTCATCATTGCTAAGGTTCTCTTTAATGGCAACCCATACTTTCGAGCAAATTGACGAAGCAGTAGAAAAATTGATACAGGCGTGCAAACATGTAGGCGTACCGATGCACAATACTATTAAAGAAAACATATAACGTTTTAAAACAATTAAAAAAGGCACCACGCTCAAATGGTGCCTTTTTTAATCCAACCATCACAGATGAAAAAAATTGTACCGGTACAGTCGAAAAAAGACCTTGCTGCTTTTATTGACTTTCCGCACGAGCTGTATAAAAACGACCCGCTTTACGTACCCGAATTGTTTATTGCCCAAAAGGATCTGCTAACTACGCACCCCTTTCATAAGCACTCATCATTGCAAACTTTTTTGGCTTACGATGGCGATAAAATAGTAGGTCGTATTGCAGCCATCTACAACACAAACCATAATAGCTTTAACAAAGTGAACGATGGTTTTTTTGGTTTTTTTGACTGTGTAAACGACCAGGATACCGCTAACCTGCTTTTTGAGACCGCTACCAAATGGGTTAAAGAAAAAGGCGCGCAAAACATAATTGGCCCGGTTAACCCATCAACAAACGAAACATGCGGTTTGCTGATCAAGGGGTTTGATAAGTCGCCGGTGGTGATGATGCCCTATAACCCCGAGTATTACATTACCCTGCTGGAGAATGCCGGTTTCAAAAAACAAACCGACTTACTGGCCTGGTACTGGGATGGCGCTAATTACAACGACAAATCGTTAAGGATGCTGGATATGCTAACAGAGCGTTTAAAACGCAACAGTAATGTAGTTATCCGCAAAATAAACCTTAAGAACTTTAAACAGGAAGCAGACGCCCTGCGCGATGTTTATAACAAGGCATGGGATAAAAACCTTGGCTTTTTCCCGATGACCAACGAGGAGTTTGACTATACCGCCAAAGACCTGAAATTGATACTGGACCCTGATTTTGCTTTAGTAGCAGAGCAGGATGGTAAAATTGTTGGTTTTGGTGTAGCCATCCCTGATATTAACCAGATACTTAAAACCATTAAAAAAGGCCGGTTATTACCTACGGGTATCTTTAAACTTTTATTAAATAAAAAGAAGACAACAGGCATCCGTATTATGCTTTTAGGCGTAATTGACGGTTACCGTAAATTAGGCATCGAGGCTAGTTTGTATGGTAGCATCATTAAAGAATACAGGCGCAAGGGATTAAAATATGCCGAAGCATCCTGGACGCTTGAAAACAACGACATGGTAAACCGTGCAATTGAAGCCATTGGCGGCGACCAGTATAAAACTTACAGGATATACGAGAAGGGTATATAATTATAGCAAATCTTCATCTGCCTGTAATCTTTATAACTTTATAATTTTTCGTCCAAAAAAATTATATTCTTTGCCCCGCAATTAAGGCGAGCCGTTGCCGGCCTTAATTGTAACATTAAGATAGTAACCGTGAGCGATCACTACTATATATAAGCACAGTAAACTAAATAACCTGTTACAAAAGCTTTCTTTAAGGTTTGTAACAGGCGGCATTATCCTTTAAACAACAGTAAGTAATGAAAATTAACATTAAACCTGCAGAAGGTAAATTAGGTATTTTAATACCTGGTTTAGGCGCAGTAGCTACTACACTAATTGCCGGTGTTGAAGCTGTAAAAAAAGGCATTTCACAGCCTATTGGCTCGTTAACCCAAATGGGAAGCATCCGTTTAGGTAAACGTACCGAAGCCCGTCACCCTAAAATTAAAGATTTTGTACCATTGGCTAACCTAAACGATATTGTTTTTGGTGGCTGGGATGTGTATGAAGATAACGTTTACCAGGCAGCTGTAAACGCTAAAGTACTTGAGCGCGACTTGTTAGATTCAGTTAGAGAAGGTTTAGAAGCAATTAAACCAATGAAAGCTGCTTTCGACAAAAACTACGCTAAAAACCTTGATGGTACCTACGTTAAAACCGGTACCCGTCACGAACTTGCACAGCAGGTTATGGAAGACATTAAAAACTTCCAGAAAGATAACGGTTTAGACCGCGTTGTATTGGTGTGGTGTGGTTCTACCGAGGTTTACTTCGAAGGTTCGGAGATACACGAAAGCCTTGCCGCTTTTGAGCAGGCTTTGTTAGATGATGACAAACGTATTGCGCCAAGCATGATATACGCTTACGCGGCTTTAAAACTTGGTGTACCATTCGCTAACGGTGCCCCTAACCTTACGGTTGATATCCCTGCAATGATCGAATTGGCAAAAATAACCAAAACACCAATTGCAGGTAAAGACTTTAAAACCGGCCAAACTTTAATGAAAACTGTATTGGCACCAGGCCTTGCAGCACGTTCATTAGGTGTACACGGTTGGTTCTCTACCAACATTTTGGGTAACCGCGATGGTTTGGTGTTAGATGATCCGGATAACTTTAAAACTAAAGAAGTATCTAAATTAGGTGTGTTAGAAGATATTCTTCGCCCCGAGGATAACCCTGAGCTTTATGGCGAGATCTTCCACAAGATCCGGATCAACTACTACCCGCCGCATGGCGATAACAAAGAGAGCTGGGATAACATCGACATTTTTGGCTGGTTAGGCTACAAAATGCAGATCAAGATCAACTTCCTTTGCCGCGACTCTATCTTAGCAGCACCTATCGCTTTAGACTTAGCTTTATTTTGCGATATGGCTAAACGTGCTAACATGAGCGGTATACAGGAGTGGTTATCATTCTACCTTAAATCGCCGCAAACCGCGCCGGGTTTACATGCCGAGAATGACATCTTTAAACAATTGATCAAATTAGAGAACACTTTACGTTACTTAATGGGCGAAGACCTGATCACGCATCTGGGCCTTGACTATTACGACGATATGTTCGCCGGTCAATAATTTTAATAAATTTATACAGAAACTGGTTATTGCCTTAACAGGCGGTAACCAGTTTTTTATTTTACGGGTTTAAATTTTCACATTAAATTTAACTACCACGCACAAATAGTTAAATGATATTTTTTATTATTGCTAAACCTAAACCAAGCAATAATGATACAAACCGCAAAAAGGTCGGGTTTTTACCGGCAAATCTTCATCTTCCTTTTTTTACAATTACTTACTGTAATATCCTGCAAAAAAGAAGGCATTCAGGAGAAACTGCTATTCAAGGTCAGTTAATTAAACCTGTACAAATACAAATTGGTTTACATCTGGGATAGTGATGAAGGGAAATATATGGGCGTGCAAAAGCTGGCTACATTTACAGAAGATATAGAGGTGGTGACCAAAAAATCAACCTCAAGAAATTTTCAAACTTATTAGTAATTATTATGAAAGATATAATAAATAAGTATTTCGATGCTTTTTTTTTAACGGGCCCGCATAGGGTTGGTTATACAAGTCAGTTTTCACCGCCATCTATGATGGATTCTGCTGTCGATCATGATGGATATTATGAGTGGAAGCCAATAAAAGGCACACTAACTTACGAGGATTATAACAATGTCGAGCAAAAGTTCCATGTAAAATTTCCAAGAAGTTTCATAGAATGGCATAAAGAATATTTTTTTTTGAGCGCAGGGGGAGATGTTGTTTCTTTACCAAACTCATACCCAACACAGCCCCTGCAAGAAATTATTGACAACTTGGATTATGACTTAGCTACGAATTTGATTGCCCAAAAATTGTATCCCTTCGCTACTGATGATAATGACATAGGCTGCTTTGTTTTTGATGGCCGGGAAGAAAAAAAAGATAATGAATTCCCTATTAGGTTGTATGATCATGAATATGGCGGGGATGACCTTGACGGGTTGAGCGAAATTTTATTTTCTTCGTTCACAAAACTGTTGGAATGCCTTACTTATACTATAGAAAATAGCAAAGCACCTTTACACGAAAACATTGCCGAGTTTATTAGGATAGACCCACAGGGAGCCGGTAGGGATGGCATTGACTTTTGGTTGCACCGGATTGCCTTTGAAAAAGAAAATCTTGATTATGATGAATAAAATAAATTTGTTACTCTTCACGCATCTGGGCCTTGACTATTACGACGATATGTTCGCCGGTCAATAATTTTAATAAATTTATACAGAAACTGGTTATTGCCTTAACAGGCGGTAACCAGTTTTTTATTTTACGGGTTTTTAGGTTTAAAATAACGATATTCGTAGCAAAACGCAAGCCTCCCCCCGATGGCTTTGTTGTTTAAGTTAAACTAGTTGCAGTATTTTTTACGTAGATAGTAACAAATGATAGATCATCACGTCTACTACCTGGTGCTGAAAATTAGATCAACTGATAACCTTACGGCAAGGTTTAAACGTAATAGCCGCATTATTTAACCCTGAATGGCAACATTTGTTAAGGCGCAAGCCTCTTCCTTTATATCATCAGCTGTTGACTTCTTAATCACTATCGTGCTTAAAGAAGCGTTTTCTGTTTGGTACGTAACCGCGAGTTTTATCGGAACAATTATGGGCGGCGTTACAAACTTTGTCCTTGGCCGGGCTTGGGTATTTAAAAAAAAGCAGGAGAAAACTATTCCGTTGCAGGCCGTTAAATACCTGTTGGTTTGGCTGGGGAATTTGGCACTAAATACGCTAGGCGTTTTCTTAGTTACCCACTATATAAAGCTAGATTATAAGATCTCAAAAATAGTAGTATCATTTACAGTAGGTATAACATACAATTATTTCCTGCAAAAGAAGTTTGTATTTGCATAACCCGATAATCTTAAATGAATTTTAAATACCCCTTCCAATACACATTTCTTGCATTTTTATTACTCGTAGGCTTTGTGGCCAAGGCGCAAACCACCGTTGTAACCGGTAAAGTTACCGATGGCGGCAACCGCGATGGCCTTCCTTTTGTATCTGTAGCCTTTGTTGGCAGTAATATTGGCACGGTTACAAACAGCACCGGCAACTATACCCTTCGTACAACCGGCAGCTTTAACAAAATTAAAGTTAGCTATGTTGGCTTTAAAGATGCCACCTACAATGTTGCGCCGGGCAAAGAGCAGGTAATTAACGTTAGGATGATCCCCTCCTCTACATCGTTGAGCGAGGTTAACATTAAATCTGCAAAAAAGACCAAGTATGTAAACGATAACCCTGCCGTGGCATTGATACGTAAGGTTATTGAAAATAAAGAAAAGAACCGCCCCGAGGCTTACAACTACGTAGAGTACAAAGAGTACGATAAGATGGAGTTTGCCCTCAGCAATATATCTGATAAGGTTAAAGAGAAAAGGCTTTTCCGTAAGTATAAATTCATATTTGAGAATAAAGACAGCGTGAGTTACCCGGGCCACACCCTGTTGCCGATATACCTTAAAGAACGCCTGTCTAACGTTTATTATCGCAAAAACCCCGAGGTTACCCGTAATGTGATACTGGGCGAAAAATCGGTTGATTTTGGGCCCGGATTTGACAGTGAGGGCATCGGCCAGTATTTTAAACACCTTTACGAAAAGGTTGATATTTACGATAACAGTACCTTACTGCTGGGCCGCGAATTTTTAAGCCCAATAGCCAATAGCGCGCCTTCGTTTTACAAATATTTTATAACCGATACCATTACGCTGGAGACCGGCAAAAAGCTGGTACAACTAAGCTTTACCCCGCGCAACACCAACGATATATTGTTTGAAGGCGAAATTTACATAACACTTGACGGTAACTACGCTGTACAAAAGGCAAGCTTAACCATCAACAAAAACATTAATGTGAATTTTGTGCGCACCATGCACGTGGACCAGGATTTTGAGCTAAGCCCGGATGGCCGTTATCACTTAAGCCGAAGCAACACCTTTGCCGATTTTGGGATAACCGAAAAGCGTAAAAGCGGCCTTTTTGGTACCAGGACGCTTACCATCAAAAACTTTGAGATCAATAAACCGCACGCCGATACTTTATACAAGGCAAGGGCCGAACTGGAAGATGAAGAGTTACGAAACCGCCCCGAAAGCTTTTGGGCCGAGAACCGCTTAGACACCCTTACCACCGCCGAATCTAAAGTTTATAAGAATATAGATAGCCTGGTGCACATGCCATCGTTCAGGCGCACGGCAGATATTATTAACCTGTTATTTGCCGGTTTTAAAAACTTCGGCAAGTTTGAGATAGGGCCTGCCAGTACTTTCTACAGCTTTAACCCGGTAGAGGGTTTGCGCCTGCGTGTTGGTGGCCGTACCACCGCCGATTTCAGCAAAAAGATCTTTTTTGAAAGCTACGGCGCTTATGGTTTTAAGGACGAAAAATGGAAATACTTTTTCGCTACCACCTATTCGTTGAACGGTAAAAGCATTTACAGGTTCCCGCAGCACTATATCCGCGGTAGCTTTCAGCGCGATACCAAAATACCGGGCCAGGAACTGCAATTTGTACAGGAAGATAACTTCCTGCTCTCCTTTAAGCGTGGCCGTAACGATAAGTATTATTATAACGATGCTTACCGTATCGATTACCAGAGCGAGTTTGAAAACCATTTCTCGTACCACATTGGTTTAAGAAAGCTGATGCAAACGCCTGCCGGCAGCCTATATCCGTTCATCAATACCCAGGGCACTAACACGTTCGACAGGCTAACTACATCTGAGGTTAACGTGGGGGTACGGTATGCGCCAAATGAGCAGTTTTACCAGGGCAAACTGTTCCGCGCTCCAATCATCAATCAGTATCCTAAACTTTCACTTGATTATACCAGGGGCCTAAAAAATGTATTAGGCGGCGAATACGGTTATGATAAAATTGAATTCAGGGGCGATAAGCGTTTTTACCTTGCGCCGTTCGGTTTCTCGGATGTAATTGTAGAGGGCTCTAAAACTTTCGGGCAGATCCCTTACCCGCTGTTAAACATCCACCGTGCCAACCAAACCTTTGCTTACGTGATAGATTCGTATAACCTGATGAATTTTTTAGAGTTTGTGAGCGACAAATCGGCCAGCGTAATTATAGACCACCACTTTGGCGGTTACTTTTTTAACAAAATACCGTTGTTTAAGAAACTGAAATGGCGCGAAACCATATCAGGTAAAGCATTATGGGGCGGCTTAAGCGCGCAAAATACACCATCGTTACACCCCAACCTATACCAGTTCCCGGTTGACGAGAACGGCAACCCTATAACCTACGGCCTTGGCAAAACACCCTACATTGAGGGAAGCGTGGGTATCGAAAACATTTTCAAATTTGTACGTGTTGACTACGTTAAAAGATTTACCTACCTGGACCACCCCGATATTGCGAAGTGGGGCATCCGTGTAAAAATCAAATTTGACTTTTAATCAATAATAGTTAACTTAGGTTTACATACTTTTACCAACGAAATGGAATCACAAACATCAGTACGCACAAGCCTTCAACTGGGGATATACAAAGTTATCGACCCTTTTGTAAAGCTTCTGATCAAAATTGGCTTAACACCTAATGCGGTTACGTCAATAGGTTTTGTTTTAAACGTAGGTGTAGCAGCCATATTTATTATCGGCGCCGAAGATGGCAACCGTGGCGACCTTAGCTACGTTGGCTGGGCAGGCGGCCTTATCTTATTTGCCGGCCTTTTTGATATGCTCGACGGGCAAGTTGCCCGTTTGGGTAACATGAAATCGGTTTTTGGTGCCTTGTACGATTCTGTTTTAGACCGCTACAGCGAGTTGATCATGTTCCTGGGTATTTGTTATTACCTTGTTGCACACCATTACTTTTTAAGTTCGATATTCGCGTTTATTGCCCTTATTGGTTCCATGATGGTTAGCTACGTTCGTGCCCGTGCCGAAGGTTTAGGCGTAGATGCTAAAGGCGGACTTATGCAACGCCCCGAGCGTGTGGTGACTATTGGCTTATTCGCTATATTTTGCGGCATAGCTTCGTCATACCTGCCTTCCGACTATAAGTTATACATCCCGGGTATTAAATGGCATGTGTTTGAAACCATGACTATCTTTACCTTCCCTATCGCAGTACTTGCCGTATTAACTAATTTAACTGCCTTTAAAAGGTTAGTAAATGCCAAAAAAGCGTTAGACGAAAAAGAAGAGAATGTATAAAACTCTCTTAAAATGCTTTGCTGTACTTTTCTTAGTTTCTGCAATGGCAGTTTATAATGCCGCTGCAAAACACGGCAAAACCCAACAAACAGATACTACCCAAGTACGCACCGATGATAAGGGGCTTACTTACCCTACCCTGCCGCAAAACCCATTGCGGCTGTTTTATTTGCAACGGTCGCCCAATATAAACGCCTTATCGTACGATATTAATATTGATAAAGCTACCGGCAAGCCAAACGAAGATTCCCCCATAAATGTGTACTGGCTAAGATATGCCGAAGGCCGCGGGGAGGCTGCCGAATTAAGCTATATACAACGTAAATTTGCATATGGCGTAACTTCTAAAGTAGTGGGAAATGACAGGTATGATATCAGAATTATGTCATACAATAAACTTCCGCTTACTTTAATGAAGGCTGCCGACGGAAAATATCATATCTTCGCGACTGTATCCAATAAACAAATGGTACTCCAAAATATTTTTATTAAGATAGATGGTGGTACTTTATGGGTACCAAATGTTATTTTTGTAGAAATGAAAGGTACAGACCCCGTTACAGGAAAAGTGGTTACCGAACGTTTTAAACCCTGATTACTATGGCAAAGAATTTTGTATCAAACTCGCAGGAATCTGTGAGGATGTTTAAAAGCAGTTTTTTAGAAAGTTTATCAAAAGTGCACTACTTTGTGCCGATCATAATTTTTTTACCGGTTATTTTAGTTACCAGCTATCTTGCTTACGACAAAAATATCGGCGTAGCTAACTACATTTGGTTATTTATAGCCGGCCTTTTTGTTTGGACGCTTACCGAGTATATTATGCATCGCTTTGTGTTCCACTTTGTTCCAAAACAAAAATGGGCTTTGCGTTTGCACTTCATCTTCCACGGTGTACACCACGATTATCCGAGCGATGCAAAACGCCTGGTGATGCCACCATCGGCAAGCATACCTTTGGCAACAGGCTTTTACTTTTTATTTAACGCGCTATTACCAGCAAACTACATCTTCGGTTTTTTCCCGGGTTTTATTTTAGGTTACCTGTTTTATGATATATCGCACTATGCTATACATCACTTTAACTTTAAAGGCAACTTTTGGAAACGTATTAAACAACACCACATGCTGCACCACTACCAGGACCCTACCAAAGGTTACGGTGTAAGCTCACCCCTGTGGGATAAGATTTTCAGTTCAGATTTCACTAAAAAGCAGAATGGCTAATGCTGTTGGCGATGATATACGGCTCAATACAAAAAACATAAGTATTGTTACCGGTATATCAATTGCGTACCTCATCTTATCTTACTTTTTAGTTGGCTTTAAAACAGACCAACTTGTTTTGCTTGGCATATTCAACGTATTGTTTTATGCCTCGGTAATTACGCGCAAGTTTATTTTAGGCTTTTCTATTTTTATAGTCTATTGGATCATATTTGATTATATGAAGGCCTTCCCCAACTATAATTATAAAGATGTGGCTGTAGGGGGCCTGTATGGTGCCGAAAAAGACCTGTTTGGTATTACCTACCACGGAAGTGTACTCACCCCCAACGAATACCTGCGCCTGCAAGGCAATAATGTTATAGATACCCTGGCCGGGCTATTTTACCTGTGCTGGATACCTGTGCCCCTGGCCTTTGCAGCTTACCTGTTTTTTAAGAATAAACGCCAGTTCCTGTACTTTTCGTTAACGTTTGTACTGGTAAATATGCTGGGGTTCATTATTTACTATGTTTACCCTGCCGCACCACCCTGGTATATCCAATTCCATGGGTTTAATTTTCACCCTTTAACGCAGGGCAACACCGCGGGGCTGGCAAGGTTTGATAAGCTTTATAACGTAAACCTGTTTAAATCAATTTACGCCAAAGGTTCAAACGTGTTTGCGGCAATGCCATCGTTGCATTCCTCTTACCCGGTTATTGTGCTTTATTACGGCATAAAGAACCGCCTGGGCCTCATCAATTGGTTTTTTGGCATTGTGATGTTTGGCATCTGGTTTACGGCAGTATACGCCAGCCATCATTACGTACTTGATGTTTTAGCGGGTATTGCTTGTGCTACGTTAGGTATCCTCATTTTCAATTTCGTAAGAGCAAAGTCTGCCTGGTTCAATGCCTTTCTTAACCGGTACGAAAGCGTGATAAAGTAACTGTATCTATTTACCTTTTACTGTACACTTTATTGTACTGCCAGTTTTTATATTAATATTTCTTAGAGATTTAAAATGGCTTGGTTATTATCGTATAAGTAGCTATAAATCAAATTGATTGTAATATTAAAGTACTTTATTGTACCTTGCACCCCCCGCAGTAAAATATTGGCAATAACGGGCATAAAATTTGAAGAGCATATCACATCTCACAATTGAGATCAAGCAGATGAAAAAACTTTTTATACTTTTCACATTTATATTAGCCGCTACAACATTTGCCGCGCATGCCGATGATATTGATAAAGACAACATCGACAGCCTTAAACAAAAGTTACAGCTTACTACCAACGATACCCTTAAAGGCGCTATTTACACACAAATAGCTACAGAATACCTGCAGTTTGATAAACAGCCAAACCGCAATTTGAAAGCATACTATCAATCAGAAGCCATTCACTGGACATTGCTTGCATTACATAACTACAGCTATTACGAAGACACTACCGGCATCCGCAACAGCTTTGACGACCTTGCACGTGTTTACATTGCGCAACGCAAGTTTAGCCAGGCCAAGTGGTTCACCCTACAATCCAATAAGATCTCGCGCCAGGTTAAAGATATCCCGAACATCATCAGCTCATTGGTAAAATTATCGGCCATTAAAATGGAATTGAAAGAGTACAAAATGGCTATGCGCGATCTGGACGAAGCCTCAAGATGGTCGTCGGCTAATAATATGCCTGCGTTAGAAGCTGTTGTTCAGCAAAACTACGCTTACCTGTACAACAGGTTAAAAGATTATGATAAAGGCAACGCTGCCGAAAAACGCGCCTCCGCACTTACCGCACAGGCAGCGGTAGACGCTGATAAACCAGTGGTTATAAGCTTTGACAATTCTCCCTCAAAACCCGTTGCTCCCAAAAAGAAAAAAGTGATTATCGCAAAAAAGCAGGCTAAACCTACTACGGTAGGTAAACTGGCGTCTTTGTAATACCTCCATTATCTTCATTAAAAAATTGACGCTATGGTTTATATTTATTTAAACCATAGTACGTTAATAATGTCAGAATACTGATATGAAGAAATACTTTTTTGGCCTTCTATTTTCCCTCACATTATTTGCTTTCAGCTCGTTTGTATACATAAACAGGGCTACCGATTATGCTTCGTTTAAACAGCAGTTTTTAGATCTGATAAACGAAACGCGCGGCAAGGGCTGTAAATGCGGCAATACCTGGTACCCGCCTGCCCCGCCAATGGTTTGGAATGATGATCTGGAACAGGCTGCTAAAGGCCACGCGAAAGATATGGCCAGGCAAAATTACTTTAGCCACGAAAGTAAAGACGGCCGTACCATGAACACCCGCATAGTTACCGCAGGTTATGTATTTAAAGGATGGAGAAGCTTTGCAATTGGTGAAAATATTGCCTTTGGGCAAACCAGCATCCCCGAAGTTATGGCCGGGTGGTTTAAAAGCGAAGGCCATTGTAAAAACCTGATGAACCCGGGCTTTAAAGAAGTTGGCGTAGCCGAGAGCGATAAATATTGGGTGCAGGATTTTGGCGGAAGGCAGCCATTTAGCGAAGAACAGCAAAAACTTATTAAAAGCGGCAAGTACCGTTTGATACAGAAGAATTAAGTCTTTAGTCTGAAGTTTAAAGTCTTTAGTCAGCTACATTAGATTAGAGATCATTACCATAAACTTAAGACTACCGACTTTCAACTTAAATTTTGGACTTTCGACTACAGCCTTTCGACTTAGGACTTAGGACTTAAGACTTTTGCTCCTTCTCAACCTTTGGCCCGCGCAGGTGCAGTACCAGGCCATTCAGAAAGTTACGCAGCAACTGATCTTTACAAGGCTGAAAGTTGGGGTGGTCTTCGCTACGGAAGATGGCGCTCAACTCCGTTTTTGTTGTACGGAAATTAGCCAGTTTTAAGATCTCGATGATCTGGTCGTCGCGCAGTTGCAGTGCCACACGAAGCTTTTTCATGATGTCGTTATTGCTCATAGTGCAAATATAAGTTATTGTTGGCTATTTGGGCTAAAGCCAATATCAGGTTATTGCTAACCGCCCCATAAATGGGGCGGCAATGATATTAATTTAATATGCTATCGCTATGGGCTATGCAATTCCAAACACGAGCTATCTGCCCATAATTTAGAAGACAGGAATTGATTTAAAAAAAATTATTGCCGTTGGCTTTAGCCAACGGTTTCCCAACAGATTTGGTGGCTTCAGCCAAATAATTTTGATATTTAGCTAGCTTAATAAAATTACAATACCCAACCCATCAGTTCCATTACCCTTTTGAACTCTGGCTGTAAACCTGCCTTAATTGTTATCTCCTCCCCCATAACCGGATGGCTGAACGTTAATTGCGATGCGTGCAGCAGCATGGTTTCCATCTCCCACATTTCTTTAAAAAACTTATTCTGCTTATTGCAGCCGTGCGTGCGGTCGCCAATAATGGGGTGAAATATGTGCGCGAAGTGTTTGCGTAACTGGTGCATTCTTCCTGTTTCGGGCGATGCCTCTATCAGCGAGTACCTGGATGTGGGGTGGCTGCCAAATGGTACATCCAGTTCGGCGCGTTGCAGGGTTATATATTTAGTTAGGGCTTCCTGTAACGTTCCGTTTTCTTTACGCAGGGGGTAATCTATCACTTCAGCATCGGGCGTATAGCCACGTAATACAGCCAGGTAGTTCTTTTTTACCCGGTTCTCCATAAAGGCCTGCTGCATGGCGATCTCGGTGGGCTTATCAAAAGCGAAGAGCAGCACTCCGCCTGTTTTCCTATCGATACGATGAGCCGGATTTACCTTTTTACCTATTTGATCGCGCAGCATTTGCAGGGCAAATTCCTCGGCATCGGCAGCAATAGATGAGCGGTGTACCAACAGCCCATGCGGTTTGTTGATAGCAATTAAGTTGTCGTCCTGGTAAAGTATCTCAAGCATATCTAAAGCGCGAAGATAGGCGTTTTAATATCGGTTTAAAGTGGAAACCAAAACATGGACAAGGCCAAGTGTAAATCTAACTAAGGACTGCACTAAATTGAAGCGGCTTAAATCCGAAATCGTCAATCTAACATCTAAAATGGGGTGTCCCATTCTGTCCCGTTTTTTCACGAGTGGGACACCCTCTTCAAAATCATCAAAATCTTTATTTACAGAATATTCTGTATTTTATATAAAGAAATGCTTCACATAAAATCACACTTCATTTTTTAACTAGAAACTGATTATCAATTAGTTATAGATTTAATATTTGTAGCGTCATCATTAGTGGGACACCCTGAGAAAATCAACCATTTATTAATTGATAAGCTTCTTCCGCCTCTACCCTTTCCAGCACTTCAAACTTCTTCCCGGCCTGCTCATTGTAGTTTTTGAAAAAGCTTTCTAACTGGTTTATGATATTGTCAGGCAGCTGAAGAAGCGTAGTCACATCTTTAAACAACTGCGAAACTTCGGGTACCGCTATAAATCTGTCGTTACGCATGGTGCTGCCGTCGCGCTCGGTTTGGTTTGCTTTGATGGCCCCAACTATCCGGCAATCCATACAACAGCCCGGAAACGTGCTGATCTCCGATATTACGATCACATCCAGCGGGTCGCCGTCGCCGCCTTTGGTATCAGGTATATACCCAAAATCGAACGGAAAGATCAATCCTGCGGGGAGGATCTTTTTCAGCTTAAAGCATTTCAGGTCCGGCTCGTAGTCGTATTTATGCCCGCTGCCTTTAGGTGTTTCTACAATCACGGTGATAGGTTCCATATATAGTATTTAGTATCGCGAATAGTTTAGCGTTAGCTTGTTTTACCTTTATTGTCCCAATGGTCTTTAATGATCTCGCCGTTGTCGCCAAATACTAACCTGCGGGCAAAACGTTCGCCTTTTATTTTTCCGTCGCTACCGGCTTTGCCAATAAAAAGCAATATGGGCCTGCCGGCGTCATCGGTTTTAAAGGCAATATCATACCGTTTAAAACCGGTAGTTATAAAACCGGATGGTTCATACTGTTTATTTAATATTTTAAGTATTTCATCTCCTAAAACCATATCACGTTAACATAAATGAAAGTATGTGGTTTTAATTAGAAGTTAAAAAGCATACATTTAAAAATATTCGGCCAATGAACTACCCGTTCAGGAATTATTGTATTTTTAGCCGCCAACTAACCAAATTATGAAGAAGTACCTGTTACTGCTATTGCTGCTGCCTGCATTTGCAAAGTCGCAAACCCGGCCTTCCAACCAAAACCTGTTTGATACCGTCCCCTTTATACCCGAACATCACGCCCAACGGCTGGAACTATTTAAAAAACAACCCCTTAATAAAGGCGGCATCATATTTTTAGGCAACAGTATAACCGAAATGGGCGACTGGGCCAAATTACTTAACGATACCACCGTTATTAACCGGGGCATTGGCGGCGATATTACCTATGGCGTGCTAAAACGTATTAACGATGTGATTGCCCGCCAGCCAAAAAAGCTGTTTATTTTACTGGGCATAAATGATATTGGTAAGGACATCCCCGACTCGGTTATAGCCTATAATTACTTTAAGATCATAAAACAGGTAAAGGCCGGCAGCCCGGGTACTAAAATTTATGTGCAAAGCATATTACCGCTAAATCCTACGCTTAAAGGTTTCCCCCAGCATTATGATAAGGCCGAACATATCCCTCGTGTAAACGCCATGTTAAAAGCACAGGCTGTAAGCTTAGGTTACACGTACATTAACCTGCACCCAATATTTCTTGATAAACAAAACCGCCTGGATGCAAAATATACCAACGAGGGCCTGCACCTAAAGCCCGAAGCTTATGTGGTTTGGGTGAACTATCTTAAAAAAATGAAATACCTGTAATAAACCTATAAAATGACCAGAACAAAAGTTGCCATTCTTGGTGCCGGCTTTATATCAGACATTCACGTAGAATCGTACCAGCGCTTTATACCCGAAGCCGAGATAGTGGCCGTTTACGCCCGCAATATTGATAAAGCCAAAGCCTTTGCCGAAAAGCACCATATCCCCGCTTATTTTGATGATTTAGATAAACTGCTTGCCGAAACGGATTGCGAGGTGGTGGATATTTGCGTGCCCAACTATCTGCACGCCGTTAATACCATAAAAGCAGCAAACGCGGGCAAACACGTCATTATAGAAAAACCGCTGGCCGTTACCTTAGAGGAGGCCGACGAAATGATAGCCACCTGCAAGGCCAACAACGTAAAATTAATGTATGCCGAAGAACTTTGCTTTGCCCCAAAATATGAACGTGCCAGGCAGGTTGTAAAAGAGGGCGCAGTTGGCGAGGTATATATGCTTAAGCAAGCCGAAAAACACTCGGGCCCGCACACCGATTGGTTCTACGATATTAACCTTGCCGGTGGCGGCGTACTGATGGATATGGGTTGCCATGCCATGGGCTGGTTCCGTTGGATGTTAGGGAACGCCAGGGTAAAAAGCGTTTATGCTACTATGGATACCGTTTTCCACGGCGGCCGCACCAGAGGCGAGGATAATGCCGTAGTAATTGTGGAATTTGAGAACGGCGTTACCTGTGTTGCAGAAGATAGTTGGGCCAAGCACGGCGGCATGGACGACCGCTGTGAGATATATGGCAAAGGCGGCGTAATTTATGCTGATCTGTTTATGGGTAATTCGGCTCTAACTTATAGCCGGGAAGGTTATGGCTACGCGATGGAAAAGGCCGATACCTCTGCCGGGTGGAGTTTTACCATTTTTGAGGAAGTTTATAACCAGGGCTACCCGCACGAACTAAAACATTTTATTGAATGCGTACGCGAGGATAAAACCCCGCTGGTAACCGGCGAAGATGGCCGTGCCGTGCTGGAAATGCTGTATGCTGCCTACGCTTCTGCCGGGCAGGGCAAAAAAATAATGCTGCCATTCACCCCAAAAGTAGACCGCCCTATCGACCTGTGGCTTAACGCTAAACAAGATTAGAATCATGAAAATATCAATATACGACACGTACGACGAAATGTCTAAAGCGGCAGCCGAACTGGTTGCCAACCAACTGGCCGAAAAGCCTGCTTCTGTAATTTGTTTCCCTTCGGGCGATTCCCCTACCGGGATGTTACAATACCTGGTGGAATGGGCGAATGATGGTAAGATAGACCTTAGTCAATGCTTTTTCATCGGCCTTGATGAATGGGTGGGTATGGATGAGAACGACCAGGGTAGCTGTAAATATTACCTGAAGCATAACTTTTTTGATAGACTTAACACCAGTCTAACCAACGTTACTTTGTTTAATGCCAAGGCCGATGACCTGGATGCGGAGTGCGAGCGCATGAACAACTTCATCAGCAGCAAAGGCGGGTTAGATATCATGATGGTTGGTATTGGCATGAATGGCCACCTGGGATTAAATGAGCCGGGTACACCGTTCGACCTGTACGCCCATCGTTCGGAATTAGACCCTATTACAGTGCAAGTCGGCCAAAAATATTTTACCAAAGAAACCGCTTTAACAGAGGGCATCACGCTTGGCTTAAAGCATCTGGCCGAAGCGGGTAAAGCCGTATTAATAGCTTCGGGAGCTAAAAAAGCGAACATCATTCACGAAAGTTTGCAGGGCACAGTAAGTACCGAGGTGCCTGCATCCATCTTGCAAACATTGTCTAACGCATTTATATTGCTTGACAAAGACGCAGCATCAGAACTGGAACACGCATCCTGATATGAGCGATAATCTGCAACAGATACAACAGGCCCTGCAAAACGCATCAACCTTATTAGCAGGCAAAAAAGTTGCTGCCGGGTTTGATGGCTTTGTAGATTCTATTGTAAAAGTGGTTAACTATAAAAACGACGATGGCACTGTATTCTTTGGTACCATTGGCGAATTTGGCAACTACATCAGCAGTAAAAGTGGCTCGGGGTTTAGTTTAGAGAGCGAGGAATTGGTACAAAAACTTGGCGGTAATATGCCCATTATGGCCAATGCACTGGCAGGCATGGGCATTGGCGTAAACTGTGTTGGCGCTTTTGGTGTACCAACCATCGCCCAGGCTTTTACGGGGATGCATCCTAACTGTAAACTATACAGCTATACCAATGCCGGTTTTACCACCGCTATGGAGTTTGCCGATGGCAAGATCATGATGGCGCAGATGACCGATCTGAATCACGCCAACTGGGATACCATTAAACAAACAATTGGCATGGATGAACTGAACGAAACTTTCAGCGATACCGATCTGATCTGCCTGGTAAACTGGAGCGAACCTGATCATAGCAATAGCATGTGGCAAGGCTTGCTTGATGATGTTTTAGAAGGCGCGCGATCTAAACCTAAACAATTCTTTTTCGATTTATCAGATTGTTCTAAGCGTAGCGCGGATGCTATTACATCCGCCATAAACCTAATTGAACAATGTGGTGGTTACGGCAAAGTGACCCTAAGCCTTAACCGAAACGAGGCGGGAATTCTTTATAAAACTTTTATTGCGCATGAAACGCCTGCGGATATCAGATCAATAGGTGATGAACTGTTCAGGAAGCTAAACATCGGCACACTGGTCATCCACAATTCAAAAATTTCCATTGCCTGGGATAACAAAGGGACATATATTACGGAACCAAGCTTCATCGCCAACCCAAAGATCTCGACAGGGGCAGGTGATAATTTCAACGCGGGTTACTGCCTGGCCGTTTTATTGGGCTTAGATGCCAAAGCGGCTTTGATGATGGCCAACGCAACGTCCAACATCTACATCAATAGCGGCGAAAGCCCGCGGTTAGCGGAGTTAACTGAATATTTCTCTTAAAACTTAATAGTTTACTCACCCCGCGGCACTACGTGCGCGACCCTCTCTGCTTCGCAAAGAGGGTGAGGAAAGGGGGCTCTCCCCAGCCCTCTCCTTCGGAGAGGGAGCTAAAAATTATTTACCCTCTTTGCGCGCAGCGAAGAGAGGGTGGTCGAGCGAAGCAATGACCGGGTGAGTAAATTTTACTTTTCCCGATAATTTATTGCATCTTTAGGATACCAAAATTATAAACTTTCATGTCAGCATATTCTACGGACCAGGGTTCGGGCGCTACTGCCCCGAACACATTTGACGCAATTGTAATTGGATCGGGCATAAGCGGCGGATGGGCTGCTAAAGAGCTTTGTGAGCAGGGATTAAAGACCCTTGTTTTAGAGCGTGGGCGAGATGTAAAACATTTAAAAGATTACCCAACGGCCACCACTCCCCCCTGGGAATTCCCCTACCGGGGGCGTACCAGCTTAAAACACAACAAAGAAAACCCGCTGATCACCAAAGCGGCAGGCTACGGTGATGATTGCGACCACTTTTTTGTAAAAGATGCCGACCACCCCTACGTGCAGGAAAAACCTTTCGACTGGATTCGCGGGTACCAGGTTGGTGGCAAATCGCTTACCTGGGGGCGTGCCACACAGCGCTGGAGCGAATTTGAATTTACCGCGCCCGAGCGTTTTGGCTACGGCATTGGCTGGCCTATTGGCTATAAAGATGTGGCGCAATGGTATTCGCATGTAGAAAAATTCATCGGCATCTGCGGCAGCAAAGACGGGCTGGAAGCCATGCCCGATGGAGAGTTTCAAACGCCGTTTGAGATGAACGTGCCGCTGCAACACATCAAACAATCTTTAAAAGATAATTATACCGACAGGCACTTGGTGCATGCCCGATGGGCGCACCTTACCGACCCTCAACAGATCCATCTTGACCAGGGCCGCGGCAAATGCCAGGCGCGTAACATGTGTATGCGCGGTTGCCCGTTTGGTGGCTATTTTAGTTCGGTGAGTTCTACCCTGCCATGGGCTGCTAAAACCGGAAATTTAACCATCCGCCCACATTCGGTGGTACATTCGGTTATTTATGACGAAAAGCTGGGCAAGGCAACCGGTGTGCGCGTTATTGATGCCAATACAAAAGAGGTTATTGAGTACCACGCCAAAGTGATATTTATGAATGCATCGGCACTAAATACTAACTTGATATTACTCAACTCCAAATCCAACCGCTTCCCGAATGGCCTGGGTAATGATAGCGGCCTACTGGGTAAATACATCGCATTTCATAACTATCGCGCATCCGTATCGGGTACGCTGAATGGTTACCTGGATAACTATTACTACGGCCGCAACCCTACTGATCTGATACTGGTGAACTACCGCAACCTGCATAAACGCGACACCAATTATTTTGGCGGCTACACAACTTTTATGAATGCCTACCGCGACCAGCACCCTAACGATAACGACCAGGGGCAAGTTGGCGCGCAGTATAAAGATGACCTTTGCGAACCGGGCGGCTGGCATGTATTTGCTTATTTGCAGGGAGAGACCGTTCCTGTAGAAAGCAACCATGTGCGCCTGAGCGAGACAGAAAAAGATCAATGGGGCATCCCGTTATTGGTAACATCTGTGGAGTACCACCCCAACGATGACCTGATGACCGAGGACTTTTTAAACACCACTGCCGAAATGCTGGAGAAAGCCGGTGTAAAAAACATCAACAAATACAACAATAAGCAATCGCCGGGGTTAGATATTCATGAAATGGGCGGTGTGCGCATGGGTAAGGATCCTAAAACGTCGTTACTTAACGCGAACAACCAACTGCATGCCTGCAAAAATGTATTTGTAACCGATGGCGCGTGTATGACCAGTACAGGCAACCAAAGCCCATCTATACTATACATGGCGCTTACGGCACGGGCCGCCACATTTGCTGTTAACGAAATTAAAAAAGGTAACCTGTAAAAATCATTCATGAGAAAACTAAGCTTCGTATTACTGGCAGCTATCGCAATAAGCGGTTGTAAATCTTCGACCCGTAAACCCGCTAACTACCAGGACAGCAGTGCAGCTGCATCATCAGAAAAAACAGGCGAATGGGTAAACCTGCTGGCAGATAACAGCATGGCCGGCTGGCACGCTTACGGCAACGGCACAGTTGGCAAGGCGTGGCAGTTAAAGGATGGCGAATTGCACCTTAATGCATCCAAAAAAGCCGACTGGCAAAGCGCAGGGGGCGGTGATATAGTTACCAATGATGAGTACGAGAACTTTGACCTGAAAGTTGAATGGAAGATAAGCCGCGCGGGGAACAGCGGCATTATGTTTTACGTGCACGAGGATACCACCCAATATAAATACCCATGGCAAACCGGACCCGAAACACAAATAGCCGATAACAAGGAGAATGAGGACGGCAAGCTGATTAAACACCGTGCAGGCGACCTCTACGATCTGATGTCGATAGACAAAGAGATTGTAAACAAAGCAGGCAACTGGAACAAAACCGAGGTAATTGCCAATAACGGCAGCTTAACCATATTAGTTAACCACGAGGTTGTTTTAAAAACTACCATGTGGGATGCCGGTTGGAAAAAACTCATAGCAGGCAGCAAATTTAAAGCATGGCCGGGCTTTGGCACCTACAAAAAAGGCCACATAGCCCTGCAAGACCATGGTGCTGATGTTTGGTTTAAAAATGTAGAGATCAAAAAACTTTAGAATTATACATTATAATTAAGCCCTCTCTGCAACCAGAGAGGGCTTAATTATTAATAGTGCCTTACTATTACACGGCGGTGTACCGGGCGGTGGTAATATATCGGCCTTTCTACAACTACCGGGCGGCGGTAATACCTGCGGTGGTGCCGGTTTACCACCACTACGCGGCGTTCTACAGGCCTTTCTACAATTACAGCACGTGGTGCCGGTGCACCTATACGGGCGGCTACTACTACTTGTGCCTTGGCGCCTTCAAAGGCAAACATGGCTACTATTGCAATGGCTAATACTTTAAGTTGTTTCATGATATTTGGTATTTAGATGTATGTTAATGTGTTAATAATTTAAATTAATAGCGGCCATAGCGCCCGTCGTTACGGTTGTCATATCTGCTGTCGTAACGGTTATCGTGGCGGTTACGGTCGTGGTGGCGTTTGTAATCATACCTGCCGCGGCGGCCCTGGTTTTCAATTGAACAACCCGTTAATACTGCTGCGCCAAATACTAATAACGTCAACAATCTCAATATTTCCTTTTTCATAATCTCGTGCTTTAATTACTGTTTGTTGTAAGTTAAACTACCTCCACATGGCAAAGTTTAATATGGGGCAGGCAGTATCACTAACTTGTTACAAAGTGGCATTTCAAAGTTTTGAGAGGGTTTTGGGTTGAATTGTATCCGTTTCTTACCTGATTAGCGGTTTGATAATTGGCGAAGGAATATTAAAACCAACGCCACGCCAAAGCTGTTATTATTATAATTATAACCTCATTTAAACAACATTTAATATAAACCAACATGTATATTTAGCATGTATTAACAACCTAATATGTTAAACTATATACAATTAAAAGCCCGCGTTTTTAAGGTAGCTGCCGTGCTGTTGCTAAGCACCCCGCTGGCAGGTAACGCGCAGGCCGTTTTTAACCACGCCGCACTTTGCTCTGCCGATCTTAAAAAAAGCAACGCCTTTTACACTTCTGTTTTAGGCTTAAAAATAATCGCCAACCCATTTAAAGATACGGTGCATACCTGGTATAATATTGCGCCTAACGTTACCATGCATGTTATACAGGGCAATTGCTCAACCGCGCCAAAACTCATTGGCGACCATATTTGCTTCAGCGTGCCATCTATAACCAAATTTATAGCGATGCTTAACGAGCGGAAGACAACCTACACCAACTGGAAAGGTGTTGCCGGCCAGGTAGAGCACCGTGTAGATGGGGTATCGCAGGTTTATATCCGCGACCCGGATGGCTATTGGATAGAGGTAAACGACGCCAAATAAATTAACCGGCTGATTTTTTTTACATCTCACAACCTGAACGAATAAAGACTACGTATATCACGGTATGAAGGGCTACGTAAATATTCCTAAGTCTATTTATTGCAAACCTTGCAAGAGGTGTGGCGAGCGCCCTATTATATCGCTGTTGAAGAATGGGGAGTATGTAGTTAAGTGCCCTGCCGATGCTACCCACTACCAAACCCGGCCCGGCCTTATAGATGTTGAGGACTGGAACATCCACAACACCGTTTTGTACGAAAACGAGTAGTGACATCAACAAAGGGCCCGACAAATAATAAAAGTTACTTAATACTTCTTTATGAATAAGGTGGTGACACTACTGTGTCACCATATTTATTATAGAACCATTCACAATCAAACACTTACAAAAAGAAGCCTGGTTGTGCAAACGTGAACGTGAACATTTTACGTCATTTTTTATTACTTTTTACCGCATTCATTTAAACCTTCCGCTCGCTCGCGTGGTCATAAAAACAGAAATCACAATTAATACTGTTTACCATGAAAAACGCTATCAAAACCATATTAACCGACCTTAACCACGTATTTGTAAAAGGCGACTCCGACAAAGTAGAACAGGCAAGGGTATTCTTTTTATTGGCGATTCCCTCCTTATTAGTTTTATTTACCGTTGGTAGGTTCCCGGTTTACTAATTACGTTTTGCCGACTATCCGCTAAAAATAATCTGCTACTTTTGCGGTACAATGGATAGTTTGAAAAACACATACGACAGCATCATATTTGACCTTGACGGTACCCTTTGGGATAGTACCGAAACTATTGCCGGCGCATGGCAGGCAGCCCTTAACCAGGCACCCTACATGGCCAACGAGGTGATGACCCGTGAGCGCGTACGCTCTATTACCGGGATGACATATGATAAGATCTTCGAAAAACTGTTCCCTTTTTTAAGCCACGAGCAGCGCGAAGAAGTAAAGCACCTATGCTCGGTTAGCGAGCTGGAGATATTGCATAAGCAAGGCGGTACCTTATACCCTAACCTTGCAGATACACTCACCTACTTGGGAGAAAAGTATAAACTATACATTGTAAGTAACTGCCAAAACGGTTATATCGAGTTGTTTCTTGATATGCATAACATGCACCCCCACTTTTTGGCGCATCAATGCTACGGCACCAAGGGCAACCCCAAAGCAGATAACATCCGAGATATTGTAATAGACCACGATCTTAAAACCCCGGTTTACGTAGGCGATACCATGGGCGACTATGAGGCAGCCACCAAAGCAGGCGTACCTTTCATTTTCGCGTCATACGGCTTTGGCGTGGTAGAAACCGGCCAGGTTGCTACTATAAATAACTTCGACGAGTTAAAAGATCTGCTGTAAACCAAACTTTTTTAAATGCCGGTAGAGTTTAGTGGATATATCTAAAATCGAGTAATTAAAACTTATAAGAATTGCATTTATCTAGTTTTAAGTAATTTTTTAAACTTTTGGTATGTTTTTAGAGTGGCTAGATGAAACTAAGCTACTTATGAAAACGATCATCTTTATACACGGTATGTTCCAAAACCCAAAAAGCTGGGACAACTGGGTTACCTATTTTACTAACAAGGGGTATAATTGTATTGCCCCCGCCTGGCCCAAACACGAAGGCGAACCTGCGGACCTGAGAAACTACCCGCCCGAAGGTTTAGGCGACCTTCATCTTAAAGAAATTGTTAAAAACGTTGAAGCGCTGATACGCGTGCAGGACCAGCCGCCTATTTTAATTGGCCATTCTGTAGGTGGGTTAATAGTGCAGCTTATGGTAGCCAAAGGCCTTGCAGACCTGGGGGTGGCCATCGGCTCGGTAGCGCCAAATGCCATGCTGGCCTTTGATTGGGGCTTTATTAAGAATAGTGCTTTAATTGCCAATCCCTTTAAAGATAACGAGCCTTTTTATACCGATCTGGAGAGCTTCCACGCATCGTTTTGTAACACCATGAGTATGGACGATACCAGGGTAGCCTTTGAAGAAACCGCCACACACGATAGCCGAAACGTGCTGCGTGATTGTATGGGCGACGAGGGTAAAATAGATACAGATATGCCACACTCGCCGCTATTATTTATAGCTGCAGAAAAAGATGAGATAATACCTGCCGAGCTTTGTAATCGTAATGCCGAAGCTTATACCGATGAAACCAGCATTACCGATTATAAAGAATTTGAGAACCGCGGGCACTGGATTTGCGGGCAGGAAGGCTGGCAGGATGTTGCCGGTTATATTGCCGATTGGCTGCAGGAACACGAATCTATCAAGTACCGCGAAGCAAGCGTGAGTGCTAGATAAAAGTATTAAAGCAAGGGATGATGGACTCCCATGGGCATATGTGTGGCTCATGGGAGTTTTTTTTTGATGTTTTGGAAATGCCCAATGCTGGCGAGGTAGAGGAATTAATTATATGATTGCCATAATTATCTATCTTTAATTAGAATTAATTTTTTTAAAAATGATCAAAATTATTATTTACGCCATTGTAGTGGTCGGCCTTGTTATATGGGTTAGAAGAGCAGGGAGAAACAAATCAAAATGGGGAATAAATTTAAACCGTGTAAACTGCCCGGTGTGCCAAACGCAACAACCTGTAATACGTGTACCTAAAACCCGTCAACAAATATTATGGGGTGGCACAACCTGCCCGAAATGTCAAACAAGCCTTGACAAGTATGGTGATGTTGTATCAGGTTAACGTTTAAATTTTCATCATACCACGGAAACCTCTTGCAGCGTAGTAAGATTCGGCGCCGTTGTGGTAGGTAAACACCTGGTTGTAACGCCTGTCGCAAAAAATAGCGCCGCCAAGCTTCCGGATGTTAACCGGCGTTGCTACCCAACTGGATGTTTTGGTATCAAAGGCACCAAGCTGTTGCAATTCCCGGTATTGTTGTTCATTTAATATTTCGATGCCCATATCGGCGGCCATATTTACGGCACTGTCGGCAGGTTTATTTTCCTTGCGTGATTCTAATGCCTGGTGATCATAACATACACTGCGGCGGCCTTTAGGGCTCTCGGGCGAACAATCATAAAATACCATCTCGCCAGTACTTTCATCATAACCAACAACATCAGGCTCGCCCCCGGTAATCTCCATTTCGTTAAGCGACCATAGCGCATCGGTACTGCCCTGCAAACGGGTGTAGACTTCTGACCAGTTTAAATTTTTGTGTCGTTGTGGATGCTTCTCAAACCTTGCTTTTAGTATGCTCAGCAATTCTTCGCTTTGCGAGGGCGATAATGTTTTGGTGGCCATGTTATAAATTGATAAATTGAAATAGGTTTACATGCCAAGATAATAAACACGTTTAAAAATAGATAATTTTTAAACGTGCAGAAACACACTTATACCACAGATATAGCAAAGCTGTCAGTTAATTAAATATAGTGGGCGCGAGTTTAATTAATTCGGCTTGCTCCAATATATCCGCGGTAAAAGCGGCTACACTTTTTCGGCTAATGAGCAACGATGGTCTTGGCCTGTTATTCAAGCTTATTTCAACCGGCTTCACACCAAAATTAGTAAGCCCTACAGGCCGCAAAATTGTCCAGTAAAGGTCGGTAGCCATCAGCATCTGCTCCTGCAATTCGTGGTCTTTGTAGGCAAAAGAGATGTTACTGTTATTGATGGTCCACCTAAACCAGGCCGGTATGTCTTTACGTGTCTCGCTTACCCCCCAGGCCGATAAAATAATAATACGCTTAATTTGATGCTGAGCCAAAAGAGGAATAAGGTTTCCCATAGTGGCAGACAGCAAATTTACCGGTGTACGTAATGCCGACCATGGGAAATCGTTTTTACGCGAAATATTGAGGGCACTTATAACGGCATCGCACCTGGCCATTGCAGTGTTTAGCAAATCTGCATCTAAGGATGAACCTTCAAAAACATTAATGTATGGTGAAATGAGATCAATACAGTTTTTGTCTCGAACCAAGACATGCACATCATGGCCACGCGTAACAAGTTGTTGCAGTATCAGTTTGCCGGTACGGCCGGTTGCGCCTAAAAGTAATACTCTCATATGTTGGATCAGCTTAGATTTAACAATCACCGATCGCTCCGCACAACTTACTTCGCCTGCTCTTCTTTATCAAAATTTTCCATCACCAGTACCGCTGCGCCTATCAATTCGGCATCAAAACCTAATGATGATATGAGCAATTCGGTACCCGATGAAAGGCGTGGTATACAGTATTTATGCAGGGCCTGTTGTATAGGGGCCATCAGTATCTTGCCAACTTTAGCGCCTCGGCCGCTCAATACAATATTGGCCGGGTTCATGATATGGATAAGAATGGCCAGTGCCTTGCCAATTTTATAAGCGGCATCGGTCAATAATTCAATAGCAAACTGGTCGCCCTGGTTGGCGGCATCCATAAGGTCCTCACCCATTAATTTGGATTGGCCGTTGTGTGGCTTAAGGCTGGTAACACGGCCTTTTTTTATGCCTTCTTCCGCTTTTTCGGCAACAACCAGCATAGATGCCTCGGCCTCTAAACAGCCGCGTTTACCGCACACACACAGCGCGCCATTATCTGATAGCGGTATGTGGCTCAACTCGCCTGCGAAACCATTATATCCGCGAAAGATCTTACCATCTATGATCATACCAAGGCCTATGCCCCAACCCAGGTTAATAACCATTACTTCCTGCTGTGAGCGGGCAATGCCAAACTTTTGCTCGGCAAGCGCTATTAAGCTGCTATCGTTATCAATATAGGTGGTGATGCCCGTTTCTTTGGCGATGTGCTTACTCAGGCTCTCGCCGCCTGCGTCAAGGTAAGTATAATTAATACCCTCAACCGCGTTAATAAAGCCCGGCATACCTATGCCAATACCGGCAATTTTCTTTTTGGCGACACCGCTTTCTGCTATATAATTATTGAGGTAACTGATCAGCTCCGGAAGGGCGTTCTCGTTATTATGGAGTTTTAGTTCAACCGTGGCCATTTCGGCAACGGGGTTGTTATTTAAATCGATAAGCTGGATACGCGCCGATAGCTGATCCATAGCCACCGCCAGTATGAACATAGCATGGGTGTTTATGGCATACATCAGCGGCCTTCGGCCACCGCTTGATGGGGCAAAGCCCTGTTCTACTACAAAGCCTTCTTTAATAAGTTCGTTTATTGCTTTAGCGATGGAGGGGATACTCTTATCAAAAAGCTGGCTTAACGCGGCACACGACATTGCTTTATCAAAATACAACCGTTTAATTATCATATTTTTTAACCAGCCGCCTTTAACGCCGTTGCTCTTTATTTCCATTCAGTATTTGTGACTTTAAATAGTTCAGGTTTATTTCCTGCTATAAATTTATAAATAAAGCACAAAACTACAATAAGTTACAAAACTTTTTAAAATTTAATAAATTATGTCAAACAGATGTTTTAAAGCCCCATCCGCATCTCTATCATATGGCTATCGAAACCAACTTTTTCGTAAGCTTTTATAGCCGGCATGTTCTCATAATACACCTGTAACCTAAACTCGGTTACCCCCTGCCCTACCGACCATTCCTTCAGCGCGTCAATAACCACTTTATTTACGCCCTTGCCCCTGTGTTGTGGCAACACGTACATAAAGCCCAGGTAAGCATGCTGCTGATGCTTTAGGTAGATCTTTGAAGTTTCGATACGTGCGTAGCCGCTGCCAATAACTTCGCCATTTAGTTCGGCTACTATGAGATGGATGTGCGGGGCATTGATAAACTCGTTAAGGTCGTAATAGTTTATGTGCTCGTCCTTAAGTGTCGGGTCGAACGGGCGCTCGGCACTAATAACGCCTTGCTCAAACCGGCGCAATATTTCCATATCGGCCATGGTAGCCGGGCGGGTGATGATGTTTTCCATTTCTTTATAGGCTGAGGGTGTCCAGTCGAAACGTTTGGGTGTCATTTTTATATAAACTTAAAATCAAATTCTAGGCGTATCAAATTCTATATAGCTTTATAAACACCATCTGCGTTCTTATTGATGGGGTATTCTGTACTAAACTTAAACTGATTGGTTTTATCTTGAGATTTGAAATAAAGCGATGGGTATAAAACCCATCGCTATACTTAGTCTATCATTTTTTTAATTCTATAAATTCAGGTTCAGACAATAGAAACCCTTTTAATCCCCTCTCTTACTCCACCGTAAAACTCTTTTTTAGTTTAATATCCTCTGATGACGCGCCTATCCACGCCTGGAAGGTGCCGGGCTCTACCGTCCAGTTCATGTTTTTATCCAGCAGGGCCAGGTCATCGGGGTGTAGGGTAAAGGTAACGGTTTTCTTTTCGCCGGGGTTTAAGGTAACGCGTTCAAAACCGCGCAGGTCATATTCATAAGTAGTTACACTGCTTACATCATCTTTTATGTATAACTGCACTACATCGTCGCCGTTACGCTGGCCGATGTTGGTTACATCAACGGTTACAGTTACATCACCTTGTGATTGCCCTTTCTCCGGAGATACCTGCAGGTTGCTGTACTCGAATTTGGTATAGCTTAACCCATAGCCAAATGGATACAGCGCGCCATCAACACTGGTGTGCCCCCATCCATTTTTACCGCCCTGCCCTATCTGCGAGTTTGGTTTAAACGGAAAGTTAAACTCAATTTGCCCGGTTGTTTTTGGGAATGTAATGGGCAGCTTGCCGCCGGGGTTGTTATCTCCAAACAGGGTTTCGGCAATAACCTGCCCGCTTTGCACGCTGGGGAACCAGGCCTCTAAAATAGCCGGTACGTATTTGTTCTCCCAGTTAATGGTAAGCGGCTGCCCGTTTATCATTACCATAACAACCGGTTTACCGGTGGACTGCAATGCCTGTATCAGCTTTAACTGACGGCCCGGCAGGTTTAGGCCGGTGCGCGAAAGGCTTTCGCCCACACGGTCGGTATCCTCGCCTACTACGGCTATTATGACGTCGCTAAGTTTTGCCTGTGCCACTGCCGAATCTATGCCCGCCTGCTCCTTTGCCGTAAGCGGTGTTTCGATGATCTCGCTCTCGGGCCAGGTAGCATCCACCATATCGCAGCCTTTTACATAGCTGACATTACCGGCATCGCCCATGTAGGTTTTAACCCCATCCAGCACGCTGATTATCTTATTGTGCGACGGGCCATATCTACTAATGGTATAGTTACTCTCTACCGCCAGCGGGCCGGTTACCAGTATATTTTTGTACCTGCTTTTATCTAAAGGCAACAGGTTGTTCTCGTTCTTTAAAAGCACCATGCTTTCGCGGTTCATTTTTAAGCTCATAGCTGCATCAGCGGCGGTGTGCACCACTTTGTCGGCAGCTTTTGGGTTTTTTACATACGGGTAATCAAAGAGCCCTAAACGAAATTTTACCCGCAACACATCCGCCACGCGCGAATCTATTACCTTCATCGAAATGCGGTTCTCTTTTATCAGCTGTCTCAGCGGCAGTATAAATGTTTGCGGCGGACTAAAATTGGTGCGCACGTTAAGCCCCGCCTCTACCGCCTGGCGCACGGCTTCTTTATAATCAATAGCTACCTTATGTTTCGAGAACAGGTATTCCACCGCCTCGCTATCGCTTACCACATAGCCCTGGAAACCAAATTTCTGGCGCAATAATTCCGTCAAAAAGTAATAGCTACCTGTAACAGGTACGCCATCCCAGTCGTTATAGCTGCTCATCACCCCCATTGGGTGTGCTTCCTGTACCACCCGGCGAAACGGGTACAGGTAAATCTGGTGCATCTCGCGCGGGGCAACATGCGGGTCGGTACGGGCGCTGCCATCCCGGCCACCTTTAGGCACACTGTAAACGGCATAATGTTTTAGTGTTGATGCCACGCCCTCTTCCTGGATGCCCAGCACCATTTGCTTGCCCATTTCGGCTATCAGGAAAGGGCTTTCGCCATAACATTCTACCACACGGCCCCAGCGCTGGTCGCGGGCGGGGTCGAGTATCGGGGCGTAAACATTGGTGTACCCAAGTGCTTTTGCTTCGCGGCCCACGGTTTGACCTGCCTGCCTCACCAAGTTTTTATCCCAGGTGCTGCCAATGCCAATAGGTGCAGGCAGCGGCGTAGCACGGTCGTGGTTAAGGCCATGGATACCCTCGTTGGTAAAATCGACTGGGATACCCATGCGGGTTTCTTCCACAAACCATTTTTGTACAGTGTTTATTGCCGACGCGTGTTTGCTAAAGGGGTACGAATATTGTGTAGGCGCATCGTCGGTATGCGAGGTAAGGTTGTTCAACTCTTCATCGATGTTGGCTATACCATCCTTCCAGATCTCGTTCTTCCAGTTAGCGGTTGGCATTTCATCTTTAAGCACACGCTTGTAGCCGTAAAGGGTAGCCATCTGGCAGGTTTTCTCTTCAACGGTCATCTGGCTCAACAGATCGGTAATACGCTTTTCTATATTTTGCGACGGATCCTCGAACACATCCATCCGGCCGTTCTTGTTAAAATCGACCCAGCCCTTGTGGTATATATTTTTTTGTTGTGCAGATGCAGATATAGCCAACCCTAATAACGGCAGCAGCAATGGCAGTTTTTTCATACAGATGAGAGATGTATTTTGGTTTACAACTCAAATATATAAAAAGTGAAAAGCCCCCAAAGCATAACGGAGGCAATCTATTCACTATAACGTTTTCGTTGAGGTTATTTGACAATATATATAGTTTGGTCCGAATGCAAACAATTACGTATTTATGCGTTATTGTTTAAGCTATTGTTATAGCGGCTAAATCCGCCCTTTATGCGCTACGTTTGTATTTTATTTCTTACGGTACTTTGCTCTTTTAAAACCATAGACCCGGATATTACCAAAGCCAACCTTATTTGCGGCAAATGGCAATCAAGCGAGAAGAATTTGACTGTTGAGGTTTACCCATATAAAAATACTTTTAAGGCTAAGATCATTTGGTTTAGCGGCGGCGTAACCAAAACCAAGCCCATGGAAACCATAACCGATATTAAAAACCCCAACCCCGCCCTGCGCAACCGCAAAGTGCTTGGGCTTGATGTGGTAGAGAATTTACAGTACAACGCTTCGTCTAACACCTGGGAAGGCGGCAAGATCTACGAAGTGCAGAGCGGCAAATACTGGAGTGCTGCGGCATATATCGATAAAACGGGTTTATTAAAGGTAAAAGGCTACTGGAAAGTTAAGCTCTTAGGTAAAACCATGACGTTTAAGCGTATAACATAAATTATTTTATTATACCTGAAAAGAAACTTGCGAAACTGGCATCACTATTGTCTATATTGTATTAACAAATTGACACTAATATGGCAAATCAGTTTCTGTGTAGTTTTGTAGCATTAATGCTTGTTGGTAGTACAAATTACCACACACCTATTGTTCCAACTTCGGCCGCTGCGGCTGAAAAAGTATGCGGCAAATGGAAACTTGATGATGACCGGCTGATTGTACAGGTTTATAAAGAAGGACCGGAATTTAAAGCCAAAATAGTTTGGTTTGATGATCACGACGATAGCAAAGAGCTTGATTATTGGACAGACGATAAAAACCCCGACCCAACGCTGCGCAGCCGTAAACTTTTAGGTATGAACGTGCTTGAAAAACTTACCTATAACCAGCAAACCAACAGTTGGGAGGACGGCATGATATACGATGCCAAACATGGCCGCCACTGGAACTCATCGGCCTATATAGATAAAGATGGCGCGCTTAAAGTAAAAGGATACTGGCACTATAAGTTTATAGGCAAAACACTAACCTTTAAACGGATCTAAAAAAATACCAGCACAAAAAAATGGGGCCTCAAATATTTGAGGCCCCATTTCTATTTATTTGAAAAACTATTACTGTTTCAAGAATTCGCCGCTTGCGTTAAGTTCAACTTCGTCGCTAAGCATTGGTGAGCCATATTTAGCGCCAAAACCAAAGTCAGAACGTTTGATGGTACCGGTAATTTTAAAACCGGCGTCAGGGCCTTTAGTCATTGGGTTGGTGATGGTACCACGGTAGGTAACATCTAAAACAACAGGTTTAGTAACACCATGTAAGGTTAAGTTGCCGGTTACTTTGTATTTGTTAGTGCCTGCTGGTTTAACGTTGGTACTTTCGAAAGTTAAAGTTGGGAATTTAGCAGAATCAAAAAAGTCTGCAGATTTTAAATGACCGTCGCGGTTGTCATTTTCTGTGTTAACTGAAGCAGTATTTGCAGTAAAAGTGTATTTAGCATCGCTAAAATCTGGTTTTGCAGCAACGATGCTGGCGTCAAAATCTTTAAAAGTACCGTCAACATCAGATACCGCAAGGTGGGTGATGGTAAATTTAACATGTGAGTGTGCTTTATCAGCTTTCCAGGTGCTTTGAGCAAATGCCGTTTGCATAAATAATGCAGCAACAGCTAAGGTTAAGATCTTTTTCATTGTTTATAATTTCAGTTTTAATATTTGAATATGCACCAAAGATATATAAAGGTTTCATATGTAAAATAAAAAAGATGTTTAAACATCTTTTTTTGAATAACTAATGACAATCACTTTTACTAGTGCGTAAAAAACGCGTCTACTCTTTTATTGAACTCCGCGGCATGTTCTATGAGCGTACCATGCCCCGAATTTTTAATGATCCAAAGTTGGGAGCCGGGGATATTGGCCTGGATCAACCGGGTATGCTTGTCGGCAATAACATCATGTTCGCCGGCTATGATAAGCGCCGGGCATTTAATTTTATGCAGGTCGGTTAGTTTGATGTTGGGTTGCTCCCAATCAAGCATAAACATTTTCCAGTTGTTTCGCTCCTTAGCGGTACGCCATTTCCTGTTCTTATTTTGCTCGTAATATTTTTTAGAACCCGCCCAACCGTTCGGGTCGGCAAAGCTGGATGCATCGGGCGTAATGTTTGCCCCTGTTGATGCAAATTTGATCACTTTATCAGGATGGCGAATAGCCATTAGTATGGCGTTAATACCACCATCGCTCCAGCCTAATACATAGGCTTTAGGTATGTGAAGTACATTAAGCAGTTCGGCGAAATCATCGGCCATCTGTTCAAAAGTGATAGATGGGTTGGTATCTATAGATTTACCCTGCGAACGGCTATCTACCAAAATCACCCTGTATCTTTTACTAAAATAAGGCACGTTCTCGCTAAAAGCGCTCATGTCACCGCCGTTGCCATGTATCATTATCAATGGCTGGCCGCTGCCGTATTCTTCTACATAAAGCTTTATGCCGCGTACTTCGTAATATTTACCAACCGCCGTGTTTTTGCCATAAGGGATTTTTTGAGCGAAACTCAGCATGGATAATAATTGCGGTATAATAGCCATCAGGATGATTCGTTTTAGGTGCATGTCGCGTTAAATGAGTGATGTAAATATAATCGCTTTTTCCCAATTGCACTTTAATCTATGATCAGATAACGAAGAATGGCAAAAACGGATTATACCTTCTCCCACTTACCGCTATCTAAACTGCGGTATATGGCATCTACCACCTTCATATCCTTAAGCCCTTCTTCGCCGGGGACGCGGCTTTGTTTCTTGAGCTTAACGCAGGTAGCAAAATCATCCATTTGGGCGGCCTGCTGGTTAATGTTGGGGATCTGCATGGGCTTACTGTTCACTTTACCGTCCAGGCCGTCGTAACCGTAGGCAGGCTCCAGTTCAAAGGTGCCTTTTGCGGCTTTTGCACGCAGGTATCCCCAATCGTGGTTGTAACTACTTTTGCCGGTTACCTTTTGTCCGCCCGGAAACTTCAGCTCCCAGTAAACGGTTTCATCAACATCTTTAAATAACTGTGGGCGGGTTTTCTCCTGGGTTGCTTTTACGGCAATGGGTTCCTGGCCTAAAGTATAGCGTGCACCTTGTATAGCATATATACCCATATCCATGAGGCCGCCGCCACCTGCCAGCGCTTTCTTAAGTCGCCACGCGTTGGGGTCGCCGTTATAGGTGAAGCCATTGGCGGTATCAACCGCGGTTACTTTCCCAAATACTTGTTTTTGGCCAAGGCGCATAACCTCCTGCGTATGGGGCTCAAAATGCAGGCGGTAACCTATGGAAAGTAATCTGTCCGCCTTTTTGCACGCTGCTATCATTTCGCGGCATTCGGCTGCGTTAAGCGCCATAGGTTTTTCGCAAATAACATGCTTGCCTGCACGTGCCGCGCGGATGGTGTATTCTTTATGCATCGATACCGGCAGCACCACGTACACAATATCTATGTCGGGGTTTTTAGCTATCTCGTCAAAATTTTGATAGTTGTAGATGTTCTTTTTAGGGATGTTGTATTTTTTCGACCATTCACCGGCCTTTGCGGGGGTGCCGGTAACAATACCTGCCAGATAACAATTTTTAGTGTGTTGCAGCGCAGGGGCCAGTTGCCCACCTGCATAGCCGCCCAAACCAACCAAGGCAATACCCAGGCGTTTATCGGCTTTATTTAATGCCAGGGCAGATAGTGCGGGACTAAGCAGCATTGCGCCAGCGGCTATTGAAGTATTGTGTATAAATTTTCTGCGGGTTAAGTCAATCGTTTTCATACAGGTTAGTTTATGTTTGGTATAAAATCATCAGCAAATTTTATACCTATTAACTACCTGCTACTCAAAACTATCTTTATATTTTTTTATGGCTACCAATATCGATTGTACAATATCGTTTTGGCCGGCATCAGAGTTTAAGTATTTTTCGTCGGATGGATTGTTGATGAAGCCCGTTTCTAACAGCAGGCCGGGCATACCACTTTGCTGCAGCACCAGTACGCCCTGCTCGCGCACGCCTAGGCTTTTGCGGCCGTTCTCCACCTTAAGCTGACGGTTTAGCAGGTTACCAAACTGTATGCTTTGCTTACGGTAACGCTGCTGAAAAGCGGCCAGCACAATAGCGTTAACCGCAGCATCTTCGCCATAACCGTTGTATTTTTTTTTGTAATCTTTCTCAATAAATATGGATGCATTCTCGCGGATGGCCTCCATTTGTTCGCCCTTGCGGTGGAAACCGTATACCAGCAACAGCACGCCGCGGTTTGGGCTCACCCTTTCAGGCGAGGAGTTGCAATGGATAGAAATGAACAGGTTAGCATTGGCATCGTTAGCGATGTTGGCGCGTTTATGCAACTCAATAAACTTATCGGTGCTCCGCGTCATAATAACATCTACACCGCTGATGCTGTTATTAATAGCCACCTTTAATTTTTTGCCGATGCTTAGCGCGATGTTTTTTTCGTTGGAGTAGGCACCATGCGCGCCCGGGTCTTTTCCACCATGGCCGGGGTCTATAACTATGGTTTTAAACTTAAATGAATGCGCAGCTGTAGGCTCTGCCCCGCCGGTTTGGCTTTTACGTTTGGTTTGAGATGCAGCCGGCAAAGCGGCCAACATCACTACAAAAAAACCAAAACCGTATAGTAAAACCTTCAAGTGCCTGGATAACATGCCGCAAAGGTATAAAAACATAACATGCAGGTATTACGCTGCCTTCACTTTTACGAATAATTAAACAATATTGCCTTTTCGCTTAGGTGTCTGTTACTATTTTAAAATACATGCAACCTATGTAATGGCATATGCGTAATAATTAAAACTAAACACATCACCGTAAATTGAAAAACGATAGATCGACAACGAAGAAGAATAATTTATATGAACGACTTGTTTACTACTTCTACTGCTAACTTTTTTTATTTCCTGGTAGCAGGATCTGTTTTGGTGTACCTGATATTAAAATTCGACAAGCAAAATCGTAAAAAACTTAATAAGGTGTTAATTGAGGCAAAAGATGTACAGCCCTTATACATGCGCAAATCGGCACAGCAAAAGGTACAGTCGCTTAAAATAGCTTGCGCCGAGCAAAAGATAGACCGCAGCCTGGTTGAAAAAGAATTGGACGAATTGGTTAAAGAATATGATAAGGGCCATATAAGCCTGCCCGATTACTGCAATAAGCTAAACCGCCTCCTGGCGATGACAGCGTAGCGGAGATTAGGATTAGAGATTAGAAAGAATTTGTATTGCCGTTTATGTTTATATAATAATAGGAATAGTTTGTGATTGGTTGGAGCCCCTCTTTACGGAGGGGCTTTTTTATTGGGGGGATTATGGGGCTAATTCGTCACCCTCTTTACGAATTGACTCACTCCCCTGCCCCCTCTCTGCTGCGCAAAGAGGGGACGGTACTTTTTCACCCTCTTTACGCAGTAGAAAGGGTCGACCAGCGCAGCGTCGTCGGGGTGAGTAACTCACCAACTATCCAAGCTCTACTATTTTCCTTAAATTTGCCCTGCATTATGACCGAAGAAAACACCCCAACCCCACACTTGCAAATAGTACCTACTGCCGATGGGTCGAACACCATTTATAACGCTCAGGTTGGCGAAAATTACCACTCGCATCACGGCGCTTTGCAGGAGAGCAGGCACGTATTTTTACATTCGGGGCTCGAGTACTTTTTAGCTAACACAGGAACTAACAATGCCGAAGTATCTATTTTAGAGGTTGGCTTTGGCACGGGGTTAAACTTTCTACTTACCGCCGATTTTTGTACTCAGCAGCAAATCACCCTGCAATATACCAGCATCGAGGCCTACCCGCTTGCTAACGAAATGATCAGCCAAACCGGCTATGATCAATATGTACCATCACCTATCTGGGAAAGATTTTTAGGTAATTACACCGCCGCGCTTACCACATTAGTTAAAATGAATAATTATGTAAGTTTTAATATTGCGGAAAGTGCGCTTAACAATTTTACCTCAGCCCAAAAGTTCGACATTATCTATTTTGATGCCTTTGCCGCCATCTACCAGCCAGAAATGTGGAGCGACGAGGCCATAGCACACACCCTGCAATTTTTAAAACCCGGCGGTGTGTTTGTTACGTACGCCATAACCGGCAACTTAAAACGTGCCATAAAAGCATTGGGATTAAAAGTACAGAAAGCCCCCGGCGCGCCGGGTAAGCGCGAAATGCTGAGAGCAGTTAGCAGTTTATAGTACACTGTTAGCAAACTTTAAAGACCTCAAAATTGATAAACAAACTGCAAACGTCAAACTGCAAACTGAATACCTATCTTTGATAATATAATTCAACATTATGCCAATTACCGCCCCCATTACCGCTTATATCCCTTCTGCAGCTTTCGACCGTTTGCTTACTATTATGGACGACCTGCGCATAAACTGCCCATGGGATAAAAAGCAAACCATGGAAAGCCTTCGCCATTTAACTATTGAAGAAACCTACGAACTGTCTGACGCCATACTGAGCGGCGATACCGACGAGGTAAAAAAAGAGCTTGGCGATATTATGCTGCACCTTGTTTTTTACGCCCGCATCGCGTCAGAAACCGATAGCTTTAACATAACCGGTGTGCTTAACGGCATTTGCGATAAGCTGATTAACCGGCACCCACATATTTACAGCGATACTGTAGTAAGCAACGAAGAAGATGTTAAACGCAACTGGGAGCAGATCAAGCTGAAAGAGGGCAATAAATCGGTTTTAGGTGGTGTACCTGCTTCTTTGCCTGCCTTGGTTAAGGCATCGCGCATACAGGAAAAAGCGCGTGGCGTTGGGTTCGACTGGGATAGCAAAGACCAGGTATGGGCCAAAGTAGAAGAAGAACTGCAGGAATTTAAAGATGAATATAACGTTGCCGACGAAAGAGACATTGACCATGACAAGGCTGAAGGCGAGTTTGGCGACCTGCTGTTCTCGCTGATTAATTACGCGCGTTTTATTGGCATTAACCCCGAGGATGCTTTAGAAAAAACAAACCGTAAATTTATTAAGCGTTTCCAGTACCTGGAAGGCAAAGCGCAAGAAAACGGTAAGCAGCTGAAAGACATGAACCTTGCCGAAATGGATGTGTTTTGGAACGAGGCGAAAAAAGTGCAATAATTATCTGCTTATTGTAGCGTTTTTTGTGATCGATACGTAATGATAACTGTAATCCCAGATAATGATGAAAAAATTAATTTACTTTTTACCGGCCTTGCTCATACTTGCGGCAGGTTGCTTTAACAATAATAATTCGACCCCCATCCCTAATCCTGAAGGTACTTTCACAGGCGAATTCCGCTTAGTGCGCAGGCTGCCAAATGTTACCAAACTTGATACGGCGAAGGCAAATATCCAACTTGTTATAACACCTGGTGTAGGATTTAAAGTATTGGGCGATACCAGTACCGTACACGCAGGCAGTAAAGGGCACTACGGCATTGCAGGTAACGGCATTAGGTTTGTAGACAGCACCTATAAAGCAGGGAATTACACCAAAAGGCACCTGCAGGGCGATTATCTTTTTGTTTACAACGGTACTAATTTACAAATGGTGCTTAACAGCGCTGATACTTTAAGCTTACAATACGATCTTAAAAAGACCAATTAAAGGTGATGATCTTAAAAAATTAGTTGTAGCTGTAACGTTTCCTGTTTTGGGGCGTATTGCATATATTCAACTAAGCAGTATTACAATTAATGCAGTTACTTCACCGCATTACTGAGGATGAAATAGTCAGTAAGTGTAAATCAGGCAGTGTAAAACACCAGGAACTACTATATAAGCAGTTTTATGGCTACGCTATGGGTGTAAGTATGCGTTACAGCCTTAATCAGGATGACGCTTTAGAAGTAGTGAACGACGCTTTTATAAAAGTTTTTAATAATATAACCAATTATAACGCCGATAAACCCTTTAGGGCTTGGCTGCGTACAATTGTGGTAAACACAGCTATTGACAGGCGCCGTAAGGAGCTTAAACATCAGGCTAACACAGATATTGAAGATGCCTATAACGTTGGCAGCAACGCAACCGCTATAGATACTTTAAACGCGCAGGATATTTTAAGGCTGATGAAGCAATTGCCACAAATACAGCTTACAATTTTTAACATGTACGAGATAGATGGCTATAACCACGATGAGATAGGTAAAATATTGAATTTACCGGCAAGCTCATCCAGGGTTTACTTAAGCAGGGCTAAAGATAAATTGAGGCATCTATTAACAAACGAAACACAAAACCATGGATGAGCAGTTTGATAAAAAACTAAGCGACCACATCAGGGAGGTGTTTGATAATTACGAACATCCCGGCGCTGAGCATGGTTGGGAGTTGCTACAGGCAAAGGTTACCGCCGGGAAAAAAGGCAATAAAGTTGCCTGGCTTTGGTGGAGCAGCGCCGCGGCTGTAGTTTTGGTGTTTTTAGGTGTGATGCTTTGGTACAACAATCAAAGCACGGCTGTAAATAACATGGCAGTTAAGTCTGCCAAACAGCAGCAACAACCTGTTATAAAAGATACGGCAGCCATTAACAATGGCATAAAACCAAATAAAACAGAACAGGTTATTGCTAACAACCCCACTTCTACTTTTAACAACACTATAGTTATACCAAGATATGTTGACCGCACGCCTGCAACTTCGAAGCCTGAAAACCCGGATACTGCAACGCAGGCTACAAAACCAAATTCCTGGATTGGGCATCCACAGCCTTGGCAAATACCGTCAAAAAGTATTGCTCAAACAAAACAAGCAATAACTAATAAACTGCCAGCGACCGACAGCCAAAAAGTTGCTGATAATTTGCCAAACCAACCGCAATTAGCAAATAATACTTTGCCGGTAAGTAAAACTGTACAGGGCGATGCTAGCGGTTCATCAGCCGCTGCTAGCCAGCAACAGCAACAACCGGCCAAAAGATCAATAGAGGATATGTTTGAGGCCGACAAGCTTAACAGAACCGCTAAAACAAACAAGCGGGCCGATAAACCAGATGCCAAAAAAGTAAACTTTAGTGTTTACGCCGCCACCTACTTCAACTACGCCGAAGGCAGCACCAACCAGGTTAACGCCGGTGCGGGTTTAACGTCGGATTTTAGGCTGAGTAAAAACTTTAAACTGTCTACCGGTGTATCTATTGCTCAAAACTCGCTAAACTACAATACCCAGGCCCCGCCTGCAGCAAGCGTATTGGCCAGTGAGGCACCAGCGTTAAGGGCCGAAAGCTTGTTTAGCTCCGCGGCAGTTCTACCCGTGTTTAAAAACTACAATGCCAGCCTTATAGGGTTGGATATACCTATTAACATCAAATACGAGTTTGATCCGCAAAAAACAGATGCTTTTATATCGGCAGGTTTAAGCTCGGGTACATTTATAAACGAGACCTATACTTACCGCTACGGCTACAGCGGCGGTGCAGGTTTCGTAAGCAATGCAGCACCCGAGGAGCAAACCCTACACAACAGCTTTAACAGTTTTTACTTTGCCAAAACATTAAACTTATCTTTTGGTATTGGTTACCCGGTAGGCAGCAACAGGCTGGTGATAGAACCATTTGTTAAATATCCGCTTAGCGGCCTGGGCGCACAGGATATTAAGTTTGGTGCAGGTGGCGTTAACTTAAAATTTAGCTTTAAGGGAAAGAAATAGAAACTATCGATTTTTATAACATAAAACGACCTAAACCATGAAAAAAACACTGTTAATTTTAACCTGCCTGGTTACAACCACAAAGGTATTTGCCCAAAATATTGAAGTATCTGCAGGTTTAAGCACCGGTATTATGCATTACGCCGGCAAATCTGCCGAATCAGTTTCATCAATAAACGGCATTAATGCCAATACTGGTTATACCAATAACCCATACGGCAGTAAAAATGGCGTTGGTTTTGGTGGCAACGTGCAGGCACAGTTAGTTTTAATTAAATCGTTTATTGTAGGTCTGCAAGGGAGTTATGAATCGCTAAAAAGCAAAATAGACATTAACCAGGTATACAGGAATAACGATCCTTTAGCTAACGAGGACGCTAGAGCCACCAGTTCTACCATGTTAAGAACAAGCTACTTAACACTTAACCCTTACATTGGTTATCGTTTACCCATACCTGTTGTAAAGCTGGATATTTTAGCCGGGATTGAATTTGCACACATTACTGATGCACGCGAAAAAGGTTCTGCAAAAACGTTTGACGGAACTGCTATTACCACCGACCGGGACAGAAAAAATATTTCTACTGATAACAGGCTTAAATTTGGATTAAATGCCGGCTATAACCGCTTTGGGCTTTTTGCTAATTATTCGCATGGTTTAAGGAATTATTATAGCGGATATATTGGCGGACCTGCAATGGAGGCACATACAGAAATTGTAAGGATAGGATTAAATTACCGAATATACTAATCTTACCCGTCAGAACCTGAGCCGCTTATAACCATAAGCGGCTTTTTACTTAAACCTTATCGCCTTTACCGGTTGTATGCGCGTAACCAGCATAGATGGTACAATAAGCACCAGCAGGCATACCACTAAGGTGCCCGCGTTTACCCATAAAATATCTGTCCAAACAAAGCGGATGGGTACAAAGGTCATATAATAATCTGCTTGCGACAGTTTGAAAAAGTGTGTTTGCTGCTGAAAGTAACCCACGCCAAGGCCTAAGGCATTGCCCAATACCAGCCCCAGCCCTATCAGATAAGTGGCGTTGTACAAAAATATCTTTTGAATAACCCAGTTACCTGCACCCATGGCCTTAAAAATGCCTATCATGGCCGTACGTTCAAGTATCATAATAAGCAGGGCCGAAATCATATTGATGATGGCTACGGTGATCATTAACACCAACATCACAATTATGTTTACATCGAGCAAATCCAGCCAGCTAAAAATGGTGGGATAGTTCTCCAGTACCGTTGTAGCTTTTAGCTTGATGGGTAGCTTATCATCAACGCTAATTGCGGTGGCCGGTATTTTGGCAAAGTCGGTTGTGCGCACTTCATAGCCGCCAATCTCGCCGTGGCGCCAGTCGTTAAGGCGTTTTATAAGCGCAAGGTCGCCAATTACAAAGGTCTTATCCACCTCATCAACCCCTATACTAAATATGCCCACAATCTTAAGCTTGCGTTTTCGCAGTGGCTCCTGCACAAAATACATCATTACATCGTCGCCGGTTTTTAAACGCAAGCGGTTGGCAGTAAGCTGCGATATCATGAGCTGGTTTTGCACTTCGGCGGTATCCGAATATTGGATAACTGTACCCGTAACCAGCATCTTTTTAACGTAATCCCAGTTGTAATTTTTGTTTACACCTTTTAATACAACTCCTTCAATTTCATTATTGGCTTTAATAATACCGGGCTTGGTAGCGTAAGGGTAAACGGCCTCTACCTGCTTAACCGATTTGATATTTTTAACCACCGGGACGCTATCGGCAAAGGAGGCACGGTCAAACGAGGTATTATTATCTGCCTTAACAATTTGGATATCTCCGGCAAATCCCCTAACCTTTTCGCGGATCTCTTGTTTAAACCCACGGATAACCGCCAGCGAAATTATCATAACGCCAAGCCCAAGCATAATGCCAATAATGGCTATACGTACAATTAATTTGGAGAAAGTACGCTTACTCTTAAACGTAATACGACTTGATATAAACCCGGCGAAATTCAATGCTGAAATGATTTTTGTACCTTCGCAAAGATGCGTTTTTACACTTAAACAAACTGCTTTTAAATTTGCTTTAACATCAAAATACTTATGACCGGCATCAAACTGTACACCCCCATAATTGCGCTTACCCTGCTTTTTTTAAAATGCGACGACTTTGCGCAAGCCCCAAAGGCAGCTAAAAACACAAATAAAACGGTTGCGGTAAAAAAAATAACCGCCCCCATATTGCCCGCTGCCGATAGACTGGACATTTACCTGCAATACCTTAAAGGCCGCAAAATTGGTATGCTAATTAACCAAACATCCATTATCGGCCCCAATAAAAAACCACTGGTTGATAGCTTGCTAAAACTGGGTGTGGGCATTAAAAAAATATTTGGCCCCGAGCATGGATTTAGAGGCAATGCCAGCGACGGCGAAACCATTGGCAACACGGTTGATGCGGTTACCGGCCTGCCGGCCATATCGCTTTACGGCAAGCATTTTAAACCCACACCCGATGACTTGAAAGGTATTGATTTGATGATATTTGACGTGCAGGATGTTGGCACCCGCTTTTACACTTATATATCTACCCTGCATTACGTAATGGAGGCCTGCGCCGAAAATAATATTGAGCTGATGATATTAGACAGGCCAAACCCCAACGGTGTTTATGTGGATGGGCCGATATTAGATACAGCCGGCTTCCGCTCTTTTGTGGGCATGCACCCCATCCCCGTCCTGCACGGGATGACCATTGCCGAATATGCCCAAATGATTAACGGGCAGGGCTGGTTAAAAAACAAGGTAAAGTGTAAATTAAAACTCGTAAAGGTTGGTAACTACAACCGCAATATGGATTACGTGCTGCCGGTAAACCCGTCGCCAAATTTAAATACCGCACAATCTATATTGCTGTACCCGCACATTTGCTTTTTTGAGGGCACCAAACTTAGCCTTGGCCGCGGCACGCTATTTCCCTTTCAGGTGGTAGGCAGTCCGTTATTGAAGGATAAATATGAGTTTAGCTTTAAACCTGTCAGCATCCCGGGTATGAGCGATAAGCCACCTTTGCAAGATACCGTTTGCTACGGCATCGACCTTAAAAATTACAATATGCAAACCATCCGCAACAGCGGAAAACTTAATTTAGCCTGGGTAATTGATATGTATAAAATATACCCGGATAAGGCACATTTTTTTATCCCCTATTTTAAAAGGCTTGCCGGTACAGATGAGTTAAGGAAACAAATTATTGCCGGCAAAACCGAGGACCAGATCCGCAAAAGCTGGGAGCCGGGCTTAACAAAATTTAAAGCCATGCGTACCCAATACTTACTGTATAATTAATACTATCTACAAAACATAAAAACCGAGAGCGCGCAAAATGAGAATTATATTTATGGGTACCCCCCAGTTTGCTGTATCATCGCTTGATGCTTTAATAAAAGCCGGCTGCGATATTGTTGCCGTAGTAACCGCTCCCGATAAACCTGCGGGCCGTGGCCAAAAGGTAAATCAATCGGCAGTGAAACAATATGCCGATGCCAACGGCATAAAAGTACTGCAGCCCGAAAAACTGAAGAACCCCGATTTTTTAGCCGAACTGGAAGCGCTTAAGGCCGATTTGCAGGTGGTTGTAGCCTTTAGGATGCTACCCGAGGCTGTTTGGAATATGCCGCCAAAAGGCACCATTAACCTCCACGCATCCTTGTTACCGCAATACCGTGGTGCCGCCCCTATTAACTGGGCCATCATCAACGGCGAAAAAGAAAGCGGCGTTACCACCTTCTTTTTAAAGCATGATATTGATACCGGTGACATTCTATTCACCGAAAAAGTCACCCTTAACGGCACCGAAACCGCCGGGGACCTGCACGACCGCCTTATGAACAAGGGAGCGGGCCTGCTTGTAAAAACTGTAAAAGGGATAGAAAGCGGCCGCTACCACGAGCATCCGCAGGAAGAACTGGCCGAGGGTATGGAATTAAAACACGCCCCCAAGATATTCAAAACCGACTGCCTGGTAGATTTTAATAAACCAGCCGAACAGGTTTATAATCTCATTAGAGGATTAAGCCCATCGCCAACGGCATATACCATGCTAAACGACAAAGTGCTGAAAATTTACGCAGCTAATTTTGAGCAAGGCGAACCCGGCATTTACCCGGGTGGCTTCATAACCGATAATAAAACCAAACTAAAATTCGCCACGGCTGATGGTTTCATCAGCGTAACTGATGTGCAGTTGGAAGGTAAAAAGCGAATGAGTATAGAAGAGTTTTTAAGAGGTAATAAATTGTAATTAATGAACAACAACGATAGGATAGCTCAGCTAAAACAAGAGATTGAGCCGTTACGCGAACAACTGATAGCACACGAGCTTTACCGCAACATTAACACCATTGAAAGCCTGCATACATTTATGCAGCACCATATATTTGCCGTTTGGGATTTTATGTCGCTGCTAAAAGCGCTGCAGCAAAACTTAACCTGCACCACCCTACCCTGGATGCCTGTAGGCAACGCCAATACCCGCTACCTCATCAACGAAATAGTTGCCGGCGAAGAAAGCGATGTAGACCATACCGGCACACGTACCAGTCACTTTGAACTGTACCTGAAAGCCATGGAACAAGCCGGTGCCGACACCTCGGCTATTTTATCGTTGTTTGAGCAATTAAGCACCCAAAAGGATGTAAAAATTGCGTTAGCCAAGGCAGAAGTGCCCCAAGTAGCCCGCGAGTTTGTTAAACACACCTTTGAAGTAATTGCCACCAACGAAAGCTTTTTACAAGCCGCGGTATTTACATTTGGCCGCGAGGATCTGATCCCCGGTATGTTTATAGAAATGGTTAAAAAACTAAACGGACAACTTCCGGGCAGGGTTGAGGTATTGCTTTACTACCTGGAGCGCCATATAGAAGTTGACGGCGACCACCACTCCCAATTAGCTTACCAAATGACCGCCGAACTTTGCGGCGATGACGCCAGCAAATGGGCCCAAGCAACCACAGCTGTTAAAAAAGCGCTACAAGCAAGGATTGCATTATGGGATGGAATTTTGGCGGAGATAAAGATGGAAGTATTATCTTCCTGATCTTTTTAATTAAACAGCTGCCTATTAAGAATGCAATTAATTTGCGGGTATACCTGCGGCACCATATTCAGTAACCGTCTTAATAGTCTTAGCTTTTAATGATTTGGCTTGGTCATTTACCGCTTTTATACTTCTTATATCAGGTATATTATTGTTTTGATATTTTACGATAACGGGCAAAGTAGCTACGATCTTTAAAGTTTCGTAATAGTCTTTTATCACAAGGTTTTCGTTATCAATATCTTTTATCAGGGTTTCAAATTTATTTGCCTTTGATTTATACCTACCCCTTTCGGCGGCTAAGAGCACTTTTAACCTTTCTTTCAAAACGGTGTCTTCAATATGCTCCAAGTTTTGGTTTGCAGAGTTATAATAGCTTTCTACCTTACCTGCGTAGTTATTAAATGCTGCTAAACTATCTGCTTTATCTACATTAAATTTTTCGAGTTGCGCTTCCAGGCGTTCAAGATTGGGCGTTTTCTTCACCAGATCGAAGTAAATTGCATCAACTAAGTTACCACCCGACGAATACCGCTTAAAGCTCAAAACATCCCCTTTTGGCTCATCCAACGATTCAGGAAGTTCTGTTTTCTCAGTGACGTCTTTAGCTTTTCCTTTTTGCTTACATGCCGATATTGAAACAAGAAGTACTAATAATGATAATAAGGCAGTTACTCTCATGGTCTATTTACCATTTGATAACAAAGCTTGATAATTGTTACGCAGTAGAAAATTTATCCTTACAGCTTATTCAACTCATCCATCAGCGCTTTGCTAATGCGGTTAAAATACCGTTTTACACCGTAGCCCATAACCCATTGAATGCCTTTGGTGGCATTGGTTAAAAAAACCTCGTCAGCTTCGTTTAATATTTCGGGGTTTATCTGGGCTTCGGTAACGGGGATGTTATTGTCGATTGCCAGTTGTATCACCACACGGCGCATTACGCCCTCCACACACCCCTCGCTTAAGGCAGGTGTATATAAATGATTTTGGTACCAAACAAAAATGTTAGAGCTATTGGCTTCGCACAAGTAACGGTTTTGGTTGATTAGGAATACATCATCCAGCTTATTTTGCTGTTTATATATCCCAGCCATCACATATATAAGCGAATTACAGGTTTTGATATTCGAGAGCCAGTTAAGGGGTTTGGGCAGTTCGGTGTACACATCCATGATCAGGCCGCGCTCGTTCAAGAAATATCGGGGCTCTTCAATGGGTTGTATCTCCAGGCAATATGCCATTTTATTTTGTGTAGGCGCGTACAATCCCTCCGCATCTCGAAAAACGGTTAGGCGCAAACGACCATGCTTTATTTTATTACGACGGGCAAGCTCCTCAACTTTTTCTTTTAAAAACCAGCTGTCGGCCTGCGAGTAGCCGTCTATCTTTAGCGACTTCATTCCCTTTTGCAGGCGCTCGGCATGCAGCTCCGGGAATTTGAGTTTGCCTTTCATCACCCGCATGCTCTCAAACAAGCCATCGCCATACCTGAATGCCCTGTTGGCAATGGTAAGCAGTGTACTATCTGCAGGTATTATTTCTCCATTAAAATTTATATAAACAGGCGGCATTAGTAGTTTTTAGCTGTGCAAATTTGCAGATTTAAACGTATAATATTAGTGCTATTAACGGCTTATTACCAATTTAGATTGCGCAAATTTTATTTAATCCTGTTGCCCGGTCGAGTTGGCGCTGGTATATTTTCTCCACTTATCTAAAACGCCTTCAAAATCAGCAGGAAGCGGGGCTTCAAAGTAAATATCTTTTTTTAGCGAGGGGTGTACAAACCCAAGCGAAGCCGCATGCAGCGCCTGCCTTGGCATTATCTCGAAACAATTTTCTACAAATTGGCGGTATTTGCTAAATACCGTTCCTTTTAAAATTTTATCGCCGCCGTACATCGCGTCGCTAAACAACGGGTGTCCAATATGCTTCATGTGCGCGCGGATCTGGTGCGTTTTGCCCGTTTCCAGCTTGCACTCAATCAGTGTAACATAACCCATCCTCTCCAACACCTTATAATGCGTTACCGACCACTTTCCTTTCTCCGGATCGTCATATATCGACATTACCCGGCGGTCGTTAACGCTGCGGCCTATGTAACCGGTAACGGTGCCATCCTCGGCAATATCGCCCCAGGCTAATGCTATATATTTGCGGTTAATGGTGTGGTCGTAAAATTGCTTAGCCAGGTAGTTCATGCTACGCTCATTTTTGCTGATAAGCAGCAGGCCCGATGTATCTTTATCAATACGGTGCACCAACCCCGGGCGGCCGTCATTCCCCGGCAGAGTTGGCAACTGGTTAAAATGAAAAACCAGCGCGTTCACCAACGTACCCTCATAGTTATTATAACCCGGGTGCACTACCATACCGGCAGCCTTGTTAACAATAAGCACATCGTTATCCTCGTATACGATCTCGATAGGCAAATCTTCGGGATAAACCTCGGTATCGCGTGGCGGGTGTGGCAATACAACCGAAATTATATCCTGTGGTTTAACCCGGTAACTGGCTTTTATAACCTTATCGTTCACCAGTACATTGCCTGCATCAATAGCATTCTGGATGCGGTTGCGCGATGCATTCTCCACCCGGTGCATTAAAAACTTATCTATCCGCAATAACGACTGCCCCTTATCAACAACCACACGCAGGTGTTCAAACAAATCCTGCTCGTCGCTGTCAATTATGGCGGTTTCATCAATCATACGGCAAAAGTAAGAAAAAAGGCTTTAGGCTTAGGTTGCATTTTAACACATGGCGTTTTGTTTAATCATTTCTTCATTCGACCATCCTATCCCCATAATCGCCACTAAAACAGGAGCCCCCTCTCCTTCGGAGAGGTCTGGGGCGAGGCTTTCTTCGCAGTGCTGGTTCTTCCGCGTAAGCTAAATACATCCTATATTTCCCTAACTTTACCCCGTGGACATCAACCTCGAAATATATAGCCCCATTCAGCAAATAAAAAATGGATTATTTAAGGCAAAAGGCCTGCAGGTTTTTATTAAGCGTGATGATCTGATCCACCCCATCATATCGGGCAATAAATGGCGAAAGCTTAAGTATGTGCTTCAACAAGCCAGGGCCCAAAGCAAGACGCGTTTGGTAACCTTCGGCGGGGCATATTCCAATCATTTACTGGCAACGGCAGCCGCCACAGCAAAATTTGGCTTTAAGGCAACCGGTATTGTACGCGGCGAAGAAGTAGAGAACGACACGCTCTTCCTTTGCAAACTGCACGGCATGCAATTGATATTTACCGACCGTGAAAGCTACCGCGATAAACAGGCATTATTCAGCAAGTTTTTTGCTGATGATGAGCAAGCCTTTTTTATAGACGAAGGCGGTGCATCTGCCGAAGGCGCCAAAGGCGTAAGCGAACTGGTTGACGAACTTCCCGAAATCTACGACCATATCTTCTGTGCATGCGGAACCGGCACCACAGCGGCAGGCATTATTAACGGGTTGACAAATCACGAGCTGCCTACTCAATTTAATGCCGTACCTGTATTAAAGAACGGCGGCTTTATGCAGCATGAAATAGACCGGTTTTTAAACATTCCGGCCAATTATGCCCTGCACCTCAATTACCACTTTGGCGGCTACGGCAAAACCACGCAGGAACTGATCAGCTTTATTAAACAATTTGTTGTGGAAACCGGCATCCTCATAGAACCCATTTACACCGGCAAAATGCTTTACGCCATTTACGACCTTGCCGCTAAAGATCACTTTGCTCCGGGTAGTAGCATCCTCGCCATTCATAGCGGCGGTATATGGGGATTGCTGGGGATGAAGGATAAATTTTGACCCTGACAAAGGTGATTTTACGGATTTATTTGATTGATTTAAACAGCTGAACCTATCCGATATCTGCTGGCCCGACTAAGAAAAAATCCATAAGATCTTAAAAATCTGTTTGAGCAGGGCACATACCAATAACCGCTTTAGTACAAAAAATAGGTTTAGTTCATTTAAAGTTACTTTTTGGTCAATTGGTATAAAAACCTTTAAATAATTGTTATTTAGGCCTTTTTGTTAGATTTGTGTAACCAACAAATCTACATTATGTACCAATTGCAAGTAACTCCGCAGAACGTTCAGGCTACCCTTAGCAAACATATTTTGGCCGATGGTTTCGACCTTACGTTTGATATGGAAAAAAGCCAGGGCGTTCATATTTATGACGCTAAAAACAAACGTACACTGTTAGACTTCTTCACCTGTTTCGCATCAGTACCGTTAGGTTACAACCACCCTAAAATGCTTAACGACGAAGGCTTTAAAAAAAACCTGATGCTTGCGGCATTAACCAACCCGTCAAACTCAGATATTTACACAGAGCAGTACGCACAGTTTGTAGACACGTTTAGTCGAGTTGGTATACCCGATTATCTGCCGCACGCATTTTTTATCGCAGGTGGTTCTTTAGCTATAGAGAATGCGCTAAAAGTCGCGATGGACTGGAAGGTTCAGAAAAACTTTGCCAAAGGCCACACAACCGAAAAAGGCTTTAAAGTGATCCATTTCGAAAATGCGTTTCATGGCCGCTCGGGTTACACGCTTAGCTTAACCAATACCCAGCCGGTTAAAACCAAGTGGTTTGCCAAATTCGATTGGCCAAGGGTATCGTTACCCGAGATACATTTCCCGCTAACGGATGCAAATATTGAAGACCTTAAAGCGCGCGAAGCAAAATCTATAGCACAAATAAAACAGGCTTTTGCCGATAACCCCGATAACATTTGCGCTATTATTATAGAGCCTGTATTATCTGAAGGTGGCGACAAACACGTGCGCCGGGAATTTTTAGAGCAGCTGCGCCTGCTTGCCGATGAAAATGAAGTGATGCTTATTTATGATGAGGTACAAACCGGTGTTGGGCTTAGCGGCAAATTTTGGCTGCACCAGCACTTTGGCGAAAATGCCCGTCCGGATATTTTAGCCTTTGGCAAAAAAATGCAGGTATGCGGTATCCTGGTTGGCAAAAAAGTTGACGAGGTAGAGAATAACGTATTCAACGTATCATCACGCATTAACTCTACCTGGGGTGGCAATTTGGTTGATATGGTGCGCTCTTCCAAAATTATGGAGATCATAGAGGAAGACGGCCTTTGCGAACAAGCCGCCAAAACAGGCGAATACTTGCAAACCAGTTTAAAAAATATTGCTGCAAAAAATAATATGGTAAGTAATGTGCGCGGCAAAGGGCTTTTAACCGCATTTGATTTCCCGGATGCTAATACCCGCAATGCCTTTATTAATATCGGATTGCAAAATAATATCATGTACCTGGGCTGCGGTGACCGCAGTATACGTTTTAGGCCGGCCCTTATTATGGATAATGGCCATATTGACGAGGGCATGCACATGCTCGAAAAAATATTGCCTCAACTATAAGTAAACTGTAATAATATTGCTACGAGCGCCTTGTTTTAACACAAACAGGCGCTTTTTTTGTTTATCAAATACTATAATTGCGCAATAGCGTTATAATAATATTTATATAAATAATTGAGGCACGGTTGTTATTACTGATAACTGTTTACGTAATATATAAAACACGTTATTGAAATACTTTTAGGAAAATAGGATGAGCAGACAAATTGAAAAATTAAAAAAACAGCTTACAGAAATTGCTGAGGTTGTTAATTCTTTCCAGTCTGAAGCTGTACAGGTGAGAGTGGTTGACAGGCTTTTAGACGAGATAATGGAAACAGAGCGGGGTGATACGGAAGGATCTGAAATTTTCAATAGACGAGGACGTAGAACTACAAGGGAAAACGAAGTGAATGAGGAACATGGCCGTAAAAAACCAGGTGCCACAAAGGTGTTAAACCAATTGCTAAACAGCGATTATTTTAAAACCCCACATTCAATATCATCAATTGCAGAATATTGCAAGGAGAAATTTGATTCGGAATTTAAAACATCAGAGTTATCGGGGATACTGTTAAAGCTTGCGAAAGAGAATAAGCTTAAACGCGAACGCAGCAACGAGAACAACCGTTTTGAATACGTAGGCGTTTAACCGCAAAGAAGACCATTTCAAAGAAGGCTGCTCAATTCGAGCGGCCTTCTTTGTGTTTTAATATTTTATTGCTGTCAAGGCATCGCAGGGTCCACGATGTGAGACTCTGCGGCGACGATATTTTTCAGTGCCGTCGGCTTCAGCCAACGGCTTAATAAATTTGCAATTCCGGATTTAGCTAAACTATAGCACTTCGGCTAAAGCCAAATATTAGGATTGATTATCCATCCCATAAATAAGCCGGCAATGAATGAATGTTTTAATGCCTAATCTCTGATATCCGACCTTTAATCCCTACCTCAACTCCATCAAATTATCCACCCCCAAGATCTTCCTTGATGTAAACCCCTCGCCATATTTGGCATTAATGCTTTTGCCATATTCGCGGCCACGGCCATTTATTTGTTCAATAAAATCGGGCGATGAGATGTAGGTTTGCGGCTCATCCTCATTATAATCGGGGTTGTGAAACTGCGAAGCGTAGGCATAAATGCTCTTTATCTTTTTATCCCAAAATTCGGTCACATCCACAATAACATCGGGCTTAATATACCGGTCTTGTATAAAATGTAATACTTGTGTTGGGCGCCATGGTTCCTGGGCGTTGCAATCGGCGTCAAAGGTCTCTACCCGGCGCAAGCCCGATAAAAATGCCGAAGCTTCTACCAGTTCATTGGCACGGCCATGGTCGGGGTGCCGATCATGGTAAGCATTGGTGATCACTATCTCTGGTTGAAACTTGCGGATAGCCGCTATAACTTTTAACTGATACTCCTGTGTATTAGAAAAAAAGCCGTCGGGTAAGGCAAGGTTTTCGCGTATGGTTAAGCCCAATATTTCAGCAGCTTTGGCGGCCTCTTTATCTCTAATTTCGGCGGTACCACGGGTACCAAGTTCGCCGCGGGTAAGGTCTACAATACCAACTTTGTGGCCAAGTTTTATGTGTTTTAATATGGTGCCTGCGCAGCCCAGTTCGGCGTCGTCGGGATGTACGGGTAAAACTAAAATATCTAATTTCATAAACAGAACGCTATTTAGGCACAGCAGCCAGCAGGCGCTGTATCTTTTTCTTTATTTTAGATGATGTTGGTTTAGTGAAGGGGTAAAAGAAATCAACAACCCGGCCATTCCTATCAATAAGGTATTTGTGAAAATTCCAACGGGGTTTTGATGTTGTAGCTAAGTACTTGTAAAGTGGTATGGCAAATTCCCCCCGCAGCCTGCTTTTTTCAAAAATGGTAAAATCGTTGCCGTAATTGTGGCAAAAAGCTGCTAAACCATCGCCCTCTAAGGGTTCCTGCCCACCAAAATCATTTGAGGGGAAGGCGAGTATTTCAAAATTCTGACCGGCAAATTCTTTCTTAAGTTCGGCTAGGTCATTCAGTTGCGGGGTAAAACCGCACTGCGACGCAATATTCACGATCAGTAAAACTTTATCGCGATAGTCGGCGAGGCCTATATGCTCGCCATTCAGTTTCTCAACTGTAAACTGGTAAATATTATCGTTCTCCATTTAGTTATAGCTCGAAACGTATCCCGCGTCGCGCAGTATCTGTTCAATGTCGCGCTGTTCAATTGGGTCGTACGTTTCTTTTAGGTTATGCCCAAATATACGGGCTACCGATTGGAAGAGGAAGGCGTTAAAACCGCCCTTGAGTTCTTTGGCTAAAGCAAAGCTGGTGTTACCCGTTTCGCGGCTAACCAACTTTATCAGTACCTCACCCTGACTAATTGTCAGATTTTTAATTTCCTTATTAAATAACGTTTTAACGTCGCTTTCGCACGCTTTCATTAATTCCTTTTGCTTCTTTTTATCACCGGTAAGGGCAAGGTCGCGCTGTAATTGGCGGTAGCGCTGGCCGGCAAATCGTGCGTATGGCATAACCTTGTTTACATTGTAGCGTAAACGCAGGTAATCAAGCCTGTCCTGCTCGCTGGCAAAAATACGTGTATCAACAATGCGTACCTCGCGCGCAACTATCCAGGGCACCAGCTCACCGTCAAGCTTGGTCATGTATACCTTAATGGTATCATTTTTGCCAAGTGTTACAGGTGGCGCGGGTTTCTCATCTTGGGCTTTTAAGCTCCCAAGCGCGCAACAAAACATCAAAAGAGAAACAATAAATTTCATATTTTTACTTGATACAAAATTAACGCATTTTATTTTGTTATTTTATACAAACCTGCAATAAAATTTAATGTTTGTGGGTTAAATATAGTAATACCCTATACTGATACATGAAAGATTTAGTGATTGACCTGGAAGCCGAGAAAAAAGAGATCCTGAAAAGATACCGGGCATTGCTGCGCGCCAGTAAATCTACCCTGCAAAAAGGTGATAAACGCATGATACGCAAGGCGTTTGAAATGGCTTTGGAGAGCCATAAAGATATGCGCCGTAAAAGCGGCGAGCCTTATATATACCACCCTATTGCGGTAGCCCAGATAGCTGCCGAAGAGATAGGTTTGGGTACTACATCCATTGTATGCGCCCTGCTGCACGATGTTGTTGAAGATACCGATGTTACGCTGGAAGATATTGAGCTGGAATTTGGTAAAAAGGTTGCCAAAATTATTGATGGCCTTACCAAAATATCGGGCGTGTTTGATACCAACAGTTCCTTACAGGCCGAAAACTTCCGGAAGATGCTGCTTACCCTGGCCGATGACGTGAGGGTGATACTGATAAAACTTGCCGACAGGCTGCACAACATGCGCACCATGGAGTTTATGCCGCGCGATAAGCAACTTAAACTATCGTCAGAAACGGTGTACTTATATGCGCCGCTGGCCCACCGCCTGGGTTTGTATGCCATAAAATCCGAACTGGAAGACCTCTCCATGAAATACATGGAGCGCGAAACCTACCAGTTCATTAAAAATAAACTGAACGAGAAAAAAACCGAGCGCGAAAAGTTCATCCGTGATTTTATTGAGCCGGTAAGCAAGGTGCTGGAAAGTCAGGATGTGCACGGTGAGCTGTTTGGCCGCCCAAAATCCATCCACTCCATCTGGAACAAGATGAAGAAAAAGGCTATTCCGTTTGAGGAAGTGTACGATCTTTTTGCAATCCGCATCATATTAGACAGCACGCCGGAGAATGAGAAAGCCGATTGCTGGAAAGCATACTCGATAGTTACCGACCTGTACAGGCCAAACCCCGACAGACTGCGCGATTGGATCTCATCGCCAAAGGCAAACGGTTACGAATCGTTACATACCACCGTTATGGGGCCACGCGGACAATGGGTGGAGGTACAGATCCGCACCAAGCGCATGAACGAGATTGCCGAAAAGGGTTTCGCGGCGCACTGGAAATACAAAGAATCATCAACCGATAGCGGTTTGGACCAATGGGTGCAAAAGGTTAGGGATATGCTAAAAAACCCCGACTCTAACGCGCTCGACTTTTTGGATGATTTTAAGATGAACTTGTTTAGTGACGAGATCTTCATTTTTACCCCAAAAGGCGCGCTAATCCAGTTACCGTTGAACGCTACCGCTTTGGATTTCGCTTTTGAGATACATACCGATGTTGGTGCAAGCTGTATTGGCGCTAAGGTGAATCATAAGCTGGTACCGCTTAGCTATAAATTGCAAAACGGGGACCAGGTAGAGATCATCACCTCGGGCAAACAGGTACCAAAAGAGGACTGGCTGAACTTTGTGGTTACAGCCAAGGCTAAGGCCAAAATTAAGTCGGCCTTAAAAGAAGAAAAGCGTAAGGTTGCCGATGATGGCAAGGAGATATTGGAGCGTAAAATGAAATCGCTTAAGATCACTTACAACTCCGAGAATATCCATAAACTGAGCTATTACTTTAAACTGCCATCTACGCAGGACCTTTTTTACAATGTGGCCAAAGGCCTTATTGACATGAAAGACCTGAAAGAGTACCAGGCATCAGAAAAAGTAATTGAGAACAAACCACAGGATAAAATTGAAAGCGAACAACTGCAAAGCATTGTACGCAACATTAAAACCAAGGATAGCGACGTATTGCTGTTTGGCGAGGACCTGCAAAAAATAGATTATAAGCTGGCCAACTGCTGTAACCCTATTCCCGGCGATGATGTTTTTGGTTTTGTAACCGTTAGCGATGGCATCAAGATACACCGCACCAACTGCCCTAATGCCGCCAAGTTAATGGCGAACTATGGTTACCGTATTGTAAAGGCCAAGTGGACCAAACAATTGGAACTGGCCTTTTTAACCGGCTTGCGCATTCGCGGTATTGATGATGTTGGTTTAATCAATAAACTTACCACCGTCATTTCAAACGATTTTAAGGTGAATATACGCTCTATTACGGTTGATAGCGATAACGGCATTTTTGAGGGTTCGATAATGGTTTACGTAAACGATACCGAGCACCTGGATAACCTGATCAAAAAACTGAACCAGGTAAAAGGCATTACATCTGTTATCAGGTTTGATTCGGTGATCGAGAAAGCGTCGTAAACGGACAGTGATTGTATTGTTAAGTGGTGAGTGGTTACTTATCCACATCCCAACAGCAGTAGGGATAACTTAATCAACACAATCAACTAAAAACTAAAATATTTAATACCTTTGCTATGTTAATTTAACATTATGCCTGTACAGGAAACCATTGCGTTGGTGAAAAAGATTTTTGAGGCCTACCTCGAAAACAAAAGCCTGAGGAAGACCCCGGAGCGTTTCGCCATACTTGAAGAGATCTATTCAAGGACAGACCATTTTGATGTGGAATCATTATACATCCACATGAAAAACAAAAAGTACCGTGTAAGCCGTGCTACGGTTTATAACACCCTCGAATTACTGGTATCGTGCGACCTGGTTACCAAACACCAGTTTGGTAAAAACATGGCCCAGTTCGAAAAATCATACGGCTATAAACAGCACGATCATATCATTTGCATCGATTGCGGTAAGGTAGTTGAGTTTTGCGATCCGCGTATCCAGCAGATCCAGAGCATGATGGGCGATATTTTAAAGTTTGATATTAAACACCACTCCTTAAACCTTTACGGTAACTGTACCAAACTGCGCGAAGGCTTTTGCGACAGAAAAGTATCGTAATCATATAAAAACTCATTTTAATTTATTCCAAGAAATATATCATTTAATGGCTGTTGACGTATTATTAGGCCTCCAGTGGGGCGACGAAGGTAAAGGTAAAATTGTTGATGTACTTAGCGCGGGTTACGACCTGATAGCGCGTTTCCAGGGCGGCCCAAATGCCGGACACACCCTGGAATTTGAAGGCAAAAAATTTGTACTTAACACCATCCCTTCGGGCATTTTCTTCGATAACACCATGAACCTGATAGGTAACGGTGTTGTTATTGACCCTATCACCCTAAAAAAGGAGCTTGATAAATTAAAAGATGCAGGCCACGATCTGCTGGCTAAAAAGAATTTGATGATAGCCAAAAAGGCGCACCTTATTCTGCCAACCCACCAATTGCTTGATGCCGCGTCTGAAAAGAAAATGGGCGACGGTAAAATTGGTTCAACCTTAAAAGGTATTGGCCCAACCTATATGGATAAAACCGGCCGTAATGGTTTACGCATCGGCGATATAACCCTGGGCGATTTTAAAGATAAGTACCAGAAACTGGTTGATAAACATACCTCAATGCTGCAAGCCATGTATGGCGAAGTGGCCGATTTTAGCGAGCGCGAAGCTGCTTTTTTTGAGGCCATAGAATATATTAAGCAGTTCCCGCTGGTTGATAGCGAGCATCTAGTGAACAACTACATTAAAGAGGGCAAAAAAGTATTGGCAGAAGGTGCACAAGGCGCAATGCTAGATATTGATTTTGGCTCTTATCCGTTTGTTACTTCGTCAAACACTACCGCTGCCGGCGCTTGTACCGGTTTGGGTATTGCACCAAGTAAAATTGGCGATGTAATTGGTATTTTTAAGGCATACTGTACCCGAGTTGGCGGCGGCCCCTTCCCTACCGAGCTTAATGATGAGACAGGCGAAGAGCTTCGCCGAATTGGCCACGAGTTTGGCGCTACCACAGGCAGGCCACGCCGCTGTGGCTGGATAGACCTGCCGGCGCTTAAATATGCTATTATGCTAAACGGCGTTACCCAAATGGTTATGACCAAGGCTGATGTATTGAGCGGCTTTGAAAAGATCTATGCTTGTACACACTACAATTATTCAGGCGAACAGATAGACTATATGCCATACGATATCTGCTCGGTAGATGCCGTGCCTGTGTTAAAAGAAATTGATGGCTGGCACAAGGACATTACCGGCATAACCGAACTTAACGAGATCCCAGCCAAACTACAATCATACATCGAGTTTTTGGAAGCCGAGCTGCAAGTACCTATCAAATGGCTATCGGTAGGCCCTGACAGGAAGCAGACCTTGGTATTGCAGTAAACGATATAAAATTAAACATTCAAAAGGCTCCGGTAAATCGGGGCCTTTTCTATTTTCTTAACTATTTTTACAGCGTGATAACCGAGGTAACCGACATAGCTTTATTTAAACAAAAGGCGCTTGCATGGGCAGCTAAATTTGACACCCTGTGCTACCTCGACAGTAATAGTTTTAACGACCCCTACGGTAAGTTTGATACGGTGATAGCCATTGGTGCCAAAGCCGAACTTACCGCCAATGCAGGCGATGCGTTCGCCCGGCTGTCTGACTTTAAGAACGCCAACCCCGGCTGGATCACGGGCTTCTTTGGTTACGACTTGAAGAATGAAACGGAGCGACTCCAATCTAACAACCCCGACCATCTACAATTCCCCGACCTTTACTTTTTTGCACCGGAAATTTTGATCCGCATCAAAGGAAATGCGATTGAGATAATTGGAGATAGCGCAGCGAATATATTTGAGCAAATTACGAGATTCGAACTTGTACCGGGTACTCGAACTAATCCTGTACATTTGCAACCAAGGTTCAGCAGAGCAGAGTATGTGGAAACCGTAGAAAAAATTCAGCAGTATATTGTTAGAGGCGACATTTATGTAACCAACTTTTGCCAGGAATTTTATGCGGAAAATAAGGAGATAGAACCCCTGTTACTCTTCCAACATTTAAACGGAGTATCACCTACCCCATTCTCCACCTTTTTCAAATGGAAGGGTAATTATATTATTTGCGCCTCGCCCGAGCGTTTTTTGGCTAAGCGCGGCAACAAGCTCATATCCCAGCCCATTAAAGGTACCGCAAGGCGGGATGCAGATGAGGCTATCGATAGAATTATTATTGAAGAATTACGCAACCATCCCAAAGAGCTACAGGAAAACGTAATGATAGTAGACCTGGTGCGTAACGATCTTACACATTCTGCCAAACCCGGGACCGTAAAAACCGAAGAGCTTTACGGCATTCAAAGCTTTAAGCAGGTGCATCAAATGGTATCAACCGTGGTATGCGAATTGCGCGATGAAGTATCGGCAGTTGAGGCGGTAAAAAACACCTTCCCCATGGGTAGCATGACGGGCGCTCCAAAAATAAGCGCCATGCAGCTGATGGAACAATACGAACGCAGCAAACGCGGTGTATACTCCGGCGCTATCGGCTACTTTAGCGAGGATGGAGATTTCGACTTTAACGTTGTGATCCGTACGCTGCTCTATAACAGTGCAAATCAGTATTTATCGTTTCATGTTGGCAGTGCCATTACTTACCACGCCAACCCCGAGCTGGAGTACGAGGAATGTTTGCTAAAAGCGAAAGCTATTTTAGAGGTGCTGGGGGTGAGTGAAAGGGTATAAGTATCTAAAACGCGAATGTCATCCTATGTTTGTATAGGATGACTCGGTGTGGTTCCACTATCCCGGCGTTACCGGATCCAATAACAACTTATCCGCGATCCTGACCGCAATCTCCGAGCCGTTTGCCCAAAATGCCGAAATCGGCTTTACACTCAGGTAACGCACAAATACATCGCCATATAATTCTTTAATATCGGCTTCAAAAACAAAGTCTTTCACTTCGGCAATTTGCCAGGAAATGTGCTCCACCTCGTATTGCATGGTCTTGTAGTCGGTTAACCGGTTATATCCCCAATAATGCTCAAATATAAATTCCTCCTGGCTGCCCGCTTCAATTTGCGTAAGACTATTACGTACAGTAGCACCAAGCTTATTCCATTTGCCTTTTAGCTTCCATTCATACAAAAACTGTGTATGGTTAGCGCCGGATTTGGTAACCGAATGCCGCATTGGTAGCGCACGGTAATGCTCTTTATAAAGCTTATTCGCTATCAATACAATGATACTTTTAGGCACTATTTCGCTCACAAAAACTGCCCCTCGTTTCCATTGCTTACCATCAAAATGGCGCACATAAAAACGCAGGTTTACTTCCTCAAAGTTTACATGGAATGGCCATTTAATACCCAGCACCCGTGTATCCTGAAACATGAACCCTACCATACTTACCAGTGCCTTGCCTTCCCAAAGGTCAATTTCGGTGGCGGCGGGCAGGTAAGGTTTAAGTATCTCGGGGTCAACCTCGTAATTAAGCATCACCAGGTTACGCCACTGAGCGGTTAAAAAGCGGGATTTTGAGGCAGCCATGATGGTAAAGATAAGAATTGTATGGTTTGTTATTAGTTTACTGCATAGTTAAAACAACAAAGGCCACATCAGTGAAGATGTAGCCTTTGTAAATTTTATTAATTCTTATTTACCCTTGTAATATTTCATTGCCTCAGGTATTAGTTTTTGGATATTAGCTATACGGGTGGCATCACTTGGGTGGGTACTTAAAAACTCCGGCGGGGCGCCTTGGTTTTGGGCGGCCATGCGCTGCCAAAAGCTAACCGCCTGGCGTGGGTCGTAACCGGCCATCGCCATAAAGGTAAGGCCCAACCTATCGGCCTCATTCTCTTTATCGCGCGAATATTTTAAGGTAGCCAGCTGTCCGCCTACACCATAAAGTGTGCCTATAACAGCCTGTGTGGCTTGCGATTTGTTGCCTGTTGCAGCACCAACCGCGGCGCCGCCTGCCTGCACGGCCATTTGCTGCGAAAGTGCTTCGGCAGAGTGGTGGGCTATGGCGTGGCCTATTTCGTGGCCCATAACAGTTGCAAGGCCGGCATCGGTAGCAGTAACCGGTAAGATGCCGCTATATACAGCAACTTTACCACCCGGCATACACCAGGCGTTTATTTCTTTGCTTTGTATCAGGTTAAATTCCCATTGGTAGTTGTACTGGCTGCCGTAACCATTTGCTTTTAGGTAGCTGTCAATGGCTACTGCAAGCTGGTTGCCTATGCGTTTTACACGCTGGGCATCGGTACCTGTATTAATAACTTTAGTGCTTGGGTCTGATAATAGCGTGCGGTAGCTTTGTGCTGCCGCGGGGTTTATCTGGTCGTCGCTTACTAAACTAAGTTGTGAGCGGCCTGTAAGCGGCACAGTTGAACAGGCATAAACAGCAATGGCTATCACAGCTAGTGCCAATAGGGGTTTTGCTTTCTTCATGGTAAGTCAGGTGGTTTTCTTTTTAAATAAATTAACTTTCGACTCTTTACCCTTCAGTAACCGTTCTATATTTTTTTGGTGCGTTACCAATACCAATATAAATATACACATCCCATAAATAATGACCGATTTAACACTCACATGAAAAATAAAGGTTATACCAATTGGGTAAATAAACCCGGCCAAAATTGATGAAAGCGATACATAACGCGTTATTAGCAACGTTGTAATAAAAACAACTACGCAAAGTAAAGCAGCCGGCAGGTTTATAGCTAATATCATTCCAAAAAGTGTGGCGATCCCTTTGCCACCCCTAAAACCGGCAAATACCGGGAATAAATGGCCCATAACAGCGGCTATACCCAGTGCAAGCTGTAAGTTGGTAAATGCTATTGAATTGAACGGCCCTGTGGTACTTGTGCCTACAATATAAGCCAGGTTGGTGGCTGTCCAGCCTTTTAAAATATCCAGCAGCATCACGGGGATGCCGGCTTTTTTGCCAAGTACCCTAAATGTATTGGTAGCACCGGCGTTACCGCTGCCGTATTCTCTAACGTCGATATGGTAGAAGGCTTGCCCTATCCATACTGCAGTAGGAATTGATCCGAAAAGATAAGCCGCAATAAGAGCCGAAATCGAGTAGACTGATAGCATCTGCCTGCAATATTATTAAATTGATGTTATACTACCGCAATATATCACTATAATTTTACAGCTTTTAAACTAAGGTCTAAGCTTTTTATTGAATGAGTTAAAGCCCCTACCGAAACATAATCTACCCCGCAATCGGCATAGTCGCGTATGTTATCAATAGTAATACCGCCGGATGCCTCCGTAATGTAGCGGCCCTGTATCATGCTAACTGCCTGCCTTAGGTCGTCAAAATTAAAGTTATCTATTAAAATACGGTTTACATTACCTGTTTGCAAAACTTGCTCCAATTCTTCCAGGTTGCGCACTTCAATTTCAATTGCCAGCTTTTTATCCGTATCGGCAAGGTACTTATTGGCATTTTCAATAGCCTGGCGTATCCCGCCCGAGTAGTCTACATGGTTGTCCTTTATCAGGATCATATCGTACAACCCAAACCGATGGTTTACGCCGCCGCCTATGCGTACGGCCCATTTTTCCAGATAGCGCAGACCTGGTGTGGTTTTGCGGGTATCTAAAACCTTTGTGTTGGTACCTTTTAACAGGTTTACAATATGGTGGGTTGTAGTGGCAATGCCGCTCATGCGCTGCATGCAGTTTAGTACCAGGCGCTCGGCCTTTAAGATAGCCCGGGCGTCGCCTTCTACTTCAAGGGCAATATCTTTAGGTTTAACCTCGGCACCATCGTTTAAAAATACCGTAACCTTAAGTTTAGGGTCAACCTCGCGAAATATCTCCAACGCCAGTTCAACACCTGCAAGTATGCCGGTATCTTTAACTAATAATTTTGCTTTGCCTTGTGTGCCTGCTTCTATGGTTGAGAGTGATGTGTGGTCGCCATCGCCAACATCTTCACTTAAAGCATTAACTATAAATTGGTGTATAATTTCTTTGTCCAAACCTTTGCATTTTTGAGTTTCAAAAGTAAGAACAATTGCGGATTAATTAGGTTTTTCCGTTTCAATTCGCAACTCTATGATTTGCATTACCTTATCAACCTCCTTAAACATACACGAGATCCGGAACTTACCCTTATCGGTAGTTAAAATATACACGCTGAAGTTATAATTGGGGTTAGAGTTAACTCGGTGCAGCAGCTTTGCCGCGTGAGGTTTATTATCCTTAAAAAACTTATCGAGTATCATTTGGGCCTGCGCTTTAGAGTAGGTGTTACTCTCTTCACTTATGCTGATATCTATATTGCTACTAAAGTGTTTGGCTATTTCAGAAGCGTTGGCCGTTTTTAACAGGTCGGCAATTTTATCGATAATATCCGCGCTTGCTACGCAGGGAAGCAAGAAAAGCAAGGTTAGTAAAGGCAGATATTTTAATCTCATTGTTGTATATGACCACTAAACTAACTAATTGTTGTACTTATTAAAAATAAACCGTGTTTAAACTACAATGTATAAACGTTGCTTTTATATTTGCATTGTGGAAAACGTAAAAAAAGTTGCTTTAATAATACTCGACGGCTGGGGTTACGGCCGTAACGATAAGTCAAACGCTATAGTTGCGGCAAATACGCCGTTTTTCGATTCGATGATAGCGCAGTATCCAAATTCAAAGTTAGAGGCATCAGGTCTTGCCGTTGGTTTGCCCGAAGGGCAGATGGGTAATTCGGAAGTTGGGCACATGAACTTGGGTGCCGGCCGCGTGGTTTACCAGGAACTGGGCCGTATAAACAAAGCCGTTATTGATAATGAGTTTATACAAAATGAAACTATACTTGATGCATTTAAATATGCTAAAGAGAATGATAGAGACCTGCATTTTATAGGTTTGGTGAGCGATGGCGGCGTACATGCGCACATTAACCACTTAAAGGGTTTAACAACAGCCACTACCGCACTGGGGCTGGAGAAAGTATTTGTGCACGCCTTTTTGGATGGCCGCGATACCGACCCAAACTCGGGCTTAAAATTTATTACCGAACTCGAAGACCATATTGCCGATTCGCCGGTGCGTTTAGCATCAGCCATTGGCCGCTATTATGCAATGGACCGCGATAACCGTTGGGAGCGCGTAAAACTCGCTTACGACGTGATGGTTAAAGGTGAAGGTGAGGCTACCGATAATATTTTGGCATCGATACAAAAATCGTACGCCGAAGGTGTCACCGATGAATTTATTAAACCAATAGTAAAAGTTGATGAAAATGGCCAGCCTGTCGCGGTAATAAAAAACGGCGACGTGGTGATCTGCTTCAATTTCCGTACAGACAGGGGCCGCGAAATTTCGCAGGCGTTAACCCAAAAGGAGTTCCCCGAGTATGGTATGAAGCCGCTGGAGATCTTTTATGTAACCATGACATCGTACGACGAAACCTTTAAAAATGTAAAAGTGGTTTTCCGTAAGGATGACCTGAGCAAAACATTGGGCGAGGTTTTAGAAAGTGCCGGCAAAAAACAGATCCGCATTGCTGAAACTGAAAAATACCCGCATGTAACCTTCTTTTTTTCGGGTGGCCGCGAAACGGAGTTTAAAGATGAGAAACGCCTTTTAGTACCATCGCCAAAGGTTGCTACATATGATCTGCAGCCAGAAATGAGCGCCGAAGGAATCCGCGATGCTATCATCCCAGAACTGGAAGCAGGATGGCCCGATTTTGTTTGTTTAAACTTTGCTAATACCGATATGGTAGGCCATACAGGCGTGTTTAGCGCGGTTGTTAAAGCTGCTGAAACTGCCGATGCCTGCACCAAAGCTGTTGTAGAGGCCGGTTTAAAGAATGGTTACTCGTTCATCATCATTGCCGACCACGGAAATGCCGATTATATGATCAACGAAGATGGTTCGCCAAACACGGCGCACACCACCAACCTGGTGCCTTGTATCATTATTGATAATGATGTAAAAGAAGTTAAAGATGGCAAACTGGGCGATATAGCACCTACCATACTGCAAATTTTGGGCGTACCCATCCCAGAAGAAATGACCGGTAATGTATTGGTTTAAGCCATTCCGAAAATATACTATTTATACAAGCGTGCTGCTGCTTTTATGCAGCGGCTACGCCTGTAACAAGCCCGAAATAAAAGAGACCGGGGCTCAGCTGCAATACTTTGACCTTAAAGGTTATTTTGGCAAACAGGATACCCTGCTAAGCAAACAAAACCCGGGAGTTAATAAATCTGTTAACCACAACGGCGCTACCGAAAGCAAAAATGTACACATAAGCAGCTGGAAAAAAGAATTGAACCTGTTTACAGAAAGCGATATTAACAAACCCGCGTGGAAACAGAGTTACGATGTGCAAAGCAATAACGACAGCACCGTTTATAAAGCCAAATTCCCCGAGCTAAAGACCCGCGAAATAGTGATCCGGAAAAAGGCGGGGAAGGTTAGCCAAATAGCTATTGTAAACAAAACCCATAACATCCTTTATAACACCACCGAAAAGTTGGTTTACGTGCCAAACGCTTATTACTTAATTGAAAAGATGCAGCAGGTTAAAATAATGGGGGCGAATAACTACCAGATAAAGGCAGTTTTGTTAATTAGTAATAATTCAAGATGAATTAGCTAATTTAAGCGTATTAACGAGTGGCTTATTTAAAACGAGATGATTTTATTGTATTCTTTGCTTATCCTAATCTTCCCTTTAATAATTTTTCTTAATATATTTTTTTATCGCATTATGGTTGGAAATGCTTTAAGAAGGTTCATCAAACCAAATTTAAACGCAAAAGGCCTGGTATTCGTCGAGTATAAATGGCCCGGACTGCTTTCGAGCGGGAATTTTAAAGATGACACACCGGAATTACGAATAGCGAGTAAGAACGGTCGTTCGACAAATTCGATATATGCTTATATTTATTATTCCGATTTGCGTTATACAAAAAAGATTACAGTGAGAATAAATACAAAGTTCCTAACTATTAATAATGTAGATTATAGTTCAGGCTTTTAAAGATTCAAATGAGGCTTTCCTACTTTAATGATTAATGATGCCCGGTAGCGGTTGCCAGTTTTTCTTTAGATAGCTCAATCAGCGAAGATATATCAGACCTCCCGGGGTTATCGGCCAATACTTTTTCTAGATCAGTAATAGATGCTTTTAATGAATTAACACCTCTCACTTTATCATAAGTAGCGCCGGGCTGTAGTTTAAATACGCCGTACTCGCGGTAAGCAATCCCCCGTGTCTGGAAGGATTTACCATGGTCATTAGGATCTATCGCAATAGCTTTGGTCAGATCGAATATAGCGCCCAAAAGGTATTTTTCGCGCTCGGTTGGCGACAAGAAAGTATCTTTACCCAAATATCCTTTTGCACGAGCACGGTAATAATAGGCCGTTGCATCTATGGGGTTTATATAAATAACTTTGGTGTAAGCAGCTATCGATTTGCGGTAGTTTTCGCTGTGGTAATAAGAATAGCCTAACATCCAGTAGGCGTTTGCATTGGTACTATCTACTATGCAGGCTTTCTCCAGCTGTTTTACGGCGGCTTTAAAATTACCATCCATAAAAGCCTGCTGCCCCATTTTTACATAGGCGTTTTGCGCCGACGCTGTTTCGAGCGAGCTTAGAATGAAAAAGGAAATTATAGCCGACAGCCTCATATTTAATTAGCGGATATTATCCAGTAACATTATATAAACTATATATGTGTTAAAATATTATACCACCCCGCAAATTGTTAATTATTTTAGAAATGCAAGCAACTTATTTGAATAAAGGTTTGGGCATAACAATTCCTATAACTTATAACTATCATTCCTAAAAAGTACTTATCGAAAAACATCTCATTTTTTCCCACAACCCTACCAAATATGCTACTCAACCGCTAAATTGCGTTATACATTATAACCAATTATAGGCACTATGGATTTTTTAAAAGCTATAGCAAACGAATTTACAGGGTTTTGGAACCTGGGTGGTTTCCTTGATATTGTTAAGTCGGGTAATTACAACAAGTTTTTAACTTATGAGGGCATCGTTTCTTTACTCGTTCCGCTTACGCCACTGGTTTTATTGCTCGAGATCATCAGGGCGGCATTCTACAAAAAATTCAATGTCATCAATTATAAGATCTCTTTTTTCACCTACGTTTTAAACTCGTTTGTAGGCAGGGTAATTTCGTTTGCTATGGTAGGGCTTTGCATCAAATGGTTTTTGCCCATCGCCATTTTAAAAACTACCTTTACCTGGTACTGGTTTATTTATGGCTACGTAATATGGGAGTTCGCTCACTTTATATACCATTATCTTGCGCATAAGGTACGCCTGCTGTGGTGCCTGCACTCTACCCACCACGCGCCCGAAGACATGAACCTGTCGGTTACCTACGCGCATTTCTTTTTAGAAGCGCCTTATGCCGACCTCATCCGCACCAGCATTTGTATTTTACTTGGCGTAAACCCTGCCATGCTGTTTGTAATTATGTTTATTGACGGTACCTGGGGCGCCATGATCCACGTAGGCGAAAACATTATTAAAGATGGTCGACTGGGGTTTTTAAACAATATTATCCTTACCCCATCACATCACCGGGTACATCATGCCCGCAACGTGGTTTATATGGATACCAACTTTTGCAACCTGCTTAACATTTGGGACAAAGCCTTTGGCACCTACTACCCCGAAGACCGCAGCATCCCTATTGAGTATGGCATCAGCCGCCCCATGATCAAGAACAGTTTTCTGGATGCCTATTTTGGCGAAATTATAGCATTAGCAAAAGATGTGTACCGCGCGCCGGGAATCAAAAATAAATTCCTTTACATTTTTATGCCCCCCGGTTGGAGCCACACCGGCGATCATAAAATGACCAGCGTGGTAAGAAAGAAATATTTTGAGGATTTAAAAGCAGGCCAAACCAATAAAGGCGTGGTTGAGGAAGCCCGGGTAGTTTAGACGGCGACTACCACATGACTTTTTTTCCACTTTCCTCAAATGCCCTTAAAATTTCTTACGATTTATTAAATCCATACAAAACACAATAAATCAACTAATTACAAATACATAGCATTTACCTTTTGTAATTAGGGGATATTGGCATAGCTCTTGAAACTGTATATTTGAATATATAACTATTGGTGATTAACCCGTATTTGCCGGGCCGGGGTTTCCGTGCCTGCCATTATGACGTTGCCGCCATACATAACAAGGTGATTGATGAGTTTTGATCCGTTCGATTTTAAGAATACTATGCCTTCCATTAATGAAGATTCTGAGTTTTTCCCGCTGATGTCATCAGAGGATGAGGCCGAGATGAATAATGAAGAGGTACCCGATATTATTTCTATACTTCCGTTACGCAACACCGTGCTATTTCCCGGTGTTGTTATTCCTATTACTGTTGGCCGCGATAAATCTATAAAGCTTATACGCGATGCTAACAAAGGCAGCCGCCTTATTGGTGTAGTTGCCCAGCAGGATGTAAGTATAGAAGACCCAACTTTCGACCAGTTACACAAAGTTGGTACCATTGCCCTAATTATAAAAATGCTGCAAATGCCAGATGGTAACACCACTGTGATATTGCAGGGTAAAAAGCGTTTTACGTTAAGGGAAGAAGTACAATCCGAGCCTTACATAAAAGCCACTATAGACCCTTTTAAGGAGATAAAGGCCAAAGAGGACAAAGAGTTTAAAGCCATGGTATCGTCTGTTAAAGACATGGCCATGAACATTATACAGCTATCGCCAAACATCCCGAGCGAGGCGGGGATCGCTATCCGTAATATCGAAAGCACTTCCTTCCTCATCAACTTCATATCATCAAATATGAATGCGGATATGGCGGCCAAGCAAGCTTTACTGCAAACAGCCAGCCTGCGCGACAGGATAAACATGGTGCTTGAGCACTTAACGCTCGACCTGCAGATGCTGGAGCTAAAAAACCAGATCCAAACCAAGGTACGTGTTGACCTGGATAAGCAGCAGCGCGATTACTTCCTGAACCAACAGCTAAAAACCATACAGGAAGAACTTGGCGGCACATCGCCCGACCTGGAAATTGAGAACCTGCGCCAGCGGGCTTTAAAAAAGAAATGGGATAAAGAGGTTAAAACCCACTTTGCCAAAGAACTTGAAAAACTTACCCGCACCAACCCTGCCGCGGCCGATTATTCGGTGCAGATAAATTATTTGGAGCTATTGCTTGATTTGCCGTGGAACGAATTTACAAAGGATAACTTCGACCTTAAAAGGGCCCAAAAGGTATTGGATAAGGACCACTTTGGCCTCGATAAGGTAAAACAGCGCATCATCGAATACCTCGCGGTACTGAAGTTGAAACACAATATGAAAGCGCCCATCCTTTGCTTGGTTGGCCCTCCGGGAGTTGGTAAAACTTCATTGGGTAAATCAATAGCGAAAGCATTGGGCCGCAAATATGTGCGTATGGCTTTAGGCGGTGTTAGGGACGAAGCCGAAATTCGCGGGCACCGTAAAACTTACATAGGCGCTATGCCGGGCCGTATAATCCAGTCGGTAAAAAAGGCCGGTGCCGCAAACCCGGTGTTCATACTTGACGAGATAGACAAAGTAAGCACCGATTTTCGTGGCGACCCTTCATCTGCCCTGTTAGAGGTACTGGATCCTGAACAGAACAGCACTTTTTATGATAACTACGTGGAGATGGATTTCGACCTATCGAACGTTATGTTCATCGCTACGGCAAATTCGCTGAGCAGTATCCAGCCTGCCTTGCTCGACCGTATGGAGATCATAGAAGTGAATGGTTACACCATTGAAGAAAAAATTGAGATAGCCAAGAAACACCTGCTTCCAAAACAACGCGAAGCCCACGGCTTAACGCTTAAGGATGTTGTGGTAAAGGCCGATGTATTAGAAAAACTGATAGAAGATTATACCCGCGAATCGGGCGTGCGTACGCTGGAGAAAAGGATAGGATCTGTTATACGCGGTGTTGCCAAAAACATTGCTATGGAAGAGCCGTACAATGTTTTGGTTAGCAAAAAAGAGGTTGAGAAGATACTGGGCGCGCCATTCTACGATAAAGATCTCTACGAAAACAATGATACCGCAGGTGTAGTAACGGGCCTTGCCTGGACGTCAGTTGGCGGCGATATCTTATTTATTGAGGCCAGCTTAAGCCCGGGTAACGGCAAGCTAACCCTAACCGGCAGCCTTGGCGATGTAATGAAAGAATCGGTTACCATTGCGTTAGCATACCTGCGAGCGCATGCGGGTTACTTTAACATCAACCCCAAATTGTTTGAGCAATGGGACATACACGTGCACGTACCGGCAGGCGCTACCCCTAAAGATGGCCCATCGGCAGGTGTAACCATGCTTACCGCGTTGGTTTCGGCATTTACCCAGCGTAAAATAAAACCACACCTTGCCATGACGGGCGAGATAACCCTTCGCGGGCGCGTGTTGCCTGTGGGTGGTATAAAAGAGAAGATACTAGCTGCAAAACGCGCCAATATCAAGGAGATCATCCTATGCAAATCTAACCAGAAGGATATCCTGGAAATTAAAGAAGATTACATCACCGATCTGAAATTCCACTACGTTACCGATATGCGCGAGGTGATAGACCTTGCCCTGTTAACCGAGCTGGTAAGCGAACCTCTTGATTTAACCGTAAAGGAAAAGGAAGCGAAGCCGGTGGCGAGTTAATAGTTCCTCTCTTGAGAGAGACTAAACATAAATATAAGCCGGCAGCATTCCTGTCGGCTTATTTTATTTAATACCAAATTGATCAACTCGTAACTTAGTTTTTTAATTAATTGGTTTATCTTTAAGGCAATTTAAACCTTATATGATTAAAACTCTACAACTAACTGCTCTCGTGCTGTTATGCACACTCTGTTTAAATACATCTGCCCAAACGCTTGCACAACGGGATTCCCTCAACAAAGTATACGCTACTAAACAAGGCAAAACTGTATTTTTTGAGTTACTTGGCCCTGGGGCCATCTATTCTGTAAATTATGATACGCGCTTTAAAAAACGCCCCGATGGTTGGGGAGGGCGCGCAGGTATTAGCTATTATTCGGACAATAGCGAACATTTATTCACCGTGCCTTTAGTAGTAAACTATCTTGCCGGTAAACACGGTAAATACTTTGAGGTTGGGGCCGGTATTACCTATTATAATGTAAACTCAAACGATGTTTTTTTTGATAACAGGTACTACGAAGTTATGGACCCTAACGGGGGTTACTATGTTAAAGAAAAAAACCAAAACGGCATCCTGGGTACGTTAAACTTTGGATACCGTTACCAGCCATTAGATGGCGGGTTTGCATTCCGCACCGGCGTAAGCCCGGTATTCACTTCAGATAGATTTTTACCTTGGTGGCCCTATGTAAGTTTTGGTTACTCGTTTTAAATATTTGAAAAGCAGGGATAATATCTCTGCTTTTTTTACATTAGCGCACCATTAATTTAAAGATGAAAACTAAACTTTTCCTGTTAGCCGTGTGCCTTTTAGCAGGCGTTGGCTCATACGCGCAAAACCGCGAAAACGAAATTGGCTTCCAGTCGGATAACGACTCTTTCCTTGGCCAGGGTTCCGACCGGTATTACACCAATGGTTTCTTCCTGTATTATCGCCACGCGCTAGATTTAAATAAGATCAAGAATGACAAATTAGCAAATGCTGTGTTTGGTTTAGAACTTGGGCAAAAGATCTACAACGCGCAATCGGGCCAGTTGCCATCAGCCGCAGAGGTTGACAGGCCTTTTGCAGGTTATTTATACCTCGGGGCATCCGCTAACTTATTATATAAAGACGAAACCACCCTTAAGTTAAACGCCAGGGCGGGTATAGTGGGCCCTGCCGCAGGCGGCTATGCCATCCAAAAATTCATTCACAACACGTTTGGGTTTTACGAACTTAACAGCTGGCAGTACCAGGTACGTAATGCACCGCAATTAAATTTAAGTGCCGAGGTAAATAAACTTATTACCCGTGGCTCTGCTGTCGATCTTACCTTTACTGGTTATGTTAATGCCGGCACGGGCTTTAACGCCGCGGGTATTGGGCCAATGGTGCGTTTAGGTAATTTTAACCAGCTGTTTCAATCGGTAAGTACACAAAGTACGGTGAGCAAAAACAGCAACAATACACTGCTTCATAAAAACGAATTTTTCTTTTACTACAAGCCGCAAATTAACGCGGTGCTTTACGACGCTACCGTGCAGGGCAACATTTTTAAAGACCACCCTGAACCCGGCACACAAGAAATTGTTGGCAATATTAACCACTTTGTTTTCAGCAACCAGCTTGGCGTGGCGCTTACTACCAACCGTTTTGTATTTGATGTTGGCGCGGTTATTAATACCCGCGAGGTTAAACAGCAAGTGAAAAGCACCCATCAGTGGGGGTCGGTAACGGTACTGTATAGGTTCAATTAAAAATCAAAATTCCTTTTACGGTCGGCTTTTTTGGTCGATTGTATTTTCTTATTGCCCAGGCGGGCGAGTTTTGCGGCGCGGCTAACTTTGCTGGGTTTGCGCACTTTAGGTTTGTGCAGGGCGTTTGTAATGAGTACGATCAGCCGTTCTAAGGCAATCTCTTTATTAAGATACTGGCTGCGTTCTTCATCGCAAATTACCTGTACCAATCCATCCTTGTTAAATCGGTTTTGTAGCTTTTCATTCAGCAACAGCTTCTCCTCATCGGTAAACACGGCGCTGTCATCAATAGAAAAAAGCAGCTCCACCTTGGTTGATACCTTGTTTACGTTTTGCCCTCCCTTACCCCCGCTGCGCGATGTTTTGTAAGAAATTTCCCGTTGCAGGTCGGCCTTGTTTAAATTCATGGCTAAATATAGTGAGTGGTTGATTAAGTGAGTAATGAGTGGCTGCTTATTATTAAGAATTTATTATCCGCAATACAACTACTCACCCCATCAATCGCTCACCATTCACCAAAAAATATTAACTTCGTGCCCAAATGAGCAACAATATCATAGTAGCTATTGACGGCTACTCGTCATGCGGTAAAAGCACACTGGCCAAAGCATTAGCCAAAAAACTACATTATATTTATGTTGATAGCGGCGCCATGTACCGCGCTGTAGCCCTTTACTTTTTAAGGAATAACATTGACCTGAACGATCACGCGCAGATCGAAGAAGCCCTTAAAAATATCCACTTAAACTTCCACTCGCGCGATTACGAAACCCATATCACGTTAAATGATGAGGAAGTTTCTGAAGAGATCCGACAGATGCCGGTATCTGAAAAAGTTAGCGCGGTAGCTGCCCTGAAAGAGGTGCGCCGCGAAATGGTGAAACAACAGCAGCGCATGGGCAAGTCAAAAAATATTGTGATGGATGGCCGCGACATTGGCACAGCTGTATTCCCCCATGCCCCACTAAAACTATTCATGACTGCCGACCCGGCCGTACGCGCCCAGCGCCGTTACGACGAGATCCACCTGAAAAACCCCGAGGTTACTTTAGAAGACATCTTCGAGAACATCGCCCACCGTGATTACCAGGATACTACCCGCGCCGAAAGCCCCCTTGTACGTGCCGAAGATGCCGTGATACTGGACAATACCAACCTTACCCCCGAGCAACAATTACAGTTTGCATTGGATCGGATCGAGGGGTTAAAAGCGTAAAGCTAAAAGACCAAGTTGAAAGCATTAAAATATGACGCAGTTACTTCAGCAAGTTGCCATCAGTTATCACTAAGCGGAGCGTCTCTTTAAAGTTATTACCGTTATCTCCGGCCAAATGCCGAGGCGGCCCGAGAATGCCAGGAAGCCGAAGCCCCGGTTAATATACAAGTAGCGGTTTTTATTATTAACCAGGCCTGCCCAATCCAGGTAACGGTATTTAACAGGGCTCCACCTCAGGCCGGCGGCTTCAATCCCAAACTGAGCGCCATGGGTATGGCCCGATAGGGTTAAATGCACGTCTACAGGATGATAACGCACCTTCTTTTCCCAATGAGTAGGGTCGTGCGAGAGTAGGATCTTAAACGCGTTGGGGTCTGCGCCTTTCAGGGCACGGTCAAGGTCTCCTTTTTGCACAAAACCCTCGCCCCAGTTCTCCACACCTATTAAGGCTATTTTTTGCCCGCCTTTTTCAAGCACTACATTCTCGTCGAGCAATAAACGGTAGCCCAATTCGGCATGGTGCTGTTTTAATTTGGCGAGGTTATCGCGCTTGGCCTGCTCGCTATCCCACTGGATGTAGTCTCCATAATCATGGTTTCCCAATATCGAAAACTGACCGAATGGCGCTTTTATCGCTCCAAAACGATCGATGTATTGTTCAATTTCCCAGGCGGCGTTGTTTACCAGATCGCCGGTAAAAACAAACAAGTCGGATTTTTGGGCTTTAGCCAGATCGATACCACGCTGCATGGCTTTTACATTATCGAAACTCCCGGAATGAATGTCAGATAACTGGGTGATGGTAAAGCCATCAAAAGCCTCAGGCAATTCATCGTAATAAATGGTTTGGCGGTGTACCCTGTAATCGTACTTGCCGTGCAGCATAGCATAAAAAAAGGATGTAAAAGGTATAGCTGCCAGCAGTATGGCTATCTCGGTAATAAACTTGCGGCGCGATGGGAATATGAACTCGCCCGTTTTGCCGTCTTTAGTTACGGCGTGTATAATACCGGTAATAAAACGGCCAAGGTCACCCAACGAAAGTACTATTACAAATACCAGTTTGGTTACAAAAAAGGTAAGGAACAGGCTAAGCATCCACTCGTGGAAAGGCGTCATGCCGCGGGCGGAGCTCAGGCTGTTAAGCCCTATTAAAAACACTATGGTTACTGCTATCGAGATTAGCAGGAAACCCCAGGTAAATATAAGCCTTGCCGGGCGGCTTTGCCAATCGGCAGTTAGGGTACGCAGCCCATTAAAAACGTACCAATCCATTAATAGTGTTATGGCCGATACAACCAGGAAAAATCTGAGGAAACCGCCTCTATGCATATAAGTAATTTAATATTAAGCCCGCAATATAAAAAAGCAAAGGTAATTTTAAGGTAAAAACCGTTGACAATCAATATTGTTCGGATATAGCATGCCTTTAGAAGCCTCCTCTGCAGCCAGGTGGCGTAGTTGTTTTATAACACAGCAGGTAACAGTACTTTCCTGAAAACATTTTATCTTGACGCCATAAAATTTGAATCAAACTAACCTGCTTTTAATATGCGCCCATTTCAGAACATACTGATTGGTACTTTTATATCTTTGTCGTTAGCAACACATGCTGCTACACAAACTAGAGTAATTAATTTACGTACAGAATATCTGGTAAACCCTATTGGTTTAGATAACACCCACCCGCGTTTAACCTGGATGATGGCCGATAGCCGCCAGGGTGCAAAACAAACCGCCTACCAGGTTTTTGTCGGAATGGATTCGGCAGAGGTTAGTCGTGGTAAAGGCGGCGACTGGACATCGGCTAAAACAATTTCATCAAACATATTGGCTGTTTATAATGGCAAAGCGCTACAGCCGTTCAAAAAATATTATTGGAAGGTTGATGTATGGGACAAAGACGGCGTAAAAGCAACATCATCAACCGTGAGCAGCTTTGAAATGGGCATGCTAAAGATGACCAACTGGAAAGGCACTTGGATAAGCGACGAACAGGGAGTGAATGTTAAACCTGCACCTTACTTCCGCACTACTTTTGGTATGGGCAAAAAGGTCAAATCGGCAAGGGCGTACATTGCTGTCGCTGGCCTATATGAGTTGTACATTAACGGCGAAAAAATTGGCAACCACCGTTTAGACCCCATGTACACACGGTTCGACAGGCGCACATTATACGTTACTTATGATGTTACCAAAAACATTATGGCTGGTAAAAATGCCATAGGCGTATTGTTGGGCAATGGCTGGTACAACCATCAAAGCACCGCCGTTTGGAATTTTGATAAGGCATCGTGGCGCAACCGCCCGGCGTTCTGTCTCGATCTTAGGATAACTTATGCGGATGGCACTTTTGAAACTATACGCTCGAGCGAGCAATGGAAAACCAGTTTTAGTCCGATAACCCTGAACAGCATTTATACGGCCGAGCATTATGATGCCCGCCTCGACCAACCAGGCTGGAATACCATCAACTTTGACGACGCGAAATGGAAGCCGGCATTCGCACGCCCAACCCCGTCTCAAAACATCACCGCGCAAGCCCTCCATCCTATCCGCAATGTAGACGAGATCCCGGCAAAAACCATGACCAAAATGAATGATGGCGCGGTAGTTTTTGACTTGGGCAGGAATATATCCGGCGTTACCAAATTTATAGTTAAAGGTAAAGAAGGTACGGTTATCCGCCTTAAACATGGTGAAAGGTTGTACAAGAACGGGCATGTCGACTTATCAAACATCGACCTGCATTACCGACCTACCGATGACAAAGACCCCTTCCAGGTTGATATATTTACGCTTAGTGGCAAAGGCGAAGAAACATTTATGCCGAAGTTTAATTACAAGGGCTTTCAATATGTAGAAGTTACCAGCAGCGAACCAATTGAACTGAGCACCAAAAGCCTGACCGGGTATTTTATGCACAGCGATGTGCCGCCAATAGGCAAAGTAAATTCATCAAACCCAACCATAAATAAGATCTGGGCTGCCACTAACAACTCGTACCTAAGCAACCTGTTTGGTTACCCAACCGATTGCCCTCAACGCGAAAAGAACGGGTGGACGGGAGATGCACACATAGCAGCCGAAACCGGGCTGTATAATTTTGATGGCATTACCGTTTACGAAAAATGGCTGGCCGATCACCGCGACGAACAACAGCCGAATGGAACGCTACCATCTATTATCCCTACCGCCGGCTGGGGTTACGAATGGGGTAACGGGCCCGACTGGACCAGCACCATAGCCCTTATCCCCTGGGATATTTACCTGTTTTACGGCGATACCAAGATCTTAAAGGATAATTACAAGAACATCACCCGATATGTAAACCACATTAATGATCTGTACCCTACCGGGCTTACTACCTGGGGCCTTGGCGACTGGGTGCCTGTAAAATCGGTATCTCCGGTAGAGGTAACATCAACCGCTTATTACTTTGCCGATGTTACCATTGCGGCTAAAATAGCCCGCATTCTGGGTAACAAAGCCGATCAGCAGAAATACATCGCGTTAGCCAATAAAATCAAAAAAGCTTTTAACGATAAATACCTGAACGAACAAACCGGCAATTACAACAAAGGCCTGCAAACCGAACTTGCCGTACCGCTTTACTGGGGCATGGTGCCAGATGCCTATAAAGCTAAGATCGCCGCCCGCCTGGCAGAGCGCGTAAAGGCCGACAACTTCCATCTGGATGTGGGGATATTAGGTGGCAAAGCCATTTTAGGCGCTTTAAGCGATAACGGCTACCCGGATGTAGCCTATAAAATAGCATCGCAGGAAACCTACCCATCATGGGGTTGGTGGATGGTAAACGGCGCTACCACGCTTTACGAGAACTGGAATATTGAGGCTAAGAACGATATATCACTAAACCACATCATGTTTGGTAACATCGGCGCATGGCTTTACAGTGGTATTGCGGGCATAAAACCCGATGAAAAACACCCTGGCTTTAAAAACGTAATTCTACAGCCAAACTTCGTACCCGGTTTAGACCAGTTCACGGCCGAACATGCAAGCCCTTATGGCAAGGTTGTTTCTTCGTGGAAACGAAATGGTGATGCGGTAGAGTATACGGTAACTATACCGGCTAATACATCTGCTGATATCACATTTCCGCTAAGTGGTAGTAAAAAGGCTTGGTTAGATAGCAAAGCACTTACCCGTGTTTACCATGTTGAAGCAGGAAATTATAAGTTTGTGGTGAAGTAGTAAATAAAGTTGCCATTCCAGGTTTGCGTCGGATGACAACTTGTTGATATCTTTGCGTTATGCAACAGTCCGAAATATTAACGCTCGATGACATCAAACTGCTGGTTGATACATTTTATCAGCGCATCCAGGCTGATGAACTGCTGGGGCCAATATTTAACGAACGCCTACAGGATAATTGGCCTGTACATCTTGATAAGATGTATCGCTTTTGGCAAACAGTATTGTTAGAAGAGTATACTTACAACGGCAGGCCATTCCCTCCGCATGCCCAATTACCCGTAGGGCCCGAGCACTTTGCGCAATGGCTGGCCTTATTTACCAAAACTGTAGATGAGCTTTTTACAGGCGATAAAGCCACTGAAGCCAAATGGCGTGCCGGCAAAATGGCCGAGATGTTTCAACATAAGATCGCTTATTTGAAAAACAATCCGCTGAATATCATTTAGACCAATGATAAACTTATAAATAACTACAAAGTTTCCACCTCGTTAGGGTGCCTTGGCTGCCAGTAGGCGTAGTAATAGGCCAGGCAAAAAACGCCCAGCATAAACGGTATAATGGCAAGTTGCTTGTATGTTACAACCCCGTAAACATGATGACCGTCGAAACCCATAAACTCACTTATCATCCAGTATGAATTTGCGCTGATCCAAAAGGTGATAGCCAGGTTATGGCAAAGTTCTGACACCATATCGCGGGTACGGTAAGCTATCATGACAGAGATAAATAGTGTTGGTATGATCATCACCAGCCCCAGCGGTTTCCACAAAAGGCACCAGCCTATATCTTTAAACAGCCAGAAAACGATGTGCAGGTTTTCCATCCTGCGGTACTTTAGGGGGATGCTGTATTGTGACATGGTAAGGCTAAAATAATAAATTATTTTATTTGTAAAAACGCGCTACTTAAGCCAGTCGTACCAATTTGTGATGCCGTACTTGTAACCTAAAAACTCATCATTATTAACGCTGGAAATAACCTTCCACTCCTTTAATTCGGGAACAAACTCAGGGGCTTGCAAACCTGCTTTCGCGGCAGCGTGTGTGTAAAAAGCAAACTTAGGCGGGTGATGCGGTGTGCAGGCATTAAAGGTATAACCGAACGCATCCTTATCTATCAAAGCAAGTGTAAATCCAACGCAATCATCCTGATGGATCATATTCACAGGGGCCAATCCGTTAGGAATATCTTTCTTCCCGGCAAAAAATCTGCCCGGCTCGCGCCCGGGGCCAATCAACCCGCCGAAACGGATAATGGTAGTTTCAAAACCTGTTTGCTGTTTAAAAAGCTCTTCAGCATCAAATAGCACCTGGCCCGATGGCGTATTAGGCTTCGGGTCGCTTAATTCATTCAACTCACAGTTTTGGTCGGCATAAATACCTGTGGAACTGATAAGGATAACTTTCTTTATGGAATGCTTATCGATAGCGCTAACAACCTTTTTAAGCTTAGGCACATACTCCGCTCCTGCTCCCGAACGGGCTTTAGGCGGTATGGCAATTACAAGAACGTCGCAGGTAAAAAACTCGGGATTGTAATCTAATCGGTCAGCAGACAGGTCGATAAGAAAAGAGTTGATACCCTCTGCATCCAGCAAAGGCAATTTTTCAATCGAAGTAGTGGAACCGTTAACTTTAACGCCGCTTGCAACAAGGGCTTTAGCCAGTGCCAATCCATACCATCCGCAACCTAAGATACTAACCGTCATACCAAGGCGAAGATAAGGCGTAGCAACCGAACGCTAAAACAAAAACCAATGTTATATTTGCGTATGGATAATCCGCAAACTTTACCCGTTTTAACCGATACCGAATTGCGTGTACTGGGCTCGCTAATGGAAAAAAGCAAAACCACACCCGATTATTACCCCATGACGCTAAACGGCCTTACAGCTGCCTGCAACCAAAAAACAGCGCGCCGCCCGGTGGTTGATTACGATGAAAATACTGTAATGCTGGCATTAGATACGCTAAAACGTAAAGGACTTATCTCTACCGCAACAGGCGGCAGCAGCCGTGCAACAAAATACAAGCATAACTTTGGCATTGTGTTCCCGGTGGTACCATCAGAAGTTGCTGTAATATGCCTGCTGATATTACGCGGGCCGCAAACCCCGGGCGAGATCAACACCAACTCGAGCCGGTTATATGAGTTTGAGGATCTGGATGAGGTACAGGCCATGCTAGAAAAACTGGCTACTGATGAAACGCCATTTGTAACACAAATGCCAAAACGCCCCGGCCAAAAAGAAGTACGCTACCGCCATCTCTTAGGCGGAACGATACTAGAAGACGACACGCAAGACGAGCCTAACCGGCGCGCAAACACAGCAGAGTTGGAAGAACGGCTAAGCAAAGTTGAAACGGAGTTAGCTGAATTGAAAGAAGCTTTTGATAAACTGATGAAAGAACTTACTTAATGTGGTGAGCGGCATTATCGTCGGTTAGTTTGCGTTCGATACGTTTATCCGGCACAAGCCACATCAATGCGACAATAAAATACATACTAAAGGCTATCCACGAATGGATAAATGAGACCGCAATTGCTGCAGCATAAATACCGGTAGATATTTTGCCCTTTGTATCGCTGCCTACGGCACTTGCTAACAATGAATTTTCGCCATGGTGCTTAATAAGCACTTGTGCTAAAATGAAATAAGCGATCGAGCTCATGATCATAACAATACCATAAGCTATCACCGGTAACTGTGCAAAATGGTTTTCGCCCATCCACGCGGTAACAAACGGCACTAAAGATAACCAGAACAATAAAAACAAGTTAGCCCATAAAATTGCGCCGTTTACGGATTTTGCTGCATGAAGCATGTGGTGATGGTTGTTCCAGTAAATACCCACGTAAATAAAGCTTAGTACATAACTTAAAAATACAGGGCCAAGATGACGCAGGGCTTCCCAACTGGCATCATGCGGCACCTTTAGTTCTAACACCATAATGGTGATTATAATTGCTATTACTCCGTCGCTAAAAGCTTCTAAACGCCCTTTGCCCATATTACTTTTAATTTTATTTAGTTATCAAGATTCCCATACCCCAATAAAGCTATAACTAACTATACCGCTACCCGAATAGATGATGCTGACTGTACAGCAAAGTAAGCAAATAATATTTGAGTGCAAATGCCTTTAAGCTTTCCCGTGGGAGTTTAGGATATCTACCGAAATGTTAAAAACGTCTTTTAAAGCTTTTTTTGCAGCGTAATACCCACACATGCCATGTACACCACCTCCCGGCGGTGTTGATGACGAGCAGATATACATGCCTTTATGAGATGTTTTATAGGGTGAGTATCGCAACACTGGGCGCGTAAAAAGCTGCCCCAAATCAATCACCCCGCCATTAATATCGCCGCCAATATAATTAGGGTTATATAATTCGATCTGCGCGGTATCCATAGTGTGCTTAGCAAGAATAGTGTCTTTAAAGCCCGGCGCATAACGCTCTATTTGCTTTTCGATAGCGTCTGTCATGTTTTTGGTAGAGCCATTGGGTACATGGCAATATGCCCAGGCGGTATGTTTGCCATTCGGCGCACGGGTGTTATCGTAAAGGCTTTGCTGGGCTAAAAGTACGTACGGTTTATCGGGGTGTTTCCCGTTCCATGTTTGCTGTTCTGCGTCGCGGATCTCATTTAGTGTGTTGCCAAGGTGTACAGTCCCTGCTTTACGGCAGGCTTCAGCTTCAAAAGGAATTTGTTCGCTAAGCGCCCAATCTACCTTATAAACACCCATGCCGTAGCGGTAACGTTCCATTTGCCATTTGTATATAGATGAGAACTTATGCCCCGCTATCTCCAACAATTGCTTAGGCGTAACATCAAACAATATGGCATGTGCCGATGGCAATTGGTTTAATGATGTTATGTAAGTATCCGTCTGGATCTTACCACCTATCAATTCAAAATAAGATGCCAGCGCTTTGGCAATACTATTAGAACCGCCTTTGGGTATTGGCCAGCCATGCATGTGCCCCGTTGCCATGAGCACCATGGCAATTGCCGACGTTGCTAAATTTGTTATTGGCTGCATACTGTGTGCTGCCATACCGGCTATAAGCGCTTTGGCCTGTTTGGTTTTGAATGAATTTGCTAAGAGTGTAGCAGGTTTAATAGCATCCAGCCCAAAGCTTGCCAATGCCAGCGGGTGTTTAGGAAAATGCAGCGGGCCTAATACATCGGCATCAATTAACGGCCAGTTTTTGGTGACCGATCCCATTAGCTTACGGTAGGCATTTTCGTCGTCGCCTAAATGCTGGGCGGTTTCATCAATACTGCGGCATAGCAGGGCGGGCTTTGAATGTTCTAAAGGATGCGCAGCATCGATTTCAGGATAAATATAGTTGAGCCCATGATCAGCCAGTGGCAATGTTTTAAAAAAAGGAGAAGCTGCTGCCAGCGGATGAATTGCTGAACATATATCGTGTTTAAAGCCGGGCAGTGTCAACTCGGCTGTTCGTAAGCCGCCACCTATTTCGCTTTTACCCTCAAGCACTAAAACATTCAGACCTTTTTGTTGCATTAATATAGCAGCAGCTAACCCGTTTGGGCCCGAGCCTACTACAATTGCATCAAAATCCCTTTTTTCAAGCGCCATAGTCTACTTTAAAAGTCTGAGTAATCTGTGGGATATAAAAATGTTATCTCCCCTTTGGATACATTATTCTGGAACTCTTTACGTGACGAAAGGTCTTTCCATTGTGCATCTTTGCCAAAAGCTTCCCAATGTTTATCCCTGTCGGCCTTATCATTAAAGGTAGTGAGGTACATCAGGTTCGGCATTTTACTGCCTGCAATAACATTGCCATAAAATACAGGGTTAAAGTCCAACCTGTCGAAAAGATCAGTTTCCCCGCTGTTGAACATGCGTACTTTGTTAAAGTTTAAAGCCTCGGTTGGGCTTTCGTAACTGCGTAATTCATAAACCCGTTTAGCGCGGTCGCCGGTAAGTTTTATAGCTAAGGGTTTAGGCCGGGTAATAAAAGCCGTCAAGATAATGGTTTCTATACGGTTGTATGCCGGCTTGTTATAAGCAGCACTTGTATAATCCTGGTTATTAACAGCAAAGGCATTTGATTCTTCTGCCGATGCATTGAACGTTTCAATTGCTTTCCAGTTTTTAAAGGGGATAAATACGTAGATCTTCCTGTCAGCAGTATCTGCTTCTACAGGTTTTAACACGCCTACGTTGGTAAATCCTTTTTTGTGAAGCATGGGCAAGTAAGCATCCTTTAAATAGTTATCAAGCACACTTTCCTGGCCCTTAGTTTTAAAATGATAGACCTTTATCTCGTAATAGTATCCCGTACCGGCTGATTGGGCGTTTGAGAATATCCAGGAACACACTAAAAACAACACCAATCCCGCGCAGCGGAAAATCTTTTTATTAAACAACATAACAGGTAAAGTTAGAAAGGCTAATTTATTCAAAAAAAATGATCCGCTTGTATCTTTGTCCATTCTCTGCCAAGGCTGGCCTATAATCCTGTTTGCAAACAAAAACCCACTGCTTTGGGCAGTGGGTTCTCTGTATTTTAGGGCTAATTATAGTTCTCTTACCCAGATATTACGGAAGCTAAGCGGTTCGCTTTTATCACCATGTGCCTGTAATTTAATAGGCGACGGGCCATGCGCTTTACGGTAACCCGGTGTACCAATGTATTGGGTTGGGCCTAAAAGCTCAATATTGTTTTCTACCAGCACGCCATTGAACAATACGGTTACACGTGCCGGTGTCTTTACTTTATCGCCGTCAAAAGTCGGCGCAGTCCAGATCACATCGTAAGTGTTCCATACGCCCGGCGGCTTGGTTGGGTTTGCCAGCGGTATAAATTGCTTGTAGATACTACCTGCCATACCATTAACATAGGTTTTGTTGTTGTATGAGTCTAAAACCTGTAACTCGTAACCGTCATCCCCTTTGCCTATCGAAGCTAAGAATACACCACTGTTACCACGGCCCTGTCCTGTACCGCTTATGTTTGCAGGCACTTTCCATTCAATGTGCAATTGGTAGTTGCCAAATGATTTTTTGGTTTCGATATTACCCGATTGTTTGTTAACAGTTAGTACATCGCCATTTACATTCCATTTGGCATCACCGCCGCTGGCAACGTCTTTCCATTCACTAAGTCCGTTTTTACCATCAAACAAAACAATAGCATCAGATGGTGCATCGCTTGTTACTTTCCCTGCTGTTACCACTTTAGGTACAGGCTCCCATTTTTCGGTATCTTCCGGCTTGTTTTGTGCATTCGCCATATAGGCTCCTCCTGTTAACAATGCGGTTAAAACTATTTTATATTTCATAATATGTTGTTTAATAATTGGCTTATAAATAAAGTTTACCTTTTAAGTATTTAGCGCTTTTAGCAATACTTACATAAGGATCAATATTAGTAAAGTTTTCCTGCTCAACCAGATAATGTTTTATACCTGCCAGCTTTGCTTTGGCCAATATGGTTTTAAAATCAATAGTGCCCGATCCTATCTCGGTATTCAATTCGTGGTTGGCTTTATCCATATCTTTAACGTGCACCATGGCAAAACGACCTGGGTGCTTCTTAAATATCGATATCGGATCGTGGCCGGCACGCACCACCCAGTAAATATCCATTTCCATTGCTACTAACTTCGGATCGGTTTTAGCAAGAATGGTGTCGTAAAAGGTTGTACCCTCTACTTTTTCCCATTCAAAATTATGGTTATGGTAGCCCAGCTTTAAACCTTCTTTTTTACAAACTGCAGCAGCTTTGTTCATCTTGTCGGCTATCGAATTAAAATCGGCAGCTGTCTTGATAAGATCATGGTTTAATGAAGGTATAACTATATAAGTTTGGCCTGTTGCATGTGCAGACTCGATGTAGCTGTAAAACTCCTCGGTTTTACCGGTGCTGAAAAACTCGTCCATGCCGTAATGGCCGCTTGGCGTTTTTAAGCCATTTGCTTTTAGTACCGCGCTAAACTCTTTTGCGCTTAAGCCCCAAAAGCCGTTTTGCTTTGAGTAGCCAAACGTTTCTACCTCTTTGTAACCTGCCTTAGCAATTTTGGCCAATACACCCTTAGGGTCTTTTGGTAGCTGATCGCGTAAGCTGTATAATTGAATACCTATGCCATTAAGGCTTTTTGCCGATAGTAAAGATGGTGCAAGCACCATTCCCGCCGACGCTATGCCCGCTTGTGCTAAAAATGTTCTTCTGCTTATCATTATATTAAATTGGTTGATGTAATGTGTTAAATAGACCCATTACAGGCCTAATGGTTTAAACATCGCAAATATGTACCGCCTTACGTAAGGATGCAAGCTTATCTTTTTGCTTGGGGATGAACTCCTGGGCAACAAAGCCTTTATGCCCTACCTCTAGTACTGCGCGCATAATGGCGGGGTAATAAAGCTCCTGGCTTTCGTCTATCTCGTTGCGGCCCGGTACACCACCTGTGTGGTAGTGTGCTATATATTGGTGATGATCGCGGATGTTGCGGATGACGTCGCCTTCATCTATCTGCATGTGGTAGATATCGTAAAGCAACTTAAAATTCTCAGATCCCAAACGTTTACAAAGCTCGGCACCCCATGCGGTATGGTCGCACTGGTAATCTTTGTGGTCTATTTTACTGTTCAGTAATTCCATCACCAAAACAACATTGTGTTGCTCGGCAAGTTTCACCATTGGCTTTAAACCTTCTACGCAGTTCTTCCATCCTTCCTCATCTGTTTTGCCCCGGCGACTACCGCTAAAACAGATCAGATTTTTATAGCCGGCTGCTGCAACCTTAGGAATCATGGCACTATACTGCTTATGCAATTGCGCATGGAACTGTGTATCGCCAAAACCATCTGTAAGGTTAATTTCGGCACCATTACACATAGACGAAAACAGCCCGTGCTTTTTAAGCGTAGGCCAATCTTCGGGGCCAACAAGGTCTATCCCTTTTATACCGATATCTTTTGCGGCAACACAAAGCTGCTCTACAGAGATATCGCCATAGCACCAGCGGCAAACCGCATGGTTAATATTTCCTTTTAATTTATCAGCCATGGCTTCTTTTTGTTCGGACGTAAAAGACGACAGCATACCCGACGCGCCAATTGCCGCAGAACCTGCCAGCAAACTTTTTATAGCCGATCTTCTGTTTGTGTTTGCCATAGTTATACTTCTACCCTGCCTGTACCCGGTTCCTCAATATCTAAACCCGGTTTGGTTTGAATTTGGTTGGTATCTTTAAAGAAAATAATAAATATCAGGAATACAAATGCTGCTATACCGGCAGGTATCAACCATACACTCGTCCAATTGTGGGCGGTTTCCGACACTTTGAATTTATCAACTATCGGGCCTGATATGTACGAGCCAATAAGCATACCCACACCGTAAGTAGCTAATGTTATAAAGCCTTGGGCAGCACTTTTAAATTTCTCTCCAGCAAGGTTATCGGTGTAAATTTGGCCTGTTACGAAGAAGAAATCATAACAAATACCATGCATTACTATTCCCGCGATCAGCATCCAGTAGTTTGCACCCGTATCGCCGTAGGCAAAAAAGATATACCTTAACACCCAGGCAAGCATACCAACAGCCAACATCTTTTTAACACCAAGGCGTACAAAAAACAACGGCATTAAAGCCATAAATAAAAACTCTGATACTTGCCCCAACGATTGTACACCAGCAGCTGCCTTCATACCAACCTCGTTAAGGAATGGGTTTGTAAAGTTGTAGTAAAATGCAAGTGGTATACAAATTGCAACCGATGCCAGGAAGAAAGTTAAATACGACCTGTTTTTTAATAAACCTATCGAATCTAAACCAAGGATGTCTCCCAGACTTGCTTTCTGGCCTTTTTTTGCAGGTGGAGTTGCAGGTAAGGTAAAGCTTAGTAAACCCAATATCAGGGATGCGCCCGCAGCCATTTTAAAGGTTAATACCAATGAGTTGCTTTGCTCCCATCCTAACCAGCCAATTACTAAACCGGCTATGATCCATCCTAATGTACCAAATACACGTATAGGTGGGAATTCTTTGCTTGGGTTGGCCATTTGTTTAAACGACACCGAATTGACCAATGCAAGTGTAGGCATGTAAACAACCATGTAAGCAAATATGATAGGGAAAAAGCCTTCAAAGTTTGGTACCGTAGTAATGTAATACAGCAACGCCGCGCCGGTTAGATGTAAAATGCCGAGTACTTTTTGAGCAGAAAAAAATCTGTCTGCTATCAAGCCTATAACAAACGGTGCTATAATGGCACCCCATGATTGTGTTGCGTAGGCGTTGCCGTTTTGTACGCCGGTAGCGCCTAACGTTTTGCCTAAATACGTCCCCATAGTTACAAACCATGCACCCCAGATAAAAAATTCCAGGAACATCATGGTAGATAACTTAACGCGTGTTGTTACGGTCATAATTGGTTTTGGTTTAAATTAATTGGTTAGGTAGGTTGTTATTTCACTGATAAAATATATTTCACCATTTCTTTTGCATCGTTAACAGCCAGATCCGGGTGTGGCGTCATGGCAACGGTTCCCCAGTTACCTGATCCACCTTTTATTACCTTCTCAGCCAGCATATCAATATCAGATTCTTTATATTTTTTAGCGATATCAACCAGCGCAGGGCCAATAACTTTGCTTTGCGCGTTGTGGCAAGTGTTACAATCGCTGTTTGCCATTAAAGCTTCACCTTTATTATCCGGTGTACCGGCTGCTTTTGTTGTACCAATATCATTTACAGCTGTATCATTAGCTGCATCGGAGTTATGTGCCACCGCATTCTGGTCTGCTGATGCAGCACTATCTGCTTCGCTGCCGCCTGTAGGTGTTTTATCTGAATTACCACCACAAGCTGCCATAGCTAAACTTATACCTAATATTACGAATATCTTTTTCATGAGCGTTTTTCTTTTAGAGCGTTTTGTATTTGTTTTTATTTATAATCCTATTAGTGATCTGTTAAATGCATCATCGCTGCCCGATGCCGCAAAATCATCAAAGGCGCGATCTGTTACCCTGATGATATGGTCTTTAATGAATTGAGAGCCTTCGCGTGCCCCGTCTTCTGAGTTTTTTAAAGCACATTCCCACTCAAGCACTGCCCAGCCCTTATAATCATATTGGGTTAGCTTGCTAAAAATGCTTTTAAAATCAACCTGCCCATCTCCTAACGAGCGGAAACGGCCTGCACGGTCTATCCAATCCGAATAGCCACCGTAAACACCTTGCCTGCCGGTAGGGTTAAACTCGGCATCTTTTACGTGGAACATTTTTATGCGTTCGTGGTAAATATCAATATATTCCAGGTAATCCATAGCCTGTAATACAAAGTGCGATGGATCATATAACAAATTAGCACGCTTATGGTTGTTAACCTTGCTTAAAAATCTTTCGTAGCTAACACCATCGTGCAAATCCTCACCCGGGTGTATCTCATAACAAAGGTCTATTCCGTTCTCGTCGAACACATTCAGTATAGGCTCCCAGCGTTTAGCCAACTCATCAAAAGCGGCATCAACCAAACCGGCAGGGCGCTGCGGCCAGGGGTATACCATACCCCATATGAGCGCACCGCTAAATGTAACATGCGCATCTAAACCTAAATTTTTTGAGGCCTTGGCTGCCGCATGTAATTGCGATACCGCCCATTTTTGACGTTCGGCAGGGTTGCCTTTTACCTGTGCAGGTGCAAAGGCATCAAAAAGGGTGTCGTAAGCAGGGTTAACTGCTACTAACTGGCCCTGTAGGTGTGTAGATAATTCGGTGATCTCTACCCCCGCTTCGTTGGCGATCCCTTTTATTTCGTCGGCGTAAGTTTTGCTATCGGCCGCTTTTTGCAGATCTATAAAGCGCAGATCATTGGTTGGTAACTGTACACCTTTGTACCCTAAGCCGGCTGCCCATTCGCAAATAGACTTAAGATCGTTAAACGGTGCCGCGTCCCCAATAAACTGGGCTAAAAATATGGCTGGTCCTTTAATGGTAGTCATTTGTTAGATAGTATATTTTGTCCACTTCTCGTTGCTTTGGTTAGAAGCAACAACATTATTGATAAAAGCCATGCCGCGAATACCATCATCAACAGATGGAAAATCGACCCATTCAGGCACTTCACTTCCTTCAATTTTAGCGCTAAGCGCTATAGCGAAGTTGCGGTACAAGTTACCAAATGCTTCCAGGTAACCTTCGGGGTGACCGCCGGGTGTACGGCAATTTGAAGTTGCAGCGCCAGATAAATTACCGGTGTAACCGCTACCTGCACGCAATATTTCGGCAGGCTTATCAAACCATCTTACTGTAAGCGTGTTTGGCTCCATTTGCTTCCACTCAAGGCCGCCATTTTCGCCAAATACGCGGATAGACAAAGCGTTTTCTTCGCCCGCAGCAACCTGAGATGCGATAAGCGTACCCGTTGCTCCGCCATCAAAACGAAGCAATACAGCGCCGTCATCATCAAGCATACGGCCATCAACCACAATATTTAAAGAAGCGTTAAGTTCATCGATCTTTTGGCCCGAGATATATTCGGCCAAATGAGCGGCGTGGGTACCAATATCGCCCATTGCCCCGGCTTTACCAGATTTAGACGGGTCTGTGCGCCATGAGGCCTGCGCATTACCTTCGCGTTCCGAAAGGCGGCTTAACCACCCTTGCAGATACTCAACATATATTTTTCTTACTTTACCTAAAGCGCCGCTTTTAATGATCTCGCGGGCCTCTTTTACCATTGGGTAACCGGCATAGGTGTGGGTAAGCAATAATATCAATCCTGTTTCCTCAACCTTCGCTTTCAGTTGTTTTGCTTCCTCAAGCGTAAAAGTTATCGGTTTTTCTATCACCACGTTAAAACCATTCTCCAGCGCCTGCATTGCCGGGGCAAAGTGTGCAAAGTTTGGTGTAACAATGGTTACAAAATCCATACGTTCGTCGGCAGGCTTTTGGGCCTCTGCCTTAAACATATCATCATAGGTGTTGTAAATTCTGTCGGGAGCCAAAAAAAGCATCTTACCGCTTTCTTGTGCTACATCTGGATGCATGCTTAGGGCACCGCATACCAATTCTACCTGGCCGTCCATGTTGGCTGCAATGCGGTGGATAGCGCCTATAAAGGCATCCTTGCCGCCGCCAATCATGCCCATGCGCAATTTTCTGTTACTCATATTATAGTAGATAAACTTTTAAAAATACAACCGTAGTTGTTTCCCTGCCTCGGCTTGTACCCGGGAGTTTTTAAAAGTATAAAATTTAGAATTAAAAGAAAAGCCCTTCCGCAGGAACGGAAAGGCTTATTTTATAACGTCCTATGAAAGCGCCCAGGCCCTGTCCCCTTTTTTGTAGGGGTAGTTTCCGTCGTATTTTCCCGGTACAGGCAAATAGCGTAATGCTTTTGTAGCGCCTACTTCTGATGTAAAGTAACCCAGTAGGGTTAATTGTTTGATCATGCTAAAGTAGTGGTTCGGATCCTCCGGCTTTTTAGTTTTAGAGTATTCCTTCGCCTCTTTATCAAGATCGGTCAAAATCTCGGTGCGTTGTTTGGCATCAGCCTCCATAAAGGTCTTTTTGAACTTCTTGTCGGTTGCTTTGTCAAGCTCTGATAGCCCGTTCTTGAACACCTTTTGATCGGCCTCGGTATAGCAATCTCTTACCATAATAGCCATAAAGCCACCAACGTTTGCCGCTTTAGCTCCCGGGGTTTTGGTTTCCGGCAAAATGGTTTCGCCAACCTCATTTAAAAATGCGGTGGTATCTTTTGCAAAAAGGTCGTCGGTGTTAACCTTGCTGCCAGATTTACAGCCTGATATAAAGAACTCGGCACCAATTACCGTTCCTCCAAGTATCAAACCAACTCTGCTTATCGCGTCTCTTCTATTCATTTTTATAGAATTATGAGTTAATGTTTTAATTGTTGTTTATTACTATGCCTTCAGCTCAAAACCTGCCGGGTACTGGCGTTTAACATACTGGTTAACGTCGTCAAAGTTGGTAACTTTCATGGCGTTATTATCCCATGTGTATTTGAATGCACCACCTTTAAGGTCGTGACCGCGTACAGCTAAGTTAGCCATTAACAAAGCCTCGGTAAGCGGACCGGCAACTTCGAACGGAGAACTTACTTCCATTTTTCCGTAACCTGCCAAACATGCCTCAACCCATTGCGCGTAGTGGCCGTTAGCGCCACCCGGTACACGTTTGTATTTTTGCGGCGCTTTGGCATCTTTAGTACGCTCTTTTGGCAACAACGTAGCAGCATCAGAATAAGTGCTGGCATACATTTTACCTTTAGAACCAATAAATAATGTACCGTTACCTTCTTCCCCACCCCATTTCTCGTTAGGGCCAAGCTCCTCAGGTCTTTCGGGCTGTATACCACCGTCCATCCAGTGCAGGGTAACATCGCCTTTGGTTTTATTGGTTTTAGGGAAGGTTAATGTGATGTGGCTTGATGGAGGGCAACTTTCAGGGAATGAGCCTTTCCTAAACGAATCAACATAAACGCTACCTACGCTGGCCTGTACATCTTTAACATATTGAAGCCCCAACACGCGGAAAGGCGCCTCAACAAGGTGGCAACCCATATCGCCAAGTGCGCCGGTACCGTAATCCCACCAGCCACGCCAGTTAAATGGAACCAACTTTTCCACGTAATCTTTTTTAGGAGCCGTACCTAACCATAGGTCCCAATCCAGTTCTTTAGGGATGTTGGTACTTGGGTCGGGCCATTTGATGCCTTGCGGCCAAACCGGGCGGTTTGTCCAGCAGTAAATGGTATCTACATCGCCAATAAGGCCTGCATCGTACCATTCAGCCATTAAGCGGGTACCGTCATTTGATGCGCCCTGGTTACCCATTTGGGTTACCACTTTATATTTTTTGGCGGCATCAGTTAATAAACGGGCCTCCCAAATATCATGCGTTAGCGGTTTTTGCACATAAACGTGTTTGCGCAACTGCATGGCATGATAAGCTATGATAGCGTGGTTATGATCGGGCGTTGATACAGATACGGCATCAAAATTCTTGTGCTCCTTATCATACATTTCGCGCCAGTCTTTATAATATTTGGCCTTCGGGAAGGCCGCCCTTGACTTAGCTGCGCTACGGTCGTCAACGTCGCACAGGAAAGCAATGTTTGCTTTACCGCTTTTTGCAAAATTCGCGATATCGCTTTCGCCTTTACCGCCGGCACCTATACCTGCAACATTAAGCATATCGCTTGGTGCTGTGTAGCCTGTACCGCCTAATACAAAGCGTGGCACTATCATAAAGCCCGCAGCCGCTAATGCGCCCGATTTTATGAAGTCCCTTCTGGAAGGGTTTGAACTTTCGTTCGTCGTGGTTTCTTTCTTTTCAGTCATTGTTAGTCGAATTTCAATACTGTTAAATATTACCTTTTTTAAGTTCTTTTACAGCGAAATCAGCCGCGCGTGCTGTAAGCGCCATATAAGTAAGCGATGGGTTTTGGCAAGCTGCCGAAGCCATTGCTGCACCATCTGTAACAAATACGTTTTTGGCATCCCAAACCTGGTTATTACCGTTAAGTACCGATGATTTTGGATCGCGGCCCATACGTGCAGTACCCATTTCGTGAATACCACGGCCTAATACCGGTTCTGAGGTATAGGTTTGTACATCCTTAACACCAGCATTTTCCAGCATTTCTTTTGCATCGTTCATCATATCGATACGCATTTTACGCTCGTTATCTTTACACTCTGCATCAACAGCCAGTACAGGTAAACCCCATTTATCTTTCTTGTTTTTATCTAAATAAACTTTGTTCTCGTGGTACGGCAGGGTTTCGCCAAAACCGCCCATACCAAAGCTCCAGCTTCCCGGTTCAGTTAAAGCGTCTTTAAAATCACCACCAATGTTTAATTCGGCAATATCACGGCCCCAACCGCTGCGGCTACCGCCACCCTGGTAACCAAACCCGCGAATGTAATCGCGTTTTTCGCCGTTTAAGTTACGGTAACGTGGTATGTAAATACCGTTAGCCCTGCGGCCAAAGGTGTATTTATCTTCAAAGCCTTCTACACGGCCGCCCGCACCAACACCCAAGTGGTGGTCCATAAGGTTATGGCCCAACTGGCCGCTGCTGCTGCCTAAGCCGCCTTCCCAAACATCGGTAGCAGAGTTCATTAATACCCAGGCGCTGTTTAGTGCCGATGCGTTAACGAAAACTATTTTCGCGAAAAACTCATAGGTTTTATTGGTTTCGGCATCTAACACCTCTACACCTTTTGCTTTTTTGGTGTCCTTATCGTAAATGATCTTAGTTACGATTGACCAAGGGCGAAGCGTTAAGTTACCTGTTTTCATGGCAGCAGGCAAGGTAGCCGACTGTGTACTGAAATATGCGCCAAACGGACAACCTAACCAACACTTGTTACGGTACTGGCAGTTTGTGCGGTTGTTATGCGGTACCGTGATGTTAGCTGTACGGCCAATTATAAAGTGGCGTGCATCTTTATAAAATTCTTTATAGCGTTTTTGAACATCTTTTTCTACAATATTCATCTCCATTGGCGGCATAAAATCGCCATCCGGAAGAATTGGAACGCCATCTTTATTGCCGGAGATACCTGCAAAGCGTTCTGCATAACCATACCAGTCGTGCAGGTCTTTGTAACGAATAGGCCAATCGGTACCAATACCATCTTTTGCATTCGCTTCAAAATCGGTATCGTGCCAACGGTATGATTGACGACCCCACATTAGTGAGCGGCCACCTACGTGGTATCCGCGGAACCAATCGAAACGCTTAATTTCTGTATACGGGCTCTCTTTTTCATTGGTCCAGTAATCCAGATTGGTTTCATTTAGGGGATAATCGCGTTTTAATACCGGGTAATCTTCGATCATCTTCTGCGTACGACCGCCCCTGTGTTCAAATTCCCACGGGCCTTTGTTAGCATTTACATAATCTTTAATGTGCTCGATATTTTTACCGCGCTCCAGCATGATGGTTTTTAAGCCCTTCTCGGTCAGTTCTTTAGCAGCCCAGCCGCCAGAAATCCCTGAACCAATGACGATAGCGTCATAAGTGTTTGTAGACATAAAGGTATAGCGTTTAATAAATTGTTATAGTAATTGGTTGTTCCGTCTAATGTATGAATAAAAATTATTTTCCAAACTTTTTTCATTGTGTTTTTTACACACAATGTATTTAGTTGGCAGTTTTTAGTTTGCGGTTTGCAATCAACAACTGCCAACTGCTATTCGCCAACTACAAACTGACCTATATATTCCCCTTTTTCATCTCGCCTATAGCATGATCTACCGCACGGGCTGTAAAGGCCATGTAGGTAAGCGAAGGATTTTGGCAACTGGTTGATGTCATGCTGGCACCATCGGTAACATACACATTGTTACATGCGTGCAGGCGATGCCATTTATCAAGCATTGATGTTTTGGAATCTTTACCCATACGTACGCCACCCATTTCATGAATATCGAGCCCCGGTGCCCTATGGTCGGTTGATGCCTCGATATTTTTGAAACCTGCCGAGGTGAACATCTCCGTCATTTGCTCAATGTAATCCTTTTTCATCTTTTCGTCGTTGTCATCGTAATCAACCGAAATTTTTAACTGAGGGATGCCCCAAGGATCTTTCAGTGACTTATCTAACGCAACGTAGTTTGTTTCTTTGGGGATGGTTTCGCCCATCATGTGCGAGCCTACATGCCAGCCGCTCAGGTCTTTTTTAACCAGGTTCTTTTTAAGATCCTCGCCGATACCATCACTGCTGTTCTGCTCCCAACGGTAGGCGCTAAAACCACAGGCGTAGCCACGTAAAAAGTCGGTTTCCTGTTTGTAAACGTTCCTGAAACGCGGGATGTAACCGCCACCTGCCGGGTTGCGGCCATCGGTAGTCCATTCCTTAGCGCCATCATACTCGGCATTAATATGTGCTGAGTAATTGTGGAAAGCCACATATTTGCCCAGGGTACCGCTATCGTTACCTAAACCATTAGGGAAACGGCCTGATGTTGAGTTAAGCAATATAAGATTACTATTTAAGGCTGCAGCATTAACAAAAATAACGTTGGCATAATACTCAATAGACTCCTTGGTATTCGCGTCAATCACTCTTACGCCTGTAGCCTTGCCCTTTTTCTCATCATATATAATAGACTCAACAACCGAATGCGGCCTTAATGTACAATGCCCCGAGCGTAATGCCCAGGGTATGGTAGATGAGTTGGCGCTAAAGTAGCCACCAAACGGGCAGCCACGCTGGCAAAGCGTGCGCTCCTGGCACTGCCCCCTGCCCTGGTCTAAATGGATCTGGTTTGGTTTTGACAAGTGCGCGCAACGGGCGCTAATAACATGCCTGTTCTTATAAGTTTTTTTTACGTGGTTGCTAAAATAGGTTTCTACTGCATTTAATGGGAATGCGGGTAAAAATTCACCATCGGGTAGTTCTGCCAGGCCATCACGGTTACCAGAGATACCCGCGAATTTTTCTACATAACTATACCACGGTGCAATATCTGCATAACGGATAGGCCAGTCAACCGCGAAACCATCGCGAGCTGGGCCTTCAAAATCAAATTCGCTCCAACGCTGTGTCTGGCGTGCCCAAAGCAGGGATTTGCCACCTGTTTGGTACCCGCGGATCCAGTCGAAAGGTTTTTCCTGCACGTAAGGGTGCTCGGCATCCTTTACAAAAAAATGGGCAGCGTCTTCACCAAAGGCGTAGCAACGGTTAACTATAGGGTTTGCTTTTTGTACATCATCGGGCATTACACCGTGATGCGGAAACTCCCAGGGATATAAATTTGTTGTAGGGTAATCTTTTAAATGCTTTACATCGCGGCCACGCTCAAGCACCAGGGTTTTGAGGCCCTTATCGGTAAACTCTTTTGCAGCCCAGCCGCCACTCATACCCGAGCCTATAACAATGGCATCAAACGTACGGTCTTTAACACTATCTATATTTAAATTTGCCATTATACTGCTACAGCCTTTTTAACAGGAAAGTACGCGTTATACCTGCCCGGAACCAATTCATATACTATTTGCTTAGTCATAAAATATTTAGACGTGGTGTAACCAAACACGGTTTGGTCTTTTACCATCTTATAAAAAGCTATAAGCTTTGTATTGTCTTTATACTTTTCGTCTTTAGCGTTCTTGTCAACGCTGCTTACAAAAGCCGCACGCTCTGCAACGCTGCATTCGTTAAACGCTTTGCCCATTTGCTTTTTGGCTGCTGCGTCAAAATCGCCAAGCCCTGTCATAAAATCCTGCTGATGCTGTTTATCGTAGCAATCATCTATCATTTTAAAAACAAAAATGTTGATGCCAAGTTCGGAAGCACCCGGTGTGTCTGTTTTTGGCAGAATGGTTTCGGTAAGGTTATTAACCAATTTTTCCTGGTCACCATCTACTTTCAGCTTCTTTAGCTGTACAACAGGTTTACCTTTATCAGTAAGGCATGATGGCAAAACCACAGCGCTGCCCAAAATAAAGGCCATATTCCTGATGGCTATGCGCCGGTTCATATTTAAATTCAATTACAAGAGAATTAAACGTTACTAAATTCGGTTATGGAAGTGTAAGGTAGTTTTTAACTACTAATATCCCCATTTTTTCATGGTTTGTAAATCAATTTTTACACAATCCATCGGGTCAAGTCCCTGGTAAGATTCCTGCTCGATGATCAGGTACACCGTACCCCCTACTTTTTTAGCAACTTTAAGGGTATCCTTAACAGGTAAAACGCCTTTGCCTAAAATAGTACTTTCGTAACCGGTGCCTTCGTTTTTATCGGCACTTTTCACCTCATCCTTTACGTGCATTGATACAAACCTGCCCGGGTATTTCTCCAAAAGGCCTATAGCATTGTTCTCACGGCCATACATGTTACCAATATCCAGTTGCTGCGATACCTTATTAGGATCAGTATTTTGCATGATGTAATCGAACAAGCGAATATCGCCAACCATGGTAGTAAATTCAAAATCATGGTTGTGGTAACCAAACTTCATGTTATACTTTTGGCAAAGCTCGCCGCTTTTGTTGAACTGGTCCATAGTGCGTTTAAGCAGGTCGGTATCGTGCCTAACTTTATCGTCCATCCATGGGCTTATCACAAACTTTTGGCCCATAGCAGCGGCGTCTTCAACAGTATTTTTCCAAACGTCGGTAAAATCATTAGCGGCTGCATCCCAATGTGCAGGGGTCATCACGGTGTGGCCGCTCGGCATTTGCATACCCAGATCATCCAATCGCTTTTTAAATTCTTTTGCTGTCCAGCCGTAAAATTTACGGTTTATATAGTTAGCGTGCTCTACATGCTGGTAACCCATATCGGCCAGTTTCTTCAACGTGGTGGCAGGGTCTTTCATCATAGCATCGCGTACAGAGTATAGCTGTAAGCCTACCCTTTGGATTGGGGCTGGTGCGGCAAATATACTTTTAGGCATTACTGCCGCTGCTGTGGCTGCAATTGCGCCTGTTTTTAAAAAGTTTCTTCGTGATGAATTCATCGTATTAGAGATTAGTTGAACTTAGTTTTTACTTATTGGAAACGTTGGGAAAAGCAAGCCGCTATTGCTCACAAACGCAATATGCTTACTATCCGGCGACCATGATGGTGTGTTAATAGTACCCTGCCCGCCATATAGGTAGGCTACAACCTTTGGTTCGCCCCCGCCTATCGGCATTACACGAATGTAAACATGTTTATAAAACGGGTGGTCGCCGGGGGCAACTTCGCTTTTCAGGAAGGTAATAAACACTATGCTTTTACCATCCGGCGATACATGTGGAAACCAGTTGTTATTGTCGTCGTGTGTGATCTGTGTTTGATTGCTGCCGTCAGCATCCATACGCCAAACCTGCATTAAACCACTGCGTACCGAGTTAAAATATATGTGCTTGCCATCGGGCGTATATTCCGGGCCGTCATCAAGCCCTTTAGTGGTAGTCAGCCTTTTTTCGGCACCACCTGCAACGGGCACACGATAAACATCGTATTCGTTATTCCGCTCGCCACAAAAAACCAGGTATTTGCCATCCGGCGACCAGCCGTGCATGTAAGACGCACCTTTACCTAATTGTGTAACCCTGCGTGGCTGGCCACCTGTAATTGGCACCACGTAGCCAACAGATGGGCCGCCTTTATCATTATTACTAATGGTTAACCATTTACCGTTAAAGGATATTACGTGGTCGTTATTATTGCCTATAGCGGTGCCGGTATTTAATACAGCCGGTTTATTTGTAGCAAGGTTAAATTTATAAAGCAAACCCTCGCTGTTATAAATGAGCGATTTATTATCTACAGTCCAATTTGGGGCCTGTAAAGATTTGGGCGATTGATAAATAATACGGCTGTTTTGTGTAGCCATGTCCAATATTTCGATACTGCTGCCAATATATTGTTTGTAAGTAACCATATCGGCGGGTGCGGGTACAATTATGCGTACGTTATTAAATGTGGCTTTTTCTACTTTATCAGGATTATGCGCACAAACAAATATGCCTACATATACATCGTCGCCAAGATCAAGATCTACCTTTTCCTCGGGACCAAACACATCGCCTTTGCGGGCTACCGACATGGTATAAGTTCTGCCTTTACGTTCTAATTGGATAACATTTGCGGCGGCAATGTTAAACTTTTGTTCTATGGTGCTATCGCTATCGGCTTTGCGGTACTGTAACGATGTTAAACCATCGCCATGAACAACCGCGTTTACATGTGCCGATGAACCATTTAAAGACCTGCGCACCATTAAACCAAATTTGCGATGCGCCTCTGCGCCTTTGCCAATAAACCGGGCATTTGTGCGCAGAATGAAATCGCCTTTTATTTTTTTCCAAACAAAGCGAAACTCGTCATGGTTTGCCCAAATGTTTGTTCCCGACCCGCTAACCGTGTATTGCTGAAATGGAGCATTATAAATAACACTGCCCTGATGTCTAACTTTCCCTACATCTGTGCTGCCATCAAATATGCCCACAGGTGTGCTTTGTGCAGATACATCCGCAGCAAACACAGCGGTTACCAGCAAGCCGGCAAACACACATATAGCTTTTTTAAACATCAGATTATCAGGTTATGAATAATTGGTTGCCTAAGTTATATATTCATTTCTAAAAATCACAGCGCTAAATCGCTTTTAAACAAAAAAAGGGGCACTTTCGTGTCCCTTTTGCAAAGTATGGTTAATTATTAAATACCCTCGGTAGCAAATATCTGCTTGCCGGTGGTTGGGCAATAAACAGGTTCGGCTGCAAGCTTAACCGGCGCTGCTTTAATATAATCTTTATAAAATTGTTTTTTTGAATCGTGGTAATGGCTTACCGCACCTATCATGTGCATAAACTTAATGTAGTACCATGCACTATCAACCTGGTGTGGCTTAAAGCCCGAACGCGCGCTTTTTGGGTACAGGTGATGGTTGTTATGCCATTCGCCGGCAACAATGCCCGGCCAAAGCTGGTTAACCGACATATCTTTAAAGTTATGGTCTACACCTTCGCGGCGTTTGTCTTCTCCTTTACCATGGCCTTCGTAGTTAAAAGTACGTACGCCAACAGCCCAAAAGCCTGCCGCGCCAAACAAGGCACAGGCTATGCCAATACCGCCTAACAAATAAAACACCGTAAACCAAAAGGCCCAGTTTGCAATAACACCCAATATCATATGGAATGGATTGGCAATAGACCCCCATTTTTTATACTGGGCATAAGTGTTGCAAGTAACACCGGTATGCTTCATTAAAGTAATGCAGCGGTTAAAGCCTTTTTCATCAAGGTTACGGTTAACCGGCTGGTGGTTTGCATCTGCCAAAAAGCAATAAAGGAAACCGCCCTGCGCGTTGTATGGATCGCCCGGGGTATCAGATAAAGCATGATGCACGTGGTGCGATATAGCGTAGATCTCTTCCGGGATGATTTTAAGCGTAAGGTTTTGGGTTACAAAACGCCAAAAGTTATTACGGAACTTAAACGCACCGTGGGTACAATACCTGTGGTACCAGATGGTGCCATGAGTACCCATAACCATCATACTATACACAAAGGCTATTATTAAACCTTTAATAGAAAAGTATTTAAAAACAAACAGGAACAAAAACGGTGCAAGGAATAATACCATAAACCAGCTCATGAAAGAAAGCCAGTTCTTTTTGTCTTTAAATATATTCAGTCTTGAAAAAAACTCAGAGAAGATTTGTTTTGGAGTTGGCTTTGAAAGCTGGCCATCAGCATTTTTCCATCCGTAAGATGGTTCTTGCAGCACATCGTGTATAAATGCCATTCGTATCGTGTTAGTTTAATTAATTGGTTAGTCAAAAGACTTACGGACTAAAGATACCCTTTAGTTTTGAAACGGCGTTAAAAAACTTAAAGAATAATTAAATTGTCAACTGAATGTCTGCCATGTTGTAAGATTTATATTGGAACTTCATAACTCCCTGCAACAATCGTATTGCTGTTGATGTAAAGCTTAAACTTTAATAAATATGGGTATAACAGGGTCTGTAAGCTGCGAACAATTATTGGAAGCGGTTTAGGACGGCGCGGGTGCATAATTTTAGGTTTTTACCTATCTTTATAAAATGACAACCGATGATAAGGTTTACCCTACTAAAAAGGGTTTTATAATTTATATTGTAATTGGCCTTATGCTAATTATGGAGGTGAGTTACATTTTTAATGGCTTGTACCTCTCAGCTATATTATTAATAGCTTTAACGGGCGTTATTGTTTTGCCCTTGCTAAATACCCGTTATACAATAACCACCGATAACACCCTAAAGGTAAAATGCGGCTTTTTTGTAAACCTTACCATCCCTATTGAAAACATCCGTAAAATAACATCAACCAAAACAATTTTAAGCGCCCCAGCTCTGTCTTTCGACAGGTATGAGGTGTTTTATAACAAGTTTGATTCTGTTGTAATATCCCCTATAAATAAAACAGAATTTATTGCCGATCTGCAAAACATTAACCCGGCCATTGAGTATATTCATGGAGCCAAATAACCAATATACCATCTATCAAAATGTTTAAACGCTACCCGTTGCTTTTTGCTGCCTCATTATTTACTACCATTTGTTTCGCGCAAGATACCATTGAGGTAAAGCGCAAAATATCTAATAATGTAACCGAGGTTTACAAGGTTTTAGCTAAAGATGTAAATACCCGCCAGGGGTTGTTTAAAGCGCTGTATAAGGGTAAGACAGTGGTTGCCAGTGGAATTTATGCAAAAGATAAAAAAGTAGGCCTGTGGAAATTTGCTAACCGTGATGGCGTTATTGTACAAACTTTTGATTATGATCGTAACCGCTTGTTTTATGAAGCGCCCGAAGACAGCACCTCGCACCTCAGGTACTTTGTAGATAAAGAATTAAAAGAGGGAGATAAAGTTACTAAACCGGTTAAAATTGGAGGGGTGTTTTATGGCTATCTACCATACCTTACTTTGTTTACCTTACCCAAAGATTATAAAGAAATAGACCTCGATGTAGTTTTTGCTACTGTTGAGTTGCTTATAAGCCCGGGTGGCCGCCTGGCAGATTATAAGGTTAACCTGATCGCTGCTAATGCATCCGGCTCTCCTTTTAAAACCGTTAATATGAACCTAAAACTGCCTGACCCTGCCGATCTGGTATTTACCCCTGCTACCTTAAACGGGGAGGCAATTGCCTGCCGTGTGGTAATAAGGTGTGTGATAAACAGCAGGCTCCATTTAGATTTTTATTGAGCCCACAGCCCCATAAAGAGGGAGCAGCATAGCAAAGCCTGAAATATAAACGCCGACTGATGATTTCATTCGGCGTTTATATTTCTACCCTTTAAGGGTTGGAGCTTGCTTAGTGATCGTGGTGACCATCCGGGCCGTGTGCGTGGCCGTGAGATAATTCTTCAGGAGTTGCAGGGCGTACATTCAGGATCTCGCCTTTAAAGTGCAGGTCCTGCCCGGCCATTGGGTGGTTAAGGTCAACAATTATCGAATCCTCGTTAATAGATACTACCTGGCCCTGAAAACGGTTACCATTGTTATCCTGCAAAGGTAACACCTCGCCAATTTGTGGAACTTCCTGCCCCTGGAACATTTCTTTCGGAAGGTTAGCTACCGCTTCTTCATCAAATTCGCCGTAAGCTTCCGCCGCTTGTATATGAAAATCGTAAGTATCGCCTGTAGACAGGGTGCTTAATTCCTCTTCAAATTTTGGGATCATTTGGCCCGCGCCAAATAAAAAGGTAAGCGGTTGCTCTTGTGTTGCGCTTTCTTGTAAGCCTTCTGTTCCGTCTTCTTTTTTAACATACAGATCGTATGTTAATGATACTACGTGTTGTGGTTGAATTTTCATCTAATGGTTTTTTGTAGGTTTGGAACTCCATCCCGGCGTTAGCCCGGTTATCACAATACCTTGTTTATTTGTATAAAGGAATTAATTATTTATTTGTTTTAAAGCATCTTGGGTATTATACGCCGGTAAGCCGCAAGTTTTATCCCTGCAAACAAATATCCGTGTTTCATCTCCAAATTTTTCTGCCAACAAAGGTAAACTTCCATCCTTACCTCCCAATATTATTTTATTGGGAATGTAATTTTGTTCTATTTCGATACGCCTGGTTTCAGCATCATTACCGGTAATGGCAACCTCATAAGTGCCAAAAACCTCGTCGAGCAGTAGAACTGACCAGTTTGAATAGGCAGTACCATACTTTGCCAGGTGAGGCACTATGTTGCGCAGTAGCTGTGCCGATACCTCCAGGTAACCTTCGTTATGAAAAAACAAGCCCAGCTTTTTCAAATTACGCGCCATTACCGAGTTTGAAGATGGAATTACCCCGTCCATAATTTCGGATTTCCGGGCTATCAGCATTTCGTCATTATCAGCCGTATAAAAGAAAATGCCACCTTCAGGGTTATAATAATGAGCCAGTGTATAATCTGCAAGTTTTTGGGCTTGAATCAACCATGCCTCGTTAAAAGTAACCTCGTACAGGGCAATAAAGCCGTCTATCACATTGGCGTAATCATCTAGGAAGGTAGCCGTTTCCTCACCCTGCTTATACACCCTGCTTAGCTTAGCACCTTTTAATAAATTGCCTGTTATAAATTCGGCGTTTTTTAGAGCCAGGTGTAAATACCCTGGGTTATTAAATGCGCGGTATGCTTCGCAAAGGCCTTTCAGCATCAGTCCGTTCCACGATGCAAGGATCTTGTTATCCAACCCCGGGCGTACACGTTTGCTTCGGGCTTCCAATACTTTTTGGCGGGATACAGAAATTCTGCCCGTTAAATCTTCTACTGTTAAGCCCAGCAATTTTGCCAGTTCGGCGTCTTCCTCGCGGCGGAAGAAAACGTTTGATTGTTCTTCTTCCCAGTTACCATCTTCGGTAACATGGTAATAAATGTTAAAGACATCCGCTTCATCGCCAAGTATCTCCTCTATCTCGGTTTTTGTAAAAATATAAAACTTACCTTCTTTGCCTTCGCTATCGGCATCTAAAGCCGAATAAAAACCATTCTCGGGTGAGGTTAATTCGCGGTTTACAAAAGTAATGATCTCATCGGCGATGGTTTTATACAACGGATCGGAATTCCAGGTGTAGGCCTCGGCATACAGGCTAAGCAGTTGCCCGTTATCGTAAAGCATTTTTTCGAAGTGTGGCACATGCCAAACACCATCAACCGCATAGCGGGCAAAGCCGCCGCCAATGTGGTCGTAAATGCCGCCAAAGGCCATTTTTTTGAGGGTGAGCTTTACGTTTTCGGCAAGGGCGTCATCTTTCATCAAGTGCGCATAGCGCATCAAAAACAGCGAATTATTTGGCATCGGGAATTTGGGTGCACCGCCGAAGCCACCTTCAACCGGGTCGATATACCGGCGCCATGTGGCGAGAATAGTTTCTAGGTCGGCTTTACTATATTTGGGCTGCTCTGTTACGAACGCGACGCTTTCATATTGTTTAATGCCTTCGGTTAAACGTACAGCGTAATCTTCGGCTTCTTCGGGTTTGGTTTTGTAGAAATCGGCAAGGTTAAACAGCAAGCTTGTCCAGTCGTTTTTACGGAAGTAGGTACCACCATAGATGGGCCTTTGATCGGGCAGGCAAATACAGTTAAGCGGCCATCCGCCACGGCCACTCATCAGTTGGATAGCGCTCATGTAGATCTGGTCTACATCCGGGCGCTCTTCCCTATCCACCTTAATGCACACAAAATATTCGTTCATTACAGCAGCAACAGCCTCGTCTTCAAAGCTCTCGTGCTCCATTACATGACACCAGTGGCAAGCGGAGTAGCCTATGCTTACCAATATCAGTTTGTTCTCGTCCTTAGCTTTCTGCAGCGCTTCCGGCCCCCACGGGTACCAGTTAACCGGGTTATTGGCATGCTGCAGTAGGTATGGCGAGGTGGAGTTGGCGAGTTTGTTCATGAGGGTGGATGGATGTGTTTTATATAGAAAGGGCTAAATTGTTAATTGTTTTAAGGATGTGCAAATACGCAAAAATGATATTACATATCCAGTACATTTGCTATTATGATAACCAAACTCAAAGCCGCCAAAACCATCATGCTCCTGGCAGCTATTTATAATATTTTCTGGGGGATAGTTATCTCGGCCTATCCTCAGATCATCCTGTTCGGCAACCCGCCTATCGATTTCCTGCTTATTATTCTGCGTTGCGTAGGAATGCTGGTTGGTGTTTACGGCATTGCCTATTACTTCGCGTCAAAAGACCCCATTGCTTACTGGCCGCTGATATTGGTTGGCTTTATCGGCAAGGTATTGGGGCCAATTGGTTCGGTGTATTACATCTGGCTGGGCAAACTGGCGCCTTCCTTTTTCTGGGTAAACGTTTGGAACGATATGATCTGGCTTGTGCCTTTTGGATGGATAATTTGGCAGGCGGTTACTAAACAGCTAAATAACAATCGTTAACAAAATAAAGCCTCGTGGAAAAATTGGTTTACCAATTTATTTAGCTTTCCGGCGCAAATAACTAATTTCGCCGTACAAGAAAAGAGGAAAAGGATTTGGATTATTTAGAGGGGTTAAATCCCGAACAAAAAGCAGCCGTATTACAAATTAAAGGCCCGGTAATGATCATTGCCGGCGCAGGTTCAGGTAAAACACGTGTTATTACTTTTAGGGTTGCGCACCTTATCCGCAGCGGTGTAGATAGCTTTAACATACTGGTACTTACCTTTACCAATAAGGCTGCCCGCGAAATGCGCGAGCGTATAAACCACATTTGCGGCCCCGAAGCCAAAAACATTTGGATGGGTACCTTCCACTCTGTTTTTGCCAAGCTTTTACGGGTTGAAGCCAACCGCATTGGTTACCCAAGCAACTTTACCATTTACGATACCGACGACAGCAAAAGCGTACTGCGTGCCATACTGAAAGAGATGCAGCTGGACGATAAGCTATACAGTGTAAACTTTGTACTCAACCGTATTTCCGCAGCAAAAAACAACCTGGTTGGCTGGCAGGAATACCAAAATAACGAACAGATACAGGCCGATGATTTTAGCAGCGGCCGTGGTATGCTGGGTACTATTTACCAAACTTACGTACAGCGCTGTTACCGCGCCGGCGCAATGGATTTTGACGACTTGTTATTCAAAACCAACGAATTGTTAAAACTACATGCAGATGTACTCAACAAATACCAGCAGAAGTTTAAATACCTGATGGTGGACGAGTATCAGGACACCAACTTTTCACAATACCTTATCGTAAAACGCCTGGCTGCTGTAAACGAAAATATTTGTGTAGTGGGCGATGATGCACAAAGCATCTACGCCTTCCGTGGGGCCAATATTCAAAACATCCTCAATTTTGAGAAGGATTACCCCGATCTTAAAATATTTAAACTGGAGCAAAATTACCGCTCTACCCAAAACATTGTAAACGTTGCCAACAGCGTAATCGCCAACAATAAAGAGCAGCTTAAAAAGAATGTATTCTCTGAGAAAGAGAGCGGCGATAAGATAAAAGTGATGCGTGCTTTCAGCGATAACGAGGAGGGCAAATTGGTAGCCGATGCTATTATGTACCAGCGCACCTCAAATGGCCTTAAATGGCACGATTTCGCTATCCTGTACCGCACGAACGCCCAGTCGCGCTCTATGGAGGAGGCGTTACGCAAGAATGGCATCCCGTACAAAATTTATGGGGGCTTGTCGTTCTATCAGCGCAAGGAGATCAAGGATCTTATAGCCTATTTCCGCCTTACATTTAACCCAAATGACGAGGAAGCGCTTAAACGGGTTATCAACTACCCAAAACGTGGAATTGGAGATACCACTGTAGACCGTATTATAGTTGCGGCTGATAAAAACAGCATTACCCCTTTCGAGGTGATATTGGAAGCTAACCGTTATGTAGAAAAAGCACCTGCATCATTGAACGCATTCGCGGCTATGATCCAGAGCTTCCAGGTGATCACCAAAAACCAAAGCGCGTATGAGGCAGCATTACACATCGCTCAGCATTCAGGATTGCTTAAGGACTTGTATGAGGACAAATCTGTAGAAGGACTCAACCGATACGAAAACATACAAGAGTTACTTAACGGTATAAAGGAGTTTTCGGAACGGGAAGACATTGAAGAAAAAGGCCTCGACATTTTTATGCAGGACGTTGCCCTTTTAACAAACGATGATAAAGATAAAGACAAGGACGCCGACACGGTATCGTTAATGACCATCCACTCATCAAAAGGATTAGAGTTTCCGCAGGTACATATTGTGGGCCTCGAGGAGAACTTATTCCCCTCGCAAATGTCGCTTAACTCGCGCAGCGATCTGGAAGAGGAACGCCGGCTGTTTTACGTAGCCATAACCCGTGCCGAATATAAGTTAACCATCAGTTACGCTACATCTCGCTTTAAATTCGGCACGCTTATTAGTTGCGAACCCAGCCGTTTTTTAGATGAGATAGACGCAAAATACCTGGAACTTGATTTTACAGCCAAACCTGCACCCTCCTCATTTGAGGACGAGCGCAGTGCCTGGACCCGCAAAAACGACACCTACTCAAAACCAAAGGCAGCAACCGCGCCGCCGGTAAAAACCACATCTATACTGGCTAAGGCACACGTGCCATCTCCGGATTTTAAACCCTCAGATACCTCGAATTTGCAGGTAGGCATGCAGGTGGAACACGAACGCTTTGGCTTTGGCAAAGTGCTTACACTGGAAGGTAACAAACCGGATATTAAGGCAACCATATTTTTTAAAGAGATAGGACAAAAACAGTTGTTACTAAAGTTTGCCAAGCTCAGTATAATTAGCGGGATAGAGTAACTTAATTCCCGATTGTGTAGAACAAATTCCACAAATATTTATTACGCAACATTAACTATGCGTTAATTATACTAATAATACGTATATTTAAATGTGGCATTAGGTTTGGTTAATAGTTAATACCCTTTTTCCTTAATTAACTATTATTTATGTACATGATGAGCGATACTATCAAAAAAAAGACAAATAAATCGGCGGGTAAAAATATTCGTACGCTACGCCACGAGCATGGCTGGAGCCAGGAAGATGTTGCTAACCGTTTAGGTATATCTATACCTGCCTTCTCTAAAATTGAGACTGGTGTTACAGATATAAACTTGTCTAGGCTGGAGCAAATTGCGAATATTTTTGAGGTAAGTGTTGTAAACTTGCTATCGCTTGAATATACAGAGGAGCCAAGTACACAAGACGTGAGCCTGGGCATCGTCCAAAAAAAGCTTATTGACAGAGAGGCCGAGATCACCAACTTACAACGTAAAGTAATTTTACTTTATGAAGAACTACTAAGCAAAGGCAACGTTGCTATCTAGTAGCAATACTGCTCTATAAAAACAACAGTTAGTATCTGTTTTATTACGGCAATAAATCGAAAGTCATTCACTTTAATTTAATTATTTTAAGCCAACCTTAATTAATTAAGTTAAATGAAAACAACATTTGATTTATTGCCGTTTTGTGTTTAAAATGCATTCAATAAGGTTAATTGGATTTATAATTGTGATGACATAGGTATACATAATAAAGTAGATCTACTATGTCAACCTACATGATATCAATTGCCAACACCGATCAGCAAACTGTTGGAACTATACATGATAGTCGCAGCAAGCTAAAAGTTAAAGCATTTGGGTTATTCCGCTCACACTTAAAACCCCGCGAGGGAGAAGTTAGATATTTTGTTACAGCCGGCAACGAGACATTGGCTTTTGAAACCGAAGGTTATAAAAGGCATAGGCAACTGCTAATCCTGCAAATGATATCAAGATACTGCATGTATTTAGGGTTGATTGAAGCACAAATACATAGTACCCACCCCAGACTTCAATAGTGTTTAAACAGTGGTTCGGCTCGTGTCGTTAAGCATTTCGCTCATTTCAATGATCTTTTGGTCGATATCTGAAACGCATTTGTCCATCATTTCAATACACTCCTTTTCGTCAACCAGGCCTTCCTTTTCAAGATTCATCAGGCCGCGCAGAGTAGCAATAGGCCCACGGATCTGATGTGAAAGGTAGGACGAATATTCTGATAATTTCTTGTTTTTTATTTGGAGATCTTTAGTCCTCTCATCAATGATTTCCTCTAGATGATGATTTACCCTGTCCAGGTTATCTTTTTGCCTAGATACTTCTTCGTTAAGCTCGGTAAGTTTGGTGTTAGTAACGCTTTTGCGTTTTACATTACTTACCAGTAATACTATCACAACCAATAAAAGGCCGGCTACTACTGTAACGGCCCAAAATTTAATGCGGTCATTCTGTTGCCGCTGAATGGTAAGTTCGTTTTCGCGCTGCCTGGCCTGCTGCTTAAATTGCTCCTGCAACATGTTTATCTGTGTAGATTCGTTCGAAGCATAAATTGTACTATCCTGCCTGAATATTGTTTGCAGGTATTGCAAGGCCCTGTCATAATGTTTTTGCTTAGCCTCTAACTGGTAGTTGGTATACAGATAATCAGATTCCAGCTTTTCATCTTTAAGCGCTTTTGAATATGCCTGCCCTTCTAAAACAACTTTGGTAGCGTCAGCAAATCGGCCCTGGGCTATATAAAGCGATGCAAGCGTAAGATTGGTACTGGCTACCGGCTTGTTCAGATCCATTTCCTTTGCCCATTTGTTAGCAGACAATAACAGCTGCTCGGCTTTATCATATTGGTTTAGATTAAAATAAATTACACCCCTGTTTTGTAGTGCCTGTATAGTATTAAATGTGTCTTTTATAGCTAAGAATATGGCATTACCCTTATCGTAATAACTAAGTGCCTGATAAAAAATTTTCTTACGATAGTAAACGTTACCAATATTTAAATATGTAGAGCCAATTAGTTGCTGATCATTTAACTTTTGCGCTATTGCAAGCGATTTTTTAAGATAATCTAATGAACTTGAATAATTATTATCAAGATATAAGTTTCCGATATTATTATAAACTTTAGCTTCGCTTCGCAGGTCCTTAATCTTGGCGAAACTTGAAAGCGCCTGTAAATAATCTCGAATAGCGGCACTCGCCTGGTTTAAATAATAGTTCCCTATCCCTCTTACACGATAAGCCTCGCCTATCCCCTTTTCATAACCTGCCTTTTCGGCAATGGCTAAGGCTTTGTTAGCAAATTCAACCGTTTGCTCGGGGTTTGTACCTCGGTTATCATAAGCCAACTTATTCAGTTTATTTACTTCGTTAGTATCCTGCGCTGCAATGTCGCTTTTATCAACGGCGTATAGCGCAGTACAGCTAACAAGAAGTAAAATAAACAGCGTAAAAAATTTATTCATCAGAGCTCTATACGTTGATATAATGGTGAAGTTATAAAATAATTACAAACTATATTTCATTTAGTTAAAGTTAATAAAAAACAGCAAGACTTTTTTTTTCAACATTGCCTGATAATTAAAAAACATAATTATATTTGTGATGTTAATTTATTGATTGTTAACGCGTTAACACGTTATATCTATAATATCGCAACAAACGATAATATGTAAAACACATAAGTTTAGTTAACTAATAGTTACAATATATTAGCTATACTACAACAAATGGTTGTATAATTAAAAGTTGCTTAAAGGCTAAACAATTTGAGTTGATTTGGAGATAAAATAAAATATGAAAAAGAGACTATTGACATACGTATTTCTACTTGGTGGCTTACTACTATCAAGTTGCGTTAAAACAAAAAATATGCGTATTACGATGGATATGTTTTTAAAGTCAACCTCGGGTATCAAAAAAGATATTGGCACAGCAGACTAATTTTTATATAAACAAAGAATAAATATTAAAAATACAGCATATGAAAAAGTTAATTATCGCAGCAGCATTGATCTTGGCAACGGGCGTTTTACCGTCATATACCAAACAGGTTATTGTTAAACCGGCCGCCACTTTTGAGCAAAACAATATAACATTCAGAAAAGATATTGGCACTGCCGACTAATTAACCTAATCGAGATATTAAATACCCTATAAAAAATAATACAGTTATGAAAAAGATATTAATAGCAGCAGCAATCATTTTATCAACAGCGGTTTTACCATCTTATACCAAACAGGTTACTGTAAAACCTACTGCCAATATATTAATTGAACCAAGCCTGGCACTTGTAAAAAAAGACATAGGCACTGCCGACTAATTAATCAACATCATAACATTAACAATCCTTATAAATACCAATCATGAAAAAGTCAATCATAGCAGCAGCAATCATCATTTTAAGCGCAGGCATATTACCATCATGCACCAAAAATGCTGAGGTTAAACCGACCGCGACTTTTGAAAGAAGCACAGTAGCCAACAAAAAAGACATAGGCACTGCCGACTAACTAACACCACCATCAATAATAGCATTACATAAAACCAAGTATAACCCTATATAAACTACAAATAATGAAAAAATTAATTATAGCAACAGCAATCATGTTCAGTGCATTAACCGCAACTACCGTTAACGCAACAACCAACACAAACAAAAAAGACGTAGGCACTGCAGACGCTAAAAACAAAAAAGATGTAGGTACAGCCGATAATAAAAAGGACGTTGGCACTGCTGATGCTAAAAACAAAAAAGACGTAGGTACTGCCGATAACAAAAAAGACGTAGGCACTGCAGACTAATTAATACTAACTAATAGAGAGATAATACACAAATAATAACAACCACTATACAATAAACGATAATGAAAAAATTAATCATAGCAACAGCAATCATATTCAGCACTTTAACAGCAACTACAGTTAACGCAGCAACTTTTACAAACAAAAAAGATGTAGGTACTGCAGATAATAAAAAAGATGTAGGCACAGCCGATAATAAAAAAGACGTAGGAACTGCCGATGCTAAAAACAAAAAAGACGTTGGTACTGCCGATAACAAAAAAGACGTAGGTACTGCCGACTAATTAATAAATAACCAACAGAGAGATAACATACAAACAATAACAACCGCCATAAAATATATTGATCATGAAAAAACTAATCATAGCAACAGCATTCATATTCAGCACTTTAACAGCAACTACAGTTAACGCAGCAACTTTTACAAACAAAAAAGATGTTGGTACAGCAGACAATAAAAAAGATGTAGGCACCGCAGACAACAAGAAAGACGTAGGCACCGCTGATGCTAAAAACAAAAAAGACGTTGGCACTGCCGATAACAAAAAAGATGTAGGAACTGCAGACTAACTAAAAACAAAAAAGATGTGGGTACTGCCGATAACAAAAAAGACATAGGCACTGCTGACTAACTAATAAATAACCAACAAAGAGAACACAAACAATAACAACCGCCATACAAAAATAACGATCATGAAAAAACTAATCATAGCAACAGCAATCATATTCAGCACTTTAACAGCATCTACAGTTAACGCAGCAACTTTCACAAACAAAAAAGATGTTGGTACAGCAGATAATAAAAAAGATGTAGGCACTGCAGACAACAAGAAAGACGTAGGCACTGCTGATGCTAAAAACAAAAAAGACGTTGGTACTGCCGATAACAAAAAAGACGTGGGCACAGCAGACTAATTAATAATCATTATTACACCTCATTAAGATATAACAACATGAAAAAGATCATCATAGCAGCAGCATTAATATTAACATCAGCAGTAACAGCATTTTCGCTTACTACTAAAACAGATAACAACGTAAATGCTGATAAATTAAAAGAAGATGCGATAACCGTTTCCGTTAAAAGCACATCATCAGCCCCAAAATCAGACGTAGGCACTGCCGACTAAGTTTAACGTTGGCGCAATATCAACTTAAATAAAATGCCCCGCTATAAATAACGAGGCATCAATAAAATGGGAGTATTTAAAACTCCAACGTTCATCAATATAATTATAGCGATGGTTTAGCAGCAGGTTTAAATTTACTGCAATTATCTAGCTTATATATTATAGTATACGCCGAGGCCCCGTCAGTTTCCTGGCGGCCATCTTTGGTAACCTTATATGGTTTTTGGGCAAGTTCCTGAGCCGATAACTGGAATGCAACAGACAATGTATCTTTAGCACCTTCCTGCATATAAGTCCATACGGCTTTAATATCCTTACCCGTCATTGTACCTTCAAGGGTCCCTTTACGCGCATCCTTTTCTTTAGGCAACCATTGCATTTCTCCGCTTACCTTTCCGGCAGTAATGTTCAAATGTATAGCAGTTGTATCCTGGTTACTTGTACCTTCTGTACGTAAAAAGCAGTACTCCATGTTTTGGGCCGGCGCATTCAGCGTAGCCGCATTAGACGTATCTTCCGCTGTGGCAGTTTGTGCTGTATCGGCATTTTTGTTACCGTTGCCTGCACACGATGCGAGTGCTAGTACGCACATGCTTAATAAAGTGTATAATTTCATGCTAATATTTATTTGTTTACACCTAAACACCACATATATCGAAAAGTTCGATACGTTTTTATTATATCTGGGGTTAAGCCATTAAAAAGATTTAATTACAGGCACCATTAAGCCATACCTTCTTAAACGATAAACAAATTAACAAGCACTCATAAAAGTAACGCTTACAGCCAAAAATCTTCCCTTCATAATAACTATTAAGGAAACAGCCTTTGTAAGAGAGGGTTACCTTACCTGGGCGTTTCTATCATATGCTAAATCCTTCTACCAGGCCGTTTATTAGTCAATATGTGCAAAAAAATCACCATTTGTAAAATTTGTTAGTTAAGTATAAATACATATATTGCCTTCAATATTATAAGCATTAGGTGTTAGCATGCTAAGACAAACTGACAAATAATGAAAACAAAACATAATTAATCCAGTTACAATTAAAAACTTAAAAAAACTAAACATGGCAGCTTCAGGAATCACCGCGTATTCAGTAAAGACTAAAACCAAAAATGTTCCAATGATCGATCCGGTTATCGACATCAAATCTGGCAGATACATTGCTACAGGTAAAGATGCAGAAGGTAACAAAATGGCTGCTATCATGGGCAAAGCTACCGCTGAAGAGCATATCAAAGCAGGTAACGCAAAAAAAGGTTCAGGCTGGTAAATCATATTTATCTCCAAATAAAAAAACCTGCTTTATAGAGGCAGGTTTTTTTATACACAAGCATCTAGTGTTCTTTTGCCCAATCCTTATAAGGATGTACTGATAAGCTAGCGTTTGTATATCGGCTGTCATGGCTCACCTCCCCGCCTATCCAATCGGGTTTTTCAAAAGCTTCATCCTCGCTATCCAATTCAATTTCTGCAACAATAAGCCCGTGGTTTACACCGCTAAACACATCAACCTCCCATAAGTGCCCTAAGTAATTGATATTGTACCGTATTTTTTCAATGGATGATATAGCAAAGTTTTGCAATATCTCAATGCCTTCGTCAACAGGAATGCTATATTCATACTCGCTTCGGCTTATGCCTGTAGATGCACCTTTTAATGTAATGTATGCGGCTGTATCTGTAACACGGATCCTAACGGTACGCTTTTCTTCGCTTAATATATAGCCTTGCTTATATAACTTACCGTCAGGCTTTTTAAGCTGATCCCATTTGGTGTGGTCAACCAAAAATTTTCGTTCTATCTCTGTTGGCATACGCTTATATTTTATAGCACGTAATTTACAATAATACTATTTTTAAAAATCCGTTTATACGGTACATTTATTGGCATATTGCCGACTAAAAAACGTTAACGAATGTTAAAACCAATACAGCTTAACATGCGGTAAAGCTAAATGTTTATATTAGCCGTGCTACTTTAATTATTATAATGAGCCTGAAAAAAATCGCGCTGACCATACTGCTGGCCACCAGTTTAATTGCCCCTGCCTTTTCCCAACGTGATACGGTTGCCCTTAATACCATTATCACTAAAACGGCCAACTACATCACTAATTTCCCGATAGAAAAAGTTTACCTGCATTTAGATAAGCCATATTATGCAGCGGGTGATACCATTTGGTTTAAAGCATATGTAACGCTTGATAAGCATCAGCCATCAAACCTTAGTAAAATAGTATATATAGATATAGCCGGCCAGGATTCTATTATGAAACTGGTGAAACTGCCAGTTGTAAATGGTGTTGCGCATGGCAACATTATACTGGAACCAAACATTTACAAACAAGGCAATTACCATTTAAGAGCATACACCAACTGGATGCGTAATTTCGAAACAGATTACTACTACAATAAAAACATCGTTATTGGCAACGCCATACAAACCAACGTTAATACCAGCATTACCTTTAACCGTATAGCAGGCCAACCTAAAATTAGCGCTGCAATTACATACAAACTGCCGGGAGAAGTATTGGCCAATAAAAAAGTAAGCTGGAGCATAACCAACCCTACCGGCGATGAATTAAGCAAAGGAAAGGGTACTACCGATGCCAACGGCGTACTTAATGTAGTACTCACCGAAACTACCTCATCGCTTAAAAACGCCACGCTTACTACTAATATTGAACTTGCAAACAAAAAAGAAACGCTTAACAAGTTCTCGCTTGCAACAGCAACAGTTGATCGCGATGTACAGTTCTTCCCCGAGGGGGGCGAGCTAACGCTTGGCATACGCTCAAAAGTAGCATTTAAGGCAATTGGCGCTAACGGGCTTGGTGTAAATATCAAAGGCACAGTAACTGATAACACAGGTACAGTAGTAGCTAATCTGGAATCGGCCCACTTGGGTATGGGTGTTTTTGCACTGATGCCCGAGGATGGTAAAACTTATAAAGCTAATGTAACATTCCCTGATGGAGTAACGACTGCCTATGATATGCCGCGGATAAAACCTGCCGGTATCACACTTGCTGTGTACAATAACGATCCCGATAACATCAACATCAAGCTATCAGCAAACGACCCGTATTTTAAAGCAAACCAGGACAAAATATATTACGTAGTTGCCCAAAACGGAGGTGCCATTTATTTTGCGGCACAAACAGCGTTACAAACAGCCAGCTACAGCGCTGCCATCCCTAAAAGTAAATTCCCAACCGGCCTTATACAACTTACCTTGTTCAGCGAACGCGGCATTGCCCTGGCCGAACGCATTGTATTTATTAAGCGTAACGATATGTTAAACCTAACCATAGCGCCGGATCGCAAGGCGTTTTCGGTAAGGCAAAGGGTAAAATTTGCGGTATCAGCAAAAAACAATGCTACGCCTGTAGAGGGTGAATTTTCGGTTGCTGTAATTGATGAAACGAAAGTACCCGTAGACGAGGATAGCGAAACTACTATTATGAATAACCTTTTGCTTACATCAGAAATTAAGGGCTATATTGAAAAACCAAACTATTATTTTGTAAGTAAAGATCCTAATGCAGAAGCCAACCTGGATATATTAATGCTAACACAGGGTTATCGCCGTATCTCCTACCGCAATATCATTACCGGCAAGTTCCCCCAGATTGTTCTTATGCCCGAGCAACAAGGACTTGAAGTTGGCGGTATTTTACGCAACAATACAGGGATGCCTATTTCAAAGGGTAACCTCCGCATCCAGATCCCCTCAAAAAACTATTTTGCAGAAACGGTGGCTGATATGAACGGCAACTTTATTTTCCCTAAATTAAACTTCCCCGATTCGTCGCAGGTAATTATCAGCGCACGTAATAATCCAAACAGCCGGAGTTTGATGATATCCGTAAACGGCGATAGCTATCAACCGGCTACAAAAAACATAAATGCGTTAGATGAAGTTGCCAATATCGATAGCGCTTATAAACCGTTAATGCTAAACAGCAAGCGCCAATACGATAACCTTCATATCCTAAAAGAGGTTACTATTAAATCTACATCACTAGTAAAAAAGGCAAGCCACAGTGATTATAGCGCCCTTACAGCACTGCCCATGATGGCCGACCAGCAACTTAGCGGCGAACGTTTTAAGGATTGCCCAAGCCTATACCTTTGCCTGCCGGCAATGTTATTAGGCGTAACCGCCGAAAATAACGCCTTATATTTTACAAAAAATATATCCAACCAAAACAAACTACCTATGCAGGTATTTGTGAATGGCAGCCCGGTTGACTATCAATCGCTAAACAGCTACCGCGGATCGGACGTGGAGACCATTGAGGTATTTAAATCTGACGGTTTAAGTAACATCAATCGCAATTTTATGTCGGATGGTATTATATCCATCATCACCCGTAAAATCAAAACCGAAAAAATAAGTTTTGCGCAACTGCAGGAAATGCTGCCAAAAGGCAACCTGCTTAGTTATACCGCGCAGGGTTACAGCATAGCGCGTGAGTTTTATTCGCCCAAATACGATCCGCTCAAACCAGGAGCATTTGGCGGCGATCTGCGTAGCACCATATTCTGGAGCCCTAAAATAAAAACAGATAAAACCGGTTTGGCATCATTTGAATATTTTAATTCGGATAGTAAAGGAAGTTACCGAGCTGTTATTGAGGGAATGGATGCCGACGGTAACTTAGGGCGCTTTATATTTAGGTATACTGTAAAGTAACAGCATAATTATACTTGTGCCATAAGATTATCGCAAGCGATAATCTTACTTAAACTTTTTCATATTTGTTCCTGTTTAAGCACGATATGACACTTCTATGAAAACGCGTCATGAACAATAAACCCTGCCCGGCGTTTATTCATATCATTACAACAATTAAACATTATGAATGACGCGACAACATTCCCAAAAACATTTAGCATAGGCGGCGACCTGGAGATAAACCGAATAGGTTATGGCGCTATGCGCATTACAGGCAAAGGCATATGGGGGCCACCAAAAGACCATGACGAGGCTATCCGCGTTTTAAAACGCGCCGTTGAACTTGGTGTAAACTTTATAGATACGGCCGATAGCTACGGCCCGCATATTTCTGAAGAACTAATTGCCGAAGCATTATACCCTTATCCTGCCGACCTGGTCATTGGCACTAAAGGAGGCTTGCTCAGAACAGGTCCCGATCAATGGCCCGTTAACTCGAGCCCGGCGCATTTGAAAGAAGCGTTGGAAGGCAGTTTAAAAAGGTTGAAACTTGACCAGATAGATCTTTACCAATTACACCGGATAGACCCTAATGTACCTGCCGAGCAAAGCTTCGAGTTTTTAAAACAGGCACAGGCCGATGGCAAGATTCGCCACATTGGTTTATCGGAGGTTGATGTGGAAGATATTAAGAAGGCTCAGGATTACTTTGAGGTGGTTTCGGTACAAAACATGTACAGTGTAGATAACCGCAAGTGGGAAGGTGTGTTAAACTATTGTGAAGATAATGATATCGCTTTTATTCCCTGGTACCCGCTAAGTGCAGGCAATGTATCGGCACAAGAAAAACTACAGAAAGTTGGCCAAAAACACAGTGCAACGGTGCACCAGGTAGCTTTGAGCTGGTTACTAAATCACTCTAAAAACATCCTGCTTATACCAGGCACATCAAGCGTAGCACACCTGGAAGAAAACATGAAAACTGCTAATATAACTTTGGATGCCGAAGATATTGACGAACTGGATGGCATTTCGCCACCAGTTGGATAATTGGAAAAAGCAAGCAAAAAAGGATGCCGAAATGTTCGGCATCCTTTTTTGTTAATATGTACTTTTGTGCCGATGAGAAGCAAAGAGGAAATACTAAACAGCTATTATTCGCAAGCCGCCGATGGCACACCCGAGATAGCTGCCGATGGTTTGTTAAAAGCCATGGAAGAATATCGCCAACAAGCAGAAGAAGCTGCTTTTAATGCAGCCCGCGAAGTTAACGGCAACCAACAAACCTACTTATCATTTGCCGATTATAAAGCTAGCCTTGAAGCTCAAACAGAACAACAGCCTAAAGAAGACACGGTACGTTTAGTTGCCAACAGCATTATTGAACAATTCCTGCCGGATGACCCTGCAGAACATACTTTTGAATTTAGCTTTAAAGCCGAAGGAAACAGCCATACCGTTATTTACAAAAGAAACGCCACATCCCAATGGGAATATTTTGGGAAATTATACGTAAATTAAAGTAATGATCTAAGCCCTTAATAGCTAAATAATAGATAAGGGTGCTCCTCTTGGCTTTCGACTTTAAACTTTAACTTACCCCACGGTTGCTACCTTAAACGGCTTTACATCCACCGTTTCCCACACCTTTTGAGTAATGTAAGGTTCGCTTTGCTTCCATGCCTCAAGGCCATCTTCGCTCTCAAATTGCAGCACCATTACCGATCCTATCATTTTGCCATCGTCGTTAAGTACTGCGCCACCTAATACGTAATTGCCGCTTTCTTTTAAAGCTTTGGCGCCATCAAGGTGGTGCGGGCGTATATTCATACGGCGTTCAAGCGCGCCTTCGTCGGTATAGTCGTAACCTGTAACAAGGTATTGGTTCATAGTTTGAATGTTTATTTATACGTTATTAACAAATAAATACAAGTTCTGTTTAGTGTGCAAATTATCGCAATAAAAAATCTTTTGCCTATCGTTACGGAATAACTGTATAATTTACAATATTTGTTTCCCCAACTATAAAACCAATTTATGAGAGCTGATCTGAAACAGGAATTTGTTAAGCAATACGGTAAAGAAGCAACCGAAACTTATTTTTCTCCGGGCCGTGTAAACCTAATAGGCGAGCATATCGACTATAATGGCGGGCTTGTTATGCCGTGTGCAATTACATTTGGCTCGTATTTATTAGTATCGCCAAACAACGAAAACATATTCCGTTTTAAAAGCCTCAACTTTACCGAACAAGCCGAAGTACCTTTGGGAGCCGACCATAAAAAAATCGGCGAAGTTTGGTACAATTACCCTGTTGGTGTAATTGCACATTTTTTAAACGATGGTAAAAAGCTGCAAGGCTTAGATATGCTGTTTTATGGCGATATCCCAATTGGCTCCGGCCTTTCTTCATCTGCATCCATTGAAGTAGTTACCGCATTCGCTTTGAATGATCTTTTTACAAGTGACTACAGCCGCCTTGAGCTGGTTAAACTATCACAAGCTGTAGAGAATAAGTTCATCGGCGTTAATTGTGGTATTATGGACCAGTTTGCCGTTGCCTTTGGCGAGAAAGATAAAGCCCTAATGTTGAATTGCGATACGCTGGATTATGAAGCGGTTGACAGCAACCTTGGTGATTACCTGCTAGCCATTATCAATACAAACAAACCCCGTAAACTGGCCGAATCTAAATACAACGAACGTGTACAGGAATGCCAAACTGCCCTTGCTGCCCTAAAGCAGGAACTGGATATTAATTACCTATGTGATATTGACCGCGCGACATTCGAACAATACAAACACCTTATTGCTGATGCGACCGTACAAGGCCGTGCCAAACACGTGGTAGAGGAAAATGACCGTGTTAAACTGGCTGCGAACGCCCTAAGCAATAATAATCTTAAGGAGTTTGGCCAATTGATGTATGCCTCACACCAATCACTGCGCGATCTCTATGAAGTAAGCGGTGTAGAATTGGATACTGTAGTAGATTACGCCAAAACTAACCCGGATGTTGCCGGGGCACGTATGACAGGTGCAGGCTTTGGTGGCTGCGCTATAGCACTGGTTAAAAAAGAAGCATTTAATAAATTTAGCGAAGAAGTTACTGTTTACTACACAAATAAAATTGGCTACGCACCGTCTGTGTACGCATCGTTAATTGGCGATGGTGTAGGTTTATTGAATGAAATAGTAAAATCGTAATTTCGCGTTTTACCATATGAAGCTATGCGCAAATTAAAATTGGACGAACTGAACCGTGCTACTGTAGATGAATTTAAGGCACAGGATAAACTGCCTGTGGCCGTGGTGCTGGATAATGTGCGCAGTATGCACAACATCGGTTCTATCTTCCGCACTTCCGACGGATTTGCCGTTGAGCAGGTTTGCCTCTGTGGGATAACCGCCCAGCCACCGCATCGCGAAATAGAGAAAACCGCCCTTGGCGCAACCCAATCTGTTAACTGGACATACTTCGAAACACCGCTAAAGGCCGTTGAAGCCCTGCGGGCAGATGGTTACAAGATCATTGCTATTGAACAGGCCGAGAACAGCATTATGCTCAACACCTTCACCCCCGCTACTAACGAAAAATACGCGTTGATCTTCGGCAACGAAGTAAACGGCGTAAGCGATGAGGTAATGCAAAATATAGACGCCTGTATCGAGATCCCCCAGTTTGGCACTAAACACTCATTCAATATAGTGGTGTCGGCAGGCATTGTCTTATGGGATTTCTTCTCGAAGATAGTGGTGTAATTTTCCGATATATTAAAATAAATGTTATATTTTTATAGGGCCCAATCCTTATACAAATATTAATGACCATCCTTTACACAACCTCGTTCAAATTTAGATCTTCCGGCGTTTTAAATTTAAAAAATCTTGTATTAGCCATAATACTTTGCGCAACATCAGTTGGTGCGCTGGCACAGCAAAAGCCCGGCTACAGCCTGCTCTGGAAAATTAGCGGTAAGGGCTTAACCAAACCCTCTTATATTTTCGGCACCATGCACGTTAAAGATAAACGTGTATTTGGCTTTAGCGATTCTGTGATGCTTGCTATACAAAGCTGCCCTGCATTTGCGCTCGAGATCCATCCGGATACAGTTATTAAACAGATGTTTGAGGACTTGGGAAATAAAGATACAAAAGGCAGCCTGCGTAAATTATTAAGTAATGAGGATTATGACAAATTTGCCAAACGCTTTGAGTCGAAAAATGGTTATCCGCCAGGCGATATCGACCCTATACAGGCCGAATCTATGATGAAAGCTGTAAAAGAAAAACCTGATGATAAAAAAGCGTTTGTTGATGCTTATCTATTTGGAGTTGCAAGGGGGTTGGGTAAATCTATTTTGGGTTTAGAAAACACAAGGGAACAATTAAAAGAACTTGGTGAAAGTAACCAGCTAAAATCAAGGCTTCAGGATATCCTTGATGGCGACGAGCAGGAAGACCTTGAACAAACAGAAGAAATGATACGCCTCTACAGCGCCGGGGATCTTAAAGAAATTGTGGAATACCTGGGTGATGAGCACCTGGATGACTCGATCTTGGTAGCACGTAATAAAGTTATGCTTAACAGCATTTTAAGACACATAAATACGGAACCTCTTTTTTCGGCCATTGGTGTTGCGCACCTACCCGGCGACAACGGGCTTATTGCTTTACTTAAAAACGCCGGTTACAAGGTCACCCCGGTTACCGCCACGTTTACAGGCGTTTCAGAAAAGTATAATGCTGACTACACGGCCCTTAAATGGAAAACTTATATAGATCAGGAGCAAGGATATTCGATAGATTTCCCATTCGAACCTACTAAAGCAAGCCCCTCATATGATATTAAGGCCGTTGTATACCCCGATATGGGTAACGATATGTTTTTTGGCACTTATGCTCTGTTAAACGGGCCCAATTCATCCGCGGATCAAGCTATTGGGCGCATATTAAAAAATATAAAAAATAAAGGAGAGCAAATTATAAGTAACAAAGCTATAATGGTAAACGGCCTTAAGGCTACAGAAGTTATTGTAAAAAATAAAAAACACTTAACATTAAGGTACCGTTTTATTGCAAACAATAACTTTCTTTACTGCATATATGCCGGTAACGATATTACCAGCGTTAACTCGGCCTACGCTAATAAATTCTTCAATTCCTTTAAAAGCTTTAAGCCTGCTACAAAACCTGATAAAAAGTGGATAACTTATAAAAATGATACGGCTGCTTTCAGTGTTGACTTACCAATGCAGCCTATTATTATTAAGCAGCATATTGCAAGCCCCAAAAATCCTGATAACACTTTTGAATTAAGTATGTACTTAACTACTGATAGTGTTAATTTCATCAATTACTTAGTAAGGTATAACGATTACCCTAAAGGAAATTACCTCGCCAATAAAACCCAGGCTTTTGAAAGTGTTAGCGAAGAATTAAAATCAAAGGGCGGCGTTATAAAAAAGATCCGTACCATTTCTGTACAGGGTAACGAGGGCCGTGAATTTGAATTTAGCCTTAAACAATACAATTGCAAGGCGCAATTTTTTATCCGTGGAAACCGTATTTATTTGTTACTAAAGCAAAACCTCGAAGGTGGAGATATTTCTAAAGGTTTCGATTTTTTTAAAACATTAAAATTTACGCCTTATGCTAAAGCGCTGCTTAACAAATATGAATTTAAAAATGGCGCTTACACAACTAAAACTTTTCAGCAAATATTTACCCCTACCGATTCTTCAAAGCATTATAACTCATATCTGCGAACAGGTGAAACTGTGTTTTCTACTAATGCGCAATCGGGCGGTGTATTTGGGGTAGAGCACGCTACATTTAGCAAGTATTATCGCGTGGCAAACATCGATTCGGCTTACAGTAAGTTACTAGACAATTTTGTAAATTATACCGATAGCCTCATAAAGAAAGATACGGTAACCGTTAACGGTATTAAAGGTTGGGAACTTATTACGCAAGGTAAGTATACAAAAGAAAAAGAACGCCGCAGGTTGTTCATCAACAACAACGACGTGTTTACATTTATGAGCCATGCCGCCGATGAAGAATTATTTACTGATGCGGCAAACGAGTTTTATAATTCATTAACACCAATTCAAAAAACATCGTCAATATCTCTAAGCGCTTCCAAAGCCAAACTTATTATTAACGACCTTACAAATGCAGACACTACAACCTACAATTATGCTTTAGGGGCATTATCATACTATGAATTTGAAAAAAGCGACCTGAACGACCTGTTAACTGCTGTCCAAAAAGATTACAGCGATGATACCACCGACAATGGCGCACGCGTAAAACTCATAGGAGCTATTGCCAATTTAAAAGAACCCTCATCGGCAGATGTATTGGTAAAAGTGTTTAATGATACCAAAAGCGAGGACATTAAGGTAACAGCACTTAACGCTATTGTTAAGGTTGATAGCATTAAGGGTTACAATACTTATTTTAACTTATTGAGGAAAGAAACGCTGTCAAATACCGACCTTAATTATCAATTGTTCCGCCCGTTGAACGATTCGCTTGGTTATGTAGCGGCAAATTTCCCGGGGGTAATCAACTTGCTTAAGCATCCCGGATACCGGCGCAATATTTTATCTATAGCGCTAAGCATGACTAACAAGGCAAATAAAGGCAAATATTTGCCCCTAATAAGGTCGAACTTTAATATGCTTACCCAATATGCCAATGAGGACCTTAAAAGCTACCTGGCAGATACGGCGCAATACAAATGGAAATACGGTATATCTAATTATCTGCAACTGATGACAGCCATTAAAGGGCAGCCGCTTACCGATGGTTTTACATCAACCATTATAAAAAAAGATGCTTATGATGGTGAAGTAAGCGAGGCTGTAATAGCACGGTTAGATAACAGGCTTGCTATTAACACAACGGTAACCAATAGGCTGTTAGATAGCATTAGCTTGAGGTACAGTGTATTAGAAGCATTAAATAGGAACGGTAAACTTACTAACGCCCCGCTAAAATATCGTAGTCAAGTGGATTTTGCCAAAACATCTTTATATGAATATGTGCAGGGCGAAGATGAAGGCAGTGCAACAAACATTAAACTTTTAGGCATCATACCCGAAAATCAAAACCATTATTATGTCTTTAAATTTGATTCGGCATATGACGATAACGCCCACTATACAGCTGTTTGCGGTCCATACAAAACAGGCTCTGCTAAATTAGATTTTTCGATATACCGTGTATATACAGATTGGGATAATAAACAAACAAACTGGAAGCTACATGCAAAAAAAATGATACCCAAATTAAAAGATGCTAATAAGGATAGCCTCAAATCCATGCAAAAGTAGCTATCAAATGCACGTTAAATGAGCCCACTTTTCCAAAAATTTAATCTATTAAATCTAAAATTGTGCTTATGGGTTGGTCGCTATTTATTAATATACCTTTTACACCTGCGGCAGTACCAGCCTCTACATCGCGCTCACGATCACCAATAAAATAAGACTTGGATGGGTCGATGTTATATTTCTCAATTCCCTGAAAAAGTAAGCCTGGTTTTGGTTTGCGGCAATCGCAGTCGCCGGTAAAGTTGGGGTGATGCGGGCAGTAAAAAAAGTCGGTTATTTCTACACCATGTTCGTGGTACACCTGTTTTAGGTGGGTGTGCATTTTTCCAAGCTCGGTTTCATCGTACCAACCTTTGGCTAAGCCTCCCTGGTTGGTGGCTACAAGCAGCATGTATCCGCGGTCTTGCAATTCTTTAAGCGCGTCAAAATTATCCAGCACATGAAAATCCTCTAATTTACAAACGTAATCGCCCATCTCACGATTTAAAACTCCGTCCCTGTCTAAAAATACTGCTTTAACTTTTTCGGTCATTATATTAATTGTATGATATACGTCTCCTTTACTCTTGGCCTTAAATAAGGAAGGCTTAACAAGAGTTTTGCAAAACTACTTTAATATGTTTATTTGCTATGTGTGCATATTAAATAAACGTTAAGAATTATTAAATTCATACATAATGTATACGATTATTGTCGACTTAATAATTGAATTGCAAAAAAAGGCTACTGTTTTAATAAATTTAAAAAAATATCCATCTATTTTATAAAAATATGAAAATTTGGTAATTTCGTTATTACCCGCATCATAAATAAGCGGATAAAAGAATGGATAAAACTGATTGTAACCAGCAGGGCCTATACAGGTCGGAATTTGAGCATGATTCCTGCGGAACAGGATTTATTACACATATTAACGGTCATAAATCGCACAGTATTGTTAGCGATGCTTTAACCATGTTAGAGAACATGGAGCACCGCGGTGCCTGTGGTTGTGACCCCGAAAGTGGTGATGGCGCAGGTATCCTGATTCAATTGCCTCATGAGTTCTTAATGGAAGAATGTTCTGATCTGGAGATCAGCCTACCGGAGCCGGGCGAGTACGGCGTAGGTATGTTATTTTTCCCCAAAGAGCCTGCTTTGAAGAAGGCCAGCCGCAAAATTATTGCTGCGGCTATTGAAAAATTGGGCTTTACTTTACTTGGTTACCGCAAGCTGAACGTTGATACATCGGTAATTGGCGAAACCGCGCGACAGGCCGAGCCTGATAGCGAACAACTTTTTGTTACACGCCCCCGCACCGTTACCAACGCCGAAGATTTTGAGCGCAAACTTTACGTTTTGCGCCGCTATATTAATAAAACCGTTACCGAAACTATCCCGGCAGCGGCAGAGCATTTTTACTTTACCTCGTTCTCTTGTAAAACCATTATTTACAAAGGCCAGGTAACCACTTACCAGTTGCGTAAGTACTTCACGGATCTGGCCGACCCTCGTGTTACATCCGGACTGGCTTTAATCCACTCACGTTTTTCAACTAATACATTCCCGTCATGGAAGCTTGCGCAGCCATTCCGTTTAATTGCGCATAACGGCGAGATAAACACCCTTACCGGTAACCTCAACTGGTTCTACTCGGGGGTAAAATCTTTTGCATCTGCCTATTTCACTAATGAGGAAATGGAGATGCTATTGCCTGTTATCGATAATAATCAGTCGGATAGCGCTTGTTTGGATAACATCATCGAGATTTTGCTACACACAGGCCGCTCGTTACCACACGTAATGATGATGCTGATACCTGAGGCATGGGATGGCAATGAGCAGATGGACCCGGTTAAAAAAGCGTTCTATGAATATCACGCTACCTTAATGGAGCCATGGGACGGCCCGGCCGCTATCAGCTTTACCGATGGTAAACTGGTTGGCGCCTTGCTTGATCGTAACGGCCTGCGCCCGTTGCGTTTTGTAATTACCAATGATGGCCGCGTAATAGCAGCATCTGAGGCGGGTACTTTAAAAATAGACGAGAGTACAGTTATACGCAAAGGCCGGTTACAGCCGGGTAAAATGTTATTGATAGATACCGAAAAAGGTAAGATCATAACCGACGAAGAAATAAAAAGAGAAATAACCGGACAGCAGCCTTACGGCACCTGGCTGGATAATTATAAGATCCGTTTGGGCGAACTGCCTGAGCCACGTTTATCATTCGCGAGCCTTAGTGCCGATGCCGTTTACCGCTATCAACAGGTATTTGGTTACAGCCGCGAGGATATCGATACCATCATTAAACCGATGGCTTTGGATGGTAAAGAACCAATTGGCTCTATGGGTACCGATGTACCTTTGGCGATATTGTCTGATAAGCCTCAGCACTTATCCAGCTACTTCAAACAGTTTTTCGCGCAAGTAACCAACCCCCCTATCGACCCTATCCGCGAGCGTTTGGTAATGAGTTTGTCTACCTTTATAGGTAATAACGGCAACTTATTAGATGAGGATAAAATGCACTGCCATTGTGTGGTGCTAAATCATCCTATCTTAAAAAACCATCAGCTGGAAAAACTACGTTCGATAGATACGGGGATGTTCCACGCTAAAACGCTGCAAACTTATTATAATGCTGATGGCAACCCCGGATCGTTGCAAAAAGGTATTGCAAGGCTTTGCCGCTATGCCGAAGATGCTGTTGATGACGGCTTTGAGGTATTGATACTAAGCGACCGCGCCATCGACTCTGAACATGCGCCTATCCCGATGCTACTGGCGGTATCTGCCGTGCATCACCACTTAATTAAGAAAGGACGCCGTGGAGCCGTAGGCATAGTTGCCGAAACAGGCGACGTTTGGGAAGTACACCACTTTGCTACCTTGCTGGCATTTGGCGCTACGGCCATTAACCCATACCTGGCACTTTCTACCATTGAAACTTTAAAGAACAATGGCCAGTTAGAAACCAGCCTCGATCTTAAAACACTTTACAAAAACTACGTAAAATCTGTTAATGATGGCTTGTTAAAGATCTTCTCAAAAATGGGGATCTCTACACTGCAGTCATACCATGGCTCGCAGGTATTCGAGATACTGGGATTGAACAAAGAAGTGGTTGACCATTACTTTACGGGTGCGGTTACCCGTATAGAAGGTTTAGGGTTGGACGAGATAGCCAAAGAATCGCTTTGCAAACACAAAATAGGTTTTAACAGCCCTAAAACAGAGAGCCATTTATTGCCCGAGGGTGGCATTTACCAATGGAAACGCCGCGGCGAGGCCCACTTGTTTAACCCAACAACGGTACACTTACTGCAACATGCCACACGCAGTAACAGCTACAATGTATATAAAAACTATGCTGCCGCGATAAACGAACAAACAGAAAAGCATTACACCATACGTGGTTTGCTAGATTTTGCCCACCACCGCGAAGCAATAAGCATTGACGAGGTTGAACCGATAGAAAGTATCATGACCCGTTTTGCAACTGGCGCTATGTCGTTTGGGTCTATCTCGCATGAAGCACACAGCACCATGGCTATTGCCATGAACCGTATTCGCGGTAAAAGTAATACCGGCGAAGGCGGTGAAGACGAGATGCGCTACGAGAAAATGGCTAACGGCGATTCGATGCGTTCGGCTATTAAGCAGGTCGCTTCGGCACGTTTTGGGGTAACTTCAAACTACCTGAGCAATGCGGATGAGTTACAAATAAAAATGGCACAGGGCGCAAAACCTGGCGAAGGCGGGCAACTGCCGGGCCACAAGGTTGACGAGTGGATAGCCAAAACACGCCACTCTACACCGGGTGTTGGTTTAATATCTCCGCCACCACACCACGATATTTATTCTATCGAGGACTTGGCGCAGCTGATCTTCGATCTGAAGAACGCAAACCGCGCCGCACGTATCAATGTAAAGCTGGTATCAAAGGCAGGCGTAGGTACTATAGCAGCAGGCGTTGCCAAAGCACACGCTGATGTTATTTTGATAGCCGGATACGATGGTGGTACAGGTGCATCACCAATAAGCTCCGTTAAACATGCCGGCCTACCCTGGGAACTTGGCCTTGCCGAAGCGCACCAGACGTTGGTACGCAACAAATTACGCAGCCGTGTGGTGTTACAAACTGATGGTCAGTTAAAAACCGGTCGTGATTTGGCTATTGCCACGTTAATGGGTGCCGAAGAATGGGGTGTTGCAACCGCGGCACTTGTTGCCGGCGGTTGTATTATGATGCGTAAATGCCATTTAAACACCTGCCCGGTTGGTGTTGCCACGCAAGATCCTGAGTTAAGGAAATTATTCAGCGGCAGCCCGGACCACGTGGTGAACCTGTTCCGCTTTATGGCAGAGGAGCTGCGCGAGATTATGGCAGAGCTGGGTTTCCGTACAATAAACGAAATGGTTGGCCGTGTACAATTCTTAAAGGTTAAAGAAGGGCTGAAAAGCTGGAAAGCGAAAACCATCAACCTATCGGCAATACTGCATCCGGTTACCGTGAGCAAAGGCAGCACGCTTTATAACAGCGAAAAACAAGACCACGGTATGGATGAGATCATCGATTGGGAATTGTTGAAAGCCGCTAAAGTCGCATTAGAAGATAAAACACCTGTGTTCGCCACGTTTGATGTGATCAACGTAAACCGTACTATAGGTACATTATTGTCAAACGAGATCTCGAAACTATATGGTTCTGCAGGCTTGCCTGATAATACCATCAACTATAAATTTAAAGGGTCGGCTGGCCAAAGCTTTGGCGCGTTTACCACTAAAGGGATTTCTTTTGAGCTGGAAGGCGAAGCCAATGACTACGTAGGTAAAGGATTATCTGGTGCGCAGTTGGCTATTTATCCGTCGGCAGATGCCACGTTTAAACCCGAAGATAACATCCTGATAGGTAACGTTGCCCTGTACGGTGCAACAAGTGGCGAGTTGTTTGTACGCGGTATGGCAGGCGAACGTTTCGCGGTGCGTAACTCGGGCGCTACAACGGTTGTAGAAGGCATTGGCGACCACGGTTGCGAATACATGACCGGCGGCCGTGCGCTTATCCTGGGCGAAACCGGAAGGAACTTCGCGGCGGGCATGAGCGGTGGTATCGCCTGGATCTACAATCCTAAAGGTACCTTTGCAGATAACTGCAATACCGAAATGGTTGACCTTGACCCGCTATCGTTAAAAGACGAGGAGCAAATAACCGCCTTATTGAAAAAGCATGTAAGCTTAACCGGCAGTAAACTGGCGCAAAGCATCCTTAAAAACTGGGGCAAAGCATCTTCGCAATTCGTAAAAGTATTCCCTAAGGAGTACAAAAAAGTGTTAGAAAAATTAGAGTATCAAACCGTAAGCTAAATATCATAATGGGAAAAGTTACAGGATTTCAGGAATTTACAAGGGAACTCCCCGCTAAAACGCCTGTTGCAGAAAGGGTAAAAAACTATAATGAATTTGTTGGTTTGTATTCGGACGAAAAACTAAACCAGCAATCGGCGCGCTGCATGAACTGCGGGATCCCATTCTGCCACTCGGGTTGCCCGCTTGGTAATGTTATCCCCGAGTTTAACGATGCTGTGTACCGTAAAAACTGGGACGATGCGTACCAGATCTTATCATCAACGAATAACTTTCCGGAGTTTACCGGCAGGATATGCCCTGCGCCATGCGAATCGGCATGTGTTTTAGGCATCAATAAACCCGCCGTAGCTATCGAGGAAATTGAAAAACATATCATAGAGATAGCCTATTCTAAAAACATGGTTAAACCGGTTGCCCCGCTTATTAAAACGGGTAAGAAGGTAGCCGTGATAGGTTCTGGCCCTGCGGGATTAGCTGCCGCCGCTCAACTAAGCAAAGCAGGCCACAGCGTTACGGTATATGAGCGCGACGACCGCCCGGGTGGTTTGCTACGTTACGGTATCCCCGATTTTAAACTGGAAAAGTGGGTGATAGACCGCCGCATCCAAATTATGGAGGAGGATGGCATTGAGTTTAAATGCAATACCGAAGTTGGTAAAACTATAGCTGCAGACGAGGTGGTACGTAATTATCACGCGGTTGTACTGGCAGGTGGTTCTACCATCCCGCGTAACCTACCAATCCCCGGCAGGGAGTTAAAGGGTGTTTACTTTGCCATGGATTTCCTGAAACAGCAAAATAAACGCGTAAGCAGCATTGCTGTTGAGAGCGAAGATATTTTAGCAACAGATAAAGATGTGGTGGTAATTGGTGGCGGCGATACCGGCAGCGACTGCGTGGGGACATCAAACCGCCAGGGCGCACGTTCTGTAAAGCAGTTTGAGGTAATGGTGCAGCCACCAGAACAGCGCACGCCGCACATGCCATGGCCAACTTACCCAATGGTGTTAAAAACCACAAGTTCGCACGAGGAAGGTGTTGAACGTTTTTGGGGTATCAATACTAAAGAGTTTTTAGGCGATGCTGAGGGCAACCTTAGGGCCCTTAAAGTAACCGATGTAAGTTGGGAGATAGATATTATGGGCCGCCCCATCAAATTTAACGAAGTTGAAGGCAGCGAGCGCGAGATACCTTGCCAGCGTGTATTCCTGGCGATGGGTTTTGTAAACCCGCAGTTTGAGGGCACACTTGAGCAATTAGGCGTTGAGCTTGATGAGCGCAAAAATGTTAAAGCAAAAGAAGGCATTTACCGTACCAATGTAAGTAAAGTGTTTACAGCAGGCGATATGCGCCGTGGCCAGTCGCTTGTGGTGTGGGCAATATCAGAAGGCCGCGAGGCTGCCCGCAAGGTAGACGAGTTTTTAATGGGGCACTCCAACCTGGAGAGTAAAGACGCCGTTAACCAGTTCGACCAGGTATTTTATTAAGAGTTAATTTTAGTCAGTTATAAACCCAAGCCCTTGTCAGTTAATTCTGCAAGGGCTTTTTTCGTGTGAGATATAAAGTAACGCCGGCGAGGTTGTCGCAGCTATAGCCTGCGCTTAGTGCATACAAAAAGTACCAGCGTCATTTGTACAGTAGCCAATTAATAAATAGATGCTACCTTTGAAACAATTTTTACTTTACATCCTTTAAAACATCAAATGAGATTTTTGGATAAATTAAAAAATTACGACACGCTACTATTTTCGGCTATCGCCTTTTATGCCATATATCTTTTTACCAGCTATAGCGGTATAGGCATTTCGCCCGATTCGATCATGTATACAAGTGCGGCACGCAATTTTGTAGCTCATGGCAACCTGCATACTTTTAATAACATCCCTATTGTTGATTTCCCGATATTTTACCCTTTGTTTTTGGGTATTATTAGTTTTGTAAGTCAGACAGATCCTGTTGCTTTTGGCGCGGTGTTAAATATGTTTATGTTCGCCACGCTGATCTTCGCTAGCGGTTGGATCATGTCGCGGTTTACGCCGGTATCACCTATATATAAATGGCTGGCGCTGGCAGCTATTATACTTAACCCGGGGTTGCTGCAGGTTTACTCCTACCTATGGTCGGAGACGCTGTTTATCCTTGAGGTATTATTATTTCTGATTGTTTTTCGAAAGTATATGTTAACCCACGCAGGCAAATGGCTGATATTTGCCGCGAGTATTGCAGCTTTGGCCTGTATAACCCGTTATGCAGCAGTTACCATTGTAGGTACGGGCGGCTTACTTTTATTATTAAACAGGCAGCTACCTATAAAAAAAAAGACAGGTCATATTATTATATACGGACTTATCTGCATCTCGCTTTTAGTTGCAAACCTTACCTTTAATGCCCTGCATACAGGCACAGTAACCGGCCCAAGGGAACCATCTATAACATCATTCGGCCAAAACCTTTATTATTTTGGAAGCGTATTTTGCGAGTGGATGGGCATGACGCCCAATATGTACCCTACGTTTGCCCTGCCACTTGCCATAATCATATTGGTTGGATTTATAGCTGCCTTAGCCTTCAACTTTACCCGCCGCAAACTGGATAGCTTTGAAAACCTGGCTATCACCTTCGCGCTTGTTTACGGGTTATTTATCGTCCTTTCTTCCACCTTCTCACGGTACGAGCGGATCAATCCACGCCTGCTGGCACCCATGTATATCCCTTCTTTGTGGGGTTACACCAGTTGGGGCATGTTACTGCTTAAACGTATAATAGATAAGCGTGTGCGCATGGCTGTCGCCGCAATTTTCATTTTAATGATGCTGGGCTACATCACTCAAATATACCTGATAGATAAAAAACGGTATAACGACCAGATAGTTGACGAATATGGCAACCCCGGCTATACAGATAATGATTGGATGGAATCGGAATTTGCCAGGTATTTAAAAACTATAGATAAGAGCATGTTTGCCCCTAATGTTGGTATCTATTCAGACGCGCACGAAGCTGTTTATTTCTTCTCGGGCATGTCATCCTACCTGGTTCCGCATAAATTCTTTAAAAAGGACGTTGAGAAATTCTACAAGATAAAACACTTTTACCTCATCTGGTTTAACAACCTTGAGAACCCGGAACTGATAAACATTAAAGATATACAAAAGGTAAAAAAACTAAAAGTGATTAAGCAGTTTGATGAGGGTGCTATTTATGAGTATAATGAAGAAGATCTGAACTCGAATTGAGCGAATTAGGGATTTATAGAATTTTGATAATCGTTCCAATAATTCATTAATTCTATAAATTCGAAGTCAGACAAATTACATAAGCACTTATACATATTGTTAATCTTATAAAAAATCCTCTTAAAAATTATCTTTTTGATAAATAATTTAATATAGAATTTTGATTTAATAAAATAGGCTATATATTTGCATCGCTTACCCAAAGCAAAACATAAAAATGAACGGACTTAATACATATCATTTACATCTGCACCATCACCACCATGTGGTGATCATGTAATAGTATGTTTCTACGCGAAATATCGTCCTCCGTTTATCATTCATTCTCTTAAAATCAATTTGTGAAAACACTTAAAATAGCGATCCAGAAATCGGGTCGGCTCAACGAAAAATCCGTTGAATTATTAAAAAATTGCGGCCTTAATTTCGAAAATTACAAGAGCTCGCTTATTTCTCCCGTATCAAATTTCCCGTTAGAGATTCTTTTTCTTCGCGATGATGACATCCCCGAGTATGTACAAGACGGCATTGCCGACCTGGGCATAGTAGGCGAAAACGTTATACAGGAAACGGAGGTAGAAGTTAGCTACCTGCAAAAGCTTGGCTTTGGTAAATGCTCGTTAAAAATTGCCGTACCAAACAATAACACAATAACCGCTTTAGAGCAGCTTAACGGCAAGGCTATAGCTACCACTTATCCCGTTATATTAGGCAAATACCTTCAGGAAAAAGGCATTTCATCAGATATCCGTACTATTTCGGGTTCCGTAGAGATCTCTCCTGGTCTAGGTTTGAGCGATGCCATTTGTGACCTGGTTTCAACCGGCGGTACGCTAAAAAGCAACGGACTTGTTCCATTTGCAGATGTAATGAGCAGCGAGGCCGTGCTAATTGGCCAAAAAGGCAGCGAGAACGATGATTTGGTGCAGGAATTGATACAACGAGTACAATCGGTACTGCGTGCTAAAGAAACTAAGTACGTGGTACTAAACGTTGAACGTAAAAACCTTGATGCCGTTATTGCTTTGTTACCGGGTGTAAAAAGCCCGTCGGTAGTGCCGCTAGCCGAGGTTGATTGGGTTGCGGTACACACCGTTATACCAGAGCGCGACTTTTGGGACCGCATAAGCCAGCTAAAACAAGCCGGCGCACAGGGCATTGTAGTAATGCCGATAGAGAAGATAATTTTATAGTAGGCAGTTGCCGGTTTGCAGTGGGCTTAGCTAACTGCAAACTGCCAACTAATAACTGCACACTAATATGGAGACATTCAATTATTCAGACTTAAGTAAAACCGACATCGCCCGCCTGGTACAGCGTAACGTTGACCCTGCGAACGAAATTCGTGTTTTGGTTGAGGAGGTTATAGAAAACGTAAAGCAGCACGGCGATCGTGCTTTATACGATTACACCAACAAGTTTGATAAGGTTGACCTAACCAAACTTTATCTTGGCAGGGCCGAGTTGGAAGAGATCGCCTCAGCGGTATCTGAAGACCAGCAGGAGGCCTTGCAAACAGCTTATGCAAACATCTACAAATTTCATAAAGCACAGCTAAAAACCGAGGATAAGGTAGAAACCATGCCCGGCGTTACTTGCTGGCGCGAATTAAGGGCTATTGAAAAGGTTGGCCTTTATATTCCCGGCGGTACAGCTGTTTTACCATCAACCTTTTTAATGTTGGGTATCCCGGCACGGATCGCAGGCTGTAGCGAGATAGTTGTTTGCTCCCCGCCTCAAAAAAACGGAAAGGTGAACGCCTTTATAGCTTATGTTGCTTTGATGCTGGGTATTGATAAAGTGTATTTGGTTGGCGGCTCGCAGGCTATAGCGGCAATGGCTTATGGCACGGAAACAATTACAAAAGTTGACAAGATATTTGGCCCCGGCAACCAGTTTGTAACCAAAGCCAAAACCATTATACAAAGCACCACCACAACGGCTATTGATATGCCGGCGGGTCCTTCGGAAGTGTTGGTAATTGCCGATAACACCGCGAAACCTGCCTATGTTGCTGCCGATTTGTTGGCACAGGCCGAGCATGGGATAGATAGCCAGTCGATATTAGTATGTTCCTCGCAGGATATTGCCGATAAAACTTTAGCAGAAGTTGAAAAACAAATGGCCATTTTACCACGGGCCGAAATCGCTAAAAGTGCCCTGGATAATTCATACATCATCATTACCAAAGATTTGGACGAGGCGATGAATTTCAGCAACGAGTACGCGCCGGAGCACTTAATTTTGGCAACGGAGAAGTGGAAAGAACTAACGCCTAAAATTATTAACGCCGGCTCGGTATTCCTGGGTAATTTAACTCCCGAAAGTGCGGGCGATTACGCATCCGGCACTAACCATACGCTGCCAACCAGCAGCTATGCAAGGGCATACTCGGGTGTATCGGTAGATTCGTTTGTAAAGAAAATAACCTTCCAGTATTTAACGGAAGAAGGTATACAAAACATAGGCCCATCGGTAGAAACACTTGCCGAAATGGAGAGCCTGCACGCGCACAGAAATGCGGTAAGTGTGCGGATGAGGCCTGATAATAATAAAAAATAATGTCATTGCGAGGAGCGTAGCGACGTGGCAATCTCGTCGCCAATGCACATCCAAGGAAATTGCGTGCTATCACTCGCAACGACATGGTTAAATAAACGACAATACAATGTTCGAGTTAAACAACATACTACGCGAAAACATCAAAAACCTAACCCCTTACTCCTCCGCTCGCGACGAGTATACGGGTGAGGCAAGTGTATTTTTGGATGCCAACGAAAACGCGTTCGGTTCACCATTAGAGGAAGCATATAACCGTTACCCCGATCCACTGCAGTACCGGGTAAAAATGAAGTTGAGTGAGATCAAGGGCGTCCCCGCCCGTAACATCTTTTTGGGCAACGGAAGCGATGAAGCTATCGACATCCTGTTCCGCAGTTTTTGTAACCCGGGGGGTGACAATGTGATCATTGTACCGCCAACCTACGGCATGTACCAGGTATCGGCCAATATAAATGATGTAGAGGCGCGCAAAGTGCTGCTTACCGAAGAATATCAGCTTAACCTTGATGGCATTGCAGAAGCTATCGACAAAAACACCAAACTAATTTTTATCTGCTCCCCCAATAACCCAACAGGCAACTCTATTAATCGGGATGACATAGAAACTTTGTTGGCCAATTTTAACGGCTTGGTTATTATAGATGAGGCTTACATTAACTATAGTCGCCAGAAAACCTTTATACAAGAGTTAACCGAATATAGTAATCTTGTGGTACTTCAAACGCTCTCCAAAGCATGGGGACTGGCAGGCTTACGTGTAGGTATGGCTTTCGCCAGTGAAGAGATCATTGAGGTGATGAACAAGGTGAAACCACCATATAACATGAACGAGGCATCGCAGCAACTGGCATTACAGGCGCTGAATAATGTATCGCTGGTAAACCTTTGGATAAAAGAAACGCTTGAAGAGCGCGATAAGCTTGTGCTTAACTTAAAGGAGTTTGATTTTGTGCTGGATATTTATCCATCTGATGCCAACTTTATTTTGGTGAAAACAACCAATGCCAAAGCTATTTACAACTTTTTGGTGCAACACGGTATCATCATCCGCGACCGCTCTAAAGTGGAGCTTTGCGAGGGATGCCTGCGCATCACCATCGGCACGCCCGATGAAAACAAAACATTGATAGAAACTCTACAGCAATACAAATAACAATGAGCAAGCTGCAAAAAGTACTTTTTATTGACCGCGACGGTACCCTCATTAATGAAACTCCCGATGAGCAAATAGATTCGTTCGCAAAGCTGACGTTTTACCCCGGGGCATTACAATACCTGCCTAAAATTGCTGCCGAACTTGATTTTGAACTGGTAATGGTAACCAACCAGGATGGCTTGGGTACAGCCCTATATCCCGAGGATACTTTTTATCCGGTGCATAATTTTGTTCTCAAGACATTTGAGAACGAAGGTGTACATTTTTCGGAACAAGCTATTGACCGAACCTTTCCGGCTGACAACGCCCCTACCCGCAAACCGGCAACAGGTTTGCTAACAAAATATTTAGATACCACCAAATACGATCTGGCCAATTCATTTACTATAGGCGACCGCAAGAATGATGTGCTTTTAGCTAAAAACCTGGGTGCAAAAGCCGTTTGGTTAAATAATAAATCGGGTTTAGGGGATGGCGAGTTTAAAATTGAAACAGATGGCGACATTGCGGGTGTAGTAGCGCTGCAAACTACCGACTGGAAAGAAATTTACGAGTTTTTAAAGCTTGGTCAACGCGTATTTGAGCACAGTCGTGTTACTAAAGAAACTGACATCCGCATCAAAATAAACCTTGATGGCACCGGCGAAGCCAAGGTATCAACCGGCCTGCACTTTTTTGACCATATGCTTGACCAAATTGCACGCCATGGCAGCATAGATCTTGAAATAACCGCCAAAGGTGACCTACATATTGATGAGCACCATACCATTGAAGATACCGGCATTGCCCTGGGCGAAATTTTCGCTACGGCATTAGGCAATAAAATGGGAATTGAGCGTTATGGATTTTGCCTCCCTATGGACGATTGCCTGGCACAGGCGGCTATTGACTTTGGCGGCCGTAACTGGATTGTTTGGGATGCCGAATTTAAACGCGAAAAAGTTGGGGATGTACCAACAGAAATGTTCTACCACTTTTTTAAATCGTTCAGTGATGCATCAAAAAGCAACCTGAACATTAAAGCCGAAGGACAAAACGAACATCACAAAATAGAAGCTATATTTAAAGCCTTTGCAAAAGCCATAAAAATGGCCGTAAAGCGCGACGTTAATAAAATGGTTTTACCAAGTACCAAGGGACTTTTATAAAGTATACTGTTTGAAGTTGCCAGTTTGCAGGATTTGCAGACTGATATTACTGCAAACTGCATACTATTAACTGCAAACTGAATGATAGGCATTATACGATACGGAGCAGGGAACATCTTTTCGCTTACTGCAGCTTTAGAGCGGCTGGGCATTGCCTATGGCATGGTTAATCCCGAGGACGATCTGGAAAAGTTCGACCGTTATATAATCCCGGGTGTTGGGCATGCAGGTGCGGCTATGAACAAGTTGGAGCAAACGGGCCTGGTTCCGGCCATAAAAGCGCTTAAAAAACCTACCTTGGGTATTTGCGTTGGCATGCAATTGCTAACTGCTTACAGCGAGGAGGGTGATGCCAATTTGCTTAATTTGTTTCCTATAAAAACGCTAAAATTCCCAAATAAGGAAACTTTTAAAGTGCCGCATACAGGTTGGAACCAAGTATTTGCTGAAAAAGAAAACCCTTTATTTGAAAATATACCTGTTGGGTCACACTTTTACTTCGTACATTCATACTTTATTGAGTATGACCAATCATTCACTTTGTCTTCAACCAGTTACATAAATAAATTTTCGGCATCAATTTGGCATAATAACTTTTATGGTGTGCAATTTCACCCCGAAAAGTCGGGCACATATGGCGAAACATTATTAAAAAACTTCTCTAAAATTTAAAGCATGTATATTATCCCTGCCATTGATATTCTGAATAAAAAGGTTGTGCGCCTGCGCGAAGGCGATTACCAACAAGTAACAGAATACGATGTTACACTCGAAGAAATGATAGAAAGGTACCAGAGTAACGGTACAAATTTCATCCATATAATTGACCTAAACGGCGCAAAAGGCGATTTCAGCAATCAGCAATACCTGTTTGATGTTATCCATAAAACAGACATGCAGGTACAATACGGTGGTGGTATCCGTAGTATTGAGCAGGTAAAAAGCCTTATAGATGCCGGCGTACACCGCGTTATTGTGGGTACACAGGCTATTACTAACCCGGCTTTTTTAGAAGACCTGAGCAAAGCGATTTGCGGCCGCGATAAATGCAGCGACCAGGTGGTTATTGCTATTGACGTGCTCGACGAGGTGATCAAATACTCGGGCTGGATGGAAAGCTCGCCAATAAAACTGATGGATTATGTGGACAAATGCCTGGCGCTTGGTTTCTTCCGTTTCCTTTGTACGGATATTAACAAAGACGGTAAACTTGGCGGAGCAGGTGTAGACCTGTACAGCAAATTGCTTGATCATTCGCCGTTCATTAAGCTAATTGCATCAGGTGGTGTAAGTTCTATGAAAGATATTGAAGAGCTAAGTAAAATTAAGGTAGAAGCCTGCGTTGTAGGTAAAGCCATTTACGAAAACCACATCAGTATCGAAGAGATAAAAAACTGGAATCTGGAAAGTTTGATGTCTATTTAATCTGCGCGAATACCCAAACCGTCATTGCGAGCGTAGCGTGGCAATCCCCTACTTACAGAGCCGCTCTGTAAAGCAAAGAAATTGCTTCGTACCTCGCAATGACGCACTACTATAAATCATGCTCGCAAAACGAATAATCCCCTGCCTTGATGTTAAAGACGGCCGCACCGTAAAAGGTGTAAACTTTGTTGACCTGCGCGATGCTGGCGACCCGGTAGAACTTGCCTGGAATTATTCGCAGCAAGGAGCCGACGAACTCGTTTTCCTAGATATTACCGCGACGGTTGAGCGCCGCAAAACCATGGTAGAACTGGTTAAATCTGTTGCAAGGCAGATCAATATCCCGTTTACTATTGGTGGTGGCATTAACGAAATTGCCGACGCGGACGCCCTGCTAAATGCAGGTGCGGATAAGATCTCTATCAATTCTGCCGCTGTGCGTAATCCGGCTTTAATTGATGAGCTGGCCAAAGCCTTTGGGGTGCAGTTTGTAGTAATAGCGGTTGATACCCGGGTGATGGGCGATAAAAATATTGTGCACCTGAATGGCGGGAGGTTGCCGACTGAAAAGCAAACTTTAGATTGGATAGTAGAAGCCGAAAGCCGTGGCGCGGGCGAAATTTTGCTTACATCTATGGACTATGATGGCACTAAGGCTGGTTTTGATAACGGCTTGCTTAAATTAGTGAACGATACAGTGAACATCCCGGTAATAGCATCTGGTGGTGCAGGATCGGTACAGCATTTTGTAGATGTGTTTCAGCAAAGCAATGTAGATGCCGCATTGGCAGCATCAGTTTTCCATTACGGCGAGATACTGATACCTGATCTGAAATCGGTTTTAAGAGAGAATAATATTGAGGTAAGGTAGCCTCACCCCAAACCCCTCTCCGAGGGAGAGGGGCTTACGAATTAAATTACAAATTAAAAGTCTCCCCTTACGGGGGAGATTTAGAGGGGGCTTATGAACATCGACTTTAATAAAACAGACGGCTTAGTACCGGTAGTAATACAGGATGAGCAAACACTTGAGGTGCTGATGCTGGGCTATATGAACCAGGAAGCATACGATAAAACCGTGCAGGAAAATATCGTAACCTTTTTTTCGCGCTCAAAAAACCGCCTTTGGACCAAGGGCGAAACCAGCCAAAATTACCTGCATGTAAAAAGCATGCATATAGATTGCGATAATGATACCATCCTGATAAAAGTTAAGGCCGATGGGCCTACCTGCCATACAGGTTCACGCAGCTGCTTTAAAACGGAGTACAATCATAACTTTTTGATGCAGTTAGAGAACATTATTACCGACAGGTATGAAAACCCTACAGAAGAATCATACATCAATAAACTCCGCAAAAAGGGTCTCAAAAAAATAACCCAAAAGGTTGGCGAAGAAGGCGTTGAAGTAGTAATAGCCGCCCTTTACGAAACCGAAACCGAACTGGTTGATGAAGCATCGGACCTGATGTTTCACCTGCTGGTACTGCTAAAAGAAAAAGGCTTAAATTTGGAGCGCATCGCAAAAAATTTAGAGTCACGACATAAGTAGTTCAGAGTTGATGGTTCATAGATCATAGCTGCTTCAAAGCTCATTTATACCATGAACTATCATCCATGAACCATGAACCCCAATATGGAAGTACAAAAAACAGCTGAACTTACCGGCCACAGCAACCCAATATTTAGCCTGGAGCTTTCGCAAAAGCCGGGCATTTTGTTTAGCGGTGGCAATGATAAAGGCTTGGTAGAATGGAACCTGGAAACCAATTCATTTATTAAAGTAATGTTCCCTGTTATGGCTTCAATTTATGCCATACACTGCCCTGTAGGTTATCCGCTACTTTTTGCAGGCTTGCGCAGTGGCGAGGTGCTAGTTTTCAATTTTATTGAACAAAAAATAACGCACCGTTTAAGGCATCATATAAAACCAATATTTGATATTAAATCATCACCTAAAAAAGATGAATTACTAATTGCTTCCGAAGATGGTACAGTATCCGTATGGAGCCTTAAAACACTCGAACTCCTACATACCATACAAGTGTCAAACGATACGGTGCGTTGCATAGCCATAAACCCTTCCGAAGACCGTGTTGCATTTGGCTGCCGCGACAACCGGGTTGTTATATATGATCTGGAAGATTATAGCACCATAAAAGCATTAATAGGCCATACCATGGCAGTGTTCTCGCTTCACTACTCCACAACCGGCGATTACCTGGTATCGGGCGCAAGGGATGCTCAGGTAAAAATTTGGGATAACAAAACCTACACGCTTATACACAATATCCCTGCCCACTTATTTGCCGTAAATCATATCGCATTCCACCCTACCCGCCCATATTTCGCCACGGCAAGTATGGATAAGAGCATCAAAATTTGGGATTCCGTTGATTTTAAACTCCGAAGAATAATCAGCAGGGAAAAAGGTTACGCCAGCCATGCCCTATCCATTAACAAGCTTGCCTGGAATGGCGATGAGTTACTTTCTACAGGTGATGACAAGAAAATAATTATTTGGAATATCGCTTTTTAGAAGCACCCATTGATAAATAAGCAAGAAAAACCATTGAAAGAAAATAAAACTTTTAAAGGTATCTTTTCACAGCTTTAAGCCTGTGCGTATATTTTTTTAACTCTTCAGAGTAAATCCCCTCGGTATCAATAGCATCTATTTTAACCTTGCCGGATGCATGTATTATTTTACCCCCGCCCATAAGTATCCCAACATGAGTAATGCGGCCTTCGGGATTATTAAAAAAGGCCAGGTCGCCGGGCTTTCCTTTCAGTACCGAATCTACCAGTTCGCCCTGCTCTGCCTGTTGCGAGGCATCCCGCTTTAAGGCTATGCCCAACAACTTATAAACCACTTGGGTAAAACCCGAACAATCAATTCCAAAATGTGTACGGCCACCCCATAAATATGGCGCATTTAAAAACGATTTGGCAATATTCATGATGGTATTTGTTTCTCCTATAGTACCAATTATTTCAAATTTCTGGCTACCAATATAACTTGTTGTGCCTTCTAAAAATACAAGGGATGCACCTGCTGGCAGGTATATAACCGAGTTATCCGCAATTTTCCAGGCTTGGGTTACAGCGCTAAAAGTTACCGGAGAGGGTGTTTGCACAATGCGTTTATAAGCAAGGTGGCCAAGCATTACAAACTGCAAGCGGTCTATCCATCCGGTATAGTTATCATAAGCAGTGGTAATTTGCACCCACTTATCTTTCCACTCTATAATTTCAAAAGCTTCGCCAAACAAAACCTGCGATACCATTTCGCTGCGGTCGTTAGGTTCGGCACGCAGGGGTACTACAGCTAAATTACAGATCCCGTATTCCATGTATTATGACGCATTATTAGGTTAAAGTAGTTATAAACTTTTGTTAAACAAAAAAGGGGAAAGCATTATCTGCTTTCCCCTTTAAAATAAGTATTTTAAAAATTATCCGTTTTGGTGCAACCAGTCTTTTTTGGCGTGCAATTCTTCTTCGGTTTCGCGTACATCTTCATCATCCACACAGCAATCAACCGGGCAAACAGCAGCACATTGCGGCTCGTCATGAAAACCAACACACTCGGTACATTTATCAGGAACAATATAATAGATATCGTCAGATAAGGCAGCCTGCGTTTCCTCGGCGTTTAAGGTGTTACCATCGCCAAAATCAATTATACCTTTTAAGCTGGTACCATCGCTAAAACGCCAGGCAGCACCTGCATCATAAATAGCATTATTTGGGCACTCTGGTTCGCAGGCCCCGCAGTTTATGCATTCATCGGTGATTATAATCGCCATATTATTTAAATATTCTTGTAGTATTCTATTTACCTTTGCCCCGTAATTAGGCAGTGCAAATATAACAAAAAAAGCCTTTAAGGGTTTACCACCTTTACATATATATGTCAAAATTTAATAGTACAGATACAGTAAATACATTTTCGGCATTGGGTAAACTACTTACCGAACCCGATTTTGCTTTAATGGAAGTGATAGAAACCGAGCGCCAACACAACGCCTGGTTTACGCCCGAAAGTGTTTTAAATGCCGTAAAAGCCAATGGCGAAATGCTTAATAAAACCGACCTTCAGCAATGGCTTAATAACTACAATATTACCGGTGGCAGTAACAAACGTATTGGTTTAGTACTTGCCGGCAACATACCGCTGGTCGGTTTCCACGATGTACTTTGTGTACTAGCTACAGGCAACCATGCGCTAATAAAGGCATCATCTCAGGATTCGCGGCTTATTAAACACGTGCTCAATAAACTGGTAGAAATTGATGGTTCTTATGCAGATAAGTTCAGTTTTGTTGATCGGTTAGAAAACTTCAACGCCATTATCGCTACCGGCAGTAATAACACCTCCCGTTACTTTGAATATTATTTTGGCAAAGTGCCCAACATTATCCGCAAAAACCGTAACAGTATAGCACTGCTTACAGGCAATGAAACCGCGGAGCAATTAGCTGCGCTTGGCCATGATATATTTGATTATTTTGGTTTGGGTTGCCGCAACGTATCCAAACTATTGGTTCCCGAGGGTTATGTGTTTAACTTCTTTTTTGAATCGATAGAGCACTTTGCTCCCATTATTCATCACCATAAGTATAACAACAATTACGATTACAATAAATCTATTTACCTGGTAAATAGCGACAAGCATTTGGATAATGGATTCTTATTACTAAAACAAGACATCCGTTTAACCTCGCCCCTGGCTTGTTTATATTACGATACTTATACCGATATGGAAGCCGCGCAGCAACAATTGCAGGAACAAGCCCAAAGCCTGCAATGCATTGTTACTAATGCTGATATAAAAACAGATAACCAGGTGGTAACATTTGGCCAAAGCCAGCGCCCGCAATTATGGGATTATGCCGATGGTGTAGATACAATGGAGTTCCTATCGCAATTAAGCTGAAAGCGAAAAGGCCAAAGCTAAAAGCTTTTTAGGATTGGCTGGTGCCATATGAACAAAAATCGATAAATTTGAAATCTAAAGCTTTCAGCTATTTGCTTTAAACTTTAAGCTAAAAACATGTACATTATAAAAGTAAAAGGCGTTGCCAAAATACCCGATTACGTACAGCTGCGGGATGATAAGTTTACCCTGCTGGCATACTTTAGGGTAGACAGGCCCGAGAAATCGCTAGATAAAATTGGCCTTAGCGATAAGTACGAGTACATTATGGGTATTGTTAAAGACCTGCCCTTTGGTAAAATATTAAAATTAGAGCTGTAAATAAGATGATTGGAAACTCTATTATAAAACTAAATAACGTTGATATTTTTCAGCAAAAACACCTGGTTTTATCAAACGTAAACCTGCATATAGATAAAGGCGATTTTGTATGGCTGATTGGCCAAACAGGCTCTGGTAAAAGCAGTTTGCTAAAAGTTATTTACGGCGACCTTAACATTGCCAGCGGCACCGGTCATGCCTGCGGTTACGAATTAAGTAAACTTGCCACCAAAGATGTGCCCTACCTGCGCCGCAAACTGGGTATAGTTTTCCAGGATTTTCAATTATTGACAGATCGTTCGGTTGAGCAAAACCTACATTTTGTATTGCGAGCCACCGGCTGGGAAGATAAAAAACAAATTGCTGACCGCATTTTGGATGTACTGGAAAAAGTTGGCCTGCGATCTAAACTTAAAAAAATGCCGCATGAACTATCGGGCGGCGAGCAGCAGCGCGTGGTTATTGCCCGTGCATTGCTAAACAACCCCGAAATTATACTGGCCGATGAGCCAACGGGTAACCTCGACCCGGATACATCTGAAGAGATTGTATTATTGCTTAAACAAATTAGTCAGGGTGGCACCGCCGTTGTAGTTGCCACGCACGATTATCACATCATCCGCACCTTCCCGTCGCGTATCATCAAATGCGAAAACGGTAAGGTATTAGAAGACGTGCAGATAGCGTAATTAGTTGGCGGTGCGCAGTTGGCACTAACTCTTGCCAACTCGCAGAATGCAGTTAGCAATTTAAACGCAAACTGCCAACTAAGAACTGCAAACTAACACACATCTGCAAACTTAACCGAATAATTTATAGACTACTGCCAGCTTGTCGGGTTTAGCCCGATGGCAGGATACTTGATTAGCACTACTTGCTATGAATTTTAACGACATGCTAAAGAAAAAAAATAAAGGAAATTCAGAAACCCCTGAAAATACTGCCGAAGTGACCAATGAAAACGGACAGACTGACGGACAGGAAAAAACTGCTGAAATTACCGAAGAAGGCCCTTCTATTGAAGAAAAACACAAGGATGAGCTTACCCAAGCCAACGATAAATACTTGAGGTTGTATGCGGAGTTTGACAACTTCCGCCGCCGTACTATCAAAGAGCGCGAGGATGCACGCAAAACAGAAGGTAAAGACATTATAGTCGCCTTGCTGCCTGTTCTGGATGATTTTGAACGCGCTTTACGCTCAATGGATACCGCTACCGATGTGGCTTCTGTTAAAGAAGGAGTTACCTTAATTCAACATAAACTTAAAAATATTTTGTCGCAAAAAGGCTTAAAGGAAATGGGATCTATAGGTAATACCTTTGACCCTGACTTGCACGAAGCTATTACCAGCATCCCTGCCCCTACAGATGATATGAAAGGCAAAGTAGTTGATGAAATGGAAAAAGGTTACGAGCTAAACGAAAAGGTTATTCGTTTTGCCAAAGTAATTGTTGGAGCGTAGATATAATTAGTGAATGACTGAGTTAGTGAATTAGAGATTTTCTTATTCCATTCCTAACTCAAAATTCATTGTAAAATTGATTTAGCTGATTTTCAATTCACTAAATCACTAATTCAATAAATCATAATTAATTAAGATGGCTAAAAGAGATTATTACGATGTGCTGGGGATTAGTAAAGGCGCGGATGCTGATGAGATAAAAAAGGCATATCGTAAAATGGCTATTAAATATCACCCCGATAAAAATGAGGGCGATAAAGAAGCTGAAGAAAAGTTTAAGGAAGCTGCCGAAGCCTACGAGGTTTTAAGCAACCCCGAAAAACGCCAGCGTTACAACCAGTTTGGCCATGCTGCAAATGCAGGCTCGGCAAGTGGTGGCGGTTACGGTGGTGGCAGTATGAATATGGACGACATATTCAGCCAGTTTGGCGATATATTTGGCGGCGGCAGTCCGTTCGAAGGTTTCTTTGGTGGTGGCGGTGGCCGCCAGGGTGGTGGCCGCAGGGTTGCTCGTGGCAGTAACCTGCGCATCAAAGTAAGGCTTTCGCTTGAGGAGATCGCTAACGGTGCCGAAAAGAAAATAAAGGTAAACAAGCAGATATTGTGTAAAACCTGTGATGGTACCGGCGCTAAGGATAAATCATCGTTCCAAACATGTAAAACCTGTGGTGGCCAGGGCGCTGTGCGCAGGGTAACCAACACCATTTTGGGCCAGATGCAAACTACCAGCACCTGCCCTACCTGTAACGGCGAAGGTTCTACCATTACCAATAAATGTACCGTTTGCCATGGCGATGGCGTTGTACGCGGCGAAGAAACCATTACCATAAACGTACCTGCAGGTGTAAGCGAAGGCATGCAGCTAAGCATGAGCGGCAAGGGTAACGCAGCCCCACGCGGCGGTGTACCCGGCGATCTGATCATCTTGATAGAAGAGATCCCTCACGAAACTTTAAAACGCGACGGTAACAACGTGATATACGACCTGCATGTAAACTTTGTTGACGCCGCTTTAGGTACCAGTATAGAGGTGCCTACCATTGATGGTAAGGCCAAAATAAAACTGGAGCCGGGCACACAAGGCGGCAAGATACTTCGCCTAAAAGGCAAAGGCGTACCGGAAGTAAACTCCTACCACCGTGGTGATCAGTTGATCCACGTGAATATCTGGACACCCAAAGCCCTAAGCCGCGAAGAACGCGAGGCATTAGAAAAGCTACAAGGCTCACCCAACTTTAAACCCAACCCCGGTAAAAACGAAAAAAGCTTTTTTGAACGGATGAAGGAATATTTTGAGTAAGGTTTAAAAGTTAAAAAGCTAAAATTTTAGAAGCCCGTGATCAAATTGATCATGGGCTTTTTTGTGTTTATAGTTCACTAACGGTATCTTTAACGCATGCCCAATTCTCGCTATCTTTTCATATTACCCCTTATATTCTTCTGTCAATTTGCCGTTGCTCAAAAACCGGCTATTAAAAACAACTACCAAACAGAAACAGGGTTGCCACACCTAAAGATCGGGCGAGCGATGATCTACTCTCCTGATAAAGAGTGGTTATATAATCACCACCCATCCATTATTCGGTTTAAAGGCAAGTTTATAGCTATTTGGTCAAACGGTTTTAAAGACGAGGATTCGCCGGGGCAGCGGGTGGTGTATTCTGTTTCTAAAGATTTTAAAAGCTGGTCGCCTATAAAAGTTTTGGCCGCACCGGGCAAGGTTAACGACACGCTTACCGTGTTAACAGCAGCGGGGCTATATCAATATAAAGGAACATTGGTTGCCTACTATGGCGAGTATACAAAACATCGCGAAAACACGCACCTTTGGGCTAAAACCAGTACAGATGGCATACGTTGGAGTGCACCTATAGATATGCATGTGCCCCTTATACCCAACCACGGCCCGCAGGCAACTAAAAGTGGGCGGCTTATTATCAGCGGTAACTTTTTATTTCCTTATACAGATGAAAAGCGGGGAATTTCGGGCTGGAAAATGAGTAGCTTTTACCCGGATTCGTTATACAAACAAGATAACTCATCGACCTTTTACGCGCCCGCGGCCAAGTTAGGCCTGCCCCCGTTATGCGAAGGTTCATTTTACCAAACGGACAACAACGTATTGCATATGCTGCTGCGTGTAACCGGCAAAGGCTGGAAAGGACGCCTATGGCTTACAGAAAGCACAAACGACGGGGTTACCTGGTCGCGGCCGGTGGAAACCGACTTTTCTGACAATGACAGCAAGTTTCACTTTGGCCGCCTGCCCGATAAACGTTTTTACTATGTTGGCATCCCCGATACCTTGCATCATTACGACCGTAACCCTTTAGTGCTATCGCTGTCTACCGATGGCAAGCAATTCAATAAAAATTACATTATAGCCAATGAACTTTACCATCTTAAACAAGAGGGCTTGTGGAAAGGCGGCCAATATGGGTATCCCGTTAGTATGATCTACAATGGGGAAATGTACGTGATCATTTCCAGGCAGAAAGAGTCGGTAGAGATCTTACGATTTAAATTAGATCAGCTTAAATAGCTGTTTATTGTAACAATAATAGCCCTTTAATATCTAATTTAACATAAACTAAACCCTTTTATGCTAAGCATTCGCAATATTGTTAAACAGTACGCCGGGCATCGCGCTTTAGACGATGTGAGCATGGAGGTTGAAAGCGGTAAAATATTTGGCCTGCTTGGGCCAAATGGTGCCGGTAAAACCTCGCTCATCCGTATCATCAACCAAATTACCGCCCCCGACAGCGGTGAAGTTTATTTTAATGGCGAAAGGTTAAATCAATCGCACATTGAGCGGATTGGTTACCTGCCCGAGGAACGCGGCCTCTACAAAAAAATGGAAATAGGCGAGCAAATGATATACTTGGCACGCTTAAAAGGCCTAACCCGGGATGACGCCACCAAAAAGCTAAAATTTTGGTTCGAAAAGCTGGGTATGGAAACCTGGTGGAAGAAAAAGATAGAAGAACTATCGAAAGGGATGCAGCAAAAAGCACAATTTGTAGCTACGGTGCTACACGAGCCCGACCTGATCATACTGGATGAACCCTTTAGTGGGTTTGACCCGGTAAACGCGGAACTTATTAAAGACGAAATATTAGAATTAAACCGCAAGGGAGCAACCATCCTCTTCTCCACCCACAGGATGGAATCTGTTGAAGAACTTTGCGACTCTATCGCGCTTATTCATAAATCGCACAAAATACTGGATGGCCGTGTTAAGCACATCCGCAACTCCTATAAAAACGAAACATACTTGGTAGAATATACCGGCGAAGCGCTTGTTTTTGATGGTTTACAACCGTTTGATATTATTAGCGAGATTGCAGGCGAGGATAACAGCCACACCGTTAAGCTAAAGCTGAATAGCGGCAACACAGCAAATGATGTATTGCAATACCTGTTACCCAAAACACGCATCAATATGCTGCAGGAAGTTATCCCAAGCATGAATGAGATCTTCATCGAAAAAGTAAACCTAATTGCCTAAACCATGAATAAAATTTTACTCATTATACAGCGCGAATATGTTACCCGCGTGCGCAAAAGGGCATTCCTGGTAATGATGTTTATAGTACCCCTACTAATTGCGGGTATGACGGCATTAATAGCCTACGTTGCTAAGGATACTAACCAGATCACCCAACCGCAGGTGGTTAAGGTAATTGACGAAAGCCATCTGTTTGCGGGTAAATTAAAAAATGTAAAAAACATCCAATTCATACCTACCAACCAGCCTGTTGAGAAAGCAAAAAAAGAACTAAAGGACAATGAAGACCTTTCTATACTATTGATTTCTAAAGATTACAATACTAAGCCGGTACAATTCTTTTCTAAAAAGAAACCCTCTTTTATGCTTACCGGCGAGGTTGAGAACCAGATGAACGAAATTGCATCAACCAACACCATGCTGGCTAACCATATTGATACCGCGTTGCTTAATAAAGCAAAACAAAGCAAGGTTAATGTTAATGCCATGGAGGTTACAGATGCAGGTACAAAAGATGCCAATGTAGGTGCAAGCATGGGTGTAGGTATTGCATGTGCTATACTCATTTACATGTCGTTATTTATATATGGGGCGCAGGTAATGCGTGGCGTTATCGAAGAAAAAACCAGCCGCATTATCGAGGTCATTATATCATCCGTTAAGCCATTTCAGCTGATGCTGGGTAAAATTATAGGTGTCGGCCTTGTTGGGCTAACCCAATTCGGAGCATGGATAATATTATCCATTATTGCTACAAAAGTTTTAGGCAATAATGCTACAGGCGGTATAATGGGTGCTTTACAAACCCTGCAAACCATCCCGGCCGGGTACGTATTGGGTTGCTTCCTATTTTATTTCATCAGCGGATACTTATTGTACAGCGCGTTATTTGCCGCAGTAGGTTCAGCGGTTGACAGCGAGACGGAAACACAACAATTTATGTTTCCTATAACCTTGCCATTGCTATTTACCTACCTGCTATCGGTAACCGTGCTTTTCCGCGCGCCCGATAGTCCGCTGGCAGTATGGCTATCTATAATACCATTTACCGCGCCGGTAGCCATGATGGTGCGTGTGCCCTTTGGCGGAGTGCCCGACTGGCAATTGGCCCTATCTATGTTTATGATGGTTTTGGGCTTTTTATTTACCACGTATGTGGCAGCACGTATCTACCGTGTAGGCGTATTAATGTATGGTAAAAAAGCAAGCTTTAAAGAATTAGCCAAGTGGTTCTTTTATAAAGAATAGTTTTAAGTCGTAAGTCAATAGCCTAAAGTCTGGAGTTAGTTTTTTGACTTTCGACTCCAGACTAAAGACTTCATACTTCAAAAAAATCCCTGCTAAGCCAAAAATTAAGCAGGGATTTTTTACTTTAGCCGTAATGAATAACAAGCGCGTTGCCGTAATGGACCTCGGTACAAATACCTTCCACCTGCTGATAGCCGAAGGCCCGGCAAACAATTTCACCGAAATACTTCACCTTACCGAAGGTGTAAAGCTTGGCGAAGGCGGCATTAATAAAGGCATCATCCAGCCCGAGGCTTTTGAGCGTGGTATTGCGGCCATGAAACGGTTTCGTAACTACATAGATGCCAACAGCGTTACCCAAATCAGGGCCATTGCTACATCAGCTATCCGTAGCGCTGCTAACGGGCAGGATTTTATCCGTACGGTAAAGGAACAAGCACATATAGATATTGAACTGATAAGCGGACAGCAGGAAGCAGCTTACATTTACGAAGGTATTAACGCCAGCGGATGCCTTAACGATAACAATGCCCTTATTATAGATATTGGCGGTGGCAGCGTAGAATTAATTATTGGGAATACCGATGAAGTACTATGGAAACAAAGCTTTGAAATTGGCGCAGCACGGCTAATGGACAAGTTCCACCAAACCGACCCGATACCGGTTACCGCCATCAAAGAAATGAGCCGTTATCTTGATGCTAAGCTTATCGATCTTTTTGGTGCGGCTTTGCGATATAAACCTGTCCAAATTGTTGGATCATCCGGTGCATTCGAAAGTTTTGCAGAGGTAATTGAGCGTACCAAAGGCCGCCCATTCGACCTTAAAAAAACAAAAACATACGAGTTTGATACCGACGACCTCCTCGATCTGATAGAGTTACTCATTAAATCAAACCATAGCCTTCGCGCAAGCATCAAAGGCATAATCCCCGTAAGAGTAGATATGATAGTAGTTGCAAGCTTGCTTACTATTTATATGATGCAGAAAATGGGCATTCCGGATGTTAACATGTCTACTTACTCCTTAAAAGAAGGTGTGCTGGCACAGATGCTGGGCTAAAGTTTGCGTAATAAAAGTGAGGCATGCCATATTATTTCGGCATGACGGGCGGTTTATTTATATTGCTCCCTTATCCTCACATTACATGAAAAAGCTTATTGGCGCATCTTTACTATTGCTTTCTACCGCTTTTGCACAGGCACAGAAAAACACTAACGATACCATTATCACCAGCTACCAGCCTGCTTTATTGTTCTCGCCCATTCCCTACACCGAAAAGGGAAACGAGTTCCATTCAGTTAATGGCGACCCGGGACCAAAATACTGGCAAAACCGCGTGGATTATAAACTGGCTGTAAAACTGGATACCGCTGTGCAGAGCATCAGCGGCGTAGCTGATATTACCTACACCAACAACAGCCCCGATGCCTTGCAATACCTTTGGTTGCAGCTTGACCAAAACACGTATAAAAAAGATGCCCGCTCTAACTTTGTTACGGGTACGCAGGCTACGCAACATACTACGGGCTACGAGATAGAATCGGTAGAAGTAATCACAGGCGCTGTACGCACTAAGGTTAATTACAAAATAACAGATACCCGCATGCAGGTGCGCCTGGCAACGCCCCTATTAAAAGGCGCTATCAAATTAAGCATCAAATACCGCTATACCATTCCCGGCAACTTTGGCGGACGTACCGATTATGTGGATACTAAAAATGGCAAGATCTACGAGATAGCGCAGTTTTTCCCGAGGATGTGCGTTTACGACGATAGTCGTGGTTGGGCAACCGCGCCATTCCTGGGCAGCGGAGAATTTTATTGCGAATACGGCGATATTGATTACACCGTAACCGTACCGTGGGACATTATAGTAGCAGGCCCCGGCGACCTGCTGAACCCAAAAGAAGTACTCACCGCTAAACAAATATCAAGATTAGAAGCTGCACGGGCCAGCGATAAAACAATCATGATCCGCACTGCGGCTGAAATTAAGGACCCGTCTTCAAGACCTGTAAATAAGGGTACCTTAACCTGGCACTATAAGATGCTGAATACCCGCGATGTGGCCTTTGGCGCATCTAAGGCGTTTATTTGGGATGCCGCGAGAGTAAACCTGCCAGGCGGTAAAAAATCGATGGCTATGTCGGTTTACCCGGTAGAAAGCCAGGGGAACGACGCATGGGGACGTGCGACCGAATACCTCAAAGCTTCGATGGAATACTTTTCAGAAAAATGGTTTGTTTATCCCTGGCCTACTGCAATCAACGAAGCAGGCATTGCAGGCGGTATGGAGTACCCCGGCATTGTATTCGATGGTATAAACGATAAGGGAAAAGAGCTTTATTGGGTTACTGCGCACGAGATCGGTCATAACTGGTTCCCCATGATCGTGGGCAGCGACGAGCGACGCTTTGCCTGGATGGACGAGGGCTTTAACACTTTTATAGACATCTATGCGTCGGATGCTTTTAATAAAGGCGAATACGCGCCAAAACGCGACGGCGAATACGCTCCCGGCGGCGGCAACCCTGCCGATGAGATCATTGAGCATATCATTGACCCAAATTCGCCAAGTATTATGACCGCGCCGGATGCCATACCCGAAAAATATCGTCATCCCCTAACCTATTTTAAACCTGCCTTTGGTTTGGTTTTGCTGCGCGAGCAGATCCTTGGGAAAGACCGTTTTGATTATGCTTTTAAAAATTACATTAACAAATGGGCATACAAACACCCGCAGCCCGATGATTTTTTCCGCTCGATGGAAAACGGCGCGGGCGAAGACCTGAGCTGGTTTTGGAAAGGCTGGTTTTACAATAATTACAAACTGGACATAGCCCTGATAGATGCCAAATATGCAGACAAAGATCACAGCAAGGGTGTTAAGCTAACCATCGCTAATAAAGAAATGATGGCTATGCCATTCACCGTTGAGGCAAAACTGAAAGACGGCAGCAAGCAACGTACCTATTTCCCGGTAGAAACATGGTTGCAAAACAAAGTTACTACCTACGTTTTACCAACCACACAAGATGTGGAAAGTGTAACCATTGATCCGGACAATGCGCTGCCAGATGTAAACAGGAAGAATAATTTAAGGAGATTATAATAAAACTTGTCATGCTGAACGATAGTGAAGCATCTATTCGCCGACATGCAAAGCGGATAGGCACATTTTGATAGCAGATTCTTCGCTATCGCTCAGAATGACAAAAAATTAAATTAACCGCTTCAACTGCTGATAAACCTTCTCTGTAGGCAAGCCTACCACGTTGGTGTAAGAGCCGTTGATGCGCTCGATGCCGATAAGGCCTATGCGTTGCTGGATGCCGTATGAGCCGGCTTTATCCATTGGCTGATATTCCTCTACATAACTACGGATCTCTTCATCCGTAAGCTTGCGGAAAAACACCTCGCTCCTGTCGTAAAATTTATTGTATTGGCCTTTGTAAAGCAGGCAAACACCGGTATAAACCTCGTGTACCTTGCCGGATAGGCACTGCAGCATCTCTATCGCATGCTCTGATGATTCGGGTTTACCTAAAATCAACCCGTCAATTGCAACAATGGTATCTGCAGTAAGTACGATCTCATCGTTAACATCCTCATCAAAAGCTTCGGCTTTTTTGGCAGCTATGTAAACTGCTATCTCCGCAGGTGTTAAGCCATCGGGGTACGATTCATCTACCTCCTTTAAAACCACACGGAAATCAATATCCATCAGCTTTAAAAGCTCCTGCCTGCGTGGTGATTTGGATGCGAGAATGATTTGGGGAAGTTTCTGGTTCATAGATCATGGTTCATAGTAGGAGTTGGTTGATAGTTCATGGCAGCTACTATGAACTATCAACCATGAACTATGTGCTAAAATCAAACTAAACTATGTGCTAAAAGCTACCAGCTATACGCTTCGGCGCTCATCCATTTGCCTTGCACCTTCATTACCTTTTCAATAATGTCGCGGGCGCAGCCTTTGCCACCTGCTAATGGCGATACATAGGCGCTAATAGCCTTAATTTCTTCGGCGGCATCCGCGGGGCAAACGGGCAGGCCAACCATTTTCATCACTGCCAGATCGGGGATATCATCTGCCATATAAAGGATATTGGCCGGGTTGATGCTTTTTTCCTCAATGTAGATCTTAAACCTTTCAGATTTGGTATGCGCGCCTAAATACACATCATTTATTCCCAGGCTATTTAAACGGAACAAGGCGCTTTTAGACCTGCTTCCGGATATTGCCGCTACATTATAACCGCATTTAACGGCCAGTTGCAGGGCATAACCATCTTTAATATTAAAGGCACGGCTTTGCACTCCGGTTTCGGTCACAAATATCGACCCATCGGTCAGCACGCCATCCACATCAAAAATAAACGTGGTAATATCTTTAAGCTTGGTTAAAAAGGATTCCATTGTTTTGGATTACACTGATTGGTTAATGATTTCACCGATTTTAAGGCAACTGCAACTACCAACTGCTTGCTGCAAACTATTGATTATCTCTCCACTCGTACACCCAGGCGGTTTGTATTTGCTCCAGGTGGCCTTCGTTAGATTCTTCGCGCGTACCTTTAAAGTTTGGCAGGCTAAGTACCCAATCCAGCAATTCGGTAAAGCGGATGCGGTATATTTTTTGTTCGCCAAAATCATCGCCAAACTTTTCGTAAAGGCTCATGGCTATGTCCTCATAGTCGTTCCAGTGTATTGGCAGCGCGAATTTATCGTCGTTCATGTTTTGGTTCTTAGTGTTTGTAAATGTGGTGCTGTAAGAATCTGTCTTGATTCTTGACTCTAAATATCCTGATTCTCTGTTAGTGGCCCATAAAGCCCGATTGATCTGGCAGGGTAACTTCAATATCGCCATCAATAACAACGCACTGGCAACCCAGGCGAGATGTAATGCGCGGGTTTACAGCCCTGTCAATAAAGTCCTCTTCCTTATCAGTTATCTCCTGGATGTTATCCATCCCCTTGTTAACATATATATGGCAGGTACTACAGCCGCAAACACCACCGCAGTTATGCTGCAGTTCGATGCCATTTTCCAGGCAAACGTCTAAAACAGATTCCCCCTCGGCAATAGCTAGTTCCACGGTTTCGTGGTCCTTCTCCTCAAAGTTAATCTTTACTTTAAAAATATTCATTTTGGCAAAAGTAACAAAATTACTTATCCCCG
>JAZKAL010000006.1:0-189586 GCA_040389205.1 Bacteroidota bacterium
TGAAAATTTTCTTTTCGGTTGGTAACGGAAGTGGTCCGCTAACTACAGCGCCTGTAGGCTTTACTGTTTTAACGATCTTCTCGGCTGATTTGTCAACCAAGTTGTAATCGTACGATTTTAATTTGATCCTGATTCTTTGGCTCATGTTATTTTTGTTTATGTGATTTCACCGATTGAACGATGATCTCACCGATTTGTTAATTGGCCACCCTAAGAGCTATTTATTAGGTATGGCTGTTATCTTTAAAATTACACCGGTCAATCTGTGAAATCACAAATCAATCGGTGTAATCAATTTTCTAATTACGCGTTTTGAGCAGCTCTTTTGCCTTTAGCTTTAGCAACTACTTCTTCCTGTACGTTACGTGGCGCTTCAGCATAGTGATCAAACTCCATGGTTGAAGTAGCACGGCCAGATGTGATAGTACGTAATTGTGTTACGTAACCAAACATTTCTGAAAGTGGTACAGTTGCTTTAATTACCTGTGCACCTGCACGGCTGTCCATACCCAAAAGCTGGCCACGACGACGGTTCATGTCACCAATAACGTCACCCATATTTTCTTCAGGGGTTAAGATCTCAATTTTCATGATCGGCTCAAGCAATACCGGTTTACAACGTGGCAATGCCTCGCGGTAAGCCATCTTAGCAGCTAACTCGAATGACAGCGCATCTGAATCGACCGCGTGGAATGAACCATCGATCAAACGTACTTTTAAGCTTGTTAAAGGGTAACCTGCCAACACACCATTTGCCATTGAAGCCGCAAAGCCTTTTTCTACAGATGGGATAAACTCACGAGGGATAGAACCACCGCTAATTTCGTTAACAAATTGTAAACCTTCTTTACCTTCGTCGTTTGGTGATAATATAACTTGTATATCGGCAAATTTACCACGGCCACCGGTTTGTTTCTTGTAAGTTTCGCGGTGTTGGATAGTACCTGTGATAGACTCTTTGTAAGCTACTTGTGGCGCACCCTGATTAACCTCAACCTTAAACTCGCGTTTAAGACGGTCCATGATGATATCTAAGTGAAGCTCGCCCATACCGCTAATTACAGTTTGGCCGGTCTCTTCGTCAGAGTTTACACGGAAGGTTGGATCTTCTTCAGATAATTTACCTAAAGCCATACCCAATTTATCAACGTCTGCCTGAGTTTTAGGCTCGATAGCTAAACCGATAACCGGCTCAGGGAAGTTCATTGATTCAAGAACGATAGGGTGTTTCTCATCACAAAGTGTATCACCTGTTTTGATATCTTTAAAGCCTACTACCGCAGCAATATCACCTGCACCTACGTTAGGGATAGGGTTTTGCTTGTTAGCGTGCATCTGGAAGATACGAGAGATACGCTCTTTGTTATCTGAACGCATGTTGTGTACATACGAACCAGCCTCTAAGTTACCAGAGTAAACGCGGATGAAACATAAACGACCTACGAATGGGTCAGTCGCGATTTTAAACGCTAAAGCTGCAAATGGTTCTTTTTCTGACGGCTGGCGAATAATTTCTTCGCCGGTTTCAGGGTTTGTACCAACAATACCTTCAACATCCATAGGCGAAGGAAGTAATTCCATCACGTAATCAAGCATGGTTTGTACACCCTTGTTTTTGAAAGATGAACCACACACCATAGGCACAATTTTAGCATCTAATACTGCTTTACGCAATGCATCTAAAATTTCGCGCTCGGTAATTGACTCCGGATTGTCGAAGAATTTCTCCATCAGGCTCTCATCGTAATCAGCTACAGATTCAAGCAATTTCTCTCTCCACTCTGTTGCTTCTTCGATCATATCCTCAGGGATAGGCACTTCAGTAAAGGTCATACCCTTATCGTGCTCATTCCAAACAATACCTCTCCAGTTAATTAAATCAACAACACCTTTAAAGTTCTCTTCGGCGCCAATTGGCAACTGAAGCGGAACAGCGTTGCTGCCTAACATGCTTTTAACCTGTTTAACAACGTTCAAGAAATCGGCACCGCTACGGTCCATCTTGTTAACGAAACCTATACGGGCAACGTTGTAGTTGTTAGCAAGCCTCCAGTTAGTTTCAGATTGTGGCTCAACACCATCAACCGCACTAAACAAGAAAACCAAACCATCTAATACACGTAAGCTACGGTTTACCTCAACGGTAAAATCCACGTGGCCCGGTGTATCAATAATGTTGATGTGGTATTTCTGGCCACGGTATTTCCAGTCGATAGTAGTAGCAGCAGATGTAATGGTAATACCACGTTCCTGCTCCTGCGCCATCCAGTCCATCGTAGCTGCACCCTCGTGTACCTCGCCAATTTTGTGGCTAACACCCGAGTAGTACAATATACGCTCTGTAGTAGTGGTTTTACCGGCATCAATGTGAGCGGCAATACCTATGTTTCTTGTATATCTTAGATCTCTTGACATTTCAGTTTGATTTTTTGATTTCGCTGATTTATTTAATGACTACACCGATTATGCAATCATAGCAAAATCGGTGTAATCCAAATATTAAATCGGTGTAATCCTTTTATTTTTAGAATCTAAAGTGAGAGAACGCTTTGTTGGCTTCAGCCATTTTGTGCGTATCTTCTTTCTTCTTCACAGCAGCACCTTCACCTTTAGCAGCAGATATGATCTCACCTGCTAATTTCTCCATCATGGTTTTTTCACCACGACGACGGGCATAGCTGATCAGCCATTTCATACCCAAGGCTACTTTACGCTCAGGGCGAACCTCTGTAGGCACCTGGAAGTTAGCACCACCAACACGACGGCTTTTTACTTCAACAGCAGGCATTACATTGTTCAAAGCTTTTTTCCAGCTGTCTAAGCCGTTTTCGCTTGTTTTTTTCTCAACAATTTCAATAGCATTGTAGAAAATGGTGTAAGCGGTAGATTTTTTACCGTCAAACATCATGTTATTTACAAACCTGGTTACCAAAATATCATTGAATTTTGGATCAGGAAGAAGGATTCTCTTTTTTGGTTTCGACTTTCTCATTTTTACTATCCTCCTTTAATTATTTCTTTTTACCTTTTGCTGGAGCCGCTGCTGCTTGTCCTGGTTTAGGGCGCTTAGTTCCATATTTTGAACGACGTTGGTTACGACCGGCTACACCAGAAGTATCTAACGCACCACGGATGATGTGGTAACGTACACCCGGTAAGTCTTTTACACGACCACCGCGGATCAAAACAATAGAGTGTTCCTGTAAGTTGTGGCCTTCACCAGGGATGTAGGCGTTAACTTCTTTACCATTTGTAAGGCGCACACGTGCAACTTTACGCATTGCTGAGTTTGGTTTTTTAGGGGTAGTGGTGTATACACGGGTACACACGCCTCTTCGCTGTGGACAGCTGTCCAACGCTGGTGACTTACTCTTGTCAACCATAGCTACTCTACCTTTTCTAACTAATTGTTGAATAGTAGGCATTCTTTGCTTTTTGTTTTTACAGTTTTATCCTTATTTTAAGGACTGCAAAGGTAGATTTTATTTTTTGATTTTCAAGCGCTTAAAAGAAAAAGTTTTTTTGTAATGAATTGAGTGAGTGGGAGGAGTGGGTGGATAATTCAAAAAATCTCCACAGCCTTGTCATTCTGAGCGATAGCGAAGAATCTAAATCGCATGACAGGCAATCAAGTGCTGTGCTCTTATTTCCCGCCAGCCCCGCTTTCCGCTCATACTGCACAGGCCTTAGGCACGGGGCCGGTATCCGCTGCAATCGGGTTTAGGTTACATTAATTTGCAAAACAGCTTTGACAACTTTTAAAAAGTTGTCAAAGCTTAGCCAATCAACTATTTCAAAATATTTTTTTGCTATTTAAACTAAAATTATACTTTTGCCACCCCAACGCGAAAGTAGCTCAGTTGGTAGAGCACGACCTTGCCAAGGTCGGGGTCGCGAGTTCGAATCTCGTCTTTCGCTCCAATCCCTTCCATAACCAGGAAGGGATTTTTTGTTTACAGATGTTACACAAGAGACTCCTTCAACGTATTTATTCCAACTAACAGATTTAATCAACTGTCGGTTATTAGTTAATTAAACGAATTATGAGAGCAGGTATAGCGCAAGGCCAACCCTGCTCTTTTTATTTAAAAAATTGGCAAATAAAAAAGGCCTGCAACATACAGATGCAGACCCGGGTATATAATTGATCAGTATAGTTTCTTACCTCAACACTTCGCGGCTGATCACGATCTTTTGTATCTCTGACGTGCCCTCGCCTATGGTACACAATTTGGCATCGCGGTAAAACTTCTCTACCGGGAAATCTTTAGTATAACCGTAACCGCCAAAGATCTGCACCGCCTCATTGGCGCAGCGTACCGCTACCTCTGACGCATAATATTTAGCCATAGCCGATTGCTTGGTAACCGGCAAATGGCGGTTCTTTAAGTCGGCGGCCTGCATAATTAAAAGTTCGGCAGCTTCAATTTCGGTAGCCATATCGGCCAGTTTAAATGCAATACCCTGGAAATTGCTTATAGGCTGCCCAAACTGGTGACGCTCTTTCGAATAAGCGACCGCTGCCTCAAACGCGCCCTTGGCAATACCTAATGATAAAGCAGCGATAGAGATACGGCCGCCATCAAGCACCTTCATGGCTTGTTTAAAGCCTTCGCCTTCTACGCCTAAAAGGTTTTCTTTGGGCACGCGGCAGTTATCAAATATCATTTCGGTAGTTTCTGATGCGCGCATGCCCAGCTTGTTTTCTTTTTTACCGGCGCTAAAGCCCGGTGTGCCTCGCTCAATAACCAAAGCGGAAATACCTCTGCTATCGCCTTTTTCACCTGTACGCACCATTACCACGGCTACATCGCCGCTTTTACCGTGGGTTATCCAGTTTTTAGAGCCGTTTACAATGTAGTGGTCGCCGTCTAACACAGCTGTGGTTGCCATACGCATGGCATCGCTGCCGGTATTAGCTTCGGTTAGGCCCCAGGCACCAAGCCACTCGGCAGTGGCCAGCTTTGGTAACCAGCGTTGTTTTTGTTCTTCGTTGGCGAAGGCTAAAATATGACCTGTACAAAGTGAGTTATGTGCTGCGACAGATAAGCCTATCGAACCGCATACCTTTGCGATCTCTACAATGGTGGTAACATACTCCGCGTAGCCAAAACCCGAGCCGCCGTACTCTTCCGGAACCAGCACACCCATCATGCCCTGTTCGCCAAGTTGTTTAAATAACTCTAATGGGAATTTTTGCTCTTCGTCCCAGGTCATTACGTTTGGGCGGATGTGTTTCTCGGCAAAATCTTTGGCCATTTGGCCTATCATTTTTTGGTTTTCGCTTACAGAAAAATCGTAGCCCGCAGGGCTATCGGTTAACAAATGTTCCATGTAAAAAAGTAGATTTATAATTGGTTTTGCGTAAAGCTAACAATTAATTTGCCCAAAGTTTTACGCTGCAAATGGCGCAAAATCAACACCAAAACGGTATATGGTACAAATAATAGCTTTAAACGCTGCAAGATAAATTTATTATGCATGCATAGCAAATAATAAATTTTGAAAAAAAATTGGTTGCGATTATAAGCCTTCGCTTTTTAAAATAGCTTTGATATCATCTTTATCAATAGATGCCTCTTCAGATTTATCAAAAATGGTTATAAGGTAAACTTCTATAGAATCAGATGTTTCTTCGATCAGATAAGTGATTACCCTAAAGCCGCCGCTTTTGCCTCTCCCTTTAGATGGATCGGCAAGGCGGATTTTATAAATACCCGCCCCATAACTTTCGCCTGTTTTAGGATTTTTTCAGCAAACGCTTAGCTTTTTTCAGAAAGTAGGCAGTAAGTATTACTCTGTTTGCCATCGAGCAGATCAGACATTGAATAAGAACCGGCTTTACCGTCCCGTATTGCTTTTACTTCCCTTATTCCTTCTTTTATCTCGTTTAAAAGTTTAGCCTTTTTTGAAGCGGGTTTATCAGATTTTATCGAAATTATTTCGCCGCCAAGTTCTTTTACCATTGCTGATAATTTACCCTGGGCTTTTTCAGGCAATTGTATGGTAATAGTGGTCATACTCAAAGATAATTAAACTTTAATATTTATTCCAACTCAACAATCTTGTTTTACTCCACCGTTAACTTTACAATCGTATCCACACCATCAAACGTTAGGCCTGTGGTGTACATAAACACACCCTCCGGCTGCTGTTTAAATTTAACGGCAGCTCCGTTACTCATCACAACTGCTTTAATAACTTTCTCCTTTAATTTAGGGATAAAAACATAGCCCTCCCCTTGCGGACTGGTGATGTGTGCATATACCGTTTTACCTTTTACAGTAAGCACGCCCCATGGTTGCGGCGGTATGTAGCTGCCGCGGGTGCCATAAATACTTTCGCCGTTCTTTTGTATCCAGGTGCCTACAATGGCTAGGGTATCGGTAAACTCAGATTGGATCTTTCCGTTAGGCATGGGGCCGATGTTTAGCAAAAAGTTGGCATTCCGCCCAGCATCGTTTACCAGGTAATGGATGATCTGTTTAGATGATTTAAAGCTGCTGTCGGTAATGCTAAAGCCCCAGGTGTTGTTGATGGTCTCGCAGGTTTCTAAAGGCAGTTTACCTATAGATTGGTTCGGCGAAAAGCCTGCGGTATTGTTGCCCGGCAAATCCTTTTCAAACGTCTGGAAATCCTCGCCATCTTTCACGGCAACGTGGTGGTTGTTACCTATTAATATGGCGGGGTTTAGTTTATGTATCAGCCCGTATATTTCGTTGTAATGCCAGTCAACCTTGGTGCGGTCCCAATCGCCGTCAAACCATATCCCTTTTACGCCGGGATATTTGGTGATCAGCTCGGTTAGCTGGTCTTTCATAAATTTAATGTAGCTATCCCAATCTCCTTTTGTGGGTTTACCATTAACTATAGGGCTGCCAAAAGCATAATCGGGCCTGCCCCAATCCAGTAACGAGTAATAAAAGTGCAGTTCTATGCCCTCCTTATCGCACTCCTTAGCCAGTTCCATTAGTGGGTCTTTACCATAGGGTGTAGCATCCACAATATTATACGGCGACGCCTTAGTGCCAAACATGCTGAAACCATCGTGGTGGCGCGATGTAATGGTGATATATTTCATACCCGCTTTTTTAGCAAATGCCACCCACTCTTTCGCGTTAAACTCTTGCGGATTAAAAAAGCCCGCTAACCGTTTATAACTAGCATAAGGGATCTTTTTATTATGCATCACCCACTCACCATCACCCAAAATGCTATAAATACCCCAATGGATAAACAAGCCAAACTTCATATCCTGAAACTTTTGCCTTTGCGCAAGGTTTTCGGCAGTGGGCTTATAAGTATTTTGGGCCGATGCATTAACGGCAATTGCCCCTAACAGGCATAGTGTTAAAAAAGTCCTTCTCATAATAAGGCAATATTGGTTTTAGCTATATATATTATAATTGAAATATCTTATCCATCAGCACCCATTTTTCGCCGGCAAGGGCGCCTTTTATAGGTTGCTGGTATTTCCACATCAGGTCTTCCCATTCCTGCACTTTGGCATTACCGGCATCCATGGCGGCTTTTTTAGAAAAACTGAAATCGGCGCCGGCCTCCACTATCATAAACAGCCTTGTACCCAGCCTGTATATTTCCATATTAGTAATGCCCGATGCGGTGATGCTGTCTAATATCTCGGGCCAAACGGCCCTGTGGTGTTCTTCGTATTCGGCTATCAGGTCGGCATCATCTTTCAGATCGAGGGTAAGGCAGTACTTTTTCATAGGCATGCGGCTAGGTAAACAGATGAAATATAACGTTAACACAAGTACGTAAATGTTTGTGGTAAAAACAAGGCTTTGGGCTATGTTGCAATATTAAAATTAGTAGCTTAGTGTTAATGAGTAATGTGTTATGTACATCTGCTAATATTAGCCTGCGCCGCTTTGCCCCTAACCACGCGCCATTTATACTTGATCTGCTAAACTCCCATACCTGGCAACAGTTTATTGGCGACCGCAACATTAATACCCATACAGATGCGGCTAATTACATCATAAACGTACTGATGCCCATTTATGCGCAGTATAATTTTGGCCCCTGGCTGGTGGAGTTAAACCATACCCAAGAACCCATTGGACTATGCGGCCTGTTTAAACGCGATTACCTGGACAGGCCCGATCTTGGCTTTGCCTTTTTGCCCGGTTTTGAGGGCCGGGGCCTGGCTTATGAAGCATGCCGGGCAGCTTTGGCTTATATGAATACACATTACCCTTTAGATAAGCTATACGCCACTACAACTGATGCTAATTTACGGTCGCAACGGTTATTGGAGCGGTGCGGTTTTACCATAACCGGCTCGGTAACGCCGCCGGACTGCGAAGCGCTTTTACTTTACACATTGAATTTACAATAACATTATGCTGCCGTTACAATACATTACAGATATTTGGGCCGGTTTATAATTAATACCATGTCAGATACACGCAGAGATTTCCTTAAAAAAGCCGCTATGCTTGCCGGTACCGCAGGCCTTGCCAATATACTGCCGGCCTCTATCCAAAAAGCAATGGCTATAAACCCGTTGCCGGGCACTACCTGGGCCGATGCCGAACATATTGTTTTTTTGATGCAGGAAAACCGCTCGTTCGACCATTGCTTTGGTTCGTTAAAAGGCGTAAGGGGCTTTAACGATCCGCGTGCTATAGAGTTGCCTAACCGCAACCCCGTGTGGCTGCAATCAAACAACAAGGGCGAAACTTACGCGCCTTTCCATTTAGATATCCATAACACCCGTTCTACCTGGATGAGCTCGTTACCGCACAGCTGGAACAACCAGGTTAATGCCCGTAACGATGGTAAATTTGACCAGTGGCTAATGGAAAAACAATCGGGCAATAAGGATTACAAGGATATGCCTTTAACGCTTGGGTTTCATAACCGTACCGATCTTCCTTTTAACTATGCGCTGGCAGATGCCTTTACCGTTTGTGATCAAAACTTTTGCTCATCATTAACCGGCACTACACCCAATCGCCATTATTTTTGGACGGGCACCATCCGCAAAGAACAGAATGAAACATCGCGCCCCAATGTATGGAACGAGGATGCAGATTTTGAATCGTTAACCTGGACCACCTTCCCCGAGCGATTGGAAGAAGCCGGTATCTCCTGGAAATGTTACCAGAACGAGATCTCGGTAGGCGTTGGCTTCGAGGGCGAAGAAGATGCATGGCTATCAAATTTTACCGATAACAACCTCGAGTTTTTTAAACAATACAACGTTAAGCTGCACGATAAACACATTGCTTACTTAAAAAAGCAGCTTACCGTACTGCCAAAACAAATAGCCGAAACGCAGGCCAAAATAGATAGTTTGCCGGCTGGCGATGTTAACCTTACTAAACTAAAAAGACAACTTAAACAACAAAAGGCCGAACTGGATAGCATAAACAACAATAAAGCTATTTTAGAGCCCGGTGCTTTTGATAAGTTGAGCACCAAGGAAAAAAACCTGCACTTAAAAGCCTTTACCACCAACAAGGCCGACCCTAACTACCATAAACTAACCACCCTTAAATACAGCGATAACGGTACCGAGCGCGAAATGCTGGTGCCAAAAGGTGACATACTTTACCAGTTTAGGCAGGATGTTAAAACCGGCAAGCTGCCCACCGTATCGTGGTTAACCGCAGGTGAGAATTTCTCTGACCATCCCGGTGCACCGTGGTATGGCGCCTGGTACACCTCAGAAGTGCTGGATATTTTAACACAAAACCCGGAGGTTTGGAAGAAGACCATCTTTATTCTTACCTACGATGAAAACGACGGATATTTTGACCATATCCCGCCATTTACCGCCCCTCATTCGCACAAAAAGGGCACCGGCAAGGTATCTGATGGTATTGATACACGGGTTGAGTTTGTAACACTTGAACAAGAACAGGAACGCAAAAATTTCCCCAACAGTTACGACCGCGAAAGCCCTATTGGCCTTGGGTATCGGGTGCCCATGGTAATAGCATCCCCATGGAGCCGGGGCGGGTATGTAAACTCGGAGGTATTTGACCATACCTCGTCGCTGCAATTTTTAGAAACCTTCCTGGCAAAAAGAACAGGCAAAAAAATAAAAGAACATAACATTAGCGATTGGCGCCGTACCATTTGCGGCGATCTTACATCGGTATTCCGCCCTTACAACGGCGAAAAATACGTTAAACCAACGCCGCTAAAAAAGAATGAATTTGTTGAAGGCATCCACAAGGCGCAGTTTAAAAAACTACCTGCAGGGTATAAAAACCTATCGGCAGATGAGATAGCCGTTATTAAAAAACATCCTGCTACCTCGCCATACATGCCTAAGCAGGAAGCGGGCATTAAACCCGCTTGTGCCCTGCCGTATGAACTCTATGCCGATGGGGGCTTGAATGATGCTAAAACAGCCTTCGAAATGAAATTTAAAGCTGGAAACGCATTCTTTGGCGAAAAGGCAATTGGCGCACCTTTTAATGTATATGCGCCGGGCAAATATGCCTCATTTAACGATCCGCAGAAAATGGAAGCCGTGCGTACCTGGAGCTATGCTGCAAAGGCGGGCGATACCCTTACCGATGAATGGCCGCTAAACGAATTTGAGGGTGGCAATTACCACCTACGCACCTACGGGCCAAATGGTTTTTACCGCGAGTTTAAAGGCAATGTAAATGACCCGGGCATTGGCGTAGAAGCCTCGTACCAGGAAGTAGCCAAAAAACTGAACGGTAACATCAACCTTACCTTTTGGCTAATTGGCGGCAAAACACCGCTTACTGTTGAGGTGGTTGATAATGCCTACAAAACCGGCACAAAACAAATGACCATTCAGCAGGAAAGCTTTGCGCCCCAAACCATAAAACTCGATTTAGGCAAAAGCCATGGATGGTACGATTTTACCGTGAAAGTAAAAGGCTTTGCCGATTTTGAGAAACGCTATGCCGGTCGGGTAGAAACCGGGCATTCCAGCTTTACAGACCCATTGATGGGCAGGGTTATTTAGAAACTTTTATGACTTCCATTTCAGCGACCTCTTTGTTGCGGGTGGCCTTATTTAAAAACTTTGGCTTAAGGCGGCTTATGTGGTAACGCTGAAATTGCGCCAGCCTTTCAACCTTAAATCCTTTGGCGGCGAATGCTTCGGCGACCTCTGCCGGTCCATAAAAAATGAATGGGGTTGCAGGCAGGTTGCCGCTGCCATCTTCATTCAATTCAATAACAGGCTGCTGCAGGTAAAACTCCATCGGGAAGGATGCGAACTCGAAACTGCGGGCTACGGGTAGCTTGTCGGTATTGTGTTCGTTTATCCAAAAGGCAGCCTCGCTCCCCGCCTGGTATTTTAATAATGAGGGATAAAATGCCAAATTGAGGTATAGGTTTACCACAAATGATATGATAAGCGTTCGGAATGCGGTTTGCCGGAAATCGGTATCGCTGAAATTGGCGGGGAAAATAACCAACAGTACGAGCCAAACCAATAACGTAAGGCCAATATCCCAGCTAAACTGCTGAGGTTTAAAAAAATAATGCAGCGTGCCTATTGTCAGCAGCAGCAAAACAACCAAACCTATTTGAACTATACGGATAGTTTTGACAGTACGATATGACTGCAAGCCCACCAAATACTGCGCGGTTATGATAGCGAAAAATGGGAATACGATATTGAGATAATGCGGCAGCTGGAATTTAGACGCTGAGAACAGCAGGAAGGTTAGCAATGCCCCGCTTATACAAAGCCACTCACGCTTTTGAACATCTTTTAAACCCGTTTTAATAAAATGCCATATAGCCGCGAATAATATTAACGACCATGGCAAAAACGCCCAAAGCGTGGTATGAATAAAAAACGACGGATCGCCGTGGCCTTTTATAGGGCCGGTATTAAAGAAGCGGCCAAACTGGCTATCCCAAAAAAAGAATTTAATGCCAGATACGTTGTGCGTATCAAAAACAAGCTTCTCTGGATGGCTATCAAACTGTACATACAGGCAGTAGATCTCGGGCAATATAAACACCATGATCAGCACAGCAGCCAACAACCAGCGCAGGTTAAAAAGCTGTTTCCATTGCTTGGTGATGGCTAGGTGGCAAACAATGGCGCCGCCTATAGGCACCAGGGCGAACATGCCCTTGGTCATGATAGCGCAGGCGGCAAACAGCGAACCCAGCACCAATTGCCAAAACTTATTACGGGTGTAGGCGATGTGAAAATAATATACCGCCGCGATGATGAGCCCAGTTAAATACGGCTCGGCACGCACGTCGTTATTGGATAAGATAATATGCTGCGAAGTAAGCAGTATCAGCACCGCCCATAGCGCTATTTGTTTGGTGTAAAGCTCTTTCCCCAGCTTATAAGTATACCAGGCCCCCATCAGCATAAACAGGATGCCCGGCAGCTTATAGGCCCAGGTGGTAAAGCCAAATACTTTTAAGGAAAGCGCGGCCACCCAAAACGGGAAGTGCGGTTTATCCAGCCAGTCGGTATTGTTTACAATGATGTTTACGTAATCGTTACGCTGCACCATTGTTTTGGCGATGACGGCGTATAGCGTACCATCGGGCGCGAGGATGGGGATAAACAAACCCGTTAAGTTTAGCAGCACAGCCAAACCAATAAACAGGTACAGCCATTTGTATTTATCTTGCCCGGGGTGTTGCATGCGGCGTAAAGTTAAGGAATGTTTGTTGATAGCCCTATATATTGATACCAAGCATCATGCGCAAACATCAAACGATATCATTTTTAACGATAGTTGTGGTGACACTATGCTGTCACCACTTTAAAGTTCAAATAACTGATTATCAATACATCCGGAAAAACAACCTGGTTGTGCAAACGTGAACGTGAACATTTTCTGCCTGGGATAGCGTTTTTTGAAAGGAAAAAACCATTTAAAAAATTCCGGATCCTCTACGGTACACATCAATTTTTCTAACTAAATTTAGCCTATGCAATACCCCGGTTGCACAACCAAACATCCAATCAATTAAACGCTAATCACCCACGTATGGAACGCCGTAAATTTTTAAGAAACACCGCTTTAACCGCAGGTTCGCTGGCTTTATTAGGCAATAAAAGTATAGCCAGCATATTTGCCATGCCCGGGTATAAGTTAACCCCACTGCGCAACAACGTTGGTATTTTTACAGAGCAAGGCGGCACCATCATCTGGATGGTGAACAAAGAAGGTATTGTTTGTGTTGATGCGGAGTTCCCGGAGCCGGCCACACACCTGATAACCGAACTTAAAAAGAAAAGCGAAAAACCTTTTCAATGGCTCATCAACACCCATCACCACGGCGACCATACCAGTGGCAACATCTCGTTCAAAGGCATTGCTAAGAATGTAGCGGCACACGCTAACTCATTAACCAACCAAAAAGCCGCCGCGGCCAAACAAAAAACAGAAGATAAACAACTTTACCCGGATACTACTTTTAATGATAAATGGAAAGTAAAAGTAGGCGACGAGCATATTACAGCCCATTACTTTGGCGCTGGCCATACCAACGGCGATAGCTTTATCCATTTCGAAAATGCAAACATCGTACACTGTGGAGACCAGGTGTTCAACCGCATGTATCCCTACATTGACCGCAGCGCAGGTGCTTCATGTAAGCACTGGCCAATAGCTTTAGAACAGGCACAAAAGCAATTTAATAAGGATACCATATTTGTGTACGGCCATGCTTTCGACCCTATGAAAGTTACCGGAACTATGGAAGACCTTAAAGCCATGCAAAACTTCATGGAGAAATTGGTAGCTTATGTTGATAGCAGTATTAAAGCTGGTAAAACCAAAGAACAGATCCTGGCCACGACCGCTATCCCGGGCGTTACCGACTGGAATGGCGACGGCATACAACGTGGGCTTACTGCCGCTTATGAAGAGCTGACAGCCTAATTATCAATACCCCACAAATTCTTTTTGATGAATTACTACCTGGCCTTTGTTTTCGGTAGTGCTAATGGTCATGGTTATGAAGTAAAACTCATTATCAAACTTGTAAATGTTGTTATACTGGTCCTGCCCCTGGAATTTCATAACCAGTTTAGAGCGGCGGGCCTGTGCAATAAGGTTTACAATATGCTGCGGATCGGTGGTGTCATAAGTAACGGTGCGAAGGATAGTGCCGTTAGATAATTTAGTGTTTTCGCCTATAATGATGGTTTGCGGTTTAACCTTTGGTGATATCGAGCGAAAGTGCTCGATCTTTTTACCGTTCTTCTCTTCCAGGTACTGATGTTTAAAAACATTACCAAGGGTAAGGTAAGTGTGTGCCTGCCCGTCGCTTAGGTTGGTAAGATTCGTAAGGTCGAAAAAAGAAATACTTTGTGCCCGTGCACCAATGCAAATACTACAGAACAATATAACTAATAAGGATTTTTTCATGTACTTGAAACTGAAACAAATATAAATTATTTTTTGAGCCTACACACCTGGGGCTATCGTCAGCATCATAATTAATGTACACTTTATAGGCCAGCGCTACTTTCTTCAGTTGCCGGGCTTTTCGTTTAATTATTTAATATTAAATTATAACTGTATTATATACATTTGCAGCATCGTGTTGATTAAAGCACATTTTTCACGGCTTTGTAACTTTTATGTGTTTAAACAGTCTTTTAGTAAATAAGATTTTATCAAGCACACTCAATGTGTATATTTGACACTTTAGCAGTTAGGAATACTTTTTGTAAAGTAACTTACACAAATAGAATATTTTAAGAAAAAAGCAACCACCTGGTTGTTATAAGAGCTTGGGTAATTTTAAACATGTTATCTGAGGTTTAGTTGATCAACATTATTTGAATGATGTTGTAGTGCGTTCCGGGGTGAGATACGGAACGCATTTTTTATTAGAGGATTGTGCCGATCTAGCTTTTCACAGATAGATTAAGTTGACTTCACAGATTTAAAACCACTCACCATTTCTACTCACCATTCACTTTTCTTTGTACATCGCCATCACCAATAATATCATCCTGTTATAGGTATCTAAACCCTGGGGTTGGTTATTGGCTTTCAGGAAATTATCATAAAATACGCTGGTAATGGTGTTGATCTTATTTTGGTAGGATTGCCAGTAAAGGCGTTCTTCTTTAAAGTCAGCCAATACCTGTGGGTTAATGCGCGTTTTCAATTGCTTAAACACCACGGTATCTGTATAGCGCATGGTATGCATAAACTCGTTAACCGCGAGGTTATATGCCGAGTATCTTAACAGCCGGTCTTTAGAACCGGTTGCCGCCATAAAGCCTACAAAGTTTGCTTCATCCTCGGGTCCGTAACCCATCTGGTGGCTCATCTCGTGGCTGGCCACAAACGGACGGTTAAATACCGGCATCTGGTAATTCATTTGAGCCTCACTTGTAAAAGGATTATAATAGCCCGATGTACCAATATAATTTAATATCCCCGTTAGCAGCGATGGTTTGATTTTAGGCTTATAGGTATAATATGCAGCATTAGTACTTGACAATTTGATAACCGCCCGTGTGGCAATACTGTATATAGAATCGTTGGTTTGTTTCAGATCTGCATCGGTTACCCTTGCCCGGGTAACGTTGGCGCTATCAATAAGAATAGTTGTAACCCTTTGCAGTTCGGCTTTGGTATAGGTGCTATCACGCAGGTTTAAGCGCTCCCCTGCCGATGGGCGGAAATAATTTAGGCCCCAAAACAAATAAAATATCAGGATACCGGTCATCACCCCAATTACAATACCCGCAGCGTAAATGCCGGCATTTACAAACTTCTTTTTTATACACAATACTATAAGCTTAATTAACGCATAGGCCAGGTAGCCAATTACAAACAGGTATATCAGGTCGCCAACGCTAAAGGGGAAAACGTTAAATATCGGGTGCAGGATATGGCAGATAAATGGATAAAAGCTATTTGAATAATACTTTTCTACCGCCTGCGGATGGTCTGCAAAAACAAGCAATAGGTTTACGGCCAGTATAAGGCCCAGAATAATTAATCCTCTCCTTATGAAAACCTTGCCAGGCTTTTGTTTTTGCATTTGTGTAGGGTGTGATTTGGTGGCAATATTACCTTTATTTTAATTACAGCACAACAAAAAACCCCGGCCTGTTTGGCCGGGGTTAATTTAAATTTCAATAGCGATTACTTACTTTACAGCAACCGGTACAGTTAGCTTATCCCAGGTAAGGGTGAAGCCTTTTTTATTGATCTTGTAAACCAAACGCTCTGTAGTTTTTGCGGCAACCGGCTTTACGGTTACACGCAAGGCATCCTGTGCTGCGTCATATTTGTAGGCACCCCATTGTTTGGCTACCTTGTTAAATATTACAGTCCATGTTTTTGCGGTTGGGATAGCAAAAAGCCCGTAAGTACCCGCAGGTAGCTTCTTGCCCTCTACTAAAATATCAGCAGTTGTGGTAAATACAGTAGCCTCGTTAGCGCCCGCGCGCCATACCTTATCAAATGGCACAAGTTCGCCATATATTTTACGGCCTTTAACCGCAGGGCTGCCATAGTTGATGCTAATGGTTGATTTGCCTATTGTAGCGCTAACGCTATCGCGTGGGCTTTCAACAGGTTTGTTTTGCGCGAAAGTAACGGCTGTAAACAGCATAGTAAATGCAAGAAGCATTGCTGCTTTTAACTGAAATGTTTTTTTCATGATAGTATCGTTGTAGTTTATCTGGTGATAAAGATAACGCATAAACGGTTAACATCTAAAAAAATTACTTATTACTATTACCGGTTAAAACTTTCAATATTACCGTGTGTTATATAGGCTGAATTCACATTGCAGTTAGGAATTGACCGAAAGGTTAAACAATTGTTGTGAGTTTTTGGCCCCTGCCGCAAGGCGGGGGTTTTTTATGCGCCACAGCACCATAAATATTTGCGCGCTTTACCATTATATTTGTGCCAGCAATGGCCAATTACAAGCCCTTTTATATTTTATTATTTGTGCTGGCACTGGTGGTTAATTTCATTGGCATCAACGCTGATTTTTTTACCGACGACCCCGGCCTTTACGCGTCTATTGCTAAAAACATGCTTTATAGGCATGATGCCCTGCAACTCTTCACTTACAACACCAATTGGCTCGATAAACCTCATTTCCCGTTTTGGGCTGTACTGGTAAGCTTTAAACTGTTTGGTGTAAGTGCCTGGGCCTATCGTTTACCTGCGCTACTTTTCTTTTTGTTAAGCCTGTTGTATACCTACCTTTTTACCCGCAGGTTTTATACTAAAGAAATTGCGCTTACCGCTGTTTTAATATTGATGACAGCCCAGCACCTGCTCCTGTCAAATTTGGACGTACGTGCCGAACCATATTTAATGGCGCTTATTATTGGCAGTATATACCATATTACACGTTACAACAATAAAGTCGTAGCCAAACATTTATTACTGGCCGCCCTGCTTACCGCCTGCGCCATCATGACCAAAGGGATTTTTGTGATCGTAGCAATTTATGGCGCGCTGTTAGGCCAGTTCATCGCTGAGAAAAAATTCCTGCAATTATTTCTCCCGAAGTGGTTGCTTTTATACGTGCTTACTGCCCTGTTTACCATTCCCGAGCTTTATGCGCTGTATATTCAGTTTGATGCACATCCCGAGAAAACGGTTTTCGACAAGCAAAACGTGAGCGGTATTAAATGGTTTTTGTGGGATAGCCAGTTCGGGCGTTTTATAAACCAGGGGCCAATCCAGCAAAAAAAAGGTGGCGATAAATTCTTTTTTGTACACACACTGCTTTGGGCCTTCTTACCCTGGTGCCTGCTATTTTATTATGCTTTATACAAAAATTTTAAGCTTATTTGGCAAAAGGTAAAGCTGCCCGAATACTATACCTTAAGCGGCGGGATGCTCTTGTTGCTGTTATTCTCGCTATCCCGGTTTCAATTGCCGTTTTACACCAATATACTGTTCCCCTTATTCGCCATTATTACAGCGCCTTATTGCTTTAAGCAATTAAGCCGTGCGGGGGCAAATTATCGTAAGGTGGTTTTATTACTGTTCGCGATAGCATTACCTGTAATAATCGTTGTAATGCACATACTCGCAAAGCCTGCATCTAACGTATATTTTATAGTAGCTATTTTATTATTTGGCGTACTTGCCGCAGCAATTAGTATAAAAGTGAGAGAAACAGCATACAAAGTATTTATGCTTACCTGCTGCTCGGTGTTGTTTGCTAATTTTTATTTGAACACCGTTTTGTTCCCGGTGGTTGCCTCTTATAACAGCCAAATACCCGCAGCCAGGTATGCAAGCCGACCGAAATTTGCTGATGCCAAGCTATATTCCTTACGCATGTCTAACAACTCATTCCAGTTTTATAGTAACAAGCCTGTAGCATTTGTTCCGTTAGAGGGCTTTAAGGATTTTACACCTACGGGTAAAGCATTATTCTTTGCCAGCCAGGCATCGGTAGAATATTTAATTAACACAAAAGCCGATTTCAAGATCGTTAAATCCTTTACCGATTATCCGCAGGAAAACGTATTACCAAAGTTTATAAACAGCGCTACCCGCAGCCAGGTTATTTCTAAGGCTTATCTTATAAGTAAATAGGCCTATTGTACGGTATATTTATAAACTGCATGGCCAATGTTGCCTGCATTATCAATTCCCTCAATCATTACCCTGTACTGCCCAGGGCCGCTATTAAAGTAATTGATGGTGGCATTACCCGCAGCATCGGTTACCAAATTTGGTTTCCAATAGATGGTTGTGCGTAAATCGGCGGGGTACTTTTTAGTTACATTATACACAGGCGAATAAAACTCGCGGGCAACATAAAACCCTTTTGGTGTTAAAGAAACAATGCCGGGAGACATTTCTTTACTTATCTCGCCGCTTTCGCCACCTTGCTTAGTTGTAATTACTATAACGCCTGCACCTGCACCCATGCCGTAAACAAAAGCGTTGGCCCCCTTAAGTATCTCAACCGATGAGATATCCGCAGGCTGAATAATATCTATTGAGGTCGTGGTAATTGCTCCGTCAATCACGGTCATCATGGGCTCCGCAATGGTTGAACCTCCCTTAACCGACGTAGATGTTCGTTGAAAGGCTTTTCCATCCATAAAATAAATATTACGTGCAACACCAATAAGCCCCTGCGACAGGGTAGGATAATTTTTTAGATCTTTTGTGAAAAATACCTGGTCGGCGTTACCGGCACCCGCAAGGCTCAGGGTACGGTAGTTACTAGGCTTGCCTTTTACAAATACAGGCTTTAGTTCCCTTGTTTTAGGCGCGGCTTCCAGGGTATTGGCACCGTTATATTCCGGTAACATTTCATTCGTTTTAACCTCGGGCAAATCACTTGTAACAAACGGAGTTGAAACAGTAGCGTTACTTATCACTAATCTAGCTTTGTTTTTTAGCGATTTATTATCTATGCTCAATAAAAACGGTGTCTTATCAGCGTATTCCAGATCAGGGAAATTAAACATACCGGAGGCATCTGTAATGGCGGTTATACTTTGCCCTGTAACCTGTTGCATCAGCGTTACCTTTTCATTAGCAATGGGATTGCCAACCTTATTTATAAGCGATCCTTTTATGGGCAACCCTAACTCCGGCTTATAAGCTAAAGGCGGTTGCGTTTCGTTTAACAACTCTTTCCACTGCACACGGCGGTAACCCTGTGTAAGCATTAACACATCCAGGTTGTTGCGGGTATCGGCATTCATATTACTAAAATAGTAACCGGGCTGCTCAACATACCCACGCAATTCCGACGTTAGCAACAGGTCCGAAAGGATCGAACCTTGCTTGTCTTCATTCCCCTGTACTTTACTTTCATTAATTACCGCTACCGAAAAATTGCCTTGCGATGCTTTGTCCGCAACCTTTGCGTTAAGGGTAATGGTTGCCTTATCGCGACTGGCATAACTTGTTTTATCGCTATTGATGGTAAATTCCACGCCATCCTGATTCTGGATAAATACCAAACGTTCGCAAATTGGCATTCCGCTTTGCGAGAATAGTGTTATCTGCGCTATGCCACTCTTCAGATCTTTTTTGGGCAGGTCAAAGCCAATCACCTGGTTGTCCAGCACTGTTTTAACAGTTTTTACAACCCCGGCCGAATAGATCACTACGTTTACTTCCTTATCCTTATTTTCCAGGTAGTATGGCTTATTGGCGTTGATATCAATGGAAAGTTTATTCAGATCGCTGTTATTAACGATAAGCGACATGCCCTTAGCTTCCGGTATCGGCAGCGCAACAGTATTTATAGTACCATCAGGATAAGTGATTTTTGCTTTGTAGGTTTTACCCGTTTCGGCAGTGATATAAAACTGGCCCATACCTAAATGCGCGGAAGCAAATTTGCCAACCTCTTTATTATCGTTATCAACCACGGTGCCTTTTACATATGCCCCCAGGCCATTACTGCCAACTGCTTTAAACGCCATACGGCAAGGTACAGCAGTTATAAATGCGCCTCCCTCCGGGAAAAACTGTACGTCGGTTTTGTTGTCGGTTGCTTTAGCAGGGTATACCTGCGCAATATTCTTACCGTTAACAGGTATAATTTTATTAAACACGTAAGCATCGCCGGCATTCCGCATCCATTGGGTATAAGCCCTTATCTTATAATTTCCCTTCGTAAGGTAATTAGGTAACGAGAGATCGCCCCAGGCAAGCCCATTCTTTAACTGCAGGATAAGCGATTGCATCACCGAATCGCTTTTGCTCAACAGGTCTACATGCAATACACCGCTAATTTTTGATAATTGATGCTGCTGTCCCGCGGTTACATAGGCTTTGAAATAGATGGTATCGCCCGGGTTATAAAAGGGTTTATCAAAATGGAGGTAGGCTTTCTCGATAATTCTATCGGCAGATAGCGATTGCAATTTGGCTACAACGGTTTTAATATCGTTTTGGGGGGATGCAACCTGTGCCTTTGCAGCTACATTAAGGCAACAGGCAACAAACAACATACATAAAAGCTTTTTCATGATGAGGTATTTATATGCGGTAAATTCGCGGATGGTTGGTCCGTTATAATTGGCATATAAATATACTGATATTCAAACGAATACCACAAATTGCTTTTATGGCGCGAAAACTATCCGGTTAAAACAGAAGGCTTATTCGTCTTTTACCTCTTCCCAATATAAAGTCCCCTCGTAAATGCGATTCTTAATAGCAACCTGCGCTTTAATTTTGTCGAGTTCGGCTTTAATTTCTTCCGGGCTTAGCTTTGTGCTTAATGATGAATAGAAAATTACATACCCAGTCCTACTGTTTATGCATTTATAATGTTTGTCAGCAGTATTCATAATGATAATGCTTTAAAGATGTATCATTATAGTAATACTTTAAAATGCTTAATTGTTTTTTTTAATTACCTGCCCGATGGTTCTGATGGCATGTTATTTCCACCTTCGTCACGGCTGTCCCGCTCTTTGTCTTTAGAGAACTCCAGCTTACCAAATTTATAACTGAGCGTTATCCCAAACGAACGGAACGGCAATTGCCTGAGGCTTGTCTGGTTAAAGCCCGGCCCTTTAGTGGTCGATTCCTGGTTGATGTATTGGCTAAACGCGTTGTTTGCAACCAAACCTATGCTTGCCTTTTTATCCCAAAACTGTTTACGCACAGCCATGGTATAAAAAAAGAAGTGTGGGCGGGTACCTTGCAGTGTACGCGACGATGAGTTGTAGTTACCAAATGCCTCGGCCATAAAATTACCCGGGAACTGGTAACTGGCGTTTAAGTTAAACCGGTATTGGAAAGCCTTGATAGAATCTAAACCCGGCGCTTTATTACTACGCTGCGCCAGGAAGATATTGGTGCGCAGGTTAAGTTTTTTTGTAACCGGCACCGATGCAAAAATATTACCCCCCAAAGTTGCCTGCGTACCCAGGTTGGCGCGCTGGCTAAGTAACACGTTGGCATAGTCCTTACCGTTAATGGTTAATAAATCGTAACGGGTGGTAAACTGTTGTATATCGTCGGTATTGTGGCGGTAAAAGCTACCCACATAAATATTGGCGCCGCCATCAAACGATCTGTTGTAGCCAAGCTCAAAACTGTTGCTTTTTTCGGGCTTTAAATTGGGGTTACCTGTGCTTATGTTCTTAGGGTCGCTGATATTATAGAACGGATTTATCTCGCCATAGTCCGGGCGCTCTATCCGGTAAGAGTAACTTAGCTTGATACTTTGTGTTGGCGATAGCTTATGCGATATAACCGCCGATGGCGCAAATGTATTATAACCGGGTATTACAACACCCGCTAAGTTTGATTTAGTTGTAGTATACTCACTACGCAGCCCTGCTTTAACATCCAGAAAGTTATTGAATAGTGACGTTGATACCGAAAAGTATCCCGCGTAAATATTACGCTTATAGTTGAAGCCGTAAGTTTGTTCGGCGTTGTTTACATAGTTGCCGCTTAATAAAGTATCGGTAATGGTGGTGTTGGTCAAGTCTTCAATAACCGCCTTTGCACCGCCCTCAATAGTGAAAGTTTTACTGATAGGATGCGTATAGTCAATAGATATGTTGGTTTCCCTGTCGTTACCGGGGTTATTGCCACGTATACCCGTAGTTTCCCTATCGTTATTCAGGTAATCCTGCGTCTGAAAGTAATTTGCTGTGTTTTTGCTGTAGCTGCTGGTGAACAATACCTCAAGCGATTGGCCTTCTTTCTTAAAGTTCTTTTTGTAAGCAAGGCTATAATCGGTAGCGTAAGCGGTAAACCTGCTATCCGAATTACGCAGGCTCAACAAGTTGGATATTAAATTACCGTTTGCATCTGTTATACTTTCCTGTTGATTGGTTAACCCGTTATTATGATTGCCAAAATGATCGAAGCCTATTGCAGCAGTTAATACATCTTTAGGGGTAATATCCCAGTTCAAGCTCAGCCCGCTTTGGTAGCCACTCCTTTTAGAATCCGAACTACCATCTTGAAACAGGCGGGTTATATTCCCCTGTCCATCAGTTGACGAACGATCGTTAGTATTTAAAACGGTGGTATTAAGCTGCGCGTTCCCGCTAAAAAACGCATTTACACCAAAATTACCTTTACGGGCATTCAGGTTAAACGAGCCATTCTCCTGGCGGGTACCGGCAGTTAAGCTAACGCTGCCGTTTATGCCCTGTACTTTGCTATCCTTTAATATAATGTTGATGATACCGCCTGTACCCGCGGCATCATATTTTGCGCCGGGGCTTGTTATTACCTCTATGCTTTTTATCTGGCTGCCGGGTATGGCCTGCAACGCGTCGGCAAGGCTGGCGCCAAAAATACTGCTGGGCTTACCATTTATAAGGAAACGGATATTAGCATTCCCCTGCAACTCTACATTGCCATCAATATCAACGGTAACCTGCGGTACTTTTTTCAGCACATCAATAGCAGCACCGCTTTGCGCGGTAAGGTCATTTTGCGCGTTATAAACCATTTTATCAATACGGTTTTCTATTACAGGCACTTTCGCCACAATATCAACCCCCTTTAGCTGATTTTGAATAGGTTCTATCGCTATAGTACCTAATGCAGCGGTGCTGCCATTGCTAACAATAACGTGGTCAACAACGTGCTTTTTATATCCTAAAAAATCTATGGTTAAGCGGTAATCTCCCGCCGGTATGCTCTCTAAACTAAAATTACCTTTTGGATCGGTACTTAAGCCATTGAAGGGGCTTGCGCTGCCTTGTTTAAATAATGATACGGTTGCATAATCAACGGGCAATTTAGTAACAGCATCGGTAACCTTACCGGTAATTTTACCTTTACCTCCCGTGTTTTGGGCATTGATATTTAACGTTGTAACAACCAGAAAAACAAGAACAAAAAATGTACGCATATAACCTCTTTATTTCGAGGTACAAAACTGACAAGAAACTTTGGATTAAAACTGATTTTTTAGTTACGTTTCGTAAATGTTACATATAGGCCTGTATATGCTTGAATATAATCACAGCGTGCCGGATATTTTCTATAAAGCGCCCAGCCAGGTTTTAAGCGTAGGTATTTCACCTTAGTTTATCAACGGGAGCTAAGTGAAACCTTAGCGTGTTTCACCCTAAATTTCATGATTTTTTACAAGAAAATGTTTTTTGTGGCACGTAATTCTTATCTTCATCGTTTTAACCAATATGAAGAAGACTGATTTTGTTTATTCCCAGGAGTCGGAACCACATCGCATACGTACCAAAAAGATACTTAAGCAGTTTCCGCAACTAAGGAATTTGATAGGAAAGAACCCAAAAACAATTTGGGCGATAATTGGACTGGTAGCCTTTCAGGTTATACTGGCATGGTTCCTGCGCGACCAATCGTGGTGGCTGGTTTTTGGCGCAGCTTATTTATTAGGCGCCTTTGCAGACCACGCCTTATTTGTGATGATACACGAATGTACCCACCAGTTATTATTTAAAAACCGCAATGCCAACCGCTGGGCATCTATGTTTGCCAATTTACCACAAATTTTGCCAAGCGCAATATCTTTCGAAAAATACCATATTAAACACCACTCTTTCCAGGGTGTGCATGAATTGGATGCCGATCTGCCAAACCGTTGGGAAGCAAAACTTATCAGCAATTCATTTTTTGGTAAGGCCATATGGTTGCTGTTTTTTCCCATATTCCAGCTATTCCGCTTATCGCGCCTTCGCGAGATACACCCGTTTGACGGCTGGATACTAACCAACTGGGTATTGCAAATAGCTTTTACGGTTGTTATTTACCAATTTATGGGCTGGCATGCTTTAGCATTTTTATTGCTCAGCTTCTCATTCTCTGTAGGTTTACACCCACTTGGCGCTCGTTGGATCCAGGAACATTACTTAACCCACAGTGTTGAGCAGGAAACATACAGCTACTACGGTAATTTGAACGCGGTAGCTTTTAACGTAGGTTTCCACAACGAACACCACGATTTCCCTTCTATCCCATGGAATAAATTACCCGAGATCAGGAAAACCGCTCCCGAGTACTACGATACTTTATACTATCATACCTCCTGGACAAAATTATTCTTCCAGTTTTTATTCGACAGGGAGATCTCTTTATTCAACAGGATTTTGCGCCGCGAGCGTGGCAAAGTAGCCATTACCGATGTATCTAAGCCGGATGCTGAAATGAGCTTTGACAAAGAAGGTGTTATGGCACCTCAAAACTCATAAGTGTCAATTTAAAAGCATAAATAAAACGGCCCATAATAATATGGGTCGTTTTTTGTTTAAGTAGCTTAGTTATGTTTAAAAGTAAAGCGTTAAAAATATTTGTACCTGTATTATGCCTGCTGTTTATTGCGGCATTTGCCAAGCACCGTTTGGTTGACAACAAGCACCTGCCCGAAAGCCATTTATACGCTAAAGATATGGATGAAACATCCGGCATGGTAGCATCAGCTTTAAATGAAAATATTTATTACGCCCATAATGATAGCGGCGACACCAGCCGCTTTTTTGCCATGACACCCGATGGTAAACTTAAGACCACCATTTATTTTACAGGCGATAAAAAGGAAAGACTTGGTGTGCGCGATTGCGAGGATATTGCCGTTGGCCCCGGCCCCGTTAAAGGTAAAAGCTACGTTTATATCGGCGACATTGGCGATAATGGCAGTATCAGAAAATTTATTACCGTTTACCGTGCCGAAGAGCGAAAATCATGGGGGATTGATAGCATTGCTCATGTCACACCTGTATCTGTTAATCTAAAATACCCGGATGGGGCCAAAGATGCCGAGGCCATGACCATCGATCCGATTGAAAAACTACTTTACATTATTACCAAACGCGGCGATAGTGTGGGCGTTTACACGTCTCCGTTAAAATATAATGCCAATGATACCCTAACCCTAACGTTTAGGGGGAGGCTGTTCTTTAGCGGCATAAAGCCTTTTAAATGGATAACCGCCGCGGATGTATCCCGCGATGGTAAACAGATACTGGTAAAAAGCTACGAAAAGGTTTATTACTGGCAACGACACGCAGGCCAACCCATTTGGCAGGTACTTAAAACCGCCCCAAATGAATTGGTTTACAAACAGGAAAAACAAGGCGAATCTATTGCCTTTACACCGGATGGAAAAGGGTACTATACTACCAGCGAGGGCGTATACGCGCCAATTTATTACTATAAAACACCGGGCAATTAGTGTTAACTCACAACGTAATATTATACATACTTACGGAGGCACTAAATTGCCATTTCCCCTTACGCGTCAAACGTGAACATCCCACCGCCACCCCCAATCGCCGGGGGCTTTATTAACCTGATATTTTTCGCTACCTTTCTTCCACTAAAAGCACTTATTCATTCCTGATAATTATCGGTCAATAATTTTTTTCACACTCGTGGCAACCTTTGTGCAATATTCATCGTGATGTATGCAGATAAGGTAATAATTTAAGGTAAACAGAACCCGAAATATGGGCGAAGAAGAATTACATCAACTGGTAAAAGGCTGTTTAAAAGATGACAGGCTCTGTCAAAAGCTTTTGTATAAGGCTTTTTACGGCTTTGCTATAGGCATCTGTTTAAGGTATGCTAATAACCGGTACGAGGCTTCGGAGATCATGAACCAGGGCTTTTACAAGGTATTTAAAAACTTAGCTAAATATGATCTGTCTAAACCCTTCAAGGCTTGGATAGGCCGCATTATGGTTAACACCTCCATAGATTATTACCGGGCAAACCTAAAGGTGGCATATACAGAGGAGCTTGACAAAGCCGAGCATATTAACGATACCGAGTTTGCCGACAGGAATTTGAATTACAACGAATTACTGGATATGATAAGTGAGTTGCCGCGTGCATACCGCACCATATTTAACTTATTTGCCATAGAAGGTTACACGCACGAAGAGATAGGCGAAATGCTGAACATTAGCACAGGCACATCAAAGTCGAACCTGCACAAGGCGCGCGAAAAATTAAAAATAATGATAGCCAACAGCAATAAAATGCCGGGCACAATTCATAAACAAGCAAACGATAACATAATACCAATTAACCAAAAAAATACCCCGAATCTGTCCATATCGTTTATAAACAACGTAACCAAGCGATGAAAGAGGAAAAAGAAGATAGTATTGATAAATTGTTTAGCCGCGGCCTAACCGAGCCTGGCGACAACGCGCAATACCGGGAGGAAGACTGGGACGCCATGGAGGCTATCCTTGATGGAAAAAAGCAAAAGGGTATGGTATTTAAATTATTGGTATTGGCCGGCACCATTGCGGCTATGCTTGTACTAATAATAGGCTGGTTATATTTTAACCCTACACCAAAGCCCACCACTAACACGCAACAGGCGTTGAAGAAAGCACAGCCTATACAAAAAGACTCCGGTAAATACGGCCCGCCTGTACAGCAACTGGCAGATCTCAAAAGTAATACGCTTTCGGCAAATGATAGTAGCGCGAGGAGTGCAAATGAATTTAGCCGTAAAAGTAAATCGTTCTTCACCTTATCTGCTGTACCGGGCGGCCGTAATACTACCGGCAATAATTTTAATTATGTGCCTGATGTAAAAGCGGGCATCAAAAAAAATGATAGTATCGCAGATCAACATACCCTACCCGGGGCAGATAATATGGTGATCGATAAAAACGCGCCCGTATTTGTAGATAATAAAGCATCTGTAGATACCCTTGTTACCAATAAAGCCGCTGTACTTGCTGCAAATAATGCCGGGGGAGACAGTGCTGTTGCTCAAAAGAGGCCACCATTAATTTCGGTAGTAGATGATATTAAACCAAACAAAAAGCAGGTAAGAAGCGGCGGCGGCAGATCCGGTCCGGCGGCATACGCTTTCAGGCCAACATTCTCGGTTAGCTTTATTGCTTCGCCGGATATTAACAGCACAAAAGGCTTTGCCAATACCAAAGTAGGCACAAACGCGGGGGTATTACTAACCATGGGCATATCGCGCAAATGGAGCATAACTGCAGGTGCAGTATATGCCGACAAACCATACATGACAGATTTTACAAATTATGCTACCACTTACAAGTTCGACACAAACCCGGTAAGCGTTACTGCCAGCTGTACGGTTTTAGATATCCCCATAAACCTGGGCTACCAACTGTATAACAAAGGCGGCAATAAGTTTAGCCTGGGCACGGGCCTGTCATCGTACTTTATGCTGCGCGAAGACTATACTTATAATTATGCCGGTGCTTACCCCGGCGGGCCTACAAGCTACAACATACGCAATCAAAACAAACACATATTGGGCGTACTAAACCTTAATGCTACTTATCAGCGCGAGATAAGTTCAAAGTTTGGGGTGGGTGTGCAGCCATACTTTAAAATACCGCTTACGGGCATTGGCTACGGGCAGGTAAATCTAAAATCGGCAGGGGTTGCCGTGGGCGTAACGTGGAATATTAATACGGGAATAAAACCTTAAGAAAAACATGAAATATATCGGAGTAATATTACTCGTTTGGTTTGCAACAAACCGGGCGGGACAGGACATCTATGTCTGTAAAAATGCGGTAGTAACGCTTTATTCAAAGGCACCTATAGAGGATATTGATGCCCGGACAGACAAGGGAACATCCGTTTTAAACACCGCCACCGGCGACGTGGCCTTTAGCGTACCCATCCGCTCCTTTAAGTTTGATAAAGCCCTGATGCAGGAGCATTTCAACGAAAACTATATGGAAAGCGATAAGTACCCGCAGGCCACTTATAAAGGCAAGCTTACCAACAAGCCCGACTTAAGTAAAGATGGCACCTACCCCGTAACAGTTGCCGGCACTTTTGAAGCACATGGCGTAAAGCAAAGCCGCACCATCCCCGGCACTATAACGGTAGCCAACGGTACTATCAGCCTAAGCTCGGAGTTTATGGTGGCCTGTAAAGATCATAAGATAGACATACCAAAGCTGGTGTTTCAAAACATTGCCGAAACCATTAAAATAAAAGTAACAGCAGTGTACTCGCCTTACAAATAGTAACCACAACATAATAAATATCATGAAAAAACCCCTCCTACTTATTTTGCTGTTGTTTACAGCCGGCCTTTTAAAGGCACAAACCAAAACAGATTCGACCGCTGTTGCAACCAGTACCGATTCGCTGATGAAAACCCTTAGTGCGCCCACTAAAGGCGAACCGGTTATAGCAACATTTAAGGCCACCCGCCTCATACTGTCGCAAACCACCGAAACGGTTAAAAAGAAAGAACTTAACTTTTTGGTAATACACCGTTTTGGCGACATAGGCGGCGCTGCAGGTGGCGGCAAAACCCTTTGGGGGCTCGACAATTCATCAGACATTTACATTGGTTTTGAATATGGCCTTACCGATAACCTGAATATTGATTTTGGCCGAAGCAAAGCCGAGCAGTTGATTGAGCTTGGTTTAAAGTACAACATCCTGCATCAAAAAACAGATAACAGCATGCCGGTGGCTATTACATTGATAGGCAAAACCGCGTTAAAACCCTACCATGTAAACACCAACGTTTTTGATGATTACAGTAACCGCTTAAACTACCTGGCGCAGGCTGTTATAGCACGTAAGTTTTCACCGGCGCTATCCTTACAGGTGTCGCCAATATTTGTGCGTACCAATTTACCCTACCCTTTTATAGCCGGTAACCAGCAAAACGTATTTGCGCTATCGGCAGCGGGCAGGTTAAAATTCAGCAAACGCATGGGGCTTGTTTTAGATTATGTGCACCCATTCTCCAACTTTAGAGATAACAGCGTTAACCCTAATTTTTACGACGGACTGGGCGTAGGTATCGAGATCGAGACCGGCGGCCACGTGTTCACCATCAACTTCACCAATGCCGAGGCTATATCTGAATTTAACTACGTAACCAACACCCAATCCAGCTGGAGCAAGGGGCAGTTCCGTCTAGGGTTTACCATATCCCGCATTTTCGATTTCAACAAGAAACATAAATCAAACTACTAAATACAATTATTATGGAAAGGCACGAATTTTTAGCAAAATTAGGTATAGGTGTAGCTGCAGTATGCACGGGCTGTAGCCTGGTTGGCTGCGGCTCTAAGGTAACCGACCCTACCCCCGGCAATGGCAACAACACCCCTCCCAACACCGGCAACCTATTTTCCGTCGATTTGAATAGCGAATTACAAAGCGTGGGTAGCTCAAAGGTATCTAACGGCGTTATCCTTGTTCGCCTGGCTGCCGGTAACGAAGCCAGTGCATTTACCGCGGTGCAGGTTGCCTGCACGCATCAGGGCACAAATATTAATTACAACAACGCCCAGGGTATGTTTATATGCCCTAACCATGGCAGCGAGTTTAGCACCTCTGGCGCGGTAGTACAAGGCCCTGCCGCTACACCACTTAAAAAGTACACGGTTGGTGTGGTTAACAATACGTTAACGGTAAGCGCGTAACCTCCTCCTTCCCTATGCGGCTTTATAAGTTACGCATAGGGATTTTTTACCTCTTTGTTATGGCATAGCAGATACCCCTCCACGAAAATCTGCTCGATCAATTTCAATTACCTGTCCATGGTAATTTATTGCCCCCGCTTTCTATCTGAAATCAAGTCCTTAATTTTATTGCATTGATTATCAATTATATAAATTTATAATAGTACTATGTATTGCATGATACTATATAAAACATATATCTTTATAAAAATTAATCATTTCAATAATGAAAAAGACTTTCAACCTAAAGACATTTATACTCTCCCTTTTTTTGATGGCGGGTACCACAGCAGTATTTGCACAATGCGACAAAGCAGCAACCTTTACGGCATCAGTTTCCACTTACCTCAATGACAAAAGCGACATAGAGAAGACAAAAAATGAAGAAACTATCGTAAAGCTTGACAAAAAAGAGATTAGCATTATTACCAATGGCAGAATTGAACTTGCTGGTGCAATAAAATCTTACACCTGCAATTGGGCAGATCCTTTTAAAACCGGAAAAACCATTGTTAGCACCACTATGGTTGATGGTGGCAACGAGCTACACTGCCTTATCACAATAGAAGGTAAAGAGGGTAAGGTCACCCTAGCCTTTGAAGCGGCAGAAATGCCCGGTAAAAAAATTGTGCTTGTTGCCAATAAATTCGAATAACTAACCCTCATAAATAATATCAAAAATGAATTTTAACTTAAAAACAACAGTGCTTGCCCTTTTACTATCGGCAGCAGGTAGCGTATCAGCATTTGCGCAATGCGATAAAACAGCAACGCTTACATCCTCAACCACCAGTTACGTAGACGATAAAGGGACCGTCTTAAAAAGTAAGGATGAAGAAACAAAGGTAACCATCACCAAAACGGACCTTACTATAGCGCCTGGCGACGGTGAGATGACCGGTAAGATCAGTTCAAGCACCTGCGATTGGAAAGTACCTTTTAAAGAAGGCAAAACAGTAATTAAATCCCTTATGACCGGCGATGGCCCCGACAAGCACGTGACCGTAACCATTGAAGGTAAAGCAGGTAAAGTGACCCTGACTTTCGAAGCCGAAGAAATGCCCGGCAAAAAGATACAAGTAGTAGCCGATAAGTTTGAATAATTATTGGTATTGCTTTTTGGATGGCGGGATGGTGCAGGCACCTCCCGCTATTTTATTTTAAGATTTTGATTATTTAGAATTAATAAGCAGCAAGCATTAATTTTATATAAAAGCCTTATATTTAGACTATAAATTTATAACCCAATATGAAAAGAAAGATCTTTACAACAGCCCTATTATCATGCTGCTTTATGATATGTATGGCAGCAGCAGTTTTTGCCGACCTTAACGGCAAATGGACAGGTAACTTAACCATGAGCGATGGTAACACCTTCCCCGTTTCTTATGACTTTAAGGTAGATGGTGAAAAATTAACAGGTACCGCTCAGTCACCACAAGGTGATGTAAATATTGAGGATGGTAAAATTAAAGGCGATGATTTTAGCTTTAATGTGAATGTTAATGGAATGGATGTACCTCACAAGGGTAAAGTATACCCGGATTCTGTTTCCATGAACCTTACAGTAAGCGCGGACCAACTGCACTTTACTCTGAAACGGGTTAAATAAAATATTTGATACTATTGGCCTCTTGGCCGGTCGGAAGCCTCGTTTAACGGGGCTTTTTTTATGAAACTAAAAAAGCCATCCCTACCTGGGATGGCTTTTGAATGTGCTCCGTAATATTAAATTACTTTAATTGTTGTATGCCATTAAAAACGGCATTGGCTTTTGCATATAGCTATAAAAGTTTTTATAACCATATTTTGCAGGCTTATTAATGATCTCTTTCATGGCTATAAGCTTGTAAACATATGAACCGGTTTCGCGGTTAAGCGTCATGCGGAAATAGTTATCCTCATTTTGCCTGTTCATGGCGCGTTCCAGTTTTACCGAACCGTTGTTGTAAGCAGCAGCGGCCAATGTCCAGCTGTTAAACTCACCGTACAGTTCTTTAATGTACTTACAAGCCGCGATGGTAGATTTACGCAGGTTCAAACGCTCGTCTTTACCCTTGCCAACCTTTAAACCATAAGTACGTGCGGTACCCGGCATAAACTGCCATACGCCACGCGCGCCCTTTGGCGATGTGCCTTCGCATAAGCCCGATTCTACCAGCGGTACGTATTTAAAATCTTCGGGGATGCCGTAGTATTTTAAGATAGGCACGATGATAGGGAACATCTTGTCGGCTTTTGCATGCAAAACGTTCGACTGAACTGTTTTGTACCTGTGCTTTGCTATTGATTTTTTTAATTTAAAATCTACTTTTTTGTCGTTTACAGGTAGCGCTTCGTTGGCAAAATTATACGCTGCTTCAGCCTCTTCGGTATGCTTATTGAAGATGTAATTTGAAGGTACGTTAGCGATAGTTTTGTGAACGTAAACCGGGTCTGTACTGTAAATGTTAAGTCTGGAAATGATAACCAGCACCAAGATTACGGAGCACGTAATTAAGTGTTTTTTAGTCATTTCAATTTTACGCATTAATTATACTTTTTGGTATGATATGCGGCAAAGGTACGTTATATTGAGCAGATTGTCAAATACTTACTAAAAGCTTAGTGTTTTGAGAATTTTAAAAAAGGCTTAAAATCGTGGTTTAAAACGGTTTAAACGTACTTTTTGAACCCGATTAAAAAGTTGTTATTTTGGTTAAAATGTTGTACTTTTGACCCTCACGCTGCGAAAGCGCAAAACAAAAAATTATGGTATTTAAACGACCAGCAGGTAGTCGCGACGACAGGCCGAACAACTCTCAAAACCGATCAAAAAGCGGTGGCGAAAACGGCAAAAGGCCATCATCATCCTCTACAGGAAAATCATTCGGCGCAGGCCGCACAGATGGCAAAAAAAACTTTTCGGTAGATAAACGCGGATCTACTTACTCAAAACCAAACACCGGTAAACCAGATGCTGAAGGCACCGACAGGCCAAAGAAAGCCTATGGCCAGTCCTCATCATTTAGCGGTGGCGATAAAAAAGCATTTGCACCCAAAGGCCGCCCATACAGTGGCAGGCCGGCAGACAACGACCGCCCTAAACGCAGCTTCGGCGGCGATGCACCACAGGGCGACCGCAAGTTTACCCCACGCGATAAACCTTACAGCGGCCGTGCACAAAGCGGCGACAGCGAAGGTGGTGGCAGCACTTTCCGTAAGCCAAGCTTAGGCCCGGCATCATACGGCCCGCGCAAAAACCCAGTTGCTGGCGATAAACCATTTAACAGGCGCCCCGCAGGTACCGACGGACCAAAGAAAAGCTTTGGCGGCGATAATAAATTTGCCGGTACACGTGGCGGCACAAAAAATTTCCCAAGCACTTCTACAGGCTTCCGCAAACGCGATGGTGATGACGCTCCGTCAAAACCTACCATGCGTGGCCGTAAAAACCCGATTGTTAAAGCTAAAGACGACGGCCTGATACGCCTTAACCGTTATATTGCCAATGCGGGTATATGCAGCCGCCGCAAGGCCGACGAACTGATCGCCGCAGGCGTGGTATCTGTAAACGGTGAGGTCATCTCCGAACTGGGCCACAAAGTTGACCCGCTTAAAGACTTGGTACGCTACAACGGCGAGGCTTTAAAACGCGAGAAAAACGTTTACGTATTGCTTAATAAACCCAAAGATTATATAACCACTACCGACGACCCGCAAGAGCGCCGTACCGTTATGCACCTGGTAGAAAAAGCCAGCCGCGAACGTATATACCCAGTTGGCCGCCTGGATCGTAATACAACCGGTTTAATATTAATGACCAACGACGGCGACCTTGCCGATAAGTTATCGCATCCGCGTAACAGCGTTACCAAACTTTACCTGGTAGAACTTAACAAAGCGCTTAGCCAGGGCGACCTGAACAAAATTGAGTTTGGTTTAGAGCTTGAAGATGGCGTGATAAAACCCGATAGCGTATCGTACGTGGCAGGTGGTACCAAAAAGGAAATTGGCATCCAGATCCACAGCGGTAAAAACCGTATTGTGCGCCGTATTTTTGAATCATTGGGTTACGATGTAGTAAAGCTTGACCGCTCGGTATACGCCAACCTTACCAAAAAAGATCTTCCGCGTGGCCGCTGGAGATACCTTGATGAGAAGGAAGTGATACAATTGAAGCATTTGATAAAGTAAGATCAGAATGTTTAGGATTTAAGAATTTACAGAATATTTAAAGGCGTCGTAAGGCGCCTTTTTTGTTACTATCCCATGTCATTTCGAACGAGGTACGAGGAGAAATCTTGTTAGATAAGACAGGTTTGCGATTAGTCTTCGTTAGGTTCGGCAGTGAGTTCTTGTCAAGCCTGTGGAAGTTAGGCAAAGTCAAAGCGAAGCTTCCGCCCGCCCTGCCGGTCCTTAACGCTTTCTCGCCATACCCCCGATCCACCCGCTTTGACGTTTCGGCTAGCGCTTTTAAAATTAGCGATGGGTTTAAAACCCATCGCTACGGTCACATTCTGAAAATCCTTTAATTCTGAAAATTCGGGTTCAGACAAAAAGAAAATCTTATAAATCCCATAAATCCGTTTAATCAAGGTTCAAGACAAGCAACCGGTTATTTCCCCCGTATTAGCGGCAATACTAAAACAGTTACATTTATAAGGGTAGGAACCATAGCAGGTAAATTAGCGTTAGGGATAAAAGCGGATACCGGCCCTGTGGCTAAGGCCTGTGCAGTATGAGCGGATAGCCCGGGCCGCAGGCAACGTCCTTGTCATCACTAATATTATTAAAATATTTTTCATCTTTTATTATTCCCTTAGGTGTTTATTATCAACTTATTAAAACACCAAACGCCATTATGGGTTACAGCTTTATAATTATTGCGTGTTGCACATTAAACTTTCGGCACGTAATTAACTCTACACTATATACAAATTAGAAAGACACACACGATGAAACCACCATGTAATCATGGTAGCTTCATCACAACTTAAAAACAAATCAACACGATGAAAAAATTATTCCTAATAGCCGCCCTTGTTGCCACCTCTTTTGGTGCATTTGCACAAAGCACCGATCTGCGCCGTAAAATTGAAGTTACCGGCATTGCCGAGCAAGAGGTTACGCCCGATATTATAAACGTATCTATCTCGTTAAGGGAATACATGAATGGTAAAACCAAGGTGACCATTTCTACCCTGGAGAAACAACTGGAAAAAGCAGTTGCCGAAGCAGGCATAGCTAAAGATGATTTTACCATCAACAGCTTGTCGTCTTGGAATTACCAGACCGATAAAAAGAAAAACCCGGATTTTTTAGCCAGCAAACAGTATAACATCAAGTTTCATGATTTGAATAAGTTTGACCAGATACTGAGCAAGGTTGATGCAAAGGGTATCCAGGGCACTAATATAGATAGCTACGATTACTCTAAAATTAACGAGATCAAAAACGCGCTTAAACTAAAGGCTTTAATAGGCGCCCGCGATAAAGCAGCCTTTTTAGTAAATGGCCTTGGCGACAAGTTGGGCAGCGTGCTTAACATCACTGAAAGTGACAACAGCAGTTTCCCGCAACCAAGATTGTATAATGTACAGTTTAAAGCAGAATCTGCCGACGCAACCCCTCAATCTGATATCGATGTTAAAAAGATCAAGTTAAGCTTCCAGATCAACGCCATCTTCGAAATAAAATAATCAACCCTATTATATTAAGCAGCCCCTCATTGCAGGGGCTGTTTTTGTTTACTGCAAACATTTAATTTGTGGCAATGTTATTCAATTGAAAACAAACACAACTTGTTATGAAGTCATTAAAATATATTGCTGCCGCTTTAGCCCTTTCTGCAACTATTACCGCATGTGGCGGTAGTGATAGCAAATCTATAGGCAACTCAGCAGATACGGTTGCCAAGTTGGGTACCGGCGACCCGAATAACAACCATGCTACCGATAGCAATAAAATGGATAGTGTTAACAAAGGCAATGTTGACCCGAGCGGCCGTGGCGCAAGCGACACTTTAAATGCGCGACCTGTTCATTAACAATAACTTAACACATGCTTTTTTGCTTAAAAGGTTGACATTATAAAATATAGATTTTATATTCGTGTCCCCCAATGGTTTGAGCATGATACGTACCCGTTCTAAAAGAGTGCTTTTAGTTGCCCCACAAACTTTTCCCGACCAGCTTTTGGCCGAGTATGATAACGTAAGCCACATTTCTGCTATTACCGCGATATTCCCGTCGGTACACGAAATTAAGCCCGACGTGATTTTGTTTGACCACGCCTACATGGCCGGCAACTTCGAACGGGTATTACGGCGGATACAAAGCAATCCGTTTTACAAGCATATTAAAATTTGCTGCTACAAGCGTAACGAAAGTATCACTGCCGATGCTACACTGAAGGTTTTAGGTGTAGACCACATCATCTACCATTCCGACCTGCAAAAAACCGCCAAGAGCAGTACTACATTAAACGCTATCAATAACCTTGTGAATGCATCGCTGCTTAAACTGATGGCCGGGGTGGCTTAGTTGTTTATTCGTGCACTGGTTCATTAGTTGATTGGGGCGTTAGCGCATCAACTTGCTTCTCTCTTTCAGACTAATGACTTCATACTTTCGAGCTTGACACTCAAGACTTTCTTTCCTCTCAATCATTTTACACACGGGTAACACTTTTACAATAAATTGCTGTTAAACTTGTACGGTCATATTCAGTGTTAAATTACTTGATATTGTTTAGGGCTTAAAGCGTATCACACAAAAATGAAAATAGGAATAGTTTGTTATCCCACCTTTGGCGGAAGCGGTGTTGTTGCTACAGAATTAGGTAAAGCCCTTGCAGACCGCGGGCACCAAATTCACTTTGTTACTTACAACCAACCTGCACGCCTAGATTTTTTTTCAGAGAATCTTTTTTACCACGAAGTATCGGTATCGCAATACCCCTTATTTGATTACCCGCCTTACGAACTGGCCCTGGCCAGCCGCCTGGTGGATGTGGTACGATTCGAGAAGCTGGACCTGTTACATGTACATTATGCTATTCCGCATGCTTCGGCAGCATTTATGGCCAAGCAAATATTAGCTACGTATGGCATATCTATTCCGTTTATTACAACCCTGCACGGTACCGATATTACGCTGGTTGGGCAGGATAGCACCTACAAACCGGTGGTAACTTTCTCTATAAACCAAAGCGATGGCGTAACCGCGGTATCCGAACATTTAAAAAACGACACCTACAAATATTTTAAAATAGAGAAGGACATTAAGGTAATACCAAACTTTATTGACCTTACCCGTTTTAGCCTTAAACCAAAAGATCACTTCAAAAAAGCCATCGCCCCGAATGGTGAAAAGGTTTTGGTGCATACTTCCAACTTCCGTAAAGTAAAACGTACCGAGGATGTGGTAAAGATGTTTGCCAAAGTGATAGAAAAGATCCCGTCAAAACTATTAATGGTGGGCGATGGTGGCGAACGTTCGTTATGCGAGCGCCTGTGCCGCGACCTGGGCATTAGCGAGCATGTGCGCTTCTTAGGCAAGCAAGATGCTATAGAAGAGATCCTATCCGTATCAGACCTGTTCCTGATGCCTTCGCAGTCGGAAAGTTTTGGACTGGCAGCCCTGGAAGCTATGGCTTGTAAAGTGCCTGTGATAAGCAGTAATGCGGGTGGCCTACCCGAATTGAACATTGAGGGCGAAACCGGCTTTTTATTGGATATTGGCGATGTTGATGGCATGGCCGAAAAAGCGATATACATTTTAGAGGACGAAGACAGGCTTAACCAGTTTAAAGAAAATGCACTAAAACGCGCTAAGCAGCTGGAGCTTGCCAATATTATGCCTTTGTACGAAAACTACTATAAAGAGGTGATTGAAAAAAACAAGCAGCAGATAGCGGCTTGCAGTAATAAATAGTATTTTATTATTATAACCTTTTGGCTTGATTTGTGTTTATACAGCAATCAACATATATTATAATAAATATAACATGAAAAAGATATTCCAAATAACCATTGCCATTTTAGCCGTTGCCTTTATTTTTTCGGCCTGCTCTACACCACAGCAAACCACAGCCTCTACCACTTCGGGCAGCAGCATATCTCGCGGTAAATTTACCGGCACCTGGACGCTTACCAACGTAAGCTACGAAGGCCTTGTACCCGGGGCTGTACAAAATGTATTTGACCAGGCAGCACCAAACGATTTTGTAAACAGCACCTGGAAATTCACCAATAGCGGTAACGGTATTTACACCCTGCAAAACGGCGCTTCGCAAACCATATTCTGGTCGGTGTTTAACGGTGGCAGCACCGGCACCCAGTTCCAGTTCAAGAAACTTTTCCAGGGCGATAAAGCTAAAAACGTAGCCGAAGGTTACCGTTTAGATATTGGCAATATAGATAACACCAACATGACCTTACGCTCAGCAGTGCCAATTGGCAACAGCGGTACAGGTTATATCGTTTACTCGTTTACCAAAGCGCAGTAATAAGCTCAAAGGATAAAGCAAAAAGCTCAAAGCCTTAAATATATATTACCAAAAAAGCTCAAAGCATATAGTATAATAACTACTGGCTTTGAGCTTTTTTATGCTTTGGACTTTTAGCTTTAAGCTTAGATGGCCGGGGCAAATTTGATACAAACCGGGTTGCCTACTTCCGCGCGGCTAACGGCCGGGCCTATCTTGCCGGTGTTCTCATCTATCTTGTATACAATAATGCTATCGCTGTTTTGGTGAGCGATAATAATAAACCTGCCGGTTGGGTCGATAGCGAAGTTACGCGGGCCTTTGCCGCCCGTGGGCTTGCGCTCTATAAAGGTGAGTTCACCGTTTTCCTGGTTGATGCTAAATGCAGATATATCATTGGCGTCGCCACGGTTGGTAGCATAAAGGAACTTTCCGTTTGGCGAAATGTGGATGTCTGCTGCGCCGGTAGCGCCTTTAAAACCATCAGCCAGTAAGGTGATGTCTTGTTTCAATTTAGGCTTGCCATTGTTGTAATCATAAACCAAAACCGCGCTTCCCATCTCCATAATAGCATATAAATACTTTTTGTCGTTAGAAAATGCTAAATGGCGCGGACCATAACCCGGCGTAACGCTTACAAATGCCGGTTTAGATGGCACAATAGGGTTGTCTTTACCACCCTTATATTTGGTGATGTTGATTTTATCGGTACCAAGGTCGGTGTATAATACATACTTTTCATCGGGCGATAATACAGCGGTATGCACATGCGCTTTTTCCTGGCGTTCTTTATTAATACCATGGCCGTCATCTTTTATGGTTTGCACGGCAGCTCCTATAGAACCATCTACATTTATAGGTAATACCGCGATGTTACCTCCCGAATAGTTGGCTACAAACAGGTTCTTCTGATCCTTATCAACCGATACATAGCAAGGCGAACCACCTAATGTAGACACTTTGTTGATGAATGTTAAAGCGCCGGTTTTTGGCTCGAACTTAAAAGCGCTTACCTCGCCGTTATCATTCTCGTTTACGGCGTAAACAAACTTATTGTTGGCTGATACCGCAACATATGATGGATTGCTTACATCGTCAATACGGTTTAGGTAAGCTATGCGACCACTTTCGGTATAAAAACGATATACTGACAGGCCACTGCTTTTACCGCTGGTATAAGCGCCTATTATAATGTCATAACTTTTTGGTCCCATATTTTTTTTCTGAGCAAAAATCAACCCAGGAATAAGGGTTAAAACAACTACCAGGAATTTTTTCATCGGCGTATTTGGTTTATAAGTGCAAGTTAATAAAACAATTTAAAAAGATGGCGGCACCGTTTAGAGCATACGTAAAAGATATTAATATAATGGTGTCTGTACTATGTCACCACTTTAAAGTCGAAACCACTCATAACCAATTATTTGTGAAAAACAGGCTGGTTGTGCAAACGTGAACGTGAACATTTTACCTCTTTTTTGCCGCATATTTCAGACAATTAGTTCAACAAAAAAGCCCCGATACATCGGGGCTTGCAATATTGTATAAGAAGATCTTTACTCCTCTACCATTTCACTATTTGGGCTGCTAACCTCCGGCTCTTCCTGTTTAAAGTAACGCTTTTGGTTAAGCAATATCATAATAACACCAACTGATATGGCGGCATCGGCCAGGTTAAACACCGGGCGGAAGAAGATATACTCCTCGCCTCCCCATATGGGCACCCACGCCGGGAAATGACCCGTTAGCAGCGGGAAGTAAAACATATCTACCACACGCCCGTGAAACAAACCCGCGTAATTATAGATAATACCGTAAAAGGTAGAATCGATAATATTACCCAGTGCACCGGCCAGTATCAGCGCAACCATCATCACCAAACCACGGTGGTATTTGTGTTTGATGAGGAAAACCAGCGCATAGCCAATACCACACACCGCAACAATACGAAACAGCGTTAAAGCCAGTTTACCCAGCTCGCCCCCCAGTTCCATACCAAAGGCCATACCGTTATTTTCGGTATAATGGAGCATCCCACGGTTACCCAGCAGGTGAATTTCTTCGCCCAGGAACATATGTTTTCGTACCCAGATCTTAATGATCTGATCGAGCAAGACAATTAAAGCAGCAGTAAAAAAAGGTTTTGTATAAGCAGCCTTCATTTATTGCTTAAGTTTTGCTTCCATAGTTAGCGTTGTGTGCGGCACCGCACGCAGGCGTTCTTTAGGGATAAGCTTACCGGTTTCGCGGCAAATACCGTAGGTTTTATTTTCGATACGTACCAAAGCGGCCTCTAACTGCTCAATAAATTTCTTTTGGCGGGCAGCTAACTGGTTAATTTGTTCTTTCTCCAACGTTGCAGATCCATCCTCAAGTGTTTTATAAGTACCGGCAGTATCATCAGTACCGTTCGCGTTTGGCGAACTTAACGAGGTAGCCAGTGCATTAAGCTCTTCTTTAGAGCTGCGCAATTTTTCTAATAATAGGTCTTTAAATTCCTTTAATTCTGAATCAGAGTACCTTGTTTTTTCGTTTTCCATTTAACTTTTACTTATAGCAATCAAAATTTCATATTCGTCAATAACGGCTTTTTCGCCTTCATTCAACTGATTATCAAGCACAAGGCTATCAGCCAAAATTTCGGCGCAAATATAGGATAAATTATTCTCGGTAGCCTTCCATATCTCCGTGCCACAATTTATAGCTACGGTTATCTTATCGGTAACCTCAAATTCTTTAGCCTTGCGTAAGTTTTGTATGCGGTTTATTAATTCGCGGGCAACACCTTCCTCTTTCAGCTCGTCGGTAATCGTAACATCTAAAGCCACGGTTAGTTTTCCTAAATTTGCAACCTGCCATCCCGGAACATCTTCAGCTATGATCTCCACGTCAGATAACAGGATATCATATTTACCATCAAGCACCGGCACTTGCCCTTCGCTTTCCAGTTGTGAAATATCTTCCTGCCCAAAAGCATTGATAGCCGCGGCCACATCTTTCATATCCTTACCTACTTTAGCGCCAAGGGCTTTAAAGTTTGGTTTAATCTTCTTTTTGATGAAACCGGCAGCATCGGTAATGTACTCGATGTCTTTAATATTGGTTTCAGACAGGATCAGCTCTTTTACTTTCTCTACCTGCTCTTTAAAGTTCTTGTCCAGTATCGGCAATAAAATTTTGCTTAACGGGCGGCGAACCGGGATCTCTATTTTCTTACGAAGCGATAATACCAATGATGATATATCCTGCGCCATTTGCATCCGCTCTTCAAGGGCAGTATCCACCAGATCGTTATGATACTCGGGATAATATGCCAGGTGTACCGATTCAAATTCCTCTTTGCCGGTAACACTGTTCAGGTCTGTATATAAACGCTCGGCAAAAAACGGCGCGATTGGGGCCATTAACTTACTGATGGTTATTAAACAGGTATAAAGCGTTTGGTATGCAGATAATTTATCTTCCGAATTATCCGACCTCCAAAAACGGCGGCGGCTTAAGCGGATATACCAGTTACTAAAGTGTGCGTCAACAAATTCCTGTATGGCGCGGGCAGCTTTGGTTGGTTCAAAATCGGCATAAAATGCATCCACCTCTTTGCTTAATGTGTTTAATAAAGAGATGATCCAACGGTCAAGCTCCGGGCGTTTGTCGATAGCTATTTCGGCTTCCTCGTACTTAAACTTATCGATGTTGGCATAAAGCACAAAGAACGAATAAGTGTTATACAGCGTACCGAAGAACTTACGGCGAACCTCGTCTAAACCTTCAATATTAAATTTAAGGTTATCCCAGGGCGCGGCATTGCTAATCATATACCAGCGGGCAGCATCGGCACCAAATTGCTCAATGGTTTCAAACGGATCGATACCATTGCCTAAACGTTTAGACATTTTGTTACCGTTCTTATCTAACACAAGCCCGTTTGATACAACGTTCTTAAACGCTACACCTTTGTTACCCACACGCTCGTTTATAGCCTTCACCTCGTCACTGGCTTCGCTCAGCATCACCGCAATGGCGTGCAAGGTAAAGAACCAGCCGCGGGTTTGATCTACACCCTCAGCAATGAAATCTGCCGGGTAGGCAGCAGCAAACTCCTCTTTGTTCTCGAATGGAAAATGCCATTGCGCATAAGGCATAGCACCGCTATCAAACCAAACATCAATCAGGTCGGGTTCGCGCAGCATGCGTTTACCGGTAGATGAGGTTAGGATCACATCATCCACATAAGGGCGGTGCATATCCTCCAGCTTAAAGCCGGCAGGCATTAAACCCGCTGCTATAGATTTCTCTATCTCGGCATTCAACTCTTCTATCGACCCAATACATTTTTCCTCTTTACCATCTTCCTCTCGCCAGATAGGCAACGGGGTACCCCAGTAGCGCGAACGGGACAAGTTCCAGTCTACTAAATTTTCCAGCCAGTTACCAAAACGGCCTGTACCGGTACTTTCGGGTTTCCAGTTAATGGTTTTGTTTAGTGCAACCATTTTATCCTTCACCGCGGTGGTACGGATGAACCAGCTATCTAACGGATAGTATAATATCGGCTCATCAGAGCGCCAGGAGTGTGGGTAGCTGTGCTCGTATTTCTTAACGTCGAACGCGCGGTTCTCGGTTTTTAATTTTATGGAGATGAGTACATCAGTTGGTTTAAAACCTTCCGCCGCACGGTCTGCATCGGTGTAGTATTCTTCTTTAACGTAACGGCCTGCAAAATCGGTAACCTCTTCTACAAAGCGGCCTTGTTTATCAACTAGGGGCACTTCTTTGCCACTCTCGTCCTTTATCAGTACCGATGGCACATTGTTTTCCTTACATGCTCTAAAGTCATCCGCGCCAAAAATAGAAGCGGTGTGCACAATGCCCGTACCATCCTCGGTAGTAACAAAATCTGCCGGGATAACGCGGAAAGCATTTGCTTCCAGATCGGCGTTGGTTACATACGGCATTAGTTGCTCGTAGTGGATGCCAAGCAAGTCGGTGCCTTTAAACTCGCGTGTTAAAGTCCATGGGATGATTTTATCGCCGCCTTTGTAATCTTCAAAAGATGCGTTCTCGCCCTCGGCTTTAAAATATTTTTTCACCAGGTCCTTAGCCAGCACAACGCTCACAGGCTCGTAGGTATAAGGGTTAAAGGTGTTTATTTGTACGTAGTTGATGTTCTCGCCAACGGCCAAGGCACAGTTTGATGGTAAGGTCCAAGGAGTTGTAGTCCAGGCCAGGATAAATACATCGCTGCTTACCCCATCAAATAAAAATGCCGAATCTTTATCGTTCTTTACTTTAAATTGGGCTACAATGGTCGTATCCTTCACCAATTTGTAGGTGCCTGGCTGATTTAGCTCGTGCGAGCTAAGGCCGGTACCCGATTTTGGCGAATACGGCTGCACGGTATAACCTTTGTACAGCAGGTCCTTATCATAAAGCTGTTTCAGGATCCACCAAAGGCTCTCGATGTATTCGTTTTCGTAGGTAACGTATGGGTTGTCAAGATCAACCCAGTAACCCATTTTAAGGGTAAGGTCGTTCCAAACATCGGTATAGCGCATTACCTCCTTGCGGCAGGCATCGTTGTATTCTTTAACGGTTATCTTTTTACCGATATCATCCTTGGTGATGCCTAACGATTTTTCGACGGCCAACTCAATAGGCAAACCATGGGTATCCCAGCCGCCTTTACGCTTTACCTGGAAACCTTTAAGGGTTTTGTAGCGGCAAAAAATATCCTTAATACTCCGCCCCATAACGTGGTGAATACCGGGCATACCATTAGCGCTGGGCGGGCCTTCATAAAAGGTGTACGGCTTGCTTGCCGGCCTGCTGCTGATACTTTTTTCGAATATGCCGTTCTGTTTCCAGAAATCCAGCACGTCTTTACCTGTTTGAGATAGATTTAACTGCTTATATTCCTTGTACATCAATGTGTTCGCGTCGAATTTTAAAGGTTGCAAAAATAGCGAATTTTATTATTAAATGATAGTAAATAGGGAATTATGACGGACAGACTTTGGAGTTATTAGCGCTTCGCGAGTTAACTCACCCCCTTCCCCTCCCTGCTGCGCAAAGAGGGGAGATTTTTTATTTATTCTAACCCTCTTTCCGTTTACGGAGAGAGGGTCGAAGAGCGAAGCGATGTCGGGGTGAGTAAATGGGCGTTGCGCACTGGTTGGCGGGGCACGCTCCAATTATAAGGGTATAGATATAACCAGTTGATGGTGGACTTTATCCTGTAGTATCACTACCTATTTCGAATGAATCAGAATTAGAATTAATGGTAGTAATCATATAAATAATTAATCTTTATTTGGAAAGGGCATCTTTCGAATCATCCAATGTTAATGAATATGTTGCAAACAGTTGAGCTTGTTGTAGAAACATATCTCTGCAATTAGTTATAATCGCTTTCATTTCATAAAATCCAGCAGAAGCTTTCTGCAAATACATAGAGGATGTATAAACCAAACTCACTTTTTCTTTAAATTCATCATCTAATATTAAAATAGGTTGTACTAAATTGCTTTGTGCTACTATGGGGTAGGTATATTTTTTCAAAGCAAAATACTTGTTATTAATCTCTAATACCTTTAATAAATAATCGCTTTCAGCAGCTGTATGTTGTTTGTCTTGCATTGCTTTGAACATCTCTGGTCTAATGAATTTGAAATAATTATCAATCGCTGATTCTCTTTTTTTATTTGCTTCATTGAAATGCTGCATTAAATTACCCCATTGTGAATGTGTTATTTCTTGCCAGGTTACAACATTTTCAATAACACCCCATAAATCATTAAACGCTTTTATCCGGTTCTTAAAGGACTTCTTTTTAAAAAATGTGTTTTTAGTCCCAGTAAAAAAAGCTTTGTAAAGATCGTCGTAACCGATTTGTTTTATTATTCCCACTGAATAAAACACAGCTGTCGGCAGGGAGTATTGATTTCCTGATAGATCATATTGTAAATCTTGTAATTGTGACTGCCGCACATATGCTTTTGCCTGGTCCGAAACCTGCAATGTCAAATTATTTAAATTTAAGAAGAATATTTTCTTTGTTGTATTCCTTTTTCTTACTCGACCGATGCTTTTTGAAATTTCGGCAAAAGCTAAACCAATTATAAAAATGCTGAGGGATATTATAATAGGGGCTGATGTTTGGGATTGAATTCCAAAAAGTTGATTAACCCCTTCTTGGATTGAGTGAATTATAGAATCCATTTGGTAATGTTTGTACGAATATATAATTTCTTAAGGCATCGGATAAATCATAGCACATTATGATTGCCCTCTTTCCTATATTTGATTTACAAAACTCACACCCATGAAATTAAACTTCATAAGCGTTTTAGCGGCTGCCTCACTTTTGGCAGGATGCGCAGGCAACGAAAAGAAAACGACCACTACCACCACTCCTGACACCGGCATGGCCGCAGATATAAGGCAACACATTGCCGTTTTAGCAAACGATAGCCTGCTTGGCCGCAAGCCATTTACCAAAGGCGAGGATAAAACCATCGCTTACATAGCCGGCGAATTTAAAAAACTGGGGCTTGAGCCGGGCAACAAGGGCAGCTATTTCCAGGAAGTGCCACTGGTAGAAATTACTTCTGCTGCGCAGGATATGAACATTAGCGGCGCGGCTACCGCGGCATTAAAACTAGGCGTAGATTTTGTTGCCGCAACCCGCCGCGAGGTAGATAGCCTGAGCCTTAAAAACTCCCCGCTTGTTTTTGCAGGGTTTGGCGTGGTTGCACCCGAGTATGGCTGGAACGATTACAAAGGCCTTGATGTTAAAGGCAAAACCGTTATTGTTTTAGTGAACGATCCTGGCTTTAAAGCTAAAGAGAAACTTTTTAAAGGCGATACCATGAGCTACTATGGCCGCTGGACCTACAAGTATGAAGAGGCAGCACGCCAGGGTGCCGCAGGTGTGATAATCGTTCACCAAACCGAGCCGGCAAGCTACGGCTGGCAGGTTATTCAAAACAGTTTTACGGGTGCGAAACTTTATCTGCAGCAGGCCGATAAACACATGAACCGTTGCCAGGTTGAGGGATGGATGAGTGAAGATGCAGCCACCAAATTATTATCATCGGCAGGTATCAGGGGCGATATCCGCGAATACGCACGCAAGAAGGATTTTAAAGCCGTGGCCTTAAACAGCACGGTGTCGTTATCGTTAAAAAACACGCTTAAATACTCCAAATCGCATAACGTAATTGCCACTTTAAAAGGCACTACCAAACCCGATGAAACCATCCTGTACACCGCGCATTGGGACCACTTTGGCATTGGCAAGCCCGATGCAAAAGGCGACAGTATTTATAACGGCGCGATAGATAATGCCAGTGGTGTGGCGGCAGTATTGGCGGTTGCCAAAAAATTTACACAACAAAAAGAGAAGCCAAAGCGTAGCATCGTTTTCCTTGCGGTTACAGCAGAAGAACAGGGGCTTTTGGGCTCCGAATATTATGCCACTCATCCTGTTTACCCGCTAAACAAAACAGTGGCTAACTTAAATATCGACGCGCTATCGGGCTTTGGCGAAACCAGCAATTTCTCTATCACCGGTAAAGGCCAAAACGACCTGGATGATTATGTAATTGCCTTAACCAAACCTAAAGGATGGGATGTTGTGGGCGACGAAACGCCGGGTTCAGGCAGCTATTACCGGTCAGATCATTTCAACTTTGCCAAAGTTGGCGTGCCCGCTTTAGACCTGCACAACGGCTCAAAAAGCATCCAACGCGGCGAAGAATTTGGCAAGGAACAGGCTAAAGAATATAACGAGAAACACTACCACCAACCATCCGACGAGTACAGCGAAGCGATGGATACAAAAGGCATGGCACAAACGGCCAATCTGATGTATCAACTTGGTATTAAACTGAGTGGCGAAACCACTTTCCCTGGATGGAAGAAAGGTTCGGAGTTTAAGGCTGTGAGGGATAAAGCGATGGCGAAATAATAGCATATTTTGTCATTCTGAGCGATAGCGAAGAATCTATCGGGCGACAAGTCTACAATAGATCCGATGCTTCGCTATCGCTCAGCAAGACAAATTACAAAAGCGCAATGGACAAACAACATCGCGCTTTTTTATTTACACCTTATCTATCCTAACCCATTGCATACCGGCAGCTTCTGCGGCTTGTACGCCGGGTTCGCCATCTTCAAATACCAGGCAATGTTTGGGGTCAACGCCAAGCTTTTCGGCAGCGGCCAGGAATGGGTCGGCGTATGGCTTGCCGTGTTTGGTTTCGCCTGCGCAGATCAAAACTTCAACTTTATCAAGGATCCCTAAAACGCTTAAGGTTTTCTCAACAGAGGTACGGCTCCCGCCGGATACAACACCTATCCGTACTTTGCCCGCATGGTTTATTAAATGGTTTACCACATAATCAATGGGCTGTGTTTTCTCAATGTATTCGCTAAAGAACACCTTGTGCTTTCGCGCGGCAAAATCAACCGGATCAAACGTGGTATTATAGCGTTTATTTATCTCGCCAACTACATTCAGTATAGGCAGGCCGGCAAATTCATCAATAATATCACCTTCAATAACATACCCGTCATCAGCAGCTACGCGTATGTAACTTTCTTTATGTGCGCCCATATTATCGGCAAGCGTGCCGTCGCAATCGTATAAAAACGCCTGGAAATTACCCGACGAAAGCTTGGTTAGAGCCTTATATTTTTGAGTTGATGTTGCCTGTTCCATTATGTTTGCAAGTATAAATAAACCTGTAAACATTATTGTAATGGTTAAGTCATGCCACTATAAGCCGGTATTGATCAATTTTTAATATATTGCATAACCAATTATTTAAACTTTCATGAAAAAAAGCCTAACCTGCCTGTGTTTACTGTTTTTACTTTTTGGCTGTAAAAAGGATAGTAGCGTTACGCCACCGGTAGTTACGCCTCCCGTTATTGTAGATAATAGCCCCGCCATAACATTAACGGCGGAAGCAAAAAACAACAGTAAGATCTTCACAGACGTTATCCTAACGCAGGAGGGCGACAATTTTAAAGGATACACCCAGGGCCCAACAACCATAAGCCGGCAACTAGTATTAACTTTTAAACTTAAAGATGCGGCATCGGTAGTAAAAGTTAAGGATGTGGTACAAGTAAGCGGCGTTACTTCTAACGATTTTACCAAACCCGTTATTTATACAGTAACCGATAGTAAAGGCTTAACTACAAATTATACTGTAAGCATTTACAATTTTACCGGCTTGCCTATTTTTAACATTACCACATCGGCACCGGTGGTATCTAAAGAAGATTATGTTGCCGGCAGCGTTAATATAAACACCAACGGTCTTTATGAGCAGGAAACCAACAATATCTCGTTGCAGATAAAAGGGCGCGGCAACTCTACCTGGGGCCTGCACCCTAAAAAACCTTACCGCTTAAAATTTGATTCAAAAGCTAAGGTTTTGGGCCTTGCATCTGCAAAGAACTGGGTATTGCTGGCCAATTACTCCGATAAAACACTCATGCGCAATTATATTGCCGATGGTGTTGCGCAGAGCCTTAGCAGCGATTACGCACCACATGGCATATTTGTAGAAGTGGTAATGAATGGCGAATATATTGGCACCTATATGCTTACCGAACAGGTAGAAGTTAACGCCGCAAGGGTAAGTATCCCCGAGTTAAAACCAGCGGACAACGGGCAGTCGGTAATAACAGGTGGTTATTTACTGGAGCTTGACCAACGGCAGGAAGACCCCTACAGGTTTAAAACGGATGGCAATTTGCCATTCACTATTAAATCGCCGGATGTACCAAGCGATGCGCAAATGGCTTACATTAAAGGCTACATACAAGAGACGGAAAACGCCATTTTTGCCGCAAACTTTGCCGACCCGGTTAATGGCTATGCCAAATACATTAATTCCGACTCGTTCATCAACTGGTTTTTAGTGAATGAATTATTTAAGAACCAGGATGCTGCCAACTTTAGCAGCATATTTTACTATAAAGACCGCGGCGGCAAGCTGGGTATGGGCCCGGCATGGGATTTTGACCTTGCCGCAGGCAATGTTGACTACAGCGATGCAACCAAGCCCGAAGGCTGGTGGGTAAAAGACGGCCCATGGTTTAAGCGCCTGTTCCAGGACCCGGCGTTTTTAACCAAGGTACGCACCCGCTGGCAGTTCCTTAAAGCCAACGGCATACCCGCCATGTACAAAAGTATAGATGATACGCAGGCATACCTGACTTTGCCTGCGCAGGAGAACTTTACCAAATGGAATATTCTGGATAAATACGTATGGCCTAATCCCGTTATTTTGGGCACCTACCCGCGCGAGGTTTCACAACTTAAATATTGGCTAACCCAGCGCATAGCGTGGATTGATAGTAATTTGTAATTTTACAAAATGAATTTTAAGATTTACCTGGTAATATTTGTAGACGTGCTCATTATCCTGTTCGCCATGTATAGTCTTTATGCTGTTGGCACACAAGGCGAGCAATGGGGCAGCGTATTATTAGGCGCTGCGGTTGGCTGCATGCTAGCCATTGGCTTCCGTGTGATGAAAAAGAAACGCCTGGATGGTAAAAAACCTTAATAAATGCTTCGCCCTGCACCACCATCAACCTGTATGGTTTGCCCGCTTATGTAGGCTGCCTGTTCTGATGCCAGGAAGGTTACCAGCGCGGCCAGCTCTTCGGGTTTACCAATGCGGCCAAGCGGAATGGCTTTAGCTTTTTGAGCGATAGCCTCGTCCGGGTCCATATCTTTAGGCATAGTGTGTTTAATCCGGTCAGTAAGTATCAATCCCGGCGCTACATTGTTTACGGTAATGTTGTAGGCACCAAATTCATCGGCCATTAGTTTGGCCATACCTACCACGCCCATCCGCATAGCGGTAGAAAGTACCGAGCCCCCTAACACCGATTTTACCGAGCCGCTTATAATATTAATGATGCGCCCGCTGCCTGTTTTTTGCAGATGTGGTAATACCAACCTGCTGGTACGCGCCATGCTAAGCAGGTTTAAGTCGAACGCTTGTTGCCATTGAGCGTCATCAAAATTTTCAAATTTATCAAAGGGAGGGCCGCCCGCATTATTCAGCAAAATATCTATCCTGCCAAAAGCATTAGCGGCATTATTTATAAACTCAGTTACCTGCATGGCATTGGCTACATCAACAGGTATGGCAAAAACTTCGTTACCGGTAGCTTCTTTAATCTCTGCCACGGTTTTATTTAGCGCATCTTCATCGCGCGAGCCTATGATAACCTTTGCGCCCTCGGCAGATAATGTCATGGCTATAGCTTTGCCCAAACCCTTGCTTGCCGCCAACACTATGGCTACTTTGTTAGTTAGTTTTAAGTCCATTTTATTAATGTTAAACCGTTGCTAACATAAATAAAATATATTTGTACTAAGCTTAAAGGCTTGCTCAACATTGATATTTTACTATGAAAAACCAGGTTGCCCGTACGTTTTTATTGCTGGGCATTGCACTTATACTATTTGCCTGCGCGGCACTTTTTGTTAAGCCGGGCAAAATTCAGGATTTGATGAATGGCGGCTCGGCAGGCTTTGCGCTTGCGGGCTGTATTAGCTTTGTGATGCTGCTGGTACAAAACTTTAAAAAACGGTAATGAAAAGATTTATCCGGAGTATTGGTTTCGCGCTTAAGGGCCTCGGCTATGCTTTCGCAACGCAGCTAAACTTCCGGATCCAAACATCTGTGGCTTTAATTGCAATCGCTTTAGGCTTATACCTTAACATCGCCGCAAGCGAATGGCATTGGGTTACCCTTTGCATTGCCCTGGTGCTAATGATGGAATTGTTTAATACCGGCATTGAGGCGCTTGTAGACCTGGTATCGCCGGGGTATAATGAACTGGCCGGCCGTGTTAAGGATGTAAGCGCGGCGGCGGTACTTATTGTTGCGATATTTGCGGCGGTTACCGGCGCCATCATTTTTTTACCAAAAATATTATTGCTGATCCATGCTGCATAAAACCCGTGGCATTGTATTTAAAACTACCGATTACAGCGAGAGTAGCGTAGTAGTGCAGATCTTTACCGAAAAATTTGGCCTGCAATCATACATCATCAACGGAGCGAAAAAACCGAAGGCAAAAATAAGCCGAAACATGCTGCAGCCCCTCCATTTGGTTGATATGGTGGTGTACCATAAAAGTAATGGTAACGTGCAGCGTATCTCCGAGTTGAAGAACTCGCCCACCCTGCAAACCATCCCTTACGATGTGATCAAAAGCTGTATAACCATGTTCCTTAACGAGGTGTTGTATAAAGCGGTGAAGCAGCAAACGCCCGATGAAAACATTTTTGATTTCATTTTTAACGCCATAGAACTATTGGACCACAAAACCCGCGGATTGGCAAACTTTCACCTGCTGTTTCTGGTGCAGTTAACGCGATATCTCGGCTTTTACCCACATGGTAAAGTGGCCGCCGAATCGGATTATTTCGACATGAAGGACGGCGTGTTCAGCAATTATAAGCCGGATAGCTTATCGTACTTGTCGCCTCCGCATACCAAAAATCTGTATACGTTGCTAAAAAGCAATTTTGGTAACATTGACGACGTTAAACTAAGCAACGACGAACGGCGTTACCTCATTAATAAACTACTGGAATACTACGCCATGCACATAGAAGGTTTTGGCAACATCCGATCGCACGAAGTGCTGGAAGAGGTATTGGGGTAGGATTAAAATAATTACTAAATTAACCACGTGAATAAGCATCTACAAATAAGTCTATTGATTGGGAGTTTTATAGCCCTGGCCTTCGCCGGCTGCGGGCCACGTAAGCCCGAGAAATCAAAAATATCATTTAAAAGCGTTGAGGGTATTACCTTTTTAGAAGTGTCGCGTAAGCAAAATAACGGCCTGTCATACAATGAGTATGGTTTCCATTTGGTACCCGATTGGAAGCTCCGCTTTACATCGGCAGATTCGGCTGCGCTGTACAGCCCGGTGAAAGGTAAGTTCTTTAACTTCCCGCTGGCTTTGGGCACCGATTCGGTTTTTAACATAGCCCATGCCTTTTTAAAGTTAAAGGTAATGACTAAGGATAGCCTGGTGTTTCAGTTATTGGAAACCGAGGGTGACTCAATGGACCTGAATAAATCGCGCGTAACGATGCGCCTATATGCTGAAGATTACATTAAAAACAAATTACACAGCGATATTTCTACCTTACAGCGCGTAAGTAAACAAGACAGTGTTTTTGTGCGTGATTTGGTAGCCAAGGCCAATGCAGATATTAAAAAAGCTTTCTCTGCATCGCAACCCGTGCAAATCATCAGCAAAAACCCCAACGTGGTTGTTGAAAAAGTAACTGCAAAACCCAGCCTTTTAGATAATAAATATAGTACCGATGATGATTATTTAAACCCGTCATTTAAAATAGTTATTTACAAGGCATACCAGGATTTTAACTACATGTTCGAGGCCACGATAGATTCGGCAGGTGCCTGGCATTATAACAAACCTCTGCTTGGTACATTCCTGGGCGACGAAGCGGCCAAAACAAATTACATTAAGGTATCAACAGCTATTATGAACACTTATTTAAAGCTGTTTTTAACTACTACACCCGGGTCGAGCTTGGGCATGAAACACGCCAGTACCATATCTATCGATGTACGGGGAAACGTAGCGGCAAAAGGTAAGGCCAAACCCTAACAGATACAACAATCCTGATTTAACCCTATTAAATAAGAAAGGCAATCGTCATTATTTTTTTGACTTAAATAACCGGGTAATAAAATTTCCGTCCTCACCTTTTTTCTCTTTGGGGGGACCTATTAAAAAGGCATAGTCGTGCAGGGGTTCAAAGTGGTCGCAAACTATTTTAAACATACCTAACAGCGGTACCGCCAATATCATTCCCGGTATGCCCCATACGGCTTCGCCAACTACAATAATGAGGATGGTGAACAGTGGGTTAATATTTAGCCTGTCGCCCACTACTAAGGGCTCCAGCAGGTATGTTTGTATGAGCTGTACCAAGCCATAAGTAATTAGTACACCTGCTACTACCTTTGTATCGCCGCTTTGTGCCAGTGCCATTAAAACAGTTATGGAGGTGCCGGTGATATTACCGGCAAAAGGCACCAGCTCCAACACTCCGCACAGTATTGCAAAAAATATCGCGTTGTTTACACCTGCTATCGTAAAGCCTATACCGTACATCACCCAAAGCATTACTATCATCAAACCCAATCCGCCCAAATAGCTTTGTGTTACTTTACTGGCATCATCCAGCACTACTTCCGTTTCCTTACGGCTCTCGGGTTTAAATAACCGCAGTATAAATTTTTTGAAATGCGCCCTATAAAAAATGAACAGGAAGGTATAAACCAGCACCAATATAGCATCAACCAAAATACCGGCGAAAGAACCAATAAGTGTTGTAACCATACCGGCTGCCTGCCCCATGGTACTGCCCTGCTGCTCCTTAATAATCTTTTGTTGTTCGCGGTGCGAGATACCAAAATGCTGCTTCACATAATCCTTAATACCGGCAATGATACTATTTATACGCTCATCAATTTTAGATAGGTCTTCTAACAGGTCGCTTAATTGGAATTGTAAAAGTGTAACTACCCCTCCTATTAATACAAGCAAAGCAACCACGCTTAATACAGATGCCAGGCCATTGCCTACGCCTTTGCTTTGCAGCCAGTGGCATATGGGTAACAAGAGCATAGACAGCACCATACCAAAGGTAAGTGGTATAAGCACAGCCGAGGCAAAATATAAGATGCCAAACACAAGTACAAAAAGTAAGAGGATACGCAAAGTTTGATTGAGGTAAGCTATATTCATTCAGGGCGATTTTAAAGGGTATAAGTTGCAAATAAAAATATAATGGGCGTAGAGTTTATGTAGCGATATCAACATTAACAGATATTTGATCGCTGCACCCCACGCCCATTATAACAGGTTTAAAGGCAAACTTAGCCTAGTATACGTTTCTTAATATAATCAACGGCAGAATCGGCCAGGTCGTTACCGCCGGTTTGTACCAAGCAGCCGTCATCCTGAATGGTTAATTCGGCCTCTATATTATTCTCGATGTGTACTATAAGTTTGTTTTGTACCTTCTCTACACGGCAGGATACCTCACGGCCCGAATAATGTAAATCAAATTCATATTTGCCATCTTTATCTGCCGGGGTGGTGTCTTTTTCTTCAATCATGGTTTAGTTCGTTTTTGTTAGGGTATAACACCAAAGGGCTTACCAATGTTTCATAAACAAAAAAAGAGAAAACTTTTTGGGCTTTCTCTTTTGTGTTTTTACTGACCTCATTATATCATAAAGAACAATTGGTTGGGTAGGATATATAATAATTAACCAAATATAATATCTATATACTTAGTAGACAATATTAAATGATATATTTTTATTAACAACCGCTATAAAATTTGGCCAAATGTTAATAAACTACTATTTGCGGGGCAGCAACTTCATTGTTAATTGCTTAGCAAAACGTAAACCGCGCTGTAAAAGAGTGCCTTTCCGGTTTTTAAGAAAATATTTAATAGCATCATAAGCGTATTTATTCTCCTGTAATATTTCCGGAAAATATTTAACCGGCTGTTGTGCTACCTGTACGCCATACGTATTCTCGATATTGGAATGCACGCCGGTACCATCATGCCCAATGTTATGGATAAGCGACTGCCCCGGGTTAAGCGTAAGTCCCCCATTCAAAAAAACCGATGCATACCAGCGAATTGCCCATGAATTGTTTTTACGGGCTTTAAAATCCTGCATCTGCCTCCAAAAATTCATAGTACCCTCTATCGAGAACTGATTTATTTTCTCCTCATCAAATGCATCGATCAGCTTATCAATATTGGGTTCAAACTTTTTCCAGGCGCCCGCCCAGGTTGCCCAACCCCAGCTAAATGCCGCGCGGAAAAAGAACGTTTCGGGCAAGGCCGAATCCTGCAACGGGAACATGTAGGCGCTAATGTGCATTACCTTTTCCTCATGGGCATAATGCTGCAAGGCATCGTTAAAATATTGCAGGGTATATGGGGATGATACCAGGTCATCCTCAAACACAATTACGTTACCATATTGGTTTACCAGTTGCGTAACACCGGCTATTATAGAATTAGCCAGGCCCATGTTTTGCTGGCGGGCTATAACCTTTACTGATTTAAACCCCGTTGCCTCAGCTGCTATACGCCTTACTTCATCCACAGCGGCATTATCGGCACTGGTTTTAGCCCCGTCAGAAAAGATGAAGAGGTCAGACTCCGCCGCCAGGATATTCTTCTGCAAATAGCTAAGCGTTTGGCCCGTATGGCGCGGCCTGTTATATACAAATAATGCTATAGGTGCAGGTGAGCTCAAGTAGTGATTTGTTTTCTTAATTAAAAGATATCGGCTTGCTTATCAGTCTTAGTACATAACACCGTATAGGCATTTGCAAGCCTTTCTCTGAATGTATTACTCAACTCAACTAAAGTATTCTTTACAGCAAACTGTGCAAGTATTTTAAACCTGTTAAAAAAAGTATCGGGTTTTTGTTGATTTATAAAACTATTGAAACGGGTAAGCTCTGGTACAATAATAGAGGTTAGGCCTTTTTTGATATCAAAGCCCTCGGTTTGCAACAAATACCTGAGCGATGTTGGTGTGTACATATTAATGTGTCCATACGCCATAAAATGATTTATGCGTTTGTCTACATTGCTTTTATAATCTATTGGCACCTCTATCACAAAATTTTTGGCTACCCGTTTAATTTCACGCAGCAGGAGGCGTTCGTGCTCTACATGTTCTAACACATGCGATAAAATGATGAGATCGAAGCTATCATCCTCAAATGGCAGTTTGTACCCATCAAATTCCTGCACTGAAACTACCTTTTTAATATTACGCGATTTAATGTGTTGTACACCACTCGCAGAGATCTCGACAGCATGGAACTCGGGTGCGAAATTATACTCAGATAGCTTTTTCAAAATACTGCCATCACCCGCGCCAACCTCAAGTACTTTTTCGAAAGACTGCCCCTTGCATACATCGATAATACGATACGCTTTGTATTTGGCACCCAGCATACGCCATGCCTCGTCATGGGTTTTGTAAAACTCGTCGTACGCTTCTTTTACGTTGTCGCTTGTCTGGAGCTTTTGCATATGCAATATTAATAAATAACCGTTATCCAACCTGTTTTTTTTACTTTAACATCCTTTAATAAAATGATATAATAATAAACTGCCGCCGGCAGTTTATTGCCGTTATAGGTAGCGTCCCATTTTTTTGGATACCCAACTGAATTAAATACCTGGCGTCCTATCCGGTCAAAAATCTGCACAGTTACATTCTTATAATCATTTATATTTTTAATGGCCCAATCGTCATTAATACCATCACCATTGGGTGTTATGGTGTTAGAAATACCTAAATCATTGTTAACAATAACTTTTATAGTTGCCGCTGCACTACAATTGGTCCCATTAAGCGCAGTTAATGTGTACACCGTTGTTTCTGTTGGCGATGCAATTGGGTTCAAAAGAGATGGATCGCTTAGGCCTGTTGCCGGAGACCAGTGGTATGGGAAATTACCACCCGATACATGACCTGCAAGAATTGTACTTGCGCCCCTGTCAATTGTAACTTCGGCATCTACAGTTACAACCGGCTTACTTGTGCTATACAGGGTTACCACAGATTCTGACAATTGGGCACAGCCTGCTTCAATTATACTCCACTTAAGTTTAACATCGGCATCAAGCGGTATATTATTTATAACAGCTTGTGGGTTATTAATATTGGCAGCATTAAAAGGATTGTACCCTGCGGGAGCCATTACCGACCAGGTACCCGTCTCATTAGGCTTTGGTGTGTTGGCAGCAAGTGTAAGCCGTGTTAAACCACATACGGATTGATCATTACCGGCATTGGCAATTGTAACTGGCCCAATATAATCTATCTTAATACTGTTGCTAACATCATCGCAGCTGTTAGACCTTACCAACCTGGTGTAATACATGCTGTTTGTGCTACTAAACGGAAACTGATAATCTTTTTGTGTAGCATTAGCGATATTTTGCCAGATTACATTATCGGTACTGGAACGCCACTGATAGGTTATATTACCGGAACCACCCATTGGTAAATTCCCGGATAAGGTAACAATATTTGAACCAGCAGCGCAAACAGATTGCCTGTCGGCGGTAATTTGGTTGTTAGATACTGGCGGTTCAAAATAAACATCTGTGTAGCTGTCATAAATAGTTACACCGTTATTAGATACTCTACGCCTGTAGCTTCTTACAACTGTATTAGATGTTACTGTGTTGTTATAACTGGCCAGGTAATTATTATTGGTTGCACCTGTACCTATATCCTGCCATGTACCGCCCTGGTAAATTTGCCATTGCAAAGCGCCTGCAACACTGTTACCCGGCACTAAAATATTAAAGATTGATGATTGGCATGCATGCAGATCGGCTACCACAGCATTCGCTATAGTAACCTTGTAATCAACGAATGCGCAAACATCTGTTAAGCGGTAATTAACGGTTCCGGTAAAATTTTGCTCTACACCCGAACCGGGGCTTAAAGTACCGTTGCTTGTTAGAATAACAGGTGTGAGGTGTGCCTTATCGGTTTTGGGCGATACACTTAACGTTATTGTATGATTGGTTTGATTTATAACCGCAGGCCCATTCTGTTCGGGAATACTAAAATCAGTTATAGTACTATTAATACCATTAGTGATCAATACTGAAGCACTGCTTGTTTTGTCGCACGAAGCTTTAGAGATGGTCCATGTAAAATCGAATTGTGAGTTTAACGGCATACCCGTTATGTGCGCATTTGGATCGTGTATATTTGCGGTTGTAAAGGGATTGTATCCTGATGACGATACTACCGACCAGGTACCTATCTCATCGGCAGCAGGGATATTACCCGTTAAATTATACGACGTAACATTACACAGCGTAACCGGTGGACCAACTGACGCGGCGCCCGGGCCGGGAACATACTCAATAGTAATCACGTTACTATAGGAGCGGCACATGCCAGTAACAGATGCTCTTTTAAACCAGGTTTTTGTTGTTATTTGTTCCTGCAAAAACCATCTTTCATTGGTTACATTGACGTAATCCTGAAAATTTACACCGTCTATACTTCTTTGCCATGTGTAGGTAGTAGAAGGCGTGTAACCTATTGGCCTGTTACCGGTAAAACTATATAACACAACACCGGTACCACAGGCGGTTTGCTTATCAACAGAAATAATGTTTTGATCTGTTGATGGAGTAACCGTTAGCTGGTAATAAGAATCGTAAGTGGTGGTACCTGCCTTAGTAATTGCACGCCTGTAAGTAATAATTGTATTGATCCCTGTTAAATTAGCTTGAGCAGTTGTTACATAATCAACGTGATTAATTACGCCCGTTGCGTTAGCCCAAACGCCGCCTTGCATCATTTGCCATGTGTAATTGTCGGCCGGTATGGACAGTATGTCTCCTGTTAATAATACTGCATCCCCCGGGCAGGCAGATATGTTTGTTACGGTATTATCTAAACTCACAGTAACCTTATAGGTTACCTGCGTACAGCCATTTGTTACTATATAATCTACCGGGGTATTAAAATTAACCAACGAGCCCGAAACAGGTGTTACTGTAGCCCCGGCAGTTGTAGTAACTGTTGGGCGCAATGCAAACCTGTCGGTGCCGGGGGGTACCGTAAGCGCTATTGTTTTGTTAATATTATCAATAACAGCCGGGCCATTTTGTTCCGGAACGGTAAAAGCAGCAATTCTGGGAACCACGCCCCCGCCTAAAACTATTTTTTTTGATGCACTGGTAACACAACCACTTGCATTTGTTACCGTTACCACATAAGTTCCGCTTTGGTGAAAAGTGTTTGTAGCCTGGTTTGGCGTATCGCCGCCATCCCATTTATAGCTAACACCACCGGTTGCAGTAACAGTGGCACCGCTACATGTATTAGCATCGTCAACAATATTTATATTAAATGGCTGTGGCCTTATCCCCCAGGTGAGGTTTGTATAGTTTTCGGGCGTGCTCGATTGTATGTTTACGCAGGTAAAATCGCCCGGGAACATAATAATAGCGTAACCTTCGGTACCTGTTAAGCTGGTGCTACTGTTATAAACCATTCCCCCGCCATCATAAAGCACTACATAAGGCACCGAAAAACTAAGCCTGGCACTTTGCGGTGCCGAACTGCCTAAAGAAGACAGTAAAAGTACTGGGTTTGTAACCTTTTTAGAAAAACACATATCCGTTGAGCCGTTAACTCCTGCTGCCCATTCAGTTTTAGGCACTGTTTTGTTTGGGATAGTTGCCGGGTATCCATTAAACCGTGAAAAAGTATAAATGGAAGGTGTTGTACCAAAATTGTAATTTGCCGACATGGTGATGCCTATCTGGCTACCATCGGCATCAGCTATAGTGCCGGATAAGCTGGATACGTTAGATTGCGATGGCCACGTTGCCCAATTTATATCATAACAACCGGCCGCAAAAACATGCCTGGGAATATTTGTGTTGTCAACTAATTTTTTAAGCGGTTTAACCGTAGATGAATCAGACAAAACCGTGCTTTTATGCATCGCTAACGGTATATCGCCGGCAATACAATTTAGCTCAGCCCCTAATAAAATAAAGGTAAGTAATATGGCAAGCCGTTTAAATAGCATAACATTTATATGCCTAAACAGTTATCGGGCTTATAAAACACTGAGGTTGATTTACGGTAGAACAAGCCCGGTGAAATACCACTTAGCAGTAAGTGCTTAAATCCCTGTGATACTAAAAAATCCACCCCCTCTTTATAAACGTCGCGTTCCGAATCATCAAGTACAACTACACCGTTTGCAGTTAACGCTTCTACTGCTTGTTTGCAGCAGTTTACACGGTCGCGGCCATCTACAATAACAATATCAAACTTACTATTCAATTTAACGGGCATGCGGCAGTAATCACCATCGTACACCAGTTCACAAAAGATCAGTTCTGAATTCCCTGGCTTAGCGGCAGATTTTTCTATCTTATCGAACCATTCCTTATCGTGCTCAACCGATACCACTTTACCGGCATACTTTGCATAAAAGTAGGTGGAATTACCTGAACCAAACTCAAAAACGCTGTGTTGTTTAGTAAGCCTTGTTTTTATAAAATCGATAAATGAGTACGTAACCCATGGGATAGGATTACCATCCTGATCAACGGGCGACCTTGTATCAAAAGCCTTAAACCAGCCAATATCATCCAGGTAGCCTTTTTTGTCAAAAGACAGCAATGCACGTAAATGCGCTGGATTAGTTAATACTTTTATTAGAGATGAAAATGTACTCAACGTTTTATTATTTTTTGAAACAGTGAAATTAAAAATAATGATTTAAACATCATCACACCCTGCCGGCTAACTTTAGGAATAAACAGAACAAAAAATGCCGAGCTTGCATAAGCTACCAGCGTAGCAATGGCGGCTCCCATCATACCCATCTTTGGGATCAGGATCAGATTGAGCAAAATGTTTACAATTGCGCCAAAGCCCGTACGCCAAAAAGTAAGCTTTACATAGCCCTCTGCAATTAAATACTGGCTATTAGCTGCCCCCAAAAATACAAATACACCCGACCAAATATGTACCGACAGCACCGGCGCAGCATAAGCATACTCGGGAGTGTATAATTTATATATTAATGGCGATGCAAAGGTAATAACTATAGCGGCAGGCAAGCTCAGATAAACCATCAGGTCGTACAAGTTTTGGATGCGCTTTTTGTAGCGCGCTATATCATCCCGACGGGCATTTAATATCGCAGGGAATAGCGTGGTAACAATAACAGTTGGTATAAAATTCCAGGCTTCGCTTAACGATGCTACAGTTGCATAAGCCCCGGCTTCTTTTGTGCCTGATATATTTTGGATCATCAATTGGTCTATCTTCATATACAGGGAGACCATAACGCCTGATATGATCAGCGGCCAGGAATGCTGCAACAGCTTTGTAGCGAGCGCGCCATTATACGACCAGTTAAATACATTACGCCCCTTGCGCTGGTATGTAAAGTAATAGCCCACGGCCAGCAGCACAAAATCTAAGGCATAAGCATATACAAATGCAATAAGCGGCATCCGGAGGTAAATAAGCACCAGCTTTATTGCCGCCGATAACAGGTTACCCATAACCTGCACCTGCATAATATATTTTGATTGTACTTCCGACTGGAAATAAGAATCAATAACGTTAAGGGACTGAACAATGCCGATCACCGAAAATATCAACACATATAGGTAAGGCGTCCCCTTGGCGGGATAAAATTGATAGCACAACCATATAACGGGGATACAGGCTACACCGCCCAGTACCTTCATCCAAAAGGCGGTACCTAAAATGCGGTCGCGGTTTTTGGGGAACTGATGAAGCTCTTTAACAATAAATTGATCTAACCCGAGGGTGGCCAATGCCGAGAATAGATAGATATAGGTGATACCCCCGGTAATGATGCCCAGCTTATCTTTACTTAAATAACGGGCAACGGCAATCCCCACCAGCATCTTGATGAGCAAACTACCCACCTTGCCAACAAAAGACATCCCGGTATTTTTGAAATACTTTTCTAAAGCTTGCTGATCAAATCCGGGGATGCTGGGTATGCGCATAATTTGATGCAAATATATTCTTTTGATTGGTGATGTCGGTAACTACATATAACCAAAAAGGGCCGTCATTACTGACAGCCCTTTACATTATAACAACTCCTAAACCAATTACTGGCTCTGGAATTTTTTAGCGTTAATTCTTCTTTCGTTCTCGTTAAGGTAGATCTTACGTAAACGGATGCTTTGAGGGGTAACCTCAATGTATTCATCAGCCTGGATGTATTCCATAGATTCCTCTAACGAGAATTTGATAGCAGGCGCAATACGCACGTTGGTATCGCTACCAGATGCACGCATGTTGGTTAACTGCTTGCCTTTAGTTAAGTTAATAACCAAATCGTTATCGCGGATGTGCTCACCTAAAACCTGTCCTTCGTAAACGTCAACTCCCGGATCGATGTGGAAACGACCACGATCCTGTAATTTGTCAATAGCAAAAGCAGTGGTTTTACCGGTATCCATAGATACCAATACACCATTTAAGCGACCGGGGATCTGGCCTTTCCAAGGCTCGTATGCTTTAAAGCGGTGTGCCATAATAGCCTCGCCACCTGTAGCAGTTAGTACGTTGTTACGTAAACCGATGATACCACGTGCAGGAATATCAAACTCTAAGTGTTGTAAATCGCCTTTAGGCTCCATTACCAACAGGTCGCCTTTGCGCTGTGTTACCAGCTCAATAACTTTACCTGCAACATCACCCGGTACATCAACTATTAAAGTTTCTACCGGCTCACATTTAACACCATCAATTTCTTTAACGATAACCTGTGGCTGGCCTACCTGCAACTCGTATCCTTCGCGACGCATGGTCTCGATCAATACCGATAAATGGAGGATACCACGGCCGTATACTAAGTATGAATCCGGAGATTCGGTCTCAACAACCTTTAAAGCAAGGTTTTTCTCCATCTCTTTGTACAAACGATCACGTAAGTGGCGCGAGGTTACAAATTTACCCTCTTTACCAAAGAATGGCGAAGTATTGATGGTGAACAACATGTTCATGGTAGGCTCGTCAATATGGATAACTTCCAATTGCTCCGGTTTATCAAAATCGGCAATGGTATCGCCAATATCAAAACCATCAATACCTACAACCGCACAGATATCGCCCGCGCTAACAGATGTAGCTTTAACTTTACCTAAACCTTCAAAGGTGTAAAGTTCTTTAATGCGCGATTTTTGAATAGTACCGTCGCGTTTTACCAACGATACCGGCATGTTTTCTTTAATAGTACCACGGGCAACACGGCCAATAGCGATACGACCTACGAAAGATGAGTAATCTAACGAGGTGATCTGCATTTGCAGTGTACCTTCATTGATAGGTGCAGGCGGGATGTTCGCCAAAATAGCATCCATCAACGGGAAGATATCTTCCGTTGGTTTTTTATAGTCGGTGCTCATCCAGCCTTGTTTGCTCGAACCGTAGATAACCGGGAAATCCAACTGCTCTTCGGTAGCTTCAAGGTTGAAGAATAATTCAAAAATTTGTTCGTAAACTTCTTCGGGGCGGCAGTTCTCTTTATCTACCTTGTTTACAACCACAATTGGTTTTAAGCCTAAAGCCAAAGCCTTTTGGGTTACAAAACGGGTTTGGGGCATAGCGCCTTCAAACGCGTCACAAAGTAAAAGAACGCCGTCAGCCATTTTCAATACACGCTCTACCTCACCGCCAAAATCGGCGTGACCAGGGGTATCAATGATGTTGATCTTAACATCTTTATACATTACCGAAACGTTTTTTGATACGATGGTAATACCACGCTCACGTTCCAGGTCATTGTTATCCAAGATTAATTCACCAGTCTCCTGCCCATCGCGGAAGATAGCGCAACTGTGTAAAATTTTGTCAACCAAAGTGGTTTTACCATGGTCAACGTGTGCGATAATCGCGATATTTCTTATTTTTTGCATAAAATGCGGCCTCTAAATTTGGCGCAAAGATACGCTTTACAAATGGCATTTGAAAGGGGGACAGGTATTTTACAATTAACTGATTATTACTTAATTGTTGCTTAATGTAGATTAAGGTGGCGTTGTGCGAAGAGCCAAGTGTAAGACTATCGGCTCGGGCTTTACGCTCATACTTATGTAGGCTCTACGCACTAGGACGTTATATGCTGCAATTTCAGAGGATCATCAATATTACAAGTAACTAATTGGCTAATCGAATAATTCTAACACAAAATTTTTGTATCCCAAAACTTCCATATTATCGGGTCTGATAAACAAGAAAAATTGTATTTTCCCTAATAGGTGATTTAGATATCTATGTTTATGGTTCTTTGTCCAAAGAAGGTGCTCTCGTAAACCTTTTGTTTTTATGAAATATATTTCAAGTCGAAGTTTCTTTAACTCTACCTTTTTAATTCCTATCCTTTGGTTTACAACCAATCCTGTTACCATTTGTCTTTGATGTTGCCTCTTGATGGTAATTTTATTCTTGTTAATCTTGAAGCCAAACGACTCTAAAATCGCTCGTACATTTTCAATGGCTAAAGAAATGTTAAAATTTCCTGAAATCGTTATATCATCGGAATACCTAGAATACCTACAATTAATTTCTCTGCAATATTTAAACAATTGCAAATCCAGCTCAGTAGTCACCAAATTGGATAAAGAAGGACTTGTTTGCGCACCTTGGGGGAGACCGTTATCTAATATACATAGCGCACTCAAAGTATTGGCTACAATAGTAGTATAACCTATTTTATTAAAAAAATTTGAAATTGTGTTTAAATTAATGCTTTGAAAATAATTTTCAATGTCAATATTCAGTACAACATCTTGCTTGGTATGATATTTTGCGTTAGTTTTAATTGACTTACCTATAGTGTAGGCGTTGTTAAGATTATTTTGTTCGCATTTTCGAATAATATTTTCGGAAATCCAATATTGAATGTTTTTCAATCCCGGTAAAGGTTCGGAAATGTTTCGAAGCTTTCCGTTTCTCTTCTTAATGTTGAAATTCCTATAAAATCCTGAGGCATTATTTAATACTCGTTTGATGTATGTAATTCTATATCCAGTTAAATAAGCTAAATGTTGAATATCATAAATAACTGGTAGATTACTATCAAAAATGGGTTTAGCATAATTAAGTAACTCGAGTATTCCATTCGATGATAAGCCGGACTTTGCGGCTTCTTTCTCAAGTAAAAGCTGGTATTCTTTCCAAGAAGTAAAAGATTCTTTCACTACAAAATGATTGTATTGTCAAAAAGCAACAACAATAAATATAAAAACAATAAAAAAAGAGGGAGAAAGCCAGCAGCAGAAGCATAGCTCCGCGTTATATAAAATCAATAACAAGCTTGAAACACAGTTCCCCTCAGATTAACGACTCGCTAATCCACAGCCCGAAGGCTGCTAGAGCTAATGAAAGAATCTTTTACTTCTCAAATATAGACAATTTGGGAACATAAAAAAAAGGAATTTCAGCCTGCTTATACCTAGAGTTCGGCTCAGACAAAATCCAATTATCTTTAGTTTTAGAAAATTTATTTTTCACATTTTTCACTTGAGCCAACAGGATATTAAGTAATTTAAAATCCTTGTATGAACTATCTATCTCAATTAAATTCCTCAAAAGCGTTTCTAATAAAATTGGAAAATTATTCTTAGTTTTATCTAGAGGAAAGGCTAATTCTATTGATTCTGTAAATATCCATTCATTTTTCATAACTAGCTGGTTATCATCTTGAGATATTACGTACCAGCCTTCCGAACGCATCTTTTGACTAAGTAGTAAAATATTATTAACTATTTCCATATCTTATCAAAAATCGTTTTAAAATCCAAAGTCAATTTATTTTTCGATAGTATTTCTATACTTATATTTGATTTACTTTTAAGCACTTCACTCCTTACAAGACTTTCTGTATCAGGCATAACATACCAATAGCCGCATCTTCGAAGTAATAATTGATCATGAAATATTTCAAGCCAATCGTCTTCTTTATCTGGTAATACAAACACTATCAATGCCAACGGAACCCCTTTTTCATCTCGTCTAACCAATAAATCCTCGTAGTTCTTTACCTTTAGATAATATCTTAAGTTTCCGTTTGGTAGTACTGTAACTTTATTTTCCGTTGTGCATTTAAGTTGAATATCTATTTTTTTAGGGCTGTCTATTCTAGAAGTGCCACCTCCATATGTTCGAACTCTAGTTATAATAGGGTTTATCAGGAGATCTACGCCATCATCGCCAGAACTACTTTTATAACTTTTAAATCTATTTTTTGCAAGAACCAAGCTGAAGAAAGCTTCGGAAATTATCTCCTTAACTTTATTATCGTCCATAAAATATTCTTATTCTATTATGCGCCATTGAGTAATCTGCAATATAGTAGTTAAACACAATAAATTTGTATTTTTCTTTTCTACAAGGTATTACTTTCACGGAGTAACAACGCCTATGAGTTAGCGGAACGTTTAAAGTGGCATTAAAAATCCTAATGAGCTTGCCTTGTTCCTCACAATGAGGCGCGGGAAAGACCTTACCCTCCTACTTCCCAAACGCCCATTGTAAAAACTTAGGCATTGCTTTGCCCCAGGTTTCGGTGTCGTGGGTGCCGTTTAGCACTTCCAGATATTGGATATCGGCAGGGCGCTCGTAGCCTTTGGCAAGCAGTTCTTTTATCACGTCGATGGTATCGTCGATAGAATCGATAATGCCGTTCTTGTTACGGTCGGCGGTTTCATCTTTGGTACCCGTTTGCAGCCAAAATTTCAGCTCTGGTTTACCTGCAGTATTTTTCAGCATGCTGTGCATGATGCGGTCATCATTGGTATAACCTTTGGCCAGGTCCTTACTCCTCCACCAAAACGAAGCTGAGAATGCCCCAACTTTATCAAACAGTTCCGGGTTATTCCAGGCAATATCCATAGCGGTTAAGCCACCAAGCGAAAATCCCGCGAATGCGGTACTTTCAAAACTATCTATACCGGTATGCTCATGAACAAAAGGCAATAATTCCGTAATAATGAATTTGGTATACAGGTCGGCTTTGGCCCCGCGCTTTTTAAAGTCGGGCTTGCCCGCAATGCCGTATTCAAGTATGCGGTCGTCACCTGCGTGGATAGCAACGGTAAGCAGTGGTTTTATGCAGTTGCGTTCGTACAGGTTCTCCAGCGTATCAACCATTTTAAGGTTCTCCAGTTCCTGGCCGTCGTTCAATAAAAGTAAGTTAAGGGGCTCTGCTACGGCGCCGTCTTCGGGCATAAGCAGGGTACAGGTAACGTCGCGTTCAAGTACTTTAGATGTTATGGTGATTTCCTGTTCTGCGATCTTCATTTCAAAATCTGTACTGTAGTACATGGTGGTAAAAATTATTAAGGGCACAATTGCCTCACCTAAATCCTCTCCAAAGGAGAGGACTATGAATACCTCTTTTTACCCTCTCCGGTCGAGAGGGCAAGGTGAGGCCTTTTAAGGCTACAAAAATACCGTTATAGTTTTAAAAATTGCCTAAAACATAATTATTTGGCACGTTGTTGACATTTACACACAAACCTGTTAACTTACCCTCTTAAAACCAATATTTTGACTGAACAATATCATCGCTGGCACTCACCAAACTTAAATCTCGACCTTGAAATGCTGGTGTTTGGCGACCGCGGTTTCCCGGTAATTCTTTTCCCAACAACCAAAGGCCGCTATCATCAAAATAAAGATTTTGGTTTAATTGACAGTGTTAAATGGTTTGTAGACGAAGGCCTGGTAAAGATCTATTGCCCTGATACTATTGACGACCGCACATGGTATGATAAAGGCATTCACCCTGCCGACCGTGCCCGCAATTACACCTGGTACGATAAAATGCTGGTAGAAGAACTTGCCCCCTGGGCCATGCACGAAACCGGAGTAGGCAAAGTAGCAGTTGCAGGTTGCAGCTTTGGCGGCTACCACGCGGCAAACTTCGCGTTTAAGCACCCGGAAATGGTAGCGCATTTATTCACCATGGGTGGCGCATTTGATATAACCATGTTTACCGACGGTTTTTATAACGACGATATATTTTACAACAACCCGGTAGATTTTTTGCCCGGCAGCAACAAGCACGAGCTTTGGCAGATGAACATCATATTGGGTACATCAGAGCATGATATGTGTAAGGATTATAACATCCGCATGGCGGGTATATTAGACAGGAAGAACATGAACAACTGGCTGGATATCCGCCCCTTCGCTAACCACGACTGGCCAATATGGAAAGAAATGTTCCCGCATTATTTAAGCACGATAAAGTAGACTTGAGATGTGAGACATGAGACTTGAGATCAGGTCTATTACTTTAGGATTTAGAAATTAAAGATTAGGATTTAAAACATACTACCATGAAAAAAATAGGCATCTTATTTGGGCAGGAAAATTCGTTCCCGCAGGCATTTGTTGACAGGATAAACGAGAAAGCAGAAAAAAACATCTCTGCCGAGTTTGTACGTATCGACAAGATGTTACAAGGCGAACCATTAGGCTACTCGGTAATTGTAGACCGTATATCGCAGGATGTACCCTTCTACCGCGCATCGCTTAAAAACGCTGCCATAACCGGCACAGCGGTTATTAACAACCCATTTTGGTGGAGCGCCGATGAGAAATTTTTTAATAACGCCCTGGCAGTTAAACTTGGCATACCTGTGCCCAAAACGGCATTGTTGCCCTCTAAAGATCACCCGGATAGCACTACCGACCGCTCGTTCCGTAACCTGGCGTTCCCGTTGGATTGGGACGCGATATTTGAATATGTAGGCTTCCCCGCATACATGAAACCGTTTGACGGCGGCGGCTGGCGCGATGTTTACAAAATTAGCGACAAGGATGACCTGTGGACGAAATTTGCCGAAACCAAACAACTGGTAATGCTGCTGCAGGAAGAGATTGTTTTTGATGACTATTTCCGTTGCTATTGCATTGGCGGCAAACATGTGCGCATTATGCAGTACGAACCACGCAACCCGCACCACCTGCGTTACGAGCATGGCAAAGCCCCAGCATCTAAAAAAATGCTGGATACCATTACCAAATATGTATTGCAACTAAACCAATACCTGGGTTACGATTTTAACACCGTGGAGTTTGCTGTACGCGATGGCCTACCCTACGCGATAGATTTTTGCAACCCAGCCCCCGATGCCGAAGTTACCAGCGTTGGGCAGGATAACTTTGAGTGGGTGGTTGAAACTGCTGCATCTTACGCCATTGAACGCGCCAAGGCACAAAAAGACAACCGCGATAACCTAACCTGGGGCGAATATGTACGCACAGGAGTTGCCGGCAAGCCATTGGTGGCAGCAGCAAAACCGGCCAAAGCCGATGTAAGTGCCGCCAAAATTGACCATGCCATTACCGACGAAGCAAAACCAAAAAAGAAAGCGGCCGCGCCGAAAAAGGCAACTAAGAAATAGTTGACTCACCCCCTACCCCCTCTCTGCTTCGCAAAGAGGGGGTTTGGAAACAAAAAGGAGCTAACCCTCTTTGCGAAGCAGAGAGGGTCGACCAGCGAAGCGTAGTCGGGGTGAGTAAACTACGACATAGAAATAAACCAATAACCCCTAACCAATTATGAACAAGTTCACCTTGGGTGTCGAAGAAGAGTTTATGGTGATCGATCCTGTAACCAGGGAGTTAAAATCGCATGAGCAAAAAATAGTGGATAGCGCGCAAAAGATCCACGAAGACCAGGTAAAGGCCGAAATGCACCAGGCAGTTGTGGAGGTGGGCACCCATATTTGCCGCAACACCGAAGAAGCGCGTAAAGAAGTTGGCAAGCTGCGCACCACAGTAGCCCAACTGGCCGGCGATATTGGCTTGCGTATTGGCGCTGCCGGTACGCACCCCTTTTCGCACTGGCAACACCAGTTGATAACGGACCATCCAAGGTATTTTGATATTGTAGATGAGTTACAGGAAGCCGCGCGTTCAAATCTTATTTTTGGGCTACACGTACACGTGGGTATCCAAAGCAGGGATATGGCCATTCATATTGCCAACCAAGCCCGGTACTTTTTGCCGCATGTTTACGCCTTATCTACCAACTCCCCTTTTTGGGAAGGGAGGAACACGGGTTACAAATCGTTCCGTACCAAGGTTTTTGATAAGTTCCCGAGGACGGGTATCCCCGATTATTTTGATAGTATTGAGGACTACGACAGGTACATTAAACTGCTTGTAAAAACCAATTGCATAGATAACGCCAAAAAGATCTGGTGGGATCTGCGGGTACACCCTTTCTTTGAAACCATTGAGTTCCGTGTGTGCGATTGCCCCATGCTGATAGACGAGACCATGACCTTTGTGGCGCTCTTCCAGTGTATTTGTGCCAAGCTTTACAAATTGCGCCAAAGTAATATGAAGTTCATCACCTACAACCGGGCGCTCATAAACGAGAATAAATGGCGCGCCGCCCGTTATGGTATCGATGGTAAAATGATCGATTTCGGCAAAGAGCTTGAGGTAAATACCCGCGCGCTGATTTTGGAATTATTGGACTTTATTGATGATGTAGTTGACGACCTTGGCTGCCGCGAAGACCTGCAATATGTGCACAAAATATTAGAGAATGGCACCGGCGCCGACAGGCAGCTGGCCGTTTACAATCAAAGTAATAACTTTGCAGATGTGGTGGACTATATTACATCGCAAACTTTAAAGGGAATATAAGCCTCACCTAAATCCTCTCCAAGGATAGGACTTAGAAAAAATAAGAACCCTCTCCTTTGGAGAGGGCAGGATGAGGCTAAACAATAACTATCAAAATGAACACAGATAAACCGGGAGTGAGAGTAGCTATATTAGACCTTTATGAAGGTGTGGCTAACGAGGGGATGCGTGGTTTCCGGGATATACTGGAGCGTTACAAGGCGCAGCACGGCCTTGATTTAAGTTACCAGGTTTTTGATGTGCGGCTTAAAGGCCAGGTGCCTGATACGAGCTTCGACCTGTACATTTCAAGCGGCGGGCCGGGTAGTCCGCTGGATAGCGAGGGTACCGAATGGGAGAAAAAGTATTTCCGCCTGATAGATAAGTTGGAAGCACATAACAAGCAACAGGGCACACAAAAAAAGCACGTATTCTTTGTATGTCACTCGTTCCAGCTCATGTGCCGTAAATATGGCCTTGGCGATATTAACCTGAGGCGTTCGCCATCTTTTGGCGTACTGCCCGTGCATTTAACCGAAGCGGGGCGTAACGACCATGTTTTTGAAGGCCTTAACGACCCATTCTATACGGTAGATTCGCGCAGCTGGCAGGTTGTAAACCCCGATGTGGACCTTATAGAAAAATTGGGGATGAAAATATTAGCGTTAGAAAAAGAACGCCCGTATGTAGATCTGCCGCAGGCGCTAATGGCTATCCGTTTTAACGAATACTTTTTCGCAACCCAGTTTCACCCCGAGGCGGATGCCCACGGCATGAGTGTGATGCTACAACGCGAGGATAAAAAACACGACGTGATAAACGAGCACGGCGAAGCAAAATACAAAGAAATGCTGCAACGCCTGGAAGACCCTGATAAAATTGTACATACCCAAAATACCATCATCCCTAATTTTTTGGATGAGGCAATATTGAAGAATTTGGCCAACCTGTCATGCTGAACGTAGTGAAGCATCTAATCGCCGACATGCATTTAGGCGATTGCACAGTTCGCTAATAGATCCTTCGCTACCGCTCAGGATGACAAAGGAAGTTTAAATTACAAAGCTTATGAACCCATCAGCCAGAGAAACCTTTAACCAAAACTTCACAGAAGAAAAGTATGCTGATTTTTTGGTAGACCTAAACATAGGCCTTAAAAAACCGATAGAGTTTCGCATTGCGGAAACGCCGGTATTTTTAACGGACGAGTTCAGGGATAAGATTCTAGAGGCTGGTGATGAAATAGTAGCGACCATCCTAAAACCCGGTTTTAAAGAATTAAGCGAACGCGCCATACCCGATAAATGGCTGGTGGCAAATGAGAATGGGCACTCCCACTTTATCGCTTTAGATTTTGGCGTATGTAAAGATGATGCAGGTAACATTGTACCTAAACTGATAGAGATGCAGGGCTTCCCGTCGTTATACGGGTTTCAGGTGCACTTAGCCGAAAATTACAGGCATGCCTTTAACATTCCAGGCAACCAAACCATATTTTTCAATGGCCTAACTAAAAGCAGCTATATCGAGCTGTTACGCAAAACTATAGTCGGCCCTTACGAGCCCGATGAAGTAGTGCTGATGGATATTGATGCCCCCAACCAGAAAACATCTGTCGATTTTTATATTACAGAAGGTTACATAGGCACGCCTGTGGTTTCCCTTGCCGACCTGATACAGGAAGGCGACCAGCTATTTTACAAAACTATATCGGGCGAAAAGAAACGCATCCGCAGAATTTATAACCGTTTGATATTTGATGAGATAGAAAACGATCCGGAGATCTTCAACAAAGTTGTAGACATTCGCCAACCACTTGATGTGGAATGGGTGACGCATCCTAACTGGTTTTACCGCATCAGTAAATTTACCATGCCATTTTTAACAGGTAAGTATATCCCTAAAACCCGGTTCCTGCACGAGCTGAAAGAGATACCCGAAGACCTGCACAATTACGTTTTAAAGCCCTTATTTAGCTTTGCAGGGCAGGGCGTCATCATCGATATTATGGATGGTGACATCGAAAAGATACAAGCCCCCAAGAACTGGATATTGCAGGAAAAAGTTACTTACCAACCCGTTGTGCAATCACCCGATGGGGGCGTAAAAGTAGAGATCCGCCTGCTTTATTTATGGCCCGATGGCGACGAAAAACCAACGCTGGCTGTGAACCTTGCCCGGCTAAGCCGGGGCAAAATGATAGGCGTTAGGTACAACAAAGATTTTGACTGGGTTGGCGGCACAGTGGCCTTTATGCACAAATAAACTTTATACTAATTTTGCAGTCTGTACGTATATAAATAAAGTATTAATTTTGCGACATGAACATACAGGCAATTATTATCATTGTATTATTTATTGCAGCAGTTTTTTATGTAGGCCGTTTACTGTATAAAAGCTTGTTCTCTAAAAAAAGCTGCGGCAGCAATTGTAAATGCGGGGTCGATTTTTCGAACGTCGAACCTGCTAAGCAATTGAAATAATTGTGCTGTTTTAAAACCGTACCTTTATCATTCACTTAATTTAGTATTAAATCCCCTTCATGTCTACTAATAAGCAGATATTTCAGGCCGATAACCCCGGCAGGTGGAACCGTTTTAAATGGCTTAGCCGCCTCATATTGGTTATTTTAATTGTTGGCGCAATAGCCGCGGTTATTACCATTACCTCCAGAGAGTACCCTGCCCTGCCTAACTTAGATCCCGCGCCAAAAAAGATCTCTAAAGAAGATATGAACGCGCTCAAGAAATCGAAAAAATATAAAGATTTCAAGATCGAAAAGACCGAGATAGAATCGCTTGCCAGGGCACGCAGGTTACATCAGCTAAAACACCCTAATAACAACAATCGTATAAACGCGGGTTTTTACAAATCATGGGAGCCACAGGCATATAACTCATTAACTCAGTACATCAGTCTTTTAGATATGGTTGTTACCGAGGGCTTTTCCTTTTCAAAAAATGCCGACACCCTTAAAGTAAATATCGATACGGGCCTCATCAACCTTAATAAAAAATACAAAAAGCAGGTGCTGGTCACCTTATCCAACTATGTTAATATAGATAACGTTAGCGGCGAATACGACAGCAAGGATGTTGAACGCATCTTTAAAAGTAAAAAGCTGCGTACCGCCTTTATCAATAGTATGGTTGCTAAGCTTAAGCATTACAATTTTAATGGTGTAAACGTTGATATTGATGATATTAAAAACCGCAATTCAAAAGATTACATTGCTTTTCAAAAAGACTTATACCGCATATTTAAGGCTAATGATTTACTTACTACCCAAAACGTTATCCCCAACGATGAGGAGTACGATCTAAAACGTTTACAGCACGTAAACGACTTTTTGTTTGTGATGGCTATAGATCAGCATTCCGACGGCAGCAACGCCGGCGATGTATCTAACCAGCATTGGGTCGAAGAAATTTTAGACCAGGTTTGTACCATTATCCCGAGCGAAAAAGTAATCCTTACTATTGCCGGGGGCGGGTTTGACTGGCCGGAGAATAGCATTGGCACCGCGGTAGGTTATGCCGGCGCCATTAGTAACGCCCAGCAAAAAAAGAGCACTATTACCTATGACCCCATATCGGCTAACCTGCACTACAATTATTTAGGTACCGATGGCCTTAACCACATTGTATACTTTACCGATGCAGCTACCAATTTTAACATCATCCGCATGGCGGATGACTGGGCAACCGGCGGTGTTGCCTTATGGCGTTTAGGCGGAGAAGATCCGCGCTTATGGACGTTCTTCCAAAAAAACCTGTCAATAGATTCGCTTAAGAAGACAGGTGTTGATATTAAACGGTTAACCACAGTTGGTTTAAATAACAAAATAGATTACGCTGGTGAAGGCGGCGAAGTTTTAGACCTGGTTACGGTACCTAAAACGGGAAAGATTGATGTAAACCTCGACACCTCCAGCTACACCATTACCAATCAAAAATATATTGAACTACCAACAAAGTATGTTATCCGCAGATATGGTTACAAAAAGGGCAAAGTTGTTTTAACATTTGATGATGGCCCCGACCCGGATTTTACACCGCGTATTTTAGATATCCTCAAAAAAGAAAAAGTGCCGGCCTCTTTCTTTGTAGTTGGTTCGATGGTAGAGAAGAATATCCCTTTGCTGAAACGTATTTATGATGAGGGCTACGAGATAGGTAACCACACTTACCTTCACCCCGATATTTCTACCATCAGTATAGAACGTGTAAACCTGGAGTTGAATGCTACCCGTAAGCTGATCGAATCTGTTACCGGGCGTAGCACCATCCTGTTCCGCCCGCCGTTTAATGCCGATGCCGAGCCGCAAACCCTGGCCGAGGTTATTCCCGTAGCCGAAAGCCGCAGGCAAAGTTACATTACCATTGGCGAGTCTATCGACCCGTGGGACTGGCAACCGGGCGTAACAGCCGATAGTATTATTGCCCGCACAATTCGCCAAAAAGATAACGGCAGTATGATCTTACTGCACGATGCCGGTGGCGATACCCGCGAAGAAACCGTTAAGGCACTACCCGCAATAATCCATTACTTTAAAAAGAACGGTTACGAGTTTACTACCATTGCCGATATACTGGGCAAAAGCAAGGACGACCTGATGCCGATGCCAACCAGCGACGATAAAACCTTTTGGGGCCGCTTTTATGATGTGGTGGTGGTTGGTTTCTTTATCGGTAACAGATTTATATTCTACCTGTTCCTGTCGGCTATATTTTTGGCTATGGGGCGTATTATTTTAATAGGTATACTGGCGTCAAGGCAGTTTGCACTTAATAAAAAAATTGAGCAGGCGCCGCACCCGCAGCCGCCGGTTAGTATCATCGTACCCGCCTATAACGAAGAAATTACAGCTATCCGCACGATAGATAGTTTGTTAAAAACCGAATACCCTAACTTCAACATTATTTTTGTGGATGATGGGTCAAAGGATAATACGTTTAAGGTAGTGTCTGAGGCTTATGCCGGTAATCCACTGGTAAAAGTATTTACCAAGCCAAACGGTGGTAAGGCATCAGCCCTAAACTTTGGTATTACCCATGCCGAAAGCGATTACGTGGTTTGTATTGATGCCGATACGCAACTGAAAACGGACGCCATTTTTCACCTGATGGCTTACTTTACAGACGAGGAGATTGGCGCGGTTGCAGGTACGGTTAAGGTTGGTAATGAAACCAACATCATCACCAAATGGCAGTCGATAGAGTATATTACCGCCCAAAACATGGATCGCCGCGCGTTTGATATTATTAACAGCATAACGGTTGTTCCCGGGGCTATTGGCGCGTTCCGCAAATCGGCCATATTCAGGGCCGGCGGCTTTACCTACGATACACTTGCCGAAGATTGCGACCTTACCATGCGTATCCTTAAACAGGGCTATGTAATAAAAAACTGTGCCGAGGCCATTGCCTATACCGAAGCGCCGGAAACCCTAAACATGCTGCTTAAGCAGCGCTTCCGCTGGAGTTTTGGGGTTATACAAAGTTTCTGGAAAAACCGCGACGCGCTGTTCAACAAAAAATACAGCTACTTTGGTATGGTGGGGATGCCTAATATCCTCATCTTCCAGATCATATTGCCCCTGTTTTCGCCGCTGGCGGATCTTATTATGATACTTGGTTTGTTTGGCAGCCACCCCGAAAAAATGCTGGTGTTTTATCTGGCCTTCCTTGGGGTCGATTTCCTGGTGGGTATTGTAGCCTTCCGCATGGAGAAAGAGAAGTATTACAAGCTGGTATACCTTATACCGCAGCGTTTTATATGGCGACAGCTCATGTATTATATCCTTTTTAAATCTATCCGTAAAGCCCTAAAAGGTGAGCTTAACACCTGGGGCGTATTAAAGCGTACAGGAAATGTAAAAATGAAGAAGAGCGAATTGCAGGGCGATGAACAACCGGAGAGATAAAAAAACTATGTCCTTTCGAGGGAAGCGCAGCGACGAGAACCGACCATAGGGAGCTCATCGAAGATAAATCTTGTTAGTTATTTGAGGTAGGAGACTTTGCATAACTAACAAGATTTCTCTCTATCGTTTGAGAATAGTTATCTACATAATCTTCTCTATCAAACAAACGGTATAAGCTACTACGCCCTCTTCGCGGCCAATAAAGCCAAGTTGCTCGTTAGTGGTGGCTTTAATAGAAATGTCTTCAATATCTATCCCGGCGGCTTTGGCAATGTTTGCCTGCATAGCAGGGATGTGTGGGTTTATTTTTGGTGCTTCCAGGCACACCATAGCGTCTATATTGCTTATCTGCCAGTTTTTTTCGGCAAGCAGTGCTACCACGTGCTGTAATAGCACCAGGCTGCTGATGCCTTTCCAACGGTCGTCGGTATTAGAAAAGTGAAAGCCAATATCGCGCAGGTTGGCAGCGCCTAAAAGTGCGTCGCATATAGCGTGCAACATTACATCGGCATCAGAGTGTCCAAATGCGCCGCTGGTATGTTCAAGGTTTACGCCACCCAACACAAAGGGGTGGTTTTGCTTTAGCTGATGTACATCAAACCCAAAGCCTACTTTAATTTTAGCCATTATTTTTTAGAAACATTTTTAACCCCGCCAAAACTGGCCGATAGGGTCAACCGGAGTGTATTTGCCAGCGGGCTGTTTTGCTGGCTTGCTATAAGGTACGAAAAATCGAATTTAAACACGTCGTATTTTAAACCAAAGCCGGTAGTGGCATAATGCCTGCCGCCTTTATTGGGGTTTTCGTAAAAGTACCCGGCGCGTATGGCAAAAATATCGTTATACAAATACTCTAAACCCGGCGAAAAGCTAAGCTCTTTTAACTCCTCGCTAAACCCACCCGGTGCATCGCCAAACGAACGGAAGATACCCGCCGGTACTGATACATCGTCATCGCTACCCTTTACAATATTGCCGCTTGCATCGCGCAGGGGCGGCGTAGGCACTAATAATTTATTAACGTCAAACGCCACCGTAAACTTGCTTAACGCATCAAGCTGCCAGGTATTGGCCACACCCAGTTTTAAATTGGCCGGTAAAAAATAGCTTGGTCCGGTGCTGGTGTAGCTTATCTTGTTACCTATGTTGGAGATATGAGCGCCAAAGGCAAAGTTTGAACCATCGCCGTAAGGCTTATTGTAAAACATAGATACCCCTGCAGATATCGCGTTACCGGCCTTATTTTGCTGGCCCGAGCCGGTTACAAACGCGCCGTTACTAAAATTGGAGTAGATATAACGGAGTGTTAAGCCTAAAGAAAGGTTTGTACCAAATTTACGCGCAAACGATGCGTCGATAGAAAATTCGTTTGGTTTATAAACCCCCTGTTCGGTTTGGTTGGCATCTATTAATTGAATAGAACCCAGGTTAAAATAACGTATGGATGCACCAAAGGTATTACGTTCGTCGATCTTGTGCGCATAGGCCAGGTAGGCCAAATTAACATCGGGCACTAAATGCCTTAGCCAGGGGCTGTATGAAAATGATATATCGTTGTCGTTCTCTAAAAAAGCGAGTTTTGCCGGGTTCCAGTAGTTGGCGTTAACATCCGGCGATATAGCCACGCCGGCATCGCCCATTGCACCCGACCGCGAATCGGGCGATATATTTAAGAAGGGCACTGCCGTTGGTATGGCATTAGTGCCGCTGCCATTGGTGGTGGTGGTGCTTTGCGCAGCCGCAAAAACAGGCAAGGCAAGCAAAATATATACAGTAAGGTTTTTAGTACTCAAAAACTTCATTGGGTGCAATTTAGGTTTATTATTTAAAAATAATAAAATTTACCGCGGTTTATGTCGCCGCATTTGTGTAAGCGTTTCGATTTAACAGTAGCAACACAAAATATTGTAACTTGATAACCCACTTATACGTTAAAAAGGGCTTATAGGTTTATACATGTGGTGAACACTTATAAATAACACACTTTTATAATTGATTTTTTTTAAATTTACCTCCAAATATATTTTGCAAAACATGAAAGTACTTACTAATACTGCTTTAGTGATGTTGGGGTTAGTTGTTACGCTTAGCAGCTGCAGTAAAAAACAGCAATCGCAAAAAACAGGTTTAAGTTACAACGACAGAACAAACGGCGGTTACTTAAGATACCAGCAAAGCCACCCCACCCCGGGGCCGGGCCTTGTACCTATAGAGGGTGGTACCTTTGTTTTGGGTGGAAGCGCCGACCAGGATGTTACCTATGAATATAACAACGTGCGCCGCAGGGTAACTGTTCCGTCTTTTTACATGGATGAGACCGAAGTATCTAACCAGGATTGGCTGGATTACCTGCACTGGATAAATATTACCTTCCCTAACGATAACGAGCTTTATTACAATGCCCTGCCGGATACCCTGGTATGGCGTAAACCATTATCATATAACGAGCCTTACGTAGATAACTACCTTCGTCACCCTGCATTTCAGGATTACCCGGTTGTAGGTGTTACCTGGGAACAGGCACAAGAATATTGCGTATGGCGTACCGACCGTACCAACGAAAACATTTTACGCGAGCGCGGCAACTTAGTTACGTGGAAAGACCAGGCTAAAGGCCAGGGTGGTGCCGCAGGCGCCAATTCAGGTCAGCCTTTCAACACTGATATTTATTTGAACGGCCAAATAAAAGGCCAGGGTGTTGATGGTAAAAAAATGGTAAAAGACCTTAACCCTAACGCGCAGGGCGGTACCGGCAAAAATGCCGCGCGCAGGCCGGTACGTTTAGAGGATGGTATACTTAAACAAGGTTACCGCTTACCATCAGAGGCTGAGTGGGAATACGCTGCTTTAGCATTAGCAGGTAACACACAGTTCGAAAACATTAACGATGGCCGCGTTTACCCCTGGGATGGCCTTGGCGTACGTTCGCCAAACCGTAAAACACGCGGTTTAATTTTAGCCAACTTTAAACGTGGCACAGGCGATAACGCCGGTGTGGGTGGTGGCTTAAATGATAAAGCCATTATTACAGCGCCGGTACGTTCATACCAGCCAAACAATTTTGGTTTGTATAACATGGCAGGTAACGTAAACGAATGGGTTGCTGATACCTATCGCCAAACATCATTTGAGGAGGTTGACGATCTAAACCCTTTCCGTGGGAACGAATTTACTAACAAACGTCTGTCCGACCCAACTAAAGGCCTATATGCAAAAGATAAATACGGCCGCCCTATTAAAGACCCTGCAACTTCAAATAAGAAGTTGAAATATGCTGATATGATTGCGCAACAACAGGCCCAAGCGGCGGCTAATGCAAACCCTGCGGCAAACAGCGCCGCACCGGGAGCAACCACAGCTGCCGTTAAAGACCCACTGGCGGGTAAAGCCTACACGCCGGATTACCGTGACTTTAACGACACCGTAAGCACTGCTTTATATGGTAACACCACATTGGTTAACAACCACTCTAAGGTATACAAAGGTGGCTCGTGGAACGATATGGCCTACTGGATGAACCCTGCAACACGCCGCTTTGCCGACCAGGAAAGCACCAGCGCCGAAATTGGTTTCCGTTGCGCCATGACCATGGTGGGCGCCCCGGAGATAAACCCACAAGGTAAACCGCACCATCCGGTTAAAAAGGCTAAAAATTATAAAGCCAGATAAGATCCAATCTCAACCTATTATACAGCCGCTCCTGAAAAGGAAGCGGCTTTTTTTGTGCAGCCCCCTCTAATTTTACCCGGGGGTGGTGGGCTTAAACCAGCTATAGCATTTATTCTTAACCTTATGGTGTCGCAATGATGTCACCATTTAATTAACGAAACTCCTGATTATTAAGCCGTTCATGATTTGTGCTGCACATGTGCAAACGTGAACGTGAACATTTTGTGCCTAAAATGGGTGTTTTTATGGGTCTTTAAGAAGCACGCTTCAATTTCAACAGGAAAAACTTGCTAACCTGTTAATATTCAGCCAAATGTTAACAAATAAATTACCGGCAATTAACGTTTATAAAATAGTTTATCGCTTATTTTTATAGACCTATAAAACAGGTCAGTTAAAATTAACCTAAAAACGAATTTTATGACCTGGAGAAAATTTAGCGGTGAGGTTATCCAAACACCCATACTTGAAGAGGTTGAAGCTGCCATTGAACGGGAAACCAACCTGGGCAACAAACTAAAGGTTTGTATCGGTACAGATTCGCAGGTGAAGGGATCGGTTACCGATTTTGCCACCGTAATTGTTTTTATCCGTGAGCAGCGCGGCGCGTTCATGTTCATTCATCAGGAGCGCACCTCCCAAACTATGACCATTAAAGAGCGGATGCTGCACGAGGTTCAAAAATCCATAGACATTGCCTACAAACTTTGCGACCTGCTTGACCTGTACGAGGTAGAACTTGAAGTGCATGCCGATATTAACACCAACCCTATGTTTAAAAGCAACGCCGCCCTGCACGAGGCTATGGGTTACATCATGAGCATGGGCTTTGTGTTTAAAGCCAAGCCGGAGGCATTCGCAAGTTCGTGTTGTGCTAATAAAATGGTGCAGTAGTGGGTTTGGTGAGTGGTGAATAGAGAATAGTGAGTTGTTGTCTAAATGTTTTATTTGTGGCAGGGTTTTTCTAAATTGCCTGCATTGAATGCGAGCTTAGTTCGGCGATAATCCAACTACTCTCCACTCACTAATAACTAATCTCCAAACCATGTCCCCACTAATTGAAATTACCGACCCGCGGGTTTTTGACCCGGCAACCATATTGATTGATGTGCGTGCAGGCGCAAACGCGCGTGAGCGTTACCTTGCAGGGCACTTGCCTAACGCTATATTCGCTACACTGGATGATGACCTTGCCGCGCATCCCGAAGACCCGGCGAACGGTGGCCGCCACCCTCTGCCCTCGTTAAAAGATTTTGCCGCCACGCTTGGCCGCTGGGGCGTAAAGCCAAATAGCCATGTAGTGGTTTATGATGATAAAAATGCCGCTATGGGTGGCGCACGCCTTTGGTGGATGCTACGATCTATAGGCCATACCAACGTACAGGTGTTAAACGGCGGCTTAAAGGCCGCAACCGATGGAGGGCTGGAACTAAGTACCGATGACTACCAATCTGCCCCTACGGGCGCATATCCTATCCCGGAGCAATACAGCCATACGGCAACTATTGAAGAAGTAAAGCAAGCCGCCAAAGCCGATGACCGGGTGGTTATAGATGTACGTGAAGGTGCGCGTTACCTGGGCCATACCGAACCTTTAGACCTTGTGGCAGGCCATATACCCGGCGCGGTAAATTTATTCTACAGCAACAGCCTATCGCCAGAAGGTAAATATCTTACCGCACAAGCCCTGGCCACGCTTTACAAAAACACTATTGGCCATATAAACCCCGAAGATGTGATAGTGCATTGCGGATCGGGTGTTACCGCATGCCATACCTTGTTGGGTATGGAGCACGCAGGCATCAAAGGACCAAAGCTTTACGTTGGGTCGTGGAGCGAATGGAGCCGTAACGATTTACCTATTGCCACAGAGGAGAATGGATTGTAGTATTTTATTGTTAAATTGTTCAATTGCTGTATTGCTGATGTAATTAGCAATACAGCAATTGAACAATAAACCTCTTAACCTGTTACCCAACTGTGAAAACATACGCCTTAAAATTCAAACAAAATATTCCGATCAGCCTTGATGAAGCCTGGGACTTTTTCTCGTCGCCATTAAATTTGGCTAAGATAACGCCTGCCGATATGCGGTTTGTGGTAACATCAGATTATACCGCTCAAACTAAAATGTACGCCGGGATGATCATCACGTATAAGATCTCCCCTGTGGCCGGTATCAAAATGAACTGGATGACCGAGATAACACAGGTGGTAGACGGTAAGTATTTTGTAGATGAGCAACGTTTCGGCCCCTATGCCCTTTGGCACCATCAGCACCACTTTAAAGAAATACCCGGTGGTGTAGAGATGACGGATATTTTGCATTATGCCATCCCTTACAGCATATTTGGCACTATTGCCAACAAAGTGTTTGTAGGCAAAAAAGTGAAGCAGATATTTGATTACCGGGTAAAGGCAGTAGAGGATCTGTTTGGAAAGATGTAATTAAATTAAATGCGCCCTTGCAAAGCGCGGCCATTCCCCACTTACAGAGCCGCACAAGCCTATCGAAGATTGCCACGTCGCTATCGCTCCTCGCAATGACGCCGTGGTGTAGATTTACTCACAATACAACCTCACAGCTGCTTCGGCATCTTTTGAGCCTAAGGTTACAGCCTGCTTAAAATCGGTACAGGCGCTGGTTACATCCTTGTTGTTAACCCGGGCCTGTCCTCGCAGGTAAAAAATTTCGGGGTTCTTGGGTTCTATTTTTAAGGCGTAGTTAAAATCAAGATCGCTGCGTTCTTTATCGCCAAGGTACGCGCGTGCAAGGCCCCTCCAGGCGTATGCAACTGTATTATCAAGATTAATAAATGTTACGCTGTTAAAGTCATCAACAGCACCCTGGTAGTTGTTCATCGCAAAGCGCACCTGCCCGCGTATAAAATAAGCCTCTTCCTGCCCGTCGTTTATTTTAATACCCTTTGCAATATCAGCCAGTGCGGCGGTATAATCTTTCTGATCAAACTTGGCGCTGCCACGGTTAAAGTAAGCGTGCGATGATGCAGTATCAAGCTTTAAAGCAGTGTTATAATCGGCCAGTGCGCCGGGGATATCGCCGGTATGTTGTTTCGCTACACCACGGCCAACATAAAAGTTAGCGTTTTTTCCATTGGCAGTAATCAGCGTATTAAACAACGGCAGTGCCTCAGCATAAAATTTGGCCCTGATGACCGATCTTACAAACCTGTCGCGCAGGTTATCATCATCTTTATTTATGGTGGCAATACGTTTATAATCCGCAAGTGCACCTGCGCGGTCATTTACCTTCAGGCGGGTTTCAGCACGTTTAAGTAATGTTTCGGAGTCGCCGGGACTGTAGCTTAAGGCTTTATCATACCAAGCCAGCGCACTGTCGTATTTATGCCTGCCTGCATCTATATTACCCAGCAGCACGTATGAGTAATCGTTAGCAGGGTTCATTTTGATGCCCTGATTAAGATCTGCCAGCGCGGCGGTAGTATCCTTAAGTTCGAGATTGGCACGTGCCCGGCTAACGTAGGCGTAGGCGTTCTTGCTGTCTAATTTAATAGCTTCATCGGCATCATCTTTAGCCTCTTCAAAATTACGTGAGCTTAGTTTAAGGTCTGCCCGGTTCTGGTAAGCGTCCGAGCTTGGCTTTAATGCTATCGATTTATCAAAATCGGCTAAAGCGCCTTCGTTATCATTCAGGTTATATTTCACTAACCCATCATATAAATAAAGCTCGGCGTTGTTTGGGTCCTGCTTTATGGCCTGAGCAAAGTACTCGAGCGCGGCTTTTTTATCGCCAACATTACCTAAAGCATTTGCCAGGTACTTATACAGGTTTGGCATTTTGGGGTTAAGCCTGATAGTAGTTTTATAATCGGCAATGGCGGCTGTATAATTTTTTAAGTTACCGTATGCATTCCCACGGTAAAATACCGCTTCGGCATTTTTAGGGTTAAGGGCAAGGGCGGCTGTATAATCTGCAATTGCACCTTTATAATCGCCAAGGTTGCCTTTAGCGTTTCCGCGATAATAGATGAGGTCGGAATTTTTAGGGTCGAGTGCTACCGCTTTATCGTAATCTTCAATAGCGCCTTCATTATCTTTTAAATTGCTTTTGGCAACCCCGCGGTACTCGTATAACGAGGCATCTTTAGGGTCGAGGGCAATAGCTTTTGTAAAATCATCAACCGCGCCGGCATGGTCGCCAAGGCTGGCTTTTGCGTTTGCCCGGTAGTGGTACATATCGGCACGCGGTGCTAATTCAATCGCTTTAGTAAAATCGCTTATCGCGTCGCCAAACTTGCCGGTTTCGTTATTAATGTTTCCCCTGTAAAAATAAGCGAAAGTGCTTTTAGGGTCGTATTGGATGGCCTTACTATAATCGGCAAAGGCATTGGCCTGCTCTTTTAAATTATTGTGTGCGTTACCGCGATAAAAATACGCGCGGGCGTTATTAGGTTCTAACTGGATAGCCTTGGTAAAATCGGCAATAGCGCCGCGATAGTTTTTAATATTGGCTTCGGTATTACCCACACCAATATAGGTTTCGGCACTTTGTGCAAAGCAGCAAAAAGGCAGTAATAAAAAGATGAAGAGTAATCTGGCCATGTGTTGTTTACTATCTAAAAGGCTTAAATAAAAGAGATATGTTGGCCGTGGCGCCATCGCCGGTATTGCGGCCATTGATGAAATGCCCTGCCGACAAGAAAGTTGAGAACCGCCTGCTAAATGTATACCCATAGGTTAACGAAGCCTGGTTAAACGCGAAATTTTTATTGATTGCCTGTATGGGCGAAAACTTCTTAAAACTACTGGTAGAGTAAAAACCGCTAAGTGATACAGATACCTGGTGACGGAACTTCCTGTCTAATGTTAAGCCAAAGGTGCCGTTATACCTATCCTGAAAAGGCCCGTCGGGACCAAAATATTGGCGAAACCCGTTTTCGGCAGTAAAATAATAGTTTTTGCCAAACACCTTCCCACTCCCGGCAAAAGCAAACTTAAGCTCGGCGCCCTGCTGTTTGTAACCCAAAGCAATATCGTTATACAGCGGGGTAATAAACGTACCCTGTACCGTAAAGTAATATATGTAATTGATATTGGCGAGGTAATAGCGTATACCCACCTCCAGATCGGTTAAGCCGCTGCTTACTGTTTTGGCGTTGTTATCCTCGTAAGTGTTTTTAACATACGGCAGCAAGGCAACTAAAGTAAACCTGCGGCTTAAACCATACTCGGCGTATAGCGACACCCCTAACGACTCGAACTGGCCGCCATTGGCAAACAAGCTTTTACGGCGTAACGAATCCCAGCCCCTGTCGGCATAAAAATAGCTGAAGGAGGGCGAAAGCAACAGCCTTTTTGGCCTCACCGGGAAACCTCCCGCATGGCTGCTGTTTGGTACCAGCAGTATGCAGGCCATAGCTATTAGTATATATTTTAGATAGGTATTGGATATTTTCATAGTTAACTGTTAAAATAATGCGAATGCATCCCGCATCCACCTGCCCTCTAAATCTTTGTAAGATTGTGATATTTCGTGCCCAAGGTCTTTAAACACCATTAAGCGCTTTTTACCGGGTATTATGTTATAGGTAGCATACTCGTTAGCCGGTGGCGCGTAAGGGTCTAATAAACCTATACCCATTATCATGTTGGTTTTTACACCTGCTGCAAAGTTTTTCCCGTCGTAATAATTCAAGTTGCTTAAAACCTTATTAAAAGTTAACCCCGGCTGCGTTTTAACGTACTTTTTAATGTCGTTTATTGGCCAGGTAACCTCGCCATCTAAATTGTTTACATCGCATAGTATAGGGTTTTGTGCCGAGCAAAGGTTCACCCTTTTATCAAGGCTTGCAGTAGCCAGTGCCAGGTAGCCGCCCATACTACCGCCCGATACTAAAATATTATCGTGCTTTAAATAAGGTTGCGAGTACACAAAATCTACCGCACGGATGCAATCCATAATAACACCGCGCATTACGTAGTTATCACGGTCTTCTATCCGGTAAAATATAAACTCATCGCGGCGGGTATCAATAGGCCCGCGGCTGTTACCCTGCCCCCTAACGTTTAAGGTGATGATAGCCAGGTCCTCATCTAAACCCGTAATTGGTGCAAGGTTTACCTGGTAGCCCGGTAAACCAAGCAATACAGAAAACTTGCGGTCTTTATTCTTATTGATAGGCACGGTCATCCAGCCCTTAATAAGGTAATTACCTAACGACCGCATCTCTATAGCGAAAACCTTACGGTTATCGGTATTCATTTTGGGCATTGGGGTAACCTTAAACTGGGGTGGTACTTTAGCCAGCTCGTCTTTAGCTTTTTGCCAAAAGGCATCAAAGTCGGCAGGTTTGGCATATTGCGAGCGGATAACCTCGGGCTGTATACCAAATACACGGCGGGTGGTATCATCGTAATCAGAGATGTTTACCATAAAAGCCACCTTATAAAAACCCGGTTTTAAAGCAGGCAGGTCAAAACTATACCTCTCTGCACCCTTTTTGCCGATGCTGGCCTTTTGCTTACCGGCACCTATCTTTTTGCCATGCTGAGTTATCTCGTACGATACGATGCCCGTTTGAACGGCATCGGTAGGGTTTTTAACCTCAAACGTATAGCTTGCCTTACTGTCAAAAATGGCGTTCTTGTTCCCCGGGGTTAGTACGGTTGATATGCCATCCTCATCATCCTGCGCAAAGGCAGGTATATATTGCGAGCACACTATCGCTATAGTGCAGTACAGTATAAAAAATATCTTATCTGATCTCTTCATTGTTAAATATTAATGGGCTACGCCTTAATAGCTTCTGAATTATTCTCCGGGTTGCGGGGCTTATTTTTGATCAAAAAATCTGATTTACGAATATAATGATTTAGAGGCTCCTCAATAGTTTTGAACAACAGTATAGATAGGGCGTTAAGCAGGACAAAAGCATACAAAACGTTTAACGCATCGTACTGAAAAGGCGAGATCCAGTCTTTACCCCACTTATCATACAGTTCAAAAATATCATCGTTCCACTTGTTAAAATAGTGATGCATAAAATCGTATATGTACCCAAGATGTATCAGGTAAAATATATACGAGCTTTTGCCCAGCAACTCTACAAAAGGGTTCGATAATATTTTTTTAAGTACTGTGGTCTCGGTAAGCAATCCATAAAAAAATAGCGCTATAGAACCGGCCAGCAAGTAGTTATTGGTGATGATACCGACCGGACTATGCAAGCCTGCAACTTCGCCTTTAGGGATAGGCAATACGCTCATGATGCCTACACAAACAAATATGAGCAGGAAACCTATATAGGTATAATTGCTTTTTCTCTGTCCGTCCAGATTTTGCTTACGAACGATGAGTGCCAGCTGGATACCAGCGAAAAACTCAAAACAGCGACCCAAAAATGTATACAGCATCATAAACGTAAAGTTGCCGAAGAAGCCATACCAATCTACGTGACTAAATATCAATACCAGCGTAGCGCCTGTAAGGGTCACAATTACCGGCTGGATATAAAACTTACGGTATTTTTGCGCAAAATAAAAGATGAACGGCGCCGAAAAGTAAAAGCACTCCTCTACCGTTAAACTCCAGCCCTGTGCAATGCCCGTAAATTTGAGTTGATCAAAAAAGCCCCTGAGAAAAGTGATATGCATAAAAAACAACCCCACGGGGCTTGCAAAACCGTTGGTTATTTTTTGATCGTGCGTAAAGTAATAAGATATAAATGCACCCAATGTAAGCAGGAAGTACATGGGGTAAATACGCGCCACCCTATTTTTAAGGTATTGCTTAAACCAGTCGCCGGTTAATTTAAAACTATCGAAATAACGGAAAGCAATTAAAAAACCCGATAAAACAAAGAAAATGGTTACTCCGATATGAAACTCGGTAAGAAAACGTTGCACAGCACGGGGAAAATTTTCATCAAACGCGTATGCATAATGCGATATAAACACCAGGTACGCGGCCAGGGCACGCACCCCGGTAAGCGCCGGAATATAGTTTTGTAAAGGTTTTTGCGCCAAAACAATCGTTTTTATTTGTTTTTTACGGATAATTGTGTGTATTGGTTATGCAAACCCAATACCATACCCAGCACGCACGCAAAATCAGGACTTAAGAATTAAGTAATAAAGAGCCTCTCCCCAACCCTCTCAGAAGGAGAGGGAGTAAAACAATTCTTTTACAGCCTCCTATCGAATAAAGCGGGCTTAAAGCGCGCTTCCCTGCACTACACCCCTGCTTAATATCCTTTGGTCAATATAGTATTGGATCTCCGATTTTTTGAGGCCCCAGTTGGGTGCTATCAGCAACTCACGGTCGCTTAGGCCGAAGAGGCGCTGGATCACAATATCGGGCCTTACCCTTGGCAGCAGTTCGCATAAAAAGTCGGCGTATTCTTCAATGCCAAAAAGCTTGAATGGTTCGCGCTTGTATTTTACGCCCATAACACTGCCCTCTACAATGTGCAGGTGGTGAAACTTTACAAACTTAATTTGCCCGTGGCGATTGATCTCGTCGGCGTATTTAAGCATCATATCGTGCGTTTCCCAGGGGAAACCAAATATGGTGTGTACGCATACATCCAGCCTGGTATTCTCGGTAAGTTTAAGGGCTTTTAATAATTCCTCATGGCTGCAGCCGCGGTTTATCTGATTAAGCGTTTCATCATAGATGCTTTCCATACCCATTTCCAGGTCGACGTCAAAGCGGTCGGTATAGCTTTCCAGCAGGGCTATTTTTTCCGCGTCTATACAATCCGGGCGGGTACCTACGCTAAGGCCTACAATATCTTCGGTACCGTAGCTCAGGGCTTCGTCATACATCATTTTAAGGTAATGCGTTGGCGCGTAGGTGTTGGTATTGGGCTGAAAATAAATAATAAACTTATCGGCCTTGTTGCCTTTGCGGGCACGTTCCATGCCCTCTATCACCTGCTGCTTAACCGTTGGGGCATTACGGCTCACGCTCGGCGTAAACGAGTCTACGTTACAGTAAGTGCAGCCGCCGTAGCCTTTGCTGCCATCGCGGTTGGGGCAGGTAAAGCCACCATCAACAATTACCTTAAATACCCGGTGCCCTTTATATTTCTCTTTAAGCCACGGGCCATAATTGTTATAGCCTTTCTCCCACTGTACCCCTGCCTGGTTAGTTAACATCATGATAACCGCAAAGATAGGGATTTTAGTTTTGTTGAATTTAGCCCATCAAAGATGATTACACCCTTCATACAAATACTCACCAAACTACATATTACGCCTATACTGCCCGCCAACCGCGTACAGCGCATTGCTTATTTGCCCTAAACTGCAATATTTACAAGCCTGCATCAGCGCCTCGAAGATATTGTCGCCGGCTATGGCGCGCTGCTGTAACTCTTTTAACAATGCAGGAGCATGCTCCGCGTTCCGTTGCTGGAACAGGTGCAGGGCCGCTATCTGGAACTGCTTCTCCTCCTCGGTAGCGCGGATAACCTCTGACGGTACGATGGTTGGCGACCCCTTTTTATTAAGGAAGGTATTTACCCCGATAATAGGGTACTCGCCCGTGTGTTTAAGGGTTTCGTAATAAAGCGACTCCTCCTGAATTTTGCTGCGCTGGTACATGGTTTCCATAGCACCTAAAACGCCGCCACGGTCGTTAATGGCTTTAAACTCGGTAAGTACGGCCTGCTCTACCAGGTCGGTTAGTTCTTCGATGATAAAGGCGCCCTGTATGGGGTTCTCGTTTTTGGCCAGACCAAGCTCGCGGTTAATGATGAGCTGGATAGCCATCGCCCTGCGTACCGACTCTTCGGTTGGGGTGGTAATGGCCTCATCATACGCGTTAGTGTGTAGCGAATTACAGTTATCGTAAATGGCATATAAAGCCTGCAATGTGGTGCGGATATCGTTAAAATCAATCTCCTGCGCATGCAGCGAGCGGCCGCTGGTTTGGATATGATATTTCAACTTTTGCGATCTGTCGTTACCCTTGTATTTATTCTTGATGGCCTTGGCCCAGATACGCCTCGCCACATGGCCAATAACCGAGTACTCCGGATCGATACCGTTACTGAAGAAGAACGAAAGGTTTGGCGCGAAATCATCTATATGCATCCCACGACTCAGGTAATACTCTACATACGTAAAGCCATTACTAAGCGTAAACGCCAGCTGGGTAATGGGGTTAGCACCCGCCTCGGCAATGTGGTAGCCCGAGATAGATACCGAATAAAAATTCCTGACCTTCTCTTTTATAAAATACTGCTGAATATCGCCCATCATCCGCAGGGCAAACTCTGTTGAGAAGATGCAGGTATTTTGCGCCTGGTCTTCCTTTAAAATATCGGCCTGAACGGTACCCCTAACCGTAGCAATAGCATACGCGCGGATCTGCCCGTAAACATCCGCAGGTAAAACCTGGTCGCCGGTTAGGCCGAGCAGCATTAGACCGAGGCCGTTGTTGCCGGGGGGTAAAGTAGCCTCATCCGGCGTAGACGCCTCACCTAAATCCTCTCCAAAGGAGAGGACTTTCCTGTCTGGCTGAATATCTAATTTGACTTTAATTTCCTCTAAAACTTTTTGAGTATTCTTTAATACTTCGTCATTTGTAAACCGGATAACATCAAAACCCTCATCCTTTAAAACACGGGTTCTTATTTCATCCTGCTCTGTAGTATAATTGTGGTAATCTCCATCAATCTCAATAACCAATCCCTTCGGCAAGCAAACAAAATCGGCTATGTAACCATCAATAGCGTGTTGACGCCTTATTTTAAAACCTATCTGATTATTTCTAAGCAACTGCCAAAGCAAGTTCTCGGCTTCTGTAGGGTTTTGCCTGTTATCTTTTGAATTGCCTTTTAATATATCCCAAATCTTCAAATCAGCAGTCTCAAACCCGTGCCTTTTAACTCCCTCTCCTTTGGAGAGGGTTGGGGTGAGGCTTGCTTCCTGCTCCCTCTCCTTCGGAGTGGGCTGGGGAGAGGCTAATTGATACCTCGGTCGTTCTAAACCCTTCTCATCATAAACCCTCCGATATGCATCCTCCACCAAATGCTCCAGGCCGTGCTGGGTAATGTACTTTTCGCATTGCTGGTCAATAGCGGCATTCATGAAGAAACCCAGCAGCATGGGGGCAGGGCCGTTGATGGTCATGCTTACGGAGGTTGAGGAATGACAAAGGTCGAACCCCGAGTATAGTTTCTTGGCATCATCAAGCGTGGCGACGCTCACGCCCGAATTACCTATTTTGCCGTAAATATCGGGGCGCTCGTGCGGGTCTTCGCCGTAAAGGGTAACAGAATCAAAGGCGGTTGATAACCTGTGCGCCGGCTGACCAAGCGACACATAATGGAAACGTTTGTTCGTCCGTTCGGGGCCGCCCTCTCCTGCAAACATGCGGGTGGGGTCTTCACCCTCGCGCTTCAGCGGGAACACCCCCGCGGCGTAAGGGAACTCGCCCGGTACATTCTCGGTAAGCAGCCAGCGCAGTATATCGCCCCAGGCCTCGTATTTTGGCAACGCTATCTTAGGTATCTTCAGTTGCGACAGCGAGGTATAATACAAAGGTTGCTTTATCTCCTTATCCCGCACCTTATATATAAAATGATCAGCCTTGTACTTGGCAACCGTCTCCGGCCACTCTTTCAACAGGCGCTTACAATCGGCGTGCAAATGGTCTTCCAGGTGGTTGTAAATATCTTGTAAAGCCTCACCTAAATTCTCTCCAAAGGAGAGGACTTTATCTTGCATGGCTTTGTTTCCCTCTCCTTTGGAGAGGGCCAGGGTGAGGCTCCCCCTCACATTATACATTTGCTGCGCTATCTTACATTGCTCGTTCACCCAGTCGGTATAGGCGGCACTGCTTTCGGCTATCTCTGCGAGGTAGCGGATACGGTCCGGCGGGATGATGTAGATCTTCTCCGACTCACCTTGCTCCGCTCCGGTTACCCCGCTTCCCGCACCAATCAAATCTACCCCCGTCTTATCCTTAACCGTTTTCATGAGGGCGGTAAACAGGGTGTTCATGCCCGGGTCGTTAAATTGCGAGGCCATGGTGCCGTATACGGGCAGGTCCTCGTCTTTAGCGTCGAATAGCATATGGTTGCGCTTGTACTGCTTGCGCACATCGCGTATGGCGTCTAAAGCGCCGCGTTTATCAAACTTATTAAGGGCTACCAGGTCGGCAAAATCGAGCATATCAATTTTCTCTAACTGAGTAGCCGCGCCAAACTCGGGCGTCATCACGTAAAGTGACAGGTCGCAGTAGTCGGTAATCATCGTGTCCGACTGGCCAATGCCGCTCGTCTCCACAATAACCATATCGTAACCCGCCATCTTACAAATATCAATAGCCTCCTGCACGTGCTTGCTTAGGGCAAGATTAGCCTGCCGCGTAGCCAGCGAGCGCATGTATACCCTGGGGCTGTTAATAGCATTCATGCGGATGCGGTCGCCAAGCAGGGCGCCGCCCGTTTTGCGCTTGCTGGGGTCAACAGAAATTATTGCCAGCGTTTTATCCGTCTCCATCAAATAACGGCGCACGATCTCATCCACCAAACTCGATTTCCCCGACCCACCCGTGCCGGTGATGCCTAATACAGGCGTTGCCTGTAGTGATTGGTGAGTAGAGATTGGTGAGTGGTTGCCTTGCTCCGCCGCCGTTATCAACCTTGCTATATCCCCCTTATCCATCATTTCAGTTAAGCCCCTCTCCTTTGGAGAGGGGTTTGGGGTGAGGCCGAAGGTTGGGGTGAGGTAATCGCACTGCTGCATCATATCATTTATCATACCCTGCAAGCCCATGGTGCGGCCATCATCGGGCGAATATATTTTGCTGATGCCGTAGGCCTGCAGCTCGGCAATTTCGTTAGGCAAGAACACCCCGCCGCCGCCGCCGAAGATCTTGATATGGCCCGCGCCACGCTCGGCAAGCAAATCATGCATGTATTTAAAATACTCTACGTGGCCGCCCTGGTAGCTGGTGAGGGCAATACCCTGCACATCCTCCTGTATAGCACAGTTAACAATCTCATCTACACTGCGGTTGTGGCCCAGGTGAATAACCTCGGCACCGGTGCTTTGCAAAATGCGGCGCATAATGTTAATGGTAGCGTCGTGCCCGTCGAACAGCGAGGCAGCCGTAACAAAGCGAATTTTGTACCGGGATTTATAAGGAGCAATGCTTTCCATGCGGGCGTGTAATTGGTTACAGCTGTAAAATTAACCAATTTTTAAACAAGCCAAAGCTATGCGTGCATAATAATAGTTGTGGTTGATGGTCTATAGTCCATAGACCATAGCCGGCGAAGGCCTGCACCCATCAGCCAATATGTATAGCCTTTGGGTATCACAATTATTGCCGGTAGTAAATGCGCAGGTAAGCATCAAATAACATCCAATAATTGTCAACTTTACCATTCTGTCCCGTTTGTTGTATTAGCAAAGCGAGATAAAATCACAATTAACTCATAACCAGCTATTTGCAAATTCACAAAATGCGAATTTTGATGGATAAAATTTCTAAATAAATCGCATAAGTAACTATATAACAATTATATATGAATTTTAACAGGGTGTCCCACTTTTGAACAAAACGGGACAGAATGGGACAGGCTGATTTTTGACCCGTCCTGAAAAAAGTTTACACTATTGGTTGTTAATACTGGGGTTGATTTACACTTTTTGACCAGTCCTGAAAAAAGTTTTAACTGTAAACGTATAGCCGTATAAGACCCTTTCAACATTCCAATAAAAGATGCCGAGAACAAATTAATTATGTTACACCAAAGGATAAAGATCTTTAGAAAGACACCTTCCAAAATAGGAAATTATTTTATGTCTATTAAGTGGATAGGAAATTCTGGTAGCCATATCTCTGGATTAAGTAAAGAAGCTGTCATTAACGCATATGACATTATGGAATACTCACTTGGTTTATTATACAACGATAGAGAACAGGCAATTGAAACTCTAAGCGATAGAATCAACAAAGATAAAGGATATAAATAGTTCTAAGTTATTGTTAAACTAATTTTAACACTCCGGCAAGCTAATAGGAATATTAATAGCTAACCCACCGTCAGAAGTTTCTTTGTATTTGGAGTTCATATCAAGGGCTGTTTGCCACATAGTGCGTACTACGGCGTCGAGGCTTACTTTGGCTTTGTCGGGATTGCTTTGCAGGGCAAGCTGGGTTGCGGTAATGGCTTTTATCGCACCCATGGTGTTACGCTCTATGCAGGGCACTTGCACCAGGCCACCTATAGGGTCGCAGGTAAGGCCAAGGTGATGTTCCATAGCGATTTCTGCAGCCATTAAAACCTGTCGCTGACTGCCGCCCAGGCACTCGGTAAGGGCTGCCGCCGCCATGGCAGATGATACGCCGATCTCGGCCTGGCAACCACCCATAGCTGCCGATATGGTTGCCCCCTTTTTAAATATACTGCCCACTTCAGACGCGGTGAACAGGAATTGGGTTATCTTATCCTCATCAAAGCCATCACAAAAACTGATATAATATTGAAGTACCGCCGGGATAACACCCGCGGCACCGTTAGTAGGCGCCGTTACTACACGGCCAAAGGAGGCGTTCTCTTCGTTAACAGCAAGCGCAAAGCAGCTTACCCAATCTAAAATATTTTGGAAGCCGTTACCCGTTTGGCGCATGGCCTGTACCCACTCGGCATAATTGCTGTAGGTATGGCCTTTTAACAGGCGCTTATTTAATGCCGATGCACGGCGGGCAACATTCAATCCGCCCGGGAGGTTGCCGTCTGTATGGCAACCACGATACATGCACTCCCGCATCACTTTAAAAATATTCAGCACGCCATCGCGTGTTTCCTTCTCGCTGCGCCAGGCAAGTTCGTTCTCTAATACTACTTCAGATATTTTAAGGCCTGTTTTACGGCACCAGTGCAGCAGGTCTCCGGCGGTATCAATCGGGAAAGGCAGGTCTACCTCCGCTTTGTGGCCGGTTTGCTCGCCCTCTTTCACCACAAAGCCACCACCTATAGAATAGTAGGTTGCTGATACAGCCGTTTCGTTACTTAAAAACGCCTGGAATGTTACCGCGTTAGGGTGAAATGGCAGGCTCTCGGCAAACAGGAAAAGCAGGTCGTCGTCAGTAAAAAAACCGACCTCTTTTTCGCCGCCTAATTGCAGTTTATGAGTAAGGTTAATGTCGGCAATTTTGCTGTCTATCTTATCCACCTCAAAAGTTACAGGGTCATCGCCGCTAAGGCCAAGCAGTATGGCAATATCGGTACCGTGGCCGCGGCCTGTTTTAGCCAATGAGCCGTATAGTAAAATTTTTATTTGTACAACAAGGGGCAGGGCATTCTTTTGTTTAAGCAGCTCAACAAATTGCTGCGCGGCACGCCATGGGCCAAGCGTATGCGAGCTTGACGGGCCTATGCCTATCTTAAACATATCAAATACAGAAATCTGTTCGCGTTGTTGCATCAATTAATTAATTATGAAGTAAAAATAGGCAACATTTGGTGATTAATGGTTAGCATGCAGAGATTAGTTTAGCAACACCAATCTCTGATCACTACCTAAGCCATTCCCGGGAATTTGATGCCTGCGGCTTTTATGTCGTTGATGATCTTTTCCTGCAGTGCCATTTTAGTAGCCAGGAAGTGAGCAGGATCTACCCATACGCGTACCGTAAAACGCATCCCATCGCCTTCTAACAAAAGCACACCAACCTTAACGGCGGGTTCGCCCATTATGTTGGGTACATTTTTTATGGCCGCGGTCAATATGCCCTTCACCTGTTCGATATCAACGCCGTAATTCAGCTTAAAATCGATATCTAAGCGGCGTTTGCCCTGGCGGCCAATGTTGGTTATTACCTCGTTAAACAGCTTCCCGTTAGGAATGATTACCGTTTTATTATCGGCAGTAAGTATTTCGGTGTAAAAAAGCTGTATAGCCTGCACACGACCATCCTGCCCCTGGGCTATAATATGGTCTTCAATTTCGAATGGTTTTAGCAGCAATATTAAAACACCGCCCGCAAAGTTTTGCAAGGTACCCGATAATGCTAAACCAGCCGCCACGCCCAGGGCACCAATAACGGTGCTGATAAAGGTTAGCTGAAAACCTATAATATTAAATACGGTGATGATGAGGATGGCATATAACGCCGTTATAGAAAGGCTGAGAAAAAAAGGCTGCAACGACGAATGCACTTCGCGTTTACTCATCCTATGCGTTAAGCGCGCTTTAATGAACGCGATAACCCAAAGGCCTACAAAGAAAAGGATGATGCCGAACAAGAACTTTGGCCCATAATTAACCAGCCAAACGTTTAGGGTGTGATAGATGTCTTTAAGCTCCATAGATAGAAGCCAAAATTAAGATTTTTATTTTTAACTGTACAGGGTTACAAACAGCTCGGGGCCTTTAAACAAAACCCATTCTACAATGCGGCTGTGTATATGCTTCCTTTTTTTAACTATTTGTTTCATACCGGCACATATTCAAATGCTGTGCCTAAGTGTTGAAATAAGTTTAATGTTACAAAAGATTAATATAAGTACACAAAACATTGTACAACAGGCTAACAAACTTGCCCGATAACTTTTAAACGTATCCTAAAAAGCATAAAAACGCTGTACAAATAAAAACCCCTGTCTGTTTTACCAGACAGGGGTTCTTATTAAGTATAGTCTTGAGCATTAAGCCTTAAGTCAATTTATGACTTTCGACTTAAGGCCCGGAGCTTGCAAGATTACATCATGCCGCCCATGCCGCCACCCATTGGAGGGCCACCGGCACCTTTATCATCTTCAGGCTCATCTGCCAACACACACTCGGTGGTTAACAACATAGATGCGATAGACGCTGCATTTTCTAATGCTACACGGCTTACTTTAGTTGGGTCGATAACACCGGCGCCAATTAAGTTTTCGTAAACATCGGTACGTGCGTTGTAACCAAAGTCGGCAGTGCCTTCTTTAACTTTTTGCACAATGATAGAACCTTCGATACCTGCGTTATCGCAAATTTGGCGAAGAGGCTCTTCGATAGCACGACGGATGATCTGGATACCGGTGTTCTCGTCTTCGTTAGCACCTTTAAGGTCAGCTATTGAAGCAACCGCACGGATGAAGGCAACGCCACCACCTGCAACAATACCTTCTTCTACAGCCGCACGGGTTGCATGTAAAGCATCGTCAACACGGTCTTTTTTCTCTTTCATCTCAACTTCTGATGCTGCACCAATGTACAATACAGCAACACCGCCAGATAATTTAGCTAAACGCTCTTGTAATTTTTCTTTATCGTAATCAGATGTAGTGGTTTCGATCTGCGCACGGATCTCGCCAACACGGCCTTTAATTAAGTCGGCATCACCGGCACCATTAACAACAATAGTGTTGTCTTTATCAATGGTGATCTTTTCTGCCTGGCCTAACATAGATAGGTCAGCGCTTTCTAATTTGTAACCACGTTCTTCAGAAATAACGGTACCGCCGGTTAATACGGCGATATCTTCTAACATCGCTTTACGGCGGTCGCCAAAGCCTGGTGCTTTAACAGCAGCAACTTTTAACGAACCACGTATTTTGTTAACTACCAATGTAGCTAATGCTTCGCCATCTAAGTCTTCGGCAATAATTAAAAGTGGTTTACCTGTTTGTACTTGTTTCTCCAGGATAGGAAGCAATTCCTTCATCGAAGAGATCTTTTTATCGTAGATCAAAATGTAAGGATTTTCTAATTCCACTTCCATTTTGTCTGAATTGGTTACAAAGTATGGTGAAAGGTAACCACGGTCAAACTGCATACCTTCTACTGTTTTTACTTCAGTTTCGGTACCTTTTGCTTCTTCAACAGTGATAACGCCTGATGTACCAACTTTACCCATAGCCTCGGCTATTAACGAACCAATAACCTCATCGTTATTAGCAGATATAGATGCAACCTGTTTAATTTTGTTGTTATCCTCGCCTACTGTTTGTGATTGTGCTTTTAAGTTAGCTACAACCGCTGCAACCGCTTTATCAATACCACGTTTAAGGTCCATTGGGTTTGCACCTGCTGCAACGTTTTTAATACCTGCAGTAACAATAGCCTGTGCTAAAACGGTAGCAGTTGTAGTACCATCACCTGCAATATCAGCAGTTTTTGATGCAACTTCTTTAACCATCTGCGCGCCCATGTTTTCGATAGGGTCTTTCAGTTCAATTTCTTTTGCTACAGTTACACCATCTTTGGTAACCGCAGGCGAACCGAATTTTTTATCGATAATTACGTGACGACCTTTTGGGCCTAATGTAACTTTAACCGCATTAGCTAAAATATCAACACCACGCTTTAAAGCGTCACGTGCCTCAACATTATATTTAACTTGTTTTGCCATTATATTTTTTGTTTGAATGTTTAAATGATGTAAAGTTGAAACGTTATAAAAATTCAATATTGGAAGGCAACTTTACAACCTTTCAACATAGCAACTTTACAACTATTATAATACCGCGTAAATGTCAGATTCGCGCATGATCAGGTATTCTTTACCGTCTACGTTGATCTCGGTGCCGGCATATTTTCCGTATAAAACAGAATCGCCAACTTTAACTGTAACCGGGATAAGTGTGCCAGAAACATCAGCATACTTACCTGGGCCTACAGATACGATAGTGCCTTTTTGTGGTTTTTCCTGGGCTGTTTCAGGAATGTAAATACCAGAAGCGGTTTTGGTTTCGGCTGCAGCAGCTTCTACAACCACTCTATCCGCAAGGGGTTTAATGTTTAATGACATAGTAATACTATTTTGATTTTATAATTTTAAGTTTTCGTTTATGCTTTTCACATCAATTATGCCAAGCAGCAATTATTTATTGCATTGGCATATTTTCTGTTCAATTGTCACCTTTTAAACCCGGGTTACAACCATTTGATATAACCTATTACTGCCCGTGTGTCATCGTGTCAGTCAGCCACAATTCAACAAAAAAGGCTTTGGAGTATAGTCCAAAGCCTTTAAAATATTTTATATAACCTAATTAGTTTTTAGGTTGTGCAGCAGGTGCAGGTGTAGTTGCAGGCGTGGTTAACGGAGCGGTTACAGGTGCAGTTGTACCTTTTGGTTTAGAGTCTTTCCTGATCTGCTCTAATAAAGCAGGGTCGCTGCCTTTTTGAGAACCATCTTTAACAGATACGTTGATCATCAACGACAGCACCATAATAGTGATAGCCAATACCCAGGTGCCTTTTTCTAAGAAATCGCCGGTTTTTTGCACACCCATCAATTGTGACGTGCCCGAAAAATTTGAAGCTAAACCGCCGCCTTTAGGGTTTTGGATTAATACGATCAGGCCTAAAAGGACACATAAAATGATCGTGATGATGATTAAAACTAAATACATTTCTTATTATATCAATTTGTTTTCTTTTCTAACTGTTCAATCTGGGTTGCAAAGTAAAGCTTTTTTTCCGGATATTTCAATATCAATTTTTTATAAGTAGCTATCGCTTTATGATATAGCATCTGGTCGCAATAAATACGGGCCAGTGTCTCGGTCACAAAGTCGTTTTGATCTTCCGAGCTTTTTTTGGCTTTATTTTCGTTATCCAGTTTATCTGCCGACAGGGGCTTTATCTGCGGCTCGGCGTGGATGAAGCGCTCTATAATAACATCCTCTTTCTTGGCAGGATCAAACGCAACCTTACCAGCTTCGGTATTGCGTTCCACACTGCTTACTGATGTAAGGCTAAAGATATTTTCGTAATACTGCTGCTGCAGTTCGTTACCACCGCCACGTTTTAACGGGTTTGCAGTCACTTGCGGTGCCTGTTCCGCATCTGTTGCTTGCCCCTGGCTGTCGGTATAAGGTTGATAAATACCGGCATGTTCTTTACGGGTTTTACTTAACCACCACATAAAGGTGTATGGCATTTTATCGTCATCGTAGCGCGACACCTGCTGTTCGGTAGCCTCGTTAAGCGGTGGCACAGGCTGTGGTTCTGCCGGCGCAATTACCGGGGCCGTGTTTTCTTCGGCCGGTGTATTATTGCTTACGCCGCGCAATTCATCCAGTTTTTTATCAAACGACAGGAAATCGGCGCCAATAGCACTGTCCATTATCAGGCGTTCTTCCTGCTCCTGAATATGTTTATGCTCGTCCTGCAAAGGCTCAACAACCGGCTGCGGTTGGTGAAACAATACCGCTGATGCTTCTTCCTCTTCGGGGCCGCTTTCTACATAAGGTTCGCTAAACCTTGCTTCGGCAAAAGCTTCTGTAGGGGCTTCGCTGGTTGTGTGCTCAAAGCCAATCTCCTCAATGCTTACAATCTCATCATAAACATCATCATCAATTTCCTGTTGTTGCTCGGATTCCGGTGCGGTTATGTTTTGCACCACCGGCTTAGGGAAACGCGATCCAAACCTTGGTGCCACATATTCAGGGATAGGTGGAGGTGTATCCTTTTCAGGCTGTGTTTCAACTATTGTTTGTTGCAGTGATTCTTCCGGCGCACTGTATTGGTAAGCATCTTCAACAACTGTTTCTGCCGCGGGCTGTTCTTCAACCGTATCCGGTTCGCTAAACGAATGGTAGGTATGGTTAAACTCGCTGCCTATAACAGGCGCTTCGGTAATTTCTTCAACAGGTTCTTCAGTTTCTTCAGGCAACTCTATAACTTGTATAGGCTCTTCCGGTTGCTCTTCAATAACCTGTATGGGCTGGTTTAGCGGTTCGTCGGTAATGGTATTTTCCTGTTCCGCCGGCGTATCGTATCCGTTATTGTCAAAAGCATCGGCGTTAACAGATTTAGCCGCAGGTATACCTGTATTAAAATATTGTTGAGGATTGGCGTAAATATCTACTGCAGCATATATAATGCTTGCATCATTTACTACCGGCAGGTCTTCTGGGTGGTTAATTACTTTATGAAGCGTGCGCGGGTTGTAATAAACCGCGGCCTTGCTAAGCTGCTTTTTATCGCCGGCGCGGGCAAGCAGCACCTGCAATAAACCACTCTGCGGGTTATCCTGAACCAAACGCTCCAGGCTTTGGATATATGACGATCCGTTATTGGCCGGGTTGGCCAACAAGTCCCATAAAATTTCTTTTTGCCTGCTATCTACGTATCCGCTCACGTTTGTGTTAAACTATAATGCCTACCAATTGGCAAAGGCCCTGTTAAAAATATCGTCGGTTAATTGCTTTACAATATCTTGTATCAAAGTTTGTTCTTGCGATGTACTTTCGCCTGTAAATTCTTTATATTTTGTAAACGACTCCTCAAAATTAAGCTTTTTATCGGCTTCGTATACATATTTTACGCTAACGGTAATAGTTAAGCGGCTGGCACCTGCAATTGGCGCCGTGTTACTGTTGGTAGCCTGTATAGAAACCGGTGCTATGCTGTAGCCTGTAATAGCCCCGCTCATGGTAGCGTTTGCTTCGCCACGGGTTATGCTGATGCTGGTTTGCGAACGGATGCGGTTTTTCAAAGCCTCGGTAAAGGTTTGGCTTAATGTAGGCACCACCAGTTGGGCGTTATTCTCAAAAAACTGCACGTCGATGGTTTTTAAGTCGAGCGGGATAGACGCGCCGCTAAGCGACAGCTTGTAGGAACATGAGTTAAAAAGCATAACCACTGCCCCTAACGTTACTATACTTAAAAATAACCTTCTCTTCATTTGAAACCCTATAAATCTAATTCTTTTATTTTGCGATATAACGTTCTTTCTGATATGCCCAGCTCATTTGCCGCCAACTTACGTTTGCCTTTGTGCTTTTTAAGCGCTTTGCGGATGAGGTCAGATTCCTTTTCTATCAACGATAACGACTCCTCTACCTCTTCGGCATCGTGTGTTATATTATAATCGTTATTGCTGTTACTATTAACGTTATTGTTAACGGGTTGCTGCAACGTAAATTGTGCCTCGTGGCTATTGGTTGGTAATTCTATATCACGGTAAAGCTGGGTTATGGCCGGCGAATTGTTCGCATAGTTGGTGCTTACGCCGCCATGCTCAATAATATCGGCTACCAATTTTTTAAGCTCCACCATATCGCGCTTCATATCAAACAATACTTTGTACAGGATATCGCGTTCAGAAAAATCCTCTTTTGGCTGGTTATCCAGGCGCATTGGCAAATTACTGCGGCTGGCCTCATGCGGAATGTAGGTTAGCAGCGTTGGCGCGGTTATTACACGGTCGCGCTCTAAAACGGCTAACTGCTCGGCCATATTTTTCAACTGCCTCACATTACCAGGCCACGAATAGTTAATGAGTACCTGCTGCGCTTCATCATCAAGCTGAATGGGCGGGGTACGGTATTTATCTGTAAAATCTGAAGTAAACTTGCGGAATAGCAAGAATATATCCTCTTTCCTGTCGCGCAGAGGCGGGATGCGCAACGGAACAGTGTTTAGCCTGTAATAAAGATCCTCGCGGAATTTACCTGCTTTAACCGCGTCGTAAACATCCACATTGGTAGCAGCAATAACACGCACGTTGGTTTTCTCTACCTTAGATGAACCAACCCTGATGTACTGCCCCGATTCTAATACCCTAAGCAAACGCGCCTGGGTACCCAACGGCATCTCGGCAATTTCATCTAAAAAGATAGTCCCGCCATTAACAGTTTCAAAATATCCCTTACGCTCGCCAACCGCGCCGGTATAAGCGCCTTTTTCGTGCCCAAATAATTCCGAATCAATGGTGCCCTCGGGTATAGCCCCGCAGTTTACCGCTATAAACGGGCCATGCTTACGCGGACTCATCTGATGGATGATGTGCGAAAAAACCTCTTTACCACTACCACTCTCACCGGTAATTAATACCGAGATATCGGTAGGTGCTACCTGGTTAGCTATGTTTATTGCCCTGTTCAACAAAGGTGAGTTGCCGATGATGCCAAAGCGCTGTTTGATTTCTTGAATGTCCATATTTAAAAAAGAGTCAAGATATTAGAGTCAAGAATCAAGAAATAACTTCGGCTTTCAGAACGTATTCCCTAAATGAAAATATCATTCTTTGAACTTCAGATAAAAGTTCAAGGCAACTTCTTAATTTTTCTTCAGACCCATATTTCCTTCGTTCACTTATTAATAATTGTGTTTCGAGTTCAAACGATGAAGATATTGATATAGATAAAAATTCTGCAAAATGCTTATTAGTGTTTTTACCTGACCCTTCTGCTATATTCGAAGGTACGGAACACGAACACCTGTTAATCTGATCGATAAGATTATATCTTTCGTTAGCAGGCAATTCTTTGCAGAAATCAAAAGTCATGTCCGTTAGATCCATTGCTTTCTGCCAAACTTTTAAACTTTTAAAGTTATGCCTCATGCAATCTCCCTTCTTGATTCTTGACTCTTATTTCTTGATTCTACTCTACTATCTTCCCCATTAACGTTGCTGATGTACTGCGTTCTATAAGTACGTTTACGTACTGGCCCGGTTTATAATTTTCATTCACCGGGAAAATAACCATTGCATTTTGATCGCTTCGGCCACAATAATCCTGGTCCGATTTTTTTGATAGCCCTTCAATCAGCACTTTTTCAACCTTGCCTATACGTGCCTGCAAACGGTAGAACGAATACTCGCGTTGCTTATCTACAATTTGCGTAAGACGGCGTTGTTTTACATCTTCAGGAACGTCATCCGCGTAACGTTTCGCAGCTAACGTACCCGGCCTTTCGCTGTACTTAAACATGTAGGCATAATCGTACTTTACATAATCCATCATGGTTACGGTATCATCGTGCTCCTCATCAGTTTCTGTACAAAAACCCGTGATTATATCTGTCGAGATCGCGCAATCGCCAATTATCCTGCGGATGGCATCCACACGGTTCATGTACCATTCGCGGTCGTAAGTTCGGTTCATTATATCCAGTATGCGGCTGTTACCGCTTTGTACCGGCAGGTGTATATAATTACAAATGTTATCGTATTTGGAAATGGTTTCTAATACCTCATCCGTGATATCTTTTGGGTGCGATGTGGAGAAACGTACACGTAGATCAGGACTAATCAAGGCAACCATTTCAAGAAGATTGGCAAAGTTTACAACAGTGGATGCCTCACTTAAATCCGCTCCAAGGGAGAGTACCCGGCCGTTCTCTACTTCAGGCGCTTCTACCACAGGCTTAGTCCACTTGTAAGAATCCACATTCTGGCCTAAAAGCGTTACCTCGCGATAGCCCTGGTCAAACAATGCCCGGCACTCAGCTACAACAGAATATGCATCGCGGCTGCGCTCACGGCCACGGGTAAAAGGCACCACGCAAAAACTGCACATATTATCGCACCCGCGCATAATAGATACAAAGGCATTTATACCGTTGCTGTTTAAACGTACCGGGCTAATATCGGCGTAGGTTTCTTCGCGGCTTAGCAATACGTTTACGGCACGCTGACCGCTATCAACCTGCTCTATCAGGTTTGGCAGATCGCGGTAGGCATCGGGCCCCACTACAACATCTACCAGTTTTTCTTCTTCTAAAAATTTGGCTTTTAAGCGTTCGGCCATACAACCTAAAACGCCCACCACCATACCGGGATTTTTAGCCTTTGCCCAGGCAAATTCTTTCAGGCGGTTACGAACGCGCACTTCCGCGTTTTCGCGTATGGAGCAGGTGTTAATGAAAACTACATCAGCATTCTTAAAATCAGATGTGGTTTCAAACCCCTTCTCAGCTAATATCGATGCTACTATCTCACTGTCAGAGAAGTTCATGGCACAGCCATAGCTTTCTATATAAAGCTTACGGCCATTATGTTTACCAACAGGCTCTAATACTAAAGCCTCGCCCTGCCTGCTCTCATCATGCACTTTATCCGGTATAAGCAAATCCATTGTTATCTTAAAAATTGAACCGCAAAAATACAAATTTTTATATAATGAAGTGACAGTTTGGCAGCGTTTAACAAAATGAATGTTTTGTTGTTATATGAAACGTTAAGCTGCCGTGTTGGTTGCCAAACAAATATTACGCAGATACATATGGCAGCATTTACATTCCTAAAAACCAGGTGGCTAAAAATACTATTGATCGTTATTGGCGCATTGGTGGCAATAGCTATTGTTGCGGCGCTTTGCATTAATAGCATTCTGGCACCGAAGCTATCGGCCAAGCTAAAAGACGCTGTTATGAAGGGCACCGACAGCCTGTACACCATCAATTACAGCGACCTTGACCTGAATGTATTACAAGGCAAGGCTGTGCTGTATGATATAACTTTTAAGGCCGATACCGCCGTTTACCACCAAATGAAAAAGCGCGGCGCAGCACCCGGTAAACTTTACGAATTGCATGTTAAACGGCTGGCCATATCCGGCGCGCACGCTTTTGAACTATATTTTAAAAAGAAACTTAATATTGGGCGCATTACACTCAACTCGCCCGAGATAGCCATTAATAAATACCTGGAAAAGGAACCGGATACCGCCGGTAAAGACAATCGTACGCTTTATCAAAAGCTATCAAAAAGCCTTAAGATGATTAATGTGGGTGAGATATTATTAACCGATATTAACTACAAACAGCGCGATTACACCGGGCCAAAAGCTGCCCTGTCTGAATTAAAGGAGATGGATGTAAAAGCTACCGACCTGCTGATAGATTCGGCTACACAAACGGATACTACTCGTTTTATGTATTGTAAGGATGTAACTACTCAGTTAAAAAATTACAGCAGTAAATCGGGCGATGGATTGTATACGTTCAAAGTAAAAACAGTTAAGCTATCCACCCAAACAAAAAAACTTACCGTACGCGGGGTAAATTTACAGCCTGTAGAACCCACGGTATTCTTCAAAAAAAGCAAATCCGACCGTTTTACCGTTCGGATAGATTCGGTACAGTTTAATAATTTTGATTACATCACTTACCAAAAAGACCAATCGCTGGATGTTAAGCGAATGGTGATGGATAACGGCTTTTTTGAGGTGTACAGTAATTATAACGGCAAGCTGCCAACTACCGACAGGTTGGTGACCTTCCCGAATTGGGCCATCCGCCATGCTATAAAAGCTACGGTAAATATTGACACGCTCGATATGAAGCATTTTGCTGTTACTTACAAACAGCTAAACAAAGGCCCGATGAAAACGGGAGCAGTAATGTTTAATAATATCTCGGCTCGTTTCCATAACCTTACCAATGACAAAGCTGCAATTGCTAAAAACAACATTGCCACAGCCAGCCTTACCAGTTACTTTATGGGCAAGGGCAGGCTAGATCTGTCTTTTAAATTTAACCTTAACGATGCCGATTATAAATACAGTTATAAAGGCCACCTTGGGCCAATGGATATAACGGCAGCTAACCCTGCAACCATGCCGCTAGCTATGGTTAAGATAACATCGGGCAGGGTCAAGAGCCTCGACTTTAACTTCAACAGCACGCAAAAAACATCAACCGGCACAGTAAACTTTTTGTATAACGATTTAAATGTAGATGTGCTGAGGAAAGATGATGAAAAAGGCTATAGCAAAAAGTCCATTATATCTGTACTGGCAAATTCGATCATTATTAAACATGATAACCCGGACGATGGTAAAACCGCGCCCCGCACAGCCAAAGTGGTGTTTATCCGCCCGGCAAACTTCCCGTTCTTTAAAACCGTTTGGCTCTCCCTATTAAACGGCATAAAGGCATGTGCCGGCGTTGGCGAGGCAAACGAAAAAGATAAAAAAATAGACGCCGAAAAGCTGAAGAAACAACAGGAAGAACGCGTAAAAAAAGCCAAAGAGAAGAAAGAAGAAGAGGATAAAAAGTTTAAGGAGAAATTAAAGGGTAAGAAAAAGAATTAGTCTACACATAAACCATTATCCTTTGGGTCTTCAAACACTATTTTTTCGCTTATTTTTTCGACACCGCCATTTTCATGCACACTAACAATAATTTCGCTGTAGGGGTGGTCACAACCAAAAGCCTTGTATGAAAATAGTTTAACCACAAAACTTCCGCCGTCTTTATAGGCAGTTGAAATTGATGGTTTGTAGTAGTATTTGTATTCCTTTTTAAATTCTTTATCATCCAAGATAGGATAACCTTTTGTAAAAAGTATGGCGTAGCCCATTGCCTCGGCAGCACTTGAGATTGGGGCATAAACTTTTTTCAATTCCTCTCTATTATGTATTAAAACGTACTTATCATGTATTTTAATAACAGGCTCAGGTATAGCACAAATAAAACCGCCTACCATCCAATCATTATTTCTGCCATCGTTACATTCTTGTATAGCAATAGCAATAGGGTAATTAGGCGTTAGGCCACCCAGATTTTTGTCTGCATCACTTACCTTAAATAAATTGAATTGCTTTTTTATTATCTTATAATCTACCGTATCAATTGCTGTAGTTAAAGGATAATTTACGCTTTTGTTGCTATTACAGCCGCTTGCTAAAAATAAAAGTGCTAATACAATAATCAATCCGTTATTCATGATATTAAACTTTACTGTAACAACAACTTCAAATTAATACCAAAGTTGGTGAACGAAGTATTAAACGACTGTGAGGTGTAAGGCTTGGTGATATTGCTATCGTAAAATAAATTTAGGTTAAAGCGCTGGTTTATCACATAATCGATAGACGGGCGCAGGGTAATATTTTTAGCGCCCGATGATACTTCGGCAGCGGCTACATCTGCACGGTAAATAAGGGTCTTGTTATCGCGTACGGCAACGTCAAGCTTAAAGTTAATGTCGTTATTATCGCGGTTGCCTGTACCAAATAATCCCCATGGCATCCTGAAATTCTTAGGGCGGTAACCAAAGCCAAACACCATAATATTCTCGTCCTGCTGGGCAAGTTGGCTGTTTAGTAAGCTTAGGTTTAACGACCGGGTTTTGCGGTACTCGAAGTTAGCCGTCATGCTGTTTTTGAAACGTACATCGGCACCCAATAACGGTACAAACTGCTCAAATATCGACACCTGCGAGAACTGGTAAAACGGCAGGAAATCGTTATTAAAATCACGGGAGGTTACCGCGCCGTTGTTTTCCTGGTATTGTAACAGGGTGGTAAAGCTGGTTACATTGTATGATGACCGGTACCCGTGCTTCAAGTCGAACGAATCAAACAGGTCTGCAAAGAATGGCATTTTGCCCAACCCGGCGTATGAAATTTGCCAGTTGGGGATAGGGATCTTAGGGAACTGGCTGGTGCTGGATGAACCCGCATCCTTGCCGGAATATGCCGCCAAAAACGCCGGCACCAAAACATTCTGCGCGTTTGGCCCGTAACCATCGGCGTAACCATTTGCTGCCGCGCCCGAGTTTGGATTGGTAAGCCCAAGCCGTTGCGATATAACCGCGCGGTTATCTAAAAACTTTTGATAGGTGGCCGACCTGCTGTTAACATCACCAGCTTTTGTAAACGCTGTACCCAGTGAGAAGAACGAAACGCTGTAAGTGCCGGTTGTTACCGGGCTAAGGTTTTCGATACTATTGGTTGATGCCAGGTATTTAAAGTTGGTTTGGTAATTTTTGTCCTGTGTTTTAAACGCGATGAGCTCGATACGTAGATCAGATACCGGCTCAATAATACTGCGCAGGCGAATGTCCTCGTTAAACGATTTTACATAAAGCTGGTTCTGCAGGGTATCGGTTGTTATCCATCCGTTGGCAATAGCACGCGGGCGCAGATCGGCCTGGCTGCCTATTAAAAAGCCTAAGCCCGGAGCATCGTACGTAAAGTCCTGCCCAAAAAAGTTCGATTTTGGCAAATAACCCGGCAGGAATGTTCCCTCAGTACGGGTGTAGGTACCGCTTATACTTTTAATACCGGTTAATAACCCTATAAAGAATTTTGCAGCACCCGTTTTTTCGTTTCGCCCTTTACGCAAACAGCTAAACTTGTTGTAAAAGTTGGATAAGTTCAGGTTAGGGTTAAATTGTATAGTTCGCGCGTTCTGGATGCTGTTACCCACATCATAGGTTGGGCTGTTTATAGCAAACTCGGGTTGGCTTTGCCAGTTAAAGTTAGTGCTGTAGCGTACGGTTAAAGCCGTCCAATCCAAGCCCGGCAATTTATTTACAGGCGCGGTCCAGTTTAAATTAATGGTATGGTTGTAGTTGGTGGTGCGGCCCAGTTTCCACAGGTTTTCCCAAAGGGTATCACGCTTTAATCCATTTATGCGGCCTGCGGGCTCATCCACAACAGACAAGTTGGTGGCGTCAATATCAAGCGTTAACGATTTTGATAAATTCCACCCAATACCATAAACACGGGTAATATTAAAGTTTTTATTGAACGCTGTAGGAATGGGTATAAAGTTATTCGGGTCGTTATTACGCAATGTATTCTCCGAATAGAAACGATCGAAATTAATACTGAAATTTAACCTTGACGGCAGGATGCTGAAATTAAAATCGCGCGCCAATGCAAGCAGGTTGCTCTTAATGATCTTGGCGAACGGCGTGTAATACTTAGGGTCTTTATTGTAATTATAGTTCAGCGCTACGCGATAGGTTTTGGCAAAATCATTTTCTACGTTAAAATCGTGGTGCTGATATTCGGTATATGCGTAGGTAGCTGCAAAGTTCTCAACATCCCACACGTGTACCGGCGCCGAGGGATTAGTACGCTCTTTATGTACGTTGGTAAAGTTAATGCTTTTGCGTGTGGTAAAATCTTGCGTAACGTTCTTTATCGAATCACGCGCTTTATTATCCGGTGCCGCGGCAAGCGATTTTTTAAGCTCTACGTCGGGCGATCCGGGGTCATACTGCGGGGTACTTATCTGGGTGGAAATATTTACATAGGCCGGTATACGTATACCACTTTTCTCCGGGAAAAACTTGCCCAGCTCTATACTTGCCGATGCATCTATGGCCTGGTTATCGCTACGGTTACGGTCGCTCACTCTCGAATCCAGCGTACCAAAACCTACGGTGCTTTTAGTGCCCGATACGGTAATATTGGCAAAATCGGCCAGTGCGGCATCAACCCTCGCAGTAGCGGCCCAGCCACCACGCTGGTCAAAATCGGTAAGGCGTAATTCATCAAACCAAACGGTACCGGTTTTATTCAAGCCATCATCTCCGGGCAGGCCGCCGGGTTTGTATGGGTTACGTACCCCAAGCATAATGGTACGCAGGCGGCTCAGGTCGGGCTGACCTTTAATGGTTACTTTGTTTCTACCATCGGTGTACACAAACGGCACCGTAAACGGCCACGGCTGCCCGTTTAGTTTGGCATTGTTACGGGCAAGCTTGGCATCTATCAAAACAGATAGTTGCAGGTCCAGCTCATTTACTGCCGGCCAAATGCTGCCGGGGTCGCGGGTACCGGGTTGGGTAATAGCCAAAGGAACTTCATATTCGTAATAGTTGTCCTGGTAGTCGACACCCAAACGCACAAAACCGTTCAGGTCATTATCCCTCAGTTGCTCGCCCTCCGCGTGTATGAACATCTGGATACGCTTGTACGAACGCAGGTCGTTAAAGAAGGTACGGAACGCCGCCCTTGAGTAACCATCGCGCAGATTGGTCACGTTTAATGATAGCGATTGCTCGTTAAGTTTGGTATCGGTTTGCAGGTTGTTGTAGTTACGCTGGCGATTAATTCCCGGCGGCACTACGTAAGGTATTGGCGTGCGGTTACCGTTCTCCTCTATATTTACCGCCTGCACATCTAATGTAGAACCGTCTATTACGGGGCTGATAATTGCCGGATCGGCAATTACGTTTTGCGGGTTGTTTTCGGCATTAAAGGTACGCCACTCGCCCCTTACCAGTTGCAGGGTAGCAAAACGCAATATGGAGGTATCGGCAAAATTTGTCATGAACATCCGCATAAAACGGATGGCTTTAAAATCCTGGATGTTACCAACCTTGCTTTGATACTCGGTTATGGGCACTCTAAACTGGTACCAGGTAACGGCCTGCGTTGTACCGTTTGGCAGTTTTATGTTAGATGTAATTTTATCATTAATAAAGTTTTGGCCAACAACCATATCCTGCGGACGAATGGACACACGGTACTGGAAATACTCGTCCGTTTGGCTCATATTGTTATCGCGGTTAATATCCTCGCCATCCGGCAATGATGTTGATGCCGATGTCTGAATGCCCAGCTCGGCCTGCGATTGTTCTGCCGTTTTAGAGTTGCCATCGGTACCATTATAGCGGCTATAGCGCTCAAGTATACCTGCATTAGCCTGGTCCAGCACAGGCCCCTGGTAGTATTGATAATCATCTGACGACGGGTCGTTTGTAAGCGCTGTTGCAGCCTGCGGGCTTAGCACGCCCTGTGCCTGCTGTACAACGGGGGCAAATTTCGCCTTCTCATCGTTATCGTTCAACCCGTCTAAACCCACATCCTGCAACCTGCGCGAATCGGGGTTGTTATCAAACGCGTTTATTACCGGTTGCAGTTTTGATACCCTGCCCCAAACGGTTTCATCAACACTGGTGGCGCTGTTCGCGTCAACCGGCAAGCTGTTCTCTAAACTTTTGCGGCCATCTTTCAAAATATCTTCAGATACGCTACCCAAATTGAAATAAAGATCGCCACCTGCCGAATTTGGTTTGTAGATGAACGGATCTAGCATCCAAAACTCGATGTAGCCTACGTTTAACGATTCAAAATCATTGGTCTCCAACTTGCGGAACATACCGCCCCACCTTGCCTTTGGGTTTTGTAAAGTACCATCGTTATTTATGCCCGTAGTGGTGTAGTTATACGGACCACGAACGGTTGGGTAAAATACCATATTAAGCGTAGACAAGCTTAGCGGCTGGCCCGTGGTCGACTGTTTGTAGGGGAATACCTCCTGCTCAATTACCTGCCTTACGTAGTGGTTAGATAATTCGCTGCGCGATACCGGGATGGTACCCGAACTGGTATAAAATATAGGGTCGATGTTAAAGAATGCTAAACGGGCGCGGTTAAAGCCGTAGCTCAAATCGTTAAAGGCTTCGCTTTCGGCAAACATTTGCGGCGTGCCCGAAATTTGCCAGTTAATAGAACTTTTTATATCGATAACCGAGCGGCTGTTCTCAAAATCGTCCAGATAGGATGTACCGTTTTTAGACCCTGCAAAGTTTAACGCGCCCGGGCTGCCCGGCATCAGTTTGGCAAACTCGCCGCTAAAGTTGATGGTTGATGGCGCCTTGGTATTGATGAACGGGATCTTATCCACCAAACGGGTTAAAAAGCGCGATTGGGTGCTGTAATTTGCGTCGAGCCCCCAAATCGTGTTAGAGATAGATTCTTCGCCAACAATCTCGTTTTGGGTGATGGGCTGCTCGGTTAGGTGCATAATGGTACCGCCCAGCAGTAACTTATCACTGGCGTGGTAATCAAACCTCGACCCAAACAATGATTTTTGCTGTACACCAAAAAGCTCGTTATTCTCCAGCTTAACGTTAATGCTTTGGCCCGATGAAAGCAAGGCCTGGTTAAGTATCCGGATACGGCCCGCGCTGTAATCAATCGTATAATCGGTACCTTCCTGTAATTTTACCGACCCGGCGGTTACCACAACCGAACCCTGCGGAACGTTCACAGCATTCAACTGATACTCGGACCCGCTTTGGGCGGTATAAGTTCCCTTTATTAAATACCTGTTCAGTTTAGGGAAAAACTGCTGAGCTATGGTTTTGGTAGAATCGTACAAGGGTTGGTAAACATACCGTGCAACCAAGTCGGGTTCGCTGGCGGTAAACTGCCTGGCCAGGTCGCTGCCAAAAGGCTCCAGCACCGGGAACATAATGCGGCCCTGCTGCGAATCGATAGTCACGCCTTCTAAAAAGTCGAAATAACCATCCGGGCGTTTATCGTTCTGCTGGTCCAGGTTATCTACACCGGTTATTTGCAGCCACCGTTTGCTTTTGGTGTTTGCACTTTCATCCATAATGGTTTTTTCGATGCCCGATTTATCATCCAAACGCGAAATATTCAGCCTGAAGTTTGTAGAGCTTATTTGGCCCGCACCAAGCGAATAGATGTTTTTCATCATCAGGTCCCAGGTTGGCAGGTTGGGCTTAAGCAACTCGTTCTTTAATAATTTGGTGTATAAAACAGTTGGCGTATTTGGGTCTACAGCCCTGTCGCTGCTAAACTCGCCCACCTGGTACTGCACCCCATTTACCGAATATTGGTAAGCCACAGCCAGCACCTCATCGTTATTTAAGGGGTAGTTTAACGATATGTAACCCAGTTGCGGGTGCAGGGTAAACTCCCTGTCGGTTAGCTTACGCGCGTAGGTAAGCTTGGCATAGTTATCTGTAGCGCCGGTAGCTCTAAAGTACGATGTTACCTCATTAGAGTTAGTTGCACGTGCGCCCGGCGGCAGGTTATTTAATAACGAGTTTGATTGTTGCGTAAAACCGGGGCCTTTAAAACCTGCCGGCAACCCGCTAAAGCCCGGGCCGCCTTGTATCAAATTAGTATTGTAGGGTCTGTTTTCGCCCAGATCCAGGAATGCCAGTATATCGCGCGAATCGGTAGTAACGTTGGTACGGTTGGTTGTCCATACCTCAATTTTGGTGATATTTATGTTAGAGCTAATAATAGGGATATTAGCAAGCGCCCTGTTGTAGTTATTACGAAAGTATTGCGATAGAAAGAAGTGCTTGTTACTCTCGTAATCCGCAGCCGTAATATTTATATTTTGTTGCTGGGTACCGTTGCTTATAGTAATGTTTTTTGATTGCGAGCGCTGTTGCGAGAAGATACTGGTTACATCAAGCTTACCAAATTTCAGTTTAGTTTTAACCCCAAATAACGCCTGGCTGCCCGATATTAAAGTGGTATTTAAAGGCATGCTTACCGTACCAGCTTCTATCTTTTGGATGATCTCGTCGGGGTGGCCGGTATAGTCCAGCTTTATCTGGTTCTCAAACTGGAATTGCGCTTCGGTATTATAATTGGTGGTGATCTTTAGCTTATCGCCAATCTCTCCTGTTACATTCAGCTGTATACGCTGGTCGAAATTAAAGTTAAACTGGTTACGCTGGCGCGTATTAAACAACGGGTTCTCGTTCTTATTAACCTGCCCCGCCAGTATCACCTCTGCCGACCCTTGCGGGCGGATGTTGATGTTTGAGCTGCCAAAGATCTGTTCAAAAGTTTTGCTCCTGATCTTCATTTGCGGAATGAAGCCCGGTTTTTCAGATTCGACGTTATAATTATCTGATAACTGTTTAAAGTACTCGCGTTTTATGCCACGCTGCTGCAGCAGCAAGTATTCGCCAAAAGTTAAATACTGTGGCGCGCGGTAAAGCAGGTTACCCACCCGTTCATATAAAATGTACCTGTTGGTTGCTGCATCATATTCTACGGTACGCACCAGGCCAGCAGGGTCGGTAAAAAATATACCCGAGCGTTCCCTCTTACTATGCGGTTCGGCAAGGTTTATAGGGCCGGTTTTTATGCCGGTATCTACCCTTAAAGCAGGGCTTGTTGTTGCGGTGCTTTTTTGTGTTTGTTGCCCCGGCTGGCGCTGCTGTGGGCTTGTAGTTTGTTGCTGCGCCGGGATCTGCTGTTGCTGCTGCTGCCCGGGGATATTTTGACCGGGGATTTGCGAACCTTGCTGGTTGCCCTGGTTTTGCGGGGTCACCGGCCTTGATATTGGCGTTTGCTGGGCAAACGCCTTCCCCATCCCACTTAAAGCAGATACAAATAGTATAACTACAAAAAGTTTGAGGGTAAAATTTTTAATCAAGTGGTATATTTTATTGCAAGGTAATTATAAGCTTTTTAGTGCGGATTTAATGAGTTGTTCTACAGTTAATACGCCTGTATTTTTACTTATTTCCTGGTCTAAAACTTTTTCTGCAACATTACGAACAAATCCAAGCATTACAAGGGCAGAAAGAGCTTCATCTTTTGCCGTTTTTAACCCTGGCATCATAGTTAAAGTATCCGGTCCTTCCTTTTTCAGTTTGTCCTGTAGTTCCAAAATAACGCGCTGGGCCGATTTTGGACCGATGCCTTTTATCCTTTGGATAGCCGCCACATTACCCTGCACAATCGCGGCCTGTATCTCTGCCGGGGTAATAGACGATAACATCATGCGCCCGGTGTTTGGCCCAATGCCAGAAATAGAGATGAGGTGCATAAACAGCCTGCGCTCGCCCTCGGTAGCAAAACCGTATAATGTATGCGCGTCTTCTTTTACATGCATCCATATGTAAAGCTTACAGCGCTCGCCTTCGGGCAGCTGGCCATAAGTATTTAAAGATATATTGATGTGGTAGCCCACTCCTGCTGCATCAATTACTACGTGCGCACCGCCTTTAAAAACTAATTTACCATCAATATAATCGTACATGGGTTGTTATTTTTTAGCTTTTGATGGTTTGGCTTCGGCACATTTTACCTGGGCATCAATTACGGCAATGGTAACCATGTTCACAATTTCGCGAACCGAGCTACCTAACTGCAATACGTGCACCGGCTTTTTCATACCCAGCAATATAGGGCCTACCGCTTCGGCACCGCCAATTTCCTGTAACAGTTTGTAAGCGATGTTACCCGACGCCAGGCCCGGGAATATTAATGTATTTGCCGGCTTGCCGTTTAATACCGAGAAATTAAAGTTATCGGCAAGTAGTTCGGAATTAAGGGCGAAGTTGGCCTGCATTTCACCATCAACAACAATGTCCGGATACCTTTCATGCAGGATGCGTACTGTTTCCCTTGTTTTCTCAGGTATCTCGCCCTCGTTAGAGCCAAAGTTTGAATATGATAATACCGCTATGCGTGGTTTGATATTTAGTTGTTTGATAGAGCGGTCCATCAACACGGTAATATCTACCAGTTCCTGCGCGGTTGGGTTGATATTTACGGTTGTGTCACCAAAAAATACAGGCCCTTTTTCTGTGATCATCAGGTACATACCTGCAACACGGTTTACGCTTGCTTCGGTACCAATAATTTGCAGGGCCGGTTTAATGGTAGTAGCATAATCTTTAGTTAAGCCGGATATCAGGGCATCGGCCTCGCCAAAGTGTACCATACACGCGCCAAAGTAGTTACGATCTACCATCAGCTTTTTAGCTTCAAACAAAGTAACCCCCTTGCGCTGGCGCTTTTTGAACAGGAACTGGGCAAACTCCAGTGAGCGTTCGTTTTCCACTTTAGGGTCGATGATCTGTACATCGTCAAGGTCAAGCTCATTTTCGCGCATGATCTCTCGGATACGTTCGGCGTTACCTAAAAGTATTGGAGTGGCAATACCTTCGTCTTTTACAATTTGGGCTGCACGTAATATTTTATAAGTATCAGCCTCGGCAAATACTACGCGTTTTGGCGCTTGCTTGGCTTTATTGGTTAAATCGCGCAGCAATTTGTTGTTTGTGCCCAGGCGCGATAATAGTTCTTCATGGTAGGCATCCCAATCGGTAATGGTTTTGCGTGCTACGCCCGATTCGATAGCTGCCCTCGCAACCGCCGACGACACCTCGGTAATTAAACGCTGGTCCATTGGTTTGGGGATGATGTAATCGCGCCCAAACTTCAGGTTGGTGATATTATACGCTAAATTAACAGCCTCGGGTACCGGCTTTTTAGCCATTTCGGCAATTGCTTTAACCGCCGCGATCTTCATTTCTTCGTTAATGGCAGTGGCCCTAACATCCAACGCACCACGGAAGATGTATGGGAAGCCCAATACGTTGTTTACCTGGTTAGGGAAATCGGACCGGCCGGTTGCCATAATAATATCTTTACGGGCGGCAATTGCCAGGTCGTAACTTATTTCGGGCTCGGGGTTGGCCATCGCGAAAACGATGGGGTTTTTAGCCATGCTTACCAGCATAGCCGGGGTAACTACATTACCGGCAGAAAGGCCAACAAAAACATCAGCGTTTTTCATAGCATCGGCAAGGGTGGTTATATCCTTACGGTTTGTGGCGAATTGCAGGCGCATTTCGTCCAAATCGGTACGTTCGGGGGTTAACAATCCGTTGATGTCAAACATCACCAGGTTTTCTTTTTTCACCCCAAGGGATAAGTACATTTTGGTACATGATACCGCTGCCGCACCGGCACCGTTCACTACCAATTTTATCTTATCAAGCTTTTTACCCTGTATCTCGCAGGCATTCATTAATGCCGCGCCGGATATGATGGCCGTACCGTGCTGGTCGTCATGCATCACCGGGATCTTCATTTCGGCCTTTAACCTGCGCTCTATCTCGAAACAGGTTGGGGCCGATATATCCTCGAGGTTTACACCGCCAAAGGTTGGTTCTAAAGCCTTTACTATGTTTACAAATTCGTCAACCGTTTTGGCGTTTATCTCTAAATCGAACACATCAATATCGGCATATATCTTAAACAGAAGGCCTTTACCCTCCATTACCGGTTTACTGGCTTCGGGGCCGATATTGCCAAGGCCAAGCACTGCTGTACCATTACTTATAACAGCCACCAGATTACCTTTTGCAGTATATTTATATACATCCTCTACGTTATCGGCTATGCGCAGGCATGGCTCTGCAACACCCGGTGAGTATGCTAATGTTAAGTCGCGCTGAGAATTGGTAGGTTTTGTGGGTACTACCTGTATTTTACCGGGGCGGCCTTTTGAGTGGTAGTTTAAGGCGTCCTGTTTACGATTTGGTTTATTCATGGTCTCAAAAATTCAAGCGCGTAAAATTACGATTACTTTTCCTGAACTATCTAATAAAAAAAGCCCGGCCTCGAAATGCATCAAAACCGGGCTTCATTAAAATTCTATTTATCCCCTGCCTATATTAACGGGTAAGCCCGGCAATAATGGCAACGTTGTATTGGTACCTAAATTTTTATTCCATTGCAGCAGATCGCCAATTTTAACATTGTACCTGGCTGCTATAATGGCAAGGGTATCTCCCTTTTTGGTTATGTGGACGGCGGATGCAACACCACTTGCCGCAGCAGACGGGGTTGCATTAGGTAACTGCACAGGCGTAGTGATAGCAACATATTGTATAGGCTTTGGCGTACGGATAGGCGCCGACAGATCGGCAATGGCGTCACGTAAAATAGATTGCCTTTCCTGGTTAACCACAGGTATCACAATTTTGCGCGGTACGGCCGCTGTACCATTAACAAGTTGCTGGCGGTACGATGGGTTAAGCGTACAAATATCTTTGAGGGTCATCCCCAGGGCCTGGGCTACGCGGTTTAAGGACACAAATTTGTTTACCATTATGGTATCGGTAACAATGGCCAGATCGCTTGTTTGCGGCACAATGTAATGGTACTTGTGGTACTTCATTACATAATTTATGGCGATGAATGCCGGTACATAGCCCCGGGTTTCGGCAGGCAATAGCTCCCTTATCGACCAATAATCATGCGTGCCGGTCTTCTCCAGCGCATGCTCTACATTGCTTTTGCCGCAATTATAAGACGCGATGGCCAAAAGCCAGTCGCCAAATTGCTGGTAAGCATCTTTCAGGTATTCGGCAGCGGCATTGCTGGCGCGTACAGGGTCGCGGCGGTCATCAACATAATCTGTCATGGCCAAGCCATAGATCTTGGCCGTTTCTGACATAAACTGCCAGGGACCAGCCGCACCTACCCTCGAAATAGCATTAGGGTTAAGCGCAGATTCTACTATAGACAGGTATTTGATCTCGTCGGGTATCCCAGCTTCCATAAAAGCCTTCTCGTAAATGGGGAAGTAGTATTTGGATAGGCCTATCATACGGCCCATCTCATCCTTACGCCGAACGTAGTTGTCTATATAAGCCTGCACATAGCCATTGTAATCTAAAGGCACTTCCTTTTTGATGGTATCAAGCCGGCGTTTTATAATATTGTTTTGGTAGATAGATACCGGCGCTTGTATTGCCGGTAGCAATATATTGGTATCCTGCTGAACCATCTCTGCCGCTACGGCAAACTCAGCGTTGGTATCTGCTTTAACTATTTGTAAGAATAATGCACAAATAATAAAAGTGAACAGTCTCTTCATATCTTAGGGAGCCATTGGCGGGCAATGGCCTGCAATTATTTACTAATATATAAAATCTCTATAGTTGCAGGAAATATTCCGAGAAATTTAACAATTCCTGCTCACCAAAGCTTTTGGTTAATAATTGTAAACCTAACGGCAAACCTTTTCTGTTATTGCCTGCCGGGAGCGATATTGCGGGCATACCCGAAAGGGAGGCCTGCACCGTAAAAATATCGTGCAGATAGGTAACCACCGGGTCTTTTTCCTTCACACCAATAGCGAACGCAGGCTCGGGAGCGGTTGGGGTTAATATAAAATCAAAGTCTTTGAGGATCTCGTTTGTTTTATCCTGTATCAGCCTGCGTACTTTTTGTGCCTTAGCATAATAAGCATCATAGTACCCGGCGCTTAGCACGAATGTACCCAGCATGATACGGCGTTTTACCTCTTTACCAAACCCTTCGGACCGGCTAAGTTTGTAAGTCGATTCGAGTTCGGTGGCATTGGGGCTGCGGTAGCCATAGTGCACACCATCGTACCGGGCAAGGTTTGAAGAGGCTTCGGCCATAGCCAGTATATAATAGGTTGGCACCAGGTAATCTAACAGTTCAAACGAGATGGGTTTAACCGTATGCCCATCGGCACGTAGTTTATCAATATATGCTGTAAGTGTGGCTTTAACATCGGCATCCACACCAGGGCTCGATAAGGCCTCCTGCATGTAGGCGATCTTCTTTTTACCGGTCTCTTTTTGTAGATTGTTAAACTCTGGTACGGGCTGTTGAGATAGCGTACCGTCAAATTCATCGGCACCTGCCAAAACTTCTAATAACAGCGCTGCATCTGCAACCGATTGTGTGATTGGGCCAACCTGGTCAAATGATGAGGCGTAGCTAATAATACCATGGCGCGAAATGCGGCCATATGTTGGTTTAAGGCCTATTACGCCACAAAATGCAGCGGGTTGCCTAACCGAGCCGCCTGTATCTGTACCAATGGCGGCATGGCACATACCGGCCTGTACAGCCACAGCAGAGCCGCCAGATGAGCCACCTGATACACGGGTTACGTCGGCATAGTTCTTTACCGGGCCAAAAAACGAGTTTTCGTTAGCGGCACCCATAGCAAATTCATCGCAATTGGCACGGCCTATAATAATAGCATCCTGTGCCAGCAGCCGCTCTACCACGGTTGATGAATATATGGAAGTAAAATTCTCTAAAATTTTAGATGAGGCGGTTACTTTATGCCCTTTGTAGCAAATATTATCCTTAATAGCTATAACCATTCCGGCCAGTTTACCGGCGGTACCGTTAGCAATTTTCGCATCAACTTCTTTCGCGGCAGCAAGCGCTTCGGTATCAAAAACCTCGTTAAAAACGTTAAGATGTGCGTTTTGCTGTATTTGCTGAAGGTAACCTTTTACCAGGCTTTCAGCTGTGATCTCCCCACTTTGCAACCCGCTCTTAATTTGGGTATAAGCGGTATAGTTTTTAGCCATGGGCCTAAAATAAAAAACTTATCCGTTGAAGCATAGAAATTTCAACAGATAAGTTTGTCTGAACCCGAATTTATCGAAGTAAAGAATTAACAGGATAATTGCTCGGGTAGTATCCTTAATTCCACAGAAAGTTAAACTTTTGGCTTATCTTCTGTTGTTGTAGTTGTGTTTGCAGTGGTTTCGCCATTCTGCGCGTCTTTAAATTCTTTAACGCCACGGCCTAAACCTTTCATTAGTTCAGGAATTTTTTTCCCTCCGAACATAATTAATATTGCAACGATGATCAAAATGATCTCTGGTGCGCCTAATCCACCCATGATTTTTAAGTTTTATGTAATGTTAATATTTTTTGTTGTTATTTATGTTCTTCTTCAGCTATCTTTTTAACCGGCTCCTCTTCAATTTTAGTTAAATTGATAGTTGTGTGTCCCGTTTCTTCTTCGGGCTTAGCCGGGGCATCGTGCTCAAATGTAGCATCTTCGGCAATTTCTTGTGTTGTTGCAGCATCATCTGCATGTACTACACTTGAAGGCGCACCGTGCCCACTAAAAGCAGGTATAGTACCTGCAACAGGCTCGTAACCATACTCAGGCACTTCTTCATCTTTCGCTTGCTCTTCTTCAGTTTTCACTTCCTCAACAGCTGCTTCAATTTCAGCGGCTTTTTCGGTTTTCTTTTCTTCGTAGTTGTTTATCTGGTTATTTATCTCGCGTTTAACATCCTCAGATGCATCCTTAAAATCGCGGATACCTTTACCCAGGCCACGTGCAATTTCAGGCAGTTTTTTGCCGCCAAAAAGTAATAACGCAGCAAAAACGATCACCACCATTTCCCCGCTACCTATATTTAAAAATAATAAGACTGTACTTAGCATCACATTAATTTAAGATTACAAATATACACAATTACGTATTGCACGAGATTAAAAATCAATTAGGAGCAAGCCACTGCCGGGGGTCGTTAAATATCTTACCCTTTGACAAAGTAAATATGGTAGTAGCGTCACCAGTCGAAGGATCAAGCGCTACTGTTCCAATATTTTGCTTGGTGCTTACTTTCTGGCCTCTGCTTACATTAACTGTACGTAAGTTTTGGTAAGCTGTAAAGTACTCGCCATGTTTTATTACCACCAAATACGTGCCGCTTATATCCATTATGGTAACCACTTCCCCTTCAAATACCGCCCTTACAGCTGCCCCCGTGTTCGTCCGGATCTCGTAACCGTTACTTTCGTTACGGATCCCATCATCAGTATAAGTACCAAAACCATGCACTAACTGCCCTGCGGCAACCGGCCATGGCAGGCGGCCCCTGTTGCCTAAAAAGTCGTTACTCAATTTAGCCGCTTCCGGTGTAGAATTCAAGGCCTCACTATTTGTTGAGGCTTTGGTTATCGGCTTTTTAACTGGCGGTGCCACCTCACGGTTTTCTGCTTTTGCTTTTGCTGCCGCTATCCTGGCAGCTTCCCTAGCTTCTGCTTCGGCTCTGCGCCTTGCTTCTTCCACCTCGCGCCTAATGGCGTTTAAAATCTCTTGTTTATTACGAGCCATCCTTCTTTGCACATCGCGCTGTTGCTGTTTCAACTCGCCCTGGTGCTTGCTCAGGTCGGTAATAACTTTAACCTGGTTATTTTTGGCCTTACCCAGCTCTTCTTTCTCCTTCTCCTGGCTTTGCAGCAGGTTATTTTTTTCTTTCTTATCCTTATCCAGTTCTACAATTTTTACATGTAGGTCCTTTTGGGTACCCTGTATGTAACCAGCCTGCCGCTCGCGGTAGGTACCAAACTGCTGTAAATATTTTAAACGCCTGTAGGCTTGGTTAAAGTCTTTTGCGGCAAAAATAAACATCAGCTTATTGTAGGCGCTTTGGTTGCGGTAGGCAAAAAGCACCATGCCTGCATATTCTTTTTTTAACTGGTCTAACTGGCCTTGTAAACTACGTACGGTATTATTGCTCTCAGAGATTTGGTTATCTAAATTTCTTACCTCGGAGTTAATATTGGTTATCTTTTCTTCGCGCAGGTTTATTTGCGCTTTAAGTATGTTTAACTGTTTTAAAGATACCTTCTTATTTTTTTTTGTTTCGTCGAACTCGCGGTTTAGTTGCTCAAGCTCATCGGTCAATTTATCGCGCCTGCGTTTTAGCTCGGCACTGCTTTGTGCAAAAACGCCCGAGGCTGCAAGCATCAAAACAAAAAATAATGCGGCTCTAAAAAATTTCATTCACCAAAAATATAATTTAATTAGCAGGTTCGTAACTTTTTGGGATACTAAAAGGATATTCAAGCACCTTGTCAAATTCGGCCTGTGTATAACGCAGGTTCACCTTTATTTTTTTATCGCCCGCGGCGGATGAAATATCTATCTGCGAAGGTATTACCCTGTTATCGGCCTGTATAAATACGCTATTTACCACCTGTAACGATGGCCCGCCAAACTTATTATTTAAATTGGTTTGCGTAACCTTCATATCCGGGCCAAGTAACAGTTTATAAAGCAGGTCTTCCAGGGTGCCGCTAAGCACCGTGTTACTGCCCTCAGTTTGAAAATCTGCAGCAGGGTTTAATAACTCGGGCATGGCATTACCAACCAGCAGCGATTGTATTGTTTTGAAATTGATTTGCCTGCTGGCATAAGTATAAACATAGCTAAACGGCTTTTTAAGATAAACACTCTGCAAGCGGTTAACCACTATAATACTATCGGGTGTTATTTGCGCCCGTGCAACTTCTATACCTATTATAGCGGTTACCGAGATCCAGATCTTCTGGTCACGTGCTACGCGGATGTTTAGCGTAACATCATTGCTGTTGCCGTTTATATCCAATTTGGTTTTTGCCTTGCCGGAGAAGGTATTGAACGACACCTGCTTTGAACGGATGGCAGCCAGCCTTGCCTTTATACTATTTTCTTTATTAAGGGCGGCAGAATCTACCGCGGAGGTAGGGCGGTTAACAACAACCAGTTTTTTTGATTTACAGGCAACAAGCGCTACCAGGCAAAAAACAACGGCTATTTTATTCAAAATATTTCTTCTCATTTATCTTACGGTCTAATACCGGCGATTTTGCTCCCTGCATTTTTGCCTTTGCCCAATTTTGCACTGCGGCATTGGTATCACCCAGCAAAAACAGGATATCGCCATAATGTTCTGTTTTAACGGCGCTATCGCCTTTATCATGTATGAGCGATTTTTCTATCCAAAGTTTAGCTTCCGCGTATTTTTTCTGCTTAAATAATATCCACGCGTAAGTATCTTCAAACGATGCCGTGTTGGGCTGCAAATCGTTACTATGTTTAGACATTTGCGCAGCGCTTTCTAAACGCTCATTCCTTAACGACAAATAGTAGGCGTAATTGTTCAGCGTAAACGCATTATCGGGGTTTATGGCTATGGCTTTTTCGTACGCGCTGTCTGACGCTTTATTATCATTTAAAGAGTGGTAACAATCGCCAAGTGCAGAGTAAGCCTGGCTAAGCAGTTCTTTATCCTGCGTTTCTAACGACACGGTGTTTTTAAGGTAGCTTATGGCCTTGTTATAATCGCGCTTTTGCTGCCATGCCACCCCTACCATATAATTCATCCACGATTGGTTGGGAAATAATGACAGGGCGTTTTCACCATCTTTTGTAGCGGCATCAAGGTCGTTCTCTCCAAGGTCTATCCGTACCAGTTGCTCCTGCACATTATAGGCCTGGTTATCTAAACTAACCGCTTTTTTATAAGCGGTTTTGGCTTCGGCTATTTTCTCGCTCTGCAATAGCATGTCGCCATACATGGCATAGGCCTTACTGTTGGTGGGGTGCGCTATTGTTAAAATACGGCTCAGTTCTAAAGCGCTTGCCCTTGCGTTTGGCTCCGGAAATTTGGGCACATAGCCTAATATGATGCGTATCTTTTGGTCGATGTCCAGATCGGGAATGGCAAAAGCCAGTTCCAACTCATCATAACTGGCCTCGGGTTTATTTTGCTCGCGGTAAATATCCGCCAAAGCCAAATGGATCACGCCATTACTAGGGTCGATAGCTTTTGCTTTTTGCAGGGTGGCCAGCGCCTTATCATTTAAATTGTTAGAATTATAGAGTTCGGCCTGCATCAGGTAATATTTTACCTGGTTAGGGTTGGCGGCAATTAATTCATCTAATGCCGATGCAGCTTTTTTAACATCGCCCTTCCTTAGGTATACCTTTTGCCTGTTAATTAGTAATTCTTCACCCGGCCCGTCTAGTTCTTCGATCTTATCATAAAGCTTCAAAGCTTCGTCATACCGCTTTTGCTGGAACATGGCGTTAGCCTTATCATAGTAGTAGTCAGACTTATCTGGATTTAGACGGATCAGTTCGTTAAAAACATTCTCCAGTTTATTAATATCGTTATTCTTTTCGTAGGCGCCGGCAAGCGCTATCCAATACCACTCGTTATTGGGGTTAACCGTAACGGCACGTTCTAAAAGGTTTTGCTGGACAGGCAGGTTATTTTGGGCCTTCTCCAGGTTGGCAAGCTCAAACATCGTAGCATCGTTAGCGGGGTCTATCTGCAGGATGCGGGTAAAAAGCTCGGCAGCCAGTTTAGGGTTATTAACCGTTTTTTCGCGAAGGGCCGAAAAGAACAGTTGTTTCACCATACCACTATCGGCATTGGTCATCGGGCGGGCGGCTATAATTATGGCATTATTTTGCTTAGCCGGCTTGTTTTGAGCAACACCAGCTAAAGTAACTCCTGTAAGTAATATGATGGCTGCCGCTGCTTTCATATAAATATTGTGCCCCCTTGCTTTACTTGTTAAATATAGCTTTTAGTTCGTTGCGCTCGTTAAACAATGCGCCCAAACCGAACAAAATAAGCAACCCATTCCCTATAAATATATTGCGTTTAAATACACTGAATGATATGTAAACCAGTACAAGAGATATTATGATGTAAGCCAAGTTCTTCTTAAGATCGTAAGGGATAGGGTAATGCTTCTGCCCCCATAGGTATGACATTACCATCATGCTGGCATATGCTGCCAACGAGATCCATGCCGATGCAATATAACCGTATGACGGAATAAACAGCACATTGAGGGTTATAGTTACCAATGCGCCGATGCCAGATATATACAAGCCGTATTTGGTTTGGTCAGTAAGTTTATACCATACCGATAAATTCATGTAAATGCCCAGGCTCACATAACCAAACAGCAATACAGGTATCACCCCTATTCCCGACCAGTAAATTTGAGTTTGGGCTACGTCCTTACCTTTTATGAAAAACTTTAACAGTTCTATATTGGCTACCAGGGCTACAAATATTAAGCATACCGCAATTACAAAATAATTCATGATGCGGGCATAGGTTTGCGTGGCATTCTTATTTTTAGCATGGCTAAAAAAGAAAGGTTCAGCCCCAAGTCTGAAGGCATTCACAAAAATGCTCAGGAAGATAGATATTTTGGCACAAGCAGTATATATACCCACTTGCTGGGCGCTTACCTTTTCGGGCAGCAAGTTACCAAGCAATATCTTATCTAAATTTTCATTAACCAGGTACGAAAAATTGGCTACCAATACAGGCCAGCTATACATTAACATTTCGGCAAACAGCGCTTTACTAAACTTAGGCCGAAGTTTCATAAACTCGGGCAGCAGCATTACAAAGGTTGACGCGCTGGCTATTAAATTAGAAAGGAACACATATCCAACCCACGTTTTCCTAAACCAGGTACTCATCCATTCGCCGCCGGGCAAGCCGTGGTTAATTATAAAAGGCACCGCATATATAAAGGTAAGATTCAGGCCTACAAAAATGATGATGTTAATAAACTTAAGCACACCATAACGCCCCGGGCGGCCATCGGCACGCAACTTGGCAAATGGGATAACGCATAAAGCATCCAATATAAGAGTGCCGATAAAAAATTTAACATACAGGATATAATCGGGCAGTGGCGTTGCATCCCCTATCCTTATCCACGAAGTAATGACACTGGCCAACGGGAAGGTACAAAGGAAAAATATGGTAGAAACAATAAGTATAGCGCCAAATGAATTATTGTAAACTAATTGCTTATCGTCGGCCCGTTTGTTAAGATACCTGAAAAAGGTAGTTTCCATACCAAATGCCAATAGGGCGTTAAGCATGGATGCATAAGCATACAGGTTACCAAACACGCCATATATCTTAGCCGGGTAAGTGCGTGTATAAATAGGTGTAAGGAAAAAATTAAGCACCCGGCCGGCAATAGTGCTTAGCCCGTATATTGCGGTTTGCCCGGCAAATTTTTTAGCTGTTGACAATTAGGAAAGGATAAATGATTTATAAACGCTTTTTAACTATCTCAAAATTACGATAGTTTTTTAATTCGCCCTCATGCGCCTCAACGCTGTCTACAATGGCGTACTCAGCACCTTCATGGCACCACTCTAAAAACATTTCCATCATTATATCGTCGGCTTCGGCAGCAATAAATACATCGCCGTTAGACTCGTTACTTACAAACCCGCGTACGCCAAGCTGGTCGGCAACGGCTTTGGCACCTGCCCTAAAAGATACGCCCTGCACTTTGCCCTTTACCGTTATATCCAGATGTTTCATTTGTTGGTGAATGGTTGATCTATAATTTACGAGTGATTTTTCTTAAACGCACTCATCTACTATTTTGTTGGATGCAAATTAACTTAATCCATTGCAATCAACCTAAACTAATGTAACATCAAACCAATTTTTTAACTTTGGTATCGGGGGTAAATTTAAAGCCGTCCATACCGGTAAGCAGGTTAAGCCCCGGGGTTTTGCCAACTTCAATAGTACCTTTCTCGTCATCTATACCTAAAAATCTGGCCCCGTTTATGGTTCCCCACTCCAACAGGGTGTCAATACTTAAGCCCGGGAAGTTTTGCTGCAGCGTTTTCATCTCGCTTAAAATACAAAGCTTATCGTTTGATGCAAGGCTATCGGTACCCAAGGTTATATTCAAACCCTGGTTTACGAAAAGATCTATCTTAGGCAGGCGTTTCTCGATATACAGGTTTGCATTGGGGCAAAAACACCAGTTTATTTTACGATCGAACCGTTTAATAAAGTATATATCTTTAAGATTGGTACAGGTATTATGCACCAGCAATATCTTTTGCCTGTTAGTTAAAAGCGGAATAATAGATTGCAGCGAGTTACGTGCCTGCGGGCGGAAATAGCCAATATCAACCCCAAGATGTTTATACAGATCAATAAATCCACCCAATTTGTAGCGATAAAACTTATTCTCGTCTTCGCATTCCTGGTTATGGATGCTTAACAGGTTTGTGCCTGCGTCGCTGTGTTTTTTTATCAGCTTAAAAAGTTCTTTAGAAACCGAGTACGGCGCATGCGCGGTAATTGATGTTGATTGCGGCTTAAATCCGTCGGCCGTTTCAAGCGCTTTTTCAAAAAGCTCTTCAGCCTTATCAGGTAAAAAGCCCAGTATCTCAATAAATGTATGGTAATACAGCTTGCTTTTAGCTTTTAAAGGGGCTGTAAGCCTGTTGTTAGAAACATCGCCAACTGCTACGATGCCATTATCATACATTTGCTGGTCGGCAGCCTCGGCAGCGGCAACTACTTCGGCTTCGTCCGCCGCCCTGAAAGATAAAATATCCTTTATAAAATCAATTAATCCGCCTCCTGCCGCAATGCGGTCTTTCATGTGCGAAAGCTCGGTATGGCAATGTGTGTTTATAAACCCCGGCACAATACTGCCGCTAAGGTGTTCAATTGGGGTGTCTGAGGTTGGTGGGGCGCTATCATCGGTAACAGAAACTATCTTTCCATTATCATCCACAGTAACTATTCCATTCTTTATCGGATCGGCAAAAACAGTATAAACGTAATCGGCTTTAAAACTTTTCATTAAATATAACTTAGCATCAGCAATGTTTTTTTTAAAACCAATTCATTTTTATAAATACAATTAACTTTTAGTTATTGTTTTTAATGTTAGAAAAGAATGACTTTAAAAAAAGAACAGATTTTTTAAATTTAAGTACTTTTGCATTGTGAACAGCAAAAAAGATAAAATAGATATTCGCAGCCTAAGCCTCGAAGCCTTACAGCAGCAATTCATCAGCATGGATGAAAAGGCTTTTAGGGCTAAACAGGTTTATGAGTGGCTTTGGGAAAAATCATGCATATCTTTTGATGCAATGAGCAATATTTCAAAAGAACTTCGTGCCAAACTTGATGAAAAATTTGTAATTAACAATGTTAAAATACATACTTCGCAAGTAAGTGCTGATAAAACTATAAAAAATTCTTTTATTTTACACGATACTCACCTTATTGAAGGTGTTTTAATTCCAACAACCGACCGGATGACGGCCTGTGTATCATCTCAGGTGGGTTGCAGCCTTACCTGTAAATTTTGTGCAACGGGTTATATGGAGCGTAAACGTAACCTAAACCCAGATGAAATTTACGACCAGGTGGTGTTGATAGATAAGCAGGCTCGCGAAAATTACGGCATCCCTTTATCAAACATTGTTTACATGGGCATGGGCGAGCCCCTGCTTAATTATGCCAATGTGATGAAATCGATAGAGCGCATTACTTCTGAGGATGGCTTGAACATGTCGCCAAAGCGTGTTACAGTATCAACCGCCGGCATCGCCAAAATGATCCGTAAACTGGGCGACGACCAGGTAAAGTTTAACCTGGCCCTTTCGTTACACGCCGCTAACGACGAAAAGCGCAACACCATAATGCCCATAAACGAGCAAAACTCGCTTAAAGCACTGGCCGATGCCCTTAAGTACTACTACGCCAAAACAAAAAATGCCGTAACCTACGAGTATATTATTTTTGACGGCGTAAACGACAACATACAAGATGCTATGGAGCTTGCCCGTTTTTGCAAGCACCTGCCTTGTAAGGTTAATATTATTGAATACAACCCCATATCAATGGCGGCATTTATTAACGCCGGGGAAGATAAGGTTGAGGCCTTTGCCGATTACCTGCGCAGCCAGGGCATAAACACTAACCTGCGCCGCAGCCGCGGTAAAGATATTGACGCCGCTTGTGGCCAGCTGGCTATAAACGAGAATGAAAAGGAAGTGGCCAAAGCGTAAGGCTTTATAAACACATTGGTGAATTATTCACCCCCTGCCCCCTCATTGCTTCGCAACGAGGGGGCTTCTTTTTCCGGCCCTTTCTTTACCCACTTTACAATACAAGCTATTGTACTTTCCAAAAAATTCTGCCTACCTTAAACCCATGCAAGCCATCCGTACCTACCTGGCCGATTTTGTTTCGCTGATATTCCCGCAGTTATGCCCGGCCTGCCGTGCCAGCTTAATGGCTAACGAGGACGTTTTATGTACCGATTGCCTTTACAACCTGCCATTCACCAACTTTCATCAACAGCCGGACAACATTGTGGCACGCCAGTTTTGGGGCAAACTAAAAATTGAAGCCGCCTACGCGCTTTACTATTTTAACAAGGGCGGCAAAGTGCAAAACATGGTACACGAGTTTAAATATAACGGCATGCACCACATTGGTAATAAACTGGGTAACATAGCGGGTAAGCAATTAATACAAAACGCCGTGTTTAATACTATTGATTTTATTATACCTGTACCGTTGCATAAAAAACGGCTAAAAACACGCGGCTATAACCAAAGCGCCTGCTTTGCCGAGGGACTGGCTGATAAATTAAACGCTGTTGTTGAGATTGATAACCTGATCAGGACGGTGGCAACCGAAACCCAAACCCACAGATCGCGGTTTGCAAGGTTTCAGAACATGCAGGAGGTTTTTGCTATTGCCCATCCGGATAGGTTAGCGGGCAAGCACATTTTATTAGTAGATGATATTGTTACTACCGGCTCTACTTTAGAAGCCTGCGGGATAGAATTATTAAAAGTACAGGGGTTGAAATTGAGCATTGCTACAATAGCCTATGCGGAGTAGAACCGAGATTAAGCAGATTTGCAAAAGGCAACCACTCACCTAATCAACCACTCACCATTCACTAACTATTGCTTCTGATACCTGCTTAGTTTTTCGAACAAGGTTGTCGGGTCGAATGGCTTCAGGATATAATCGTTCATGCCTGCTGTTTCTATTTCACCCATTTCGTTGCTCAGCATAGATGCCGTTAGGGCTATAATCGGTAATTTTTGAAAATACGGTTCCGGTTTTGTACGGATAACACCCGTAGCTTCTAAACCGCCCATAACCGGCATATGGATGTCCATCAAAACAACATCAAAGTTTTTATCCAGTTCAAGTTTATCAATGGCTTCCTGGCCGTTTTCCGCAAAATCGGCGTTAGCGCCCCATTTTTTCAGTACCTTATTAATTAATAACCTGTTTATCTGGTTATCATCAACCACCAGTACATTTATGTTTAATCCTGTTCCCACGTTGTTTGATGTATTAGTTTGATGATTTACTATTTTATTAAAAGTTATTGTAAACCAAAAATTTGAGCCCTCTCCCGGTATACTGTCCACATTTATACGGGAGTCGTGCAGTTCTATTAAACGTTTGGCAATAGCCAAGCCTAAACCTGTGCCACCGTAATTGCGGGTTGTATCGGCCTCGGCTTGCTTAAACGATTCAAATATGGTATTTAATTTATTCTTCGCAACACCAATCCCAGTATCTGATACGCTAAAACGGATCCTCACGGTATCGTTAGCCTGCTCAATTAACTTCAAATCTATATTAGCACCACCCTTGTTTGTAAATTTAACCGCATTACTTACCAAATTTAGTAATATTTGAACAAGGCGCGCCCTATCGCCCAAAACTATATCGGGCACATTTTCGTCAATACTTTGGGTAAGATATATCCCTTTTTCTTCGGCTTTGTATTTCATCGAGCCTATGATGCTCTGCACCATATCGCGCATGTTTACATTGGCTTTCTCCAGTTCAATGTTACCGGTTTCTATTTTGGTAAAATCCAGCACATCATTTATAAGCGTCATCAGGTTTTCGGCAGAAAACTTAAGAATACTCATATTCTCCTTCTGAGATTCGAGCGGGTTATCGTTTAGTAATATATGCGACATGCCGATCACCGCGTTCAGCGGCGTACGGATCTCGTGGCTCATCACCCCAATAAACATATCCTTGGCGCGGCTTAATTGCAGGGCTTCCTCTTTGGCAGAGATCAGTTCCATCTCAGCTTTCTTTTTCGCCGTAATATCTATAATGGTTTCGATGTATTTATTCACTTTACCATCCTCGCCCATAATAACCGAGTTGATAACCGAGATCCACAGCGGCTGGCCGTCTTTACGATAAATTAAAAGATCAACCTCAAAAGATTGCTTCTTTTCTGATAGTTCGCGAGCTTTGGTAATGATGCTAACATCCGTTAGCTCACCCTTTAACGAATCGCCAAGATGTTTGTCCTTAACATCATCAAGGGCATATCCGGTAATTTTTTCAAAAGCATCGTTTACCCATTCTACCTTACCGGCACTATCGTTTATAACAACCCCGCTGGTGGTTTTACTGGCCACAAGCGATAGCATGGTTAATTCTTCTTCCGCTTTTTTGCGTTCGGTTATATCAACCATTACACCTATCTGGCGCTCAAGGTAACCTGTTTCATTAAACAGCGGACTATTTGATATAAACACCCAGGCAGTTGAACCATCTTTCTTATAGATCTCAATTTCTACCTCGTACGATTGCTTTTGTTTAACAGCTTGTACAGCCGCTTCAAAAACTTCCATATTGGTCTTTGGCCCGATAAGCATGGTGCCTACCGTTTGGCCCTTTAGCTCATCAATGTTATAACCTATGATGTGCTCCATGGCTTCATTCATCCATATGATCTCGCCCCTGGCATCCCTGATCATGATGCCACTTGGCGATTTACGGGCCGCGAACGACAGTATCTCTACATCCTGTTCTGCTTGTTTACGGGCAGTAATGTTAGTAATAATACGGATGTACTTTTCAAAGGTGCCATCCTCTGCATAAATTATAGTATTGGTTACCAGTATCCATACGGACCGGCCAGCCTTGGTTATCATAGATAGTTCAACCTCGTAAGGCTGCTTATTTTTACGGGCTTCTATCAGCTTAGCTTCAGCCTCGGCATCTTTAGGGCGGCCTTTTAAAACTTCGCCCAAAAACTTGCCCTGCACATCCTGCATGCCATAACCTGTTATGGTTTCAAAGGCGTCGTTTATCCAAACAACTTCGTCATCGGCGTTACTGATCACAACACCGTTACGTATTTTACTTGCCACTAATGACAGCTGCTTTGTTTCTTCGATAAGTTTTTGCTGATAGGTGGTATCCCTGCCACTGGCAAACCATTTACCGCCTTTGTTAACGGCTGTCCAGCTCATGTGCTTAACCTCGCCGCTGCGTGTAACGGTTTTGGTCTCCAACTCAAAGGGCTTTTGCGATTGTAGGGCTTTTTCAATCACCGGCACAAACTGGTCCCGGTTTTTACCCGCGACAAAATCCCATAGGCTGCGGCCAATGGCTTGCTGTGGTGTATAACCTAAAATTGTAAATATGGCATCGTTGATGGTCTCGATATTAGAATCGGCGCCGGCTATAAAATGGATCTCGGACGAGCTGTTGAACAGGTTTGAGAACTCCTTATGCAGCTCAAGGCTTTTTTCGAGTTCTTTTTTTTGCTTGCGCAGTGTAAGGTGCGACATAACCTCATCGGCCAGGGTACGCAGGGCGTCGCGCTGCTCGTTGGTAAGCTGGCGAGGTATCATATCTATTACGCAAAGCGAACCAAGGCGATACCCCTCGGGGTCTATCAGCGGGGTGCCGGCGTAAAAACGCACGCCACCTGTACTATCTAAATAAGGATTGCTTCTAAGCTCCTCGTTCAGTAAAACATCGGGCACCTCAAAAATCTGGTCGCCCTGTATGGTATAATTACAAAACGCATTGTTGCGTGGCGTTTCGGTAATATCAAGCCCTATCTTTGATTTTACCCATTGCTTTTGGTTATCAATTAAGGTAATTAAAGCAATGGGCGCCTGGCATATATAGGATGCCAGGCGGGTTATAGCATCATACTCTTTCTCCGGAAGCGTATCAAGTACGTCATATGAATTAAGCGCTTGTAAACGCTTAATTTCAATATCCAAAGAGTTTTCCGGCGCTATCCCCATCTATTATTATGAACCTTAATCCTTGTACAATGGAAAATCTTCCATTAGGTTGTGAACCTTTTTACGGATTTTCTTGATAGAAGTTTCATTTTCCGGGTCAATTAAAACTGCATCGATCAGGTCAACAATGGTTTCCATATGCTTCTCTTTGAGGCCGCGGGTAGTAATGGCAGCAGTACCCACACGGATACCCGATGTTACAAACGGCGATTTATCATCATAAGGCACCATGTTTTTATTAGCCGTGATATCGGCCTTTACAAGGGCGTTCTCGGCAGCTTTACCGGTGATGTTTTTATTACGCAGGTCAATCAGGATCAAATGGTTATCGGTACCGCCGGAGATGATATCATAACCTTTGGCAACTAAAGCTTTTGCCATAGCGGCACCGTTTAGCTTAACCTGGGTAATGTATTTCATGTAGCTATCAGATAGTGCCTCGCCAAATGCAATTGCCTTAGCAGCAATTATATGCTCTAACGGGCCACCCTGTGTGCCGGGGAATACAGCCATATCTAACAAGGCCGACATCATTTTAACCTCGCCTTTTGGTGTTTTTAAGCCCCATGGGTTTTCAAAATCTTTACCTAAAAGGATAAGGCCGCCACGCGGGCCGCGCAATGTTTTGTGGGTAGTAGTAGTAACAATATGCACATGCGGAAGCGGATCTGTTAACAAACCACGGGCAATTAAACCCGCCGGGTGGCTAATATCTGCCAGTACTAAAGCGCCAACTTTATCGGCTACTTTGCGGATAAAGGCATAATCCCAATCGCGCGAGTATGCCGAAGCACCGCAAATGATCAGTTTTGGTTTTTGTTCTAACGCAACTTTCTCAAGCTGTTTGTAATCAATTAGGCCGGTTTCTTTTACAACACCGTAAAAATGCGGCTCGTAAAGCTTCCCCGAAAAGTTTACAGGCGAACCATGGGTTAAGTGCCCACCATGAGAAAGATCGAAACCTAATATTTTATCGCCGGGGTTTAGCACTGCAAGCATTACTGCCGCGTTTGCCTGCGCGCCGCTATGCGGCTGCACGTTTGCCCATTCGGCATTAAACAATTGTTTGGCGCGCTCAATAGCAATGGTCTCAATTTCATCAACTACTTCGCAGCCGCCATAATAGCGCTTGCCCGGTAAGCCTTCGGCGTATTTGTTGGTAGCCACAGAACCTGCTGCTTCCATTACCTGCTTGCTTACAAAGTTTTCTGATGCAATAAGCTCAATTCCTTCTTCCTGGCGTTGCTGCTCTTCGTCTAACAGCTTGAATATTAATTTGTCTCTTTTCATTGTTGTGTGTAAAACGGCGCTAAGTTAGTTAATAGAAGCTAAAAGCTGAAAGTCCAAAGCAAAAAGCTTTCAGCTTTAATCTTTTAGCTTTCAGCTCTGGGGCTTATCCAAAAATTATTAAATCCTAATCCTATTGTTATATCTATCATTTCCTGCTGAAGCATCTCCAGCACGGCTAAAAAATTATACACAAAGTGTACCTTGTTCTCGCTATTGCCGGCAATATTCTTAAAATCCATCTTTTTGTTGATGCGCAGCAGGTTGTTAATGGTTTCCTTTTGCTTCTCGATGGTATACGGGTATTGCACAACGGTGTGGTGCACTTCTTCAGTACGGGTCATGTACTGGCGCATCATGCGGTTGTATACCATCATTAGCTTATAAAGGTTTAGCTCTGATAGTTCCTCTCCCGGTACAGCTACTTTTTCTATCTGCTCCAGGTCCAGTTTAATATTTCCGCGTTTCTCCTGTTTAAAGCGTTCATCCTCAAAAGGCCTTATCTCATCGCACAGCACCTTAAATTTCTTGTACTCTATCAATTTACGGATCAGGCCCTCTTTGGTGTCCATCTCGTTCTCTTCCTCGCCGGTATTGTATCGCGGCAGCAACATTTTTGCTTTAATACGCATGAGTGTAGCGGCAACAAAAATAAATTCGCTGGCCAGCTCCATGTTCAGCACAGTCATCTGGTGAATGTAATGCAGGAAATCGTCGGTAATTTTAGCGATGGGGATATCGTGGATATCAAGCTCATCGCGCTCAATAAAAAACAGTAAAAGATCAAAGGGGCCTTCAAACTGCGATAACTTTATGGAGAACCCATCTTCGGTCATGTGCCAAAAATACAGCTATTTACGATTAGTAATGTTATAAATTTAAAAATGAAAACAATAATTACCTTTAATATATTCCAATTATTAGTAATTAAATAGCTTACTTTGTAAGTTATTATAGAGTGAAATATCATACATGCAGGTACCCGCCGGTGAATTTTTAAAACGCATCAATTATCCATCTGATTTAAAGGAATTTAAAGAAGACGAACTGGAGCAGGTGTGTAACGAGCTACGCCAATACATTATTGATGTAGTATCTGTTAACGGTGGCCATTTTGCCGCCAGCCTTGGTACTGTAGAGCTTACCGTAGCGCTTCAGTACGTATTAAACACCCCTTATGACCAGTTGGTGTGGGACGTAGGCCACCAGGCATACGGCCACAAGATATTAACAGGCCGCCGCGAGAGCTTTCATACCAATCGTGTATATAAAGGCATTAGCGGATTCCCAAAACGTAGTGAAAGCGTGTTCGACACCTTTGGTGTGGGCCACTCATCTACTTCTATATCCGCGGCTTTGGGTATGGCCGTAGCCTCACAATACAAAGGCGAAACCGACAGGCAGCACGTAGCCGTTATTGGCGATGGCGCCATGACAGCCGGCCTTGCTTTTGAAGCCCTTAACCATGCCGGTATCGAGAACTCTAACATCCTGGTGATACTGAACGACAATAACATGTCGATAGACCCGAATGTTGGCGCGCTAAAAGAATACCTTACCGATATTACCACCTCCAAACCATATAACCGTTTCCGCGATGATATAGCCACTGTGCTTACTAAAATATCATCAATGGGGCCGGATGCATTCAAGATTGCCAAAAAGATAGAAAAAAGCATAAAAGGCACATTGCTTAAACGCAGCAACTTTTTTGAGGCGCTAAAATTCCGCTATTTTGGCCCGGTTGACGGCCACGATGTAAAACATTTGGTGAAATTACTGCAAGACCTGCGCGATATCCCCGGCCCTAAGCTGCTGCATTGCGTTACTGTAAAAGGCAAAGGTTACGCCCTTGCAGAAAAGGACCAGACCAAATGGCACGCCCCCGGCTTGTTTGATAAAATAACCGGCGAAATAAAGAAGACAAAGTACGATAAGCCACAGCCGCCTAAATACCAGGATGTGTTTGGCCATACTATTATAGAACTTGCCGAGGCTAACCCTAAAATTATGGGTATTACCCCGGCCATGCCGTCGGGCTGTTCGCTTAACCTCATGATGAAAGCTATGCCGAACCGCGCGTTCGACGTAGGTATTGCCGAGCAGCACGCCGTTACATTCAGCGCTGGGTTAGCTACACAGGGGCTGGTACCTTTTTGTAACATCTACTCCAGCTTTATGCAGCGCGCTTATGACCAGGTGATACATGATGTTGCCCTGCAAAAATTAAACGTTGTGTTTTGCCTTGACCGTGCCGGTTTTGCCGGTGCCGATGGCGGTACACACCATGGCGCTTATGATATTGCCTACATGCGCTGCATCCCTAATATGACGGTTTCTGCCCCGATGAACGAGGAAGAACTGCGCAACCTGATGTATACCGCGCAACTGGACAATATGGGCCCGTTTGTGATACGCTACCCGCGTGGCAACGGTGTAATGGTTGACTGGCAGCGCCCGTTAAAAGCTATCCCGGTTGGTAAAGGCCGGATAATTTGCGATGGCGAAGAAGTTGCCATTATTAGCTTTGGCGCCATAGGTAACGAGGCTGTTAAAGCAACTGCTACGCTTAATGCAGAAGGTTATTACCCCGCCCATTACGACCTTCGTTTTGTTAAACCCTTAGACGAAGCTTTATTACACGAGATATTTAAGAAATTCAACCATATAGTTACTGTTGAGGATGGTTGTATTGAAGGTGGTATGGGTACCGCTATACTAGAATTTATGGCCGATAATAATTACAAAGCCCAGGTAACCCGTTTAGGCATCCCCGACCTTGTTGTTGAACACGGCGAGCAACCCGAACTTTGGGCCGAATGTGGCTACGATGCCGCAGGTATTGCGCAGCAGGTTAAAAAAAACGCCATTAAAAGAGATAATACGCATATTATAGCGTCGTAGTTGACTCACCCGGTCATTGCTTCGCTCGACCACCTCTCTGCTACGCAAAGAAGGTATAAAAAAGGAAAGCCGCATCACTTAAGCGGCTTTCCTTTAATTTCGAGTCACCCTTGTGAAAAGACAGATAATCATTTTTCCAACAATCATAAGTGCCTTTTTGATTACAGGATGTTTTTTGGGCGATCGCATTTCATCAATTACCATCACAAATACCACCGTTGACACGTTATATGTGCAGTTAAGACAAAACTTTAATTTTCATTCAGAAAAAGAAAAGTTTTCGACTACCGCAGATGGGTTAAACATTTACAAACTTGCTCCCCGTGAAGCTTTTGGTATTGGAACAGTTATTAATGAACTTGGCGATAAAATTCCTTTCTCGCAAATAAAAGTCATATCCAAAGGCGATACACTTATTAATAATCAGGGCGATGCCTTAATACTGTTTGATAAAACCACCTTTGGTGATTTAGAAATCCCTTATAATATCTCTATTAGAAAGCATTAAACATTATAAAAAAAAGAAGAAGCCGCTTGATCACTCAAGCGGCTTCTTCTTTTATCCAGTATGTCAAAGCTAAAGTTTAACCTTACCTGGCTGGTGCAGCCGGCGGAGGGGTTGGCAATGCTTTACGCGGGATCATATCCTTACGTTCTGATGTATTGTATACAAAAGATGCTACAATGGTAGCGGCTTGTTTCAAATCATCTTCGCTTAAGCGGTCGTAAGTATCCTGGTTGCTGTGGTGGGTACGGGTGTTGTAATCCATACCATCCTGTATGAACTGGAAACCCGGAAGGCCAACCGCGTCAAACGACTGGTGATCGGTACCGCCTGTGTTGCTAACGGTTACTGTAGTAGCACCAAGATCTTTAAACGGAGCTAACCATTCTTTAAATATCGGCCCTGCCGCGCTATCGCCCTGTAAGTATATACCACGAATTTTCCCGGTACCGTTATCAAGGTTATAATAAGCATCCAGTTTAGCCTGCTCGGGTTTTAACTGCATGGTTTTAGGGTCGCCAAAGTGTGCGGCAACATAACCACGTGAGCCAAACAAACCCTGCTCCTCGCTGCTCCAAAGGGCAATACGGATAGTACGTTTTGGTTTAAAGTTAATGGCTTTCAGGATGCGCATAGCTTCCATCATTACCGCGCTGCCGGCAGCATTATCTGTAGCGCCGGTTGCACCATGCCATGAGTCTAAGTGACCACCTATCATAATAACCTGGTCTTTCAGTTTTTTATCGGTACCCGGTATTTCAGCAACTACGTTGTAGCCCTGCATATCGGCAGTAAAAAACTCGGTTTTAATATCGGCTTCCATAGTTACTTTTTGACCAGCCTTTACCAAACGTAAAATGCGAAGGTAATCTTCACCGCTGGTTTCTAACTCAGGGGCAACAGCTTTGGCAGTATCGGCGTAAGATGCACCGTTGGTGGTGAAAGTAGTACCGTAGTTACCACGGCCCTGTGCTAGTATCAGGCCTACTTTCTCATCTAACAAAAATTTGCTGATGGCACCACGCATCGCTATCATTTTACGGCGGGCAACCATTTGCGGGCTATTCATATCAAACTGGCGGCGCGGGCCACCTGCAGGTGCCATAGTAGCGGTTGCCATTTTATCAAGCTCTTCGTCGGTATAGCGGGATAGGTCGGCCTTTGTACCAGATGCTAATTTAGCCTGCGTATCAAATATTACAATTTTACCAGCAAGCTTGCCTTTGTATTTATCAAGATCGGTAGTGGTATCGGCCTTAACCAAAACAACATCACCTTTTATAGGGCCGTTTGTGCCCGGTGTCCATGCTTTAGGGATGGCAATGATAGCGTGGTAGTAAGGTACGGTAATAGCAGCGTAGTTCTTTTGAACTTCCCAGCCCTTACCAAATTTACCCCAGGGCTCTAATTTAGAATTTACCATACCCCAGTTTTTCAGCTGGTTAACAGCCCAATCCTGCGCACGTTTTAAACCCGGCGAATTAGCCAAACGCGGGCCCGAAACATCTGTTAAATAGAAAGCGGTCTCCATTACCTTTGAATGGTTCAGGCCTTCTTCACGAATTTTTTGAACAGCTGCCTGGTCAACAGTTTCCTGCGCAAATGCAGTACCTGCTAAACCTGTAATAGCCATACATGTGTAGAGTAATTTTAATTTCATAATGAGAATCAGTTAAGTTTGAGCAAACTTATCTAATTGTGTTGTACTTTCTTAAGTATCGATTTAACAAAGTTGTTACACTTTAAAATAACATATGAACCTTCTCTTTAAAACAGAAAGGGCGGTAATATATATCACCGCCCTTTCTGTTTTATTAATTTGAAATTATCTTACGTCGCCCTGTACTTTTCTTGCAGTGCTTTTGCCCGGAAGGTAAATTTGCAAACCGAAAGATAGGTTTAAGTTACTTTGGTAACCCTGGCTACCAAAACCAGCTAAACCATTGTATTTAAGTAAGGTTTCTAAACCTATGTTAGGAGTTACAAAGTAAGCAAAACCAGGGCCAACGCTTATGTTAAGGCCGTTGGTATTACCACCGCCATTGCTAACATTTACACCCCCTAAACCTGCTGTTGCCTCACCAAAGAAACGGCCGTGGCGTAAAACTTCTACATCTTGGCCAGTGTAGTAGCGGCCTAATGCACCTACCCCATAGCTGGTAGTAGTATTTGAACCTTTTGCAGTTTGGATACCAAGATTTACATAACCACCCAATGCTACATTATCTTGTACAAACCAGGCTGCTTTGGGGGTAATGTCTAAGCTAAAAACCTTTGGGTCGTTTAACCCTAAGTTTATATTTGCAAAGTTACCACCAACCATTACATTGCCTTTTTGGATCTGCGCTGATGCAGAAAACGTGAACGCTGCGGCTAAAACGAATAATAAAGTAAATTTTTTCATGATATTGTTGTTTTTAGTTGGTTTGCAATAGGTGTGCCACTTGCAAAAAAAAACAAAACAAAAAGGGTATTTAAAGCGTCAGAAGGCCTTTTTTAACAACAACATTAAGACAAACAGCTCAGCAACAGCTACATAAACGAAAAAAAATATTATATTTATCGTAAAGAATTTAACATCAGGTTAATAAAATACACTTTTAAATTGTTGTTTAACGAGCTAAACATTAGTGTAAATGTTACAATTCGTTCAAAAACGTACCAGATCATGCCATAAGCAGGATTAGTTGATCAGCAACTTATAACCCCTGCCATGTACGTTAATGATCTCTACCGATGGATCATCCTTTAGGTATTTTCTGATTTTACTCAGGAAAACATCCATGCTGCGGCCGTTAAAGTAATTGTCGTCATGCCAGATGTTAAGCAGAGCTTCTTCGCGTGTAAGCACTTCGTTTTTTTTGATACAAAGTAAACGCAGCAGTTCGGCCTCTTTGGTAGATAGCTTTTGCAATACGTTATCTCGGGTTATAATTTGCGAAGTATAATCAAAGTTGTAACTGCCCAGTTTAAACTGCGATGGGTTTTCGTCGCCCTTTTTCTCCTGAATATCAGCACGCTTAAGCAAGGCGTTTATGCGTAATAAAAGCTCCTCGATGCGAAAGGGCTTGGTAATATAATCATCGCCACCGAGGTTAAATGCCTGGGTCTTATCTTCTATCATGGCCTTTGCCGTAGCGAAGATGATAGGCACGCCGGCATTTATTTTACGAATCTCTTTACCTAATGTAAAACCATCCTTTTTAGGCATCATCACGTCAAGTATCAGCAGGTCGAAGTTTTGTTTGGTGAAAGCGCGCAGGCCCTCTTCACCATCTTTACATAGCACCACGTCAAATTTGCCTTTTAAAGCAAGGTAATCCTGCAGCAGTAAGCCAAGGTTCGGGTCGTCTTCAACAAGTAATATTTTTTTCATGACAGGTGGTTATGCAACAGGAAATTTCAATTCAAACTCCGAGCCTTTTTCTTTTTCAGATCTTACGCCGATGATACCATCAAGGCGTTTAACAATGGTATTAACATAGCTTAAGCCAAGGCCAAAGCCCTTAACATCGTGCAGATTGCCGGTTGGTATACGGTAAAACTGTTCAAATATTTTGGCCTGCTGGTCGCGGTTCATGCCTATGCCTTTATCGGCAACCCGTATAACAACATGCCCGTTCTTATTCAACGTGCTGATGCTTATTTCGGGCGCTTCCGGGCTGTATTTTATAGCATTATCTATCAGGTTGAACATTACGTTGCTAAAGTGCAGTTCGTCGGCAATAATTACCGGGCGCTCGGCATCAAGGTTTAGCGTAACGTAAGCATTACATTTTTGCATCTTAAGCGCCATGCTATCCAGCACAATGGTAATCATTTCATTTACATCAAGCGGCTTTTTATCCAGCTTAAAGTCGTTACGTTCTATCCGGGCAATATTTAGCACACGTTCTATGTGGCTACCCAAACGCACATTCTCCTCGTAAATTACATTGGCCAGGCGGGCAACCCTGGTTTTATCCTGCGCTATCTCATTATCTTTTAAAGCCTCGCTGGCTATCATGATGGTTGATACCGGAGTTTTAAACTCGTGTGTCATGTTGTTAATGAAGTCTATCTTCATTTCCGAAATTTTCTTTTGCCTCAGTATCGAAAAGATGGTATAGCCAAAGCAAAATATCAGCACAAAAAGCAAACCTGCAGTGGTGCTCATGGTGGCGGTCATGTTACCCAATATAAACGAGCTTTTTTGCGGGAACGAGATCTTGATCTTGCCCGGGTCATTTATCAACTCGTTACTAAAAATAGCTTTTTGAAAAGTGTTGGCAGGGATAAACTCGGGCTTGTTACCCTTGGTATCCATAGCACTGCTAAAAATAAGCGAATCGCTGTTGGCGGTACTTACCTCGTAACTAAACGGCAGAAATATGCCGCGGTTGTGCAGCTCAAACCTCAATAAAGAGTCTATCCAAAAATTATTCAGGCGTTTATCCAGCGGTTCATTGCTTTTGCGGTATTCTTCGGCAAGGTTCTCAATAACGTTAGCCTTTTTGGTGTTGGGTGCGGCATTCTCTAACGAATCTGTCTCCAGCATTTTTTTCACCTGCTTAAACTGCCTTTCTTTTTGCAGGCGTTCCTGCTCTCTAAGCCACTCGGGGTTAAGATTGGGTACAGATATGATCTGCGGGCCAAATTGGGGGTCTACATACGTATAACGTAATGTATCGTACTTATGCAGTTTTTGTTTAAAAGGCCTCGGTGCGCTTTTTACTATCTCGGGGATAAAGCGGCCATGCACTTCGCCAAATTCATCGGTATACTGTTCTATCCGAATGCGCAGGTTAAGTGTTCCCTGCTGCATCAACCCGGCAATATCGTCGTCCATCTTTTTATGGAGGATCATGCGCTTTAAACTATCGCGCAGCATGGCTAATTTACGCTCGCGCTTGCTTTGTTTCTTTTTTAAAACCAGGGCGTCGCCAATAATGCTTTTACTGCCGTTAATGCTTATCTCGCTCTTTCTATTAAGGGTTTCGGTACGTTTTAGCGTTAAGTGCTGGGTTTCTGTTTTTGCATTCAGAAAGTTTAGCGCATCCTGCTTGGTAACTTTTGATACCACATTGTTTAATGCCTCGTTAACCGACCGGTTAAAAAGCTCGGACTGCATTTGGTACGATTGGCGCAAAAAATACAATTGCATTATCACCACACCCAAAAGTGCAAAACCCATTAAACCAATGATAAGCCCTATGCTTCTTCTTTTCATGCAATCACAAAAATATTTTAAATTAAATCAGAACGCTTGCTTTTAACAATTTTTAACAATTTACCTTTTCAGTTTTAATATGTTGATTTGTAACAGTTTCCTAAATTTGCTAGTCTAAATAACTTAAATCAGCACAAAATGAAAAAGTTTATCAAACCCGGCTTTGAGTTTATATTCTCGGTTGCCTTAATAGCTATACTCGGCTTGCCACCGTTGGTGCTGGCTAAGGCCAATAAAAATGCCGGGCCAGAATCGGGAGCCCTCAGCCAATCCGATTTAAAAAAGGACCAGCAGATGCTGAAGCAAACCAGCGAAGCCATCAGGGATGGTTTTGCCAAGGGCGATATCGAAGCTATTATGAGTTATCATCACCCGGATGTAATTAAGGCGCTTAGTTACACCTCCTATTCAACCGGCCGTGAAGCAGTTAAGGCCGACCTGCTTAAAACACTTGGTGCCTACCACCTGGAATTTGTAAAAAATAATGTGGAAAGCCTGCTTATAAATGGCGATACAGCAATAGAGCAAACCCTGTTCGGCATTAAAGGCACACCCAAAAACGGCGGTGAACCCTTTTTAGTGGAAGGCCGTGCAACCATCGTATATATCCGCTATAAAGATAGCCCTACGGGTTGGGCAACCATCCGCGAAATGATACAGCCAGCTACAAAATAGCCGGGATAGAAGCAACAAAAAGCCCTTCTAAATTTTTTAGAAGGGCTTTTATATTTTATAAATTCAAACTGCCTACCGGCAAGTGCAACTGTATTAAAACGGCAGATCGTCATCATCTGGTGCCGAGCTGATATCAGCAGGGGCTGCATATTCAGGGGCTGATGCTGAGCCGGCTGAGCTTAAAGCGTTAACTTTCCAAAGCTGTAACGAGTTAAAGTATGTTTTTTTACCTGTCTTATCAGTCCACGGGCGGCCTTTAAGGTTAAAAAATACTTCTACATCGTCGCCTACCTTAACATTGTCTAATAAATTACAACGATCTTGTATAGCTTCGAACTTTAAATACTCGGGATATTGTGGGTTCTCGACGTACTCAAGTATCAATTCTCTCTTTTTTAACGACTCGGTAACCTGTTGGGTTGCCGACACTTCATATACCTTACCTTTAACTTCCATAAATCAGAAAATATTTAAAATGTAAAGTTAATAGTATGAAATTAAATAGCGGCGTATTTAATTCATAAATTCGCAAAATAATTATGCAAGTTTTCCACACTGAGAGTAAGATCATTATCACCTGCAACAAAAGGCTTTCGCCTTACCTGCAGCAAGAGGTTGAAGCATTAGGCTTTAAACCTACACGCGTTTGGCAAACCGGCGTTGAGCTGGTTGGTACCGTAACAGATACCATTGCGCTAAACCTTAACCTGCGTTGCGCCAGCCAGGTTTTATACCTGTTAAAAAGCTTTACCGCCGCCGACCCAAAGCAACTGTACGACGAACTTGTGCAGATTGAATGGGAAGAACTGATAGATTTTTCGGGCTATTTTTCGGTAACCTCAAACGTTAATAACGAGCACATTTTAACCCCGCTGTTTGCCAACGTGAAGGTAAAAGATGCCATTGTAGACAGGATTAAAGATAAGAAAGGCATCCGCCCAAACTCGGGCGCAGATGCTAATAAAACCGTTGTAAGCCTTTACTGGCAGGACGATAAGGCCGATATTTACCTGGATACATCAGGCGAAACGCTTGCCAAACACAGCTACCGCAAAATACCCGGTAAGGCACCCATGCTGGAGGCCCTGGCTACATCAACCATTATGGCTACCAACTGGGACAGGGCGAGCACCTTTATTAACCCAATGTGTGGTTCGGGCACCCTGGCTATTGAAGCTGCTTTATTGGCTACCGATAAACACCCGGGTCTGTTCCGCATGAACTATGGCTTTATGCACATTATGGGTTATGATGAGCAGGCATTTTTTGTTGAGCGCCGTAAATTGAAGGATAAAGCCAAAAAAGCAGTCGATTTTAAGATCATCGCTACAGATATTTCTGACGATGCCGTTGATATTGCCCGCAAAAACGCAAACACTGCCGGTGTAGAACATTTAATAGAATTTTACGTTTGTGATTTTGAAGATACCGATGTACCCGAAGGCGGCGGCGTTATTATGTTTAACCCCGAGTATGGTGAACGTTTAGGCGTACACACCAAACTGGAGATCACGTACAAACGCATTGGCGATTTCCTGAAAAAGAAAGCCCTTGGCTACCGGGGATACGTTTTTACCGGCAACCCCGACCTTGCAAAAAAGATAGGCTTAAAGGCCGCCCGCAGAATTGAATTTTATAACGGAAAGTTAGACTGCCGCTTGTTTGAATACGAACTTTACGAAGGCAGTAAACGCGAACCAAAAGAAACAGAATGAAAAAACTGATCATATTAATACTTGTATTAAAATCGTTTTACGCACATGCACAAGAGGACCTGGCATTTCCATTTCAAGGTGGTGCGCCTGTAATGAACAAATTTTTTAAAGATAGCTTAACCGTTAGCCCAGAGATAATTTCAAAAAAGGCAGCAGGCGTAGCGGTAATTAAATTTACTGCTGATGCTAACGGCAACATCCAAAAACTGGTTATTTATTATGCCGATGATTACCTGTTAACATTGCCTGCAATCGCCGCGTTAAAAAAATCTACCAAAAAATGGATCATCCCTAATAAAGAGAAATTCCACGATTTTATTATCCCGTTCTCTATTAATTTTAACAACCCGGCAACTGCCGCTGCCGACGTACAAAAAGCCGCGTTTGATTTTTACAAAAATCGCCGCCCTATTGTAGCTAACGACCAAATCCCTCTTAACTCGGCTACTTTACTGCCTACAGTGGTGGTTAAGTATGATATAAACTAACTAAAAGCAGTATAAGAATATAATAGTGAAAGCGGCCAATGGCCGCTTTTCTTATTTAATACGCATTCACAGATATACAGGCTTGTATTACTAAATAAATTTTGTTAAAACTTAAAATTAAAAATCCGTTGCTACACCAATTTCGTTTATAAGCTAACATCCTAATTAAACACCATATACAATGCCGAATTATAAGGTAAAAGCAGTTGCGACAAACATCCGCAACAAACGCGAAGCGTTAAATTACACACAAGAATATTTAGCAGCCAAACTAAATATATCTCAAAATGCATACAGCAAGATCGAGTTAGGCTACACGAAAATTACTGTTGAGCGCCTTTTCCAGATCGCGGAGATATTAGACACCGACCTGATGGAACTGATAAACACATCAAAAGCAGAAGCAGCCTGATAGGGAAAAAACTAAATATTAATTTAGTATCCTGTTATATTTGCATCCCAATCAGCAAATATGAGTCACCCGGATATTATCGCAACAACAGTGTATTTCGTTCAGGACACCTTAAAAAATGCCGAAGGCGGGCACGATTGGTGGCACATTAACCGGGTTTGGACCAACGCAAAAAAAATAGCCCAAACAGAAGATTGCGATCTGCTTACTGTTGAACTTGCCGCCTTGCTGCACGATATTGCCGATAGTAAATTCCATAACGGCGACGAAGAAATTGGCCCCGCCACCGCCGGTAAATTTTTAAACAGTATCCATGTTGACGAAGCAATTGTAACTCATGTGCAGCAGATCATCAGGCATATGTCGTTCAAATCAAGCTTTGATAAAGCTACTTTCCATTCAAAAGAATTAGCCGTAGTACAGGATGCCGACAGGCTGGATGCCATTGGCGCCATTGGCATTGCACGGGCGTTTACTTATGGCGGCTTTAAGGACAGGGAGATTTACAACCCTAACATTAAACCCAACCTTAACATGAGTAAGGAGGAGTACAAAAACACAACCGCCCCCACTATTAACCATTTCTACGAAAAATTACTGCTGCTTAAAGATAAAATGAACACCCAAACAGGTAAGCAAATGGCCCTGCAACGCCATAATTTTATGGAAAGCTTTTTACAGCAGTTTTATACAGAAGTCCAATAAATAAATACCCCAATCAACGTTTCATCTTCATGAAAAAGCTTTTACTTTTACTAGCCGTACTGTTAAGCACAGCTAAATTTTCTGCCGCGCAGGACACCACAAAAAGCCAGCGCTTTAACCTGCACTTTCAACAAACGGTTATTATGCAGTATAAGCCTTCAATTACCGCTCCATATACCGGGCAAAATAGCTTAATACCAAACGCCGAAACACAAACTTCATTAACCAGTACCCTTTTTGGCGGCGCACGTTTATGGAAAGGGGCCGAAGCCTATTTGAATCCCGAGCTAAGCGGGGGATCGGGTTTAAGCAAAACACTGGGCATTGCGGGTTTCCCCAACGGTGAAACTTTCCGTGTGGGTGCCGCCGAGCCTAAGATTTACCTGGCCCGCCTCTACCTTACCCAGTACTTTAACTTTGGCGACGAGAAAGAATACATAGAAGATGATGTAAACCAGCTGGCCGGCATGCGCAGCAAACGCTACCTAAAAATTACCGTAGGTAAATTTGGCATGGCCGATTTTTTTGATGGTAACGAGTTTAGCCACGATGCACGTTCGCAATTTATGAACTGGAGCCTAATGGATAACGCCGCCTGGGATTATCCCGCCAATACCCGCGGCTATGTGATTGGCGCCGTTGCCGATTTAGGTCAGCCTGACTGGAACCTGCGCTTTGCCTTCACCATGACCACCACCACAGCCAATGGCGCAACCTGGGATGAACATGTAAGCCACGCCAACACCCAAACGTTAGAGTATGAAAGGCGCTACACCTTAAACGGGCATAAAGGCACATTAAGGTTATTGGGTTTCCGCAATAATGGCAAAATGGGTGTTTACCGCGATGCCATCAACCAAAACCCTGCCGCCCCTGATGTTGATGCAACACAAGCTTACGGGAGTCATAAATATGGCTTTGGTATTAATGCCGACCAATACCTGAGCGATGACTTTGGCGTATTTGCAAAAGCCAGCTATAATGACGGCAAGACCGAAACATGGGCTTTTACCGAAATAGACCGCTCAATTAGCCTTGGCGCCGTTTTAAAGGGCAACCGATGGAACCGCAAGGATGATGAACTGGGCCTTGCATTTGTAGGCAATGGTATTTCTAATGACCACAAGGACTATTTAGCTGCCGGTGGCTATGGCTTTATCATCGGCGATGGCAGGCTAAACTACTCGCCCGAGCTAATTGCCGAGATTTACTATAAAATAAACGCCTATCAGCATAAGTTATGGATCTCGCCTGACTACCAGTTTATAGCTAACCCGGCTTATAATAAAGACCGCGGGCCGGTAAACGTACTGTCGGTCAGGGCACACGTGGAGTTTTAACCATTACATAAAGTAAATTATATAAGCATTAAACCCATAAGACTAAAAAACGTCATATTGCAACATGAAAAAAATTATAGCAGCTATAGTATTATTGGTTATTGGCACAAGCGCTTTCGCGCAAAATAACATCACCAAAGCCAGGATCTCCTTCGAGTTAAAAAACCTTGGGATAAAAACAGGTGGTGTAATTGGCGGCGTGCAGGGCAATATCAACTTTGACCCGGCTAAACTGGCAACAAGCAGAATTGAAGCTACGGCCGATGTGAACACCATAAATACCGATAATGATATGCGCGATGAGCATTTAAAGAAGCCCGATTACTTTGATGTAGAAAAGTATCCAAAAATGAGCCTCTCGTCGGTGTCGTTTAAAAAGAATAACGGCAATAACTTTATCGGCCAGTTTAATCTTACTATTAAAGGCATTACTAAACTGGTGGATGTTCCCTTTACCTATGCTGCCACATCTACCGCTAACTTATTTAAGGGCAGCTTTAAAATTAACCGTAAAGATTTTAAAATTGGCGGCAACAGTATGACCATGAGCGACGACGTCACTATTAACTTTGAGGCCGAGGCTGCTAAATAATAATGATATAATAACATTGCAACGCGCGGTTTTATAGTAACTTTATGCTATGAAATTGCGCGTTCTCATTTTAATTAACGCTGCCGCTGTTGCCATCACCTTATCGGCAGTAAACTACTACTTTCAGCATAAGTGGTATGATGTTATGGTAACCTTCCTGGTTACTTTTATTACCAGTTACATTGTTTTTTATTACCTGATAGAGAAATATATCTACTCAAAAATTAAGCTTATTTACAAGCTTATCCATAACCTTAAGCTTGGCCGAGACCTTCGCGATGCCCTTGGGGAACATGTTACTGCCGACCCTATAAACGATGTGGAGCAGGAAGTAAAAGAATGGGCAAAGCAAAAAAAGAGCGAGATAGACGACCTGAAGAAACAGGAAAAATTCCGCAGGGATTTTTTATCCAACATATCTCACGAATTTAAAACACCGCTTTTTGCCATACAAGGATACATTGAAGCCCTGCAGGACGATAAACTGGAGGACAAAGAACTAGCGCTGCAATTCCTCGAAAAAGCATCAAAGAACGTAGATCGCTTGAGTTACCTCATTAACGACCTGGACGAGATTTCTAAACTCGAATCGGGCGAGATCCCTATCAATTACAGCAAGTTTAAAATAAACGACCTCATCAAAGAGGTTTTTGAATCGTTAGAATTAAAGGCTAAGCAGCACAATATTAAGTTAACGTTTAAACAAAAATACGACGACGGCATATTTGTTAACGCCGACCGCGAAAAAATACGCCAGGTTTTAGTGAACCTGATAGATAATTCTTTTAAGTACGGCAAAGAGGGCGGCAACACCGCTGTTAGCACCTTTACCCTGCATGAGCAGGTTTTGGTAGAGGTTACCGATGATGGCATTGGTATAGAAGAAAAGTTTCTACCGCGTTTATTTGAAAGGTTTTACCGTACAGATACCAGCCGTTCAAGGCAAATTGGGGGTTCAGGGCTTGGGCTTGCCATTGTTAAACATATTGTAGAGGCGCACCAGCAAACTATAAATGTGCGCAGTACCGAAGGCTTGGGGTCTACCTTTGGCTTTACATTACAAATTGCCAAACAAAGTTTACCATTCCCCAATATTCCCGTGTTAAAAAGTTAACATTAACTTAACATTGCAACCGTACCTTTATCGAAATTTTACGAAACAAGATGTCACTTAACAGTATATTCCAGTATTTTGTACCAAAGGATAAAAAAACGTTCTTCCCGCTTTTTGAGCAGGCAGCAAGTAACGTTGTAAGTATGGCAACCATTTTGGTTGAAGCCGTTAACTCGGTTAACCCTGCTACCCGCGAAGAACTTTTCAGGCAGATCGACAAGCTTGAAAACAAAGGCGACGAGCTTACCCACCAGATATACCTTGAACTAGGAAAAAACTTTATAACACCGTTTGATCGTGAGGATATCCACTCTTTAGCTACCGCTATTGATGATATTGCCGATTATATACATGGCGCTGCTAACCGCATGCTGCTTTATAAGATAGATGATTTTAACGAGCACATCCGCAAGTTATCTGAGCTGATCTTACAAGCAGGTACCGATCTTGAAAAAGCAGTGCGCGAACTTAAAGACCTGCGTAACGTGCGTGCCATTGCAGATTCATGCATCCGTATAAACAGCGTTGAAAACCAGGCCGATTACGTATTTGACCGTGCCGTTGCCGATTTATTTCTTTACGAAACCGATGCTATCCGCCTGATAAAATACAAGGAAATATTAGCTGCGCTTGAAACCGCTACAGATATGTGCGAGGACGCTGCGAATGTTATGGAATCGATACTTATTAAAAACGCCTAAGCATATAATTTATATCATTTTAAATGGTTACTACCCTACTTGTTGCCGTAATTGCCCTGGCGCTTATTTTTGACTATACCAATGGTTTTCATGATGCGGCCAACTCTATAGCTACCATTGTATCAACCAAAGTGTTAACGCCTTTTCAGGCGGTGCTGCTTGCCGCAGTGTTTAACTTTGCCGCTTACTTTTTTATTAAAGACCATAAAGTAGCAAACACGGTTGCTAAAACCGTACACGAAGAATTTATTACCCTGCACGTGGTACTCGCCGGCCTTATTGCCGCTATTACCTGGAACCTTACCACCTGGTGGTTTGGTATCCCGTCAAGTTCATCGCACACGTTAATTGGTGGTTTTGCGGGTGCCGGTATAACTAATGCCTTGTTTATGGGCCAGCCTGCCATGGCAGCCATCAACTCTTTTTATATTATAAAAATTATTGCCTACATCGTACTGGCACCTTTCATAGGTTTATTCATTGCTTACTTTATAACCATCTTTATCCTTCACGTTTGTAAAAAGGCCAAGCCGGTTGTTGCCGAGCGTTGGTTTAAGAGGTTGCAATTGATATCGGCTGCTGCTTTAAGCTTTGCACACGGTACAAATGACGCTCAAAAAGTAATGGGTATTTTGTATGTAAGTTTAGTTGCTGCAAAAGTTATTAGCAGCGGTGCAGCAATGCCCGAATGGATCCCACTTGCGTGTTACACAGCAATATCATTAGGCACCATGTCTGGCGGTTGGAAGATCGTTAAAACAATGGGGTCTAAAATAACCAAGATAACACCTTTAGAGGGTGTAGCGGCAGAGACAGCGGGTGCTGTAACCTTGTTTATTACCGAGCATTTTGCTATCCCGGTATCTACTACACATACCATTACCGGTTCTATCATCGGGGTTGGTTTAACAAAACGTGTATCGGCTGTTCGCTGGGGTGTTACGGTAAACCTGGTTTGGGCGTGGATAATTACCATCCCTATTTCGGCACTTATTGCGGGGCTGATGTTTATGTTGGTTAGGCACATCTAATTACACCATTACTGGCAGTAATTTTGCTTACTTTCCGGCATGAAAAAAACGCTTACGCTTATCCCGTTCCTCTTTATCTTTTTTTGCAGTTGCGATACACTTAACCAGGTTGCACAAACCACAGTAAGCCAGCTTGGCAACCCATCCAATCTCGAAATTAGTAACGGCCTTAAACAGGCCCTTGAAATAGGCACCGGCAAAAGTTCGGACCAGCTATCTACGGTAAACGGCTTTTTTGGGAATGCCGCCGTTAAAATACTGTTCCCGCCGGAGGCTCAAAAGGTTGAGAAAACCCTCCGCAGCATAGGTCTTGGTAAACTGGCCGATAATGTAATCCTGTCGCTTAACCGCGCTGCCGAAGATGCTGCCGGCAAAGCAAAACCCATATTTGTTAATGCCATTAAACAAATGACGCTAACCGATGTAACCAATATCTTATTAGGGAACAAAGACGCCGCTACGCAATATTTTAAACGTACAACAAGCATGGCACTTGCCGCCAGCTTTAAGCCGGTGATAGAAACCAGCTTAAACAAGGTAGGCGCAACAAAATACTACTCCGAAGCTGCAAACGCGTACAATAAAGTACCGCTTGTAAGCAAGGTAAACCCTGATATTAGCGATTACGTTACTCAACGCGCTATCGAAGGCCTGTTTGTAGAAATTGCACATGAAGAGCTTAACATCCGCCAAAACTTGGGCGCACGTACTACCCCATTACTGCAAAAGGTATTTGGTTATTACGATAAGAATAAAAGGTAATTGTCAATTATAAAAAAACGGCGATGAATTTTAAACTCATCGCCGTTTTGCGTTTATATCAAATTAAGCTATTATGCATCCACCGTATGCTTCTCGCCAATTTGTTGCCTCCACATGGCATAATAAAGGCCTTTCTGATCTATCAGATCATGGTGCTTGCCCAATTCAATGATATGGCCTTTCTCCAGCACATAAATACAATCGGCATGCATAATGGTGGATAGACGGTGAGCTATCAGGATAGTGATGTGGTCGTTCAATACAGATACATCACGGATGGTATCGGTTATCTCTTCCTCGGTGATAGAATCCAGCGAAGAGGTAGCCTCATCAAATACTAAAATATCCGGCTTACGCAGCAGCGCACGGGCGATAGAAAGGCGTTGCTTTTCGCCGCCTGATACCTTTACGCCACCTTCGCCAATTACGGTATCTAAACCATTTTCGGCCCGGGCAAGCAGCGTTTGGCAAGCCGCGCGCTGTAATACGTTCATACATTCTTCGTCGGTAGCGGTTGGGTTAACAAACAGCAGGTTCTCACGGATAGTACCCGAAAATAACTGCGTATCTTGCGTAACAAAACCAATTCTCTCACGCAGTTGGTCAAGGTCTATTTCTTTACTGAGGATGTCGTTATAAAGGATATCACCTTCTAAAGGCTGGTACAAACCAACCAATAATTTCACTAAAGTAGTTTTACCCGAACCCGATGGCCCAACAAAAGCGATAGTTTCGCCGGTATTGGTTTTAAAGCTGATATGGTTAAGCGCGTTACGGTTTGCGGTTAAGTGTTTAAAGCTTACGTTATCAAACGCAAGGGTTTTCACTTTCTCTAGCAGCACAGGTTTCTCGGGCTTTTTATCGATAGGGGTATTAAGGATGTTCTCGAAATTAGCCAGCGAGATCTGCGATTCTCGCCACGACTGGATCACATTTCCTAACTCCTGCAAAGGGTTAAACAGGAAGAAGGAGTAGAACAAGAATTTGAGGTAATCACCGGGTGTTAGCTCATTTTTAAAGATGAGTACCAACAATACCAGCACCATTGCACTACGCACAAGATTTACTACCGTGCCTTGTATAAAGCTCATACTCCGCACATACTTCACCTTTTTCAATTCCAGGTCAAGTATCTTATAGGTGGTTTTGTTAAGGCGGGCTATTTCCTGTTTTGCTAAACCAAGGCTTTTTACCAGCTCGATGTTACGTAACGATTCGGTAGTAGAACCGGCTAACGCGGTAGTTTCGGCAACTATCTTACGTTGAATGTTTTTGATCCGCTTGCTTAGCGCCATGCTGACAAACGTAATTATAGGGATGGCGCAAAAATAAACCAGCGTTACCTGGTAGTTTACCTTTAACGAGTAAACGATCACGAAGATCATCCCCACCAAACTCACAAATAACACACTGATGAAAGAGGTGATAAACTTCTCGCTATCCTGCCTTACTTTTTGCAGGATGCCCAGTGTTTCGCCGCTGCGTTGGTCTTCAAATACCTGGTAGGGTAATTCAAGCGAATGTTTTAGCCCATCGGCATACATTTCGGCACCGGTTTTTTGAACAATGATATTAGTAAAATAGTCCTGGAAGTTTTTTGCTATACGCGATACCATGGCCGCGCCAATAGCCAGGCCAACAAGGCTAAGGGCGCCATAAAGGCGATACTCAAAGGAGTGGGCCACATTGTCTTTAGGCACTATATATTTATCCATAATAGTACCGGTGATCATAGGATCTACCAGCGAAAAGCCAATATTTAACCCGGCAAGGAACAGGGCAAGAACAACCGTCCAGCGGTGTTTTGACAGATAAGAAAGTAATATTTTCATGTTTCAACACAAAAATAAAAAAAGGGAACGGCTAAGCAGTTCATTCCCTTTAATTTGACAATGGTGTTATGATGAGCGTTTAAGCTTTCAAGTCCAGCATCATTTGGATATTACACCGCTCATATGGCGAAGGCACCCCCGTAATTTTTTTAAAGCCAAGTTTATGATATAAGCTAATGGCAGGTTTTAATATGGTGTTACTTTCCAGGTATAGCTTAGTAGCGCCCAGTTCTTTTGCTTTGGCAATGCATGCCTGCCCCAACAGAAAGCCAATACCTTTACCCTTTGCCATGGGTGACACAGCCATTTTAGCCAGTTCGTACCGTTTGTCCTCCATTTTAATAAGCGCGCAAGCACCAACGGGTTCATTATTATACAACGCTATGAGGATATGGCCTCCTTTTTTTAAGATATAATCGTCAGGGTGGTCGAGCGATCTATAATCCGTCTCTTCCATTTTAAAATATTGTGTTATCCATTCTTCGTTTAGCCGTTTAAAAGCCGGCTGATAATCGGGTGTATAATCTACAATTTTTACATCTGCGCTTTCGCGGACTTTCTTTTCATCTTTAACGCGGTTAAACAGGCTTTTCTGTTCCAACAAAAACTCCCATTCTTCAATAGCTTTCCAGATATTATGCTGGGTTTCGTTTAGCGCTGTTTCAACGGCTGCATTAACGTCGGCATATTGTACCTGTATCCGGCTGTTTATTTCGCGGCCTTTATCTGTTAGCCGGATATAATTTTTACGGGCATCTGCCTTATTAGACACTTCATGCGCTACGCCATGCTTCACCATCTCTTTTACAATGGTACTAACTGATGGGTGCGAGTGGCTGATCTCTTGCGCTATCTGCATTATCGATTTATCCTCACCCTCGGCCAAAGCATAAAATACAGGGAACCACTTCGGGTTCATATCAATGCTATACATGTCATATACTTCTGCTGCCTGGTCAGTAAGTTTTTCACTTAGCCTTCTTAACCTGCTACCTAAAGCCATCTTGCCTACTTTATTATAAAATTCCATATGTAATAGTAATTACGTAATCAATTACGCAAATATAGCTGATCGAATTTTGTTTGCAAATATTAGCGCATAAAAAAGGGATGCACCCTCCAGCCATCCCCTTTTTTATGATATACAGTTTAAATTAAACCGTCATAATGTCTTTTTCTTTTGCTTCTGTAAGCTGGTCTACTTTTACAATGTAAGAGTCGGTCAGTTTTTGAACGTCGGCTTCACCAACTTTTATCTCATCTTCAGAAACGCCTTCCGTTTTTAATTTTTTGATCTTTTCGTTGGCATCCTTACGAATGTTACGAATAGCGATCTTACCGGTCTCAGCTTCGCCTTTCGCTTTTTTAACCAGGTCGCGGCGGCGCTCTTCTGTCAACGGTGGTACGTTAATACGGATAATTACGCCGTCGTTTTGTGGATTTACACCCAGATTTGCTTCTTTAATTGCTTTTTCGATAGCCGGCAGTAACGATTTTTCCCAGGGCTGTACTATAATAGTACGTGCATCTGGCGTGTTTACACTCCCTATCTGGCTTAAAGGGGTTGGTGTACCGTAGTAATCAACGCTAACGTCATCTAACATAGATGGGTTTGCCTTGCCTGCACGTATCTTGTTTAATTCGTTATCTGCATGCTCAATGGCTTTATCCATTAAAGCTTTTGCATCATTTACTTGTTTCTTAATGAGTTCGCTCATTGCTTATGATTTTTGACAAAAATAATAAAAAGTATCAAAGCCCCTTAAAATTAGCTGCTTTACACGCAAAGAATTTATGGGCTTATAACAAAATATTACCAGGGTGGTTTTAACCGCTATGTTTGAAGCGCATATCAATAAAGGGCATTACTGATAATAACACCAAATCGCTCCAAAAAAAGGCAATAAAAAGCACGCTAACAAAAAATGAGAGCGTGTTTCAAAAATAATGTAAAGCAAAGCACCGCGTTAAACCGTGCCTTGCTTTTAATAATCTTTACAGATTACCAACGGCTACCGCCGCCGCCGCCTCTGCTATCTTTAGAGTAGCCGCCACCGCCGCCACCTCTGTTATTGTCTCTTGAGTAGCCACCGCCACCGCCGCCGCGGTTGCCGCCACCAAAACCACCGCCACCGCTTCTGCGATCACCTGGTTTTTTGTCTTCTGCCTGGCTAACTGCGATTGAACGACCGCTAACTTCAGAACCGTTTAAGCCTGAAATTGCTTTTTGTGCAGCTTCGTCGTCAGACATTTCAACAAATCCGAAACCTTTGCTTCTGCCGGACTCTCTGTCAATAATAATTTTAACGGTGGTTACTTCACCATAAGCTTCGAAAAGCTCTTGTAAATCTGCTTCCTCTAATGAGTACGGAAGGCTTCCTACGAATATGTTCATCAAAAAATTAGTTTAGTAATGAACAGTTTTTCACCGTTCATTTATTTGTTTACACCAAATATAGAATAGAAATCAATCAATTGTACAATTATTTGATAAACTATATTTTTTATTTTCTATTTCAACCCTAAATTTTGCCTTAAGTTTTACAAAACCTGCTGTATTTTGTATGTTTTTTCGTTTAAAATAAATTCATCTCCGGCTTTTTTATCTTTCATTTTATAGCCAATAGGTGATGCGGGCGAAACGGCTACGTATGTTTTACCATCTAAAACTAACGCACCTGCACTTATAGCCAGGTAAAAATTACCGTTGTCGGTTATTATCACACTCCCATTCTCGGCTTTTGCGGATGAACTGCCAACGGGGATCTGGTTTAAAGTCACCATTAACTTATTTGCCTCGTTTAATTGGGCAAGGTTGCGGTTGGTTTCCTGCTGGGCCATTTCGCGGCCGGTTTCGTATTTATCGCCGGCGCTGCTTTTGGTATCGTCGTTTTGGGCCTGCTGCGCTTCGGCAATGGCCTGCTCCGCTGCCTGCATGCGGGTTTGTACATAAGCAACGCACAGCGCGTGCAGCTTTGCTTTGATATCATTCATTATATATATATAGTTAAAAAACGAAGATGTATAAAAAGGATGGGATTGCTAAAGGCTGTAAAAAATAAAAGCCCCAGGCACTTGCTGCCCGGGGACTTTCAACCTAAACCTTATCACAATGTAAATGCGAGGCACTTACAGGCATATAAACGTAATTAGTATAAAATTCATATATCAACTTTTAGTAATTTACACATAAATGATATTCCGGATTTGTTTACTGTAAGTTAGTTGGTGCAAACAAACTGTTACTAAAGTGGTTAATGAGTAGATCGTTTAACCCCATCTAATTATAAATCATGAATTTAAAACGTACTTTCGGAGCAATACTTACTGTTTTAGGTATTATAGGCCTAATTTATACAGGTGTGCAAATCATCCAGCATAGTGGCCAGGCTACCACATTAATAGTAGTAGGCCTTATTGCTATCATTTTCTTTTTTACAGGGATAAGCCTTGTGCGCAACACTAAAGACGAAGCTTAATTTGCAATAGCAAGCGTTATAGCGCCGGCAGAAGAGATATTTAAACCGGGGCGGGTAAAATCGGCCTCGGTTAAAGCTTTTATACGCAAGGCTGCCCGGTTAAGTGTGTCCGGCAATAAACCCGTTTGGTGGTTTTGCCTGTAGGAAGCTATTTGCCCGTTTAAAAACTCCCCCTTTTTATTAATGCGGATCCTGAGCAAAGGAGCCAGTCCGCACACCCCACTTACACTTACGCCTTTATAGGTTACAAAGTTGCCCAAACTATAAGCTATTATCCTCTTTTTATACAATTCCATAGCGCGGGCAACATGCGGGCCATTACCTAGTATTACATCTGCTCCGGCATCAATGGCCGCGTGGGTAAATACCCGTAAGTTACCCCGGTTCTCGCCTTTAAATATCTCGGTGGTATCGGGTACATGCTCATAGTCTGCACCCTCGCCCCCACCATGAAAGGATACGATAACGATATCATTATTAGCTTTTAAATTGCTAATAATACTTTTAGCATTGGCTATTTGTAATAACGATACCGTTTGCCCGTTTGGCGAAAATGCGCAAAACCCATACTTAACCCCATTTTTGGTAAATGATTTTGAAGGGTGGCTTTTAAAGCCCGCGGTGTGTATGCCCAGGCTATCTAAAGTTTTAATAGTGCTGCGGCGCCCGGCGCGATCAAAATCATTTGAGTGGTTGTTGCCAACGCTTAGTACATTAAAACCTGCATCTTTAAAAATGCCGCCATATTTAACCGGCATCCTAAACAAATAACCTTTATGCTGAAACCTCAATTTATAACCAACGGGTGCGCCGGTATCTAACAATACGCCTTCCAGGTTACCGAAGGTTATATCGGCCTGCTGCAAATGCTTTAATGCGTATTTGAAACTTGCTTTTGCGCTATCGGCGGGGAGGAAGGTACTATCGGGATAGGATGAGCCCAGCATGATATCGCCAACGGCAGCTATAGTTATTGCACTATCAGGAGTTGAGGCCATTACTGTGTCCGGAGCAGGAGCCTCTGCATTTGTCTTTTTATTGCCGGCCTGCTTTTTGGCTTTGGGCCTGCTGCAGGCGTTAAAAAGTGTTAAGGCAGCTATAAATAGTATAAACCGGGTCTTCATGTATAGGCAAAAAAAATCCTCTCATGGTTAGTGAAAGGATTAGGGATATTTAATTTAGGTTTGCTTAGTTAGCTGGTTTGTCATCTGTAGACGACGACGCGGATAGTTCACTTTTAAATGATTCTAATAAACGGCCGCCTTTATAAAAGTAACGGCTATAGTAAGCTTCATCTAAATTGCTAATGGCTACACCGCGAGATGATGCGTGTGCAAACCTGTTGTTACCTAGGTAAATGCCGATGTGCGAAATGCTGCGGCTATGTATTTTGAAGAAAACAAGGTCGCCTTCTTTAAGGTCGTCTTTACCAACCGGGCTAACCATGCTAAAAATATCGCGTGAGCTACGACGGATAGGTAAGTTAAATACGTCGCTGTATAATTGTTTTGTGAATGCAGAGCAATCAATACCTTTTCTTGATGACCCACCAAAACGGTAAGGGGTGCCTATCCAGTTATAAACAAAGTTAAAAAGTTTCATGTTTGAGGTTGCCGAAACCGCAACACCCATAATTTGAGAAAGGTAATCTTTGGCTAAACTTTCCTGCTCGGCATTATCAGCAGCAGCAGTTGGAACACTTTTTGTTTGAGCCTGAGCAGCTAAAACGCTCATGAATAGTGCAATAGCAATTGTAATTTTCTTCATTTAATCTCTTTAATTGCCTAATTAGAGCGGCAAACGTATATTAAATTGGACGTTGTGTCTATTGTTGGATACAAAACTATCCAATATTTTTAAACTACCAAATTAAATCCCGGATTTTTTTTCATAATGTTTCAGATAATATTTTTAACCATTGTTAATAATAATGTTGACAAAGTAGATTTCATTCGATAAAATTTCAACTAAAGCAAATAATTCTATGGGAGGTATCTCATGTTTATTGGATCGATCATCCGATTTAATTTTATCAATTAAACGTTAGTTTATAACCTTAAGCAATGGTTAAAGCAGACGTAAAATAGCCTCTCCTAGTCGTCTAGCATTTGGAACTCGACGTTTAAACAAAGATTTTTTATGAGAAGATTATTGCGATAATTATAGTTTTAGCCCTCTTATAAGCGTACATTTTACACCCTACCCAAATGTTATTTTGAGTTTTTAAAAAATACTATGCGTGCATTATAATAGCCTTGCAAAAATTTAATCAAATGATGCTAACAAATTCGTTGCAGTTTCGGTTATTTGCAGGATATAATTAGATTTGCACTTCTCAAAGAAACTTTATTTAATAAATGAGTTCAATCGAAATAACTAAAGACACCTACCTGATGTGGTATGAGTCTATGCTACTGATGCGTAAGTTTGAAGAAAAAACCGGTCAGTTATACGGTCAGCAAAAAATACGCGGATTTTGCCACCTGTACATTGGGCAGGAAGCTGTGTTGGCAGGCGCCATGTCTGTTATTCGCCACGAAGACAGTTTAATTACTGCTTACCGCGACCACGCGCACGCTCTGGCAAAAGGCACACATCCTAACGCTATAATGGCCGAGATGTATGGTAAAGCAACCGGATGCTCAAAAGGTAAAGGTGGCTCGATGCACATGTTCGACAAAGAAAATCATTTCTACGGCGGCCATGGTATTGTAGGCGGCCAGGTACCTATGGGTGCAGGTATAGCCTTTGCCGAGCAATATAAAGGCACCGATAATGTCAACATTACCTATATGGGTGATGGCGCTGTACGCCAGGGTGCTTTAACAGAAACCTTTAACATGGCCGCGCTATGGAAACTACCTGTAATTTTTGTTTGTGAGAACAATGGTTACGCCATGGGTACATCTGTAGAGCGTACAACCATACAAACAGATATTTACAAATTAGGCTTGCCTTACGGTATCCCGTCATCACCGGTTGATGGTATGGACCCTGTTGCAGTGCATAACGCCATGGACGAGGCTGTACAACGCGCACGCCGCGGCGAAGGACCAACCTTCCTTGAAATGCGTACTTACCGTTTCAAAGGCCACTCTATGAGCGACCCGCAGAAATACCGTACTAAAGAGGAATTAGAAAGCTACAAATCAAAAGACCCTATTGAAACAGTAAAACTTGCTATTCAAAAAAATGGCTATGCTGATGATAAATGGTTTGAGGAAATAGACGCGAAAATTAAGGCACAGGTAGATGAAGCGGTGAAATTCTCTGAAGAATCGCCTTGGCCGGAAGCATCAGAGCTTTATACTGATGTTTATGTACAACAGGATTACCCTTACATCCGCGACTAATATCTTATATTTATAATATTAACAATATTCATCACAGTATATGGCTGAAGTAGTTAAAATGCCCAAAATGAGCGATACCATGACCGAAGGGGTATTGGCGAAATGGCATAAGAAAGTTGGCGACAAGGTAAAATCGGGCGATGTTTTGGCCGAGATAGAGACCGATAAAGCCACTATGGATTTTGAATCGTACCAGGACGGCACCTTGCTTTACATAGGTGTTGAAGAAGGTAAAGCAGTGCCGGTTGACGCCATTATTGCCGTTTTAGGTAAAGAAGGCGAAGATTATAAAGCCCTTTTAGAAGGCGGTGCAGCCCCTGCAAAAGCCGAAGAAAATAAAGAAGAAAAACCTGCTGTAGCCGAAGATAAAACGCCTGCTGCTGCAACTGCCGAGAAATCTGCATCTGCAAAACCAAAGGTAGATACCTCAAGCATCCCGGCAATGGTAATACGTATGCCTTTACTAAGCGATACCATGACCGAAGGTACCATCGAAAAATGGAACTTTAAGGTTGGTGACAAAGTAAAAGCAGATGATTCATTAGCTGATGTGGCAACCGATAAAGCTACCATGGAAGTTGTGGGTTATGAAGAAGGCACATTACTATACATTGGCGTTAAAGAGGGCGAAGCCGCGCAGGTTAACGATATTATAGCCATTGTTGGTAAAGAAGGCACCGACATCCAACCGTTATTAGATAACGCTGATGGTGCCGATGGTACTGCGGATGCTGCGCCTGCCGCCGAAGCTACCGAAGAAAAAGCACCTTCTGCACAAGCGGATGCTGCACCTGCTGCTACATCAACAGGTTCTACCGAAGATGACAGCCGCGTTAAGGCATCACCTTTGGCTCGTAAAATTGCTAAAGACAAAGGCATTAACTTAAATGATGTAAAAGGCAGCGCCGAAGGCGGCCGTATCATCAAAAAAGATATAGAGAACTTTACACCATCGGCAAAACCTGCAGAAACCGCTAAACCACAGGAAGCCGCTGCATCAGCTGCCGCCCCTGCTGCAAAAGCACCGGTTGTATTGCCAACTTATACAGGCGAAGAGAAATTTACGGAACGTAATGTTACGCAAATGCGTAAAGCCATCAGCCGCAGGTTATCTGAAAGCTTGTTTACCGCGCCTCATTTCTACGTTACCATGTCTATTGATATGGACCAGGCCATTGCTGCCCGTAACAAAATGAACGAGGTTGCCCCGGTTAAGATCTCCTTTAACGATTTTGTAGTTAAAGCTGTTGCTGTTTCTTTGAAACAACACCCGGCCATTAACTCATCGTTCCTGGGCGATACCATCCGTACTAACGAACACGTGCACATTGGCGTAGCCGTAGCGGTTGACGAAGGCCTGCTGGTACCTGTTATTAAATTTGCCGATGGTAAATCGTTAAGCCACATCTCGCAAGAGGTAAAAGAGTTTGCCGGTAAAGCCAAAGCTAAAAAATTACAACCTGCCGAAATGGAAGGTTCAACCTTCACCATATCAAACCTGGGTATGTTTGGTGTAGATGAGTTCACCGCAATTATTAACACACCAAATGCTTGTATACTTGCTGTTAGCGGTATTCAGCAAGTTCCGGTTGTTAAAAATGGCGCAGTAGTACCGGGTAATGTAATGAAGGTTACGCTTAGCTCCGATCACCGCGTGGTTGATGGCGCGACAGCTGCCGCGTTCCTGCAAACACTAAAATCGTTACTGGAAGAACCGGTAAGGATGATGATATAAGTCGATTTCGGTCCCGATAGCTATCGGGATACGATTTCAGATTTGAAATAGCGATGGGTTTACTCATCGCTATTTTTGTTTTATACACCGCCCGACCGCTTTTTACCCGAACGTCATTGCGAGCGTAGCGTGGCAATCTTCGATAGAAAAGTAGGCTACAAGCATGTCGAAGATTGCCACGTCGCTATCGCTCCTCGCAATGACTGTATTTTTATTACCTTGCTTATCGAATAAACCACCATGATCTACTTCTCCATTATCATCGCCATAGTCATCTGCTATTCTTTGTTTCAGCGCAAAAAAAGCCGCGCCCTTACCCAAACCAGCCTCACTGATGCGCAAAAGCAATTGCTTGCCCAGCATATCGATTACTATAACAAGCTATCGGATACCGATAAGCTGTACTTTGAAGACCGGATAGAGCAATTTCTTGATGCCGTACGCCTAGAAGGTGTAGGCCTTGAAATAACAGACGTAGACCGTATTATGGTAGCATCAAGCGCGGTGATCCCCATCTTCGCTTTTAAGGACTGGACATACCGAAACGTTACCAATGTTCTATTGTACCCCGATACCTTTGATAAGGAGTTTCAGTTTGACGGTAACGAGGGCGAGGGGCGCAACATTATGGGTATGGTAGGCAGCGGATATATGAACGGGCAAATGATATTATCTCGCAGTGCGTTGCTGAAAGGCTTCTCTAAAAACAACGGAAAGGAAAACACCGGCATCCACGAGTTTGTGCACCTACTTGATAAATCCGACGGTGCTACTGATGGTATCCCGGAAGGGTTCCTCCCGCATGAATATGTGGAGCCATGGGTAAGGATGATGCACCAGGAGATCCATAAAATAGAAGCCGGGCACTCAGATATTGACGCATATGCAACCACCAACGAGGCAGAGTTTTTCGCGGTGGTGTCCGAATATTTCTTTGAGAAGCCTGATCAATTCCAAACCAAACACCCAGAGTTGTATGAGATGCTGAGCAAAACCTTTGGTCAGGATCCGGCTGAGTAAAACATAAACCGCCGTTGCGAGGTGCAAAGTAATGCATTTGCTGTATAGATCAGCTTTGTATGTGTAGCTTTTTCATTTCCCATCGTTTTTGTTGTAGTAAACAGGTTAATTAAGATTTCTATAAACCGGTAAAAAAAATTATTTTGCGGACTCTCTTGAATGAAATTTTTTAACCGACCAGTTAAACCAGAAGATACCGCCGACGATAAGCTATTGCAAAGCTACCGGGATACTCGCGACCTGAAAGTTTTGGGCCGCCTGTATGAGCGCTATATGCCGCTGGTTTATGGTGTAGGTTTAAAGTATTTGAAAGATGAGGAGCAGGCGCAGGATGCGGTGATGGCCATATTTGAGGAGCTGGCCTTAAAGGTACATCAGCACGAAATAAAGCAGTTTAGGGCCTGGTTATACGTGCTTAGCCGTAACCATTGCCTGATGCAATTACGCGGCGGCAAAAAGCTAGAGACCGTAGCTTTAGATGAGTTTATGGAATTTACACCGGTTTTGCATCCTGATACGGATAACCGCGAAGAAGCCATGCAGGCTTTGGAACGTTGTTTGGATAAGTTAACGCCGGCACAGCAGCAAAGCGTTAAGTTATTTTACCTTGACGAGAAGTGCTATAAAGAAGTAGCCGACGAAACAGGCTTTACCATGAATGAGGTAAAAAGTTACATACAAAACGGAAAGCGCAACCTTAAAATTTGCCTTGAAAAGAACAGTGGAGAATAAATTATCTGACATACAACAAATACAGAAGTACCTTAACGGGGAACTTGATGCCAGCGCCATGCATATATTAGAGCGCCGGGCACAGGACGATCCGTTTTTGATGGATGCACTGGAAGGGTATGCTGCAAAAGGATCTGACCAAAGCAATAATCTATCTTCCTTACAAGAGCGGTTACAGGCCCGTACAGCAACTAAAGTACGCCGGATGACGCCTTGGATGATAACAGCAATTGCCGCCAGTGTAGTGGGCTTTGCAGTAGTGATTGGTTTATTAAACAATAATAATGGTGACAACAAGCAAGCTCCGCAGGTAGCTATTAACGAACCGGTAATACAAGCAGTACCTGCCGATACCTCCGCTGTAACTATAGATGATAAAGCGAAGCCGGTTATTACAGCCCCTAAGAAACAAGCTATCGCCTTCAACAGTAATCGTACCCGGGCTAAACAATCTGCCCAGGCAAGAGCGGATAATCATGTACCGGCCCCACTGCAAGAGGCTACTACAGCAAGCGCCTCAAATAATGCACCATCGGTTAGTCCGTTAGAAGAAATGGTAGCATCAGATATGATTGCCAGTAAAAAGCAAGACACTATTTTGGGAGGCGGATTTGTGGCTGTTAATAAGAACGCTTCGGCGCTTACCGCCTTAAAAAGCAAAGCCGAGGGCGCTAATATGACAACACGCCCCGGCAAACCTACCGACAATAACCCAACAGCACTTGCTAACGCAGGCTTACCACCAAACCTCATGGCAGGCGCGGTTATCAATCGTAAGGATGCCTTGCCGCTTCAGGATGCATTGGGCAAAGCCCCCGCTCAAACCGGCGGTAACGCCCAGGCAAACGCTTATGGTTACACCAGCCCTAATACTAAAAAAGATGCGAATGTTTTGGCGAATAATAACACATTGGGTGCCAAAGGCTTTCAAGCCAGTGATAGTGCGGAGCAATTTAAGGGCTCGCCGACTTTAGCAGAGGTGGTTATTTTTAATAATGCTGCAAAGAGAGCCTCAAACGCTCAGCCCTTAGTTGGCTGGGATAACTATAAAAAATATCTGCAGCAAAATGCGGTTAGTCCGGATGGTAACGAAGGTTTAGTTGAACTCAAAGCAACTATCAGCACAACGGGGGCAATAACTGCTATAATCGTAACAAAGAGCCTCAGCACAGCGGCCGATTCAAAAGCTATAAGCCTGGTACAAAACGGCCCGGCATGGGTAGGTAAAGCCGGAGATGTTATAATTAAAGTGGAATTTCATAAATAGACTGGCTTTGTGCTCCCCCTCGTTGTTGCAATTATAGCTTTTAATAAAGGATACCACGCTAAACAAGAACGCCCCGCTGAATAATCAGCAGGGCGTTCTTGTTATATAGCTTATATTATTTTACCAGCGTACCAATATGTTCGCCTTTGGCAATTTTCATGAAGTTGCCCTCTTTGTTCATATCAAATACAATGATGGGTAGTTTATTTTCCTGGCAAAGGGTAATGGCGGTCATGTCCATTACATTAAGGCCTTTGTCGTACACTTCCTGGAAGCTTATCTCGTCATAACGGGTTGCAGACGGGTCTTTCTCCGGATCTGCAGTATATATACCATCTACACGGGTACCTTTCAGTACAACGTCTGCTTTGATCTCAATAGCACGCAATGATGCGGCGGTATCTGTAGTAAAATATGGGTTACCGGTACCGGCACCAAAAATTACAATTTTACCAACCTCTATGTGATGCATGGCACGGCGGCGGATGTACGGCTCGCAGATCTGTTCCATTTTTATGGCCGATTGCAGGCGGGTTTCTACGCCAATGCTTTCAAGGGCATTTTGCAGTGCCATACAGTTAATAACGGTCGCCAGCATCCCCATATAATCGGCCTGTGCGCGCTCCATACCACTTTTTTCGGCACTAAGCCCTCTAAAAATGTTACCGCCACCAACAACAATAGCTATTTCGATGCCCTGGTCTTTAACCGCTTTTATATCATGAGCGTATTGTAAAACCTGGTTGTTATCAATGCCATACTGGCGTTCGCCCATTAAAGATTCGCCGCTAAGCTTTAGTAATACTCTTTTGTATTTCATTTATAAGGAAGATTTATCAAAAATAGATAATAAATGGTATTGTTAAAATTTTATATCGTGGGTGTTAAATAATCTCCCTGCAATATGGTTGCCAGGGTTTGGTATTGTTCGTTAAATATGATCAGATCCGCATCAAAGCCTGCCTCTACCCTGCCCTTTGTTTTTTTACCGGCAAGTTCTGCCGGGTAAAGTGTTGCCATATTTACGGCCTCACCCAACTCAATTCCTACCTGCTCCACGCAGTTTTGAACCGCTTTTAGCATCGTAAGGCTCGAACCCGAAAGCGTACCATCAGGCATTACATATTTATTGCCTTGTAAGCGGTGTTGGTACACACCCTCGGTAGCGGCCGTAACCGCGTCGGTTATCAGGAACAGTTTATCGCCAAGTTCGCGTTTGGCCAGGCGGATCATTGGCCAGTCCACATGGTTACCATCGGCAACAATACTGGTATATGGCTTTTCTTCAAATATAGCAGGAATATAGCCCGGCTCTCGGTGGTGCATCTGCGGCATGGCATTAAACAAGTGCGTTACCGCCGGGATAGGTTTATTTAAAAACCCTTTACCCTGCTCATAAGTAGCATTGCTATGGCCGGATGATATAATGATGCCCTGCGCATGCAGGTAATCAATCACTTCCTGGTCTTGTAATTCGGGCGCTATGGTTATCATGGTGATCACGCCATCAGCCTGCTCTACCCAACCCTTTACTTCGGAAAGTGTTGCTTTTTTAATGAGGTTGGCAGGATGCGCGCCTTTTTTCGCAGCATTCAGATAAGGCCCCTCCAGGTGTAAGCCCCAAAAGTTCCCCCTTGCATTTTCGCGATATTCTTTAGCTGCCGCGATGCCTGCTTCAACAATCTGGTTAGTATTGGTGCCGATGGTAGCGAAAAAGCCCGTAGTACCCTGGTTTAACAGGTCGTCTTCCATGCGCTTTAAGGCAGCAACTTCGGGCTTGCCGGCAAACAGCTTACCGCCGCTGCCGTAGATCTGCAGGTCGATAAATCCCGGGGCAAGGTAAGCGCCGTTAAGGTCTTTCTTATGTGCGTCAGCTGGAATGGCTGTTTCATCAATAACGGCCCTTATCCGGCTGCCTTCAATTAAAACAGCTTTGCCCGTGGCGATGGTACCGCCGGAGATGAGTTTAAGGTTATGAAGTGCTGTTATCATAGTGTCGCGTATTTAACAGTTTACGTCATTGCAAAGTACGAAGCAATCTCTACCTGGGCAGAGTAGCTCTGTATAGCAAAGAGATTGCTTCGTACCTCGCAATGACGCGGGTATTCAGAAATCTCAGGGCAAAAAAAATCCCCCTCGTTAATACGAGGGGGATAATATAATTAAGCTCCTAAAGCAACTCGCTTGAAAGCGGTAACGGTTAGGCCTTTATCAACCGTGTCTAAGAACTGTGCAACAGTTTTAGTAGAGTCTTTAACAAACTCCTGGTTTAATAAGGTAGAATCTTTGTAGAATTTGTTCAGCTTACCTGCAGCGATCTTTTCAACCATTGCCTCAGGTTTACCTTCCGCGCGGATCTGGTCTTTCGCGATTTCCATTTCACGCTCGATAGTAGTTGCATCAACACCATCTTTATCAATAGCTACAGGGTTCATGGCAGCAATTTGCATTGCAACGTCTTTACCTGCTTCGTCAGCGCCATCAACAGCTTTGCTTAAACCTACCAATACACCTAAACGGTAGTTACCGTGGATGTAAGCAACAACTTTATCGCCTTCAATAACTTCGTATTTAGATACGCCGATCTTTTCGCCAATTTTACCGGTTTTATCGATGATAGCATCACCAATTTTAACACGTGCATTTTCAACGTCAATAGTAAGGTCGTAAAGTGCTTCGATAGAAGCTGGTTTGCTTTGTACCGCAGCGTTTGCAATTTCGTTAGCAAAAGCAATAAACTCAGCGTTTTTAGCTACGAAATCTGTTTCGCAGTTAAGCTCGATGATAACGCCGGTTTTAAAATCTTCTGAAGTACGTGCAATAACAGCACCTTCGTTAGATTCGCGGTCCTGACGGCTGGCAGCAACCTTAGCACCTTTTTTTCTTAAAAAATCAATAGCTGCTTCAAAATCGCCATTGGTTTCAGTTAAAGCTTTTTTGCAATCCATCATGCCCGCACCTGTTTGCTGGCGCAGTTTGTTTACATCTGATGCAGATATTTGTACTGTAGACATTTTGTTTGTTTTAATGTTGTAAAGTTGAAAGGTTGCAAAGTTGAAACGTTAAAACATTCCAACCTTGCAACCTTTCAACATCAAAAATTATTCTTCTGTTGAATCAGCAGCAGGGGCTTCAGTTTCAGTAGCCTCAGCGGTTACTTCTGCAGTCCTTTTACGTTTGCCACCTTCAGAGCGGTCTGCTACTTCAGGAGCATCAGCTTTTGCTTTAGCAGCAGCTGCTTCTTTTTCAGTTTCGTCTTCTTTCTCGCGTTTGCGCTCATCTAAACCTTCTTCGATAGCTTTGATGATAATACCGGTGATCAATGAAATTGATTTGGTAGCATCGTCATTCGCCGGGATAGGGAAATCGATGTTAGATGGATCAGAGTTTGTATCAACCATCGCGAAAGTCGGGATGTTTAATTTCAAAGCCTCAGATACCGCGATGTGTTCTTTCTTAACGTCGATCAGGAACAATGCAGCCGGTAAACGGTTAAGGTCCGCAATACCACCTAATAATGTTTCTAATTTGATACGCTCGCGCTGTATCATCAAACGCTCTTTCTTAGAAAGGTTGCTGTAAGTACCGTCTTTAGTCAATTTATCGATGTTCGACATCTTTTTGATCGACTTACGTACGGTAGCAAAGTTGGTTAACATACCACCCAACCAACGCTCGGTGATATAAGGCATGTTTACGCCTTTTGCGTATTCAGCTACGATGTCTTTCGCTTGTTTCTTTGTTGCAACGAATAATACTTTACGGCCTGATTTTACAATTTGTTTAATTGCTGCAGCAGCCTCTTCAACCTTAGATAAGGTTTTATTTAAATCTATAATGTGGATACCGTTACGCTCCATGAAAATGTACTGTGACATTTTCGGATCCCATTTGCGGGTAAGGTGACCAAAGTGTACACCTGCATCCAGTAAGTCCTGATATGTTGTTCTTGCCATTGTTTGTGTCCTCCTTAAATTATCGTTTACTGAATTGGAATTTCTTACGTGCTTTCTTACGTCCTGGTTTTTTACGCTCAACCATACGGTCATCACGTGTCATTAAACCTTTAGCGCGTAATGCCGGTTTTTTCTCCGGATCCAGTTCAACAATAGCTTTCGCGATGGCTAAACGAACGGCTTCTGCCTGGCCTTTAACACCACCACCTGCAACGTTTACTTTAACATCAAATTTACCGGCAGAGCCAGAAACTTCTGTTGATTGCATAACGATGTATTGTAATGGTAAGGTAGGGAAGTACTCTTTGTAATCTTTACCGTTAACGGTAATGGTGCCGGTGCCATCGTTCAAATAGATACGGGCCACAGCGGTTTTTCTTCTGCCTGAAGTGTTAGTTGTTGGCATTTTCTTTTCTCCTTGTGATTAAAAATTAAATGGTTGTTGGATTTTGAGCTGCATGAGGATGCTCTGCACCTGCATAAACATGCAGGTTACCATAAATAGCACGGCCTAAACGGTTTTTAGGTAACATACCACGTACGGCTTTTTCAATCACACGCTCAGGATGCTTTGCCATTAACTCTTTTGGAGAAATGAAACGCTGACCACCCGGGTAACCGGTGTAAGAAACATACTGCTTTTCGCTAAATTTGTTTCCGGTCAGTTTAACCTTGTCTGCATTGATAACGATAACATTATCTCCGCAGTCTACGTGTGGGGTGAACCCTGGCTTGTGTTTACCTCTGATCATCATCGCGATCTTAGTACACAAGCGCCCCAAAATCTCATTGTTTGCATCAACAACAACCCATTCTTTATTAACGGTTTTCTTGTTGGCTGAGACAGTTTTGTAACTTAACGTATTCACTTGCTTTTAATTAAATTTATTAAACGTATACTTTACCCCGTATTTACGGGACTGCAAAGATACGCCTATTTATTTAATTTACAAATGGTTTGTGTGGAAATATTGGTTGTGGTGGCGAGCAATTAATATGATGAGCTAAGGGGTAGCTTTGTAAAGCAAATACAGTAGTTCTTTTGTCCGGACAGCCCCGCTTTCCGCTTATACTGCGCAGGCCTTAGCCACATGGCCGGTATCCGCTTTAATCGGGTTTATTGTTAACGGGCTTTCTTTTTAGGATGCCTGCTGGTGTGGAAGATCGATGATATCCAAATCACATTATGCCTTTCTTCTATGCGGAAAACAATTATATATGGAAAACTTCAACATTAGCCTGACGATGCTTCCCAATTGCCGCATAAAACAAGGGGTTCTTTCTTACCTGCTCAATTTTTTTGTAAACCTCATCTTCAAACCTGTCACCTAAACCAGTTTGCTGCATCTCATACCAAGACCATCCATCGTACAATTCAAAACGTGCCTTGTCAGCAAACTCAATTATGTAGTCCATTTATATGCCTTGCTCATTTTTGAAAACACGTTTCCGTTCTTCCATAAAAGCTTTTACTTCCTCTAAAGAGTGGCTTCTATCTATCCCTTCTGCATACCTCCTGTATCGATCATCAAGTTCGGCGATAAATTCGTCATCTTCCCACCAAGTAGCCGGCACAATTTGCCCCTCTAACAAAGTGTATATAGCTTTCACCTTATCGTCATCTGCCACATTAATATAATCGTGTAGCTTTTCCCTTATAGCTGCTGTTGTCATGACATTACTCTTTCAACAAATTTAATTAATTATCATCACCTTACCAACGCATCTATTTCATGACGCAAGCAGATTTGACAACTTTTTAAAAGTTGTCAAATCTAAACATCGCCTACCTCTTCTCTACCCTATCATAAAACCCGCCGAAGCTGTTCATCTTCACGGCGTCCTCATTAAAGAAATCGCCGGGGAAGCCTAATTCTATTTTGCTGGCATCGTCCAGTTTGGCAATATGTTCGGGGCTCAGTACAACATCAACGGTCTTAAGGTTATCTTTTAACTGATCAACCTTGGTTGCACCAACAATAGGGATACAGCTGAAACCTTTGCTCATGGTCCATTGCAGCGCAACGTGGCTTTCAGACACACCGAGTTCCTGCGCTATTTCCATTACTACTTTGGTGATGCTTTCGGCACGGGCGTCCAGGCGTTTGCTGTCGGCTTTAATACGGCCTTTGTCGCCTTTTAAGTATTTACCCGTAAGCGCGCCGCCTGCTAATGGTGCCCATGGCGTAACCGTCATCCCGAAGTGTTTGGCCATCGGGATCAGTTCGCGCTCTGCGGTGCGGGCCAGCAAGCTATACTCTACCTGTAGCGCAATAAACTGGCTCCAGCCCATCAGTTCGGCAAGGGTGTTACCCTTGGCTACAACCCAGGCAGGGGTATCGCTTATGGCGGCGTAGGTAATTTTACCTTGTTTGATCAGGTCATCTAATCCGCGCAGCACTTCATCAATCGGGGTAATATCATCCCAAATATGCAGGTATAGTACATCTATAAAATCGGTTTTTAAACGTTTAAGACTCTCCTCTACGCTGCGCATCATATTTTTACGGCTGTTGCCGCTGGCGTTTGGGTTGGTGGTATTATCTTTTAAGGTATATTTAGTAGCAAGTACAAAATAGTCGCGGTCTTGGGTTGACAGGTAATCGCCAATGATCTTTTCGCTGGTGCCAAGCTTGTAAATGTTGGCAGTATCTAAAAAGTTACCGCCTGCCATAGCGTAAGTATCCATTATTTCAAAGCTGGTTGCAGCATCGGCACCCCAGCCACCTTCGGTACCAAAGCCCATGGTGCCTAAACAAAGTTCGGATACTTTAAGGCCCGAGCGGCCCAGTAATTTATATTTCATAGTAGTAGTATTTGTAATGTAAACGCTGTAAGCAAACTGATGTTTTTTTAACACAAATAAAAGCGCGGTAAACAATACTTGTATGCCAGTTGTAAATATATCAAACATTTACGCCATGAAGATCATCACCCTGCACAAACCGGTTAACATCAACGAGCTTTATAATCACATCAACGAGCGGTTAAACCCTATTTTTCACGAGCAAAAGCAAAGCGATATTAACTTTACCATAACTAATACCCCTGCCGGTATCGAGATAACCCAACCCGAACTGTACGAGGGCGTATTGTTCACCATTGCCGTACAAGACGATGAGCTATGGATTACCCGAAGCGAGCATTATGTGGATGATATCAATTCCATCACGGTAGAATCAATCCTGAACAGTTTATTTGATGATATTTCGAATGGCTTAGGTACCGATCTGGTACAGGAGGGGTAGTGGCTATTTATTAAATTCTTTAGTTTAGCTTCCGCATTAATGTATTAATATCCCTAAAATGATCTATCAAAATCTAATCGATGTCAGCTTACTTAATAATTTAATTAATGTACACGTTGATTCTATATACAGCAACGGCTTAACTGTTTACAAAAATCATATTGAAACGCAATTATTTACAATCCGCTTAGAAAATAAATCTTGGTTAAACTTTACTAATCAGGCTAAAGAAACACCTAACAATAACGATTACTATAAATTCCTAATTAACCACACCAGTGTTCCAAACATCAATTACGATGATAAATGGAATTCAATAGCTTACCCTTTTAGCAAAATAAGCTTTAAATCTGCTAAAATTGAATGCATTGAAATTTACAATAGGGCCGAAAAGTATGACGACGAAACTTTAGATTACGACGTATTAATTCTGTTTAAATGCAATAAGAAATTCCAGTTTATTATTTCGCTGGAGGAAAGAGTAGATGAGGCATTCGTTTATTCATCTAATTCTAAAACAATCAACCGATACTTAACAGGCCTTAAGTTAAGAACAACCCTTTAGGAATTAAATTTCCGCCCTTGTTGGTGTTGTCAACGACAAGGCACAATGCTTGTTTCGCTATGTATAAGCGTTGTTGATGACAACGCCAACAACGGCGAGAATACCACATCATTATTTTACTCACCCCGACTACGCTCCGCTGGCCGACCCTCTCTGCTTCGCAAAGAGGGTGAAAATATATTAATAAAACAAAAAACCCTCTTTCCGCTTGCGGAGAGAGGGTGGTCGAGCGTAGCGATGACGGGTGAGTCAACTACGCTGCAATATTTTTCTTATCCGTAGATCCAGCTAAACTTATATTCCAGCATTGGGTTTTTCATACGTTCGGCAACGCGGATGAGGCGGCTTGGCAGGTTCATGATGTAATCACGTGCCTTTTCACCATCTTCTTTCAGGTCAACAACGCTTTCTATATGCCAGTCTTCAATTAGTTCTTTTAATATATCCACGTAATCAATAGCAGTATAAATACCTAAACGCTCGGCGGCATCGGTAAAGTGGCCGAATGTTTGCCCAATTTTTAAACCAATCTCGCGCAGGAAGTGTGCAGGCATTACAATTTTTTTACGCATCATATCTTCAAAAGCAAGCATAGCCTCGTTAGGGTCAACTTCAAATATTTTTTCGATAAAGTATTTGTAAGCCTTAGCATGGCGGGCTTCGTCGCCTGCAATTACACCACACATTTTTGAAAGCAAGGTGTCACCATCTTTTTTAGCCTGCGATGCTACACGGCGGTGAGATACGTTGGTTGCCAGCTCCTGGAACGATGTGTAAATAAAGTTACGGTATGGGTCGTGGCCGGTACCAATGTCAAAACCATCGGCAATAAGGTATTGGGTGCTTACTTCCATCATGCGCATGTTAACACGGCCGCTTAAGTAAAGGTATTTGTTTAAAAGATCGCCGTGGCGGTTTTCTTCCGCGGTCCAGTGGCGGGTCCATTTCATCCAGCCGCCTTCTTCGTTATCAGACACTCCCTCAACCATGGTTAACCACGATTCGTAGGTAGGCAGTGCCTCTTCGGTAATAGTATCTCCAATTAAAACGGCAACAAGGTCGTACGATAAACCGCGCGCGCTTTCCTGCATTTCTTTTATTTCGCTAAAAAAAGTATCTCTCGAGGCATCAGGCAAAAAGTCCGACGGCTGCCAAATAGTATCAATGGGCTTAAGGTACTCGTTCATCTTTTCAAGCATGAACTTCTCAATATGCCCCATCACTTCCTTACGTTTTTCCTCAAAAAATTTCATAGTACTATATTAGGTGAGCAAAGTTAATCATTTAAAATTATAATATTATTTTGCTCCGTTATAATCAATCGCCTGTTTCATGCAATCGCTTAGGTTATTAATTGCCGGCGGGCCGTTAAATATCGAAAAATTGGAATTATAATCCCACATTATTCCGGGTATGCCCATCGCCTTCAAATTTTTTCGTACCGCCTTTATATATCGGCAACGGCTATCAGCATCGGCATATTTGTTATATGCCCCATATTCGCCGCATAGTATAGGAACACCATATTTGCTGCTCCAGTTTTTAACAATTTGTAATTTATCATGTACCGATTGCTCGTTGCCATCGGTACGGTACTGGTAATAATTGTTTTCGCCCCAGGTACCAATAACCTTTGGGTTTATTGGCGGATACGTTTTGGCGTTGTAAGGGAAAGGAATGCCCGTAGTTGCCATTTGGTCGCCTACCCAATTGGCCCCCTGGTGTGTAAAAAGGAAGGGTTCGTAAAAATGGAAAGTGTAAATAATGTTTTCATCGGCCAAACGCTCCATACGACTTAACTCGTAAATACTGTTAAAGTTTGATGCACCTAAAATTAAAGTCCGCTTCTTATCAACCTTTCTTATAGCGGTTACAATGTTGTACGCCGCGTCTTTCCACACACCGGGGTTCATATGGGGCGGCTCGTTATATAACTCAAAGAAAACCTTATCGGGGCTTTCCCGTATAAACCTCTTAGTCAATTTAAGCCATTGATTAATAATTTTTGGCGTTTCGGCTATATAGTTGGTATCCGTTAGGTTGCCGTAATGATAATCTATAATTAGTTTTAACCCGTATATATTACATTGTTTCAAAACATCATCAATATGAGCAAATACTTTCTCATCAGGTATTTTGTTAGCCCCAAAGTATGCAAACGCTACCGGGAGCCGGATGCTTTTATAGCCAAGCTTTTTAATTAACCTAAAATCGTTGTCAGAGATGGGTTTTATACTTAAAACATCCTTGTTCCAGGTTTGCTCCAGCCATGATATGCTTATACCATTACCAAGGCTTTTTGCCCGGTTAAAAGCAACCTCCCTTACGGTTAGGGGTGTTGGATTGCTTTTTGCAACAATGCACAGCATACCTATAATAAGTATTATAATAAGCAGGATTGCCGGCAGTTTTAGAAAAGTATTTTTAAAAGCTGTATTTTTCAATATCTTAATATTAAGAGCTGATCTTATATGACTTTATAATTAAGGATAAAAAATGTTTGTTCAAATTTCAAAAGAAGAATATCAAAAAGAGATATCAAAAAAAGCCTGGTATCAAACCAATAATATCATCTGGACAATTATATTCCTTTATCCCATATTTAGTATTGTTGATTTTATATACGCTAATAACATTTGGCTGCAGTTTTTCATCGTCCGTATTATAACTATACTTATTATATATGGTTTGTATAGCTTTTTCCAGGCGCGTAAATATAACTACCGCATCTTGCTGCATATAAGCTTCTTCCTCTTATCTGTCACCTGCGCAATTTTATGCAACGTTGTTAACATACAGCAGCAAACAACCTATTACTTAATATACGCTACCATCATATTGTTTTTTAACCTGCAGGTTTTTTGGGAGTCGGTAAACTCTATTATCCAAACCCTGGTAGCTTTATTACTGCTGGCTGTGTTTTATAACCTTTTTAGCGAATACACTTTAGACCTGGTTATAAACAATGGCGGGCAAATGTTTTTTATCATCGCTTTTATTTCCTGCTTAATACCAAATGTGCGGTATAAGGTTATTGCCCGCGAAGTACGCTCACAGATATTGATCGAAAAAAGCAACGAGCAGTTGAAAGAGCAAAACCAAAACATTAACGAAAAAAACAATATTATTGACCGCCAGTACGAGCAGTTACGCAGGCTCGACGATCAAAAAAACAGCTTCATAAACATAGCCGGCCACGATCTAAAGAACCTTATAGGCTCGATAGTTATGAGTAACAATATGTTAAGGGAAGAAGATTACCGCCTTAGCACCGACCAGAAAGAATACACCCATTACATTGCCGAGAGTGCCGAAAAAATGCAGTATATGCTTAACAAGTTAATGGATGTTAAGGAGATTGAATCGCCGGAGATGAAGTTTAACATGGAGATATTTGACATTAATGCCGAAGTTAACCATGTATTTAGGGGATTGCAGGAAACCGCGCAAATGAAAAACATCCATTTAACGGATAACATTTTAAAATTACCACTCCATGTAAAACTTGATAAAGTATTTGTTGGCCAGGTATTTCAAAACTTGCTTTCAAATGCCATAAAGTTCTCTCAAACCAACAACGATATAAAAGTTGTTACGAATTTACAACGCCAGAAATTTGTATTCGAGATTATAGATGAGGGTGTTGCCATTGGGCAGGAGGAGCTTGACATGATGTTTAATAAGCTAAAAACGCTTAATGATGCATCGGGTAACATTGAGAGCAGGCTTGGCCTGGGCCTTTCTATTGCCAAACTAATGACCAAAGAGCTTGGTGGCGAACTTGTTTACCGCAGCGACGATAACGGCAACTATTTTAGAGTAGAATTTTACGTAATAAACTAACGACTATTAATCTGATGAAAAGATTCCTGACCTTACTGGCTTTTATACTACTTACTACAGCTACGTATTCGCAAACCATTATGTCTTTCAAAGCAATGGGGCATAATGATGACGAACCTATATTTGGTATGAGCGGGGCCACCTCATTTTATTTCAAGATCACCCCTCAATATGAAATAAACGGTAGCAAGCTGGTCATATATTTTGAGCCATCGCAGGCGCTTATCCGCGAAAAATCATACATCAATTTATTTGTTGGTACAAAACCTGTATATAGCGGTCGCCTAACAAAAGACTCTATCCAGAAGATCGTGTTCCCGTTATCTAAGGCTGATATCTCTACAGATAATTACCTTAAAATTTCTATTAAAACCCTGTTAACCATTACAGATGATCAATGCCGCGACCTTGATAACCCGGCTATGTGGTTAAAGATCAAGAACTACTCATACCTCTCGTTAGTAAAAAGCAGTAAAAACTTCTTCAGCAATATCAACATCAGTAACTGTTTCGATTCTAAAACAGCGGTTGTTTACAACAGCAATCCAACCCTGCATGACCTTAAGGCTGTAGCCTGGGCATACTCGAGGTTAAAGAAAACCCAAAATAGAAACATTGGCGTTTACGAGTTAGATAAACTACCCGACAGCGTACGTAACTATATTATGGTTGGTGCAATGCCAACCTTACCACAGGATAAAAAATCGTTAGTTAAAGTAACCCCACAGGCAAACCAGGGTTTATTATACCTGCATAAAGCAGTAACTACCGTTACCGATACCGTAACCCGAATGGTTGATGTGGGTGGCAGGTTTACGCCTGTTAAATCGGTGTCGCTTGAATCGGTACCTACCGAGATCTTGTTTGTTACCGGTGGCGATGATACCGGTTACGAAAAAACCATCACCGCATTAGGCAACATGAATGTGCTTAACTCAACCTTTGGAGATTACCTTTTGGTAAACAAAGCACAAAACACTTTCTTTAAAACTATTGATGAGAACCGCTCCAAACTATCGTTAAAGCAAATTGGCGGCGTTAGCGATTTCTTGTCGGGCATTGGTTCGTTAAAAAGCGCGTTCAACTTTAAAAACTCCGATTTTAGCTTTACCCCTAAAGAGGTGGAGATCCGTATAGTGGGTAACTATAGCTCGCTTAACCCCGGCGACCGTGGTTTCTTTAACATCTACCTTAACGGTTTATTGTTAAGCAGCGAAAAGTTGGATGCATCGGGCAAGCTAAATACATCTGTCACCATAAATCGTTACCAGCACCACAAGTACAACACGCTGGAGGCCGAGTTTAGGTTTTACCCAAACAACGGTAACTGTAAAAACAGCTTTACCAACTTTTTTGCCGAAGTGGACGTAGATAAATCATACCTGGAATCTAAAAACCCCTTCATCACCAGCGACCTGAGCTTTTACCAATACCCCGAAGCATTTAACAGCGGCACTACCCGCATTGTGGTATCAAAACCATATGCTAAGTATGCAGCCGGTGCAATGGGCGAAATTATTTACGAGCTTAACAACAACATCAACGCTAACAACTTCCCCGAGTTTATATACTCTGATGAGATTGCCAAAACGCCATCCGAACTTAAAAAGAATAACATCATAGCCCTTTTATCAAAGGATGACCCGTTAATGAATGAGTTCCCGGATGCTCCTATTAAGTTTAACCGGAACTTCAGGCTGTATAACACCGATAACAATACCGTAGTATACTCGCTGGCCGATACTACCTCAAACGGTTTGGCCCAGATCTTTTATGGCCGCAGCAACAATGCCACACTGGTACTAACCGCGACCGGTAAACACCTGGCCGATGCCTTCCTTTCTGCTTCAAAATCTATTACCGAGCAGCTGTCAACGCTGAGCAGTAACGTTTGTATATCTGATGTAAACAACAACAAGTACCTGTTCAATATAAATAAATCGAGCGAGAACCTGGAGTATATTGATACGAAGAGCGCGCTAACCCGCTTCTGGGATAACTACAACCTGTACATCTTATTGGGTATATTGGTGCTTATCCTGCTGTCGTTCCTATACATCCGCTCAAAGGTTCAAAAATCGCAGGAACTGTTTAACGATTAATGTTCCCGTGAGCAGAGGCGCAAGGTTTAATTATATCATAATTTGTTCATGAGTATATCCATTCCTGAATTGTTGACTAATGATGGGTTTATCACGGCAGGAGATCGCGAGGCAATTGAAGCACATTCAAACGCGTCGGGGTTATCCTTCATCAAGATAGCGCTCACTTCGGGATATATTTCACGTAAAAATTACGACCGCTCTATTCTTAACGCGGGGTTTACCCTTAACGAGCACCCCCGCGATGAGGCGTACGACGAAGAGGTACTCAGCAAAATAGACCTTAACTTTGCGCACGACCGCCTGGCTATGCCCCTGCGTATCCAAAACGGCAAGGTGGTATGCCTAATGGCTGCTCCGGATGATACCCTGTTTATCGATTTCATCCGCTTTACCTACGATATGGAGCCCGAGATCATCCTGGCATCCGACCTGGATATTACCTGGCTAAGCAATAAACTACTGGGCGATAAATACACCAAATCGGCAGTGTTTGAGCTGATGAAGCGCGACCCGGACAGCTCTGCCATAGTAACCTTTTCTACCGCGCAGCTCATCGTGATATTCGTGATCATCGCTTTGGTGGCAATCGGGCTGGTGCTGAGCTTTAAGAATACCTCCATCATCATTAACGTCATCATCAGTTCGTTTTTTTTGGTGGCTATTATATTTAAGCTGTTTTTGGCGCTGGTGGGTTCCAGGTTCGAGCTGCACCAGGCCGTTACTAAAGATGACCTTAAGCTTTTAACCGACGATGACCTGCCCATCTATACCATCCTGCTCCCGGTGTTTAAGGAAGATAAGCTGATCAAGAAACTCATCTGGAACCTGCAATCTATAGATTACCCCCGCCATAAGCTGGATATTAAACTGCTTATTGAAGAAGAAGACGATAAAACATTCAACGCGGTAAAAAACCTCGATTTCCCCGCCGTGTTCGAGGTGATAGTGGTGCCATTCCACATGCCAAAAACAAAACCCAAGGCCTGTAACTACGGCCTGCACTTTGCCCGCGGCAAGTACCTCACTATTTACGATGCCGAAGACATCCCCGATACCGATCAACTTAGAAAAGTGGTATCGCTGTTTGGTAAGCTGCCTGAAAATTACATCTGCGTGCAAAGCGCCCTAAACTACTTTAACCGCAACGAGAACTTCCTGACCCGGATGTTCACCCTCGAGTATTCGTATTGGTTTGATTATATGCTGCCCGGGCTGGATACTTTAGATATCCCCATCCCCCTGGGCGGTACAAGTAACCACTTTAAGCTGGACGAACTGGTGGAACTTGGCGCATGGGACCCCTTTAACGTAACCGAAGATGCCGACTTGGGCGTTCGCGCTTATGCTAAAGGCTATAAGATCGCCATCATCAACTCCACCACCTACGAGGAGGCCAATAACGAACCCTTCAACTGGATCCGCCAGCGCAGCCGCTGGATAAAGGGCTACATGCAAACCTACCTGGTACACATGCGCGACCCGGTTGCGCTGTGGAAAGAGATCGGCTGGAAAGGCTTCCTGGGGTTTAACTTCTTCATCGGCGCTACGCCTATTACCTTTTTGGTGTACCCGCTGTTGCTGATCATCTTTATTTGCTACGTGGTGTTCGATCTTTCAACCATCCGCAGCCTGTTTCCGGATTGGGTGCTGTTCATGTCTATATTTAACCTCATGGTGGGTAACATTCTCATGATCTACATCAACATGATAGCCGTATTTAAACGCCGCTATTACGAGCTCATTTTGTTCGCCATAGCCAACCCTATTTACTGGCTCATGCATTCCATATCGGCCTATAAAGGCCTGTACCAGCTGGTGGTAAAACCCTTCTACTGGGAAAAAACCAACCACGGTTTAAGTAAAGTAAACAGCCCAACAAACGTTGTAAAATAATATGAAGCTAACGGGCACCATATACCTATCTGTTATAACCCTGATACTGGTGGTTTACTACCTGGTGTGCGGCGTGTACCTCAATAATTTAGGGTACTACAACCACGAGTCGTTGTTTTATATCGAAAAATCTAAGATAGTTTTCGAGGGTTTGGGCAACCGTTTAAAGGTAATGGGCCTAACCGCGCCCATCGTGCCGTTCTACGCAACATTTTTGTTTACCATATTTAGCCAAACGCTGGCGCCGGTACTGGCATCGGCAGTGGGCACGGCCATCCTGTTTTACGTAATAGCATCAACCGTAGCCAAACGATTAAACGACGACGGGTACATCTGGCTGCTGCTCATCATGTTCCTTTTTCACCCCGGTATTATCTACACGGCGGCATCGGGCAAAAGCATCTACCTTATCCTTATCTTCTTCTTCCTGTTCTTTCTTAACCTGTTTAAGTTTTACCGGTCAAACACTACGTTCCACGTATCTATAGCCAGTTTGTGTTTGGTTATCCTCATATTTTGCGAATACCGTTTCATCTGGCTTACCCTCTTCTTTTTGCCGCTGGTGCTATCCATCACCATCCACAGCCTAAACCTGGGCGAGCAGGAGAGCATCTTCCGGCTGTTCTTAAGCTTCAACAGCCCGTCGTTAAGGCGTAAGCTTATCAATAAAACCTTCGCGCTGTATATTATACTGTTTAGCCTGCCGCTGGCGGCGGTGCTTTGCTATAAGCTGCTGAACCTAACCCACGCAAACGACCTTAACTACTTTGCCGAAAGCCCCTACGCCACCTGGAACGTACTGATAGATAAGCTGAGTTTCGACCAGCTCACCACCAACACCGCCTACCAGATCCCCGAAACATCCGTGCTGCTCTCCTTTAAGGTGCTGCTGTTCGCCCCCATGATATTGATAGCCGTATACCTGTTTCGCGAAAGCACCTACCAGGTGTTAACCATCCTTATCCCCTTCGCGTTCATCGAGTTTTTGCACATTAAGTACGACAAGGTATTTTTGGCCTACCAGTACTACATGATATTTTTAATACTGGCCTACCTCTGCGTAATATTTAAGGCCCACGTAGTAAAAAACCACGGCGCTTTTAAGCTGCTGCTGATGGCAACCGTGCTGGTACAGCTATACACCGGCTGGTACTTTTTACGCAACTCATCCATTACCGAAGAGCAGAACTTTGTAAAGGTGTTTATTAAAGATAAAAAGGCCGACCTGCAAAACGATAACCAGGAGGTAGCCAACTACCTTAACAGCCTGCCCAGCGACGCGCACATACTGCTGGACGATGCCATTGCCTACGGCGTGGTAGCCCGCACGCGCGATATTAAGCCCCTAATTTTGCCCTACCGGGGCAGCTTCATCAGCGCCCTCGAATCGCCGGATAAGTATGTAGATTACGTGGTAGTGGCCACCGCCAAAAACCTGGTATCGGGCTATACGCAGCTCAATAATAAGTACATCCTCAGCATCCGCAAAACCATACCCGATGTAAACTTTCGCAAGGTATACCAAACCGACGACTGGGTAGTTTACCGCGTAATAACCAACGAAAGCGGCAACAAAACATTCTAAGCCCCAAGAGTTATTGGTAAAGGTACTGCACTGCAACTTACGGATGCCGCAGCCCCGCTATCTGTACAAGCTTTGCCCCCGCGCCACAGCCCGACGCCGCAAAGGCTTTCCCGCCTATCGGTTTTAGGTGGGTTCTGTTGTGCGCAGGTTAACGGATTTGATTCCCCCGCCGCTCCTCGCCCGCTCTTTCCTCTCCCCGCTCCCCAACCTCTCGCTCCCCTCTCCACTTCATTCTCCCCGCTCCCCGTTCCTCTTCACTCCCCGCTCCTAACCCCTAAAAATTAAACGCCTTCATTTCTTTACTGCAAAGGGTAGATGCCCTGGGGATGCTTTTTATATAATATTCGGTAGCCAGCACTTTGGTACAGTAATCATCTACAGCCGTTTTAAACTCGTTTTCATTAATGTAAGCTAGCGGGTGGCCGTTGGTATCTACAGCTTCAAACAGGTAGCTGTATTGGGGTATAAACGATCCGTTTTCGGTATAGATGGTAGCCTCCATCAGGGCTGTGTTTTGCCCTTGCACGGCTGCTTTATCCTTTGTTACCCTCAATTGAAAAGGTACGCTAATACCTGTTAAACCTGCCTGCTCATCTGCTACTACTGCCGTGCTTTTCATATTGTCGAAATTATTTACCTACAAATTTATGCTAAAAATATTAGCAATTACAATGCCCGTTTCATAATTTTGAAAAAAATAAAAGCGCATGCATGATGTAAATAAAATAAGCGGCGAACGCCTCGAGATGCTTTTAGAAGCCATGGAAATGCTGCACGATCTGCGCCCCCACATGGCCATGTTCCGCAACCAGCATTACTGCAAATTAAAGAAACGGGTAACCCTGCATACTAAGCGATGTGAAGTGTCGAAAAACACATATATCAACTAATTAAAGTGTCTATCCTTATATTTAAGCTAGCGCTGAAATATAGGATAGCTACCTATTTAGGTCGTAGCAGTATTCTCATTTACTCGTTTACCCATTTGCCACGCATGGGATAGTGGGTTAGAAAAAATGGTAATTATTAAAAATGTTAATTTGTTATTAACTTTTGTACGTCAGGTAGGCGGTATTAGACTATAAGATGTATATTTAATCGGTATGTTTGTTTGAAATTTTTTTTGGTATGTCATTAAATGCGGTTTCTCTTTTTGCTGGTGGTGGTGGTTTGGACTTGGGATTTTCAGCTGCTGGATTTAATATAATTTATTCAACTGATATAGATTTTCATTCTTGTGAAACTCTCAAGTTAAATCAAGGAAGACAACCTTATTATGGAAAACATTTAGTCGAGGCCACAGATGTTCGTTCATTGGATAGCAAAGATATTCTCAACAAAATTGGAAAAACAAAAGAAGATATTGATTTTATTATTGGTGGCCCACCATGTCAAGCATTTTCGGTTTTTGGAAAACGAAAAGGGCTTGAAGACCCACGTGGAAATTTGGTTTATGAATATTCTCGAATAATTGATGAGTTAAAACCGAAAGGTTTTTTATTTGAAAATGTTTCTGGTTTAAGAACTATTCACAACGGCGACTTATATAAGGAATTAATAGAAATTCTTTCTTTTAAAGGTGAATACACGATTAGCGCTTTTGAATATGACGTAGCAAATTATGGGATACCTCAATTTAGGTCTAGAATAATCATTATTGGTACCTCTAATGGAGTGGAGGCTAGCCGAATGCTACAAACACACAAAGCAAATCAACCAGGTATGTTTAATAACCTGAGGCCATATACAACAGTTAAAGACGCACTCTCTGATTTGCCATTACCAACAGAGGGAACTGCATATAACCATATCGGAAGAGAACATAGTCAAAGAATTATCGACAGGTATCGTGGACTTGAATTTGGTGAAAGAGACCCTTTAACTCGTATTAATAAACTACATCCAGCTAGACCTAGTTATACAATAATTGTTGGCTCAGATAAAGGAGGTGGAAAAGGACATGTACATCCACATTATCCTAGAGAAGTTACGCCAAGGGAAAGTGCTCGAATTCAAACCTTTCCTGACTGGTGGGAATTTTATGGAACTGGAAGGCATGTAATAAGACAGGTGGGAAACGCAGTACCTGCTTTATTTGGTGGATTGTTGGGAAGCCACGTGAGAAAAGAAGTATTTGCCCATAGCAATGTCTTTGAGTATGACGATTTAACAGAAATTCTAGACTTATCATATTTAAATGTTAATCAAGGATCTTTTCAGTCATAAAATTCATTCAAGCAGTGATGAATGGCCATTGAAGCTAATAGAAATTGCAAGCGTATTTGCGCAATTTGATGGTCTACCTTACGACAGAGGCGCAATAGATGAGCGCTTTAAACAAATTAGTCCACGGGCATCATCCGTTGCAAGAGATCCTTCCAAATTCCGTGATGAAATTACTGCTTATCCTGCTTATTTTGGATTATACCGATTGGAAAAAGTAAAAGAAGAGTGGATCTTACATCTAACTGAAACCGCTAAACGTTTCCTAATAGGAGAAGAGCCGAACGTACCAGCATTCTTAATTTTGCAACTATCAATGCTTCAATTTCCGAATGGAAATGGTGCAAGCTATTCAAATAAAAAAGTACGGTTGCAAAATAATGCAAGTGAAAAAACATTGAATTTTATTAAAAATGGCGTTCATCTTTCGCCCTTTAGATTAATATGCAAAGCTTTAATAGCGGATTCAATTATCAGTGGAACTGATTCTCATCATCCAAGAATATCTGTAAACGAGCTTTCTATTTTGTGTAACGATAGTCGCATTAATCAAAGTGCATCACCGAAATTAGATGATATTACAAATCTCTTAATAGATATCCGAACTAATAATATACCGCCAGTTTCAGATTTTGAAAACAGATTTCATTTATTAAACCATACAGACTTAATTGAGGCAACGAGTAGTTGGATATATCTAAGACCTGCATATTCTCCTACAGACGCAGCAAGACAGATTAGGCTATTAACATTAATCAGTTCGATTGACATTCAATTTGACAACTTTGACTCGATAACCACTCACGATCAATTACAGAGTGCAATTGCAAGCGGCGAATGGTCAAAATATTTTGATGGTGTTGTTCAATTACCATCGGACCTTGTACAAGAAGTCGCTGGTGAAATATCAGGTAGTACTTTTTCACCTTCGGCAAATGAAACCGATGAGTTAATAGCTGATAATAAAGCTATAGTATTTAAATATCCTTTGCGTGAACGTGGGGCTGAAACATTTAATGAGGGGGTGTATAGAAAAAATGTTTTGGCCGATCCGGAAGTTACGCGTATAAAACGCCAAAAAAGCAACTTACAGCACAAGATTCTTATGTCTCAATTAGATGAACATTTACGTAAATTAGGCGCAATCCCTAAAGAAAATGAACACATTGACTTGTATGCTGAACTTGATAATTCAAAGGGCTTCTTATTTGAGATTAAAAGCGTTCATTCAGAAAATTTGTTAAGCCAAACTCGGAAAGGACTAAGTCAACTATATGAATATAGATACAGATATTCCGCTGACATTCTCAAAGACTCAACTCTTTGCTTGTTGTACACTTATGAGCCAAATGAGATAAATTGGCTGCAAGATTATCTGTGTAAAGATAGGAGAATAGCAGTTGCTTGGTTTGATAATGAAAAGTTTTGTTATCCTGATATTTGTAAAGAGATGCTCCTAAGTTTAAATGTCCTTTAAGCGTTACCATCTTCTAATTTTGCACCTATTATAAACATCACCTGCTACTTTTATTTGTTTCAGTGGTGTCATAACTAGCTATTTGGTATCTGGAAAAATATTCCTCACTTCGCCATCAACTTATTAACCAATCCTACAGCAATACCCAGTTCGGTGCTTATTTGGCGTTGGGTGTAACCGGCGGCACTCAGTTGGGCTATTTTGGGGGCTAATACCAGCTGGTTGGTCATGCGGGTGCGCAGGTGCAGGTATTCGTGGCTTTGGCCTTCAAACTGCATTTGCAAAAAGTTGGCGGACTTTGTAATGCGGCAAAGGCATACATTATCTTCACCATAAATCTGCGCGGTGTTGCGCTGCTTTATTTGTTTCAGGTAACGCAGCTGCGGGTCGGTAGCGCTGGTGCCCAGGGCGAAGGCGCTATCGGCAAAGTTTATCAGCAGCTTACTGCCATGCAGGTCATCAGCCGAGAGCGGCAGCCCCAGGTTGCGCCGTTTGGGTGTATGGGCCAGCACCAGGATAGACAGGTTATAATCGTTTTTAAGCGCCTTCAGGTTTTTCATGAGGCTCAGGGCCACCTGGGCGTTTTCGGTACCGCCACGCAGGCAGCTAATGTTATCAATAATTAATACCGTGGCCTTTAACTGTTGTATCCGGTACTCAATGGCGTTAATCAGGTGGTCGTCGTTATTGCTGTCGCCGCCGGGCAGGCCGGTATTGGGGGTAAACTGGGCGCGTACAAACTTATCGGTAAAGTTGTAACTGTTGCGCGCATGGGTATAACGCGTATAAAACTGCGTTACGCCAAGCTCAAAATCAATATAAAGCACGGTAGCGGGTTTGGTATGCAGGACAAAGTGCGCGATGCGCCTGCCCTCGGCAATGCTGTTGCCAATTTGCACGGCCAGCACGCTCTTGCCAACGTTGGTATCGGCAAACAGTATACAAAGTTCGCCCTGGTGCCAAAGTTCGCCAAAAAGCATTTTGGGCACGGGCTCGCGTTCGCCAAGTTCCATCCAGCGGTTACCGGTGGCAACATGAAACAGGTAGCGGCTTTCTTCAGGGTCAGGCGGCACAGGTTCGGGTTTCTTTTTCTTGGCAGGGCGGTACGGTACGCCCCTGATCTCGGCACGCAGTTGTTCAATAACGGCCGGGCGTTCGGCAAGGTGGTTTGGGGTCATTACAGGATGTTTGAGGTTGGGTAAAATGCCGCTAACGTTACCGGGAAGTATAACATACCACCCCTTAAAACCCGCGGCACAACGCTTAAAGAAGATACAGAACGTACCTTACCCCCAAATATAACTATCAAAAGGGCTGTTCATGGTGACAGAAGTGTGTCACCATTTGGAAGTTGGAAGTGTTGGTTATGAGCCATTTGCAAAAAACGGGCTGGTTGTGCAAACGTGAACGTGAACAAAAGTCGTCTTTTTTGTGGGGGAGCGGGGAGGGAGTGGCAGCGAGGAGTTGCATCAGCTTAGCGTGGATTGGCAGGCTGAGCAGGACAGTTGCCAGTCGGGGAAAAGTTGTATAAACAAAGAAACCCGTTATCTTTTGGATAACGGGTTTAACTTTA
>JAZKAL010000007.1:0-438910 GCA_040389205.1 Bacteroidota bacterium
CTATGCAAGCGACAGGTAGCACGTTTTACTTGCGGAGTGCCTGTCGCCCGGCGATTTACTCACCCGGTCATTGCTTCGCTCGACCACCCTCTCTTCGCCTTCGGCGGAAAGAGGGTTTGAGATTTTTTGCTCCCTCTCCCTCGGAGAGGGTTAGGGAGAGGTTTTTCTTACCCTCTTTGCAACGCAGAGAGGGGCGACCAGTGTAGCGTCGTCGGGGTGAGTAAACTATGTGAGCGACAGGTAGCACGTTTTACTTGCGGAGTGCCTGTCGCCCGGCTATTTACTCACCCGGTCATTGCTTCGCTCGACCACCCTCTCTTCGCCTTCGGCTGAAAGAGGGTTTAAGATTTTTTGCCCCCTCTCCTTTGGAGAGGGCCGGGGAGAGGCTTTTCTTACCCTCTTTGCGGAGCAGAGAGGGTCGACCAGCGTAGCGTCGTCGGGGTGAGTAGACTATGTGAGCGACAAGTAGCACGCTTCCTACATCAACTCGCTATACCTTTTTTGGTACTCCGCTTCGGTTTTGTTGAGGAGGAGTTTGGTGAGTATGCGTTCGTAGGGCATGGCCAGTACCTGGTTCCATTTGGTGATGTCGCCACCGGCGAGTGAATTTACGGTGTTGATGTATTTAAATTTTTCGAACGAATGAATGCCCGCGCGTTTCTCCATAGCTGTTGCAGCCGATGCCAAAAGCCGGTTCTCGGTTTCGATAAGTTGGGATAACTCATAAAAAAATGTTTGGCTATGGGCAGTGCCTCCGTTACCCTTAGTTTTTTAATGGTTTCGGTAAAAGCGGCGGCGGCATATTCGTCATAAACGCTACCTGTTGCCGTACAATAAAAATAGTAAGCCAGCACCTTGCAGCAAGCGGTAAGCGATGGGTTAAAGTAATCCTTCCAGTTTTCTTCGCCGTATATTTTTACGTGTTCGGCTATCTCATCGGCAATAATATCCCTGGCGGCCATAAAAGCGCCGGCGGGTTCTACCGACAGGTTGCTGATCACGTTAACTATTACGTTTTTATCGCCAATTTCAAAATTTACTTTTTTTGGGATCTCGTCGCTATTGTATAAGTATTTTATCTGATGCGATAGCGAGAGCACTGCATCTGCAAAAGCCATAAAGTCGCTGGCATCGCGTACCGTTTTAAGGTCGGCTACGGGAACGCCCGACAGGATGCTGATGGCATCCAGGTCGCCCAGGTTAGTAGTGTTTTGCAGGGCTATCATTTGCCCAAGCGTAACTTCATTAAGCTGCGAGGGGATGGCTACCCGCAATTTACCATGTGTGGTTATTAGTGTTTTTTGTATCATGTTATTTTGGTTGCACCGATTTGAAAGATTGGCTTGATCATACCGGCCTGATGGAGAATTAATTATACCGATTTTAGCATTTACCCGATCAACTCATCCAACATCCCCCTGTTTGCCAATGGGGATTGGGTTGCCGGCAGCCTGCTTTTTAGGTTGCCGTTTCCTTTGGTATTCAATTTATTCAGTGCCACGTAGCGCAGCGGGTCTATGAGGTGGTTGCAGGTATCAATTGGCTGGTTTAGGGTGCGGCCATCTTTATCGGTCCGCCATTTATATTTTTCCAGTTCCTTACGCAGGTTTACGCTGTTGCGGGTTACGTTCAGCTTATAACGTTTTAGGATATCTATCGAGTTTTTTATACTGTCGGCACCCTTTTTTGCTCCCGTAACAAACCAGCCCATGCGTTTCAGCTCCTCTATCGATTTTGGCTCGGCGCTGTCGGCAATTATCTCTGTGGCTTTAGTAATAAACTGTTCCTGTAGTTGGCGGGATATGTCTACATTCGTCAGTTTGGTGTCGTAAAACAATTCATCTATCCAGAGTTCGCCGTTTTGTTTGTACACCAGCAGGCAGCCGGTTTGGTCGTTAGTAAATCCAAAATCGAGCCCGGCGGCAATCAGTTTGGCATCCTGCGGAATGGCTTCGCACAGGTGCCAGTTCTCAAACACCAGCCCTGTTATTTTGCCGGTGAGGCCGCGTGCGTAAACCTTCCACAGTTCAAGGTCTTCGTTTTTAAGAACTTCTATTTTTTGCCGTTGCGGCTCTTCAATAAAAGGGTTGTGCCGGTGGTCGGATATAAAAAGCTGCACGCCGGGTTTGCCTATCAGTTTGTCGTGTATCCAGAAGCCGTTGTTGGGGTTATAATCAATATAGATGCGCTTTTTGGTACGCAGGGCAAGTTCGCTGTAAACCTCCCAGGTAATGCCGTTGGCCTCATTAACAAACAGGTAGTCGCGTTTGCCGCTCTTGGCATCCTGTGCGTTCCCGTAGCTTTTAAACTCAATAAGGCTGCCGTTGTGGAACTCGAAGATCCTGTCTGTTTTGTTATAGTTTTTAATGAGGCACTTTAGAGTGTCAGACTCATCATAGATCTGTTGGGCATCGCGCAACGCCCCCGATTTTAGGTTTGGTATGTCCTGCCCAACTACGGTGATCACCTGTTTTTCCGCTCCAATCGCAAGGCAAAAAAGCACCTGTTCTATGGCGTAAGTTTTACCCGAGCTGGTGCCGCCCTGGTTGATGACCACATGCGCTGTAGCCTCATAATTATGTTTAAATAGGGTAGAAGTTTTCATTTGGTTTTAGATGATAGGTTAAGCCGGGATGGAGAGCGTATTACTCAATTCAGCAACACTTCCTTTTCGTTCGATGCCAGTTTAAAGCCGGGGTTTATGATCTCTATCTTCATCGTCTTGGGGATCTCGTTCAGCAACGTACCGTCGTTCTTTTCGGCCCAGCCCAGGCTCTTCAGCATAAATATGGCGCCGGTTGCCGATTGATAATGCAGTTTCTTTTCGTACTCGGCTTCAACCCTTAAACGTGCCCTTTTAACATGGTTTGCAAACTCGCCGTTGCGCTCGTAGGTCTCAAACTCGTTGCGGCTATTAAACCCCAGGAACAGCGCCAGGCCCGATAGGGTAGGTGGCTCGGGCTCAACATCCCATATCTTTTGATAGGTCAGTTTGCCTTTTTCTTTTGTGGTGGTATCGGGCAGCAGTTCCATATGGAACTTGCCTTTGATAGATTCGAAATATCTGTTAATGCGAATGGTATAACCACGGGCTGATGTTAGGCGTTTCATGAATAATCTGGTTTATGCTAGTAATGCCGGTTGGCATTTGATATATACAAAGATAAAGCAATTTCTTTAATAAACCAATTAAATAAAGAAAATTCTTTATAAATAGAAAGATTGACTTTAGCTTATTATGTTGGAGCCGGGTTACTGACTGATATTTATGAGCTGAAGTTTACCGAATAAAGTTATTAGTGATGGGTGTGTTATTTGTTGATCAAAAGATCAACTGCCGAAGTGACTTTTTTAGAAAAACCATCATTACAACCTACAAACACATCACCAACCTTACCATCCTTGTCAATAAAATAGAAAGTGGGGAAGCTTGTCACATGATATGATTTTACAACGTCGGCTGCATTAATATAACCTGTATATTTAATACCGTAGCGTTTCTCAAAATCGATGACTGCCTTTTTACTATCTCTTTCGGTAAGGCTGGCTATAATAAGATCTTTGTTTTTATATTTTTCATAAATAGCATTTAGTGGGTTTATAGAAGCCATGCAACCCGAGCATCCTATGAAGTAAAAATCTAACAGCACTACCTTGCCCTTTAGCTGGCTTAACGACACCTTTTTTCCGTTTACATCATATAAGGTCCAGTCGGGAGCGGTAGTGCCGGGTGTCAATAAAGCCGGTGGTGGCATTTGTTCTTTACGGGGTTTGTAATTGGGCGGTATTACGAAGTTTTCAAGAGTGATATCCGGGTTGTTTATTTTATAATTGAAGTACTTAGTCTCATCGTAATAATCGCTCACCAGGCCGTTATATTTATACCTACCTTTAATTATCACCATACCGGGTAAGCCGGTTTGTTTATTAATGTAATAATCTCTGTTCGAATACAGGTGCTCGTTATTCTCGATTGTGTCATAAACGTTTGCAATAAAATGTGTATGGGGTATACCATTAATAACGGTGTCCTTAAGGCTGGTTATTTTAAACGGTTTGTTAGCATACCTATTTTTCAAAAGTTTCAGATTGCCGATAAGTGATTGATAATAGGCGCTTTTTTGCTCATTCTCTGCAAAATATGTACTGTCATTAGGGGCTAGAATAGTCAAATTTTCTCCGTTATATAGATCTACTCTATGATAGGTTTCTGTTTTGTGGTCGGTTTCTATACGGTAGAGGTATTTATTTTTAGCCGCTTTTAAGAATAACGCGGTGTTGAGCGCAACGGTGGTGTCAACGCTCATGTCTCTTAGTTTAGTTATAGATTGATAGCTATAATTCTTATAACTTTTTACTTTGTCAATTAAGTTTTCAATCGCGGAGATCTGTGCGTTAGCCGTGCTGCTTTGCAGCAGTATTAGTAAGAGAGCCGGTTTCAATACTTTTTTAATAAAGCTGGTCATTGCTGTCTATTAGGTTATTGGTGTATAATTTGCAAGTTATTAAAAGTGCAATTAATAATTTAAGTCTTTGTTTAATACGCAGCTGTTTAACATATTTTAACTCAATTAAATTCGTAACACATCGTACTTAGCCGCAGTCTATTCATTAGAAAAATTATATTTGCCGTGCTAATACCCCTGCAAATAACTAATACCCCAGCTAATGAAAGTAGCTCTGTTGCTGATAGCCGTTTTTATACTGCCGGTTGCCCTGCACGCGCAGGATAAAAGCAGCACCGTTAAACTTACCCGTAGCCGCATTAACGATACCCTGGTAGTTTCCAAACAAGATACTTCGGCCCAACGGGATCTGTACGATGTTATCAAATCAATATTCAATAAAAAAGGAGCGGTGGCCAATAAAGGCACCACAGTAATAGGCACAAAGCCTGTATTTTCTGTTTTACCGGCGGTAGGTTATACGCTGCAAACTAAACTGGCGGTAACGCTATCGGGTAACGTCGCGTTCCGCATAGCCGGCAATTCGCGCATTTCTACCATATCATCCAATTCGGCCTACACACAAAACAAGCAGATCATCATCCCGGTACAATCCAACATCTGGACGGCGGGCGACAGGTTTAATTTTATAGGCGATTTTAAGTATTACAAATATCCGCAAAGCACATTTGGTTTAGGTACCGATTCTAAAGCCGCGAACGAAAACCCGATGGATTACACGCTGGTGCGTTTTTACGAAACTATCCTGACCAGGATTGTAGGCAACCTGTATGCCGGCGCGGGTTTTATATACGACAGGCATTACAATATATCAGAACAGGGCAACCCCGATGGCAGCGTGTCTGATTATGCCAGGTATATGCCCGGCCAAAGCTCCACATCGGCAGGTATAACGCTGAACGCCCTGATGGATATGCGCGATAACTCCATCAACCCAACCCGCGGCTTTTACGCCGGGGTGCAGTTTAGGAATAATAAAAGCTTTTTAGGCAGTACATCACCCTGGACATCGCTGGTGATAGATGTGCGAAAATATTACCGTTTCCCGGCATCATCACACAACGTTATTGCCTTTTGGAGTTATAACTGGCTGGTGCTAAACGGCAAGCCCCCATACCTCGACCTGCCGGCTAATACCTGGGATCAATACAACGGTACAGGCAGGGGCTACATACAAGGCCGTTTTAGAGGCGCGCAAATGGTTTATGCCGAAAGCGAATACCGGTACCGCATAACCAAAGACGGTTTGTTAGGTGGTGTGGCATTCCTGAACGCGGAATCATTTTCGGGCGCGCCGGGCACAGCTTTGCAAAAGGTACAACCCGGTTATGGGGCAGGTTTGCGCATAAAACTTAACAAGGTATCAAAAACAAATATCGCTGTAGATTATGGCTTTGGTAACCAGGGTTCTAAAGGTGTATTTGTTACCGTTGGCGAAATATTTTAAACCTTTTAAGTCGGCTGATATCCAATGATATATAACTTCAAATAAATTATGAAATTTTGATGAAATTATCAAACTTTGGCATGTTTAATGCGTATAATTCTAAAAGTTAAAAAGTGTTAAATTATTGCACTTAAACATTTTCAAACGCATAATTGGCAATATTTTTTATTTAACTTTAAAGCATCTATAAACTATGGGCTTAAAACGGTTTACTAATTGGTACTTTACACTTATGCTGCTCCTTTCGGTGCTATTGGTGTCGTGCCAAAAAGATAACACCGACCAGCAAATAGAGCAAAAGAAACTGGCGCTTAATGCCGATAGCGCTTTAAAGGCAACATCCCCCGATAATTTCCTGGCAACCGAAGGTACGCTTACCATTACCATGCAAGATTCTGTTTACACATTTGATGCCTCTAAAGATTCGGTAGCGTTTGTTAATATGAATGTTGGCGATAACCGTTACTTTGGTATTACCGCCATTAATAAGGCCCATACGCTAAGTTTTGGGGTAAGCTCTAAGGGCGCTGCTGCCGATAGCCTTACCCGGCCTGTTGCAGGCGGCCAATTGCTTATGATAGCAGATGTAATACACACCAAACAATTCACCCTTACCCAATATGCCGAGCCGGGCGATTCGGGCAAGATCAAGCTCGAACAATACCGACAAAACGATGTGCTTGCAAAAGGTACTTTCTTTACGTTTTTGTCTAAGGATGATGCGCCCAATTCATCGCTTTACAGGGTAGAGGGTACCTTTGATCTGAAGCTTAAAAAGCAATAATTATCATCAGTGTGTTGTAATGACACCATATTGTAAAAAACACCTTACAAGCCCGCCATTTTGCCCCGCGGTAGCTGAAAATCGGCCTTTTTTGCGTACCTTTACAGAAAAACAAAAGGAGATTAATGAAAGTATTTATTGGAGGCCTTCCCTTAGAAGTAAGCGAGGCCGAACTAAATGCGGTTTTTGGGGACTTTGGGCCGGTTAAGAGCTTAAGGATCGTTAAAGATCGTGAGACAAAGGAAAGCAGAGGCTTTGGGTTTGTGGAGATGGTTAATGAGGATGAAGCTAAAGAAGCTATCCGCTGCATGAATGGCCAAAGCTATTATGGTAAACGTATAACAGTTAACATTGCCGAGGATAAAGGTCCTGGTTTTGGCGGTGCTGGTGGTAACAGAGGTGGCTTTAGCCGCAACTAATCCATAATATTTTCTTTGAATAAAATTCGCCCTGCCACGCGGGGCTTTTTTATGGCATTATTTTTCTATGGAAATTCTTTCTTTTTCTAAGAAAATTATCCAACGGTTTGCGCTGTATTTTTTTATTTCGTAAAATTGCCTAACCCCTAACTAAACTAAAATTGCCTCACTTTGGAAATATCAACCGCCATTGGATAAAGCTTACCGGTTCAACCGCGGAGTTTCCTTTAGAGTTCAGGATCTTTCACTCGCTTTGCCTTATTGCCCTTGTTGCACTAGGTTACAATGTACCCTTTAATTACCTGATAGGCCTGCCATACATAGCGCTGATAAGCCTGGTTACATTTTGCATGTTCTCTTACCTGTATTACAGGTCGCGCTTCCTTGGTAAAGTAAAATCTACCATCACCATATTTACCCTTATTGGTAACCTGCTTTTTACTACCAATTACATTTATAACTCGGGTACCCAGGGGCCAACAGACCTGCTGATGGGGCTTTGTATCTTCCTGGTGCTTTGTGTAGTGCCCAAAAGCCAACAAAAATTCTGGATAGCGCTTAATGTTACTATCATTCTTGGGCTGCACCTGGTAGAGTATTATCACCCCACATGGGTGCCAAATAGCTATGAGAGCAGAGCAAGCCGCTTTTGGGACCTGTCCTCGGCTTATGTAGTAGTGATAATTGTAATGTATTACACTGTTACGTACTTCAGGCGCAATTATGATTACGAAAAACGTTCGGCATCAAACAAGGCAAATGCCATAGCCTTGCAAAACCAACAGATAATACAGCAAAACCGGGAATTGGAGCGCCTAAATTCTGAAAAGAACAAGCTGATGTCTATTATCGCGCACGACCTGCGGTCGCCGTTGAGCAACATACAAAACTACCTGGAACTGATTACCGAGTATGAACTGGATACCACCGAGCGCCGGATGGTAGAAGGCGACCTGCTGAAAGTTACCCGCCGCACTACCGATATGCTAAGCAAGCTGCTCATATGGTCTAAAGCGCAGATGGATGGTGTAAACGTTAAGCTTGGTTATGTTAGCCTTCGTGATGCCCTTTTTAACACTATAGAACTCGAAAAAGCCATAGCGCTAAAGAAAAATATTACACTTACGCCCGAACTGGAATGGGACATCCGCATCGTTGCCGATAGTGATATGCTGCAGCTTGTTATCCGTAACTTACTCAGCAATGCTATTAAGTTTACGCCATGGGGCGGGCAAGTAAGCTTTAAGGCAAAACAAATTGGCGGCGAGTGCTGGCTCATTATCCGCGATAACGGTATTGGTATGAGCAGCGAAAAGCTGGCCGACCTGTTTTCGCTCCAGGCGCAATCAACCTTTGGTACCCATAACGAAAAGGGCGTAGGCCTGGGCCTTCCGCTATGTAAAGAGTTTACCGAACTACAGGGAGGCCGCATCTGGGCCGAAAGCGCGCCCGGCGAAGGAACCGCGTTCTTTGTATCGATGCCGGCGGAAGCTTAGGTCGAAAGTCGAAAGTCGAAAGTCGAAAGAACATTATGTTAAGCCAGGGTGTTAATTATTGAATAGTTAAGGTTTTTTACTTTTTACTTTTTAATTTTGACTTACTATGAGAGTTGGCGATAAAGTGATATGCATTAACGATGCGATAGACCCGGATAAGAGCGAAGAGATCCGCCGCGATTTTGAGATCTGGATCACCCGCGATAAGGAATATACCATCCGCGAGATTCTCGACAATAACAATATTGTAACCGGTGTACTGCTCGAAGAAGTGCATAACTTCCCCAAGTTTTTCTCCCTCATTAACCGTTACCAAGAACCCGCTTTTGCCATCTGGCGTTTCCGTAAGCTTAACTATGCCGCCGCCCCTGCCGAAGAAGTAAGCCAGGTAGAGGAGTTAGTTGAGGTTGATGAAAAGCAGGAACAATTGGTAAAGACCAAGTAATTTCTTATTTCCCTAAGCTTTATTGGGAGCGATAGCGTGGTAATCTCTTAGCACAGTCGGCTATTAGTGCTCTGTTAGGAGTGAACTGTTCTAAATTTCAGGGCTTGTGGTTGTTACTTTCTTTTCTCTCAAAAGAAAGTAACCAAAGAAAAGTCGCGACTGCGCCACCATCTGTTAAAGTTAATGCTGCTACAATGCCTGTACTATCCGAATGTGACAAGGTCGCATTTTGAGGTGTCGTTCCGATCGTTCCTTTATCTAATCCGATTTCAGAAGACCACCGTAGCGGTGGGTTTTATACCCATCGCCTTACCGGGCGATGGCCCAAATGTCAAAGCGGGCGGGCCTGAGCTTCGCATCGCTCAGCATAACAAAATTTTATGATTTGATAAACGAACATTTGCTTTCGGCTGCGGCCTTAGCGCGTTGAGGATAGCACAGACATTGCGATATCACACCCTTTAATAGCGACGCGGTACAGCCACGTGTTTTTCTTTGGTTCGTTTCTTTTGCGACAAAAAGAAATGAACATCCACAGGCTTATCAGTAACAACTGCCATTCCGAACGAAGAACTAACTTCAATTTGCCCGGCTATGTTTAAAATGCTAATTGGCATAATTATTACCAGCCTTTATCAATTGCAGCCTCTGTTTCTACCAACTGCGTAAGAATAGCTTTCAGCATTGCTTCGCGGGCCCATTGCTGTTCTACAAGGGTAGCATCTTGTTTATACCAGGTGATAGCCTCATTGATCTGTACGCGGGTTTTGTAAACAAACTGCTTGTTGGGGTGCAGGCGCTGCCCTTCGTAGCTGTTAAGATTTTCGGTGGTAATAACCTTAGCGAAGTTCTTGAGCGAAATATCCAGTTGCAGGCATTCGTCGAGCGAGTTTTTAAAATCCTGCTTATCTTCAAGCCATAGGGTTAAGTAGTCATCGGTAAGGTCGTGGCCGGCAACGCAAATGCGGCTGTAATTGTAATCTACAGTGATGATGAGCCACCACAGCTGGTCTTTAATTTTTTGTGCAAGTTTCATAATTATATTAGTTGATGGTTGTTAGTTGATGGTTCATAGATAATGGTCTAAACCAAAACCTGTAACTTTTTATCTTTCGCCTTTTACCTTAAAATGCTTTCAGCTCAAAAGGGGGCATCCAGCCCGGCATATATTGCTGTATGGCCGCTATCTCTGCCCGGTATTTATTACAGGCGGTTTGGTAACCCCGGTAGCGCTCGGTTAATTGCTTATCGTTGAATTTGGGTTTGCCGTTTTTTGGTTTGGTGCGCAGGGCGCTGTAGGCTATATGCATGGTAGTAGGTGTATTTTTCTCTATTTATTAGTGGTTTTTAATGTCTTGTGTTGAAAAGGAGACTAAAGGGCTTTTAAAGTATATTCTTTAAGTTCTGTATTCATAATATTTGTAATGTTGATTATTAGTTTTAAATTAGCAATTATCGAACGAACAAATATAAAGAAATATCTTTAATTAAATAAAGAAAATTCTGTAATTATTTTTTATTGCCATGGATGATCAGTCAAAGCCGAATAAAATAAAAACCGTACGCCCTGAAACACTGGAGTTTATTATTCTTTACAACCAGTTGCGTGGCCGCGCTTTTAATAACAATAGCGAGTTGGCAGAGGCGCTCAATTTTAATTCGGCAAGTTCTATTACCGAGATCATCAAAAGTCGCCAGAACATCGACCCCGAAAAACTGAAGATCTTTAAAGAGAAATACGCCGAACATCTTGGCAGCGGCGCGAAAAAGATTACGGATAAACCCGTACATACGCAACGCGAAGAGGGGATACCCATGTACGATATTATTGCTACCGCATCGGGCGTAGAAGTGTATAACGATATCAACGACTCGCAACCCGTAGGCCGCATGAATTTTCCCGGGATAGAGGAATGCGACTTTGCCCTGCCGGTTTGGGGCCACTCCATGTACCCTTATTTAGAGAATGGATGCTGGGTAGCACTTAAGATAATAAACGACAAAAAAATACTCCCCGGTGAGGTGTATTATATAGAGTGGGGCGACTACCGCATGTATAAACGCCTGCTGGCCAGTGATAACCCAGAAGAAGTGATAGCCCATTCAGACAATGTAACAGAACTGGTGGCCGGCCGTTTAAAATACGCCCCTTTCCCCATCCGCATAGATGAAATTAAAAAGCTATGCCTGGTAAAGGATATTCATAAAAAGCATAACCATTAATGACGCAAAAAGAAGCTTACGTTGCTCCCGAGCCGTTAAAACCGGTTTACCGCACATTAACATATTACGCCATCGCAATAGCAGCAGTTTGTTTATTCAATATCCTGCCTGGATTTAAAAGTGGTCCATGTAGCCCCAATTTTGATGTTTTATCAGCCTTTGTTTTATTTGGGGGGTCAATAATATTATTGGGTGTAAACCTTGTGCGGCTTAAAGTTAAAGGTCGTGCCTATTTACCATCGGTACTTATTCATCTTTTTATCTTTATAAGTTGTTTAGTATTCAGCTTAGTTTGGGGATAAACCCCAAAGAGCAACCAATCCGAAATCTAAAATCGTAAATCTAAAATCAAATGATTCGCCTTGCTACCCTTTCAGATATCCCTGCCATTATGGAAGTTATACACGATGTTGTACCCATTATGCGCGCCGCAGGTAATTTACAATGGGACGATACCTACCCCAACCCGCAGGTTTTTGAAGAAGACATTAAAGCCGGGCAGCTTTGGGTTGCCGATGAGGATGGTATAATAGCCGGCGTGACAGCTGTTACTACCGAGCAATACCCCGAGTACGCGCAGGTTGGCCTTGATACCAGCGAGGAAGCCATAGTAACCCACCGGTTGGCGGTTAGTCCGCATTTTAGGGGTAGGGGCCTGGCTGCCGATCTTCTTTACCAAGCCGAGGTTGTTGCCATTGAACGCGGCATTGGCATACTGCGTATAGATACCAACTCGCAAAATCATGCTACGCAGCAGCTGTTCCCAAAATTGGGTTACTGTTTAAAAGGAGAAATTACCTTAGAATTTAGGCCGGGGTTAAGCTTTGTTTGTTTCGAAAAACGGCTGGAGTTGCCTACTCAAAAAACAGACTAAAGGTGAACGTATGCAGCGATAACTTGCTGATAGGCGTGGCGAATGGTGTATTATCGGCAACCAATATATTGCCAATACTATTGGTGAGTTTTATCTCGGGCGAGAGCTTAAAGTATTCAAAATAAATATCAAACCCAAAGCCTGCCTCGTACGATGGATAGCCACGTACATTACGCAGCAGGCGCTCGGTAGGGGCGGTGTTGGGCTGATCTTTTTTAGAACCGATAGCGCCCGAGTATTTTAAGCCGCCTATTAAATAAGCACGGGCATTCCCCAATCTGTCCGATTTTAATTTTAACTGCAGCGGGAAATCAACCGTGGTAGATTGCACCGGCTTTTCTACATCCTGCGTGGCATCCACATAACTATAAGTAACCGACCTGTCCGAAAATACCAGCGAAGGGGTTATGCGGGCTTCTAAATGTTCTGTTAAGCGGTAACGCGTTAAAAAGCCCACTGCAAAGCCCGGCTTGCTTTTAGAGCTGATGCTGTTTAGCGGTGTGCTTACATTTGCGCCCGTTTCCGGGTCAACAAAAGGCGTTTGCCAGTTGGGCTGCTTAATTATTTTAAAACTGTTCGATACGTAGGAGAATGAAAACCCAAAACTAAGGTCGTTTTGGTCGGCCCCGCCACCCCATGCCTGCGCGCGCAGCAAGTTGCTGCAGCCCAAAAGCAAAATGGTAATAAAGAGGCGGTTTTTTATCATTTAATACCCGTGTATATGGAACAGATACCAAACGCCAAAGGGCGCGCTTTGGTATTTTTAAACCCTGCTTTTTGCATCAGTGTGGTAAACGCCTCTCCATCGGGGAAAGCCGCTACAGACTCGGGCAGGTAGGTGTAAGCCCTGGCATCTTTAGAAAATAGCTTGCCAATGCCGGGCGTTACATAGTTAAAGTAAAAAGCGTAAAGCTGTTTTATAGGGAACCCTTTTGGTTTCGAAAACTCCAGCACCACAGCCTTGCCACCCGGTTTCAACACCCGGTGAATGTCGGCCAGGCCCGTCTCCAGGTTCTCAAAATTACGCACACCATACGCCACCGTAACCGCGTCAAATTCATCGGCCTCGAAGGGTAATTTTTCCGAGTCGCCAAGCTTAACTTCAAACTTATCGCTCAGGCCGCGCTTAGCAATTTTTTGGTCGGCAATATCCAGCATCCCGCGAGAGATATCCACACCAACTATTTTCTTTGGTTTCAGGATCTTGAGGGCCTCAAAAGCAAAATCGCCTGTGCCGGTAGCCACATCCAGTATCAGTTGCGGCTTATCCTTTTTTAACTCATTAATAGCCTTTTTACGCCAGATGATATCAATGCCCAGCGACATAAAATGGTTCAAAAAATCGTAAGTTTTTGAGATGTTGTTAAACATATCGGCCACCTGCTCTTTTTTGGTGCCCTGCTGGTTTTGGTATGGTGTTACAGTTTTGCTCATGTGTGTGGCAGCAAAGATAAGTATTGAAGTTCATAGTTGACAGGAAGTTCATCGTTAATGGTTCATAGATCATAGTAGGGCAGGGTATTCGGGTTTAATGAAGCTATTCAAACAATTTATACGCAAGACTTACATGTTGTTATCCTGAAATTATCGAATTTTATCATCTATAAACCAATCTCTTCCAATTATTAAACAAAAATTATACCTTCACTTTTCTACAAAACACTAACTAAGATACCTTCATCATGAAAGAAAATTCCGAAGCATCCCGCAGGGGCTTTATTAAAAAGCTGGCCACCACCGCGGCGGCGGTAACCGCGGGCAGTAGTTTATTGGCTGCCGATAAGCACAGCTTTTATTACCTAAAACAAAAGTATAACCAGTTTGGCCCTAACGACCAGGTGAACATAGCCCTGATTGGTGCGGGTGGCATGGGTACGCAGGATGCTATTGTTGCCCTGCAGGTACCCGGTGTAAAACTGGTTGCCGTGTGCGATTTGTACGACGGACGACTTAAAGAAGCTAAAACCCGTTGGGGTGCCGATATTTTCACCACCAAAATTTATAAAGAGATACTAAACCGCAAGGATATTGACGCGGTTATTATAGCCACGCCCGACCACTGGCACCAGCAAATTTCTGTTGATGCCATGCACGCGGGTAAGCACGTTTATTGCGAAAAACCAATGGTGCACTCGGTTGTCGAAGGCCCCGCGGTTATAAAGGCGCAGAAAGAAACCGGCAAGATCTTCCAGGTGGGCAGTCAGGGTGTATCATCATTAGGGAACGAAAAAGCGCACGAGCTTTTGAAAAGCGGAGCCATTGGCGAACTAAACTACGCAGAAGGTTTTTGGGCACGCCGCGCACCGGTAGAAGTATGGCAATACCCTATACCCGATGATGCATCAACCCAAACGGTTGACTGGGAAACTTATGTAGCTAACACGCAAAAACGCCCTTACGATTCCAAAAGATTTTTCCGCTGGAGAAACTATACCGATTACGGCACAGGCATGGCGGGCGACTTATTTGTGCACCTGTTTAGCAGCCTGCATTTTATTACCGAATCTATGGGCCCAAATAAAATTTACGCATCTGGCGGGTTACGTTACTGGAACGATGGCCGCGAGGTGCCCGATGTTCTATTAGGCACGTTCGATTATGGAAAAACCGCGGCGCACCCTGCATTCAACCTGTCGTTGCGTTGCAACTTTGTGGATGGCACCAGCGGCACCACTTACCTTAAACTGGTGGGCAGCGAGGGCTCTATGGATATTACATGGGATAGCGTTACCCTGAAAAGGAATAAGGTTATCCAGTCTGATGATCCTTTTTATCTCGAGAAACTGCGCAAAGCAGGGCAAACAAATTCGGCCCGTAAGCACATCCTGCCACCCGAGGAAATTACCTATAATGCCGAAAAAGGTTACCTGGGCGGCCCGTACGACCACATGAATAATTGGATAACCGCCATACGTAACAACGGCAAAGTTACCGAAGACGCGATCTTCGGCTACCGCGCCGCGGCCCCGGCCTTACTATGTAACGACAGTTACTACAAAAACACCCCAATGTTTTGGGACCCTGAGAAAATGAAAATGGCAAAGTAAATTTATAACCATGAATAGAAATTTTAAGATAGTAACCCTTGCCGCCGCAATGGCTTTTGCGGGAACGCAAGGTTTTGCACAGGCAAAAAAGAAGGCATGGGTAAGCCTTTTTAACGGTAAAGATTTGAAGGGCTGGCACGGCTTTAACAAAAATGGCGAAGTAAAGAACTGGGAGGTAGAGAATGGCGCGCTGGTTTGCCTGGGTGCCGTAAAAGGTACCGATACGGGCGGCGACATTGTTACCGATAAGCAATATGCCAACTTTGAGCTAACCTGGGAATGGAAGATAGACCAGGGTAGCAACAGCGGCGTTTTATACCATGTTTTAGAAGGGCCTAATTACCAGGCCAGCTACCTTACCGGGCCCGAGTACCAGATCATAGATGATATTGGCTGGGTGCCCGATAAATTGGAGGATTGGCAAAAAACAGGTGCCGATTATGCCATGCATATCGCCAATGATCAAAAAAAGATAATGCCCGTTGGCGAATGGAATACCAGTAAAATAGTATTTAACAAAGGCCATGTAGAGCATTGGCTGAACGGTAAAAAAATCGTGGAGTTTACCGCCTGGGATGCCGACTGGCAAAAACGCAAAGCCGAAGGCAAATGGAAGGAGCACCCGGAGTATGGCATGGCTAAAACAGGTCACATAGCCCTGCAAGATCACGGGCATAAGGCTTATTATAAAAATATCAGGATTAGGCAGTTGTAGAGATAGGTTACTAAAGCGCGAACAACTACGTCTTTGCCAGGAGCGATAGCGACGTGGCAATCTTCGATAGGTATGTCGCCGGCTGTTCTATCGAAGATTGCCACCCTATGCTTTAAATAATATTAATATTGCGCACAAAAACTTAAAACACAACTCATGATCAAATCAAGATACTTTTGGGCAGGTGCAATATTATTGGCCATTATCCCAATGTTGCTGTTGGATATAAGTGAATATTATGTTGACTGGGAAAAGGAAGTGAGGGAGCCGATCATTGAGATAGTGCAAAACTTTGGCGACTTAACCAAAGCGCAAAAGGCCGACGTGTTAGACAATGTTTTTGCAAAAAATCAAAGCCTGATACAGCTTTCGGTTATGAAAGGAGTACTGAGCCTGCTTTTATTATTTGCCGGTGTTTACCTGTTAGTCAGATATGTTAAAATACAAAGGCCGTCTTTTTTAAAACCTGCGTTAAACCTAATTGGATTAACAGTGCTATTTATGGCTGCTAAAATATCTTTCGCGATGGCTTATAACCCCGGTGCTAATACCAGTTTTATAACAGTTGATGCCGGGGGATCGTCGTTTAAAAGTATCATCAATAAAAACTTTAAAGGCAAGGTTGTTTACGTTGATTTTTGGGGTACTACCTGCGGCCCATGCCTTATGGAGTTTGAGAATTTTACACACCCATTAAAAGAGCATTATAAAAAACGGGATGATGTGGCCTATCTTTACATTTCTGGCGGTAGCAGGTATTTATGGAAGAAACAGATAGATCGATTTCATATTACCGGTTCGCATTTATTTTTAGAAGCGGAGGATTACGAAAAACTTTATCGCGATGCTTTAAGTGATAGTAATGCGCAGGTATTAATGCCTCATTACTTAATTGTAGATAAGCAAGGCAATATAGCAGTTGCTGATGCCGCACGACCGAGTGATTACCCGCTGCTAACCGCCCAGATAGATAAGAACTTAAAATAGCATTCAACAAACTATTAAAGGCCCCGATGTTCGGGGCCTTTTGCATTAATAAAACTTTGGCAGCGGGTTTAACGTCGTATCCTGGCGTTGGTGCCAGTAGGGGTAAATCGGGTCGCGGTCGCTGGCGGCATCAAGCTTTTTAACCTGCTCGGTAGTGAGGTTCCATCCGGCGGCGGCAAGGTTTTGTTTGAGCTGATCCTCGTTACGGGCGCCTATTACAATGTTAGCCACGGTAGGGCGCTGCAATAACCAGTTAATGGCTATCTGCGGTACCGATTTGCCGGTTTCTTCGGCAACCTCATCCAGGGCATCTACAATGGTATAAAGGCGCTCAAAATCAGTTTCGGGGCCGTGGCTGCCACCCTGGCTGCGGCGGTTATCCTGCGGGATAGGCTGCCCGCGGCGGAACTTGCCGCCCAGTTGCCCGGATGCCAGCGGGCTCCAAACAATGGTGCTTACTTTTTGGTCGATACCCAGCGGCATCAGCTCCCATTCAAACTCGCGGTCTAAAAGCGAATAGTAGGCCTGGTGCCCAATATATTTAGCCCAGCCATAACGCTCAGATACCGAAAGCGATTTCATTAAATGCCAGCCCGAAAAGTTGGATGCCGCTATGTAACGCACCTTGCCGCTGCTGATGAGGTCGTCAAGGGTGCGCAGGGTTTCCTCAACCGGGGTATTGCCGTCAAAGCCGTGCATGTGGTAAATATCAATATGGTCGGTTTTTAAACGGCGCAGGCTATCCTCTGCCGATTTAATCAAATGATACCTGGATGAACCAAAATCATTTGGCCCGTCGCCCATTTTAAAGGTGGCTTTGGTAGATATTAAAACTTTATCGCGGAGGCCTTCCAGCGCCTGGCCTAAAATTTCTTCGGAGATGCCGCCCGAGTATACGTCGGCAGTATCAAACAGGTTTACACCCGCGTCAAGGCAAAGGTGAATCAGTTTTTTAGCGTCATCGAGCTGGGTATTGCCCCATGCCTTAAAAAACTCGCCCGAGCCGCCAAAAGTGGCCGTTCCAAAACTCAGTACGGGCACGTGTAAGCCCGATCCGCCCAATTGTCTGTATTCCATGGTATAATGTTTTTGTAGTGTGATGTATTATAAATACCCAAATCTCGCAGATAGTTTTAAGGAATGTATCATGTTAATAACATAAATGTATTTTGTAAAGAAATCTTCCTCTTGTCATCCTGAACGTAGTGAAGGATCTCTTATTGAACTTTGCTTTCGAAGATGCGTGCCGGCGATTAGATGCTTCACTACGTTCAGCATGACAATTTTTTATAGCATTTCCGCCCTTGTTGGTGACAATACCAACAAGGGCGCGAATAGGGGATCCGCCGTTATCCCATCAGCCTCATCCACCATCCTTACCATAAAAAGACAAATAAAGTCAACATAAAAACATAATTTCGTTGCTGATAGTTACATTACTTATGGCAAAGATCGCATTAATTACAGGCGCTACCGCAGGAATAGGAGAGGCTTGTGCCCACACATTTGCGCGCGAAGGTTATAACCTGATACTCACCGGCCGCCGTATGGACAGGCTGGAGAAAGTAGCGCACCACTTAAATGATAAATATAACGTAGAGGTAGCCGTATCATCTTTTGATGTGCGCAACCGCGAACAGGTTATTCAAAACCTGGAAGGCCTGCCTGCCCACTGGAAAAAGGTTGATGTGCTGGTAAACAACGCCGGCCTTAGCCAGGGCCTCGACCCGATACAGAACGGCAGTTACGACGATTGGGACACCATGATAGATACCAATATTAAAGGGCTGCTTTATGTAAGCCGTGTGGTATCTAACTGGATGATAACCAATGGGTACGGGCATATCATTAACTTGGGGTCCATAGCCGGTAAAGAGGTTTACCCTAACGGTAACGTATATTGCGCAACCAAGCACGCGGTTGATGCCCTTAATAAAGGTATGCGGTTAGATCTTAACGATAAAGGCATCCGTGTATCGGCAGTACATCCCGGCGCTGTGGAAACCGAGTTTTCGGAAGTGCGCTTTAAAGGGGATAAGGATCGGGCTAAAAAAGTATACGAAGGCTTTGAGCCGCTTGTGGCCGATGATGTTGCCGAAACCATCTGGTTTGTGGCATCGCGCCCCGCGCATATAAATATAAACGACCTGGTTATTATGCCAACCGCGCAAGCCTCGGCAACTAATATCTTTAGAAAGAATAATTAAGTCGGTAAGAAAATATAAATTGTCATCGAAGGAGCGGGAGCGGGAGAAAGCTTGTTATCTTGCATAGTCTGCTTGTCATATCTAACAAGATTTTTCGCTATCGCATCGAAATGACATAGTAGGGGGACTTAAATAAAATCTAAAATCTAAAATCGTAAATCATAATGTCCGCTTGTCATATCTAACAAGATTTCTCGCTATCGCATCGAAATGACATAGTAGCGGGACTTAAATAAAATCTAAAATCGTAAATCTAAAATCGTAAATCATAATGTCATTACTTACCCAAATAGACCAGGATATAAAACAAGCGATGCTAAGCAAGCAAGCCGATAGGCTTAGGGGGCTGCGTGCTATAAAATCTGCCCTGTTGCTTGCCAAAACCGAAAAAGGCGCTGCCGAAGAATTAACCCAGGATGCCGAAATTAAGGTGTTGCAGAAACTGATCAAACAGCGAAAAGAATCGGCCGATATTTACAAAACACAGGGCCGCGAAGATCTTTACGATATTGAAATGGCCGAAATGTATGTAATAGAGCCATACCTGCCGCAGCAAATGACCAAATTTGAGATACAGGGCTTTATACAGGAAGTTATTGAGAGGCTTGGCGTTACATCTGTAAAAGATATGGGCCGGGTTATGGGTGTTGCCAATAAAGAGCTTGCGGGCCGTGCCGATGGCAAAACCGTTTCTGAGGTGGTTAAACAACTGTTAGGTTAATTACACCTTAATTATTATTGACGAGGAAGCCTGCAAACTGTTTTTATATTATAATTTTACAACAAATCATACCAATATTGATCTTGGTCTGATATATTTACCAAAATACTTACACCAGTTACTATATGGATTTCGCGCTTAAACAGGAAAAAGGTTTCAGTTACATTGAGGAGGGGCAGGGCGAACCGCTGCTGCTGCTACATGGCTTAATGGGCGCTTTAAGCAATTGGGAAGAGGTTATCCGCGAGTTTAGCCCCCATTACAAGGTTATTATTCCGCTTTTACCCATATATGATCTGCCTTTGTTAACTACGGGAGTCCGTGCGTTATCAAAATTCGTACATAAGTTTATAAAATTTAAGCAGCTGAGCAACGTTGTGCTTTTAGGCAACTCGCTTGGCGGGCATGTTGGCCTGGTTTATGTGCTAGCACACCCGGGTTATGTTAAGGCATTGGTATTAACCGGCAGTTCGGGCTTGTACGAGAACGCGTTTGGTGGTTCATTCCCCCGCCGCGAGAGTATAGATTTTGTGCGCGAGAAGGTACAATACACCTTTTACGACCCGGCAGTTGCCACCGAAGAAATGGTGCAGGATGTATTCCAAACAATTAACGACAGGCACAAGGTTATCAGGATACTGGCCATGGCAAAATCGGCCATTCGCCATAACATGAAGGCCGACCTGCGTAAAATTACCATGCCGGTGTTGCTGGTATGGGGGCGCGACGATAAAATTACCCCGCCCGAGGTTGCCGTAGAATTTAACGAGCTGCTGCCAAACTCGGAGCTGCACTGGGTAGATAAATGTGGCCACGCCCCAATGATGGAGCGCCCGCAGGAATTTAATGTATATTTAAAACAGTTTTTAGATAAAATAAAAAGATAGACCCCACCCCAGCCCTCCCCAAAGGGGGAGGGAGTGAAAAAGTTCTTGAGTGGGGTATGAAATTATAAAAAATAAGAATCTTAAGCCCTCTCCTTTGGAGAGGGTTTGGGTGAGGCTAAAACTATGCTTGCAATTGAATTGATATCTGACGCGATACCACCGGTACATACTTCTGACAGTATACAGAAGGTATTTGACCGTATGGCTGAGTTTCGCGTTAGCCACCTGCCAATTGTAAACGAAGAGCAGTTTTTGGGTTTAATAAGTGAGGATGATCTGATAGAAGAAACGGACTATAACGCGCCCGTAGGCTCGCTGGCCCTATCGCTTGTAAACCCTTATGTATTAGAGGAGCAGCACATTTACGATGTTATCCGCCTGTTTTACGAGCGGCAGCTTAGTGTTGTGCCCGTACTCAATAACAAAAAGGATTACCTGGGCATGATCAGCATTAACGCCATGAACGAGTATTTTGCCAAGCTTACATCGGTATCTGAACCGGGCGGCATTATTGTTCTGGAGGTTGATAACAAGAATAATTCGCTGGCGCATATGTCGCAGGTGGTAGAATCTGACAATGCGCAGATCCTGAGCTCGTACACTCGCACTTTCCCGGATAGTACTAAAATGGAGGTTACCCTAAAGGTGAACAAGCAGGATATTTCTAACATCCTGGCTACCTTCCAGCGGTATAACTACGATGTAAAGGCTACATTTAACTTTACCGACCATAACGATAACTCCATGGACCGCTTCGATTCTTTTATGAATTATTTGAACCTTTAGCTATAGTAATATTTAATCGGCAACTTATGCCTCAAAAATGAAACGCCTTTTACCAATATCCATTTTCCTTATTGTTGTAGTTACAAACATTTGCCCGGCCCAAACCAGTACAGAATTTTATAACGATATGTTTAAATGGCGTATCACGATCCCCGCTGGCTTTACGAATATGAGCCCTGCAGAGTATGCAGCTAATCAGAAAAAAGGAGTAGCTGCTATTGAAAAAACATACGATGGTAAGGTAGAAAATCATTCCAAGCCAATATTCGTTTTCAAGAGCGACCAAATGCATTATTTGGAGTCTAACTATCAGTCATTTAACACTAAAATTGATGGCGATTATCTTAAATCTTGCCGTAATGTTAATGACATGATTTTTAATACCTTTAAAACACAAATGAAGGGCGTGCAAATTGACAGTACGTATTCATTCCAAATAATTAATAACTTAAAGTTCAATGTTTTTAAGATAGTTGTTACGTTCCCTAATAGCATGATGTTAAACTTTTATATGTTTAACAGGCTGTTTATAAATAAAGATTTTTCGGTTGTGATGATGTACGCCGATAAAGAAAAGGGTGAAGCGATGTTAAATGCGTTTAAAAAATCAACCTTTTCAAGAAGGTAAAATTTATATGAAGATAGCAGTTTACGGCAGGCAGTTTAACGATCCATCGGTGTTTCCGTACATCCGGCAGGTGTTTGACAGCCTTGCACAGCACAAGGTAGAAGTTTGCATCCACCCGGTTTTGAACGATTTTTTGAAAGGGAATGTTGATACATCGGCATGTACCATCTTAAATTGCACCGATCCGGCCGGCATCGATGTTTTTTTAACCCTTGGCGGCGATGGTACCCTGTTGGATATGGTAACGGTTATTCGCGATTCGGGCGTGCCGGTTATAGGTATAAACTTTGGCAGGCTGGGTTTTTTGGCCAGCATAAACAAAAGCGATATAGCCGCGGCTATACATGCCGTAGTGAACAAGGAATTTACCCTGGATGGCCGCGAGCTGCTGGTGATAGAATCTGAACAAAATATTTTTGGCAAAGATAATTTCGCGCTTAATGATGTAACCATCCACAAGCGCGACGATAGCGCCATGATAACCACACACGTATCGCTCGATGGCGAATTTTTAAACTCCTATTGGGGCGATGGTATCATTATATCTACACCAACGGGTTCAACCGCTTACTCGTTAAGTTGTAACGGGCCTATCATCTTCCCGCAGTCAAACAGTATAGCGCTTACGCCTGTGGCCCCGCATAACCTGAATGTTAGGCCGGTGGTACTGCCCGATACCAGCGTGCTTACGCTTGATATTGATTACCGTGGCAACAACTACATTGTATCTTGCGATAGCCGCACCATTATTGTAGATAAGCCTATGCAGTTTAAGGTGTACAAGGCCGGCTTTAAGCTAAATTTGGTACGCCTTAATAATGAAAGCTACTTATCTACGTTAAGGAAAAAACTATTATGGGGTTTAGATGCCCGTAATTATTAAATTGCTATAACATATGCTTCACCCGGCCTGCTCTGTGAGCGGAGTATCTAAAAGAGAGTTTTAAAGTCCTCTCCTTTGGAGAGGATTTATGTGAGGCGAATAATATTAACTAATTGCCTTGATGCCCAAATTCATCGCCTTCTTTTGTATCGTGTTCATCAGCATGAACGTACAAGCCCAGCAAACCTGGGAGATAGGCGGCAATATTGGCGCGGCGGGTTACATTGGCGATCTTAATATCAACAACCCTGTTAAACCCAGCGGCGCGCAGGCGGGCCTTTTTATAAAGCGCAACTTCAATCGCTACCTCGGGCTGAAATTAAACTACAGTTTTGGGCAGATCAGCGGGGCCGACAGCACATCGGGCAGCCAGCAGTTTAGGGACCGCAACCTTAGTTTCACCACGCCTTTAAAAGAGCTTAGCCTGATGGCCGAGCTTAACTTTATGAGCTTTATACCCGATGCCGGTAAAAACAAATACACACCTTATATATATGTAGGGGCAGGTATAACATCTTACAACCCCAAGGCTAAGTACAACGGCGAGATCTACGAGTTGCGCCCTCTGCAAACCGAAGGCGCGGCGTATTCAAGTAAAGCCATTGTTATCCCGTTCGGGGCGGGGCTTAAATATAACTTCTCGGGCAAGTGGACGGTTGCTGCCGACTTGGGTTACCGCTTCACCAATACCGATTACCTGGACGATGTGAGCAGGGACTACGCCCCTAAAAGCGCTTTCAATAATGAGATTGCACGGGCACTGTCCGACCGCTCGGGCGAAAAAAATAACATCTACATAGGCAACGCCGGCTCTCAGCGCGGCGACTACCGGCCAAGAGATTTTTACATGTTTGTAGGCTTTACCATATCGTACACTTTTGTAACACAGGAGTGTTATTATTAGGCAACAGTTAACTGTGCATGCCGTCGATTTACTCACCCGGTCATTGCTTCGCTTGACCACCCTCTCTTTGCTGCGCAAAAAGAGGGTAAGGACGCCTCTCCCCAGCCCTCTCCAAAGGAGAGGGAGCAATAAATCTTAAACCCTCTTTCCGCGCAGCGAAGAGAGGGTCGCGCACGAAGTGCCGCGGGGTGAGTAAACTATGCCAGCGCTTCTACTAACCAGTTCTAAAACGCGATTGAAAAATATAATTCCAATTTTATAAATAAAACAGAATTTAATTTGGTTTATTGCAAATAAACGGTATATTTATCTGTATAAAGATATACAACCAATTATTTTACCTTAAATTTAAACGCCATGGCCGAATTAAATTCAACCCCCGAAAAATCAGGCGCTAAAACCCGCTCAAAAAAAGCCGCGTTAAGAGTAGACCTTACCGCGATGGTCGATCTTGCCTTCCTGCTCATTACCTTTTTTATGCTTACCACAACCCTAAGCAAACCCAAATCCCTGGAGCTAAGCATGCCGATAGGGGATGAGCCGGGTGCCCAGGCCGAATCGCGCACCATGACCATTTGCCTGGGTAAAGATAACAAGGCCATGTACTATTTAGGTATGGCCGATCATCCCATTATCCCGCCAACGGTAACTGATTATAGCGGTAATGGGCTGCGCAAAGCCATTTTTGACACCCGTAATCAGGTGCAAAAAGCAACCGGCAAAAGCATGCTCGTAATTATAAAGCCTGCCGAAACATCGGTATACGGCAACCTGGTTAACACGCTAGATGAAATGAAAATTACAGATACACAGCAATACGCAATTGTAGATATTGCCCCAAAGGATATTAGTTTAATGAAGGAGCAGCAGGCGTATTGATTTGTGTTGTATTATCTGATTTATACGGCTATTACTGCTATATTGCCTGTGGTAAAATATTTAATGGGTACTGGTAAGGATAGTTGCCAGGCACAAGATTGCAGCGGGTATAATGCGTACAGAACGGATACTGTAGTTCATGCTGCGTTTGTGTTAGTTGTTAATTACCACTCGTGTACTTTTAGGGGCAAAAATTTATTTGCCCCTAAATTAACTTTCAATATGCGGCTGTTATTTCTGATGCTTTTTTTATTTATAAATTTAGATTTGAGCGCCCAGGCTATTAAATCTGTATCTTCTGGTATAGCAGGGAAGATAACTGATGGAGACCTGCAAACAGATTCAGTTTATTTTAACACAGGCATTATAGCCGCAAAATATTTTGAAGAGAGCCTTTCCGCTGCGGTTGTTAACAACCAATTTAAGATAGGAGCAAGGCCAAGATTACCTCAAATGTACAGATCACTTTTCCTTAGTGATAGAAATAAGCGAATTTGGAGACTGGGGTGCTTGTTTATTGATAACAGTACAACGGCTATCACTTTAAATTATAAGTATGATGAGTGCAATAGTATAAAAGGTGATACACACTTAGAATATGTTACTAAATTTATTCCCGCATTTTTTGCAGGTAAAACCTATAAGTGCGAACTGAATGATTTTTATAGCTATAGCCGTGATGCGGGTACTGCTTTTGACACCGTTTTATATAAATATACTGTACTAAACAAGGATTCGTACGTGGCATTATGGAATTTGGTAGAGCGGTTTAGCTTATATGGTCACTCAGTATTAAGGCAAAAAACTTTAAACCAATTTTCGGACAGTGTCAAAAAGCAATATTTATGGAAAATATTAAATGATGATTTTGTAAAAGCCAAGATAAAAGAGGGTGCTACTTTTCCTGATCTGGAACTACAAACGCTTCAGCTAACAAAAAGTAATTTACAATTACCTAAAGCCAAATTTATTTTGCTCGATTTTTGGTTTAGCCGTTGCAGGCCTTGTTTGGATGCAATCCCCGAAATGAAGAAGATCTACGACAAATATAAATCCCGCGGATTCGAGATTGTAAGTATTTCAACCGATAATATAAATGACATAGCCATTTGGCAAAAGCGTGTTAAATCGTACGGTTTAAATTGGTTTCATTATTTAGATGTTAATAGCAAACAGTCTTCATCGTTAGCAATTAAATCATTTCCAACAGTTTTCTTGTTAGATTCATCAGGCAAGGTGTTAAAAAGAGACTTATCGCTTGATGAACTGTCTGTATTTTTAGCATCTAACCTTTCTGCTAATGCCGGGCATTAATTAATGTTTTGGCGCAAATCACAACTTGCCTACATTTGTTGATTGATTTAAGAACAAGCCCCCCGTTTATAATTATTTCTTTTTTACCGCATACTAAAATAAATACAATTAAGTTTTACCTTTGTCACCTGAAAAAAATGGCATAAGTTGTTGAGGGCTTTGCTAAAAACTTTTTAAATTTTAACAAGGCAATAGGCGCTACAGTTCATAAGCAACTGTTAACACCATTCGGGAAATGAGTTATAAGGACCAGATAGATCTTCAGAAATTACCCCGCCATATAGCGGTTATAATGGATGGTAACGGCCGCTGGGCAAAAGGCAAAGGCAAATTAAGGGTGTTTGGTCATCATAACGGTGTGCTGTCTGTACGCGATATTGTGGAGACCGCCGGCGAACTTGGCATCGAATACCTTACCCTATATACCTTTAGTACCGAGAACTGGAACCGCCCCAAATTTGAGGTTACCGCTATAATGGAACTGCTCATCAGCACCCTTAATAAGGAGATTGCCAAGCTGATGAAAAATAACGTGCGCTTAAACGCAATTGGCGATCTTAAGGCACTGCCCGGCAAATGCCACCAGGAATTAGAGAATGCAATAAGCAAAACAGCAGGTAATACCGGGCTGGTGCTTACACTTGCATTAAGCTACAGCAGCCGTGGCGAAATAGTACAGGCCGCTAAAAACTTAGTTGCCAAAGTACAAAGCGGGGAGTTAAACCCTGCCGATATTGATGAACAATTGTTTGAAGATAATTTATATACCGGCGGTATGCCCAACCCCGAGCTTTTAATAAGAACGAGTGGCGAATACCGCATAAGTAATTATTTGTTGTGGCAAATTGCCTACGCCGAGCTATACTTCACCACCAAATTATGGCCCGACTTTAGGCGCGAGGATTTGTACGAAGCTATACTTGATTACCAAAAACGCGAACGCCGTTTTGGGATGACAAGCGAGCAGGTAAACTAAATTTTTACTTTTAACACTTTTTAACAACTGTATAAATTATTTTTAGCCCACTAAAATATTCGAATGAATAAAGTTTTTTTTGCTCTACTCTTCTCTGTTATAAGCACTGCAGCATTCGCTCAGATTGGTGGCCAAAAGCAGTCAGCATTGTCTGGCGGCTCTATCCCTGCCGATAGTTTAAGCTACCTAAACCCTAAAGATTATATCATAGGTGGTATTACCATATCAGGCGCCAAATACTTGGATAAGGATGTGTTGCTTACCATATCTAAATTAAACAAGGGCGATAAAATAAACCTGCCTGGCGAGCAAAATGCCAATGTTATAAAAGACTTATACAAACAAGGCCTTTTTGACGATGTACAGTTAAACGTTACCCGTATAAATATGGATACCATTTACCTGGAAATTGCCGTAGTAGAGCGCCCCCGCTTATCAAGGTTGCACATTACAGGCATCCGCAAGGGCGAGATTGAAGATGTAAATAAAAAACTGGCCGATAAGACAGGAAAGATTGTTAACGAGAACCTGCTTAGCACTACAACGGCTATCATCAAAAAACACTTTAACGAAAAAGGTTACCTGAACACCACGGTTAAAATAACCCAAACCAAAGACCCCGGCGACGCCAATAGCGTTATCCTGGATGTTGCGGTTGATAAAAAATCGAAGATTAAGATCAATAGTGTAGATTTTGAGGGTAATACTGCATTCTCTGACTCAAAATTGCGTAAGATGCTGAAGAACACCCGCGAGAAGAAGTTCTATAATATTTTCGGGTCTAAAAAATTCAAGCAGGATAAGTACGAAGAAGATAAGCAAACGCTTGTCGAAAAAATGCAGGAAAAAGGTTACCGCGATGCCGAAGTAATAAGCGATACCGTTACTAAGCACGATGAGAAAACCGTCGACGTAAAAATTAAGATACACGAAGGCCCTAAATATTACTTTGGTAAAGTTACCTTCTCGGGCAACGCGCGTTACCCTTCAGATGTGCTGGGCCGTATACTGCGGATAGAAAAAGGACAGGTGTTTAGCGAGGAAGAATTAAACAAACGTTTAACAGGCCCAACGCCAAGTAATGATGACGTATCATCATTATACCTTAACGATGGTTACCTTACTTTTAACGCCGACCCGGTTCAAACAAGGATTTATAATGATACTGTAGACCTTGATGTACGCATCTACGAAGGCCCGCAGTACACCATTAACCGTGTAATATTAAAGGGTAACGATGTTACTAACGATAAAGTAGTAATGCGCGAGATCCGCACCAAACCGGGTCAAAAATTCAATAAAGAGTTATTGATCCGCAGCGCGCGCGAAATTGGGCAGCTGGGTAACTTTGATGAGCAAAAAACCGAGCCAAGGCCTACAAACATTAACCCTGCCGATGGTACTGTAGATTTGGTTTATAACGTGGTTGAAAAACCATCAGATCAGATTGAGCTATCCGGTGGTTTTGGTGGTGGCCAGTTGGTTGGTACATTAGGTTTAACCTTTAATAATTTTGCGCTGCGTAACCTGTTCAACCTAAAAGCATACAAACCATTACCAAAAGGCGATGGGCAGAAACTGAGCTTAAGGGGGCAATCGAGCGGTCGTACCTATCAAAACTTCTCGTTCACATTCTCCGAGCCATGGTTGGGTGGTAAAAAACCTATTTACTTTGCGTTATCAGCTTATACACAAGGTAGCTCAACAGGCCAGTATTACCCTAAAAGCAGCCCTTATTATAACAAATTGCGTATTAACGGTGTGGGTATTACCCTGGGTAAACGTTTAAACTGGCCGGATAACTACTTCCAGTTAAACTACTCGTTAAACGTAGATCATTACAATTTGGATAACTACGGTGGTTACCTGTTCCAGAATGGTACATCATACAACATTAAATTAACGCAGGAGCTTAGCCGTAACTCGGTTGATGTGCCCCTTTACCCAACATCGGGTTCAAACATAAAATTAACCATACAGGCAACGCCTCCATATTCATTGTTCAACAACGTCAACTACAAGGTTGCCACGCCCGAAGAGCGTTACCACTTTGTTGAGTACTACAAATGGAAGTTTGACGCGCAGTGGTTCCAGCGTATTACCGGTAAACTGGTAATTATGTCGCAGGTGCGTTTTGGTTACCTGGGCCAGTATAACGCGTTGGTTGGTCCGTCTCCTTTCGAGCGTTTCAAATTGGGTGGCGATGGTATGCAAAGCTACCAGTTCTTACAGGGTACAGATATAATAGGTTTACGTGGTTACGAAAACTTCTCTATTGTTCCAGAGGGGTCTAACTTAAATGCAAACACCAACCAGGGTAGTGCTATTTACAATAAATATACTATGGAGGTAAGGCATCCCGTTATTACCGGGCAATCTGCAACAATTTTCTTGTTAGCGTTTGCCGAGGGTGGTAATGTTTGGAATGATTTTAGCAAATTCAGCCCTTTCAATGTGCGTAAATCGGTAGGTGTTGGTGCAAGGATATTTTTACCGATATTTGGTTTGCTTGGTTTAGATTACGGTTACGGTTTCGACAAGATCCCGAACCAGCCCGACGCCAACAAAGGCCACTTCCACTTTACAATTTCGCAAAGCTTAAGTGGCGGGTTTAATTAATTTTTTATAACGATAAATTATTATGAAGAAGATAATTTTAATACTTTTTGTTACGTTTACAGCATGTACCGCCGCAATGGCGCAGCGCTTCGCTTATGTAGATTCTGACTATATTTTGAAACACATGCCCGAGTATGCTTCATCGCAGAAACAACTGGCATCACTTTCAGAATCGTGGCAGAAGGATGTTGACAGCCGTTTCCAGGAGATTGACCGCCTGTATAAAGCCTACCAGGCCGACCAGGTGTTGATGACCCCCGATATGCGTAAACGCCGCGAGACAGAGATTGTAGATAAAGAGAAACAAGCGAAAGATTACCAACGCCAGATATTTGGCCCTGATGGCGAGCTTTCTAAAAAAAGCAACGCGCTGATTAAACCAATTCAGGATAGGGTGTCTAAAGCTGTACAGGCCGTAGCCGAAAGCGAAAGCCTTGATATGATATTTGATAAAAACAGCGAAGTGATAATGTTATACGCAAGTCCGCGTTATAATAAGAGCGATGCTGTAGTAACCCGCTTAGGTTTAAAACCGGGCGTGTTTGCTAAATAAAGATTGTATATTTATAGAACTATTATTTAAACACAGAACAGAAGAACACAAATGAAAAAACTATTTAAAGTTGCTTTAGTTGCAGCAGGAATGTTATTTGCAGGCAACTTTGCCCAGGCGCAATCAAAAATTGGTTATATCAATTTTGAGAGTGTTGTACAACAAATGCCCGAATTTAATACAGTAAAAACCCAGCTTGAAATTTATCAGAAGCAATTTATCGATCAGCTTTCTACCATGAATACTGAACTTCAGAATAAAGGTAAAGAATACCAAGCTGGCCAGGATAAAATGACTGACGCTGTACGTACAACAAAACAGGCTGAACTTCAGGATATCCAAAAACGTATGCAGGATTTGCAGACCAACGCTCAACAGCAAGTTGATAATAAAGCCGGTGAGCTTTACAAACCATTAACAGCTAAGGCTACTGCTGCTATTAATGCGGTTGCTAAAGAAAAAGGTTACACCTACGTATTTAATACTTCTCAAACACAGTTGTTGGTATCGCCTCCGGCAGATGATCTTACAGCTGCTGTAAAGCTTAAATTAGGGTTAAAATAAGTATTGATTTGATAGTGCCTATTTCCCGGGGTATCCTATATCTGATTTAAAGTAAGACCGGCACGAGCGATTATTTGATGAGTAATATAGCTTCTGCTGGTTCTTTTTGAGAGGTACTTATTAACTATTAGTGAAGTTAAACAAAACAAAAAGCCAGATTCACATCTGGCTTTTTGTTTTGTTTAACTTTTATTACTGGTTGATTATAATAGCATTAATCTGTTTTATATTCTGTAAAGCAACTGGTTCTTTCTAATCTATATCAACAACTATGCTGGAGTAGGTACTCCGCATAGGGTAGCGCAATCAGAAACACTGCTTACACAAAATGAGCCACCATTACAACTGCACTTAATTAGACCTAAGGCTTTACACATGTCAAGGGCTACTTCGCCACCCATAACACTTTTCATTTGGGTTCTGCTTAATTTTGCGGTTAAACCGAATTTTGAGTTTGAATTTTTCATTTTTTTTAGATTTAGTTTATTGCAATATACAAAAAAGTATATTGGTTAATTTTTTGAAATCGATTATTATCTTGTTATCAATAGGTTATTTAACAATTGGCTTTTTTTTAATTTAAAGCGCCTCCATTACGGGGCGCTTTTTTTATTTTTGTTGATATGCTATCAGGAAGTCCCATTGGGGTATTTGATTCGGGTATAGGTGGTTTAACGGTGTTCCGTTCTATTGTAGAGCAGATGCCCGGTTACGATTATTTATACCTTGGCGATAACGGTCGCGCGCCCTATGGCAACCGCTCGTTTAAAACCATACACCAGTATACCTGGGAGTGTGTGCAGTGGATGTTTAAACAAGGCTGTCCGCTGGTGATACTGGCCTGCAATACTGCATCGGCCAAAGCCCTGCGTACCATACAGCAGCAGGACATGCCAGCCCTGCAAACCACTAACCGTGTACTTGGCGTTATACGCCCTACCGCCGAGGTTATTGGCAACTATACCAAAAGCAACAATATAGGCGTACTGGGCACAAAAGGAACGGTGCAATCCGGCTCGTACCTATTAGAGATAGAAAACTTTTTCCCCGACCTTAAAGTTTACCAGCAAGCCTGCCCGCTATGGGTGCCGTTAATAGAGAATGGCGAATACAACAAGCCAGGCGCGGATTATTATGTGCAGCTTTACCTCGATCAGTTGATGGCACAATCGCCGGATATTGATACGATTTTATTGGCCTGCACACATTACCCGCTTTTGCAGGACAAGATAAAGGCCCATCTACCAGCCAATGTTAATGTGGTTGCGCAGGGCGATATTGTAGCCGCAAGCCTGGTTGATTACCTGCAACGCCACCCCGAAATGGAGCAACGCCTGAGTAAAAAAGGCAACCGCCGGTTCTACACCACCATTGATGACACCATAGACTTTGACCACCATGCCTCCCTATTCTTTGGCAAAGAAGTTAAGAGTGAGTTTGTGGATGTTAGGGGAGGGTGTTGATATTTCTGACCAAGCCCGTCATTCAAAATTTATTTCGGCAACCCACACGCTGAGTGTTCGGTAGTGTAATGATGAACGTCAGTCCGCTCATTGCCGCGGAGGCTACTTCTTTTGTCTTGATACAAAAGGAAGCAAAAAATCAAGACAAAAAAATCCTTCCCCGCACAGGCCTTTACCCATCGGCCTCGGTTTTTTGTCGGCCCACCGCTCTTCAATACCTGGTATTCTGAAAATTCTTTAATTCTTGAAATTCGGGTTCAGACAAAGATCCTTATGAACCGAACGCCATCGCCCTAAATGCAGCCCTAGCGCGTTGCGGATAGCACAGGCATTGCCTCATTACACCCTTTAACAGCGACGCGGTACAGCCGCGTGTTTTTTCTTTTGGCACTTTATCTTTTTTGCGACAAAAAAAGTATATCCACAGACTTAGCAAATACTCACTACCATTCCTAACGAAGAACTAACCCACAATCTCTTCACCGCAAAAAACCACTACCAAAACAGTCAACTATCCTGTGCTTTTATTAAGTTTGCAACCCAAAGCAATTGCCCTTGAATTATTACATTACATATTTTGTTGTAGCAGCAGGCTTATTCGCTTTTGTGGGCCTGTTCACCATGTTTGGCGTGTATGCCGAGCGTAAGGTGAGCGCCTTTATCCAAAACCGTCTTGGCCCAACCGAAACAGGTAAATACGGTAGTTTGCAGGTACTGGCGGATATGATGAAAATGGCTCAGAAAGAGCTTATTATTCCCGCCGCTGCCGATAAAATACTGTTCCTGGCGGCACCCGTTGTTATTTTTATAGGGGTATATCTTGCATTTGCCGCCCTGCCCTGGGGGCCGGGACTTATTCCCGCTAATATCAACATTGGGCTTTACTATATCTTCGCCATTATATCTATCGAAACCCTTGGCATACTGATGGCCGGGTGGGGGTCTAACAATAAATATTCCATTTTGGGAGCCATGCGCTCTGCCGCGCAGATCATCTCTTATGAGATCCCCGCCGGTTTCGCACTCATCTCCGTAGTGATGATAGCACAGACGTTAAACCTGCAGGATATTGCTACGCAGCAGGGCATCCTGTCGGCAGAGAAGGCAAAGTTTTTTGGTTTTTGGGATGTATCGCAAATTGGGGGTATCCTGTCATGGAATATCTTCCAGGCACCGCACTTAATGGTGGCTTTTGTAATTTATTTTATCGCGTCGCTGGCGGAGAGTAACCGCGCGCCGTTTGATATCCCGGAGGCGGAATCGGAACTGGTAGCGGGTTTCCATACCGAATTTACAGGGCTGCAGTTCGCGCTGGTGTTTTTGGCCGAGTACTCCATGATGTTTTTGGTATCGATGGTGGGCGTAATTTTATTTTTAGGTGCGTGGAACACGCCATTACCAAACATAGGTTCGGTACATTTGGCAACCTGGACAACCGGCGCGGGCTGGGGCATAATCTGGATCCTGATTAAAACGTTATTGTTAATAGGCGTACAAATGTGGATCCGCTGGACGTTGCCACGTTTACGGGTAGACCAGCTGATGAACCTGTGCTGGAAAGTATTAACCCCGCTGGCCTTTGCCTGCATGCTCATATCGGGCGTGTGGCGGCTGTGGGTGATGTAGGTTAGAAATTGGTGATTAGAGATTAGGAAGAAAGGGAGAGTAATAATGAACACCGAACTCCCAATCATGAATGATAAAGTTGTGAAAAGGAAGATATAATAATGAATTGAACTTCGATATTGGGCATTCAAAATTCAGTGTTCGATATTTAAACATATACAATTGAAGAAATAATAATGAACACCGAATGCTGAATAACGAATGATGAAGTTCGACATTCGACATTCAAAATTCGATGTTCGATATTTAATATATGATAAACAAGGCAATCAGAGGTTTTACAACAGCATGGAAGGGTCTTTCCCTTACCATCAGGGCTTTGTTTGCCTCAAACGCCAAAAGGCAGGTTACGCCAATTACCAACGATAATTACTTCCATCAGCAAAATAACACCAACACCATACAATATCCTAAACAGGAACTGCCCGTGCCCGAAGTAGGCCGCTACCAGCTGGATGTGGAGATAGACGACTGTATAGTGTGCGACCTGTGCGCCAAAGTTTGCCCGGTAGACTGCATCACCATCGAGTCTATAAAATCTACCGAAGGCAGTATTGGCGAAACCTCTGATGGATCTAAAAAATTACTTTACGCGGCCCAGTTTGATATTGATATGGCCAAGTGCATGTACTGCGGGTTGTGTACTATTGTGTGCCCAACCGAGTGTATTGTAATGACCAACGAGTACGATAAAACGGTGTTCGACCTAAGTAAACTTACCTACGAGTTTTCGGACATGTCGCCCGAAATGGCTGCCGAGAAACGCGAGTTGCTTGAAAAGCAGAACGCCGAGAAACAAGCCGCCAAATTAGCCGCCATGAAAGCGAAGGAGGGCAGGGTATGAGCTTAGTACAGATGATGTTTTACCTGATGGCTTTTATTACGCTTGGCTCGGCATTGGTTGTGGCCATGGGTAAAAATTTGGTGCGCAGCATTTTTATGTTTTTTGTGACGCTGTTTGGCTTAGCTGGGTTGTATGTTTTAGCCCTTGCCGATTTTGTCGCCGTTACGCAAATAGTAATTTATGTAGGCGGTATCTTGGTGCTGATATTGTTCGCATTCATGCTTTCGGGGAAAGAGGCTTTGGCCACCGCGGGGCAGCAAAAAACAAAGTTTATTAGTCTGCATAATTTACCTGCCTTGGTATTGGCCGCCTTGTTTTTGGTGGTGATGCTTAACGTGGTTTTTAAAGCCGACATTAACAACCTGCCCTGGGTAAAAGCAGCCATTGCCACAAAAAATGTAGTGCCGGTAAACGGGACAGGCATTAATGATATTGGTGTTAGTTTGATGACCCGCTACCTGTTGCCATTCGAGGTGATATCGGTATTGTTGATGATAGCGTTGGTTGGTTCGGCGCACCTGTCCAGAAAGGAGCCGGTAGAAGCATGATAGGGCTTAACGATTTTATGCTGGTGAGCGTAGCGCTGTTTTGCATCGGTCTGTTCATCATCGTATCAAAAAAGAATGCAATACAGATCCTGATAGGCATCGAACTGATGCTGAACGCCGCCATTTTAAACCTGGTAGCTTTTGGTAAGTATGACAGGATAAACAACGGCGGACAGGTGTTCGCGTTGTTTGCCATAGTTTTGGCGGCTGCTACAACCGCTGTGGCCCTTGCAATAATATTGAACGTTTACCGTAGATATAGGACTATAGATCCGGATAAAATAAACCAATTAAAGGACTAACATATGAAGAAGCTGATTTTTGTTTGCGCGTTGTTCTTATCGGTTAGCGCCATGGCGCAAAAGGCCGACACTACAAAAAATGATGTTCTGAAAGTAACCGGCTATACGGCTGACGCCTTGCCGCCATTGGTAATAGTGAATGGTGTAAAATATAAGGGAGATATCAAAAGTATCGACCCAAAAAGCATTGAACAGATGGAGGTTTTAAAGTCAGCGTCTGCACAATCATTATACGGTGCCGAGGCATTAAACGGTGTGATACTGATCACCACCAGGAAAAATAAGGGCGACATCAAGCTGTTATCTAAACCAACTGAGGCCGCCAAAGCCGATACCACATCTATCAATCCATTGTATATAATTGATGGTAAAACGTCGACTGCGGCTGGCTTTAAAAGCCTAAATCCTGATGATATCGATAATATCTCAGTATTAAAAAATAAGGAATCGGTTAAACAATATGGTTCTGCCGGGAAAAACGGTGTAATAATAGTAGTTACCAAGGCCTATAAAAAGGAACACGCCGCCAAAAAGGCCGAAACTGAAAGAAAAGGAAAAACTAATTAGGCATGAAGAAACTCCTTTTAATATTGCTGATGCTGCTTTCTGTATGTGCTTTTGCGCAGCGGAAAAAGCATGCGACAAAAAAGAAGGCCAGGACTACCACCAAGCATACCAAAAAACGTTCGTCCCGTCACCGATCAAGTAGAGGTGAGGCACGTGTAGAGGAGCCTGTAGAGGAAGAAGAGCGGGCTGCTTATCCTTTCTTTTCGGTAGATAGCGTAACCAAGAAATTAGTGCTGAAAGATCCTCCCGAAGAACGCGACCGCCCGTTTGTAATGGTGAACGACAACGTGTACAACGGCCGCCTGCAGGACCTGAAACCCGAAAGTATCCTGGATATATCAGTCATAAAACCAAAAGGTGCCAAAATGATGTACGGCCAAAAGGCCGCCGCCGGGGCGCTTATTGTAAAAACAAAACAAGCCCTGCCTGCCGACCTTCCGGGTACACTGTTGCCCTTGCCAAAACAGCAAGGCATCCAAAAAGGGTTTGTGCTTAACGAGGAGGTTACCGTTGGTAAGGTGTCAGACATCGACCCCGAAACCATCCTGAAAATTGATACGCTGATACAGCCTAAGTTTGCCGGATCTAAGGATAACGATACAACCATAAATGTTACTACCAAAAGGTACGGCACTAAGTTATACCAATGGAAATTTGGCACGCTTTCTAAAGCTTATAAAGCTTACATCCGTTCGCGCAGGGGTAAGGACCTGGCCGTAACCTACGTAATGCCCGATGGTACCGAACTAACCGGCGAAGACAAGCTGCAACTATGGGAACTGGCCAGCAAAGCTGATATAAAAGCCGCCACCTTTACCGGCCCAACCGGCACCCGCAAAAACCGCAAACCGGCGACATTGTCTATTGAATTAAACCAACCTGCCAATTGATATGAAAAAGTTGGTTTTGATATTATTGGTTTTTGTATCGGTTGGCGCATTTGCGCAGGTAAGGAAAGATACTATAGGTTCCGTATTTATAATTCGCGATGCGCCACCGGCTAAAAGTAATCCATTGTATGTAGTAGACGGGGAAACATCAAGCGCGCGGCCGAAATTAAAGCCAAAAGAAATTATTTATATTGAAGTATTAAACGCACTTGAAGCAATTAAGTTTTATGGAAAGAAAGCTAATGATGGCGCTATATTAATCATAACTAAAGAATTGGGTACTGAACTTTATCAAAATAAATTTTCCAGATTTTCAGATGAATACCGCCTGTATTTGGTTTCGCACAAAGGTGATGATAGCAGGTTAGTGTATTTTTTGTCTTCTGACGGAAGTGCATTGACTGGTGACAAGATAGACGACCAGCGAAAATTATTTGAAATTAAGGCCGCTGATATTGAGAGTATTAATTTCGCAAAAGAGTCTGAAAACGCAACAGGTATAAAGCCAGCAATAGTAAGGATTAATATTAAATTAAAAACTAAAATTTGAACCCAACCCTACCACAAACCGAAGCGCAAACCGTAACCCTTGCAATACTTGCAGTGGTGCTGCCTTTTGCTGCCTTTGTGGTAAACTTTTTACTATTGGGCAAAAGCAAGGCTTCGGGTTGGGTATCTACTATAGCCATCTTGGCAAGCACAGTGTTAGCGGCCAACGTATTCTTTGAGGTTTGGGGCAGCCATACCATTCATGCGCAGCAGGTTTGGTTTACCATTGGGGCTACTAAAGTGCAGGCGGGTGTTTTGTTGAACAATCTCTCGGTGTTGCTGTTGCTGCTGGTGCCTGTTATAGCCCTGCCGGTGCATATCTACTCTACAGCTTATATGAAAGATGATGACGGCTATAGCCGTTATTTCCGCTATTTAAGTCTGTTTTGTTTTAGCATGCTGGCGCTGGTAGTGGTTGATAACCTCATCCTGCTTTATGCCTTTTGGGAAATGGTCGGCTTTTCATCCTACCTGCTTATAGGTTTCTGGTTTACGCGCGAGAGGGCCATCATAGCCAACAAAAAAGCCTTTATCATGAACCGGATAGGGGATATCGGTTTGCTATCAGCAATTATTATCCTTTTTACCCAGTTCCATACGTTTGACCTTCAGCAACTCTTTGCAGAAAAAGGCCTTATTGCCAACGCCATCCTCGCCAATGGCGAGTGGACAAGTCCGCTGGGCAGCATCCCGGCAACCTGGCAATACGTTGCCTTTGGCGGGATATTTTTGGCCGTGGCCGCGAAATCGGCACAGTTCCCCTTACATACCTGGCTGCCCGACGCCATGGAGGGGCCAACCTCGGTATCGGCGCTCATCCACGCGGCTACCATGGTGGCGGCAGGGGTGTTTCTGTTGGGCAGGTTTTACCCAATGTTTACTGGTACGGAGCTTACCATACTAGCCGTTGTGGGCTGCTTTACGGCTTTTATGGCAGCCACCATTGCGCTCACGCAAAACGACTTGAAAAGGATTTTAGCCTACTCCACTATATCACAATTAGGTTTTATGGTGATGGCCATGGGGGTGGGGGCTTATGCTTCGTCGCTGTTCCATTTGGCTACACACGCGTTCTTCAAATGTTTGCTGTTTTTGGTGGCGGGTATCGTTATCCATCAAATGAAACACATTAAGGATGATAATAACCTGGACATCGACCCGCAAAATATCCTGCACATGGGCGGCCTGCGCAAGAAATTGCCGCTTACCTTTATCGCCGCATTAATTGGCGGACTGGCCCTTGCGGGTTTACCCCTTACGTCGGGTTACCTGTCAAAAGATGGTATACTGATACAGGCATTTGACTGGAGCGACGACAAGGGAGTACTGCTGAAACTGGTACCTTACTTTGCATTGCTTACCAGCTGGCTTACCGCTTTTTATGTGGCAAGGCTTATTACTAAAGTGTTTTTTGGCGAGTTCCGCCTGCAAAAGATGAACCCGAACATCCATATCCACATGGGCGATGGTGGATGGCAATACAAACTGCCGCTGGTGTTTTTGGCCATATGCTGTTTGTTCCCGGTGTTTAGTTACAGCCCCGTTTTTTATGAAGATGCCTGGTTATACAAAGGCTTTTTGCTGACCAATATCTTCGCCCGCGAAAATTTATATCATGTCATCATTCCGCTTATTGTGGTAATTTTAAGCGCTGTGGTGATTTATGGGGCATATGTTATTTATGTGAAACGCAACACCTGGTCGTTCCCGCAAAAGGGGCTGCTGTTTCGCATGTCGTACAATGAATGGTATATCGACAGGTTTTATAACCGCGTTATTGTGCGCTTTGTAATGTGGTTAAGCCATGCCTTGTACTGGTTCGACAAAAACATTATTGACCGTTTTGTGAACGAATTGGAGCAAGTAGGCAGAAACATAGCCGGCATTGCCGCCTGGTTCGATAAAAATATTGTTGACGGATTTTTACATTTGGTTGCGGGTATTGTACAGGGCATTGGTGGTTTTGCCCGCCGTTTTCAAAGCGGTAAAATCCAATATTATTTATACAGCATGTTATTGCTGCTTATCACTGTATTTATTTTAAAACTGATCTGGACCTGATGAATATATTAACCCTGCTCATTTTTACCCCTATTTTGTTTGGCTTAGTTATTCTGCTGTTGCCGTCGTCGATGCGCGCGAGTTTTAAATACCTTACGCTGGCGGCAACCTTTTTGCAGCTTTGCTTCAGCATTTATATTTATATGCATTTCCAAACCGGGGCGGCACACGCGGGCATCAATAACGAGGGCCAGTTCCAGTTCTTGCAAAAGCTCCCCTGGATCAGCCTCGACCTTGGCAGCCTTGGCAAAATGCAGATAGAATATTTTGTGGGGATAGATGGCATTTCGGTTACGCTATTGGTGATGACCTCGCTGGTAATGGTGATAGCCGCCGTTGCATCCTGGGAAATAAAAAGTAACCTCAAAGGGTTCTTCGCCCTGTTCCTGCTGCTGGATATGGCCGTTGTAGGCGTTTTTTGCGCGCTTGATTTCTTCCTGTTTTATACCTTTTACGAGCTGATGCTGCTGCCATTATACTTCCTGATAGGGATGTGGGGCGGCGCGAGGCGCGAGTATGCAGCCATTAAATTTTTCTTATACACGCTGTTTGGTTCGGTGTTTATGTTGCTGGTGATGGTAGGTTTGTACCTGTCGGTTAAAGATCCGGTTACGGGCAGCCACACGTTTAACATCATCCACATGATGAACCCGGCCAATTATATCGAGGGTTCGGTATTCTCGGTACTTAGCAACTCAACCATACTGGGCATGCCTGCGCGCACCGTTGGTTTTGTAATATTGTTCATCGCCTTTGCCATTAAGGTGCCGGTAGTGCCATTGCATACCTGGCTGCCCGATGCACACGTAGAGGCACCGACACCGGTATCCATTATATTGGCCGGTATCCTGCTTAAAATTGGCGGTTACGGCATCATCCGTATTTGTATGGGTATCTTCCCGGAGGTGGCTTTGTCAGGCGCATTCTGGTTAGGATTATTAGGGGTGATCTCTATTTTATACGGCGCGTTCAACGCCCTTGCCCAGCGCGACCTGAAACGCATGATCGCCTATTCATCCGTATCGCACATGGGTTTTGTACTGTTAGGCATCGCCTCCAACACTGCCGAGGGCATCAGCGGCGCGGTGCTGCAAATGGTAAGTCACGGTTTCCTTTCAACCATGCTGTTCTTTTTGGTAGGGGTTATTTATAACAGGGTGCACGACAGGGATATCTACAACTTCCGCGGCTTGGGTACACTCATGCCACGTTACACGGTTTATGTGATGGTGGCGTTTTTCGCGTCACTTGGTTTACCGGGCTTCTCGGCTTTTGTGGCCGAGGCATTTACGCTGGCCGGCGCATTTAAATCGCATTCGGTTAACGGATTGCTTCCTTACTGGATGGCTATCTGCGGTTCGATAGGTATTTTATTAAGTGCCGCCTATTTCCTGTGGACCTTGCAACGCATGTTCTTCGGCACCGTTTCTCTAAAAGGCGGCGACGTTTGGAAAATAGCCCTAACCGACCTCAACTTCCGCGAAACGGCAACGCTGTTACCGCTGGCTTTGATAGCATTGCTGTTAGGCATTATGCCGTCATTGGTATTGGGTAAAGTGAATGATTCGGTGCTGGCGCTGGTGCAATTCATACAGGCGAAATAATTATTATCGATGGGTATAAAACCCATCGCTACAAAAAGTTAGAAATATAATCTAAAAAAAAATATTCAATAGCGATGGGTTTTATACCCATCGCTATAAAAGGTATAATAGCGATGGGTTGCATACCATCCACCAAAAAATATAATAACATGCCGCATAGTTATTCTGCTGTTTGGGTACACCTGATCTGGTCTACTAAAAATCGTGAACCGATCTTGAAACCTGAATTACGGACAGAGCTTTTTCAGGTTATTAAAACAATAGCCGCAGATTATGAGATATACATCGACTGCATCAATGGCGTTGAAGACCATGTACATTTATTAGTAAGGTTAAGAACCGACCAATCCATAGCGGAGGTTGTAAAAACTATAAAAGGCAACTCGTGGGAGCATTTTAAAGATCAACCCGAAAAGTATATAACTTGGCAAGATGGGTTTGCCGTTTTTTCGGTAAGCCCGGATAGCTTAAAAAAAGTACGTAATTACATTTTTAACCAGGTAAAACATCATCAGGATAAAGATTTTAAACATGAGTTACTAGCAATAAAAGAATCCATAAATAAATTTTAATTTATTTCTACACTGGTTTATGGAAAACTTAAGGCTTGCGCATCATACAGGTAAATCTAAATATCATGACTAAAAAGTTATTATTTATTACCTGCCTTTTCATCGGCCTTACGTGTGTAGCTAACGCCGATGATTCTCAAAAGATCGCCTCAAAAGTGCAAAAAGTAACCTTGTTTTTGAACGGTGCACAAGTAACACGCACATCGCCCGTTAATATCGCGGCGGGTACCAGCACGCTTGTATTTGAAGATATTTCGCCAAATATTGATGTGCAAAGCATCCAGGTACGTGCCGCAGGCGATTTTACCATCTTGTCTGTAAAGCACGAAATGAATTACCTAAGCCTGCAGCAAAAGCAAAAACAGGTAGAGCAATTACAGGCCCAGCAAAAGATGCTGCGCGATAAACTTTCGTTGCTATCTTCGTCACTGGTTATTAACCAGGAAGAGTATAACATGCTGGTGAAAAACCAAACCATTACCGGGCAAAATGCCAGTCTTGATGTACTAAAGCTAAAGCAGGCGCTCGATTTCCAAACCGCCCGCCTTACCGATAACAAAAAGAAGGAGCAGGTTATTAATAACGATATTGCCGCTGTTAATACCGAGTTGCAACGTTACGACAAGCAGATAGCCGATATTCGTAAAAGCAAAGGTATAACAGATGCTACCAGCAATATACTGGTGACGGTATCATCAAAGGTGGCGGCGCAATCGCAGTTTACGCTTACCTATTTGGTAAACAATGCAAGTTGGTTCCCTACTTACGACATCAGGGCCAAAAATGTGAATAGCCCCATCACCATTTCCTATAAAGCCAACGTAAGCCAGCAAAGCGGCGAGGACTGGAAAAACGTAAAACTTACCCTATCAACCGGCAACCCAACCGTTAGCGGCGGCAAGCCGGAGTTAACCCCATATTATTTAAACTACGGCATGTATTACGCGGGCCAGCAATCGGCCATTACAAAGGTGACAGGACAAGTTATTGGTCAGGACGATCGTTCACCTTTGCCCGGCGTTTCGATAAGGGTAAAGGGGACATCCATTGGCGCACAAACAGATGTTAACGGTAATTATGCTATACAGGTGCCAAACAGCAACGCGGTTTTAGAGTATAGTTTTGTAGGGTACGAAAAAATAGAACGTACAGCACAATCGGTATTGAATATCAGTCTAAAACCTGCGGCTAAAGCATTAAATGAAGTAGTGGTAGTAGGATACGGATACAGTTCGGAAACAATTTATGATGATAAAGATGTTTCGCAGTCATTACGAGGCAAAGTTGCCGGTGTTCAAATCCGCGGCAATTCAAGCGTACAGTCTACCCCAATTGAAGTTCAACAGGTGGAGAACCAAACCAATGTAGAGTTTAACATTGCCAACCCATACAGCGTACCCAGCGACGGGAAGCAATACCTGGTAGAAATAAACGAGGTGAGCACCGATGCTACCTACCAATACTTTGTAGCGCCTAAGCTGAGCACCGACGTTTTCCTGACCGCACGCATCACCGACTGGAACAAATACAACTTTTTATCGGGCGAAGCTAACCTGTTTTTTGAGGGTACGTTCATCGGTAAATCGCTGATAGATACCCACGCTACTGCCGATACCTTAAATTTATCGCTTGGGACGGATAAAAATATTGTGGTAACACGTACCTTGCAAAAAGATTTGACGGAGAAACAAGGCTTTGGTTCTAACAAGAAAGAGACCCGCGACTGGCTCATTACCGTGAAGAACCGCAAGAACCAGCCCGTTAATTTATTGGTGGAAGACCAGGTTCCGGTGTCGCAAAACTCGGCCATTGAGGTAGATATGCAAGACGTAAGCGGCGCGCAGATGGATAAGCTTAGCGGCAAACTGTCATGGAGCCTAAAGCTGAAACCACTTGACGAGAAACAATTGCATTTGAAATACCAGGTTAAATACCCCAAAAACCAGTTAGTTATAGTACAATAATATAAATGAAGGATCTGTTACCCGAAATTACCACCCAGTTAAATGACGTATTACGCGGCCTGCGCTTTTTTGTGCCCGAGCTGTACTTAACCGCCTTGTTTATTTTGGTGCTGGTAACAGATCTTATATTTGGCAAGCGGTCGGCTAAAATGTGCCGGGCAGTGGCCACAGGGGGTATGATGATCGTCATCGTCCAGGTCATCAGCCAAAAACTAAGTCTTAACGCAACCGACACCTCCCGCTTTTTTGGCGGGATGCTGTTGCTGCACCATACGGGCATCGTTTTTAAATTAATTATAGATGTACTTGCGCTGATGCTGCTGTTCTACTTCGCGTGGGACAAGAAGCTGGCATCGCATAAAAAAGGACTATCAGACCTGTATACCATTGTCATCGGCTCGGTGCTGGGCCTGCATTTAATGACCATGGCGGTAAACCTGTTGTCGGTTTACCTGGCTATAGAAATGGTTTCGCTTGCATCTTACCTGTTAGTAGCGTACCGTACCGATAATGCAAAAAGTACCGAGGCAGGGTTAAAATATGTGCTGTTTGGCGCGGCGGCATCGGCAGTAATGCTTTACGGTATCTCCATGATCTATGCCTTTTGCGGCACGCTGGATATTTTTTCGCGCGAGATGCAGGAGGGGCTCATACAGGTTAACCACCTAAGCGTATCATTCGCGCTTACGCTGATATTATTGGGCATCGGTTTCAAACTCTCGTTGGTGCCGGCGCATTTTTATGTGCCCGATGTTTACGAAGGCGCGGCTACACCGGTAACGGCATACCTGTCTACCCTGCCAAAAATAGCAGGCTTTGCCTTGCTGGTAAACTTTATAACGCCGTTTATCACCTCAGGCGGTATGTACATTAACTGGGCCGGGCTGGATTTTAGGCTGGTACTATCCGCAGTAGGTATTTTAACTATGGTGGTGGGTAACTTTGCCGCGGTATGGCAAAATAACGTGAAACGGATGCTGGCTTATTCGGGTATTGGGCACACCGGTTTTGCTTTGATGGCCGTGGTTACCTTTAGCGGGCAGGGATTAACCGCATTAACCTATTACCTGTTGGTTTATGGCCTGGCAAATATAGCAGCCCTTATGCTGGCCAACTACTTTGAAAATAACGAGGGCATTACCAATATAAGCGATTATAAAGGCCTTGGCTTTAAATACCCGCTGGCATCTGTAGCGTTTATTGTGGTGCTCATTTCTTTAACAGGCATCCCCATCAGTGCGGGTTTTACAGGTAAAGTTGTAGTGTTTTCGGCAGTGTATGGGGTTTACCAGCAAACGCATGATATTTGGCTTTTAACCCTTTTAATCACAGGCGCGGTTACTACAGTAGTTGGCTTGTTTTATTATATTAAGATCCCGCTTAATTTATTTTTAAAACGTGCGGAAATTGTCCCTAACGAAGTTTGGTACTCCCGTAATTTGGTGATTTTGTCCTCTATTGTTGCGTTATTGCTAATTATATTCGGCCTTATCCCCGATAAATTGATTAATTTATTGTAATTGTTTCATTTTTTATAAAATGTCTACTAAAATTGTATAAATTGAGGCCGTTTTAATAAATGGTTTTTAATTTGATATGAAACGCTACTTTCCTTTCCTTGTCATCCTTGTTATTTTGTCGCTTACGTTTATTTTTCCATCCGTAGAGTACGATAAAACGGTAAAATCTAACTTCAATACAGGTGATATTGCCTGGATGCTGATGTCTACCGCGCTTGTTTTGATCATGACACCCGGACTTGCCTTTTTCTACGGCGGAATGGTGAATAAAAAGAACGTTATTTCTACCATGCTGCAAAGTATTGTGTGTATGGTGATCATAACGGTGCTTTGGGGTATCTTCGGTTTTAGTTTGGCCTTTGGCGATAGCATTGGCGGCATTATTGGCAACCCTTCAACCTTTTTTATGATGAAGGGTATGCTGGGTAACGCCAGCTGGAAAGCCGCGCCAACCATCCCATTATTATTATTTGCCATGTACCAGTTAAAATTCGCCATTATTACCCCGGCGCTGATAACCGGCGCATTTGCTGAACGCATCCGTTTCAACTCCTACATCATATTTTTGGTGTTGTTTTCCATATTTATTTTTTCGCCGCTGGCACATGCCACTTGGCACCCGGATGGCGTACTGGCCAAATTAGGTGTGCTTGATTTTGCCGGAGGTACGGTAGTACACATGTCGGCAGGGTGGGCAGCCCTTGCATCAGCCCTGTTCCTTAAACGCCGTAACGAGGCCAATCACTCGCCCGCGCGTATCACCTATGTAATGATAGGTACCGGTTTATTATGGTTTGGCTGGTTTGGCTTTAATGCCGGCTCGGCCTTTGGCGCCAACCATTTGGCGGTAATAGCATTGGCTACAAGCACAACCGCCTCCGCAGCGGGTGGCGTAACCTGGATATTTTTTGACATGCTGCGCGGCCGCAAGCCATCGGCCATGGGTACCTGTATTGGTGCTGTGGTTGGTTTAGTTGCCATTACCCCGGCGGCAGGTTTTGTAAGCGTACCGCACTCGCTGGCTATAGGTATCATATCTGCCGTTATAAGTAACCTGGTGGTAGAATGGCGCACCCGCACTACAATCGACGATACGTTAGATGTTTTCCCCTGCCACGGTGTAGGCGGTATGGTAGGTATGCTGCTAACCGGCGTATTTGCCAATCATAACGTAAACCCCGGTGTTACTACTGATGGGCTTTTCTTTGGCCATACCCATTTATTCTTGATCCAGTTGCTGGCATTGGTAGCAACCTCCATCTTCTCTTTCTTCGGTTCAGTAATATTGTTAAAAGTAACCGACATGATCTCGCCGCTGCGCGTATCAAAAGAAGATGAGATTGTTGGTTTGGATATAAGCCAGCACGGGGAGAAGCTGTAGAAGAGAAACTATCAATAAAAAACTCGAGAAAAACTCGAGGTATAAGCGTCTTAATGATGTTAAGCCCTTCTTTATGAAGGGCTTTTTCTTTTATATTTGATCAACCCAATCACATCACTATGAAAAAGCTTCTGTCCTTTATCCTTTTGTCGTTTATTGTCACTCAAATAAATGCCCAGGAAACTCCTGCGGATAGCGGCGTTTTTTTACTACATAAGTTTGAGCAGCGGATAGGGAAAGAAACTTACAAGGTTTATAACTATAAGGATCAGAAGAAATATGTTGTTGATTTTAAATTTGTAGACAGGGGCAGCCCGGTACCTTTGAAAGCTACTATTAAGCTAAACCCGGTTGGCGACCCGATAGACCTGGTTGTTAAGGGGAATACCTCCAGGTTTTCTACCATCAGCGATTCTATTCATATTAAAGGCAGAATCGCTGACATCCGCGTAAGCGATTCTACATTCACCAAAAATATTGGTCCGTTAACATTCCCGGTAACGGGTTATTCGCCTGCAACGATTCAACAATTATTGCTGCAATACTGGAATAATAAAAAGCAGCCTGCCACTATCCAAACCCTGCCTTTCGGCTCGCTGCAGATAAAGAAAACAGGGGTTGATAACCTTACTTTTAATGGCAAGCCCATTAGTTTTATCCGCCATACTATTAGCGGACTAATCTGGGGGAACGAACTGGTTTGGACAGATACCAAAGGTAAACTTATTTGTATCCTCACTATTGATGCTGAGGGCGACAAAACCGAAATGATGCGCGAGCAATACGAAACCCTGTTGCCCGAATTGATCAAACGCGCGGCAGGCTATGGGATGGAAGCTTTTGCAAAGGTAGCCCCGGTGCAAAAAGCAGGTTCAGGTATTATTGCTATAAAAGGAGGTTCTATTGTAGATGTTATTAACGGCACAACCGTACCCAATGGGGTAATCATATTAAAGAATGGTAAGATCAGCACTATTGCTAAAGCTGGTACCGCTATCCCTGCAGGCGCGCAAGTTATTGATGCCAACGGTAAAATAATTATGCCCGGCTTGTGGGATATGCACGCCCACTTTGAACAAACTGAATGGGGCCCGGCTTATTTGGCGGCGGGCGTAACTACCGTGCGGGATTGCGGTAACGAGCTTGGTTTTATTGATGGGATCCAAAAAGCCATCGACAGCGGCAAAGGCATTGGCCCTAAAATACTGATGGCCGGTATTATTGATGGCAAGGGCCCAATGTCGTTAGGTATTATACAGGTTGACACCAAAGAGGAGGCGATAAAGGCTGTTGATACCTATAAAGCACGCGGGTTCGACCAGATAAAAGTTTACAGTTCAATTAAGCCGGCAATTTTGAAAGTTATTTGCGATGAAGCGCATAAGATAGGCTTTACGGTGACCGGCCACATCCCTAACGGAATGACGCTGCAGGCAGGAGTGGACTCGGGCATGAACATGGTAAACCACATGCAATACGTTTATAGCATCATGAAACGTAATAAAGACCGCTCTGTAAACTTTGAGGATAGTACCAGCATAGCCGCCCTTAAGTTTATTAAAGACCATCATACTGTTATTGACCCAACCATTGGCGTTTATGAATTGGCTCTGCGCAATGTTAAAGATGACATTACCAAATTAGAGCCGGCCTTTAATACCCTACCCCCGATGCTGCAAACTCAGTTCAGGACTTACGGCGAGGACTCGGCGACGGTAGCGCGTGTTGCACCCATGCTGAAAAGTATGAAGATGATCGTTGAAAAACTTTATGACGACGGCGTGCCCATAGTGGCCGGTACCGATATGGGTTTCCCCGGCTTTAGCGTGGCCCGCGAATTGGAAATTTATGTAGAAGCAGGGCTAACCCCGGCGCAAGCCCTAAAAACAGGCACCATCATCCCGGCAGAAGTTATGGGATTAAGCAAGCAAACCGGCTCCATCACCACCGGCAAAAATGCCGATCTGATCATTGTGGATGGCAACCCGTTAACTAATATTAGCAATGTGCGTAATGTTAAAGTGGTTATAAAAGGTGGTAAAGCTTATGATCCACGTACGCTGCATAAGATGGTTGGGTTTAGTAAATAGTAAAAGGTTAACGCGATTAGCGATTTCTAATAGATTCCCGATAAGAGTTCCCTCCTTGGGGAGGGAATTTATTATTTCGCGTACAACTCCTGTTTAAACCGCGTGGCCAACAGTCCCGTTGCTTTGGCTGGGTCAATCTCCGTTACAATAACGCCTTCTACACCGTATTGCTGATAGGCAATGCATTTGCCATCGGGCGCTATAAGCGATGTGGCTGCTTCCTGGTATTGCATGGTGTAGCCAACGCTGGCAAAGTAAATGGTGTTCTCTAACGCGCGCATCATCATGGCTTTTTCATAATAGGGGCTGTTAATGTTACCCCAATCGGTAAGTTGTACGCCGCTTAAATTGCTTCCAGACAGGTGCGGGTGAAACACAATACTCGCGCCTTCGCGCGCTGCCCAACGTACCGATTCGGGGTAGCGAAAACCCTCGTGGCAAATGGTGATGCCAAATTTTAATCCGCCAACTTCAAATATACTGCGGTCTGTTCCCGGCTGCCAGATGCTATCTTCACTTGGGTCGAGCTGGTTTTTGCTTTGGTAGCCCATAACCTTGCCTTCGGCGGAAATGACATGCGCTATGTTGAGGAACTTGTCGCCCTCGTACCAGTCCATCGGCATAATAATAGCGATGTTATTCTCGGCGGCGATCTGGCAAAGCTTATCTAAAGCGTCTTGCAGCTCCTTGGGCGAGGCCTTCGATAAAGTAACATCTGCCAGCGGGTAGCCGGGAATAAAGGTTTCGGGGAAACAAGTAATGATGGCGCCCTTGTTCGCGGCTTCTTTTGCCATATGTTCGGTTTTAGCTAAACCATCGGCAATGGATTTGGGGAAGGTAGGGGATGCAAGGGCGATTTTCATGCAGGTAAATTTAGGGAATTGGGCGGAGAATATTTGTCGTTTGGTGATTTACTCACCCCGACATCGCTTTGCTGGTCGACCCTCTCTCCACAAGTGGAAAGAGGGTAAGGGAGAAATGTAGAAAATGTTCATGCCCTCTTTGCGCAGCAGAGAGGGGGCAGGGGGTGAGTCAACTCACAAATATTGCTTGTTCATTTATAATCTAATGCACTGCTAGCGCAACCCTTTCTGCGTTGCAAAGAGTGTGAGGAAGCCTCTTCAAAAAAGATGGAATATGACCAAATTTACCTTTTAAGCCCCCTCTTTTGAAGACCGTTTGGGTGAGGCCGAAAAAATACTAACTAATGACAATATGTTTAAACAGTATATAAGATAAAATTTTACCTTTGCAGGCTCATCCCCAATCATGAGCGATCAGATTAAACATGAATGCGGTGTGGCATTTATCCGCCTTTTAAAGCCACTCTCTTTTTATCAGAAAAAGTACGGGACTGCCCTGTACGGACTAAACAAGCTTTACCTTTTAATGGAAAAACAGCACAATCGCGGCCAAGATGGCGCGGGCGTTGCTACCATTAAACTGGATATTGAGCCTGGGAAGCGGTACATAAGCAGGCACCGGTCGATGGCATCTAATGCTGTTGCTGATATATTCGAATATATCCAGAAAAAGTTTGCTGAGATACAGAAGGAATCGCCTGAAAAAATGGCTGATACCGAATGGCTCAAAGAGCACGTAAGCTTTACCGGCGAAGTGTTATTGGGCCATTTGCGTTATGGTACGCACGGTAAAAACAGTATCGAGAACTGTCACCCGTTTCTGCGTCAGAACAACTGGATGACCCGTAACCTGGTTATTGCCGGTAACTTTAACATGACCAATGTTGATGAGTTGCTGCAACAGCTTTACGAACTGGGCCAGCACCCCAAAGAGAAAGCCGATACCGTTACCGTGCTAGAAAAAATAGGCCACTTTATTGATACCGAAGTGCAAGGCCTGTTTGACCAGTACAAACGCGAAGGGCTTGACGATAACGCCGAAATTAGTAAGCTGATCGCCAACGATATGGATGTTGCCAAGATACTACGCAAGAGTGCCAAGAACTGGGATGGTGGTTACACCATTGCAGGCATACTTGGCCACGGCGACGCGTTTGTAATGCGCGACCCGGTTGGCATACGCCCGGCTTATTATTATTATAACGATGAGATAGTTGTTGCTGCTTCCGAGCGCCCGGCTATTATGACGGCGTTTAATATCCCTATTGAAGATATCCGCGAGATAAAACCCGGTCATGCCCTTATTGTTAAAAAAGACGGTAAGATAACCGAAAGCATGTTTAGCGAGCCGCTAGAGAAAAAAGCGTGTTCTTTTGAGCGCATCTATTTCTCTCGTGGTAGCGATGCTGCTATTTACAAAGAGCGTAAACAGCTTGGCAGGTTACTTTGTCCGCAAATATTGGGCGCTGTAAATAACGACGTTAAAAACACCGTATTCTCATATATACCAAATACCGCCGAGGTTGCTTTTTATGGTATGGTAGAGGGTGTGCACAAATACATTAAAAAATACCAGCGCGACAGGCTCCTGAACCGCGATGATAAAATTAGTGAGGAAGAATTAACGGAGGTTTTGGCGCTTGCCCCAAGGGTAGAGAAGATCGCTATTAAAGATGTTAAGCTGCGTACGTTTATTACGCAGGATGCCGACCGCAGCGAAATGGTTGCCCACGTTTATGATACTACCTACGGCCTTATTAAAAAAGATGCCGATACCCTGGTAGTGTTGGATGATTCTATTGTGCGTGGTACTACCTTAAAACAAAGCATCCTGAAGATATTAGACCGCCTTGGCCCTAAAAAGGTGGTGGTAGTATCATCTGCCCCGCAGATCCGTTACCCGGATTGTTATGGTATCGATATGTCGCGCATGGGCGAGTTTGTTGCTTTTGAAGCTGCGATAAGCCTGTTAAAAGAACAAGGTAAAGAGAACATCATTGTTGAGGTTTACCAGAAATGTAAGGATAGCTCTAAACTGGCTAAAGAGGATGTAGAGAACTATGTAAAAGCCATCTACGCGCCATTTACCGATCAGGAGATCTCTGACCGTATCGCTAAGATCATTACCCCGCCAAATATTAAGGCCGAGGTACAAGTGCTTTATCAAACCCTTGATAATTTGCACATAGCCTGCCCCGATCACCTGGGCGACTGGTACTTTAGCGGCGATTACCCAACCCCGGGCGGTAACAAGGTGGTAAATCGCGCCTTTGTTAACTGGATGGAAGGTAATAATCAAAGAGCATACATGTAATTTTAGTGATTAGAGAATGGTGATTAGAGATTAGTTGCTACAAGTCTTAGAATATTAAAGGCGAAAGGTATTTATACTTTTCGCCTTTTTATTTAGTCAATTCCAGTAAGCGAATAAGTTCCTTATCGTCAATATTTGCTTGATCCGATTTATCATAAATAGATAAGAGAAAAATTGAATACTCTGTAACTACCACATAGGTAATAACTCGTGCACCGGCGGATTTACCACGACCTTTTGAGGATATTGCCAATCTGATTTTATAACAATCATTACCAATAGGTATCCCTTTATTTGGCTCAATAAGTAACTCTTTTGCTAAATGGGAAATTTCGGTTTTTAATGAAGGATACTTTTTAATAAGACGTTTTAATTGCTTGTCAAAAGGAGCAATGGTTAATATCTTATAATTCATTCAGCAAATCTTCGATAGGCCGGGTTTTTAACTTGCCTGCTTTGATGCGGTCCACATTTTTGAATGCTTTCTTTATCTCTTTAATTTCTTCAAATAATTCGGCATCGGGAGACGATAGCTGCTGAGTTTTTACATACGTATGCTCCTTTATCATTTCCATAAAGCCAGCTACTTTGTTATCTGCTATGTCAAGTAATAGTTTCATTTATACAAAAATACCATTCTTATAACAAAAAATTAAATGTTATTATAAGACTGATAATGACACTTAACTAACCGCTGGTGCCGAGAATATAAAGTGTGTTACCAGCCTGTCAATCAAAACCAGTGATGCTATGATGAGGGCGATGCCGGCAACCTCGTTTAGGCGGTGTACAAACTTGGGGGAGATTTTTTCGCGGAGTTTATTGGCATAAAAAGCTTTTACGGCATCTAACCCAAATTGTATAATGAGAATAGTGAGGAACATTACCGCTATTTTAAGCAAACGGTTATGAATACCCGCGTGGAACTGGGTGCTGGCAACGCCTATAACAACCGTCCAGTGCAGCAGCACTGTTGGGTTAAAAATGCACATCACAAAGCCCTTTAAGAAATAGCCTGCATGGTTTATTTTTTTAGGGATAGTATTATTGTAGTTAACATCTGCTTTTTTAAAGATGTAGTAAATGCCGATAGTAAAGAGGATGATACTGCCTACAATACCCGCTATGGTTTTATCATTTGCCGAAATGTCAAAATATTGCGAACCAAAAAGTATGGCGCCCACAAAAACCATATCGCTGGTTACTACACCAAGGGCAAGTGATAAACCGGCATGAAACCCTTTTTCAATACTGGTTTTTATGAGAGCAAAAAAGACCGGGCCTGTTATAAACGTTAGCACTAATCCAAATCCAATTCCCGAAATAATGGCTTCTATCATTATGTAGGCTTATATATCCTGTTTTCCCCTACGGTAAAAAATCAGGACACTAATATGCGATTTTTATCTGTTAAACAGCAAAACTATATGCCTGGATTCACATTTTGAAAATTTTTAAGCCATAATTATAAAATTTGATTTATGTTTAGTGTTTTAAACTCACCAAAAAGTATTAACCTTTTTTAAACAATGGCACAAGACAACTCTAAGAGTAATGGTTCGGCATTATATACCATCATTACTGTGTTTTTCTTTTGGGGCTTTTTAGCGGCTTCTAACGGTATCTTTATTCCTTTTTGTAAAGCGCATTTTAACCTGTCGCAATTCGAATCTCAACTGATCGATTTTACTTTTTACGGTGGCTATTTCATCGGTTCGTTAATTCTATATTTTGCTTCGGCCGCGTCTAAGGTTGATATCCTTAATAAAATAGGTTACAAGAATGGTATTATCTACGGGCTTTTAATTTCGGCCGTTGGTGCGTTGATCATGATCCCGGCTATCAACTCGGGCTCTTTCGCTTTTATCTTATTTACATTTTTCGTTATAGCGTTAGGTTTCTCGTTACAGCAAACCGCCGCTAACCCATTTGTGGTTGCTTTAGGTAGCCCGGAGACAGGTACACACCGCTTAAATTTTGCGGGTGGTGTAAATAACTTTGGTAGTATATGGGGGCCTGTTATTGTAGGCATAGTGTTATTTGGCTCTGCTGCAAAAAAAATAGATCCGAAAGATGTACAAATATCTTCGGTAAATAACCTTTATTTAATACTTGCCGGCTTATTTATTGCAGTAGCAATATTCTTCTGGATCTCTAAGTTACCACGTGTAACCAGCGACGAAAAAATAGAGCCGAGTAACAAAGCCAACAGGCCATTGGGTATAATATTTATAGCTTTCCTGTTAATATTAGCTGCAGGGCCGGTAAGTACATATTTTGGTAATAAAACAGCAGCAGCAAATAACATTACCGTAAATGCTCAATTGTATAAAGAACATGGTGGTGAAACTTTAGAGCAAATAGAAAGTATTAAAAATATCACTCCCCAGGCAAAGGCTGATTTTGTATTTTATGTTAAGCATGTAAACCAATACAAATCATACATGGTGTATGCTTCATTAGCTATCATTCTTATCACTTTACTTACCACAATATCTACCAGCAGTAAACACAAAGAAGGTTGGGGTGCAATGCAGTATCCGCAGCTTATTTTAGGTATGCTTGCCATCTTTACCTATGTAGGGGTTGAAGTAACTATTCAAAGTAATATGGGGGCGTTGTTAGAAACGCCAAAATTCGGAAACTTTACGACCGATCAGGTATCTCCCTTTATCTCATTGTATTGGGGCAGTTTAATGATTGGCCGTTGGACGGGCGCTATAGCAGCATTCAATTTATCAAAACAGGTTAAATTTTTACTAACCGTTATAGTTCCGTTTATAGCATTTGGTGTAGTGTTGCTGGTTAACGGTATCAGCGGTACCAATGTTAGTTCATTTTACCCATATGCGGGTTGTGTAGCTATTCTGGTTATCGGGTTCCTTATTGGTAATCAAAAACCGGTACGTACACTGGCTATTTTTGGTGTATTGGGTGCTATATTTATGATAATAGGTTTATTAACTACAGGTATGGTTGCCGTGTTCGCATTCATTAGCGGCGGTTTATGCTGCTCTATCATGTGGCCGTCTATTTTCTCGCTATCAGTTACTGGTTTAGGTAAATACACCAGCCAGGGTTCGGCATTTTTAATTATGATGATATTAGGTGGTTCAATCATACCGCCGGTGCAGGGTATATTGGCCGATACAGCAGGTATCCACAATTCATACATCATTCCGGTTATTGGTTTTGCTTATCTTGCATTCTTTGCACTTAAAGCAGGGTCGATCCTCAAAAAACAAGGCATTGATGTTGACAATATGGAAGCATCAGGAGGGCACTAATATTAGTGATTAGAGGTTAGTGAATTAGAGATTAGTTTCTTCCTAACCTCTGATCTCCAATTTCTAATTAACTAACAATGAAACCAAGTTTCGAACATATTTTCATGAATCTGGCAACCGACCTGGCGCAACGCTCACACTGCGTAAAGGCCCAGGTCGGTGCCGTTTTAGCTAAAGACACGCGCATTATATCCATTGGGTATAACGGCCCGCCTGCAGGTACCCACAACTGCGACGAGGAGTGGCCCCAACAAGGCTGCGCTCGCGACTCTAAAGGCAGCTGCTCGCTTGCCCTGCATGCCGAGGAGAACGCTATATTATACGCTGTAAAGAATGGCGCCAACCTGGAGGGGGCTACACTGTATACCACGCTATCGCCATGCCTGCCATGCGCCAGGCTGATATTTTCTGCCGGTATAAAACACGTATACTTCGATAAATCGTACGCCAAATACAAAGGCCTCGCCAGTGATGAGGGTGTTGATTTTTTAAACAGGTTTGGGGTTAAGGCTGAGCAGTTTACCGGGGAATAGGGGTGACAGATAATTTTATCGTAGAGGTGACGCAATGCCTGTGCTATCCGCAAGCGCGAGGGCCGCAATAGAAGGAATAACGTTCCGTTCTTCAGGATCTAATAGTTGTCATGCTGAACGTAGTGAAGCATCTAATCGCCGACATACATCCTCGAAAGCAAAGTTCAATAATAGATCCTTCACTATCGTTCAGGATGACAAGGAAGAAAATTTCTGTCAAAATCGGATGATCCTTTAAAATCGGTTTAATCCCGGTTCTAACTCAACCACTTCCCAAACTCGTAAAACTTTTTAATGCTGACGCCTACTTTGCTGCCAACGGGGTACTTGCGGCGGGCGTAATTAATAACACGGAGGGTAACTTCTTTACGTTCGATGATGAGCTCTTCAAAAAAGCCTTTGAACAGCACCTGCTTAACCGTCCATTTATGCCCCATGCCGAGGGTGGTAATGCTGATGTGCTCGGCGTAGATAACCACGGTGCCGCGCTTGGATCTGATGCCGCAAACCTTTGCCTGGGCGGTGGTAAGTTCGCTGCAGCTTACCAGTATTTTGGCGGTGTAAAGCAGCTTAGGGTCGTGGTATAGTAGTTCGGGAGTGCCATACTCCACAATCTCGCCCTCTTTTATTACAATAAGTTCATCAGCCATCGATAGCAGTTCGGCAGGGTCGTGCGATACCAGTATTACGGTAACGCCCCATTCTTTTACTATCTGGCGCATATCGTGCTGTAAGCTTTCGCGATAGGCGGCATCAACCTGGTTAAAAGGTTCATCAAGCATCAATACCTCGGGGCGGTTAATAAGGGCTTTGGCAATGGTAACCCGTTGTTTTTCGCCGCCGCTAAGCTTACCAAAGGGCTGGTCGCGCAGCTCATATATACCCAGCAGGTTTAACGCCTGTGTGGTTTTTTGAATCTTATAGTTAGCATCCTCTGTGGGCAAGCCGCGGCCTACGTTATCCCAAACGTTGGCGTGCATATCCATGTCGGTATTGTCCTGGCTTACCATGGTAATGGCAACCTGCGCGGCTGTGAAATTTGCCGTGCGCACGGGTAGGGGCTGACCATGAAAAAACACATCGCCCGAGTCGGATTTCATAGCGCCCGACAGTAGTTTAAGCAGCGTAGTTTTGCCGCTGCCACTCTCGCCCACAATGGCGGTAATTTTACCTTTGGGTATAAAAACGGTGATATTGTTAACGCCTGATGACTTATCGCCAAAAAAGTTTTTGGTAACCGATATGGTTTCCAGTATCAGATCATCTTTCATTTTTAAACCAGGGGCATGTTTAATGATAACTTACCTCAAACCTAACTTATAAAACGGTATCAGCCAAAAAAAAGTGGAAAAGTATAAAAGCCGCCCTTAGCAAACAATTAGCCCTCATTCGTTATTTCACTAGTGACTAAAAACACTATCATGAACAGAACAATTGGAATAGTACTTATTGTAATAGGCGCGGCCATGCTTATCTGGACTGGCTTTACCTACACCAAAAAAGAAAAAATTGTAGATGCAGGGCCTATCCAGATCTCGGCCGACAGGGAGAAAAGCGTAAACTGGCCGCCATACCTTGGGGGTATTTTATTAGTTGGCGGAATAGTTATTGTAGCTACTTCAAAAAAAGCGTAAGCCTGCCGTATATTAGCGGTAATGGAATCAACATTCTTTGAAACCCCGGCCCATTTTCGCGATTGGCTGCAAAAACACGCCCATAAAGAAACCGAACTGCTGGTAGGTTTTTATAAGGTGGGCAGTGGCAAGCCAAGTATAACCTGGTCGCAATCGGTAGATGAAGCGCTTTGTTTTGGCTGGATAGACGGTGTACGCCGGTCCATTGATGCTGAGGGCTACTCCATTCGTTTTACCCCACGCAAGCCTGCCAGTATCTGGAGCGCGGTAAACATTAAAAAGGTAGCCGAACTTACAGAGAAAGGCCTGATGCAACCTGCCGGCCTTGCTGCCTTTGCCAAACGTAAGGAAGAAAGATCGGCCATATACAGTTTTGAGGTGGAGCCTATGGAACTGAGCCCTGCCTATCTTAAACAGTTTAAAGCCAATAAAAAAGCGTGGGCATTTTTTGAAGCGCAGGCACCCTGGTATAAAAGATTGTGCATCCACCGCATTATGAGTGCCAAGCAGGAAAAAACGCAGTTAAGCCGTTTGGCAAATATCATTGCCGCCTGTGAAAGGGGAGAGGTGGTTAGATGAAAGCAAATTGCCTAATTTACTCACCCTGACGACGCTTCGCTGGTCGACCCTCTCTGCTTCGCAAAAGAGCCTCACCCAACCCTCTCCAAAGGAGAGGGCTTTTTCTCACCCTCTTTCCGCGTAGCGAAGAGAGGGTGGTCGAGCGGAGCAATGGCCGGGTGGGTAAAATACTGTCATCCCGGTTTGTTAGCTACCAAACCAGGCCCCACACCGTAAATTGAGACCTGTCAGAGCCGTATTTAGTGTGAGATGCCTCCCTCCGGCCGGTGGCAGGCACGACAGTTATCTTCAATATTATACCAACTTGCCATTTGCCAGGGCTTCCTGCAAATGGACTACCTTAAACTTAGGCTTATAGCAGTAACCGGCCAGCTTTTTAACCCATGGGCGCTGGTAACCAAACATCATTTTTAGCATTCGAACCCGGGCAGATCCTTTTGGGTAACCGTACTTATACCAACTAAATTTAGACCTGTCGATCTTAAAATGTTCGGCAAACTCGGCCAGGAAAAGGTCTATCTCAATGTCGTATATATCAAGGTCCAGGTCTATACTGGTATTGGGGTGTAATTGCGACGTATCAACCCGGCTTACCTTATACCGGTTACAGTAGTTGATAATAAAATCTTTTAACTGTGGCTGAATTTGGTCCATACGATCCCTCAATAGTTAACTAAAGGACACCGTTTTTTCGCCGGCGTTGCAACCTAAAGTTAGGAAAAAGAGATTTTAAACAGAAAAATTTAACATTTGGCTTTAAAATCCCCTCACCACAGGAATGGCGGGGAGGCCTGTAAAATGGTAGGAATGGCTTTCTTAAACCCCTCTCTGCCACCGCGCGTTTCCACAACACCTCTCCCCGGGTAGGGAACTGGCGAAATACAAAAAATCTTTATACGCTTTTCTCTAACTTATACATCTCCACCGGCTGCCTTAATATACCGTTGCGCTCGGTAATATTCAGGGGGATAACTTCTCCCGTTTTGGCATAACCGCGGCGTTCGTACCATTCCAGCAGCTCGGTGCGAATGGTAATAACTGTCATTACAATGGTATGAAAGTTGATACTGTGGGCATAATCTTCGGCAGCTTCCAAAAGTTTACGGCCAAGCCCTCCTGCCTGCAATGCGGGCGATACGGTAAGCATACCCAGGTAAAGTTTATCAATACGTTTTTGTAGGTAAACACAGCCTGTTATTTGGCCTTCATCATTTGTATTTTTCAGGATGATGGCATCCGGGTCGTCCATTTGTTCGGTCAGGCCTTCGGCATCTATGCGTTGCCCGTCGATAAGGTTAGCCTCGGTGGTCCAGCCTTTTTTAGAGCTTTCGCCACGGTAGGCCGAATTAATAAGCGCAACAAGTTCGGGAACGTCGGTAAGTGTAGCAGGAGTAATAGCCATGCGGCAAATTTATTAAAAGCAGGGAAATTAGGAAATTTGGATAGTTTACTCACCCCGACGCCGCTTCGCTGGTCGACCCTCTCTACTTCGTAAAGAGGGTTAGAAATTTAAAGGTTTTTTTACCCTCTTTACGCGCAGCGAAGAGAGGGTGGTCGAGCGAAGCAATGACCGGGTGAGTAAGATTTGCAACAAACGCATCTACAGATCCCTGTAATCTTCACGCATCGGGCTAAAAACATCTATCAGCCTGCAATCGGTAATGGCCAGGCCGCTGTGCCTAACGTTGGAGGGGATCACCGCGAACATGCTGGCATCCAGTATCTGCACCTCGCCATCTATTGTTAATTGAAATTGGCCTTCTAATACAAACGACATTTGCTCGTGCACGTGCTCATGATCGGGCACGCTGTTGCCTGCCTTTACCTCAATAAAATTGATGGTGTTATTGGCGGTGTGGATGAGCTTTGAAAAAAAACCTGGTGCTATTTCTTTGGTAACAATAGCATCAAATTGATGGAAGTAGGTAGTGTTCATAGATGGCAAATTAATAAAAAAGTTGATGCTGATCAGATAGTGTTATCCAACAATGTATTTACTCCCCGGTAAATACGATAGTATTTTAATCAGCACGTATGTAACCACAAAGGTACTTATGGCCAGCACAGGTATCACCAGCGCTACATTATACAGCCAGTTATTTATGATAGGGAACAGCTGTACCAGCACCAGTATATGCGCCAGGTATATGCCGTAGGTTAAGCCCGATACTTTGGCCATAAAGTTTTCTGCAGCGGCGCTTTTAAAACTGATTACACGGAACATCAGGAACAAACCCGTTGCCATCATAGCTACGTTGATGGTTGGGAACGCCCAGGAAAGTTCCAGCTCGGGGAGATCTTTAGCGAACGGTAGCTGATGATCGAAAACCATGCTGGTGATGACGTAGCCGATAACTACCAATACCAGCCCCACTATAAAGCCGTTCCGTTTGGAAATGGTTACATGTCCCTTTATATAATTGCCCAGTAGCAGGTAGCCTATATAACCCGAAAAATAATAACCGCTGTGATATTTGTTCCAGAAGGCCTCGCCCAAAATTTCGGGATAGATGGTTTTAATGTACGGGAAGCATAGGGTAATGACCCAGATCAGCAAAAAGAATTGTTTAAACTGTTTGGATGCCGTTTGTACCCATGGCGAAAATATGGGGATAAAGAGGTATACGCCTATAAACATATACACAAACCACAAATGCCCCGCGCTTGGCGCGAAGTTGATGGGGATTATAAGCAGATCGTGCCACATTTGGTTGGGTTTAGTGGTGCCCAGCAGATAAGGCACAATGGCGTACATAACGCTCCAAAACAAAAAGGGGATAAGCAAACGGCTAAACCTGCGCTTGTAAAACTGGCTGCCGCTTTCCTTTATTGGTAAAAGCAAATAGCCCGATATCATCACAAACAGCGGTACACAGGCCCGCATAAAGCTGCCGTAATTGTTTACCCAAAGGTGGTCCTGCCGTATGATCTGGCCTTTATCGCCAATGTAGAAAAACTCGCCAGAGTGTACGGTAAGCACCATCAGGCAGGCAAATATCCGGAGTACATTAAGGTAGGCGGTAGGGCTGCTTTTAAAAGCAGGAGGCAGTTGCATTGGGCGCATAGTTAATAATTGCTTTGCCTAATTTATGTAAAACACGTGTAATTATGTACATATGTTAAAACTTAGCTTTTTAACAGGCGTTTTTATTTGTATATTGTACATAGCTATGGCATTTATTGATTATTATAAAATACTGGGTATCAGCAAAACCGCTACTGATAAAGAGATCAAGAGCGCGTACCGCAAGATGGCCCGCAAACATCACCCCGACCTTAACCCGAACAACGCCGAGGCCGAACAGCTTTTTAAGCAGGTAAACGAGGCTAACGAAGTTTTAAGCGACCCCGAAAAACGTAAAAAATATGATAAGTACGGCGAGAACTGGCAGCATGGCGAAGCCTACGAGCAGCAATCGCGGCAGCAAAGCCAGCAACGCAGTTACGGCGGCGGTGCAGGAGGTGGACAGGGCTTTGGCGGCTTTGATTTTGGCGGCGGCAACGGCGGCGATTTCTCCGACTTTTTTAACTCGATGTTTGGCGGTGGCCCGGCGGGTAGTGGGGGCGGCAGGCAGCAGGCACGTTACCGTGGGCAGGATATGAACGCAACCCTAAGCCTCGATCTGCGCGATATACTGGAAAGTAAAAAGCAAACCATAACCGTTAACGGCAAAAACATCAGGCTAACCATTCCTGCCGGTATTGCCGATGGCCAAACGATAAAAATTGCAGGCCATGGCGGCGCGGGTACTAACGGCGCCCCTGCAGGCGACCTTTACATTAAGTTTAGCATCCCCGAGGATGCCGAGTTTAAACGCGTAGGTAACGACCTGTACCGTAACATTAACCTTGACCTGTATACAGCAGTTTTAGGCGGAGAAATCACCGCCGATACCTTAACCGGCAAGGTGAAGCTAAAAGTTGCGCCCGGTACGCAAATAGGCACCAAGGTAAAACTTAAAGGCAAAGGCGTACCTGTTTATAAAAAGGACGGCCAGTTTGGCGATTTGTATCTTACCTATAACGTGCAGCTGCCAACCAACCTTACAGACAGGCAAAAAGAGTTATTTGAAGAACTGGCTAAATCATAAACCGATATGAGGACCGAAAATTTAATAACCGTAAACGACTTTTGTGTATACCACAACGTGGAATACACCTTTGTAGATTATTTGGCTGATGCGGGCCTGGTGAAGGTAGTAACCGTCAACAAAACCCAGAGCATTCCGTTGGATGAGATCCAGAAATTGGAGCGCTTGGTACGCCTGCATAACGAGTTGGAGATCAATGAACCGGGCATCGCTACCATAAATAATTTGCTGCAAAAGCTAGAAGATATGGAGCAGGAAATGAGTGTTTTACGCAGCAAACTGCGGCTTTACGAAAGCTAAATAGCAAAAAGGTGTAAGTTTTTATTAAACCATTGGTGCGGTTATGGTGTCATACCTGCAAATGAAACAATAGTTGGATATAATTTCACTACCATGAAAACACTTAAAATTTCAATAATTGCATTAGCATTAACGCTTGGAGCCCAGCTTGCAAAAGCACAGGTAAGGGTTGGTATAGGCATTAATTTGGGCACACCTGTACGTTATGTAGAACGCCCCGTTGTTTACGATGATTATTACGAACCTGTAGTATACGAGCGCCCGGTTGTTGTACGCAGATATTATAGCCGACCAGCTTATTACGGTCCGCGTTATTACAACCGCCCTGTTTACCGCAACGTAGTTTACCGCGACCGCGGTTGGGGCAGGGGCTGGGACAGAGGCCATGGTAATGGCTGGGGCCGTGGGCATGGTGGTGGCAGAGGCCACGGCAGGCACTAAGCTTTAACTATAAATTGATATAAACTAGCAAAGCCCTTCAGTTATGAGGGGCTTTGCTAGTTATTGAAGTTTTGATTGAAACATTGTGTTTTAAGGCATTGTAGGCGATGCCGGCGTTACCGACATTACGCTATCCACCACAAAATTACTTACGCCGCGCCATGGCAGGGTGTGAATGTATTCTTTGTAATGCACTTCTATCATGGCGCCCGCGCTGTGGTTTAGCTTGTCGGCAACTTTCTCATCCGTTACCGAGAACATAAATTCGTTAGATGATATATTGCCCTGCGTTTGGCTGCGGATACCGCTCTGGATCAACCTGCCTTCGTAGGTTTTAAACATGTAGCCTTTTTTAACAAAGTAATTCATGGTGCCGGCTTTGGTGCCTTCGCCAAAAACAAAATAATATCGGTAGTATACCACACCAATTATTACTGCTGCCAAAACCAAAAATATTATTGTCAGAACTCTGCGTTTCATGCCGGTTTAATTTTATATGTAAAGCTAACGTATTGTTGGCTTATAAGTTTACAAAATAGTTTACCAATGATGTAAAATCATCGAATTTAACGTCATAGTCTTCGGTAGCGCCAAAACCATAGCTCACAAAAACAAACGGGATGCCTGCCATACGGCTTTGCTGTCCGTCGCCTTCGGTATCGCCAACATAAACCGGGGTTTTAAGACCGTGCTTATCCATCAACAGTTTAATGTTGTGGTTTTTGGGCATAAAGTTTACCCCGTGCGCAAGCTCGTCTTTGATCAGGTCGTCTATCCCCGCCCAGTCAATAAATTGGCGGATAATGCCTTTGGCACAGTTACTCAGAATGAATAGCGGGTATTTTTCGGCAAGCAGTTTAAGGCCATCCTTAACGCCATCGTATAAAATGCCGCCTTTTTCGGCTATCAAATTATGGCGCCGGCCGTTTACCAGGCCATAAATTTCTACGCGCTTATCGTGCTCAAACTCGGGCATCAGTATCTCAATAACCTTTTTGCCCTCCATGCCAACCATACCGGCAAGTACATCGCGGGTAATGGTTTTATCTATCCCCATTTCGGCGAAAACAATATTCCACGAGTGGGCGTAAGTGTCAACGGCATCCCAAAGGGTGCCATCCATATCAAAAATAAGGCTATCGGGCTTTTGCATGGGGTGAAAATAGTAAACATTACTTAGAATTTAACCACAGAGGGCACGGAGATTTTCACAGAGAGCACAGTGCTTTCCGCTCTGTGTACTTTGTGGTTTTCTCTTTGTGTTCTCTGTGGTTAAAACTTCAATCGGTAAAAAGTACCATAACATCACCAATCAACACCATTGCTATGGGTAATAGTTAAGTATCTTTGTGGTATGAAAAAGGCGTTTCCGGTTTATGATATATGTTCATTGGCTGATAATCAGCATAATGACCTGCTCATTAGCCGTTTTGCGCCGTATTTGCAAAAGCATCAAAACCTTAGCCTGCCGCATAAACATACCTTTTACCACGTGGTATTATTTACCGAAGGCGGCGGCAACCACTCTATAGATTTTACCAGCTTTGTTGTTAAACCCTACCAAATTTACTTTATGGTGCCCGGGCAGGTACACCGCTGGAGTTTTGACGGGCCGGTTGATGGCTATATCATCAATTTTTCGGCCGAGTTTTTCCAGTCGTTTTTGCTCAGGCCCGATTATCTGGAAAGCCTGCCGTTTTTTACAGGGGGCGTTGATGATGAGGTAATAAACCTTAAACCCGAGGTGCACCAACATATAGTAGCGTTGTTTGAGCAATTGATACAGGAGGGGAACGAAAGCAGCCGCATGGGAATGGATATGATACGCACGCTGATGCTGCAACTGTTTATTTTGGTGGCAAGGCAAACCGTACATAGCAACCAAACCGCAGCGCCTACTTACAATTATACTTTGCTGCAAAGTTTTAGGAGGCTGACAGATAAGAACTTTGCTACCCTGCGTTTACCAAAAGATTATGCCGCGCTGCTTTATATTACCCCTAACCACCTGAATGCTTTATGTAACGATATGCTGGGCATTTCGGCAGGGGAGGTGATCCGTAACCGGGTGATACTGGAAGCCAAGCGCCTGCTTATTAACCTAGATCTTAACATTGCCGAGATAGCCGGTAAACTGAACTTTGCCGACAACTCCTATTTCACCAAATTTTTTAAAAAATACACCGGACTTACCCCCGAGGATTTCCGCAAAAACCCCATAGCCCAATGACACCAACTGACACCAAACCCGCCAAAAAAGTACATGTTTTAGACGCATTTATAAAGGCAAAATGCCCGCGTTGCCGCCGTGGCGATATTTATAGCACCCCTACCTATAGTTTTGGGGGACAAAAAATGCACGAGCGCTGCTCGCACTGCGGCCTGCACTACGAGCGCGAACCCGGATACTGGTATGTAGCCATGTTTGTAAGCTACGCCTTTAACGTTGCCGAAATGGTAACCTTTGCGGTTGGCTTGCACATTTTAACAGGCTCAAACTCGCCATGGGTGTATGTGGGGCTATTATTGGGTGTGATATTTATATTATCACCTTTTAACTACAGGTACTCGAGGGTGGCGTTGCTTTACTGGCTTACACCGGGGCTAAACTACGAGCCGTGGAGAGCAGAAGATAAATACAAGTTAGGGGCACCACCTGTTGAAAAGCATGATTAAGCATTAATTTCGAATGATGAATTTCGAATGATGAATATCGAAGGCTTTCACTTCGTCATTCGAAATTCAACATTCGGTGTTCGATATTATTTCAGAAAAGCTAACCTTATTGGGTTAGCTTTTCTATTTTTTTAAGCAGTTCATCCATCTCAAATGGCTTGGCCAGGAAATCGTCGGCGCCGGCGGCCAGGGCTGATGGGGCAATTTCTCGACTTGCGGATATCATGAGGACCGGTATGTTTTTGGTAAGGGGCTCCGATTTTAGTTGGCGGCAAATATCGCGTCCGTCTTCGCCACTCATCCAAATGTCGAGCAGCAGTAAGTCGGGCAGTTGTTCTTTCATATCAAGCACAGTGGCGCCATCAACAGTAGTGGTTACATCATAACCCTCAAACTCAAGGATCATTTCAACCGCGTCTACTATTCCCGGGTCATCATCTGCTATCATTATTTTCTTGGACATTAACTTATTTGCTATATCTGTTTGAGTTTTTATTTATCCTCTGGTTTAACCCGTTGTTAATTATTATTGTTTACTGTTGTGTTAACAGGCAACGAGAAGCAAAAAGTAGACCCTTTTCCCTCAACGCTGTTTACCCACATTTTACCGCCTTCGCGCCTTATTATTTCGTTTGAGATGTATAACCCTAACCCCAAACCCGGGAAGGTGTGCTGTTTGCTGCCGCTTACCCGGTAAAACTGTTCAAACACGCGGTCTTTTTTATCATCGGGGATGCCTATTCCAAAATCTTCTACACAAACGGTTACTATATTATCCTCAAGCTCGGTACTAATGATAATGCGGTTGCTTTGCGGCGAATATTTAATGGCGTTTGTAACCAGGTTGGTTATTACCTGCCCAATGCGTTCTTTGTCGCTAAACACTTTCCCGGTTTCTTTAAAATCCATCACCAGTATATGCTTATGGGTGGTTTGTTGCAGGTCCTGTATACATTCTTCCACAGCCTGGTTAAAATCAAACCATACTTTGTTAAACAATATGCGGCCCGAATTTATCTTGGTAACATCAAGCAGGTCGCCAATTAAATTGGTAAGGCGGTTTAGCTGGGCATCCATTTTCATTACCATGGCCGCCTTTTTCTCCTCACCCTCTTTACTTAACATAGCGCCAAGTACCTGCGCATATGCTTTTATACTGGTAACGGGGGTTTTTAACTCGTGGCTGGCAATACCCAAAAAGTCGTCTTTTTGGCGCTGGAGTTCTTTTTGGTCGTTAATATCGGTGTTGGTGCCAAACCAGCGTACAATTTCGCCATCTAAAATAAACGGTTGCGCGCGCGACAGGTGCCATTTGTAATCGCCCGCTTTGTTGCGGATCCTAAACTCGTATTGGTAAATATTCCCTGTAGACAGCGCTTCCTGCCATGCCGCGATAGACCCGTCGCGATCATCGGGGTGGAGGTTGTTTGGCCATTTGTGGCCTATTATATCCTCCATCGGGATGCCAAAAAAATCAAGCGTTTGCTGGTTTACATAATCCAGTTCGCCGGTTGGTTTGGCCGTCCATAACTGTACGGGCATAAAATTGGTAACAAATTCAAACTGCTTTATCTGGTCGTTAAGCTCGTTGTTTTTGCGTTGTAGTTCAATATCTGTAATGGTTTTTTCGGTAACATCGGTACAAGCGCCTATATATCCTTTAAAAACACCATCGTTGCTGTACTGCGGGTTGCCGGTGGCAATGCACCAGCGTATACTGCCATCTTTACGCCTTATCCTAAAATCAACCTCGTAAGATCGCTGTGCTTTCAGGTCTTCTAAAAACTTTTCGGCGGCGCGGTCGCGGTCTTCATCTAAAATACATTTAAGCCAGCCCCTGCCTAATATCTCGTTGTTGGGCTGCCCGGTCCAGTCGGTCCAGGTTTTGTTGGCGTAGGTAATGCTACCATTATCGTCAGACATCCACAAGGCCGTTGGCGACGCGCTGGTAATATTTTGTAATAAGTGCTCACTATTAATAAGCGCCTGTTTGCTTGCAATCTCGCTCCGCAGGTCGCGCGCTATGGAAGCCCTTCCCTGCGGTTTGCCGCTGGGGTCATATATTACCATAGAGGTTTCATGAACAGGAATAGCCTCGCCCGTTTTAAAATTACGGTAATGGATCTCGCCGCTGCGCGTGCCATCGTTGTTAAGGGTATGTTTTAACCTTTCCAACTCGTTCGGCGTAATAAATTCCGAGTAGTGCGGCAATTTATCGTTATCATCCAAACCCAGCATTTTGCGGCCAACAGCGTTTACATAGGTAACGTTGCCGTCAACATCACAAAGGCTAATAAAATCCGACGTGTTATCAATCAGCGTCATCAGCTTGCGCTGTTCTTCTTTGTCGTGTATATCGCAGGTAATGTCCTGGGTGGTGCCGGCAAAGCGGATGCAGATGCCATTATCATCAAAGTAAGCCTTGCCTTTGCTGCGCAGCCATTTTATTTCGCCGGTGGTGTTGTTTATGGTGCGGAAACTCTGGTCGTAATGCCCATCGCCATTTGGGTCGAGCGATTTTGCTACGTTTTGGGTGATGCTTTCCAGGTCATCAGGGTGGATGTTCTTTAAAACATCTTGATAAACGGTTACCTCCCCCCGTTTAAAACCATGCAGGGTGTTGCAGCGTTCGTCCCAGGTTACCTGTTGGTTAGTGGGGTCCATATCCCAGGCGCCAAGTTCGGCAGAACTGAGCGCGAAGCGCGAGCGTTCTTCGGCTTCGGCCAGTTTTTGGCGCATAAGTACCAGTTCGGTTACATCCTCGGCCGTGTTCAGGATGCCAAAAACCTCGCCCTGCTCGTTCTTTATGGGCTGATAAATAAAATTAAAGTAAAACGTTTGTAACTGGCCGGCTACAAGTAATTCAACATGGGCGGCCTTAGCTTCGTAGGGTATGCCGGTGGCGTAAACATCATCAAGTATCTTAAAAAATGGCTGGCCCTCCAACTCGGGTAATGCCTGCCTAAAGGTTTTACCAATCACGCTCCTGTCCCTGTCCCAAACTTTAAGTATGGCATCGTTTACCAAGGTAATGGTCATATCCTTACCCACGTATAGCCCCACCGGAGATGGCGATTGATCTATAATAAGTTTAAAAATATTCTCGGTTTGCGTTACATCAGTTTTATTTTTCATTCTCGCGGGGCATAAAACTATTAGGTTATGGCAAGTTTTATCTGATAAAAGTTTTGCCTGGCAATGTTATACAATATTATATCTTTTCTGTTTCATTACAGCCACATACTGCCTAAAATTTACATTATAAATAAACAAAGCGCTTGGAGGTTACAACTGGTAGTTGTTGTGTTTATACTGATTATTAAATATTTTATTTAGAGGTTATAGTTTTAGATGAATTGTAAAGAAATTATTAAAAATCAAACAATTATAATTTACCAAAGTTACTTCCCCAATATATTGTGCCGATGCAGAAAGGATATATTACAACTTTACAGAATAAACAATGCATATACTAAGGTAACTGTGTTGCTTAGTAAGGTATAATTTATACTTTTAGGATAATTTACTGAAAACATAATACGATGAGTAACACTCAAAGGAAAAAAGAACCTAATACTTACGCCACGCTGCCCAAAGCCCTAACAGGTATCACCGGGCTTGATGAAATAACGGGCGGCGGCTTACCATTAGGCAGGCCCACATTAATTTGTGGCGAAGCCGGTTGTGGTAAAACCCTCATGTCGATAGAATTTATTGTACGCGGGGCTATGCAATACAACGAACCCGGCGTTTTTGTAGCATTTGAAGAAAAATCTGACGAGCTGGCCATGAATGTGGCCTCTTTAGGCTTCGACCTGAAAAAATTACAGGAAGAAAAGAAAATAAAGATAGACCACGTACATGTTGACCGCAGCGAGATAGAAGAAACCGGGGAATATGACCTGGAAGGTTTATTTATTCGCCTTGGTTATGCTATAGATAGCATTAAAGCTAAACGCGTGGTGCTTGATACGCTGGAGAACCTGTTCTCGGGCCTGGATAACCAGGCTGTTTTACGTACAGAATTGCGCAGGCTGTTTACCTTCCTTAAAAGTAAAGGCGTTACCGCCATTATCACCGGCGAGCGAGGCGAAGGCTCGTTAACCCGCCAGGGCTTAGAGGAATATGTGAGCGACTGTGTGATACTGTTAGATAACCGAGTTAATAACCAAATAACTACCCGCCGCCTGCGCGTAATAAAATACCGTGGTACGGTGCACGGTACTAACGAGTATCCTTTCCTGATAGATGAGGATGGCATATCGGTTTTACCGGTAACGTCGTTAAAAATGGCCAACCAGGTATCGTCCGAACGGATATCTACCGGTATAAAAGCTTTAGACGTTATGTTGGGCGGTAAAGGCTTGTTCCGTGGTGGCAGCGTGCTGGTATCCGGTACGGCAGGTACGGGTAAAACAAGTTTGGCGGCATCATTCGCTAACGAAACCTGTAACCGAGGCGAGAAGTGCGTTTACTTTGCTATGGAGGAGTCGCCAAGGCAGATCATGCGAAATATGAAGTCGATAGGTATCGACCTTAACAAACATGTGGAGAGCGGGCTGCTTACCTTTAACGCCTCGAGGCCCAACCTCTACGGGTTAGAAATGCACCTGGTGGCGATGCACAAGCAGATAAAAAACAATAAACCAAGCGTTGTTATTATCGACCCCATTACCAACTTTATCAACATAGGTTCGGTAAGCGAGGTGAAGAACATGCTGGTGCGTTTGATAGACTTTTTACAGGAAGAAGGCATTTCGGTAATGTTTACCGCGCTATCACTTAATACCATCGTAAACGAACAAACCGACGAGGGCGTATCATCATTGGTAGACGCCTGGTTCCTGGTGCGCGATATTGAATTTAACGGCGAGCGTAACCGCGGCCTGTATGTAATGAAATCCCGTGGGATGAAACATTCTAACCAGGTACGTGAGTTTGTTATTACCAATAACGGGCTCGATCTGATAGATGTTTACCTGGGCCCCGATGGTATCCTTACCGGATCGGCCCGCGAGCAGCAGATGCTTTTGGAGCGGACAGGCGATGCCATTCGTATTAGCGCCGTAAGCCGTAAGGACCGTGAAATTTCGCGCAAGCGCCAGATGCTGGAAGCAAAAATAGCCAGCTTGCAAACCGAGTTCGAATCGGTAGAGGAGGAGTTGAACAAGGTGCACATGGAAGAAGAGTTAAAGAAAGAAATATTAGAGAAAAACCGTGAGGAGGTAACCAGGCTAAGGAGGGGAGAGCAAACGGAAGAAGAACCTAAAACACCCCGTAAATAATGGCAAAAGTTGATAAGAAATGGGAGCTTAGGCTATATGTAGCCGGTAAAACGCCAAAAAGCGTTACCGCGTTAAGCAACCTAAAAAGATATTGCGAAGAGCATTTAAAAGGCCAGTACCGTATTGAGGTTATTGACCTTTTAGAGCAACCCCAATTGGCTGAGGGCGACCAGATACTGGCCATCCCAACGCTGGTGCGCAAGGTGCCGGAGCCCATCCGTAAAATAATAGGCGACCTGTCTAATGAAGAAAAGGTGTTAGTTGGCCTAAACATTCGCCCCGCCTAATTGTATTTACAGGAAGTTATGGCCGACCACGACGCGAGTTTAGTAACATACAATAACAATACGGAGGCAGGGCCTCATGTATTAAAATTATTTATAATAGGGGCATCCCCTAATTCTATCCGCGCGGTAGAAAATGTAAAATCTATTTGCGACGAGTATCTTAAAGACGGTTACGAACTGGAAATTATAGATATTCATCAACAGCCACAGCTTGCAGAAGGAGAGGATGTAATAGCAGTGCCTTTAATGATCAAAAAATCACCCTATCCCGAACGCAGGATGATAGGCGATATGAGCGATACTCAACGTGTATTAAAAGGGCTTGGCCTTGCTAATAACAGTTAAATTATGGAGCAGCAGAAACAACTCTTAGATGAGATAAAAGAACTGCGCTTTCAACTGGAAGAAGCGCAGGAAACCATTAACGCTATACGTACAGGCCAGGTAGACGCGCTGGTTGTAAAAGATACCGACGGACACCAGCTTTACACCTTAAAAACCGCCGACCAAACTTACCGCGTTTTTATTGAACGCATGAGCGAGGGCGCGGTTACCATAAACCCGGATGGCATAATTTTATATTGCAACACCCGCTTTGCCGAAATGGCCAGTACCCCGCTTGAAAAAGCCATAGGAAGGCCGCTAAGATCATTTGTGCCTGCGGAATCGCAAGAGGTGCTTGATCATGTTATTCGCAGCAGCTGGGATGAGGACTGCCGCCAGGAGATATTGCTTAAAGATGGCGGTGGAATGGATATGCATTGCCTGTTCTCTTGCAATACTATTGAACTGGATAGCGGCATTGCCCTAAGCATTATTATTACCGACCTGAGCGTACTGAAAGAGACCGAAAGGCAGCTGCAGGTAAAGAATGAACAGTTAGAAGAATCACGCGCGAATACCGAAAAGCTAAACGACTCCTTAGAAGCTACCGTAAAAGAACGCACGCACGACCTGCTGATAAGCCGCGAACATTTTAAGCTGCTTACCAACAATATTGTACAAATGACCTGGACCAACTTGCCAGATGGTCGCATAAATTCATACAACCAGCGCTGGTATGATTATACCGGTTTGGATTTTGATGCTACCGGAGGTTTTGGCTGGAAAGAAGTGGTGCACCCGGATGATCTGGAAGAAACTTTGGCCAGGTACAACGCCTCGTTAAAAAGCGGCGATATGTTTGAGGTAGAGAACCGCTACCGCAGGCACGATGGTATTTACTGCTGGCACCTAAACCGATCTAAACCGTTAAAAAATGATGCGGGGGAAATAATATACTGGGTAGGGACCGCAACCGATATTGAGGACCAAAAACGCGAAATGGACCGCAAAGACGAGTTTATTGGTATTGCCAGCCACGAACTTAAAACGCCCTTAACCAGCCTGAAAGGTTATTTACAATTAATAGATGGCTACAAACGTGAAGAACTGCCGCCTATAATTAAACAATACATTGGTAAAGCGGGTGTATCCATCAATAAGCTGCAAACGCTAATTAACGACCTGCTGGATGTAAGCAAAATTAAAGCGGGCCGTTTGGAGTATACCTTTGAAGATGTAAACATTACCGAACTGGTAAACCAAAGTACCGATAACTCGCTGCACGTTTACCCATCCTATATTTTTATTAATAATGCCGACGGCGAGTATACCGTAAAAGGCAATGCCGAACGCCTTGAACAAGTTTTCATGAACTTTATCAGCAATGCTGTAAAGTACTCTCAGATCAATAAAACTGTAATTATTAGTACCGAAAAACGCGGCAATAATGTGCGGGTATCTGTTACCGATAATGGTATAGGTTTATCTAAAGACCAAAGCAGCCGCATATTTGAGCGCTTTTACCGTGTAGAAGACAAAAAGAACATGACCAGCGGCCTGGGCATGGGGTTGTACATTTCGCACCAAATTATTACCAACCATAACGGTGTAATTGGGGTGGATAGCGAACCGGGCAAAGGTTCAACCTTTTACTTTGAATTGCCTTTGGTTTAATACGCTAGCCTTTACCTTAATGGTTTAAATTTGCAGGTACATTTAAAATGCGGATATTGCCGCGTATTTATACAAGCCCAATGATCACCGATAGCAACAACGGAAACGTAATTAGCAACACTACAGCTGAGGGAGTTACCACCATTGGTTTTTACCACCCTGCTCAAAACTCGTTACCTGCCCTGTTATTGCAGGAGCTTACCAACAAAATAAACGAAGCAAGCGCCAACCCGCAAACCAAAATTATTGTGCTGCAAAGCGCCGGTGAACGCACCTTTTGCGCAGGCGCCAGCTTTGACGAATTGCTGCAAATAAAGGATAAAGAAGTGGGCGCTAAATTCTTTTCGGGTTTTGCCAATGTGATCAATGCCTGCCGCAGATCGCCTAAAATTGTTATAGCCCGTGTACAGGGCAAAGCGGTTGGTGGTGGTGTAGGCCTTGCCGCCGCTGCCGATTACTGCCTGGCTACGCAGGCCGCCTCTATAAAATTAAGCGAGTTGGCCATAGGCATAGGCCCGTTTGTAATATCGCCGGCGGTTATCCGTAAGGTAGGGTTGCCTGCGTTTTCGCAGTTAACCATCCGCGCGGTCGATTTTCAATCGGCGCAATGGGCTATGGAAAAAGGGTTGTATAACGAGGTGTATGAAGATACTAAAGCTCTTGACGAAGCCTTGTCACTGCTAACCCAAAGGCTTGCATCATACCACCCAGAGGCGCTTGCAGGCCTCAAGCAAATACTATGGGAAGGCACCGAGGACTGGGATAAGTTGCTGACAGACCGCGCCGCCATTAGCGGCGAACTGGTCCTATCCGAATTTACACAGGCTGCTTTGAATGGCTTTTTGAAGCGGTAATTAAAACAACGGATCGGCTTTGCCCGAATTTTGAATTAATATCTTGCTTAAGTTATATTCTCTTTCCTGTTCATCGTCACCCTTTATCAGGCCTTTTTTAAACAGGCCTTCCAATACCTCGCGGGTTTGTTGCAGGTGAGTGGCTTTGTCGGTTTGAGGCTCAAGCTCATCCATTTTAGCGGCCACATGCGGTGCGGTGGCATATTCTAACTGCGCAAGGGCAAATACTACATTGTCTTGCAAAGAAGCCGCTGCATCGTACTTATGCGGTACGTGCAGGGGCTTATAATCCTTCAAAAAATCCTGATCGGGGCTATCCATATTATGCTACTTGTTTATAAGTGTCTCGCAAGGCTTTAATAGCATCGTGTGATATTTTTAAGCCATTTAAATGGTTGGTAAGCAAGGTTACTACCTTTTCGTCTTCCCAAATTAATTCCTTATCTTCTAAAGCTTTACCGTAAGCGCTTTTAGCAATGTCTTCGCCATATTCACAATCCGACAGGATGGAGTAGTTGTCTTTTTTAGTGAAGGCAGATTTAACATCTATCCAGGCATGATAAAACTTGCCCGAAAGGGTGGTGCCGTCAGTTGGCGAGCCGCCAAGCAGATGAATGTAATCATTCAGTTCGTTAACGTAGCCGCGGCTTTGGTCCAGGTAACCTTCAAAAACTGATTTTAAGGAGGCGTCTTCCGAACTTTCAAGAGCTTTTTCGTAACTGCTAATGCGGTCGTTATTTATTTTGATCAGATCGTTCAATGCCGAGATCTGGTGTTGAATATGTTGTAATGTTCCCATAGTAGTAGCGGTTTGTAATGGCTCAACATATTGCGTAAGTTAAATGTTTTAAGTTTGTAGAAAATAAAGGTTGGCGCTGTAAGAAGAAAATTGTCATACTGAACGTAGTGAAGCATCTACTCGCCGCCATGCATTGCGGTTGCATAGTTCAATATTAGATCCTTCGCTATCGCTCAGGATGACAATTTGTTTAATGCATACTGAGGCCATTACTCAAACAACTCTTGCTCCCCGGTATAATACGTCTTCCTCGATTTTTCATCGATCAGGATAGGCGCGCCTTTGGGGCTATGCTTTTTCTTTGAATTATGGATCAGCATAAAATCGCGTACCTCGCCGGCGATGATATCGGGTTTGGATCTGATGATCTCTCTCTCGGCATTCTTCAGGACATCATGGATGGACTTTACCAGATCTTTAACCTTATCCTCGGGGATCTTATTACTTATCGAAAAGGGGGATATGCCCGCATCCCAAAGTATCTCATCGGCGTAGGCGTTACCAATACCGCGTATTATCTTTTGGTCTAACAACACGGTTTTAATGTTGGTTTTCTTTTTGCCAAGGATGGTTTTAAGGTAAGCTAAACCGGCTTCGTCAGATAGCGCGTCGGGCGCGTCTTTAGCTTCGGGGTTAAGGGTAGGGGCGGCAATCCCCTGGAAATCCGTTAACACCAGGCCGGTATCATCGGTAAATAAAAGTTCAATAATAGGGTATTTGTTCTCGCTTTTGCCTTCAAACAAAAAAAGCTTACCGTGTAGCATCAGGTGCAGGCCAAGCACATCGCCCTTGCTAAATTTAAAGAACAGCTCCTTGCCATCGCGGTAAACCAACGATAGCTTTTGGCCGTGCAGGGTGTCCTGCAGTTCTTTATGGGTAACGTTCAGTTTGGGCGCTTTATGTACTGTTACTTCTTTAACGGTTTTGCCGCTAAGTTTTTTATTTAGGTTATGGCTAAATACTTGCAGGTCGGGTAGTTCGGGCATGGCGTTATTGTTTTGTGTTTGCTAATGTAAAAGCTTAGTGGCAAATAAAACAATAGCGATTATTAAAAGTTGTCAACCAAAGCGGTTTTTAAAACGTAACTGTTATAAATACTTACTAAAAGAAATAAAATGCCACATATAGCAGCAGTATCTAAAATAGATTTACCGGATAAAACCAGGCAGGAGGATGTAAAGGAACAGGCCCACGCTATGTTCAGTGCAGATTTCCCCCAGGCCCACCGCTTGATGCCGGCATTTGACAATACGGGCATTGTTACCCGCAACTTTGTAAAGCCCTTAAGCTACTATGCCGAAACCACTACGTTTAAGCAGCGTAATGATGAATATATCAGGCTCTCGGTACAGTATTCGGTACAAGCGGTAGAGGATGTTATAGCTAAGGCGGGGATTGATAAGAAAGATATTACCGATATTATCTTCATCTCTACTACGGGCCTTGCCACACCAAGTATCGATGCGCTTATCATCAACCAAATGCACTTAAACCCACATGTTAACCGCACGCCGGTTTGGGGTTTAGGCTGCGCGGGCGGCGTGGCTGGTATGGCTAAAGCCAATATGGCGGCTAAGGCTAATCCCAACGCGGTGGTGCTTTTGGTGGCTGTAGAACTTTGTTCGCTCACGCTGATTAAAAGCGATTATAGCAAGAGTAATTTTATAGGCTCGAGTTTATTCTCTGACGGGGTGGTGGCATGTATCATCAAAGGTGATAACCATCAGCAACCTAAGCAGCAGCTTACCATTAAGGCAGCCGGTAGTAAATTGTATTACGACTCGCTTGAAGTGATGGGCTGGGACTTTGGCGAGGAAGGTTTTAAGGTGGTGTTTTCTAAAGATATCCCGACGTTTATTCATACAAACATTAGCGCCGATGTAACGGCTTTTTTAGATAAGCAGGGCTTAAAGCTGAACGATATCAAAAACTTCATCTTCCACCCTGGGGGTACTAAAGTATTGGATGCTTATACCGATGCGCTGCAAGTTCCCGGCGATTTTTTGAAGAATACCCGCCAGGTAATGACCGATAATGGTAACATGAGCAGTGTTACCGTGCTGTATGTACTGGAGAAATTCCTTGCAACCGGGTTCGAAGACGGCTACGGACTGATGCTGGCCATGGGCCCCGGCTTTAGCAGCGAGATGGTGTTATTAGATATGAAAAACTAAGCCTATGATATTTATTGTATTTATCCTGTTCCTGATCTTACAGCGCCTGGCCGAGCTTTACGTATCATCCAAAAACGAAAAGTGGCTGTTAAAGAATGGCGCGGTGGAGTATGGCAAGGAGCATTACCCTTTTATGGTAACCATGCATACGCTATTCATTATATCGGTAATTGCAGAATATCTTTGGCGCGATGATACGATAGCGAGCTACCCGCTCATGATATTATTTTTTGTGCTGATCGTTATCAAAGTCATTGTCATATCCACCCTCGGTCATTATTGGAACACCAAGATCTATAAAGTGCCCGGCACACGGCCTGTTGCAACCGGTATTTACAAGTACATTAAGCACCCCAACTACATAATAGTTGTATTAGAGATAGCCATTATCCCGCTGGCATTCGGCCTGTATTACACCGCCATTGTTTTTACCCTACTTAACGCGGCCATGCTTTATGTGCGCATAAAAAAGGAGAATGAGGTTTTGGCGATGTAACGGTGATTTAAATATTTTGTATATTTGATATATGGTAAGGACAATTGTAAAACCCGGTAATCAAAGCATTTTAATTGAAGTGCCTAAAAATTTTATTGGTAAACAAGTTGAGATCATAGCTTTTACCATTGATGAGGCTGAAGCAAAAACTGTTACTTCCGTAGATATTCAAACTCATTTTGCAAGTGAAGCCATCTTATCTAAAGAGTGGCTTACCCATGAAGAAGATATTGCATGGCAAAATTTGTAAAAGGCGACGTTGTCGTAATTCCATTTCCATTTTCAGATCTATCGGGTTCCAAAAGAAGGCCTGCCCTGGTGTTAGCAGATTTGCCCGGCGATGATATAATTCTTTGTCAAATAACAAGCCAGCAACATTCAGATAAATTTGCTGTACCATTAACGTCTGCCGATTTTGACAGTGGCAATTTACCGGTTACATCTAATATCCGCCCAACCAGGATTTTTACTGCCGATAAAAATATTATAGTTAAAAAGAGTGGGACCGTCAAAAGTTCAGTTTTGTCGCAAGTTACCCAGGTGCTCTTTGGTTTGCTGTCTTAATTCCCTGGATAATTAAAATGAGAATATTCAGATATCTTTTTTAATTAACCGCCACGAAAAATAATCGATATGTTTGTGTAACAAAGCAATAACTCAGCCATCCAAAACAAACACAAACTAAAGCAAATGAAACTAAAAGTATTAACCGCGGTAGTAGCAACCGTTTTGCTATCTGCCTTCACCATTTCAACCTCCGAGAAAGACCTGGTTGGTTCATGGAAAATTGACGATGCAAGCGTAAACAAAGTAGTGAAATTGGTAATTGCAAAGGCAGTTGAAGCAAACCCTGCTATCGAAGATCAGATGAATGATAATAAAGAGATGATCGTTACCATGATCAAAGGCGTAAGGCTAAACATCAAAGCCGACCATACTTACGAAACCGTTAGCCCGCAAGGCACCAAAACCGGCAAATGGACTTTAGCTGCCGATGGTAAAGCTATAGATTTCACTAAAGAAGATGGCTCTATCCGTAAAGACGCGGTACTGGAGTCGTCAGCAACCCGCCTTAAATTAATTAACGGCGACATGAAAGATACCATAGTTTACGTACACCCGTAAGCTCGACTACATTACAACAAAAGCCTCCTGTAATTAAATTGCAGGAGGCTTTTTTGCTTTCAGCTTTAGTCTTTCAGCTTTTCGCTTCTAAGCTTAGTTCTGTCCCATCACCGGGGCAAATTTGCTTTCGTAATCTTTTAGCTGTGCTTCCAGCTTATTGCTAACCTCGGTTTGATTGGCGGTTTTGGCGTATTCTTTCATGCCGTTTAGTACCTGCATACTAATCTGCACATCGCGGCTGTTTACGCGGTTGGCATCGTCTTTTAGGAGGTGGTAATTATAATCTAACTGGTCTACCAAAAACTTGTCTACGTTGTTTACAAATTTGTTGCCCAGCTTAACATCGCCCAGTTGGTAGGCTATCTGCGCTAAAAACATTTTACGGGCGGTAACATCAATGTACGGGTACAGGTCTTCTGGCAATTCGTCGTCGCATTTGTGCAATACCTTTAATGCCATATCGGGGTGGCCTTCTTTAACGAGGTTTTGTGCCAGGTCTAAAAACGTGGTCAACATTACCGGGAAAAACATATTGGTCGATTCATGATCCAAATACTTAGCCTTTTTAAAGTTGCCGTATTTAAACTTGTTCATCATGTTATCATACATCACCAGGCTGTTGGTTTTGCTTAGCTGGTCCTGGTTGGTGGTATCGGCCTTTAATGGTAACAAGCGGTAAGTAAAGCCCTCTTTATACAGGTATTGCTGTAACCCAATCAGGTTACTGTTGCCAATGGTAGTGGTAAAGCAAATAGGCCTTTTCCAGTTGTTATGGGCTAAAATATCAAGCAGGGCAAGGTTGTCTTTAGTAACATAGTTGGAGGTGTATTTCCAGGTTATCTCGCTGGCAAGCTGGCTTCTTTGCTCGGGGGTGATCACCTTGTTCTTCATCACATCATCGGGGTTAACCGTGATCTTGAAGTTTTTGGTTGGCAGGTAATTGGCATAGCTGCCGGCCTGGTTTTGGCCCTGTACATTTTTATCGTCGGATGTAAGGAAATCAAAAACCTCCTTCAGTTCAACAGGGTCTTTAATATTTCCATCGCTGTAATAAATTACATCCCTAACGCCATCCTTGTATTTATCGTAAGGCATGGTAATAGGCAATGGCTCCGAGTTGTTCATTTTCTTCTGCATCTGGCGGATGTACCAGTCGCCGCTAAACAGGCTCAGGTTAACAATGCGCACATCGGGGCGTATGCCTTCAACCTCCTGGTCGTACCAAAGCGAATAGGTGTCGTTGTCGCCATAGGTAAACAAAATAGCGTTTGGCGGGCAGGAGATAAGGTAATTATAAGCCATATCATGCGGCGTCATCTTGGTAGAGCGGTCGTGGCCCGGCCATTCTTTAAACGCCATTAACGTTGGTACAGCCAGTAAACAAATGCCGGTAGCCAGGTAAGCGGATGTACGGGCATTAACCTTGCGGCTTATGCCATCGGCAAGGGCAATAACGCCAAGGCCTATCCATATGGCAAAGGCGTAAAACGAGCCTACGTATGAGTAGTCGCGCTCGCGGGGCTGCACACTTGGCTGGTTCACATAAAGCACCACCGCAAGGCCGGTAAAGAACCACAACAGGGCAATAATAAGGGCGTCTTTCTTTTTACGCTCAAAATGGTAAACCATACCTATTACACCTAAAATAAACGGCAGGGCGTAAAGCGGCGTATAGGTTGGACTATCCACGACAGATTTGGGCAAATGCCTGCCTCCGTCAAAAATACCGCTGGTCCAGTTACCGTCTATGCTTTCGGTACTTTGCTGGCCGTCCTGGTCGTTATAGCGGCCCACGTAGTTCCATAAAAAATAACGGAAGTACATTTGATACACCTGCCAGCTGGCCATCCATTTAATATTATCTAAAAACGTTGGTTTTTGTCCCTCGGGCATCTGCAGCCAGCCGCGGTAAAAGCCCACGTCGCTTGGATCGGTACTGTACATGCGGGGCAAAAAGGTGGTATGGTCGTAATCATAGGTAGTCCGCTTACCCGCAACTTCGTATTTTGTAGCGCCCTTGCGGTAGATGGTGCTGCCCTCATGCTGGTCTGTTATTTGGGCGTCGAAGTAAGGGCCGGTTAATAAAGGGTTATCGCCGTATTGGATGCGGTTTAAGTATCCGTAAAGGGTGAAGGCGTTATCGGGGTGCGAGTTATTTAAATTGGTATTTGCCGTAGCCCTTATAGGGATATAAGCGAACGAGCCATAACCAAAATAAATAAAGGCGATACACAAAAACGCCAGGTTTAACGTAGGCTTGTTTTTACGGATGCTGTATACAATACCTGCCACTATGCAGGCAATTAACAATATGAAAGAGAAAAGTGCACCACTGCCAAAACCAAGGCCAAGAGTGTTCACAAAAAACAGATCGAAAAAGGCGGCGAACTTGATGGTATAGCCCCTGATGCCGTACTGCACAAAGCCCAGTATGGCAATGCTGATAAAGAACGCGATGAACGCGCTTTTGGTGGTCACGTTTTTATACCTGCGGAAGTAATATACCAGCGCTATAGCCGGTATGGTAAGCAGGTTTAACAGGTGTATACCTATAGAAAGCCCCATTACATAGGCAATAAAAATGATCCATCTATCGGCGCCCGGCTCATCGGCATGGGCATCCCATTTTAGTATCGCCCAAAACACTACCGAGATACAAAGCTGCGACAGCGCGAACACGATGGTTTCTACAGCCGAGAACCAAAAGGTATCAGTAAAAGTAAAAGCCAAAGCCCCAACAAGTCCGGCACCCATAATAACGGTGGTTTGCGCATCGCCAAAGGCTTTTTCGCGGCCGGTAAGTAGTTTTTTGGCTATGGCGGTTATCGTCCAAAACAAAAACATAACCGATGCCCCGCTTGCAATGGCCGAGCCCATATTGGTAAAATAGGGCACTTTGGTATTATCGCCCAATGATAGCAGCGAAAAAACCTTGCCCAGCATAGCAAACAACGGATAGCCCGGCTGGTGCGACACCTGCAGTCTGTACGCGCACGAAATAAACTCGCCGCAATCCCAAAAACTTACTGATGGTTCTAATGTTAAGATGTAGGTTGCTGATGCTATAACAAAGCAAAGCCAGCCAAAAAGGTTATTAATTTTATTGTATTGCATTCCTGAAAAGGTAAAATTAAGCGGGGCAAATATCTGTATTTTTTTGTAGCCTTATAGATTTATAACTCGCAGGCGATAATATTTAACAGAAATTAACAGCCTCACCCAAACTCTCTCCAAAGGAGAGGGCTTAAAGACATAGCGCATTTTAGCTCCCTCTCCCTCGGGGGGAGGCTTTTAGATTTTAGATTTTAAATAAATAACACTTATTTTGTTGCGTATGCAAAAAAACTATACTAAGCTGGCGGGTAAAGTTGCTTTACTGTTGTGCGCATTGGGTTTATCGGCCACGGTGGGTAAAGCACAATCGGTTTATTTACCACAATCTTACCAACTATATCAAAAGTTTAATGCCGATGTATACTCCAAAGGCAACAGCATGCATACCTCGCTGCGCCCGTTTTTGATAGATAGCACCCTGCAAGGCCGGTATGATCAATTAATGAATGTTGGGGTTGACAGCAGCCGTAAAAACTGGTTCCTGCGTAAAATATTTAACGAACACCTGATTGATGTTAAAGCCAAAGATTACACCTTTTATGGCGACATCCTGTTAGAAAACACTTTTGGGCACGACTTTAACGACAAAACAAACCAAAAGGTAAACTTTAAACCTATCGGCTTTGGGCCAAACGCTAAAATTGGTTTAAACACCCGTGGTTTCCAGTTTGGTGGTACGGTAGGTACCAAATTCTCGTTCTACACCAGCGGTTACGAAAACCAGGCGGCCTTCCCTAACTATTATACCGACTATGTTAAGCTTACCGGCTTTGTGCCCGGCCAGGCTTATGACCGCTCTGCCACTAAAAGCTATCGCGACTACTCGTATGCTACCGCGATACTATCATACACACCATCAAAATATTTAAACTTTACCCTGGGGCAGGATAAAACCTTTATTGGCGATGGTTACCGCTCTATTTTGCTGTCAGATTATGCCGCGCCCGCGCCGTTACTACGTGTAACCGCCAACATTGGCAGGGTGCAGTACATGATGATGTGGACTTACATGCAAGACATTACCCTGCCGCAGTTTGATACCTTTGGGAGCAACCGCCGCAAATGGGGCTTGTTCCATTACTTAGACTGGAATGTAACCAACAGCTTGTCGCTGGGCTTCTTTAACGCTTACATCGTCCCCGAGGCTGATGCTAACGGTAACCGCCGCGGTTTTGATGTTAACTTTATTAACCCTGTACTTTTCTCAAGCAGCTTAGGCCCGTCATCCCAACCGGGGAATGCATTGGTAGGCTTTACCGGTAAGTATAAGATATTTGATAAAACAGCCCTTTACGGCCAGTTCCTGATAGATCGTTTTAAGGCAAGCAGCTTTTTTGATAACAAGGGTGGCGAAAACACCAATGGCGTACAATTGGGGATCCGCGGGGCAGATATTTTTGGCGTGAAAGACCTGAACTACCTGTTGGAGTACAACGCCGTTAAGCCTTACACCGGCTTCACTAACGATGTGATAAGCAATTATAGCTACTACAGCCAGCCACTTGGCGACCCATTTGCAGCGAACTTTAGAGAGATAACGGGCATAGTTAACTATACTAAAGGCCGGTTCGATTTTCAGGGACAGTTGATGTACGCCAAATATGGGTCGGACGGCTTAAACCAAAACTTTGGTAAAGATATCATGAAGCCTATCCCACCCGGGCCTATCACCACCAATATAGGGCAGGGCATAACCAGCAACCTGTATTACGCCGAAGGCACGGTATCGTTCCTCATCAACCCAAAATACAACATGCGTTTTGAACTGAGCGGCCTGTACCGCCAGGAGAAGAACGACTTCACCAACAAAAAAGCGGCTATCATCTCTTTCGGGCTAAGAAGCAGCTTCAGGAATTTGTATCACGATTTTTAGGCAGCCCCACCCAAACCCTCCCCGAAGGAGAGGGATTTAATATTTTTCAGAACCCTCTCCTTTGGAGAGGGCAGGGAGAGGCTTTTTCGAAACGCAAGGCATCCGCAGGGTCTACTATGTGAGACCCTGCGGCGACGAAAAATTAACGTTTGATTTTTTTTAAGTCCTCTCCTTTGGAGAGGATTTAGGTGAGGCTCCTTTTCGTCCTCGCAGGGTCTTCTGAAAGAGACCCTGCGCACGCATGCAAAGTTTACCCCTTATGAAAGCTATTGTAACAGCACTGCCTCTGCTTTCCCTTAAAAGGCGAAGACCCCAGCCTGTGGGTTTAGCACAACCGTTGATAGGGGGTACAATCTACGAAAAGATGTTTTCAGAACCCTCTCCTCCAGAGAGGGCAGGGTGAGGCTTTTTCGAAACGCAAGGCATCCGCAGGGTCCACTATGTGAGACCCTGCGGCGACGAAAAATTAACGTTTGATTTTTTTTTAAGTCCTCTCCTTTGGAGAGGATTTAGGTGAGGCTACTATGGCAGCAAGAGGCTATTTTCCCTATCTTTGATTTACATTAATAATTATGGCTACAGAAGTTAAGTGCCCAAGCTGCGGACATGGTTTCCCTATAGAGGAGGTTATGGCCGAGGAATACAAGCAGCAGCTAAGGCTGAAAATGCAGGATTATACCCGCCAAAAAGAAGAAGAATTTCAGAAGAAAGAAGCGGAGTTTACCAACCGCGAAAAAAAGCAGCAGGAAGCTTTTGAACAACGACTGGCAGGCGAGAAGAAAGCCTTGCAATTAACGCTGGAAGAAAACCTGCGCAAATCCATTGCCAGCGATTTTGAAAACCAGTTGCTGATGCTGCAAAATTCGGTAGCGGCCAGCGCTGAAAAACTCAAGGAGTCGCGCCAGAAAGAACTGGAGTTTTTACAGCGTGAGCAATCCCTTAAACAGAAAGAAGAAGAGATGGAGCTTGCCCTGCAACGCAAATTGCAGGAGCAGCGTGCCGAACTGAGCGAGCAGATCCGCAAGCAGGAGAACGAAAAGCATAACATAAAAGATACTGAGTACCAGCTAAAGGTAAAAGAGCTTGAAAAACAGCTGGACGACCAAAAGAAGCTAGCCGAAGAGATGAAACGCAAGGCCGAACAAGGCTCGATGCAGTTACAGGGCGAGGTGCAGGAATTGATACTGGAAGAACAACTGCGCAGTTATTTCCCCTTTGATGTAATTAGCGAAGTAGGCAAGGGCGTGCGCGGGGCCGATTGTGTGCAAACCGTGCGCAATCAGTTTGGGCAGGAGTGTGGCCGAATTATTTATGAAAGCAAACGCACCAGCGCTTTCGGCGGCGACTGGATAGATAAACTTAAAAAAGATATGCGCGCCCAGGGTGTTGATGTTGCCGTGATAGTAACCCAGTGCTACCCTAAAGGGATGGATTGCTTTGGCGAGAAGGACGGCGTTTGGATCTGTAGTTTTGATGAGCTGAAGGCAGTATCCTACATCCTGCGCGATGGTGTTGTAAAGCTGGCCAACATGGCCAAGGCGCAGGATAATAAAGGCGATAAGATGCACCTGCTGTATGATTATTTAACCAGCAGCGAGTTTTCCGAGCAATGGAAGGCCATACGGGAGGGTTATATGAGCATGCGGCTATCCATCGTAAAAGAACGCGACGCGATGGAGCGCCTTTGGAAATCGCGCGAAAAGCAATTGGATAAAGTGTTATTGAACGCCGCCGGGATTAAAGGCTCGATAGAAGGTATTGCCGGTAACGATGTGATACAACTGAGCCTTGACGACGACGATGAACCGCTTTTAATAGAGTAAGGGCGTTGAGCAATCTTGCGCTCGTCTGTGACGAGTGCTTTATATTGTTCCACATTTACGATGCTATTGAATGATACATACTATTTAAGTGAAAATTGATCTTGCACTCGTCTGTGACGAATGCTTAACATGGTTTGGCATTTGCAATGCCATTGAATGATACACAGCATTTAAGTGAAAATTGATCTTGCGCTCGTCTGTGACGAGTGCCTAACATGGTTCGGTATTTGTAATGCCATTGAATGATTTAAGTGAAAATTTAAAAGTGGAAATCCAGCTCAGGATTACACATAAATAGGGTGTCCCATTCTGTCCCGTTTTTTAGCAAATGGGACACCCTCTTAAAATTATATACTTCTTATAATCAGATGATTGTAATTTTTGTTTGACTTATTTTAATAAAAGGTCAGATATGTAATTAATTGATATATAACATTTTATGTATTTTTTCTCGTTGGTGTTATAAATAGTGGGACACCCGTGGTTTAAACAGTATCGCATGATGGTTTCCGGTACTCTAATTTGGCCATACATATTACCTCAACTACATTCCTTTGCTACCTTACACCAAAAGCATTACTTTTGCCGTTCACACCTGTGTAACATCATATGGCCGATATATCAGCACTATCGCAACTGGCGCTACAGCTTTTGCAGCAATTGATCTCGATACAATCTTTCAGTAAAGAAGAAGACCGCACTGCCGACCTGATAGACCAGGTTTTGCAGCAGCATGGTGTTAAAACCCACCGTAAGCTCAACAACATTTGGGCGTGGAACAGGCATTTTGACGAGAGTAAGCCAACCATACTGCTTAACTCGCACCACGATACCGTAAAGCCCAACAGCGGATACACCCGCGACCCATACGACGCCAAGATAGAAGACGGCAAGCTATACGGCCTGGGCAGTAACGACGCGGGCGGTTGCCTGGTGTCGCTTATAGCCGTTTTCCTCTACTATCACGACCAGGAGAACCTGAAATATAACTTTTGCCTGGCCACCACTGCCGAAGAAGAAATTTCGGGCGTGAACGGTCTCGAACTTATTATACCCGAACTTGGTAAACTGGATTTTGGCATTGTTGGCGAACCCACGCTAATGGACCTTGCCATTGCCGAGCGCGGCCTGATGGTATTGGATTGTACCGCCTACGGCAAAGCCGGCCACGCCGCCCGCGAGGAAGGCGACAATGCCATTTACAAAGCCCTGGCAGATATCGAGTGGTTCCGCAATTACAAATTCCCAAAGGAATCTGAAGTGTTCGGGCCGATAAAAATGTCGGTAACCATCATAAACGCAGGTTCGCAGCACAATGTAGTGCCGGCCACCTGTACTTTTACAGTAGATGTAAGGGTAACCGACGCCTACCGCAACGAAGAAGTGCTGGAAATTATCCGCCAGCATGTAAGCTGCGAGGTGAAGCCGCGCAGCATCCGCCTAAAACCATCATCAATAGATAAAAACCACCCGTTTGTACAGGCAGGCATATCGCTTGGCCGCAAAACATACGGCTCGCCCACCACCTCAGATCAGTCATTACTGGATATCTCCTCCATAAAAATTGGTCCCGGTGATTCCGCCCGCTCACACATGGCCGATGAGTTTATTTATGTAGAAGAAATAGGCGAGGGTATTGAGTTGTATATTGAAATGCTAAACAGAATTCTATTTTAGATTTACGATATACGATTTTAGATTTTTTTATGACCCAACAAGAAATGTTACAACGAACCAAGCAGTATTCTATTGCAAATGCAAGGTTGGTTCTAAGCATCCCAATCAACGTGGTCAATCGCAATTATTGCGACCAACTTGCCCGAAGCGCAAGTTCAACCGGCGCAAATTACCGGGCAGCTTGTCGGGCGAAGTCTAAAGCGGATTTTATTAATAAACTAAAAATTGTAGAAGAAGAACTCGACGAAAGCATGTTCTTCCTGGAATTATTGGTGGAGATCAACCCGGAATTAAAAGAAAAAATTACACCGATTTACAAGGAAGCCAATGAACTTCTTTCTATAATTGTAGCATCAATAAATACAACAAGAGGTAATTAAGATATCATTTGTCAAATCTAAAATCGTAAATCTAAAATCGTAAATCGAATGAGCAAGCTTTGGCAAAAAACCACAAACGTTGATAAGCTGGTAGAAAACTTTACCGTTGGCCGCGACCGCGAGCTGGACAGGCAAATGGCCGCTTTTGATGTGCTTGGGTCGCTTGCCCATACCAAAATGCTGCAGTCGATAGGCCTGATGGATGCCGCCGACCTGATGCTGGTGCAACAGGAACTGAAAGCCATTTATACGGAAATTGAGAATAATAATTTCGACATCGAACCCGATGTGGAGGACGTGCACTCGCAGGTAGAAATGCTGCTTACCCGTCGTATTGGCGAAGCCGGCAAAAAAATTCACAGCGGGCGTTCACGTAACGACCAGGTTTTGGTCGATCTGAAACTTTTCTTCCGCCACCAGCTGCAAACGGTAGTTACCGAAACTGATACCCTTTTTCGCCAGCTGATACAGTTGAGCGAAGAACATAAAGACGTGCTTTTACCGGGGTATACCCACCTGCAGGTAGCCATGCCATCGTCGTTCGGGCTGTGGTTTGGCGCTTACGCCGAGGGTTTGGTTGACGATCTGGAAATGGTTTTAGCCGCCTGGAAGATCACCAATAAAAACCCATTAGGCTCGGCAGCGGGCTACGGCTCATCGTTCCCGCTGAACAGGACAATGACCACTAACCTGCTTGGTTTTGAGAGCTTGAACCACAACGTAGTTTACGCCCAAATGGGCCGTGGCAAAACAGAACGCGTTATAGCGCAGGCCTTATCATCAATAGCCGCAACGTTAGCTAAAATGGCAATGGATCAGTGTTTATACCTAAGTCAAAACTTCGCTTTTGTAAGTTACCCCGAGAACCTCACGACGGGCAGCAGCATTATGCCACACAAAAAGAACCCGGATGTTTGGGAAATAATGCGTGGCAAATGTAACCGCCTGCAAGCCCTGCCAAATGATGTAGCCATGATGACCACCAACCTGCCATCGGGCTATCACCGAGAGCTGCAATTGCTTAAAGAATTGTTGTTCCCGGCCTTTACCGATCTGATAGACTGCCTGCAAATGGCGACATTTATGCTGCAAAACATCAGCGTAAATAAAAATATACTGGACGACCCTAAATACACCTACCTGTTTAGCGTTGAGGAGGTGAATAAATCGGTGCTGAGTGGTACGCCGTTCCGTGATGCTTACAAGCAGATAGGTTTGGATATAGAGGCAGGCAACTTTAACCCCGATAAAACCGTTAACCATACCCACGAGGGCAGCATAGGCAACCTGCAAAACCAGCAGATAACCCAAGCTATGGATAAAGTGATCAGCAGTTTTGACTTTAAGAAAGTTGAAGATGCTATTAGCTGGTTGGTGAAGTAAGTTTTCAAGTCTTTAGTCAGAAAGTCCGAAGTAGAATTGGAGCTGAGATCAGGTAGTAAATCGGTGAAATCACATTTAAAAATCAGTGTAATTATTATAAAATATGCACGGACGTAACAGAGCAGACATATACCCCGGACTGGAAGTAGACATCATCCTGAAGAAAGACCAGCGCAGCGGTAAGCTTACGCGCGGCGTGGTGAAAGACCTGCTTACCAGTGCCTCTTATCATTCCCGCGGGATAAAGGTACGGCTGGAAGATGGCCAGGTAGGCCGTGTGGCAGAGATTGTAGAAGAAGATTAATTTAGTTGATGGTTAATGGCTGATAGTTCATAGCCGAATGTATATTTGGCAAACGAAACTACCAACATCTATGAACCATTTTTCATTCACTCAGTGCAACAAGTAACCGAACCTAAGAAGAATATCCTGCTTCGCCTCGATGCGCATTACCGGCTATCGCTATCATTGGTAACAGGTGCAATAGCTTTTTTTCTTGCGCGTCATAACCCCTCAGTTCCGGCCGTTACGTTAATCACCTGGATAGCTATTGCATCAACTATTATTATATTAGATTGGGTGATCATCTTATGGGCACACCCAAAAGATATCCGTAAAATAGCCAGCCTGGAGGATAGCAGCCGTGTTATGATATTTGTTTTTGTGATGGTTGCCTCGCTGGTAAGCCTGGTTGCAATGTACCTGCTGCTAAAATCATCCAAGGGCGAATCTGACAGTACTGTAGCAGGGTACATTATTTTAGCCATGACGGCGGTTGTAGTATCATGGTGGCTGGTACATACCGTATTTACCATGCGTTACGCTCATTTATATTATAGCCAAACGGATGGCAAACATACACCAAAAGGCGGCCTGGAATTCCCGGGCGACGACAAGGACCCCGATTATTTAGATTTTGTATACTTTTCCTTTGTTATAGGTATGACCTTCCAAGTATCCGACGTAGAGATTTCCTCTAAACACATCCGCCGCCTTGCATGGATGCACGGATTGATAGCCTTTGCCTTTAATACCGCCATTGTAGCCTTGAGTATTAATGTAATATCGGGATTGGTATCAAAATAGAAGCCCTTTTTTTGTTTTGTCATTGCGAGCGATAGCGCGGCAATCTCGTTGTATGCATGTTGTTCATGCACTGGCTACGAGATTGCCGCGTCGCTACGCTTCTCGCAATGACAATTGAAAATTATTCGTCTTCTATCTTCGAATGTTTCTTCGTATCATTCATTGTAGTATACACAACCAGCGATACCAAAATACACCCTGTTACGTACCAGTAAAACCAGTTTTCGTGCCCATGTTCTTTAAAACTAAGGGCAATATACTCCGCCGAGCCGCCAAAAATAGATACAGCTATGGCATAAGGGAAACCCACACCCAAAGCGCGGATATGCGCCGGGAAAAGTTCTGCCTTTACCACCGCGTTTATAGCGGTATAATTGCTCACCACAAGCAGCGCGAACATGATAAGGCCAAATGCCACCCAAAAGTTATGGGTTACGCTTAAATAAGTGAATATAGGTATAGTGGTCAAAGTCCCCAATATGCCAAATGCGGTAAGCATAGGCTTGCGGCCAATCCTGTCAGATACTAAACCGTATAGGGGTTGTATCAGCATAAAAACAAAAAGGGTAAGGCTTGATATTAGCGTTGCCTCATTTTTACTGAAGCCGTTTGTGTTCACCAAAAACTTTTGCATGTAGGTGGTGAAGGTATAAAAAGCCACCGTGCCGCCCATGGTAAGGCCAATAACGGTAAATATCGCTTTAGGGTGCTCGGCCAATGCACGTAACGATCCACGCGCGTGTTTGCTAACAACTTCATCCTTATTATTTAGCGTAGCCGATTCCTGCAAGCTACGGCGCAGGTACATCACAATAATGGCCAGCATAGCGCCAACTCCAAACGGGATGCGCCAGCCCCACGAGTGTAGCTGCTCCTCGGTAAGGAAGGCGCGTTGCAATAGTATCAACACCCCAAGCGCAACCAACTGCCCCATGATAAGGGTTACGTATTGAAAGCTGGAATAAAATCCCCGGTCTTTTTTAGTGGCCATCTCGCTTAGGTAAGTAGCGCTGGTACCGTATTCGCCGCCAACGCTTAACCCCTGGATGATGCGGGCCAATACCAGCAGGATAGGGGCAGCAATGCCAATATACTTATAACCAGGAGTAATGGCGATGATAAGCGACCCTGCACTCATCAGTAATACCGAAAACGTGAGCGCTTTTTTTCGCCCGTGTTTATCGGCGTAAGTACCCATTAGCCAGCCACCAATAGGGCGCATTAAAAAGCCGATGGCAAAGATACCCGCGGTGTTTAAAAGCTGCGCTGTTAAATTGCCTTTTGGGAAAAATGAGCCTGCAAAATACAGCGAGAAAGCCGAGTACACATACCAATCGTACCACTCCACCAGGTTACCCAATGAACCGCCGACTATTGACCATACGCGGCTTTGGGTTGTTACAGGTTGAATGATGGGAGTGCTGCTCATGTGGTTGGATTTAGTGCAAGATAATGAAATTAACAAGATAGTTCCCCTCTTGAGAGGGGTTAGGGGTGTGTTATGCTGGTGATGTGCTTTTGATTTTTGTGTGCATCTATCAACGCTAGCCCGCTCAATTGCCGCGGAGGGCTGTTACTTTGTCTTGATACAAAGTAACCAAAAATCAAGTCAGCAAAAAGGCTTCTTTGCCGCACAAACCCTGCCCCGCAAATCGCTCATAACCACGGGCCGGAAATCTTTTGCCCTTGCGCTAAATCCATCCCACTGCAAAAGTTTCCAATGCCCATACCGCGCACAAGGCCACCATTGTTATTCCCGATTTCGGACGAAGCTGTTCTGCTGACAATGAAAAAGACTACAGACCCAAAATCAAAAAATTTGTTCAATCCAGGTATAAATTTTCTTACCTTCCCATATGCTTTTCACCGAAGATTTTTTGCATTACATCTGGAAGTTCCGGCTGTTCGACAGGATGAACCTGCGTACTACCGAGGGTGAAGAACTGGAAGTATATTCGGTAGGGATGCATAACAGCCATGCAGGTGCCGATTTCCAGAACGCGCGCATCCGTGTGGGCGAAACTACCTGGGCAGGTAACGCGGAGCTGCACATCTCCTCGTCCGACTGGCATAAGCACGGTCATACTACCGATAACGCTTACGATAATGTGATACTGCACGTAGTTTACCGCGATGATGAACCTCTTATCCGTACCGATGGTAGGCGCGTGCCCACGCTGGAATTAAAAGACCGCATTTCTGCCGAGCTTTACAACCGCTACCATAACCTGGTTTTTGGCAATCAGCAAATTATCCCATGCGAAGGTACAATCGCTACTGTGGATGGCCTCACCATGCAAAACTGGCTCACAAGGATTTTGGTAGAACGCTTGGAAAAACGTTCGGAAGCGGTTGTTGCGGCTTTAGCCCTAAACCGCGGCGACTGGGAAGAAACCTTCTACCAATTTTTGGCGACAAACTTTGGCTTTAAAACCAATGCCCTGCCGTTCGAGTTGATGGCGAAGTTGCTGCCGCAAAGTATCCTGGCCAAAAATAAGAATAACGCCATGCAAATAGAGGCGCTTATATTTGGACAGGCGGGATTCCTGACGGATGAATTGCAGGATGATTATCCGCGTTCGCTCAAAAAAGAGTACGATTACCTCGCCAAAAAATATTCGCTGAAACCCATAGAAAATCATTTATGGAAATTTTTGCGGATGCGGCCCCAAAACTTCCCAACCATTAGGTTGGCGCAATTTGCCGCGCTGGTGGTGCAATCCAATCATTTATTCTCCAAAGTACTGGAGATTAGAGAAGTGAAGGACCTGCGCGCGCTTTTCGCTAATATTAAAGTGAACGGATATTGGGAAACGCATTACCGGTTTGATAAGGAATCGAAGCCGGCAGGTAAAGCATTGGGGGCAGCATCGATAGATACTATCCTGCTAAATACGGTGGTGCTTTTTCTGTTTAGTTATGGCAGGCACATGAAATTGCAGCATTTTGTAAGCCGGGCATTAAAATTGCTGGAGAATATCCCGGCAGAGCAAAATAATATTACCGCAGATTTTGCTACCTTAGGTGTGGATATTAAAACCGCCTTTGAATCGCAGGCGCTTTTAGAATTAAAAAACAGCTACTGCAATTATAAGAAATGCCTGCAATGCGGCGTTGGTATTAAAATATTAAAACCCATATAGTATGTTACAACGTGTCATCACCTTTTTTGAGCGCTACTCTTTTGGGGTATGTACTTACCTGGGCGAGCGTTTTAATATTTCTATCGCTAAAATAAGGTTGTTTTTTATTTATTCATCGTTCCTGGCGGTGGGTTTCCCGCTAATATTTTACTTCTTTGCCGGCATTGTGCTGGATATCCGCAATTTTGTGAAGCGTAAACGCTCACGCGCGTTGGATATGTAATGGTATTTAAATAGCTTGTCATGCTGAACGTAGTGAAGCATCTATTGGCCTACATGCATGGCCGCTTACACAGTTCATTATTAGATTCTTCGCTATCGCTCAGAATGACAAATAATTTTGAATAACATTAACTCTTAATCAAACAATCCCTTCTCTTTACCAATAAATTGCGGGCGGTGAATGTTCATGTCCAGTTTTTTATTTAACTTTTCTATCACATAATCGCACAACTCGGGCGAGTAGCGCTCATCGTGCTGGTGCATGAAAAACCAAACCGATTGCAAGCCTTGTTCTTTCCAGTCGGCAATGCGGTCAACCCATTCGTCGCAGCGGGTGTAATCGGTAGGGTGAAGGCCATTGCCCACAAAGCGGATGAAGGCGTGAGGGGTAGGTAACATCATGTGCAGGCAATCGCGGCGGCCGGTGGCGTCTGTCAGTATTGATCCGATATTCAATCGCTTAAAAAGGCTAAAAACCGCTTGCAGGTTTTCGGGTACGGCAAACCAGTCTTTGTGTCGCAATTCCACATAAACCGGTACATCGGTTGGTAACTGTTCCAGGTAGGCGGTAAGTTCGGGCAGGCTTTTGGGTGTGAAATTATCGCTTAGTTGCAAAAACAAGGGGCCCAATTTATCGCCGAAGGCCATAATGCCCTCATAGTAAGTTGTGGTTATTTCTTCGGCGTTCTTTAACCTGCGGATATGGCTGATGCTTTGCGAAAATTTGGGGCAGAATTTAAAGTTGGCATTACTATCTGCCTTTTGTTTCCACTTGGCAATGGTATCGGGGCCATACACCTGGTAAAAGGTGGCATTCAACTCAATGCAATCGAAATGTTTTACATACTCGTCTAAAAAGTTAGCATCCTTGGTTTTTGGCGGATAGATCTGCCCCACCCATTCCTTGCGCCCCCATTTAGCACAACCTACGTGTACCTGCAATGGCTGTTTTTTATCTGCAGCGGCAAGGGTTTCGCGGGTAAAAGCAGGGTCGGGCGGCAGGGTGAAATCTACCAGGGGCAATTCATGTTCGGTAACGCGGCCAAATTCCATATCAATAATTTAGGGTAGCAAGATAAGCTATTAATACAATCGCCGTAAAAATTGGTTTAACAAAAAAAAGCGGAATGATTCAGAAAGAACCATCCCGCTTTTTTGTTGATTGATAGGCAACCACTCACTACTCACTCAATCGACCACTCACGAGCTACAAAAACATACCGCCGGATGCTTCAATGCGCTGAGCGTTTATCCAGCGGGCATCTTCGGTACAAAGGAACGCTATTACACCGCCTATATCATCCGGCTGGCCGGGCCTGCCTAATGCGGTGATGCCCGAAATAAATTCGTGCATTTGCGGGTGACTGTCGAACGCCCTTTTTGTAAAGTCGGTTTCTACAATGCCCGGGGCAACCAGGTTGGCTGCTATACCACGGCTGCCAAGTTCTTTGGCCAGGTATTTTGTAAACACCTCAACAGCGCCTTTCATAGATGCATAAGCCGCGTAGCCCGGTGTTGCAAAACGCGTTAAACCGGTTGATAGGTTAATGATGCGGCCACCATCGGCAATGGTATTTACCAGTGTTTGGGTTAAAAAGTAAACGCCTTTAAAGTGTACATTAAACAGGTTATCAAAATCTTCCTCGGTGGTTTGCCCGAAAGGTGATGCGGCATCAATGCCTGCATTATTAACCAAAAAGTCGAAGCTGTTGCGGTCCCATTTTTCTTTTAATACAGCGGTAAGCTGTTCCTTAAAATTAGCGAAGGTGTTTGATTTTGAAGTATCCAGCTGCAAGGCGGCGGCAGTTTGGCCGGCCAGTTCTATCTGGTTCACTACTTCATCGGCTTCTTCTTTTTTGGTGCGGTAGGTTACAATAACGTCTATCCCTTTACCTGCAATTTTTAAAGCAGCGTTTTTACCAAGGCCCCTGCTTCCGCCTGTTATTAATGCTATTTTATTTGTGCTCATGTTGTTATGTGTTTTAATACACTACAAAGGTGAGGGGAAAACGTTGTTGAAAAATGGTGACAGGTACAGATAAAATGGTGACAGGTACAGTATTTCGCTACTTAAACTGTCATTATTATTCTGCTAATTCTCTAATTCTGATTCAGACCACAACCTCTCCTTATACTCTTTAGGTGTTACGCCTTCAAAACGTTTAAAAAATTTGGTGAAGTTGGATGGGTCGAAAGTTAGTTTAAAAGCTATTTGCTTGATGGGGACGTTCTGTTGCAGCATATCCTTAGCCAGTAGCATTATCTTTTCCTCAAAATAAAAGCAGGGCGATTTGCCCGTGGTTTGCTTAATGGTATTGGTTAAATGGGTGGGGTGGATGTGTAGGATACCGGCAATGTCCCTGATCTCGAACATCTCGGTAACGCGCTCGTGCATCACATCATCAAGATGTTTGTCAACTTCTTTTAAAAAGTCGGCAAAGATCTCGTGCCGGCGTGTAAAAATTTTATTGGGGATGGGAGTGGGCATAACAATATTAATGTGTAAAGATAAAGGTTTATATTTTTTTATTCGAATTGACAAAAAAGGGGTGAAAACACCCTTTTTTTATTTGTTAATTATTCGGAATTTAGGTATACCAAACCTTTTACAATGAAATACTTATCTCTGTATTTACCAATAGCGTTAATGCTATTTGTAATGCCGGTGTTTGCCATTCAGGTTGATACTACGGCAAAACCTGTAATACCTGTGGTTAAGCCTTTGCCAGTGGTTGCTATACCTGCAAAAGTGCCGCTTGTAACAAAAGTTTTTGCCAAGCAAATGACCAAAGATTCCACCAAAACCGTTGCTTTCGCAAACGATATTATATTGGTGAAACTACTATATCCTAAAGAATTCGTACAGTCGCGACCAACAGACAAAAGCAAACTGATGCTGTATGCCAACGGAATTGAGTTAAAGGGAATAAGCTCTGATCTGTTTAGTCAGATAACCAAAGAACAATTTATAACTACCGATACGGTTGTTTGGATCCCATTCAAACTTAAGCGCGATACTACAACCAAAGATGCTTGGGATTACCTGTACCGCCTTAGCAACTCGTTTAACAACAACAAAATAACAGTGCATGTTACAGTAGGCTGGCAGGGGATGTTCCCGGTAAAGGTGCTGCCAAAAGATTATGACCGGACCGTGCTGACGATCACCTACTATAACATCGCGGTATTTTGGATAATGGCCGTAGCTTATGCAGGTTTATTGGTTTTGTTAGGCTGGCTTATTATCACATCGGATATATTAAAAGAGGGGCCAAGTGGTGCGTATAGCCTTGCCCAAACCCAGCTGGCTTTTTGGACAGTGCTTGTCATTGCCGGGTTTGTTTATTCGCTTATTTTAACAGATATTCCCTCTACGCTTAACTATTCTATTTTAGAACTGTTGGGTATAAGCGTTCTCACAAACGGATCGGCTACCTATATCGACTATTTTAAAAAGCAAAACAACAACGCCTACACGCCTAAAACGCATAATAGTTTTTTGTGGGATATCCTTAGCGATGGCACAAGCCTTAACATGCAGCGTTTTCAGATTTTTGCATGGAATATCGTTTTGGGAGTGTATTTTTTGATCTATACGTTTAATAACAAATCGATGCCCGATTTCCCTAACGTACTTTTAATACTGGCCGGCTTAAGTTCAATTACATATGTGTCGGCAAAACCAACTGAGCCATAGTAGTATTAGCAATACGATTTTAAGGCAGGTTATGCAAACAGACCGGCCTTAAACTTCGGTGCAACCCGCTTCTTTGACGCCTGTTCATAGGCATAGGCCATTTTGATGAGTTCGCCTTCGGCCCAGGCGGTGCCAACGAAGGATAGGCCCATCGGCAGGTCGTGCCAGGCACCCATCGGTACGGTAATGTGGGGGTATCCGGCCATTGCAGCCGGGCCCGAAAAAGAGAAACCGTTATCGTAATCGCCATTGATAAGGTCGATACAAACCGCGAAGCCATTGGTGGGGGCGATAAGTGCGTCCAGCTTGTTTTCTTTAAGCAGGCCATCAATACCCTCCCTGCTATATTTGGTAGTTTTGGCCAAAGCTTCTACATATTCGGCGCTGTTCAAATCGCCTTTGGTTTGGGCAAGTTCTGCTGTTTCCTGTTTAAAAAATGGCATTGCCTTATCTTCGAGCTGCTTATTAAACGCAATAACATCGGCCAATGATTTTACCTTACTGTTGGCCTTACTCAGGTACCGGTTTAGGCCATCTTTAAATTCGTATAGCAGTACCTTAAATTCCGCGTCTTCTATCGGTTTTAGCCGGGCATCCAAATCAACCTCTACAATTTCTGCTCCCTGTTTTTTCAGCACGTCTAAAGCCGCTTTCAATAATGTGTCTGTAGCTGCAGGCAGTTTCTCGATTTTTATGAGGCCAAGGCGTTTGCCCTTTAATCCGTTAGGGTCTAAAAATTTGGTGTAATCTTTTTCGGCTTTGCTTTTAAGGGTTGCATCATCCGCGGCATCTATGGCAGCCAGCGCCCCAAGCATTATTGCGGCATCTTTAACAGTACGTGCCATTGGCCCGGCGGTATCCTGTGTTTTAGAGATAGGGATAATACCGCTGCGGCTCCACAAACCAACGGTTGGTTTAATGCCCACCAACCCATTTACCGATGATGGAGAAACAATAGAGCCATCCGTTTCGGTACCTATGGATAGGGCACATAAATTAGCCGCAGTTGCCGAGCCTGAGCCCGCGCTGGATCCGCTTGGGTTCCTATCCAGCACGTAGGGGTTTTTGGTTTGCAAGCCCCTGCTGCTCCACCCGCTGGTTGACCGTGAAGAGCGAAAGTTCGCCCACTCGCTCAGGTTGGTTTTACCTAATATAACGGCACCTGCCTCGCGTAATTTATGTACAATAAAGGCATCTTGTTTGGCAAAGTTATCGGCCAGTGCCAACGAGCCTGCGGTGGTGTGCATGTTATCGCCTGTGTCAATATTATCTTTTATAAGTACCGGGATGCCGTGTAGCGGGCCGCGCAGTTTTTTGGCTTTGCGTTCCTTATCCATGTTATCGGCCATATCTAAAGCGCTTTTGTTAAGCTCTATAACGGCGTTTATTTTCGGGCCGTTCTTATCAATGGCGTCAATCCTTTTTAAATACAATTCGGTGAGGGAGCGCGAAGTGTGTTTACCATCTGCCATTAGTTTTTGCAGTTGGTCTATAGTGGTTTCGTTCAGTTCAAAATCATCTGTAAAAACTTCGTCATCGCTATTGGCATTTTTCTCTGTTGCTGATGGCTTGCAAGATGACGCTGCTACAAGTGTAGACAGGGTTAAACCCGCTAATGAACCTGTTTTTAAAAAGTTTCTGCGTTGCATAATAACGGGCGTTGGTTTTGCCCGTTACAAGTAACAAAATAAAAAGCTGGTTTTAAAGCTTATCTGCAAAGAACATCGGTTTGCCGGCGGTGGGGATATTCAGATCCAGATTATATTTAGGAACAAGCCTTTGCAATAGGTTTAAAGGCATCTTGCCAACATCCATAAACGTCCAGCTTTTGCCATTATCATCGCTAATAGCCAGCAGGTAGGTGCGGTTAACATAGCGCCCGTTAAACATTTTCATGGTAACAACTTCGGGGATAAGGCAATGGATCTGCCCGCCGGCATCGTGTAGTTTACCCGGCGCATCAACATAGCCATCAAACGCTATTACGCCTTGCTTTTTAAGCCCTTCTATGCGGTTGGTTATTAGTTTTTGCATGGTGTCCCTGCCACCCGAATATTCTATCAATTTGGGATAGGTAAGAGCTATAACGGTTTTATAATCGCCGTTAAAGCTTGCCCTGGCAAAACGGCCGGCCTGTTTCTTTAAATAGGTAGTATCCTGCGCTACGGCGGTGAGGGGTATTATAAATAATAAAAGGATATATTTCTTAAAAAAGTGCATCAATTACTAATAGCGAGCCTTGATCTTATTTTTAAATTGTTTTATTATTCAACGTTAGCTTGCTCAAATAATTGCTATTAAAGCTTTATAGGTACCTGCGGCGTTGGAATAATAAGGTTGCTGTTGAAATTTGGAAAAAGCGTTTTAACGGAATTAATGGTGCCCCTGTTCATATCAAGGAAACTCCAGTTTTTGCCGCCATCGCCGCTTACACAAAGCAGGTTGCTTTTTGTTGCGAAGCGCCCCTGTGGGGTTTTCATTACAATAGACTCCGGTATTATGCAGTGGATCTCTTTACCGGCCTTGTAAAATTTTCCGGCCTCGCCAATGGTTACCTTTTCAAACATAAAGCCCTGCGCCTTCATTTGGTTGATGCCGGTTGTCATCATTTGCAGCATTTTTTCTTTGCCGCCACCCATAGCAACGGCTTTGGGGTAGGTATGGTCTAAAATGGTTTTGTAATCGCTTTTAAACAGGGCATTGGCAACCACTGTGGCCTGTTGTTTTACTACCGCCGGGTTTTGTGCAAAAGCAGTAACGGGAAGTATTAAAAGTGCTATTAATTTAAGTGCTAATTTCATTTTTTTGCTTTGGATGTTTTATTGATCAGGATCTTATTGGCCAATTGGTTTGTACCGTCAATCTTATCGGTATATTTAATGCCCAATATCTCACTAATTAAATTAAAAACCGAAACATTTTCAAAAGGAGTTACCACTAAATGCTTTTTAAAGGCCGGGCCCCATGCTGCAAAGCTGGCGCGCATCTCTGCTATAATGGTTGGGTCGTACCCGTGCCATCCCGGATTTATTTTTTTGCTGTTCCACAGGTTAAACACTTTTGGGTAATGTGGTATCAGTAATATATCGCCGATATGGTTGTGCCAGTCGTCGGTGGTGCTGTAATGCATATGGGCAGGTACATTACTTTTGAGGTATAAGTCGTAGTCCTTTGCTTCTTTTTTAAGTTCAGTATAAGTGGCTTGTACGTCAGAATTTTTTTTGGCGTACAGTTCAACCAGGACGCCGTCGCCGGATATAACGTATTTTGAGGTATCTATTGCAGTCGGTATGCCAATAGGGTTTTCATTGTCTACCCGGGTCATGCCGTGGTCTGATACGAAAATGAAGTTGACATTTTTTAATCCCGTAGTTTTAACCGCCTTTTGCAATTCATTCACTGCCGAGTCTATAAAGTGTACCGCCTTTTCGGCCTCGGCCGACTCGGGGCTGTTATGATGCGCTTCATGGTCAACCTGTGGCAGGTAAAAAGTTATGAGGTGCGGGCGTTGGGCCGGTGGTAGCTTAAGCCAGTTTACAACGGCGGTAATGCGGTTGTGCATGTCAATTTTTTCGTTGTAGATGTAGTAGTAGGTGGGCCGTACGCCTTTTATAGCAGCTTCTGAAGCTACCCAATAAAAACTGGCCGAAAGCATTTTTTGCTGCTCGGCAAGTACCCAAAGCGGCGCGCCGCCGTACCAGCTGCTATCGGCAACCTTGGTTTTGTCATTCATCGAGTATTTGTCTTTACGGTCGCGGTCGTAATAGGTATTGTTTACCAAGCCCGAGTGCGAGGGGTACAAACCGCTCACCATTGCATAATGATTAGGGAAAGTAACCGAGGGATAAGATGGCATCATGTAAGGGGCGCTTACGCCTTCTTTAGCCAGCCTGAGCAGGTTTTTAGCGTTGTAACGTTTAGCAAAATCGTACCGGAAACCATCTGCAGAAATTAGTATTACATAAGGCTTATTTTGCTGCGCCGCGCTGTTTTTACGGTTGGGGATGATGTGCTGGGTGGTATCCTGGCTAAAACTTTTAAATGATATGGCCAGTAAGGCAAGTAGCAATAAGCTGTATTTTTTCATGCTAATAAGTAATGCGCAAAAATACGGCTTTAAGGTTAACGCAAGTTGTTATTAACATTAATGTTGCAGTTGTGGCCTTTTGGTAAAATTGTTGTGCCACAACAACTAAGTATGTTAAAACACGTACATTTATATATGGCACAAAGCAGGGCATATTTAATACTAATGGTTACTACAACCCTGCTGGCTTGTAACACCAATAAGCCAAAGATATATACCAGCGAATGTGATGTGGACGTAAAGTTTAATAAGGTAAGCTTTAGCCACCTAATTGATAGCATTAAGTATTACGATAAGCAAAACGTAGAGGTATCGGGTAAGTATATAGAGGGTAAGAACCAGTCGGCCCTGGTGAATGACAGTACCTTTACCGACCATGGTAACAGCCGCTCGCTTTGGGTGAATTTTACACAGGATTGCCCGCTGTACCTTGCAGGGAAGCACACCGGCTTGTTCGAGACTGAAGACGGAGAATACAACAAAATAAATAACCGCGCAATGACCATCCGTGGCCGTGTGGAGATACAAAAAAGGGGGCATAAAAACACCTATCGCGCAACCATTAACCAGGTAAGCTACCTGGAGTTGTATTAATACCTCACCGTAAGTTTATTGCTTTCTATAAACGTTTTTAGGGTGATAATAGCAGAATTGTTATCGCTTTTTGCATGCAGGCTATCCATTGATTTTAAGTAACCTAACAGATCGGCAACTTTAGCACTGTTTGTAGTTATAAAACCCATGGCCCAGTCTGCAAAGTTTTTATGCGCAATGCTGCTATCAATAAGCGTAATAAGATTTTTATGCCTGCGGTCGGTTTCAATTTTAGCAAAAATTGTGTCGACATGGGTATCATCACCCTCAAGTACTTGTATAAATGTGCCTTCGCTGTACAGCAATACGCCGGAAACGTCTCGATCGGCGTTGTTTTTACGGGCAGTTGTTAAAATGTCGATCAGTTGGTCATCATTCAACAACTTTACGGCAGTACTTAGGTAAACGATATTTTTCATGCAAATAAATTAACATTTGCAATGTAAGAAATTTACTATTAGGATAAAATTAATCGTTTAAATAAACAAGTATGGAATATTAAATTTCCACCTTAAGCCCGTCATAAGCCAGTGCTATACCCGCGGGCAGTTCTTTAGAAACATCGTCGTGTTTACCCAGGCGGTGGCTAATGTGTGTAAGGTAGGTTTTATCAGCCCCAATTTCCTGCGCAAAGGCAATGGCCTCGGCTAAAGTGAAGTGTGAAATATGCTTTTCTTTTTGCAGGGCATTTATCACCAGTATCTTAGACCCTCGTATTTTGTCTTTCTCCACTTCAGACAATGTTTTTGCATCGGTGATATAGGTAAAATCTTTTATGCGATACCCTTTTACGGGTAATTTGTAGTGCATTACCTCAATAGGGGTAAAGTGTATATTGCCAATGTTAAAAGGCGCTAAGGTAACGGTATACAGGTTTATCTGCGGGATGCCGGGGTAGCCTTTGTTGTCAAAAATATATGGGAATTCGCGGCGAAGCGCTAATTGTACGCGGTCGTCGGCGTAAATATCCATGGGTACCTGCTGCTTGTAGTTAAACGCGCGGATATCGTCCATACCGGCAACATGGTCTTTATGCTCGTGGGTAAAAATAATGGCATCCAGGTGCATCACCTTTTCGCGCAGCATCTGGTACCGAAAATCGGGTCCCGAATCTATGGCGATAACTTTTCCCTCGCCCTCTATCAAAATAGAGGTACGCAGCCGCTTATCGTGCTTATCTGTCGATAAGCAGACCGGGCAGGTGCATGCAATTACAGGCACACCCTGCGAAGTTCCGGTTCCTAAAAAAGTTATGGTCACAGCTGCAGTGTTGTTTGTTTAAGTTGATGCAAAAATGCAGCCTGTTTATCGTCGAGCAGGTTATAATCAATGTCAACCGTGCGGGCAAGTTCTGCAACGGCGGCTATTTTGCTCTCCAGGTTGGCGAATTTATTAACCACAATTATGCGGCTGTTAAGCAGCATACAAGCCCCGGTTTTAAAGTTACCTTTCTCATACCTAACTCTATAACCGGCTGTTTTTAACAGCAGCTCCAGTTTTTCGAGCGTATGGTTGGTTATGGTGAGCATCTTTTCAAAAATAGTAACATTTAACATTAAGGCGGTAAAATGTTGTAAATAGATTTTAGAAGCATGCGAAATACAACTTCTTAAAATATTTTACAAAGTTTGCCAAACTATTGTATTTCATTTTATTTAATTACTATATTGGTACTCTTAATATCCACAATCAATTTATCCAACTACACTCATTATGAACCCAAAAGCCGAACGGTTCCTGTCGCTTGATGTTTTTCGCGGACTAACCATTTGTTTTATGATTATTGTAAACACACCCGGCAGCGGCGCGGCGCCATTTGCACCGCTTGAACATGCCGCCTGGTTTGGTTTTACACCAACCGACCTGGTATTCCCCTCGTTCATGTTCGCCGTAGGTAACGCCATGAGCTTTACCATGAAGAAGTTTGATACCTTAAGCACGGGCACTGTGTTGTACCGGGTATTAAAACGTGGGTTGCTTATTTGTTTGATAGGCTACCTCATGTCGTGGTTCCCGTTTGTAGATCATACGCCGGCAGGCTGGGTAGTAAAACCAATTGACCACACACGCATATTGGGCGTTTTACAGCGCATCGGTATTTGCTATATGCTGGCTTCGCTTATCATCTATTTTGTAAAAAATAAAACTGCCATTATTGTTATTAGCGCTTTACTTCTAGTAGGCTACCAGGTAATATTGCTGATGTTTGGAGACCACGCAGCACCTTATGGGATGCTTACCAATGCAGGTACCTACCTGGATAAATTTGTGATGGGCGATAATCACTTGTACCACGGCGAAGGCGTACCGTTTGACCCGGAAGGGATATTGAGCAACATGCCAGCCATTGTAAACATAATTGTAGGCTATTACGCCGGTAAATTTATACAGGAAAAGGGCAAGGGTTACGAAACCATTGCGCGACTGGCATTGATGGGCTGTGTGTTCATATTTATAGCCCTGACCTGGAATATGAGCTTCCCGATAGGTAAAAAACTATGGACGAGCCCCTTTGTATTGCTTACAACCGGTATTGATATGGTAATGATCTCCGCATTTATTTATGTGGTTGAAGTGCGTGCCTGGAATAAGTATAACTGGACTTCGTTTTTCACCACCGTTGGTAAAAACCCACTTGCTATTTATATCCTGTCGGAAGTATTGATTGTAACCTTATGGATGATAAAGGTGGGTGATAAAAATGTTGTAGGCTGGGTAAACGACGTGTTTTTCCAAAAAATAGCACCCGGCGCAATTGGTTCGCTGCTATTTGCCATTAGCTATATGCTGCTATGCTGGAGTGTGGGTAAGGTGCTGGATAATAAAAAGATCTATGTGAGGGTGTAGGGCCTTCCTCTAGCCTATAATCCCTATAATTAGCAGGAGTACACTAAAATAAAAGAGCGATGCCAACCAGCATCGCTCTTTTTACCCTGTCATTCCGAGGGAAGCGCAGCGACGAGGAATCTTGTTAGATCTGCAAAGTCTGCGACTTGTCGTCGAAATGACACCTTTTGTTTTCTTCCGCTTACCTCAAATCAACCACCTCTACACCCGGGTAGGTCTTTTTATCGAACACAAAGGCGCTTTCGGCTACTTTGTAGTTGGGGGTAAAGGTGCGCAGGGTGTAGGTATACTTACTGCCGTTCTTATCAAAGATCTGGGCGCTGTACAGTTGGTTTTTAACCTTGTCTATCATCAGGCGCACTTTAAAGAATGTTTTCTTGCTGTCCTCGGGGGTGAGGTCAATAACCTGGTAAATCTTGCCTGCAAGCTTTTGCTGGCCGGTGTAAATGTACTTGTAACCTTTCTCGTACATGGTGAAGATCTTGGCCGGATTAAAGCCTTCCTCACTATTATCGGCGGCGCTTAGCTGTACTTCGTTGGCATCTTTAAGGTAAGTCCATTGGTTTTTGCCATCGCTGATAATGTCCTGCATTACTTTTTTTGTGCCCGCGGCGTAGGCTATCACTTTATACTTATTGGTTTTTGACTGGGCTATAAGCGTCCCGTTAAAAGTTTGCTTTACGTTGGCTTGCTGATTATCAACCGTTAGCGAGTAGTCGGTTTTAACGGCATCATAGCTGCGGTACTGCTTGCTAAGCTTATTCAGGATCAGTTTTGCATCATTATCCTTTTGGGCGAATGCAGCGGTTACGGTTGTTGCAGATAATATCAGGTATAAAAATAATCTTTTCATGTTTCTCGGGTCGATTTTAAAGCTCACAGGCAATAACCATTATGGCTTGTAATGGTTTAGAGTGATTTAAACTAAATTAGTTTAATCGCGTGGTTTTTGTAGTTCTTCCAGGTGGCGTTCCAGGCTGTATTCGTCGGGGTAAAGCACGTCGCGGGCCTTGCTGCCCTCAAACGGGCCAACAATACCTGCGGCTTCCAGTTGGTCGATTATACGACCTGCCCGGTTGTAGCCCAGTTTCATTTTACGCTGGATAAGCGATGTAGACCCTTGCTGGTGCAATACAATTAAGCGAGCGGCATCCTCAAACATCGGATCGCGGTCGTCCGGGTCATAGTCTTTGGTGCTGCTGCCTGCTTCGCCCTCGCCAACATATTCGGGCAGGAACATAGCCGACGGATAACCGCGCTGGTTGCCAATAAAGTCGGAGATACGTTCTACCTCAGGGGTATCCACAAATGCACACTGCAAGCGGATGAGGTCGCTACCTGTAGAAAGCAGCATATCACCACGACCTATCAACTGATCGGCGCCACCGGCATCCAATATGGTACGCGAGTCGATTTTCGATAATACCCTGAACGCTAAACGGGCCGGGAAGTTGGCCTTAATTGTACCGGTAATAACGTTAACCGATGGCCTTTGCGTAGCAATAACCAAATGGATGCCCACCGCACGGGCAAGCTGGGCTATACGGGCAATAGGTTGCTCAACCTCTTTACCGGCGGTCATCATCAAATCGGCAAACTCATCAATCACCAATACAATAAATGGCAGGTAGCGGTGTTTTTCAGGGTCGCTAATTTTGCGGTTAACAAACTTAGTGTTATATTCTTTAAGGTTACGTACCTGGGCGTCTTTCAGCAAGTCGTAACGCTGGTCCATCTCAATACAAAGCGAGTTAAGTGTGTTTACCACCTTTTTGGTATCGGTAATAATGGCGTCGGCCTCATCGGGCAGTTTAGCCAAAAAGTGCCTTTCTATTTTGCGGAACAGGGTAAGCTCTACTTTTTTAGGATCGACAAGTACAAACTTTAGCTCGGCAGGGTGCTTTTTATAAAGCAACGACACCAATATGGCGTTGATACCAACAGATTTACCCTGGCCAGTAGCACCCGCAACCAGTAAGTGGGGCATCTTAGCCAAGTCGGCAATAAATACTTCGTTAGATATGGTTTTACCAAGGGCGATGGGCAGGTCCATAGTGTTGTTCTGCCATTTTTCGGTAGCCAGTATCGACCGCATGGATACCATTTCAGGGTTTTGGTTTGGTACCTCTATACCGATGGTACCCTTACCAGGCATAGGGGCAATGATACGGATACCCAATGCCGCAAGGCTCAAGGCAATATCATCCTCCAGGTTTTTGATCTTGGAGATACGCACACCCGGCGCGGGGATAATTTCATACAGCGTAACCGTTGGGCCAATGGTGGCTTTTATCTTATCTATCTCGATGTTATAGTGGTTAAGCGTTTCAACAATTTTGTTTTTGTTGGCTTCCAGCTCTTCGGAGTTTACGGCAATTTTGGCCGAGCCGTAATTCTCTAATAAATCAATACCGGGGTATTTGTACGTCGCCAGGTCCAGCTTATGGTCGTACATGCCAAATTGATCAACCAGGCTTTTTGCTTTATCATCGTCGCTTTTTTCGATGTTGAGGATAGGCATCGGGCGCTCTACATCAATGGTAAGCGGGATCTCGGTCTCTTCCTCAGGCTCGTGGCTTACCTCGGGTTTCAGCACCACCGGGTCATGAAAAACAGGGGTTTGCTGTAGCGGTGTTTGCTGCAAGCGCTCCTGCTGCATAGGCTCGGCAGCGGCAGCTGCCCCCTGCGCGGCAAGAATATCTTTTACACGGTTACCGCCATTTCGCGGCCACTCTACCGGTAAGGAAATTTCTTCTTCTACCAATTCAACAGGTTCTGTTGCTGTTTCATCCCCGGCAATAGCAGGCTCGATTTTTGGTTTACGTTCCGGGAGTTTAAAGTCGATGTTGTAGGCAATTACAAGAACGGTAAGCGCTAAAAATATCAGCCCAAAACCTGTGCCCGACTGCCCAATCTGTGCCACTAACAGGCGGTTGGTCCAAAAGCCGAACTGGCCCTCTAAAAAGTGGGGGTAATCTGATATAAACGCGTGGAAAAAGCCAAATGTTACCGATAAAAAAACGATAGAGAACAGCGTATAGGCCAGCATTTTGCTAACCGAGAACAATTTTATTTTGAACAACAGGCGGTAGCCGATGATGAAGAATACAAACACGAACAGGAACGACGCCACACCAAACCACTCGAAGATGAACTGGTTGGAAAGCAGCGCGCCAAATTTGCCCAGCCAGTTATCAACCATGGGGTTGTTAACGCCATTCTCAAGCAGTTCTTTGGTGGTTTTGAACAGGTTGCCCCAGCCGCCGTTGGCTTTAGATACGTAGCTTTGGTCCTGCTGCCAGGTGAACAGGTAGGAGGTGAACGCGATGAGGAAAAATACCGAAAGCACCAGGCAAAACAAGCCCGCTATTTTAATGATGCGGCCGTCGCGCAGGTCGAATAATGGCATGCGCTCGGCCAGTTGTTTTACAGGCCTTTCGCGCTCTTGTTTAACGCTGCCCTGCGAAGATCTTGAACCAGATTTCCCTGCCTGCGGCTCGTCTTTAAAACTATTTGATTTGAACTGGTTTCCTTTGATCGGCATCCTGAAAATTACACGTTTGATTGCAAATATAAAGGTATTAGATTAAACAGATATTTTTTAATTTTTTGGAAAGAATGAATTAAGGCCCCGTTTAAATTATCTGTTTAATTAACAGTCATTTCACAAAAAACTATCTAAAATAAAAAGCCCCTCAGATAATGAAGGGCTTCTTGTTGGAGGGATACTTTGTTACAGCCCAAACCCGTACGCTACACGCAGCCCTATCAGGCCATTTCTGTAGCCGTTGCCCGCGAAGTTTTCATAACGGACGCCAAAATCCCAGTGTTTGGTTGCGTAGCCGGCGCCGCCCGATGCCATGAATTTCGAATCGCCGCCGCCATTATCCACCTGGAAACCTATCCCTGCCTCTGCACTTACATAAATGTTTGATGTTACAAATGCTTTAAACCCCGCCTTTACCGGGATCATGTCTAAATCCCAGCGGTACTTGTACGGCTGTGGGCCATCGGTAGAGATCATATCTTTCGGGAAGAAGTGATAGATGCCCGATGTAAAGGTGAGGGCAAACCTATTTGTAATCCCGTATTGCAAACGGGGGGTAATACCTAAGCCAAAATTGGAAGATTTGCTGAAATTGCCAACAGGCAGCAAGGCATCTGCCCCAACGCCGAACCTTAGTTTGCCCTTTTGGAAGGATTGCGCGTTGGATTGTACACCGATAAATAGAGTAAATGCGGTTAAAGCTACCGCGAAGAGTTTTGTTTTTTTGTTCATAATACTTGTTTTTGTTTGATGTAGCTTGAAACGATATCGGCCAGAAAAATTGCGTCGCTTATGCCCGGTTTAACTTTATTTAACCCTTTTAACTTTATTTAACAAAAGTTATTTGAGTGTTAAGTCGCCTGATTTTAATTCGATCAATTATATATTTTTTCCTATTTTCACACTAAATGAGCCTAACCGACTTAGAGGGATTTATTGCTAACGCCGATACCGCGGCTTTAGAGACTTTGCTTGCCCGCGAACCCGAGCTGGCTAAGGCAAAAACAAGTCTCAACGTGTCGCCGCTGATGCTTTCCTGCTATTATAAAAAACCGGATGTTACAAGGCTGCTGTTAAAATATACTAACGACCTTTCCCTGTTCGAGGCCGCAGCTGCCGACCGCTTCGATGATGTGGCTTATATCATAGCCACACATCCCGAACGGATTGATTTTTATGCCGACGATGGCTTTACCGCTTTAGGCCTTGCCTGCTATTTTGGCCGTTATGATATTGCAAGATATTTGGTGCTAAAAGGTGCCGATGTAAACCGCCCAAGCGATAACGGTTTTAACGTTTACCCGCTGCATTCGGCTGCTGCCGGTAATTTTACCAGTACAGCTACCATGCTGATAGAGAATGGCGCCGATGTAAACGTTAAGCAGCAAAAGGGCACCACGCCACTGCACTCCGCCGCGCAAAACGGCAACCTGGAACTGATCATATTGTTGTTGGAGAAAGGCGCCCGGGTAGACATCCGGATGGAAGGCGGCAAACTCCCCGCCGACCTGGCCCGCGAAAAAGGCTTTGATGAGATAGCGGAGATACTGGAAGGTTAGGGACCTGGTAATAGATTAATGATCTGATACTTGTAACATCTTGCAAGTTAACCACTCCAATATGCAAACCCATCACCCATGATCAAAAAAATACTTTTATTGGCCATACTTTCAACAGGTATAGCAACATCTATTCATGCCCAAACCATTAATAAACCCCGATTAGATAGCTTGCTGGATGTGCTTGCCGCAAACAATAAAAGCATGGGTAGCCTGGCTATATCGCAAAACGGAAAAATTGTTTATCAGAAAAGTATTGGCAACGCGGCCATCGATAGCCCTGCCACCATCCCGGCATCGGCTAAAACCAAATACCGTGTAGGCTCTATCAGTAAAATGTTTACCGGGGTAATGGTGATGCAATTGGTAGAGGAGGGGAAGCTTACTTTAGAAACCACGCTCGATAAATTTTATCCGCAGGTGCCTAACGCCGCTAAAATAACCATCGGCATGATGCTGAGCCACCATAGCGGCCTGCACAATTTCACCAACGACCCAACATACATGAGCTATATGCTTGCCCCGCAAACACACGAGCAAATGTTGGCGAGGATTGCCGCCATGAAACCGGATTTTGAACCAGGCAGCAAAGGCCAGTACAGCAATACCAACTTTGTTTTGTTAAGCTATGTTATCGAAAAGATCACCAATAAAACCTACCCCGAGCTTGTAAAACAGCGCGTTGTAAATAAAATTGGGTTAAAGGATACTTACTATGGCGTTAAAACCAACACGGCCAACAACGAGGCGCTGTCTTATACCTATAACGGTAAGTGGAAAAAGTTTTTGGAAACTGATATGAGCATCCCTACAGGTGCAGGGTCTATGGTATCAACCCCGGCGGATTTGGATAAGTTTATTGAAGCTTTGTTTGCAGGTAAACTGGTTAAACCAGCTACGCTTGAGTTGATGAAAACCATAAAAGATGGTTACGGACTGGCTATGTTTATGTCGCCATTTAAGGGTAAGAACAGCTATGGGCACAACGGCGCTATTGATGCCTACCGCTCAGAACTGAAATACTTCCCGGAGCAGAAATTAGCTATAAGCTATATTGCCAATGGCGGCGGATACGACCCTTCTAAAATTATGGACGGAGTGTTAAGCATCTGTTTTAATGAGCCATATGTTATCCCCAATTTTGCCGAGGTAAAAGGGCTTGATAAATATGTAGGTGTTTACGCCAGCAAGCAGGTGCCTATTAAAATTACCATTACCAAAGATGGCGGCACTTTATTGGCGCAGGCAACCGGGCAATCGGCATTCCCGTTAGATGCTGCAAAAACGGCTGATACTTTTGAGTTTGAAACCGCAGGTATTGTAATGGAATTTAGGCCGGATAAAGGTGAATTTACCTTGAAGCAGGGCGGTGGCCAATTTGTGTTTGTGAAGGAATAGAAGTAACCAAATCGCCATTGCAAGGTACGAAGCAATCTCTTTAGGATAGTTATATAGCCTGTATGGCCTGCCTGCCTAAAGAGATTGCCACGTTGCTATTGCTTCTTGCAATGGCGTTATGGCTGTGAATATTATTCAAATTGCAACTCCCATTGATCCTCGCCGCCATCAACCACGCGGAAGATGGTTTTTTCTACCGAGGTGCCGTCTACAGATGATTCAAGTCGAACAGTTTCATGGTCATGGTATTCGGTTTCGCGGGGCACCATAACAGCTGTTAGGTCTGCAGGGTTGCCGTCAATTTTTATTGTTTTCATAATTGTATGGGGTTATAAAAGTTCAACAATGTAGAGGGGAATATGTTTCCGGTGGTTGCTGTTAGTTAGTTGATCGAGGCGCATAGTTTACTCACCCCGACTGCGCTGCGCTGGTCGACCCTCTCTGCTTCGCAAAGAGGGTAAAAAAATGAAGCTAAACCCTCTTTCCGCCGAAGGTGAAGAGAGGGTGGTCGAGCGGAGCAATGACCGGGTGAGTAAGTTTACCGCTATCCGTACTTTTCCTGGCACAGCTCGCAATAAAAACTTGATCGGCGGGATTTGCCGGTGTCTTTTGCGTTAAACGGTACATGGTTACACGGGCATTCCTTTTTATGGTAGGCTTGCCAGTGCTTTTTTAATGTGCCTGCCTTTCTCTGTTCAAAAAACTCAAAGCTGTATTTAATAGCTTCGCTTATCATTTCTTTAATTTTTTTTGGCGGAATGGCAGCAACCAGGCTTTCGGGGTGTATGCGGGCGCGAAACAATACTTCGTTCTTAATAATATTACCCACGCCCGAGAATATCTGCTGGTTCATCAGCGCGTCGCATGCTAGTAGTTCCGGTTCGGCTTTCATTTTTTGGATGGCATGTTTGGTATCCCATTCCTCGCTCATGATGTCGGCTTTCCAGTCGTACACTTCATCAAGCGGTTCGGTTATCAGCTTTAGCTGGCAGGCGTAAAAGTTTAATTCGCCATCCTCAAATTGCAGGTGCAGGCGGGGCGGCTTTTCGGTATGCTCGTTTATGCGGTAGGTTCCAAACATCATCATATGGATGCGCACGGTAAACTTAGGGAAGCAGATCAAAAAATGCTTGCCCCAGCTTTTAAAGTCGGTAATAGTTTGGTCGGTAAGTATATCCGCATTCAGCGAGCCGTTATTGCAACTCGCGTGGATCACTTTATCACCCTTAAATTCCTGTACTTTTTCCTTTAATATAAGTATGCTTGGCCCTTCAGGCATGTTAATGGTTTTGATGGGGGATGCAAATATTAAGCCAAGGCGAGAGGAGCGGGGTGTAAAGTACGTGGAGCGAATGATAGCGGCGATATTATAAACTATATTTTCGCTTCCTAAATCGGTTACTTCGCTGATAATAAAGTTGAAATAAATTGATTTACTAAGTTTTTGCGTTAATTAAAGCATACATTTACCAAATGCATACAGATGAGCAGGTATTTAAGGAAGCCGATAAAACCGTTGGGTTGTTGTATTCTTTAGACGATTACGATAGTGAAAAGAATGTTGACGTATTTGTAAAGCTTGAAAAAGCCGGGCTATCTTACAATTACACGGCTGTGTATACCAAAAGGTCTGTAGATAAAGTGCCCACCTGGGTCCGCAATACTATTAAAGGGGTTTAATGCCCTTTTTTGCGTTTTAGTAACCCCCCGGTGGTATCGTCTACACTTTGCTGTACAATAAATGCTGCCGGGTCAATCCTCAAAATTTCTTTCTTAAGCAGGGGTACTTCCAATCGGGTTGCCACGGTAAATATGATCTCGCGCGGGGCGTTGATGTGGCCATCTTTACCGTAACCGCTTTTGCCCTGGTAAACCGTAACGCCACGGCCAAGTTTTTGGGTAATGGCTATTCTTATTTGCTCGCCCTTAACAGATACGATGGTCATGCCGGTGTATTGCTCTAATCCGTTCAGTATAAAATCAATCATTTTAGATGCGGCAAGGTAGGTGAGGATAGAGTACAAAGCCTTTTCGACCCCGAGTTGGAACACGGCCGCCCCAAAAATGACAACGTTAAGTATCAGTATCACATCGCTTACACGCACTACCTGTGTTTTTCTGCTCACCAACAGTGCTGCTATTTCTGTGCCATCAAGCACGGCACCGCCCCTTATGGCCATGCCTATACCTGCGCCAATAAATACGCCGCCAAATACCGCTGTAAGCAATTTATCGGGCGTCACATCAGGGAAATGCATAAACGCCAGCACCAGCGACAGGCCTGCAATGGCCGATGCGCTTTTAAACGCAAAACGTAAACCAAGCTTGCGGTAACCCAAAAACAGGAACGGTACATTAATAATAAAAATGAGTACGGAGAGTGGCACACCGGTAGCATCTGCCACTAAAATGGATATACCCGTAACGCCGCCATCAATAAAATGACTGGGTAACAAAAAACCTTTTAAACCCATCCCGGCAGATAGGATGCCCAGAATAATAAGTAACGAATCGATAATGATGCCTTTGAATTTCATAGTGCTAATAACAGTAACCGAATAGATGTGCGGTTAAGATAGCAAATTTTAGGGGAAAGCAGGTTTTACCAACCGCTTTTCAAGCCTTCTTTAAGCGCTGCCTGGTAGTTTTCCAGGTCGAAAGAGTAGAGGTAGGGGGCTTTGTGGGCGCCCCCTTTACGGGTTGTTTCCAGTTTGTTCAGGATGCCAAAACCCAACATCCGGCGCTGAAAGTTGCGTCGGTCAAGCTTTGTATCAAGGATAGTTTCGTAAAGCTTTTGCAGCTCGGGCATAGTAAACTCCCTGGGCATCAGGTTGTAACCTATAGGCTGGTAATTTAACTGCAGGCGCAGGGTATCTAAAGCGGTTTTAAATATCAGTTCGTGGTCCAGCTGAAACTTGGGCAGGTCGTTAAGATCGCGCCAGGTGCATACTTCCGAAAAAACGTCGGGCGTGGGGTTAACGTTAAAAAAATCAACTAAAGCATAATAGCCGATTGATATAAAGCGCTGGCCAAAAAAGTTTTTTTCTTCGGGCAGCATATCTTTATACATCTCATTATGGATCTTCGAGCGGTCGGGATCGCCAAAAACATGAAACTGCTGTAAAAATATCTCGTCTATCCCTGTACGCTCTTTCAGTATCCGGTCGGCAGCGTTGTCAATGGGCTCCTGTTTACGAACAAAGCCGCCGGGCAGGTACCAGGCATCTTCGTTGTTGCTTTTAAGCATCAGTACTTTCATCTGCCCTTCATGAAAACCAAATACTACGCAGTCTATAGATATATGGTTAAGATATATCTTACCGGCCTCGGCCCAAAATTCTTCCAGCTGCTGTTTAGTTAACATTTATATGCGTTGATAAAAAATACTTTGATTGTTTAAATTTAATATCTACAATTGTGTACCAATTACACCATGTATCAGGCTTATTTAAAAACCAATTATAACTAATAAGTTTTACAGTAATTTAATATTGATAAAATTAACATAATTAAATGGTGGTAGTTTACACCTCTAAATATATCATTTATGAAAAAATATTTAACAATTAGGCCATTTGCCATACTTGGTGCCGCTGCGTTGTTTTGCATGCCATTAAATAAAGCTATGGCCCAAAAACAAGCCGAGGCCGCAAAAATGAATGCCTTTGTGAGCGCCTTAATGAAAAAAATGACCGTTGACGAAAAGATAGGGCAGCTTAACCTGGTAACAGGGGGTATGGCTATCACCGGTTCGGTAACTAATAATGGTATTGGCGATGGTGTTAAAAAAGGTAGTATAGGCGGTATTTTTGGTTTGTACGGTACAGATAACGTACGTAAAATGCAGGAAGCCGCCGTTAATGGGTCGCGCCTGCACATTCCGTTGATATTTGGGTTAGATGTTATACATGGGCATCGTACCATATTCCCTATCCCGTTGGGGATGTCTGCAACTTGGGATATGGCTATTATTGAACATGCCGCGCGTATAGCCGCCAAAGAGGCTACCGCCGAGGGTTTGAACTGGGTGTTTTCGCCAATGGTTGATATTGCACGCGATGCACGCTGGGGCCGTATATCTGAAGGCGGGGGCGAAGACCCTTACCTGGGTGGCAAAATTGCCGCCGCTATGATAAGAGGTTACCAGGGTACCAGCATGAAAAATGCCGATGCTGTAATGGCCTGCGTAAAACACTTTGCACTTTATGGCGCCGCCGAAGCCGGCCGCGAATATAATACAGTTGATATGAGCAAAGTTGCCATGTACAACTATTACCTGCCGCCATATAAAGCGGCGCTTGATGCCGGCGCAGGAAGTTTCATGAGTTCATTCAACGTGGTTGATGGTATACCCGCAACTACTAATAAATGGTTACTTACCGATCTGTTACGCAAACAATGGGGCTTTAATGGTTTTGTGGTGTCGGATTATACCGCATTGAACGAAACTACCGAGCATGGTATGGGCGACCTGCAAACGGTATCGGCCCTGGCATTAAAAGCCGGTTTGGATATGGACATGGTTGGCGAAGGCTTTTTAAAAACACTAAAAAAATCGTTACAGCAGGGTAAAGTAACCCAGGCAGATATTGACCTGGCTTGCCGCCGTGTGCTGGAAGCTAAATATAAACTCGGTTTGTTTGATAATCCTTACAAATCGTTAGACCCGCAACGCGAGAAGACCGAGATCATGACTGATGCTAACCGCAAGGCTGCTCGTGTTACTGCCGAGCACTCTTTTGTGTTGCTTAAAAATGCTAACCAGATATTGCCGCTAAAAAAATCGGGCGGTAGCATAGCCCTTGTTGGCCCGCTGGCCGATAATAAACGCGACATGCTTGGTACCTGGGTAATTGGCGGCGAGTGGGAAAAATCGGTAAGCGTTATAGAAGGTATTAAGCACATTGTAGGTAACGATGTAAAGATAAACTATGCTAAAGGCAGTAATATTACTGATGATACCGCTTTTATGAAACGCCTTAACTTTGGCCCTGGCATGGTATCGTTAGATAAGCAATCGCCTGATGATATGATTGAGGATGCGGTTAAAGCTGCAAAAAAATCGGATATTATTGTTGCCGTAGTTGGCGAATCGCAAAGCATGAGTGGCGAATCGTCAAGCCGTTCGGATATCAGTATCCCCGAGAGCCAGCAGTTAATGCTTAAAGCACTGGCTAAACTGGGTAAACCTATTGTTATTGTATTATTTAACGGCCGCCCGCTTACCCTAACCTGGGAGAATGAGCACGCCGCTGCTATATTAGATGTATGGGCGCCGGGTACCGAGGCTGGTAATGCCATTGCCGAGGTATTGTTTGGAAACTATAACCCATCCGGTAAGTTAACGGCTACATTCCCGCGCTCGGTTGGGCAAATACCTGTTTATTATAACCACTTAAATACCGGCCGCCCTTATTCAACCGGCCCTACTAAATTTAAATCGAACTATTTAGATATTAGTAACGATCCGCTTTATCCGTTTGGCTATGGTTTAAGCTATAGCAACTTTACATACAGCGATCTTAAACTTAACAAAACCAAATTAAAAGGCAACGAAACCTTAACTGCTACGGTTACGGTAACAAACAATGGCCCATATGCCGGCGAAGAAGTGGTACAGCTATACATTGGCGACCCTGCCGCAAGCATCAGCCGACCGGTTAAAGAGTTAAAGGGATTTAGAAAGGTAAGTTTGCAAAACGGCGAGAAAAGAGAAGTTAGCTTCCCTATTACCACAAACCAGCTTAAATTTTACAACAGCCAGTTAAAATACGATTGGGAGCCGGGCGAATTTGTAATACAGGTGGGAACCAGCTCGGCCGATGTTAAAACCGCAAAGGTACAGTGGGTTAAATAAATTATAACTCATGAACAACCGCTAAGTCAGGCTAATTTTATTTATATAAAATTCGAAGCAAAATGCCCTGGTAATATTACCAGGGCATTTTATTTTTATACAATTAATATATTAAGTGTATAAAATCACTTGGTGTAAAACGCAACAAAAAAAGTATAGTGTTTTAGTGGAATAACTGTAAAATTAACAGGAATTTAACAATCGCTTTAATTCCAAGCCGGCACTTATTAAAAAATTAAAAGAAGTTTTTTAAATATTTTGACGCTTATGGCTAATTGGGTTTAAAAAAAACTGAAAAACGAATTTTTAAATAAAAAACGCCTTTATATCAAGAATTTTACATTGCAATATTGTTAATCTAAATATCTGTTTATTATAAAGCGTTTAAGAAATGCTTGTTATTTTGAAATATTATAATTGCTTACGCTTATAAAAATAAATAATTTATAATTCGTGTAATTTAACTTGTGTAACCTTTACACTCTATTTATATTAGGGCATACCAATTATAAACCTTTCTTTTTTAAGTAAGGCAAACACAACTTAGTAAATAAACAGAGATGACGAGCATTTAATATTGCTCAGCAGCTGTTGAACCGAATAAAATTTTTAACAGGATAGTGTAACTATATGATTAAATTTTTACAAAAACTACGTACTGCTAATTACAGCCCGGCCCGGGGCGCGCCATAACCAAAAAAATCTTTTTTGAGTTGGTTACTTGTGTTATCTCACCTAACATCCCAGCCATACTCAACCATACGATCTTAAATCAAATATATTAATCAACTAAATCTCAATCTCATGTTTAAAAGTTTACTCCTTAAGGGAAGAACACTGTGCTTGCTACTATGCTGCCTGGTGTCTTCATTGGTAGTTAATGCTCAAACAAAACACACAGGTAAAGTTACCGGTAGCGACGACAAGCTGCCTGTAGTAGGAGCCAGTGTGCGTGTAAAGGGCTCTACCATCGGTACACAAACTGATGTTAACGGACAGTTTAGCATCAATGTTAACCCTGGTGACGTATTGGTCATCTCATACCTGGGTTATCAAACAAATGAAGTTACGGTTGGCCAAAGCGAAAACATTAATATTGTTTTGCAAGCCGGCAATAACGCGTTGAACGAAGTAGTAGTAACCGGCTACACCACACAACGTAAAAAAGACATTTCCGGTTCGGTAACTACAGTAAACGTTACCGCTGCCAAGTCTGTTCCATCTGTAAGTACCGAAAGTTTACTGCAAGGCCAGGCTGCCGGTGTCAACGTTGTTACAGCGGGTGCTCCTGGTGCTGGTGCGCAGGTTACTATCCGTGGTTTAAGTAACTTTGGCAGCTCATCTCCGCTTTACGTAGTAGATGGTTTACAAACAGGTAGCATCTCAAACCTTAACCCTAACGATATTGAGTCCATCTCGGTATTAAAAGATGCCGGTGCCGCTGCTATCTATGGTGTAAGCGGTGGTAATGGTGTTGTTGTTGTTACTACTAAAAAAGGTAAACAAGGTAAAGCAACAATTTCTTATGATGCATTTTACGGCACAACCCAACCATTAGGCGGAAATGTGTTCAACACGCTTAATGCTGACCAGTATGAGCAGTTATTACTCAAAGCAGATCCAGGCAACGCGTTATTACTTAATGGTAAGATCGCGGATTACGGTTACCAGGCTGGAACTGGCGCCAGGGGTGTATTTAACCAGGCAACTGCTGCTAATTTCTTGCCAAACTATCACCTGGATAATGATCCTGCACGGGATTACCTAATCCAGAAGTTTGTTAAAGGCGCCGGCACCGATTGGTTCCACGAGATTTTCAAAAGTGCGCCGCTTCAACAACACTCTTTAAGCGCAAGTGGTGCAAGCGACAAGAGCAACTACTTCATGTCTTTAGGTTACACCAACCAACAAGGTACGCTTATCAATACTTATTTTAAAAGATACCAGGCACGTGTTAATACCACCTTTAGTGTGAAAGATCACATCAGGTTAGGGGAAAACATGAGCTTCCACTATATCAGTTCACCAAATGGTGGTGGTGGTTTAGTTGGCGGTGGTAACTTAAATGAGGGTAACCCTATTTCTGAAACCTACCGCGCGCTTCCTATTATACCTGTACGTGATATTGCAGGCAACTTAGGCGGTACCTACGCCGGCCCTGCTGCTTTGGGTAACGCACTTAACCCGGTTGGTATGCAAGAGCGTCAAAAAACCACTAATACCAATGAATATGGTTTGCAAGGTACTGTGTTTGCAGAGGCAGACTTCTTGAAACACTTTACTGCACGTACAGCTTACAGTGCAAGCATTTACAACCGTTACTACTACAACATAGGTTATCGCCAGTATGACAGCGGTGAGGCACATGGTGGTAACAACACCTACAACGAAGGTTCATCATACGATAGCAACTTTAACTGGAGCAATACCTTAAATTACAAACAAGTATTTGGCAAACATAGCATTGCTGTATTAGCCGGTTTCGAGCAAAGAGGGCGCACAAACCGCTCTTTAAGCGCGACAGCTAAAAATCTTTTTTCTCTTGATCCATTCTATGCGAATATTTCTAACGGCCAGGCCGGTCAAACTACCGCAAACAGCGGTTTTGGTAACGATGCGAATGGTTTAAGCAGAATCATGTCGTTTTTCGGCAGGTTAGATTACACTTACAACGACAGGTATATCATTGGTGCAACCGTACGTCGTGATGGTAGTTCGTTATTTTCTACCGGTAACAAATGGGGTACTTTCCCGGCCATCTCTGCTGCATGGCGTGCATCTCAGGAGGAGTTTCTTAAAGGATCAGCCTGGTTGAACGATTTAAAGATTCGCGGTAGCTACGGTACATCAGGTTACAATGGTAACGTTGGTGTAAACAGTTCTTATGCTGCATTTGGCGGTGGTGCAGGTTCATCATCTTACCCAATTGATGGCTCGTCAAACTCTGTTATCCCGGGTTATTTAACAAGTTCATTGGGTAATCCTCAAACAACTTGGGAAACTGATAAAGTATTAAACGTAGGTTTTGATGCATCATTATTCAACCATTTTGATGTTACTGTTGAATACTACAAAAAAACCATTACAGATCTTCTTGTATCGGTACCACTTCCTGGTACGGTTGGTGGATCTGATGCTGCTATACCAACTGTTAATAACGGTAGTGTAGTTAATAAAGGTTTTGATATTAGCGCTAATTACCATGGTGCTACTAATGGTTTTACCTACTCAATTGGTGCCAACATTACTACAATTAAAAATGAGATCACACAAATTGGTGCTCCGTTCTTCACAGCAGATGTTCGTGGTGGTAACGTAGTTTACAACCAATTAGGCGGTAGCATTGGCCAGTTCTATGGTTACAAAGTACAGGGTTACTGGAATAACCAAGCCGAGATTGATGCACTTGATGCACAACAAAAGCCAGATTTATTCGGTACAAAACCCGTATACCAAGATAAAGCAGCTCCGGGCCGCTTCCGTTATGCTGATGTAAATGGCGATGGCCGTATAACGGATGCTGACCGTACCAAAATTGGTAGTGGTATTCCAGACTTTACCTACGGTGTTAACTTAAACTTAGGTTACAAAGGCTTCGATATGAGCGCTGTATTCTACGGTTCGCAAGGTAACGATGCTTACAACACCGTAAAATATTGGACTAACTTCTACGGTTCACAAACCGGTAACAAAAGCTTAGACCTGTTGAACAACTCTTGGACCCCTACCAATTTAAATGCTAAGACGCCAATTATTGAGGCTACAACCAATTTCAGTACAGCTGACGCGATCAATTCATATTACGTAGAGAATGCGTCTTTCTTAAAATTGCGTTCGGTACAAATCGGTTACACATTTGCACCAAGTGTGCTTAAAAGCGTTGGTGTAGATAGATTACGTGCTTATGTACAAGGTACCAACCTGTTCACCGCTACAAAATACACTGGTCTTGATCCGGAAATTCAAGCATATGACGGTCGTAACAGCCAGGGTGTAGATAGAGGTAACTACCCTAACAATGAGCGCAGATTTATATTCGGCGTAAACCTTAGTTTCTAATAATAACTAACATAATATATAAAGTAAATAGTTATGAAAAAAAGTTTTAAATTAAAAGTTCTTATCCCTGCAACACTCGTATTGCTTGGTGGATCTTATTCATGTAAAAAGTATCTTGATCAGGCGCCTATCAGCGCCCTGATCCCGGAAGTAATTGCAACACGTACAGGTGTTGATGGTATCTTGATTGGCGCTTATTCACTTGTTGACGGTGTATTTCAAGGCCAGGCCGGTAGCCCTTGGGAAACAGGTACAGACAACTGGGTGTATGGTAGTGTTGTTGCAGGTGATGCCTTCAAAGGTTCTAACCCTGGTGACCAGCCTGCCGCTGCAAACCTTGAGGCATTTAGTGCAACAGGTGCTAACGATTACCTGGATCACAAATGGCGCGTTTGTTACGCCGGTGTACAACGTGCAAACGACGTGTTAAGGTTATTGCCACAGGTTAAAGATGGTTCTATCACAGCCGACCAAACTAAGCAATACATTGCAGAAGCTCGTTTCCTACGTGGTTTTTACCACTTAGAAGCTGCTAAGCTTTGGAAAAATGTGCCATATGTAGACGAAACAATCACATACACCGCTAATAATTACAATGTACCAAATGATGGCCCAATTTGGGATAAAATAGTAGCTGACTTTAAAGCTGCTGCTGCGGATCTTCCTGAAACGCAACAACAAATTGGCCGTGCAAACAAATGGGCAGCTTTAGCTTTCGAAGCTAAAACGTTGATGTTTGATCACAAATATGGCGATGCATACACCATTTTGAAAGATGTTGTCGCCAACGGTAAAACTAGTTCTGGTGCTAAATATGCATTGGGTAAATATGCCAATAACTTTAACCCTTCAACAAAAAATGGTCCTGAAGGAGTGTTTGTTGTGCAAACATCAGTTAAAGATGGTGCTAACGGTTTAAATGGTAACGCAGGTAATGTGTTAAACTTCCCTTCTGGTGGCCCTGCAGGATGCTGTGGTTTCTTCCAGCCAACGTTTGATTTTGTTAACTCGTTTAAAGTGGATGCTAATGGTTTACCATTATTGGATACTTATCAAAACGACTACATTAAAAATGACCAGGGCGTAACTGCCGAAACTGTATTTACACCGGGCGACGAATTACTTGATGCAAGGTTAGATTGGTCAGTAGGCCGTCGTGGTATTCCTTACTTAGACTGGGGTATTTGCCCGGGTGCTGCATGGGCACGTGATCAGCCAAATGGTGGTCCGTACCTGCCTATCAAAAACGTTTACTACAAAGCTGCACAATCAACTACTTCAGAGTCTTATGATGGTTGGGCTGCTAATCAGTCAACTTCAAACAGTTATAACGCTATTCGTTACGCCGATGTATTGTTGTGGACCGCTGAGTGTGCTGTAGAAGCAAACGAACTTGGTGCTGCCGAAGGTTATGTTAACCAGGTAAGGGCACGTGCTGCCGATCAAAGCGGTTGGGTTAAAGGTAAGTTAACCGGTTACACCGGCGGCGATGCTACCAAACCAGTTGTTGATAACAGCCAGTTTGCTGCAAACTACAAGGTGGGTTTATACACTGGCCAGTTTGCTACTAACGGCCAGGCATATGCCCGTAAAGCGGTTTACTTTGAGCGCAAAATTGAGTTAGGTATGGAAGGTCACCGTTTCTTTGACTTGTCTCGTTGGGATGCTGCTAACGGCGGCCCTGCAGGTACAGTTATGTCAACAGAAATTGAGAAATTCCTGAAAAATACTCGTGACTTTGGTGATAAATTTACGTCAGCCGTTATGAAGGTTGCTAAATTCACTCCAAACAAAAACGAACTTTACCCAATTCCTCAAAACCAGATAGATATTTCTAAAGGTTCGTTAAAACAAAACAAAGGTTATTAATAGCTAATTGCCTGTAGAAGAGGGGGAGATATTGTTTCTTCCCCTCTTTTTTTATGAATAAAATTCTTAATATCGTTTCATGAAAGCCCTTAGATACCTGTTATTTATTCTTGCCCCGCTTTTTATTTTTTCATGTAAAAAGGCTACTATGTTCGAGCGGATCTCCTCATCGCATTCGGGCATTACATTTAATAATTTAATTGTAGAAAATGATACGCTAAACCCGCTGGACAAGCTAAATATTTATAACGGCGGCGGTGTTGGTATCGGCGATTTTAATAACGATGGCTTGCAGGATATTTACTTTGTTGGTAACGCGGTATCAAATAAATTATACATTAACAAAGGCGATTTTAAATTTGATGATGTTACTCAAACAGCAGGCGTAGGCGGCAAAGGCGGTTGGGGGCGTGGTGTAGCCGTTGTTGACATAAATAACGACGGGCTAAAAGATATTTACGTATGCAATACTTTGCTTAACGACCCTGTTAAGCGCTTAAACTTATTATACATTAACCAGGGGCCCGATAAAAATGGCGTACCTGTATTTAAAGAGCAGGCAAAAGAGTATGGCCTGGATATAAACATACAATCTACCATGGCATCGTTTTTTGATTATGATAACGATGGCGACCTGGATATGTACCTCACCGTAAACGAGGTGCAATCAACAGATAATACCAGCGCCTTTAGGCCTATTATAAAAGATGGTACCGCCCGCAGCACCGGCAGGCTTTACCGTAACGATTTTAACCCCGCATTAAAACACCCTGTTTATACCGATGTATCTAAACAGGCCGGCATACTAATAGAGGGCTATGGACATGCCACCAGCATTGTGGATATTAACCGCGACGGATGGAAAGATATTTACGTTACCAACGATTTTTTACCAAACAATATCCTGTACATAAACAACCACGACGGCACCTTTACCGACCGTACACAGGAGTACTTTAAGCATACCGCCACCAGCGCTATGGGGCAGGATGTGCAGGATATTAATAACGATGGTCTTGCCGATGTTTTTGAATTGGATATGGACCCGGAAGATAACTATCGTAAAAAGATGTTTATGCCGGCAACCGCTTACCAACTTTATCAAAATTTTGACTTTTACGGATACCAGTACCAATATAACCATAATACTTTACAGTTAAATCAGGGTCCGCGCCTTGGGCAAAACGACTCGATAGGCGCGCCGGTATTTGCCGAGATTGCATTCATGAGCGGCGTAGCCCAAACCGACTGGAGTTGGGGGCCGATGATAACCGACTTTGATAATGATGGGTACAGGGATATTGTAGTTACTAACGGCTACCCGCGCGATGTTACCGACCACGATTTTATTGCCTTTAGGGATGAGTCATTTGCTGTTGCTACAAAGCAACAGGTATTGCAGCAAATCCCTATCGTAAAAATCGCCAACTATGCATTCCATAACAATGGTAACTTACAGTTTGAGGATGTGACCAAAACATGGGGAATGGATATCCCGTCGTTCTCTAACGGTGCAACATATGCCGATCTGGATAACGATGGCGCGTTAGATATGATCATTAATAATATTGACGACGAGGCATTTATATATAAAAATAACGCCCGTGCCAATGATAAAACCAATAACCACTATTTGCAGGTGCAGTTTAAAGGCGGCGGGCAAAATAAAGACGGGATAGGCGCATGGGCCGACATTTATTACGACCATGGCAAACACCAGGTTTATGAGAATACGCCGTTCCGCGGGTACCTTTCTACCATACAAAACATGGCGCACTTTGGCCTGGGTAAAGTAACGAGTGTAGACTCAGTAGTTATAAAATGGCAAAATGGCAAGCAGCAAACACTTACCAATGTTAAAGCCGACCAAACCTTAAAGGCCGATATCGGCAATGCTAGATCTCCTTACAGTTTTGATGTGCCGAAAATTAACACACAGTCGCTGTTTACCGAGGTTACCAAAGCGGTGGGCATCAACTACAAACACAACGATGTTGATTTTGCCGACTTTAATGTGCAGAAACTGCTGCCACATAAACTATCAGAATATGCCCCCGCCATAGCTGTAGGCGATGTTGACGGCAACGGCTTTGATGATATTGTAGTAGGAGGCACGTCAAAATACCCGGCACAGCTATTTTTGCAACAAGCAGGCGGCAAATTTACCCAGCGTAACCTGCTGGCATCGGCACAAAACTTAACGGATAAATATAAAGACGAAGGCTTATTGCTTTTTGATGCCGATGGCGATGGCGACCTTGACCTTTACGCCGCCAGCGGAGGGTATGAGGATGCACCCGGATCTAAATCTTATCAAGACAGGGTATATGCTAACGATGGCAAGGGCAACTTTACCTTGCAGCCGGGCGCCTTGCCGGCCAATTTTACCAGCAAGCTTTGTGTAAAGGCGGTTGATTACAATAAGGATGGTTCGCTGGACTTGTTTGTATCGGGCAGGGTTGAGCCATGGAGTTACCCTAAGCCGGTATCGAGCTTTATACTGCGTAATGACAGCAAAAAGGGGCAGATAAAATTTACCGACGCAACCCCAACGGCTGCCAAAGGCCTAAATAATTTAGGTTTGGTTTGCGATGCATCTTTTACTGATTATGATAACGACGGCTGGCCCGACCTGGTAATAACAGGCGAATGGATGCCGCTAACCTTTATGAAGAACGACCATGGCGTGTTTAAGAACGTTACTGCAAATACAGGCCTGGCTGATAAATTAGGTTGGTGGAACACTATTGCCGGCGGCGATTTTGACCACGACGGCGATACTGATTATATAGTAGGTAATACAGGTTTAAATACTTTTTATAAAGCAACAAACCAGTACCCAATGTACATCACAGCCAAAGATTTTGATAATAATGATAGCTATGATGCCATCCCGTCTGTTTTCCTTAAAGACAAAGATGGGGTGATGAAGGAATTCCCGGCGTATAACCGTGATGATATGGTGAAGCAGATCATTAGCATGCGGGTGAAGTTCCAGAACTATAAATCGTTCGCGGTAGCAACAATGGATAGCGTAATAACACCCGAGATGCGTAAAGGTGCCATTCGCCTTAAGGCAAACGAGCTTAGGTCATGCTACCTTCGTAATGATGGGCATGGCAAGTTTACGATGATACCGCTGCCGATAGAAGCGCAGATATCGCAACTGGCGGGTATTATTATTGATGATTTTGACGGCGATGGCAACCTTGACGCAGCCCTTAACGGTAACGATTATGGTACTGAGGTAAGTACGGGCCGCTATGATGCCTTTAATGGTTTACTTTTAAAGGGTGATGGCAAAGGAAGCTTTAAACCCCTAACCATTATGCAAAGCGGTATTTACATCCCCGGCGATGGTAAAGCATTGGTAAAATTGCGTAGCGCCACGGGCGGTTACCTGCTTGCCGCCAGCCAATATAAAGGCGCCATGAAGGTTTTTGAACTTAAAAAGCCCGTGCGCACCGTTAGCCTGCAACCATTAGATATGTTTGCAACCATTAAATACAAAAACGGTAAAACAGCAAAGCAAGAGTTTTATAACGGAGGATCTTTCTTGTCACAATCCGGCAGGTTTATTAATATTGATCCTACAATGGCATCGGTTACCATAACTAACAATACCGGCCAAACCAGAGATATAACCCTAAATTAATTATAGCCGAAACAATGAGAAACTATAAAGTTTTAATTGCAGCCGCGTTTTGCCTTTTGGCAATAAGCTGCAAGCAAAAGCAAAAAATAGCACTTAAAAGCGATGCAGATGTATTGCATGAAAACGTAGACCAACTTACCCAGGTAATTATATACGACGCATTTAGCCCGCCTGTAGCCAGCCGCATTTATGGTTACACATGCCTTGCGCAATATGAGGCGATGCGTTTCGAGGACCCAAAGTATAACTCTATAACAAACCAGTTGCACGCGTTTAAGCCTATGCCCAAGCCTAAAAAAGGGGTGAAATATAATTTTGCGCTGGCCGCCACAAAAGCATTTTTTACGGTAGCGCATAAAGTAACCTTCTCGGTAGATACGTTGAAGAAGTATGAAGACAAGGTGTACGCCATGTACGCAAGCAACCTGGACGATTCTGTTTATGCCCGTTCGGTTGCCTTTGGCGATAGCATTGGTAAAACTATTTTGGCGCGTGCAAAAAATGATAATTACGCTAAAACACGTGGTAAGCCAAGGTTTTTGGGTAGCAACGATAATGGTAAATGGAAACCAACCGCGCCCGATTATTTAGATGGTGTTGAGTTTTGCTGGGGCACCATGCAAACTTTTGTAGTAAAATCATCATCAGATTTTACATTGCCGCCGCCGCCGCCATACAGCGATGATAAAAATAGCGAGTACTTTAAACAAAACCTTGCCGTATACGAAAAAAGTAAAACGCTTACACCAGAGGAGATTACGATCGCCAAATTTTGGGACGATAACCCCTTTGTTATACAACACAACGGGCACATGATGTTTGTAAATAAAAAAATAACGCCCGGCGGCCATTGGATAGGTATTACCGCAATTGCCTGTAAAAAAACAAAAGCCGATGCGGTTAAAACTTCCCAGGCTTATGCCTTAACATCTATAGCATTGTATGACGCCTTTATTTGTGGCTGGCAGGTTAAATACACTACCGAATACATTAGGCCGGTTACCGTAATAAACGATAAGATAGACCACACCTGGCTACCGCTATTGCAAACCCCGCCGTTCCCCGAATATCCAAGCGGGCATAGTGACATTAGCGGTGCATCGGCAGTAATATTAACCCACCTGTTTGGTGATAATTTTGAATATATGGATACCAGCGACCTGCGTTACATTGGTATGCAGCGCCATTTCGATTCGTTCTTGAAAGCGGCTGACGAAACTTCTATCAGTCGTTTTTATGGGGGCATCCATTACAAAAACAGTGTAGACCAGGGCGCTGTACAAGGCCGCCAGATAGGCGAGTACATCTGGAATAATTTAAAACTGAAAAACTAAACGGCGTTAGCCATATATACATGAAACTAAAGCGAACCTTCGTATTTACTTCTCTTATATTATCAGGGGTTGCATTACTATCATTAAGCAGCATATTAGAGGGGTGCAAAAGCAAAACCAACGCTCCGTATAAACTTACAGGGAACGTTATTGCCGATGGCGAACACCTCGTAAAAATACACTGTACCAAATGCCACGCTCTTGTCCCCGCCGAAGCCCTTACCAAAGATGTTTGGCGCATGCATACAATGCCATCAATGGCGCATTATTTCGGCATAGGCACCTACGGGCAATCGTTTTACAAGGAAACCGGTAAAGAAACACGTGATACCACCCTGATGACCATTGTAGAGTGGCAGGCAATGGTAGATTATTATCAAAAAATAGCGCCAGATACTTTAACGCCCGCTAAAAGGCCGAGCCCTTTATTAAATGATTGGGCCGGGTTTACGATGAAAAGATCGGTAACGACCAATGGTGTTGCTTTTACAACCATGGTAGCCGCTAACCCCGTTACCGGTAATATTTACACCAGCGAACTGGTTGCTAATACCCTTACCGAATGGGATGACCAATTAAAGGTAAAGGCCGTAACCAGTGTGCCTTCAGCATCGGTACATGCCAATTTTACTAAGGATGCAAGCGGTGCCGAAAAAGCAATACTATCATGCATTGGGCGGATAGATCCGGTGGACTTTGCCAGTGGTAAAATTTACAGCGCGAACCTTACCGGTAATTTAAATGCCGAAGAGGTTGCCATAGATATGCCGAGGCCTGTGCAAACCCTGAGTGCCGATATGGATAAAGACGGTAAAAACGAACTGGTTGTTTTGGGTCAGGGTTTTACCAAAGGCGGTGTTTACATGATTAAATTAGGTGCTAACGGCAAAGCCGAGAAACAATTTACCATTACCGACAGGCCCGGCGCGGTACAAGCCGTAGCTAAAGATTTTAACAGCGATGGTTACCCAGACCTGATGGTACTATTTGGCATTGGCGATGAAGGGTTATCGTTATTTTTGAATGATAAAAAGGGAGGGTTTAAAAGCCGTGAGCTATTACATTTCCCGCCGGTAAATGGTTCAACAAGTTTCCAGTTGGAGGATATTGACCATGACGGTAAGCCGGATCTGATCTATACCTGTGGGTACAACTTCCGCGATTCGCGCATTTTAAAACCATACCATGGTTTGTACATCTACAAAAACACAGGCGACTTTAACTTTAAACAAAGCTGGTTTTATCCTATAAATGGTGCAACCAAAGCCATAGCTGCCGATTTTGATAAAGATGGCGATCTGGACATTGCAACCATCGCGTTTTTTGCCGATATGAAGAACAACCCGGCAGAAGAGTTTATTTACTTTGAACAGGACAAGCCTATGGAGTTTAAAGCCCATGCAGTGCCTGTAAGCAAATATGGCCGTTGGCTAAATATGGACGTTAGCGATTTAAACAAAGATGGCAAGCCCGATATTATATTAGGCAACTATGCAAGCGGTTTCTTGTTCCAGCCGGATTTTGCACCCAACTGGGATGAGCACCAGCCGTTTATTGTATTGCAAAACGGGTTAAAGAAATAGTAAATACAACAAGTATATGATGATGCTTATGCTACCCATAGGGTAGGGTAAGCATCATTTTTGTTTTAAGTAAGCTGCTATTTTAGTTATGCTATCCGGGTATATGCCAATGTGGTGCGTATGTACCATTACCGATTGATTATTATTGATGATAGCCTTAGAGGGCAGTGCAGGCATATGGCAGGAGATGCATTTAGCCTGTAAAACCGTAGCGCTAAGTTTACCGGTTAGTTTACAAAGGTTGTGATCCTGGGCCTTGTGGCAGGTTTGGCAACGTTTGGCAAACAGGGTTGTGTTGCCCCGTTCGTTTTGGTGGGTATTGTGGCAGGTATTACAATCCATTTTGCTACTTATGTAACACCTGCTGGTTTTAAGCATATCCAGCTGGTCGCCGTGTACATCAATATGGGCAAGATCTAAAGGCCCGGCAGATGGGGCATGGGTCTTAAAATCTTTTAACTTATCGCCCGGTTTAAAATCAAATATCGATTTTGCATTTTGTGTTTGCGTACCCGAATGGCATGTGCCGCAAAGGTCAACTTTTTGCGTGCGCGTTAACTGACTTATCCGGGTAATATATTTGGCCGTTTTAACTGTAGGGTTAGCCGTTTGGAAATCTACATGTTGTTTGGCCCCGCCGTGGCAGCGTTCGCAATCAATGCTCATAATGATAGAGCTTTTGTCGAACCCAATTGTCTCACCACCAAAGCTGGGGGCTTTGCCGGGCTCAGTTTTTGCGTAAGAGGTATGGCACTCCATACAGCGGATGTTAATGATCCTGTCGAAACTAGCCATGGTGGTATCATAACCCGGGCTCATGATCCATCGGTTGTTACTGTTATCAAACGATACAGGCAATTGAAATAATTCGTTTTCTTTCCAATATAAATAACTTTCGCCTTTAACGCCACCCATGGCAATGCTCATGCGTTCGCTTGCCACCTTCTGGCCATTAATGTAACTGGTTTGGTAAAGGCCGCTATCGGTTTTAGTCATTACTAATTTAGTATGGTCGTTATAGGTAAGGCTATTTTGGCCGGGTGCAAAACTCCCATGCACGCTGCTTACAGACGCCGGCGATGACGCAATACTGTGTGCCATATGTGGGTAAGTATTGGCAATATTACTATGGCAGCTTTTACAAGTATTAGCCCCTGCATAGGCTTCACCGCGCGGATCAGCTATTTCTTTTTTAGTACTTAAGCACTGCGTTAGTATGATTACCAGCGGAAAAAGGAACACAGGGAGCAGTAATAGCTTTTTATTGGACATTTTAGGAATGGTTTATTCTAAAGTTAAACAGGCAGAATGCTGCTAACAATGCGTTAAAATAGGCTTTTTGTTAGTAGAAGGCAAATTTTAAACTGTAATATGTTGAATACGAATTTTATTATAGAATAAAATTATTTATTTAATTATCAGCCATTTATAATTAATTATAGTACTATGTATTGCATAATACTGTGTAATGTTTATTTTTGAATATTAATCAGATAAATATGAGAGCATTAAATAAGAAATTACAACTGGCTGTACTGGCTTTAATTATCCTGGGCACTGTAGCAGCATGCGATTTTGGGAAATCCACAACTATCGTAAATAAAACAGATAACCTGTATCAAAAAATAAAATACTCGGGAAAGGTTGTTTTTACAGGTGACGGAAAAAGCATTGAATATATATCCAATGATGGTTACCTTGAGTATGAAAAAAACGGCCGCAGCTTTAAAGCAGAGGATACAGGCAAAGGAAAAGTAGCTTATGAATTTAATGGTGACAGCAAGGTTACCAGTTTAAGTGATGAGCAAAAGCAATTTGTATCTGAAGCGGTAAAGGAGATCATGAAGGCCCGTGGGCATTTGCGTAAATAATTAAAAGGTATAGATGTTAGGCGAACTGTTTCACGTTAATACCTTTTAAAGACCGGCTAACATATCCAACGTCATCTTGTCCAACCCGCTTACTACAATTTGTGCCCTGGTCAAGGTCTCTGCCGATCCTATGCCTACGGTTTTCATGCCGCCATTTATGGCTGCTTCAATCCCGGCAACGGCATCTTCAAATACTACGCAATGGGCGGGGCCAACCCCCACAGCTTCGGCACCTTTTAAAAATACTTCGGGATCAGGTTTTGGGGCGCTTACACTATTACCATCTATAATAGCGTCAAACAAATTTGTCAGTTGCAGTTTATTTAAGATAGTAGGGGTATTTTTACTGGCCGAACCAATCGCTGTTTTTAATCCCGCGTCGCGGCAGGTTTGTACAAAGTCGCGCGCGCCGGGCAGGATCTCGGATGGTGTCATATGGCTTATCATTTCGGTATACCATGTGTTTTTTTGTGTAGCCAGTTCCTCCTTCTCCGCCTCGGTTTTGTTAGCGATGTTGCCCCAGCCAAGTATCAGGTTTAGAGAAGCCATGCGGCTTACGCCTTTAAGCTGTTCGTTTTGGTGCTCGGTAAAATCAAAGCCCATTTCATTGGCAAGGCGCTTCCAGGCTTTGTAATGGTACACAGCAGTATCAACAATTACCCCGTCGAGGTCAAAAATGCAAGCTTTGATATTCATAAGTGTAAAGGTAAACGTTGCCTTGTTAATAATCATTATAAATAATTGTCCACATTATTTGGATTAATTATAAATAATGGTTTCTTTTGTGACATCAAATGGTCAAAACGCTAACAACTCCGCAAAACAATATCTGGGCAGATGTATTTGCCACCACAAAAGGCGCTGTATATCAAAGCGATGCCGAGCGTTGCTGGTATATTGATTTTACCGGCAAGGTTGCCAAGTTTGATTACCGTTGTTTACTGAAGCTTAAAAAGGCGGTGTACAATGTTGATATCGAAGCCAAGTTGTTAAATGCTAAAGACCCGGATGTAGAAATCATCTTTATCTGCGCCTGCGATCATACCTACATCCTGAGTATATTGCAAATCATTGCCCTGAAAGAATTACTGGAAGGCACCTTTGTGATGCTTCAATTGAACCAAATTTTGCAGGACCGCCTGTATCGTATTGCAGTTTAGTAATTTAGACTGAATTCATATTGTCTTTATATTCGTTAAACGCCGTATTATAGCTATATTATTGTATTAATTATTTAAGTCGGCACGCTTGTTGTTTTGCTTAAATAGTTCTAAAACAATAATTACTATGAAAGATCTTATCCGTATAAAAAGCCTTATTTCTGCCGAGGTAGAGGTGCTTTTAAATCAGCAGGTTAAAAAAGAAGCCATATCTTCATCTATATATTTAGCCATGGCATCATGGTGTAACCGTAACGGTTTCGATTACTCTTCTGATTACTTTTTTAAGCAAGCCGAAGAAGAAAGAGAACATCAGCTTAAATTTTACAAATACATTCTTGATATGGGCGGTAATGCTATATCACCAGATGTAAACGGTATAAAACAAGAATACAACTCGTTCCGCGAAGTTTTTGAAGACGCGCTTGACCAGGAAGTTAGCGTAACCCAATCTATCAAAAACATATATGCCCGTTGCTTAGCCGAGCAGGATTATGTAACCAACGAATTTTTGAACTGGTTTTTAAGAGAGCAACGCGAAGAAGAATATAAAGCACGCCGCGCGCTGGAACTGTTTGACGTTATTGGCGAAGAAGGTACCGGCCATTGGGAAATTGACAGGCACGTTGGTAAAATAAAATACGACAGCGAGGCTTAATCTTTTTCGAGCAAAAGCTTTAAAACATCCTTTTCCGAGTATTCCTTTAACCAAGTGTTACCCGGCGAAAACGTACAGACCGGTGCCCAATCGCACCGGTCTGTGCATTCTATACGTATTACTTCTATATCTTCTTTGGCAAACTTGGCGTATTTCTTAGCCGTTTTAAACATATCCTTGGCGCCACGTTTAGCACACTTGCTTCCTGTACATACAAACAGCACTTTATCCGGTACAGTAAATTTTCCCATCGTAGTTTTTCCTGAAATGTTGAAATGCAAATATCACGTTTATTTTTGGTAGATACGTAATTCTTGCTCGATGGCTTTGATTTGAGTAGATGCTGTTTTTCACCCTTAACCTATTTAACTTCACATTTAAATAACGCAAAGTTTTATCTTCGCCACATGCTCAAAAAGTCCTTTCTGTTTTGCCTCTTTATACTTGCGCTTTCGGCAGGTTGTAATAAAACCGAAACGCTGTACAAGGTGGTAGGCGTAAAGGATGGTGATACGGTGGTACTGTTGTCGCCCGATAATCAAAGTGTTACCGTAAGGCTTGCAGAAATAGACGCGCCTGAAAAAAGCCAGGCCTTTGGGCAGGCGGCAAAGCAGTTCACATCTGACATTTGCTTTGGTAAAAAGGTAAAGCTGATAGGCAACCAAAAGGACCGTTATGGCCGTACGGTAGCGCAGATCGAGCTGGAGAACGGCGTTAATGTTAACCACGAAATTGTAAAACAAGGCTTTGCATGGCAATATCGTGCCTATTCTAAAAGTATGGAACTGGCTATGTTAGAGCAGCAGGCCCGCCAAAACCACCTTGGCTTGTGGCAGGATGCCAACCCAACCCCGCCCTGGAATTTCAGGCGGGAAGCTAAAACACAAAAGACAGAGAAGAAAATAACCAAGACCAAAAGGTCTTACAAAAAGCGCAAATCCCGCAAGAGGCGAGATACAGTTGAATTTTAGATTTGACAACTTTTTAAAAGTTGTCAAATCTTTACCCTTTACGTAACTTGCCTTAAATGTTAGTGATGACTATAAGCGCCATGAAGTGCAATCACTATCCCGATAGCTATCGGGACACTAAATCAATAAACTACTAATTAATACATGAAAGTATTTAAGGCTTTTCTTTCCATCATATGTACACTTGCTTTGATATGGGCGCTGCAAACCAAGTTTGGCGATATACCGCCCCTGGGCGAGTTTCTGAACCCCTCTACAGGTTTTTGGCAGAATGCAGAAAGCAAGAATATCATTGCTCAGGAAGACCTGAAGCTTAAAGGCTTGCAGGGCAAGGTTACTGTTAGGTTTGACGAGAACATGGTGCCGCATATTTTCGCGGAGAATGACCATGACCTTTACTACGTGCAGGGCTACCTAACAGCAAAGGCCCGCCTTTGGCAAATGGATATCCAAACCCGTAGCGCGGCAGGCAGGCTATCAGAAGTGGTAGGCCCCAAAGCTTTAGAGCTTGACCGCTACCACCGCCGCATGGGCATGACCTCTGGTGCCGAAAATACCTTGAGAGGCATCATGAAAGACCCGGTAATGGGCAACGTTATAACCGCTTATAGCGATGGGGTGAACGCCTATATTAAACAATTAAAACCGGGCGGTTACCCTATAGAATTTAAGTTGTTGAACTACTCGCCCGAGGAATGGAAGCCCATCAATTCGGCATACTTGCTAAAGTTGATGAGTGAGACGCTGGCAGGGGGCTCTAATGAACTGGCCATGACCAACGTGCTGGATAAGTTTGGCGCGAAGATAACTAAAGACCTGTTTCCAGATTATCCTACGCGCGAAGACCCAGTTATTCCGGCAGGTACAAAGTGGGATTTTAAACCCCTACCTGTTCCGCAGCCACCAGCCGCTTTTAAAGCGCAAATGCTGGCGGGCATGAAGGATAAGGAAAAGATAGAAGGCATAGGCAGTAATAACTGGGCGGTTAGCGGCAGCAAAACAGCAAGTGGCTACCCTATATTAGCTAACGACCCGCACCTGAACTTAACGTTACCATCCATTTGGTACCAAATGCAAATGACAGCGCCGGGCGTAAACGTTTACGGCGTTACTTTGCCGGGGGCACCTTGTGTGGTTATTGGTTACAACCAAAAAGTTAGCTGGGGTGTAACCAATGTAGATGCCGACATTTTGGATTGGTACCAGGTAAAGTTTAAAGATGCCGGCCGTAACGAATATTGGTATAATAACAAGTGGAATAAAGTAGAACGCAGGATAGATACGATCAAGATCCTGGGTCAGTCGCCGTTGATCGATACCGTTTTATATACACACCACGGCCCGGTAGTTTATGACAATGCAGATATGGCTAAAAAAGGCCGCGTAAACGTGCCCGTTGGTAACGCCCTGCGCTGGATAGCCCACCACGAAAGCGACGAGTTTAAAACCTTCTATCTGCTTAACCGCGCAAGCAACTACGCCGATTATCGCAAAGCATTATCTTATTACACTGCCCCGGCGCAAAACTTTATTTTCGCGTCCGCGGATAACGATATCGCTATTACGCCGAATGGCAAGCTGCCTTTAAAGTACAAAGACCAGGGCAAATTTATTATGGATGGGAGCGACCCGGCCAACGACTGGCAGGGCTGGATCCCTTACGAGCAAAACCCAACGGTGAAGAACCCGCCGCGTGGATTTGTTAGCTCGGCCAATCAATCATCAACAGATCAAACTTACCCCTATTACATCAACTGGAAATTTGAGGGCTATGAACGTGGTAAACGGATTAACGACCGCCTTGGCGCCATGAGCAAAGCCACTGTCGACAGTATGCGTATGCTGCAAATGGACGATTATAGTATCCGCGCGCAGGACATACTGCCAACGATGCTCAAATATCTTGATGCCTCTAAATTGGATGAAACCCAGTTAGCCGCTTTAGATACCCTTAAGAAATGGAATAAGTTTTACAAAGCAAATTCGGTAGGGGCGAGTATATTTAACAGTTGGTGGGTTAAGTTTTACACCTTTACCTGGCGCGATAATTTTGAGGATGAAAAAACGCTGTTGTACTATCCAACTATGGACAGGACAAAAACGCTGCTGATAAAAGAGCCAAACTCCGCTTGGTTTGATAATAAACGTACGCCAGTAACAGAAACCGCATCAGATGTTATTATGGCCTCGTTTACTGCCGCCGTTAACGAATTGGTTAAAAACCAGGGGCAGATGGGCAAGGCATGGCAATGGGGCAGCGTAAAGCAATTCGAAGTAAAGCATTTAGGTAATGTACCGGGCCTGGGTTCGGGCAATTTCGCGTCGGGTGGTAGCGGCTCAACTGTAAACGCGTTAATAGATGGTCACGGCCCTTCGTGGCGGATGGTGGTACAGCTTGGTCCGCAGGTTAAGGGTTATGGTATTATCCCCGGCGGGCAATCGGGCAATCCCGGCAGCTTCTTTTATGATGATATGCTAAAAACCTGGCAAGCCGGTAAACTGAAAGAACTGTTGTTCCTGCAATCGGCTAACCAAAACTCAAACAGAATAAAACGCACTTTAACCTTAAGCAAATAGTATGTTATTCCCGGTTATATTATTACTCTCGTTTATTTGCGGTTACTTGTTCCCCTGGTGGGTGGGCTGTATCATGGCATTTGGCGCGGCCATCATCTTCGGCAAAAGATCAAGCTGGGCATTCTGGTCGGGTTTCTGCGGCATTTCACTGGCATGGATAGCACTTGCCTTACTTAAAAGTTTCCCTAACGAGCATATTTTGGCAACCCGCGTGGCACATGTTTTCCATTTGCCAAACTGGGGCTTGTTGCTTGCAGTAACCGCATTGATAGGCGGGTTAGCAGGAGGGATGTCTGCATTATCGGGTTGGTTGGTGAAGCGGGCTTTTGAGAAGGGGTGAAAAATGCAAGTGATCAAAACCGTAGCAAATATCAACTTTCCTTTTGAATGGGTTAACTTGAATTATTATCCCGAAAGTGATGCGAAGAAAATAGAAATCTATTTAGCTGATGATGTTGAGCCTACAGCAGGGATGGCCAAAATGTTCGATACTTTATTCGGGTATATGAAATATGAAATAAGTGTTTACAGTAAATCTTGGTGGAATTTTTGCCTTGATACTTGGAACGTTCACACAGATTTGCACAACTACGCTTTAACAGATAAATCGATTGAGACACAACGATACCTAACCATCTTAAAGGAGTGTGAAATGCCTCATGAATATTCCGGTGTATGTGAAGTAAGAAATTGGAAAAAATTTTTATCAACGATTTTGCCTTGTGTCACAAGTAAAATCGCAACTTACAGTCCTATCTTTTTTTCTGAAAAACATGAACTGTTTTTCTATTTTCATCATACGGGCAGTATTGGATTATACTATCGTTATGATAACAACGAAATTACTGACTTATTGAAGATAGCTGAGACAAAGTATGATGTAATGTATAATTAGCTGTAGTAAATTTGTTTTAGAATATCTAGGAAACTTACACCACTGGTCGAAGTTGAAAACTTCGACCCAAAACATGTTAAGCTTTAATTTTAATCAACAAAAAGCCCCAACCAATCTGGTCAGGGCTTCAATACAAAATGTTATCGTTTAGTTACAAAGCGGCTAAAGCAGCTTTTAAACCTGTAACAGCTGGTGTTTTGTCTGCTGCTCTTGCAAAAATATCTGCAGATGCCGTGGCTTCGCCATAGTAAGCCTCGTTAGCGCTTTTATTGATGGCCAGGTTTGAGCCATTGATGCTTATACCGGCAAATAAACCTTTGCTGCGCGAGTATGAGTAAACTTCGGCCTGTAGTTTATAATCGGTGCTGGCAGTGCTGCTACGGCCAACCGGGCCTGCTGCTGCGGATACGTCGCCACCAATGGTAAAGTCGCCGCTTTCTACCTTGGCCAAAACGCCCTTGTTGCGGAAAACCAAAACCATATCAACCGATTGTACACCTATCTGGAAACCAATGCTGCCGCCTGTAAGGGTAATAAATACGGGGTCGCTCCATTTGCCATCGGGCATTTTAACCATCGCAACGCCTTGTCCGCGTTTACCGCCAATACCAAAGCCGGCATTGATCAGTTTCGGGATAATAACAATGCCCTCGTACTCGGAAATCAGTTCGTGCGGGATGCTTTCCTTCATCTGGCTAAACGCTTTAATAACCTTGGTAGCGTCGTTGATCTTAGCGGTGCCTTTTTCGTCGGCAGGTTTGGCAGATGCCAGTATAAAAAATGCGCTTAACAGTAGTGGTAAGCTTAAAAATTTTAATGTTTTCATGATCGTATCTGTTGTGAATTTATGTTCCTATAACTCTAATTTATAATATTTGTTGTAGCTATTTTAGCATAACCAGCCAATAATTACATTCAAATGCCTATTTAAATATTCGCTCATCTGCCTATTCACCTTATCTTTGCCGCAACATGATAAAGCCCGGTAAACAGCAGGTATTCGCGATAAATGATGAGGATAGTTTTAATGAAACTGCCCTGCAAGTATTCCAATACCAGGCAGCGAATTGTGGCGTTTACAAGGCGTTTATTGATGGTTTAAAAGTCATTCCGGCCCAGGTGAAATCTGTTGAGCAGATCCCTTTTATGCCGGTGGAATTTTTTAAAGCGCATCATGTGGTTACATCAACCAATCCTGATGAGGTTGTCTTTACCAGCTCGGGTACCACGGGGATGATCACCAGCAGCCACCATGTAACCGATGTGAGCTGGTATGAGGAAAGCTTTCGCCGGGCGTTCCAATTATTTTATGGGAACATAAAGGATTATACGGTGCTCGCCCTGTTGCCTTCATATCTTGAGCGCGAGGGTTCGTCGCTCATCTATATGGCGCAAGACCTCATTACACAATCAGCCAATACCGATAGTGGCTTTTATCTTTATAATCACCAGGAATTATATGCCAAATTGTTGATTCAAAAGCAACATGGCAATCCCACGTTACTAATAGGGGTGACTTTTGCGCTGTTAGATTTTATTGATAATTACCAGGTGAATTTCCCCGAACTGATTGTTATGGAAACAGGTGGGATGAAAGGCCGCCGGAAAGAGATGATCCGCGAGGAGTTGCACGGATCCCTTTGCGCAGGTTTTGGCGTAAACGCCATTCATTCAGAATACGGAATGACAGAACTTTTATCCCAGGCTTATTCAAAAGGAGAGGGTGTTTTTAACTGTCCGCCGTGGATGAAGATCATTACCCGTGATACCAATGACCCTTTTACTTTATTAGGTAACGATAAAACAGGCGGAGTGAACATCATCGACCTCGCTAATATCAACTCATGTTCGTACATAGCTACGCAGGATCTGGGTAGGGTTTATTCGGATGGTTCTTTTGAAATATTAGGGCGGTTTGATAACTCGGACATCCGTGGGTGTAATTTGCTGATCGCTTAATAGCCTCATTCCGGCCTATTTTCAAACGAGTAGGGTTAGAAAATAAAAGTTAAGTCCTCTCCTTTGGAGAGGATTTAGGTGAGGCTGAATAAATATTATTATTTTTGCCCCAATCAAGAACATCAATATCATGATAGATAAATTCTTACGCGACGAACAAGACCCTAAAGCCGTTGAAAAGGTATACAGCCGTTTGGTTGACCTGCTCACTACCGGCGAGGAGATCATATATATTGCCGTACAAAAAAAGCCTATAGTAAATCTTTTTCCGGATTGTATCGCTATCACCAACAAACGCATCCTGTTCTTTACCCCGGCAAACCTTGGGCTATCCATAAAGTTTGTTGATTTTGTATGGAAAGATATTGTTGATGTTTACACCAAAGAAGAAATTATTGGCGCGGTATTTAGCGCCAAAACCACCATAGGTACCGAAATGGGCGTCGACTACCTGCCTAAAGTACAGGCACGTAAATTATACCAGTACGCTCAGGAACGTAAGGAAGCCGAACGCGAGGCCCGCCGCTTGCGCGAACTGGAAGAAAAACGTGCCGAATCGGGCTCGGTAAATATTGACCATGCAGCACAGGCGGGTTATCAACCACAGGCGGCACAACAGCCTGTTGTTGCTCCAACTCCGCCACCTGCACCGATAGCCCCTGTAGAAGAGCCAAAGAAAGATGAGCTAACCGAAAAGCTTAAAAGATTAAAAACCCTGTTCGAGAGCGGTCTGATCTCGCAGGAAGAATATAACCAGAAGAAATTGGAATTGCTGAGCGACTTTTAAAGCGCTCTCCTTCGAGGAGGGTTTGGGTGGGGCTTCCTAAAGTAACCTGTCATCAAAACTAAAAGGGTGAGTACTAATAATACTCACCTTTTTTATATCGGGGTGCCAGGGGTTAAGCAGGTAGTTGTATTCTTCAGGCACAACAGATGATGGCACCTTCATCATCAGGTATTTGGTTTCTTTTATGAATTGGTTGCCCAAGGTTTTCAGTTCTGCGGGTGGCACCGCGTCTTTCCAGTTTTCGGGTAAGGTTGTGGCATCAAGCGTTAATATGCTGTTTTCGGGCACTTTAATTTCGGCAACGCAAAAATTATCGGGTAATAAAAGCGGGGGGAGGTGTACCAATACTTCCAGCACAGCTAATGCCCGGGATGAAGCCAAATAAACCATTGATTTTCCCTCGCTGTTCCAACGGCCGCCATATAATCGCGCGCCGGTGCCGGTAAGGTCTTTAATGTAATTACAGTTGGCAATCCTGTAGAGTATCATTTACGCGAATACACCGTGCTCTATGCGGCCAAGTTCTTTAAAAACCATGTCAAAACCTGCAGAGGTATCTAAAAAATTAACCGGGGCTTCGCCATTAAACATTAAACCCGGTGTTTTCATCCAAAGCTTAAATTTATCTATCGAGCCAAAAACTTCTTCGCCACGGGTGTATAGGCGCACAAGCTCAACGGCCTTTTCGGCATACTCGGTTTTGATGATGGCGTCATCCTCGTAACGTTGTAGCGTGCGTTCTGATATATGCAAAATGTTGGCCAGCTCCTGAATGCTTAAGGATATTTTTTTAGCTAAGGCAAGCAAAGCCTTTTTAGGGAAACCCTGGCGCGCCAGTTTAATAATGTCAAAATCTGAAGAGGTTGTAGCGGTTTTTGCGCCCCCTAACAAATTATAAAACGGGGTTGATGATACCTGGGTAATGTACATTGCCATAGGTTCATTAACCTCGTTTTTTGCGGTATGTTTTATTTTGTACGACATTTATACAAATATAAATACCTTTTGTCGGTTTTTCAAATTATTCAGCAACAATTAAGAAATAATTTTTCTTTCCTTTTTGGGCTACTAAGTATTTGTTGTTGATGAGTTTATCGCTCGCGTAAACATCATCTGCTGTGTTCACTTTCTCTTTGTTGATGGCTACGCCACCACCCAATATCATTTTCTTAGCTTCCCCTTTTGATGGGAATACGGTGGTTTTTACAGCTAACAGATCTGATATGTTGATACCAGCTTCTAACTCGCTTTTAGCTATAGTAAAGTTTGGTACGCCGCTAAATATGGCTAAAAGTTCTTCGTCATTCAGTTCGCTTAAAAACTCGATGCCGGTATTTCCAAATAAAAACTCGGTAGATTTAATAGCTTTCTCAAAACCGGCCTCGCCATGTACACGCAGGGTAATATCTTTTGCCAAAGCTTTTTGCAATACACGCGTATGCGGCGCTGCATCATGCTCAGCTTCCATTGCCTCTATAGTTCCACGCTCGAATAGGGTGAATATACGTATATAAGCCTTCGCGTCAACATCGGTAGTGTTTAACCAAAACTGGTAAAACTGGTATGGCGATGTACGTGCCGGGTCGAGCCATACCGCACCGCTTTCGGTTTTACCGAATTTAGTACCATCAGCCTTTTTGATCAGTTGGGTAGTTAAGGCATAAGCTTCGCCCTGGTCTTTACGGCGTATCAGTTCGGTACCGGTAACAATGTTTCCCCATTGGTCGCTGCCGCCCATTTGCAACACGCAGTTGTTATGCTTCCACAGATAGTAAAAATCGTAACCCTGTACCAGTTGGTAAGTAAACTCGGTGAAAGACATGCCGGTATCACCCTCCAGGCGCTTCTTAACCGAATCTTTGGCCATCATATAATTAACGGTAAGGTGCTTGCCTACATCGCGTATAAAATCCAGGAATGTAAAGTTTTTGAACCAGTCGTAATTATTAACCATTTGGGCGCTGTTATCGCCGCTGTTAAAATCAAGAAATTTTTCGAGTTGTGCCTGTACCGATTTTAGGTTGTGGTTCAACACATCCTCGCTCAGCAAATTACGCTCGGCCGATTTACCCGATGGGTCGCCCACCATACCTGTGGCGCCGCCAACCAAAGCATAAGGTTTGTGGCCCGCACGCTGAAAATGGATCAGCGTCATGATCTGGGTAAGGTGGCCTACGTGCAACGAATCGGCAGTAGGGTCAAAACCAATATATCCCGAAGCCATGCCTTTATTCAGTAACTCCTCGGTGCCGGGCATAATATCGTGCAGCATGCCTCTCCAGCGTAATTCTTCAACAAAATTCATCTTGTATATTTTAAAACCGATTTCATCGGGATGGCAAAGATAATAGAATAATTATTTGATAGAACGGTTGTTAAAATGAGTTACTAAAGCGTCATTGTATTATAATTTCTGTAGCGCGGCTGCGTTCTTTAGCCCGATTTTTGTATTTTGTTCAATCCATCGTACGTATAAACGCCTTCTATGAATTTTTTATCGCATTATTACTTCGACCGGGATACCACCAATTGCTACTTTACCCTTGGTATTGTACTGCCCGATCTTTTAAAAAATGCCGATAAAACCATCGTGCTGCATCCGGAGAAACTGGTGCATACAAACCCCAAAGTTAACTCCATTATTAGCGGCTGGAATAAACATTTACTGGTAGACAAGTATTTTCATTCGGCCGAATTTTTCCTGACCCATTCTCATACCCTGAAAAACCTGTTGGCCCCGGTAATTACCGAATCGCCGGTTAAGCCTTTCTTTTTAGGGCATATAGCCATTGAGCTGATACTGGATAACCTGCTGATCACCACTAATGAGGTAATGGTAAGCGATTTCTATGACCACCTGGAAACTTGCGAAGATGATGTTATAGGCGAGTTCTTACATTTTGCCGGGATGAAGAACCCGGATGTGTTCTATAAGTTTCATGCCGAATTTAAGCGTAGCCGCTATTTGAACACCTATATTAATATACAGCAAATTACTTACGCGTTAAAACGCATATGTATGCGGGTGTGGCAGAACCCCTTTACGCCGCAGCAAGAGGCAGATATGACAACCATCCTGTTAAATTACCGCTTAGGTTTGATGCCTGACTTTATGAGTATTTTTAACGAGATAGAGGAGAAAATATAGTACTTTTATGTATTTTAGGATAAAAATCCTAAACAATGTCATTTGATAGTACCGAAGACTCAAATTATCACAATAATCTTAAGCTCACAACAGATCGTAAATTGATTAGGCCTGAAAGGCATGGGTGTGTAACTGCTTGGTTGATAATTATGTTACTGATAAATGCTTTATTGCCAATACTTTATTTTTCTACAGCTTTGACACTGGCACATAAACTTAATACGTCTGTTTTAATAATATATGCACTTGGTATTATTGGATTATCTAATATGGTATTTACCATATTGATGTTAAAATGGAAAAAGATCGGTTTTTATGCATTTGCTATACTTGGAATAATAACTTGTGCCATTAACATAAATATAGGTATATCAGTTATATCATCTCTGCTTGGATTAGTGGGATTTGTAATTTTGTATGGCGTCTTTCAAATAGAAAAGAATGGAATTTCTACTTGGAAGTACCTGAAATAAAACCTAATCCTTACAACATTATGTTAATTGAATTGCAATTCTTCCTGTCTTTCAATAAAAGTGCTTAAAACTCAATAATTAACACTGAAAAAATTTTTATCTGTAAAAAATATATCCGTACCTTTGCAGTCCCAAACGAGTGTTGGGAAAAAGGAGTAAAATTTATTAATGGCAAAAAAACAAGAAGCAGAAAAAGAATTAAAAGCTAAGGAAGCTGAACTGGGTACAGTTACGGCAACCGCAGAAAAAGAAACAATTGAGTCAGAAGCTGATTCAATATCAATCGAGGAGATTAAATCTCAAATCGCTGCAACACCTGATCAGGATTTTGACTGGGATGCAGACGACAAAAAATTTGGTAACTACAGCGATAGCGACCGTGAGCAATTAGAAAAACTTTACGACGGAACATTCAGTTCTATCACTAAAGGCGAAATTATCACCGGTACAGTTGTAAATATCAACAACAAAGATGTGGTATTAAACATCGGATTTAAATCTGACGGTTTGGTATCTGTTTCTGAGTTCCGTGATACACCAGACCTTAAGGTTGGTGACACAGTTGAAGTATTTGTAGAGTCGCAAGAAGATGCTAACGGTCAGTTAGTATTATCTCGTAAGCGTGCAAAAACTCAAAAATCATGGGAGCGCATTAATTCGGCACTGGATAATGATGAGATCATCACAGGTTTTGTTAAGAGCAGAACTAAAGGTGGTTTAATTGTAGATATCATGGGCGTTGAAGCCTTCTTACCAGGTTCACAAATCGACATCAAACCTATACGTGATTACGATGTGTACGTTGGTAAAACAATGGAATTTAAAGTTGTTAAGATAAACCACGAGTTTAAAAACGTTGTGGTTTCGCACAAAGTGCTTATCGAAGACGATTTGGAAAACCAAAAAACTGAAATTGTGGCCAAACTTGAAAAAGGCCAGGTATTGGAAGGTACCGTTAAAAACATTACCGACTTTGGTGTATTTATTGACCTTGGTGGTGTTGACGGTTTACTACACATTACAGATATATCTTGGGGCCGTATCGAGCATCCGAGAGAAGTTCTTGCATTGGATCAGAAGATCAACGTTGTTGTGCTTGATTTTGATGACGAGAAAAAACGTATCGCTTTAGGTTTAAAACAACTTACCCCGCACCCTTGGCAGTCATTAGATGAAAATCTACAGATCGGTTCAAAAGTTAAAGGTAAAATTGTAACTGTTGCTGATTACGGCGCGTTCTTAGAAATTATCCCGGGTGTTGAAGGTTTGATCCACGTGTCTGAAATGTCATGGTCTCAAAACTTACGTAACCCTCAGGAATTCCTGAAAGTTGGCGACGAAGTTGAAGCTCAGGTATTAACCTTAGACCGCGACGAGCGTAAAATGAGCTTAGGTATCAAACAATTGACTCCTGACCCATGGCAAAATGCAGGCGAGAAATACGCCATTGGCACTCAGCACGTTGCTACAGTTAAAAACATGACCAATTTTGGTGTGTTTGTTGAACTGGAAGACGGTATTGACGGCTTGATCCACATCTCTGACCTATCATGGTCTAAAAAAGTAAACCACCCTAACGAATTTACTAAGGTTGGCGAAAAATTAGACGTAGTAGTTCTTGAGCTTGACATTGATAATCGCAAACTTAGCTTAGGCCACAAACAGCTTGAAGAAAACCCTTGGGATACTTTTGAAACTATCTTCACTATCGATTCGATCCACGAAGGTACTGTGTTAAAAGTAACTGATAAAGGTGCTATCGTAGCTTTACCTTATGGTGTTGAAGGCTTCTGCCCAACCAAACACCTGGTTAAAGAAGACGGTAAATCTGTTAAAGCTGAAGAAACAGCCGAATTCAAAATTATCGAGTTCAACAAAGAGAACAAACGTATTGTTATTTCACACTCACGTATATGGGAAGAAGCTCGTACCGATGCCCGTGTTCAGGAGTTCGAAAACCGTAAAAAAGAAGCAAAATCTGCTAACAACGCGGTTAAGAAAGTGAAAGAATCAGTAGAGAAATCAACTTTAGGTGACCTTAGCGTTCTTGCTCAGTTAAAAGAGCAGATGGAAGGTGCAGAAAGCAAAGCGGCTAAAAAGCCTGCTGCTCCTGCTGCTAAGAAAGCAGAACCGGAAGCTGACGCTCCTGCTGCTGAAGAAACCGAAGAAGTTTAATCTTTTAAAGTTTTATACATAAAGCCTCCCGATAAATCGGGAGGCTTTTTTTGTGGTTGAGTTATATGAAATATTTAATAACCAGCTTACCCTCAATCTTAATTTTAAGCGATGGTAAAAAAGTTAGCGCTGCTTTGAGCCCTGGGCTACAGCGACCGGAGTTGTGTTTTTCAAGTAATGTAGAATCGCTATTCCACAAATCAGCAAAAAAAATTACCTTTGCCCAAATCCACCCTTACGATGCAAAACTTAACGCTGCTCGACGGTCAAAAATTCCAAATTACAATTCAGCGTTTATGTCGTCAGTTAATTGAAAATCATAACGATTTTTCAGGCTCTGTTTTAATTGGCATACAACCCCGCGGCATTTACCTGGCTAAACGCGTAGCCGACGAATTAAGAAAGATTTTACCGGACAGCAATATACAACAGGGCGACCTGGACATTACCTTTTACCGCGACGATTTTCGCCGCCAGGGTTCGCCATTAGTGCCTAACCAAACCAAGATAGATTTTATTATTGAAGGTAAAAAGGTGATCATGATGGACGATGTGCTGTGGACAGGCCGCACCATCCGCGCCGCCATGGATGCCATGCAGGCATTTGGCAGGCCCGAGAAGGTAGAGTTGCTGGCCCTAGTAGACAGACGTTACTCGCGCCATATCCCTGTTTCGGCAGACTATGTGGGGATAGAGGTTGATTCCATCGCGTCACAAAAAGTTGTAGTAAGCTGGAAAGAAACCGACGGCGAGGACAGGATCGTGTTGGTATCGGAAGTGAAATATTAATAACGAACATCGAACGCTGAATTTCGAATGTCGAAATAGGGGTATAGTAAAAAATGACAACACCAAAATATGACCTGGAAGAACGCTTGATCGATTTTGCCATAGTTATATCAGATGTTGTTGAGGGTTTGCCGGCTACACGAATTGGCAATTATATAGCAGGGCAATTAATAAGATCGGGATGCTCTCCCGCTTTAAATTATGGAGAAGCTCAATCAGCCGAATCCAGAAATGATTTCATTCATAAGATGAAAATCATTTTAAAAGAACTGAGAGAATCATTGATCTCATTAAAGATAATCGAAAGAAAAGTATTATACAATTTAGAAAAGGTCGCGGCAGCAAAAAGTGAATGTAACCAGTTGGTAGCAATTTTTGTAAAAAGTATTGAAACAGCTAAGAAAAATAATTTAAAATAAATTTAGCATGATTTTACTTCATCATTCGACATTCAAAATTCATTATTCGACATTTTAATTTTATGGCTCTTAGCACACGTCACCTATTAGGAATTAAAGATTTGAACCGCTCGGATATCGAACTGATATTTGAAACCGCCGATAATTTTAAAACGGTGCTGAACAGGCCGATCAAAAAAGTGCCGTCGCTGCGCGATGTAACTATAGCTAATATCTTTTTTGAGAATTCTACCCGTACCAGGTTATCATTTGAACTTGCCGAAAGAAGGCTGTCTGCCGATGTGGTAAACTTTGCCGCGTCATCCTCAAGTGTAAGTAAAGGCGAAACACTGATAGATACCGTTAACAATATCCTGGCCATGAAGGTAGACATGGTAGTAATGCGCCATCCATACGCGGGTGCAGGCATTTTCCTGCAAAAACACGTAAAGGCCCAGATAGTGAACGCCGGCGATGGTGCGCATGAACACCCCACACAAGCCCTGCTTGATGCTTTTTCTATCCGCGAACGTTACGGCGATGTAGCCGGTAAAAAAGTGGTGATAGTAGGCGATATATTGCACTCGCGTGTAGCGTTATCAAATATACTTTGCCTTAAACAACTGGGTGCCGAGGTAATGGTTTGCGGCCCTACAACGCTTATCCCCAAATATATCGGCTCGTTAGGGGTGAAGGTTGAGCACAACCTCATCAAAGCCTTAAACTGGTGCGATGTGGCCAATATGTTGCGAATCCAGTTAGAACGCCAGGATATTAAATACTTTCCAAGCCTGCGCGAGTACACCATGATGTTTGGGCTTAATAAACAGATCTTGGATTCGCTCGATAAAGAGATCACCGTGATGCACCCCGGCCCTATAAACCGCGGTGTAGAAATAACCAGCGATGTGGCCGACAGTAAGCAATCCATCATCCTCGACCAGGTGGAGAATGGCGTAGCCATCCGCATGGCGGTGTTATATCTGTTGGCCGGGCAAACGCCTTAATTAAGTTTTAACACTTTTTCCGCCACTTCCAACCCACTTGTCAAAGCGGCTTCAACCGTACCCATGGCTGTGCCGCCGTACAGGTATTCGCCGGTGAAGAAGATAGTGTCCTCAACAGGGGTGTTCAATAGCTTACGTGCTTCGTGCGCTTCAACAGTGTCATAAGCATAAGAACCCCGGGTGAAGGGTTCTGACGTCCAGTTCATAATGCGGTAGGCTATGAGTTTGCCTTTCAGTTCCTCAAAACCTATCCTGAAGATATTGGCTAAAGATTGCAGGCCTTGTTTCATAACTTCGCTGTCGGGCGTATCTATCTTATCAGCTGCTGCAGGGCCGCCAATCCATCCCGTGAGTACGGTAGCGTGTTCGGGTACCTGCGTCCACCACGTGGGGATCTCTTCATCACTGAAGAGGTAGCCCATTTTATCGATATTCTTCCCCGCCATTTGCTGCGTGTTAGCATCCAGCCAAAAAGCAGTATCAAACTCAAACAAAAGTTTTATTACCGAGCCAAACCCCATTTGCTGTATAGCTCCACTATACTCAGGTATCGGCGGATTAAAGGTTATGGCACCAGTTTCGCCTTCGGCTGCTTTTAAAACACCTAAGGGCATGGCAATTAATACTTGCCCGCCTTCGTAAATTGAGCCATCTTCGGTAATTGCTTTAACGCTGCCGTTTTTCCATTCAATACTTTTAACAACAGCGTTCAGGTAAACTTGTCCGCTTTTGTTTTTGCATTCTGTACCCAAGTAGTTTATCATGCTGCAATAACCGCCCTTTAGCCTGTGCTGCGCGTCCATGTCTTCGTGCTCCCATTCCTTACGGAGGGCAATAGCACTCGCATCGCGAGGGTCGGCAGTGTCATAACCGGATACATATGCCCAAACCGAACTGCGCAGCTCCGCGTATTTATCTCCCGAGAAATGTTCGTCTAAAAAACTCCAGATATTGGTGTCTTCATTTAGTTCGTCCAGGCGTTTGATGAGCAGGTCCCAATCCTCAATCACCATACTGTTTTCCTCGAACTTGCCGTTTTGGTAACGCCACATTTCGGCATTGGCACTATGGTATTCGATGCCTGCTTCCTTCAAAAGGTTAAGCGTAACGGGGAGGTCGCCGTGTACAAATTCGGCACCAAGTTCGGTATCCTTAAAAAAAGATTCGTCGCTTAAGGTATGAATGCGGCCGCCCGTACGGTTGCGTGCTTCCAGCACCGTTACTTGTTTGCCCGCGTTAGCAAGGGTGCGCGCAGCCATTAAGCCGGCGGCACCGGCCCCAATAATTAAGATGTTGTTTTTCATACGATAGGTAGCGCAAGGTAAAAGTAATGGAGGGAAGATGCAAGTGGCGCTTGAAGCCTCACCCATACCCTCTCGAAGGAAAGGGCTTAAAAAAGCGATTTTGCTCCCTCTCCTTTGGAGAGGGCCGGGGTGAGGCCTCCTTAACCTTTTGCGAAGCAGATAAGCCACCGGCGCAGCTTATAGGGGTGAATAGGCCTTAATCACTCGAAAGAGAAGATAAGCCTGTTAAAAAAAGTGCTCTCCTTTGGAGAGGATTTAGGTGAGGCTTCTGATAGTTTCTGCTATTTTAGCGAAACTATTATCGGCAAACACTTTACCCCATTAGCATGAAACAATATTTTAAGGTTGACGAGTGGAAGATCATTGAAGAAGGGTTCGACCCAGCTTATAATAAAGTTGCCGAAAGTGTTTTTAGCCTGGGTAATGGTCGCATGGGGCAGCGCGCCAATTTTGAAGAAGCCTACAGCGGTGAAACCCTGCAGGGCAACTACGTGGCCGGTGTTTACTACCCCGACAAAACCCGCGTAGGCTGGTGGAAAAACGGTTATCCGGAATATTTCGCAAAAGTGTTGAATGCCGCCAACTGGATAGGTATTGATGTGTGGATAGGCGATGAACAACTCGACCTTGCCAAATGGGAAGTGATAGATTTTAAGCGCGAGCTGAACATGCGCGAAGGTCACCTGCGCCGCAATACGCTGGTGAAAAGCCCCAAGGGGATTATGGTACGGATAGAAAGCACCCGTTTTTGCAGTATTGTAGATGACGAAGCAGGCGCAATTTCCTACACGGTTACCTTTATAAATTATACCGGTGATATTAAACTTACACCTTTTGTAGATGGCGACATCGTAAATACAGATTCCAATTACGGCGAAAAATTTTGGGACGAGGTTAAAAAGGATGTAAGCAACGAAACAGGCGTTTTACAACTGCGTACAAAAAAGACCGGCTTTGAGGTAGCAACTGCTATGTTGTTAAGGCTCGAACAGGGCGGCTATCCTGTAGCTTTTACATCTAACCCCATTCAAAAAGAGAAATACATAGGGGCCGAAATAATAGTATCCGCAGTAGCGGGGCAGCCCGTTACGCTTGAGAAATACGTGGTAAACTTGTCTTCGCAAAATTACAATGCAAATGAACTTGCTGATAAAGCCATTGCCGAAGTAACCCGGATCAGCAAAAAACATTTTGGCACCCTGCTGAATGAACAGCGCCTTGCCTGGGCCGAAAAATGGAAACATAACGATATTATTATTGAAGGTGATGCCGCTGCGCAACAGGGTATCCGTTTTAACATATTTCAGCTTAACCAAACTTACACGGGCGAAGATGACCGCCTGAACATTGGCCCAAAAGGGTTTACAGGCGAAAAGTACGGTGGCTCTACCTATTGGGATACTGAGGCTTACTGCGTGCCGTTTTATCTGGCTACTGCAGATCAAAAGGTAGCCCGGAACCTACTGCTGTACCGCTACAAGCAGTTGGGTAAAGCTATAGATAACGCTAAACTTTTAGGCTTTAAAGATGGCGCGGCACTGTACCCCATGGTTACCATGGATGGCACCGAATGCCATAACGAGTGGGAGATAACCTTCGAGGAGATCCACCGAAACGGGGCAATCGCTTTTGCCATATTTAATTATGTAAGATACACGGGCGATGAAGCTTATTTAACCGATTGTGGTTTAGAAGTACTTATAGCCATTTCGCGCTTTTGGGCGCAAAGAATAACCTGGTCGGCTGATAGGCAACAGTATGTAATGCTGGGCGTAACTGGGCCAAACGAATATGAAAACAACGTTAATAACAACTGGTACACAAGCACCATCGCGGTTTGGTGTTTAAAATATACTATCGAGGCCATTGGTAAGGTAAAACAGGCGGATCAGGCCAAGTACAATGATTTGGTTGGGAAAATTAGCTTCCGAGAAGAACAGGAGTGCGAGAAATTCGCGGATATCATTAGCAAGATGTACCTGGGGCACGATGATAAACTTGGCATATTTTTACAGCAGGACGGCTTTTTAGATAAGGAGCAGATAATGGTTAAAGACCTGCCTAAGTCGGAATTGCCGCTTGTGAAAAACTGGAGCTGGGACAGGATCCTGCGCTCGGTATATATTAAGCAGGCCGATGTTTTGCAGGGGATGTATTTCTTCGAGGATAATTACGACATCGAAACCATCCGCAGGAATTATGATTTTTATGAACCGAGGACAGTGCACGAGTCATCACTATCGCCATGTGTGCACGCCATATTAGCCGCTAAGTTGGGCGATATCGACCGGGCTTATCAATTTTACCTCCGCACATCAAGGTTAGACATCGACGATTATAATGATGATACCGACGATGGCTGCCACATCACCTCTATGGCCGGCACCTGGATGGCTGTTGTAGAAGGTTTTGGTGGGATGCGCGTAAAGGATGGTATATCGTCGTTCAATCCTTTGTTGCCGCATCAATGGAAAGCCTTTTCATTTCAGGTTGGGTTTAGAGGGGTTTTGTTAAATGTGCGGGTGAGTGGTGATGGGGTGTCTATCAAAAACACATCGCCACAAAGTGTCACTGTCAAGGTTTATGGAGCTAACCATGCCATTAATGCCAACTCGGAAGTACTTATTAAATCAAACAACGCTAACTAAATGCCCAATCATAAATTAATCATCTACCAACTACTGCCGCGATTATATGGCAATAAAAATACAACCAACAAGTTCTATGGCTCTATAGAGGAGAACGGCGTTGGCAAGCTGAATGATATTACCAACAAGGCCCTTGTTGAGATAAAAGCGATGGGCTTTAGTCACGTTTGGTACACGGGTGTTATCGAGCACGCTACCATGACGGATTACTCCGCCATCGGCATCAAAGCGGACGATCCGGATGTGGTTAAAGGTCGCGCAGGGTCGCCTTATGCTATTAAGGATTATTATGACATCGCTACCGACCTGGCTGTAGACCCTGAGTTCCGTATCTCGGAGTTTAAGGAACTTGTCGGCCGTTCGCACAAGAACGGCTTAAAGGTTATTATAGATTTTGTACCTAACCATGTGGCGCGTACCTATGCCTCAGATGTGAAGCCCGAAGGCGTACGCGATTTTGGCGAAGATGATGATACCAGCCTGCACTTTTCGCCTGATAATGACTTTTATTACATTCCAGGGCAGCCATTTGTGGTGCCGGGTGGTTACAACCCCGGCGGGGATGAATTTATTTCGCCGCTGAAGGACGGCAAGTTTGATGAGTTCCCGGCTAAGGCGACAGGTAACGATGTGTTTAATCCAGCGCCGTCCATAAACGATTGGTTCGAGACCATCAAGCTAAACTACGGTATCTATTATCTGGATGGCAAAAAATCATACTTCGACCATGTTCCACCACTATGGCACAAAATGCTGCATATTTTAACTTATTGGGCTGATATGGGTGTGGATGGCTTCCGTTGCGATATGATAGAGATGGTGCCGGTAGAATTTTGGGCCTGGCTTATTCCTCAGTTAAAAGCAAAGTTTCCTGGCCTGATTTTCATCGGCGAAGCTTACGATAAAAATCAATACTATAATTACATTCATAACGGCGGGTTCGATTATTTATATGATAAAGTTGGGCTTTACGATGCAATCCGCCGCCTAACCTGTGCCGAATACGGCGCATCTACCTGGGAAATAAACGCGGTTTGGAACAACCATTGCCGGGGCATCGATCAGCACATGCTGCGCTTTATGGAAAACCACGATGAGCAGCGCATTGCGGGCAAACATTTTGCAGGCGACGCCCGTTTGGCCATCCCCGGCATGATAGTAAGCGCTACCCTGGCAACCGGCCCGGTAATGATCTACAGCGGACAGGAGGTAGGCGAACCTGCCGAAGGTGCCTGCGGTTTTAGCGGTGATGATAGCCGTACCACTATTTTTGATTATTGGGGCGTGCCCGCGCACCAGCAATGGATGAACAACGGGGCTTTTGACGGGTCGAACTTATCACCGGAACAGCAGGAACTGCGCAGTTTTTACTGCAAGCTGTTGAATGTGGTAAAAAACAGCGATGCGTTAAGCAACGGCAGCTTCTACGAATTAATGATAGACAACGAGCACCAGCCCGGTTTTGATACCATGCTATATATTTACCTGCGCTACACATCCACCCAAAAAGTATTGGTAATTGCCAACTTTAACCGTGCCGAACGCGCTGTAAACATCCGCATACCTGTGGATTTGCTTACACAATTTGGCCTTGCGGGTGAGGCGGTTTTTACAGATCTGTTAAGCGGCAGCACTTTTAACACTACCAATATAGCTACGGGGATACCTGTTGTAGTAAAAAATAGTAGCGGGTTATTGCTACAACTTTAAATTTTACGAAAGTAGGCATGCAGGTATTGGTTGCCATACAAAACCTCTACCTGCTCGGGTTTATTTGCTAAAAATTCATCGCAGGCTAATTTAACACCAGGGGCAATATTATGGGCAACGCCGTTTTCTTCAGGGTCGTTATAATCCATTAAAATGCAAACAGCGCCCGCAGTCATTCGCGGGTAAACACTTTCAAGGCAGTGTAACATTACTTTTTTGTGCGCTTGCGGGTCGCCGCCAAAGCCACAGTCAATATGTATAAAAGATAACTTATCGGGCAAATTTAGCGGTAATGTATCAAAAAAATCGCCTTTGTGTATTATAGGTAACCTTAGGCCGGCGGTATTAAAATTCTCTTTCAGTTTGGCTTCAATATCACCTTTAAATTTAAACGACACATCAAATGTATCGTACACATGCAGCTTTTTGTCAGATCCGCGTAACTCAATAACCTTCTCAAAAAGTACCGCGCATTGGCCGGTAAATGTGCCTAACTCAATTACATCGCCTGGTACATTGTGTACAATTACGCCATCAAGCAAATGATAATAATTTATACGCTGCTCAACCGTATTCATGTCAACGCTGGTGTCCAGCTGCTGCACATTATAGCCTGTTTTTAAGTATCTTAAACCCTTATTCACAAAGTTTATAAGTTGTGAGTCTTTGCGTTTGTTAACCGAATACGGCGGCTGGGTGATGAAATAATTATTCATTTGGCAATGCTTTAAATAAATTACCCTAAGGTATTACAATATCCGTAAAAATTGGATGGCCTGTTATAAAAGCTATATTTTGGCGTAATTATAGCTTGAAAGTTTAGCGAAATAATCGTTTATTAGCTGTTACCAAAATTAATTAGCTGATATTAATTGTGTTTGGCAGGCCTGTGGCCGCAAACATATTGAATACATAGAAAATGGCAGAAAATGTACCTGATCCTAACCCGGAACTACTAACGGCAAAATTGCTGCAGGTGGAGGATATGATTGTTGATGAAGAAGAATTTCACCATTTAAATAACCCCGCCGACGGTATAAAACCTATTGTTAAAAAATACCTGGGCATCCCCACTCACGCAGAACAAGCAGGAAATAAAATATTTTTTACTGATGGCGACGCCAAGGTAGAAGTCACCATAGTAACTGCGGAAATCATTCGCGTGCGCCTTGCGCCTCATAGTGTTTTTCTCGAAGAGTTTTCTTACGCCGTGCCGCAGCTTCCAAGCAAGCCGGTGGAGTTTACCCTGCTTGAAAATGAGCAGGAGTTTAGGGTGTCAACACCTCAGGTAAACTGCCACATCCGCAAGCAGGATTTCTTTATCTCCTTTTCGGATAAGAACGATCATGTAACCAGCGCCGATGCCGTACCTATGCACTGGGAGGAAAACACCCAGTTTGGCGGTTACTACGTGTTTTGTACCAAAACCTGCGAACCGCAGGAAAGCTTTTTTGGACTTGGCGATAAAGCTACCGAGTTTAACCTGCGCGGTAAACGCTTAAAAAACTGGAATACGGATGCTTATTCATTCGGTTTTAACCAGGATCCGCTTTACCGTTCTATTCCGTTCTATATCAGCGTAAGCGATAATATTGCCCACGGGATCTTCTTCGATAACACCTTTAAGGCACACTTTGATTTTGGTGCCGAAGATACTACCAAAACCAGTTTTTGGGCTGATGGCGGCGAGTTGCAATACTACTATATACACGGCCCGCATATGATGGACGTGGTAAAAAATTATCACTTGTTAACCGGTACACACCCAATGCCGCCGCTTTGGGCGCTGGGCTACCACCAATGCCGCTGGAGTTATTACCCCGAAAATAAGGTAAGGGTTATTGCCAACGGCTTCCGCCAGAACAGGATACCTTGTGATGGTATTTACTTGGATATCGACTACATGGACGGCTACCGCTGTTTTACTTGGAGCCCCAAATACTTCCCGAACCCTAAAAAGATGATAGCCGATCTGGCTGCCAATGGATTTAAAACCGTGGTAATTATAGATCCGGGTATCCGTGTGGATGATAATTATTCGGTGTTTAAAGAGGGTAAAGAGAAAAAATACTTTTGCCGCCGTTGCGACGATTACTTTATGGAAGGCCACGTTTGGCCGGGCCGCTGCCAGTTTCCCGATTTTACCAACCCCGAGGTACGCGCATGGTGGGGCGACCTTTTCGATGACCTGGTTGAAACAGGCGTTGCAGGTGTTTGGAACGATATGAATGAGCCTGCAGTATTTGGCTCGGGTACCTTCCCCGATGATGTACGCCACCAGTACGATGGTTACCGTGGGTCGCACCGTAAGGCGCACAACGTTTACGGTATGCAAATGGTACGCGCCACTTACGAAGGTTTGCGCAAGCAAATGAAAAATAAGCGCCCGTTCACCATTACCCGCGCGGGTTACTCGGGAGTGCAGCGCTATTCATCTGTTTGGACGGGAGATAACGTGGCATCATGGGAACATTTAAAACTGGGTAATATACAATTGCAGAGGCTTTCGGTATCGGGTATCTCGTTCTGCGGTACAGATATTGGCGGTTTTAGCGGCGAGCCCGACGGCGAATTGTTTACCCGCTGGATACAGATGGGTACATTCTCTCCGTTTATGCGTGCACACTCGGCAGGCGATACCAAAGAGCGCGAGCCATGGAGTTTTGGCGAACCTTTCACATCCATCAACCGTAAATTTATAGAGCTGCGTTACAGGCTTATCCCATACCTGTACTCGGCATTTTGGGAGCACCACCGTTACGGTTTCCCTATATTAAGGCCTGTGGTAATGCAGGAGCAGGAAGTAGCATCAAACCATTTCCGCCAGGACGAATTTACCTACGGGGATAAGATACTGATTTGCCCTGTACTGGAGCCAGGACAAAAAAGCCGCAAGGTGTACCTGCCTAAAGGCACCTGGTACGATTTCTGGAGTTTGGAAATGATAGAGGGCGGCCACGAAATTACCGTGCCTACACCCTTAGACCTGCTGCCGATATTTATTAAGGCAGGATCGGTTATCCCGGAATATCCGGTAATGCAATACACGGGCGAAAAGGAAATAGAAGAAGTAAAACTGAATATCTATTACAGCGATTACGAAGTTAATTCGTTCCTGTTTGAAGATTACGGCGAAACATTCGCTTACGAGCAGGACATTTACCTCGAGAAAAAATTTGTGGTGAAGGGCGATGCCGATAAGCTAACCATTAAACAAAGTATGGAAGGTTTATATACCCCACGCTACGAGGGCTACCATATTAAGTTGAATGGCTTGCCGTTTAAACCATCAAAAATAGTAGCTGATGGTAAGGAGATCCCGACTATTAATTCTAACCCGGACAAAACCTACGAGTTTAAGTTCAGTAAGAACTTTAAGCAGATAGAGATCTTTAAATAAGCGTTAAACGTAAGAACGCGTTGCAAAATGAGTAACCCTCCGGATATTTGGAGGATTACTCATTTTATAACCTCATCTCTCCATAAACGTCATTCCTTTACATACCAATGACGGGATGTAATGTAATGGCCTGACTTATTGACATTCAATTTACACTGTTTGAAGCTGCTGTACTTATCTTTGTATGTTAAAGATTTTTAGCAATCCTTTCTACCGCAGGCATCAGCAAACCGCTGTCATTTAAGATAAACATTCTGCTACTCGCGCATTCTAAGGTTATTAAATCTTTAGCATACATTTAAAAATATAGTAAAGATGAGGCAACTTAAAATTAGTGAATCGATCACCAATCGGGAGACGGCGTCGTTGAATCAATATTTGTCAGACATTGCCAAGATTCCGATGGTTACTCCGCAAGAAGAAGTGATTTTAACACAGAAAATCAGAGAGGGCGATCAGGCAGCGTTGGAAAGATTGACAACTGCAAACCTGCGCTTTGTGGTTTCTGTTGCAAAACAATATCAAAATTCGGGACTTACGCTGGGCGACCTGATCAACGAGGGTAACCTTGGCCTGGTAAAGGCTGCAAAACGCTTTGACGAAACAAAAGGATTTAAATTTATATCATACGCCGTTTGGTGGATCCGTCAATCTATACTGGCAGCCATTGGCGAGCAATCGCGCATGGTTCGTTTACCACTAAACCAGGTAGGCGATCTATCCAAAATAGCCAAGGCTGCTTCTAAATTGGAGCAGGTATACGAAAGGCCCGCAACGCCCGAAGAACTGGCAGATGATTTAGAGATAAGTGTTGAAAAGGTAGCAAATTCAATGGCTAATTCTAAACGCCATGTATCTTACGATACACCGTTTTCGGCCGAAGAAGATGGCACCTTGCTTGATGTTTTGCAAAGCTCTGATGCGGGTACAGATACAGAGGTTATGCACCAATCTTTGAGCATCGAGGTGTCTGATAACATGCGGATACTTGGCGAAAAGGAAAGGGAGATCTTAGAAATGTTTTTCGGTTTGAAGAACCAGCATGCACACAGCCTGGAAGAAATCGGCGAAAAATACCATCTTACCCGCGAACGTGTAAGGCAGATAAAAGATAAGGCGCTTAACAGGTTGCGTGTTAGCTCACGTGCACCTTCGCTCAGGGCATATCTTAATTAATTATAAAAGAAGCATCGATAAGATGCTTTTTTTATGCCCTAAATTATGGCTGCCTGGTGCCAAGGTTACCCGCTTAGTGCAGTTCTGCTACTTGTACCTTACAGTAAAAACCTCGATTATTTGTTTAATAATAAACATCTGCTGCTATTGTATGTTCAATTATGATATATTTGATTCATCAGGCATAAATACCCTGTAACCAGTTTTACTATACGAACCAACGGCTATCTACTATGGCGAAGAAAAATTTGAAACCCGATAATGAGCTAAAAGAATCTAAACCTATAAAAGCGGTTAAAGAGACCAAGCCCAAGGCCGATAAAGAAACCTGGCCCGAATCTGATGAGATCTCGGTTTCAAGAAAGACTACAGCTAAAAAAACTTCAGAAAAAACGGTTGCAAAAAAAGCTGCATCGCCTAAAACATCAAAGCCGCTCGAAATTATTGAAAATAACGAACTGAAAGCCGTTGAGCCATATAGCCGTTTTACCGATTTTGATATAGAATTATTTAAATCGGGTAAGCATTTTAAACTTTACGAGAAGCTGGGTTCGCACGTTGTAGAGCATAAAGGTGTTGTAGGTACTTACTTTGCCGTATGGGCGCCAAACGCCCAGTATGTAGCAGTAATTGGCAACTTTAACGGTTGGAACAAAGGCGCGCATTCGCTTAATTACCGTTGGGATGCATCAGGTATATGGGAAGGTTTTATTCCTAATATCGGCGTCGGCGAAACCTATAAATATTTCATCAAATCATCAACAGGCGAAGACCTTGAAAAAAGCGATCCCTTTGCTTTGCGTTGGGAATTGCCCCCGCGCACAGCATCTATAGTAGCTGATACTTTTTACGAATGGAAAGACCAGGACTGGATGGCCAACCGCTACCAGCATACTGCTTTAGATAAGCCGTACTCGGTTTACGAAATGCACCTTGGTTCGTGGGCGCGCAGCCCCGAAAGCCCCGAGGAGTTTCTGAGCTATCGCCAGCTGGCAGATACTTTGGTGCCTTATGTTAAGGAAATGGGCTTTACCCACGTAGAGTTCATGCCATTAATGGAGCACCCATATTACCCAAGCTGGGGATATCAAATTACGGGTTTCTTCGCGGCGTCGTGCCGTTATGGTACCCCGCAGGATCTGATGTTTTTGATTGAGGAGTTTCACAAAGCAGGCATTGGCGTGATACTTGACTGGGTGCCTTCGCATTTCCCGGGCGATGTGCATGGCCTGTACAATTTTGACGGTACACATCTCTATGAGCACGCCGATCTTAAAAAAGGCTTCCACCCGGATTGGAAATCGTACATATTTAATTATGGCCGTAATGAGGTGCGCGCGTTTTTAATAAGTAACGCTTTGTTTTGGCTTGATAGATACCACATAGATGGTTTACGTGTTGATGCCGTGGCCTCTATGCTATATCTGGATTACTCGCGCAACCACGGCGAGTGGGACCCTAACGAGTTTGGCGGTAACGAAAACCTGGAGGCCATATCTTTCCTGAAAGAGTTTAATACTACTGTTTATAGTAACTTCCCCGATGTGCAAACCATTGCCGAAGAATCTACATCATTTACAGGGGTTAGTCGCCCGGTTTATACCGGCGGGCTTGGCTTTGGTATGAAATGGATGATGGGATGGATGCACGATACTTTAGATTATTTTGCGCACGATCCTATTTACCGCAGATACCACCAAAACCAGCTAACCTTTAGCATGGTGTATGCCTTTACCGAAAACTTTATGCTGCCATTCTCGCACGATGAGGTGGTTTACGGCAAGGGCTCTATGCTGAATAAAATGCCTGGCGACGACTGGCAAAAATTTGCCAACCTGCGTTTGCTTTACAGCTTTATGTTTACGCACCCCGGCACCAAACTGATGTTTATGGGCAGCGAGTTTGGGCAGGTTGGAGAATGGGATTATAAAAAATCGTTAGACTGGCATTTGCTGGAGCATACCAGCCATAGTGGTATTAAAGAAGCCGTTAAAGCCATCAATACGCTATATAAAAACGAGCCTGCACTATACGAGAAAGCATTTGACTGGAATGGCTTTGAATGGATAGACGCAAGTAATTTGGATGACTCTGTTATTGTTTACATGCGTAAAGGTGTTGATAGGGATAACGACCTGGTAATTGTATTAAACATGACCCCGGTTGTGCATGATAACTACCGAATAGGTGTGCCTGCGGCAGGCCAATGGCAGGAGATATTCAATTCAGATGCCGAAAGATTTTGGGGTACCGGGCTCATTAATTTTGACCCGATCACTTCCGAAGCGAAATACTGGCACGGCAAGGATAACTCCATTATGGTGAAGACGCCGCCATTGGGTGCCGCTATATTTAAGCGCGTTAAAGCACCTGTATCAACCGAAACAAAAAAAACTAAAAAGCTGAAATAATATGGCCGGTAAATTTTTCTACTTATACCTGGTAGGAGGCACTGTAGCCCTTGCCTTACTGGTTTACAGCATTATTTCCGCCTATCCGGATTTTAACGGCAAGGGTGCATTTTTTTATGTGATACCAACGCTGCTGCTTTATTACATGGCCTATAAAACCTGGCATGTAAAGAATGATAGTGAGTTGATGTAAAAAACCTACTGTCTTGCTGAGCGATAGCGAAGCATCTAATCGCCGACATGCAATTTGTACATTAGATCCTTCGCTATCGCTCAGGATAACAATTTCCTTAATACCGTTGCACCATGTCCGTTTTAACAGCTACCGAGAATTATACTATTCCAAGTTACCCGCTGGTTACGCTAAACGGCGGCAAACCTACCATGATAGAGGTGCACCAGGCTAACGGCGTTGACGTGATCATAGAAGACGCTTTCCTGCTGCCGCACCGTAAGGACTACTACTTTTTCGCATTTGTTGAACAGGGCGATAGCCGCCATTGGATAGATTTTACATCATACACCATAAAGCCGGGCCACTTTTATTTCACCGTTCCGCAGCAGATCCATTTAAAGGAAGAAAGCAAACCGGTTAAAGGCTACATAGCCGGTTTTACCGAAGAGTTTTTATTGCTGGAAGAAAACCGCATGCTGCGCCGGTTACCCATCATCCAAAATCCCGCAGGTGCGCACGAAATAGTTTTAAGCGCCGAAGAGATCGTCTACATAGAAGATGTAATGCGTAAGATGGCTCATGAATATAAAACCGGCGGTGCCTGGCAAAACCAGATGCTGGCTTCGTGGCTGCGGGTGCTCATCATCTATCTCAGCAGGATCTATACCGAACAATTTGGCGAAAGCAAGATCACACAAAACCATTGCCTGCTTAAAAACTTTCAGGAGCTGATAGGGGAGAACCATACCCAACTGCATGATGTAGCGGCGTATGCAAACCTGCTTAATTTAACACCCGGCTACCTTAACGATGTGGTGAAACAGCAAAGCGGTAAAACGGCCATCAGCCATATTCATAACCGTTTGGTGGTTGAGGCAAAACGCAAACTTTTACATACGGACTTATCCGTTAAACAAATAGCCGATGAGCTGGGGTTTGAGGACGCTGCCTATTTTAACCGTTTCTTTAAACGTTTAACCGATTGTACTCCCGCGGCGTTCCGCCGGCAAATCCGTGAAATGTACAGTTAATGCCCTGCTATGTGCAGCGGTATATTACTTGCAGCACTGTAGTTTTGCTTTATGGAAAAACAGACAGTATTAATAACCGGAGCCAATAAAGGTATTGGCCTGGAAACCGCCCGCCAACTGGCAAACGCAGGCTACCATGTGTTTTTGGGCTGCCGCGATAAGCAACGTGGCGAAGAAGCTGTGGCGCTACTGAACAGCGAAGGCTTGAATGATGTTGAATTAACGGTGATTGATGTTGTTAGCGATGAGTCGGTACAACAAGCATACGAAGAAATATCAAAAAAGATAGATCACCTGGATGTGCTGATCAACAACGCGGGTATCCCCGGCAGCATCCCTCAGCCAATTTTAGAAACGCCTATCGAAACTTACAAGCAGGTATATGAGGTTAACGTATTTGGTGTTGCGCGTGTAACAAAGGCATTTGTGCCATTGATGCAAAACGCACCAAACCCAAGGATAGTGAACGTAACATCAGACCTTGGCTCGCTTGGCTTACATACCGATAAGACCTGGAGGCATTACGATGTTAAGACCGCCGCTTATGGCCCGTCTAAAAGCGCGTTAAATGGTTATACCATCGCGTTAGCTTATGAGTTGAAAAACTTTAGGGTGAATGCCGTTAACCCGGGTTATACCAAAACCGATTTTAACAATAACATGGGTTACAAAACGGTTGAGGATGGCGCAGCACCAATTGTTAAATACGCCATGATAGACAAAGACGGCCCAACCGCCGGCTACTTTAGTGACTATGGCGTAACGCCCTGGTAAATGCTTATTTTCTGTTATAACTAACGTCATTGCGAGGTACGAAGCAATCTCTTTGCTATACAGAGCCGCTCTGCCTATGTAGAGATTGCTTCGTACCTCGCAATGACGTTCTTTTTTGCTTTTACTCTTCCTCCAAAATCCTCTTAGTTTCAGCCAACTGTTCCATTTCTTCTTTTGGTAATACAGGGAACTCCAGCTTCATATCTTTTAAAGTTTGAACAACAATTGTTGATATGGCTATCCGTGTAAACCATTTTTTATCCGCAGGTATTACATACCAGGGGCTGGCATCGGTGCTGGTTTCTATGATGGCGGCTTCGTAGGCTTTCATATAATCATCCCAAAGCGCACGTTCTTCTATATCGCCGGAGGCAAATTTCCAGTTCTTTTCAGGGTCTTCTATCCGTTTCAGGAAACGTTTCTTTTGCTCGTCTTTTGACAGGTGGAGAAAGAATTTTACGATAACCATCCCGTTTCCGCTCAGGTGTTTTTCAAAATCACGGATACTTTCGTAGCGCTGCTCCCAAAACTTTTTACCTATGTCATCTACCTTGGTAATGTTGGGGATATTTTCTTTTAAAATAAACTCAGGGTGTACTTTGGTAACCAGCACATTTTCGTAATGCGAACGGTTGTGTATACCTATGCGGCCACGCTCGGGCAAGGCTTTATAGTGCCGCCATAAAAAATTGTGCTCGTAATCTTCACTGGTAGGCTGCTTAAAACTGTACACCTGGCAACCCTGCGGGTTTAGCCCCGACATAGTGTGCGCAATAGCGCTGTCCTTACCCGCGGCATCCATCGCCTGAAAAATAACGAGCAGGGATTGGCCGTTTGCCGCATAAAGCTGGTTTTGCAGTTTCGCTGTTTCTTCAACCAATTGGGCCAATAATTCTTCGGCATTATCCTTATCATAACCCGCGCTGTCATCGGTATCAAAATCCTTTAGTTTGAAATTTTTGGTGTTGCTTATCTTAAAGCGTTGGGCGAGATCTTTCATAGGTAAGATAATAAGCCGAGAATAGGTTAGAATGTTTGAACAAGGTATTAATATTGAAAACGAAAGCCCTCATAACAATTTGTTTTGAGGGCTTTCATCAATACTATTTTATGCAAAAACTACCAGATCCGTACCCGTTCGTTCTCGGCTTTATAATTTTTATCACCGGGTTTAATATCAAAGGCCTTGTAAAAAGGAGCAAAGTTCATCAGCGGACCGTTTACCCGCCACATGGCCGGCGAGTGCGGATTAGTATTTACATAGGTGCGCAAAAAGGCATCCCTTGTTTTGACCCGCCAAATTCTGGCTATCGACAGGAAGAAGCGCTGGTCGGGCGTAAAGCCATCTATTTTGTTACTGCTTTTGCCTTGTTCAGTCATTTTAAAGGCATCGTAAGCTATGGCAACGCCACCGTTATCTGCGGTATTTTCGCCTAATGTTAACGGCCCCTTAATATGCACCGTATCTAAAACGGTAAATGAGCTATACAGGTTAGAAAGTTGGGTGGTTTTTGCTTTAAACTTGCGCAAATCTTCTGCGGTCCACCAGTTTTTTACATTGCCGTCCTTGTCAAACTGGGCGCCCTGGTCGTCAAAAGCATGCGTCATTTCATGGCCTATCACCATTCCTATGCCGCCGTAGTTAATGGCATCATCAGCAGCAAAATCAAAGTAAGGGTATTGCAGGATGCCCGCAGGGAACACAATTTCGTTAACAGGCGGGTTGTAATAGGCTGTTACCGTTGATGGCGTTGTTCCCCACTCTGTTTTATCAACGGGCTTATTCAGCTTTGCCAGCTCATAACGGTAATCATTTTTATTTAGCGACAATACATTCTCAAAAAATTTGGTCCGGCTTATCTGCACTTGGTTGTAATCGCGCCATTTATCCGGGTAACCTATCTTTTTTGTAAATGTGTACAGCTTCTCTATAGCCTTTATCTTTGTACTGTCGCTCATCCAGTCTAACTGGTTTATCCTGTTCTCAAACGCCTTTTGCAAATTGTTAACCAAAGCAAGTACACGCTTTTTGGCATCTTCATTAAAATATCGCTTTACATAAAGCTGCCCCAACGCCTGGCCTAAAAGATTATCTACATTTGCGGTCATGATCTGCCGGCGGGGCTTTTGTGTATCCTCTCCCGACAATACCTTGTTGAACGCAAACGACGCGTTAACAAATGGCTGACTAAGCCTGTCGGCGTAGTTTTGAAGCGTAGCAGCTTTTAAATAGGCATTCCAGTTGGCGATGCTAACAGACTTTAACATAGTATTCAACTTATCATAATAAGCAGGTTGCGCCATATCAATTGAATCTGTTTTAGCGCGTAAGGTTGCAAGCATAATGGCCCAGCCTAAATTCGGTTGCTTTTTTGAGATAGCTGCTACCGCCACCTTGTTGAAATTAGCGTTAATATCCCTTAATTCCACATTGGTTTTGCTGCCCTGGGCCAATTGCTTTTCGATGCTGTAAGCTATATCTGCACTCTTGTTAGCTGCAGCACGGGTACTACCGGTTAGTTGGAATAAAGTACTTAAATAAGTTTTATAAGCCTTTTGAACCTGTAAGGTAGCTGAGTCTGTTTTAAAATAATAACCTTTTTCCGGTAAACCGATACCGCCCTGGTATACGTGCGCAATATTGATGGAGCTGTTTTTATTATCAGGCGATATGCCGAAGCTGATGATGGAGCGATTGCCCGATGCCATTTCAACGGCTACAAATTTAAGGAGTGCAGGCACGTTGTTTATTGCATTAATACGCGCCAGTATAGCTTTAACGGGCTCGTACCCTCTGCGGTTAATGGTTGCCATGTCCATCCCCGAAGCGTAAAAATCGCCTACCTTTTGCTCAACGCTGCCGGTGGTATTCTTAGCTTTTGAAACGCTATCCAAAATATTTTGCAGCAAGCGTTTTTGCGGGATATTCAAAAATGAGTAAGAACCAACACCTGCCTGGTCGTTGGCTATCTTAACGGTATCATACCAGCGCCCGTTAACGTACCTGAAAAAGTTGTCGCCCGGTTTAGTAGCGGGATCAAGGCCGGCCACATCTACAAAAGCTTTGTGCTGGGCAACAGCACTATGGCACACGCTAAACAGCGCTAACATTAAACACCGCGTAAATAGTTTTTTCATAAAAAAGATTTGCTTAAAGGTAATAATTGTAGTTGAGAGGCCAAATAATAGCTTAACAACAAAAAACCCTCCCAACAATAGCCGGGAGGGTTTTTATATTAGGGTTTAGCTAAACTTACAGTTTGCCAATTTCCTGAACTAAGTCGATCAGTTTGTTTGAGTAACCCCACTCGTTATCGTACCATGATACAACTTTAACAAAGTTGTCATTCAAAGCGATACCAGCTTTAGCATCAAAAATTGATGTGCGTGCATCACCTTTAAAGTCTTCAGATACAACTTCATCTTCGGTGTAACCTAAAATACCTTTAAGTTCGCCTTCTGATGCTTCTTTCATAGCTGCTTTAATGCCTTCGTATGAAGTTGGGGTTTTTAAACGTACTACTAAGTCAACTACAGAAACGTCGGCAACCGGAACACGGAACGACATACCTGTTAATTTACCTTTTAACTGAGGCAAAACTAAACCAACCGCTTTAGCAGCACCTGTTGATGAAGGGATGATGTTTTGGTAAGCGCCACGGCCACCTCTCCAGTCTTTTGCAGACGGGCCATCAACTGTTTTTTGAGTAGCTGTAACCGCGTGTACAGTAGTCATCAAACCTTCTTCGATACCAAATTTATCATCTAATACCTTAGCTATAGGAGCTAAACAGTTGGTAGTACATGACGCGTTTGAAACGATGGTCTGATCAGCTTTTAAAAGTTTGTGGTTTACACCCATTACAAATGTAGGGGTATCATCCTTTGCAGGTGCGCTCATAACCACTTTTTTTGCGCCGGCATCAATATGTTTTTGTGCGGTTTCGATAGTTAAGAATAAGCCGGTAGACTCGATAATAACTTCTGCACCTACTTCATTCCATTTTAGGTTTGCAGGGTCTTTTTCGGCAGTTACGCGGATGGTTTTACCGTTTACTACCAAATGGCCGCCTTCTACAGCTATGGTGCCTTTGAACTGGCCGTGGGTAGAGTCGTATTTTAACATGTAAGCCATGTAATCAGGCTCAACTAAATCGTTAATACCTACAACTTCAACATCTGGTCTTTCAATTGCGGCCCTAAAAGCTAAGCGACCGATACGGCCAAAGCCGTTGATTCCTATTTTCATGATTTTCTAATTTTTGTTTGAATAATACGTCAATAAATGGTTTATGGGTTCTTTTATAATATCCGCTATGGTAATGCCGGTGCCTTCGGCTGTCTCGTAAAGATAATCCTGAAAGTTGGCAGCTACCGATCCGGCAAAGTGTACAGAAGCTTCCGGGTGCTGTTTATGCAGAGGTACCAGGTAAGTTTGTATTAGTTTGCTAAAGCCTGTAGTTATAACGTTTTTTATATAAGGGTCTTGTTTATTTTCCAGAAAAAAATCGCTGAATGAGCTCAGGAACAAAGCCGGCTGTTTTTGGCGATACACTTTTTCAAGCAATGTTTTACGGTCGGCATCATACTTCTGCACAAACTTTTTGCGGATGTTTGCCGGCAGGGTCTCGTTCATAAAACCTTTTATAAGCTGCCTGCCCAGCCAGTTGCCAGATCCTTCGTCGGCAAGTATATATCCTAAACCGTAATTGTTGGGTGTAACCTTTTTGCCATCGTACCAGGCGGCGTTGCTTCCGCTTGCGCAGATGCTTACAATGCCCGGCGTGTTTCGGCAGCAGGCAATAGCGGCGGCCTCAATATCGTGCCCAACGGTAATTTTGGCGAATTTAAAAAATGCGGCGAACGCGTTGTGCACAACCTGCTTCAACTCGTCAGACGAGGCGCCCGCGCCAAAAAAGTAAATACGTTTTATTCCTTCGGCGTGGTGTATAAGGTTTATGTTTTTGTTTAAGATTTGGGTGATATATTTTTCGTCGTTAAAATAGGGATTTATAGCGTTGGTATTGAACGAGGCAACCGTTCTTCCCTTCTCGGCTAATCGCCAGCCGGCATTATTAGATCCACTATAAACAACTGCAATCATTAAATTGATAATATATCTGCCATCTGCATCAGGTCGTCTTCTAACTTAAACTGATGCTGGGTTAAGGCCTCTTCAAGGCTTGTTAATTTTATGTGGTTGGCTTCAAGCCCAACCATTTTTTGTGTTTCGCCACTAATCATGGCATTAACAGCTGCAAAACCTAAACGGCTGCCCAAAATACGGTCAAATGCCGAAGGGCTGCCGCCGCGTTGCAAGTGGCCTAATATAGTAACTTTTATATCGTAAAACTTTATCTGTTTCCTAACAACCTCGGCAAGGTCATAAGCGCCGCCGCTCTTATCGCCCTCAGCTACAATAACAATGCTGGATGACTTTTTGTTGTACTGGCCGGCCTTAAGGTTCTCAATAAGGTGCTCAATAGCGGTATCGCGCTCGGGCAGTAAAATAGCCTCGGCACCACAAGAAATACCCGCACGCAGGGCAATAGCGCCCGAATCGCGGCCCATAACTTCTATAAAGAAAAGTCGGTCATGCGCATCCGCGGTATCGCGAATTTTGTCAATAGCTTCAATAACGGTATTGGTGGCGGTATCAAACCCTAAAGTATAGGTAGATCCATAAAGGTCATTATCAATAGTGCCCGGTACGCCAATAACGGCTATATCGGGGTATTTTTTTGAGAAACGCAGCGCGCCTGTAAAAGTGCCATCGCCGCCAATAACCACAAGCCCATCTATGCCCGCGGCTTTTGCATTTTGGTAAGCTAACTCCATACCTTCATCGGTACGAAAAGGCAAACAACGTGCTGTTTTAAGTATGGTACCACCAAGGTTTAGAATATTACTAACCGAGCGGGTGTTCATATCGTACATATTATTGTCAATAAGGCCCTGGTAGCCCTGGCGTATACCTGCAACCTGCAGGCCGTTATATATTGCGGTACGTACAACAGCCCTTATACAGGGGTTCATGCCTGGTGCATCGCCGCCCGAAGTAAGAACTGCTATCTTAGAAATTTTTTGCATTATTTACTTAGGTAAATTTGTAGGTGCGAATATAGTGTGTCAAATTTACACCATTAAATTTATTTATTTATTTTTACATTAAAAATTTAGCAATATATTTAAGCACAATTAACCTAAATACATTTTTCCCTTGGAAGTAAAGTTACCTACATTTAACTCAGTTTTTTCTATAGACTGTGTCATATTTGGTTTTGAAGCTGGTGAGCTAAAGATATTACTTATAGAACGAAACGAAGAGCCTTTTAAGGATTGGCTTGCCCTGCCCGGATATATTGTTGAGCAAGATGAGAGTATTGACGACGCTGCCGAGCGTATATTATATGAGCTGACCGGCCTGCGCGACCTGCACATGCAGCAGTTTCATACCTTTGGCGAGGTTAACCGCCACCCGCAAGGCCGGGTAATTACTGTTGCCTACTATGCGTTGATACGTATTAATGGCCAAAAAGAAGTAAAACCGGTTACACAATATGCCAAGAGTGCTTTTTGGCACCCTGTAAACGAACTGCCAAAACTTGCGTTTGACCATACCGAGATCTTCGAGACAGGGTTTAACAAGATTCGCCGCAGGCTAAATTACCAGCCTATTGCCTTTGAATTGTTGCCCGAGAAATTTACACTTACCCAACTGCAATCGCTTTACGAGGCTGTGCTAAATAAAAAGCTGGACAAGCGTAATTTCCGCAAAAAAATGCTGAGCTACGGCTTTTTGAAAGAGCTGGACGAGAAGCAGAAAGGTGTTTCGTACCGTGCCGCCAAGCTTTATAAATTCGACCGTAGAAAGTACACCAAGATATTCCAGAACGATTTGAATTTGGATAAATAAGCTGAAAGCTAAAAGACCAAAGCCGAAAGCGAAAACCTTAAAGCATAAAAAACCCTGAACGAGTCAATCGTTCAGGGTTTTGTTTTTAAAAAGCTTTTTGCTTTAGACTTTCGGCTTTTAGCTCTCTTAAAGCTGGCTTGGCGCCAATTCTAAGTGATATTTAACCAGGTTGTCTATAGGTGAGCGGATGATGTTACCAACCGTCATGCCGTTTTCGGTACAAACTTCTTCCAGCACATTGCGGAAGTTGTAACCAACAGAACCTATGCAGTTAAAGGTATATTTTTGATAATCGGGATAGTGTGTAACCAGGTTTTTAAAGAAATCCTCGAACGAGGTACGTACCAAATTACGTGAGTATTCGATATTTACAATGTTGTCATAAACAAACTTGCTGAAGCTTGCGCAGAAACGGTTTGCACGTGGTTGTGTGTAAACAATTTCGTTAATGTCATCGGGCGTGAGTTTAAAGGTATCCCAAAAGTTTTTACGTACAGCCTCGGGCATATAACCACGCAGGTAATCAACTAATAATTTTTTACCAATATGGCAACCGCTGCCTTCATCGCCAAGGATGTAAGCGCCCGAGTCGATATTGTTGGTTACTTCTTTACCGTTGTAAAGGCAGGTGTTTGTACCTGTACCTAAAATGGCGGCAAAACCCTCGTTGTTGCCAAGCAAAGCGCGTGCGGCAGCAAGCAGATCGTGGCCAATGTTAACTTTAGATTTTGTGAAAACTGCCGACATGGCATCCTCTACCACCTTTCGCATTTCGGGGGTAGAACAGCCTGCGCCGTAATAATTCACCTCGGTAATGTTGTCTTTTTCAAGATCGGTAGGCAGGCTCTCGTTCAACGATTGAATGATGTAATCTGTGCCTGAAAAATATGGGTTGTAGCCCTCGGTGTTAAAATACACCTTTTTACCATCTTCGGTAACTAAACACCAGTTTGTTTTGGTGGAGCCACCGTCAGCAATTATGATCATAAAATAAGTTTTAGAAAAAAAAATTGGTTAAAAGTATGATTAACTTATTGTAAAAAAAACACTTCCTAGTTTTAAAAAGTAAAATCGTTGTAAATACAAAGTTAAATATTTGTATATGTGTACGATACTTAACGTTTTTACCAAAAAATAAATTTAAATAGAAGCTCTAATTAATAAGTTAATACAAAAAAAATTACGTGTCAGTTATACATATAAAGCACCGCGTTATTAGTTCAGTACAGGTTTATAACTGAATGCAATTATATGTAATATTTTAACAAAAAATAATGGGTGGTGTTTTTTGTGACAATAAAATATATTTAATAATGATGCACCGATATAACACACTGCGAATAACGGCTCAAGTAATTTTGATTCTTTGGAGATAAGTATTTATAATTCCTGTAATATCGAAGGCTCTGAGGCAGATGTATTGATTTGAATTTAGCTATTGCCTTTTCAAACCATTTTTAGCATATTTGCACCGCGAAAAACACGCGATGGTCTCATAGCTCAGCTGGATAGAGCAACAGATTTCTAATCTGTAGGTCTTAGGTTCGAATCCTAATGGGATCACTCAGGCATCAATAATGGTGCATAAAAACCCTCTAAACTACTTGTTTAAAGGGTTTTTTTGTTAATTATCCCTTCAATACCCCTTTTCTAAAGCCAAGTTCTGACACTTAACTGAACACCTCTGGATGGATTTGCCTTTTGTAACCTGATGCCCAGGCAACTGAAAGGCGCTTCTTAATTTTGATAAGAGACGTATTTCAAGATCTTTCTTAGCCGTTCCAGTGCAATTCCCATATGCCTTTCTACCGTTTTAACCGAAATATCAAGTTTCAGAGCGATGTCTTTGTACTTCATATCTTCATATCGGCTCATGATGAATACCTGCCGACATTTCTCCGGAAGGCTTTCGACAGCACTTTTTATCTGCCGGGCGAGTTCTTTATCATTAAACCCATTTTCAATTTCATCAGCGCAGGCGTCCAGTAAGTTATTTTTTTGCAGGTAGTTAAAATATAGGTTCTCAACTTTTTGATGCTTGATATAATTGAGGCACTTATTCTGTATGCTTTTATACAAATAGGCATTCAAAGATGTAGTTTCACTTAACTGTTCCCGCTTTTCCCAAAGAACAATAAATACTTCCCCGGTAATTTCTTCGGCAGCCATCATGTCATTAACAAACCTGTTGGCAAAAAGGGTCAGTTTTGGATAATAATATTTAAAGAGTATTTGGTAGGCGCTGCTATCGCCCTGGCAAAGCCTGTTTAGTAATATCCTATCCTCCACAACAAAAATATTAAGGTGCGCTACTTTTTAAAATACTTTAACAAGTTAAATCATTTGAACGCGGTGTGCAAGGGTTTATTAAAATAATTTTATCAAAATATTAAATTATAAACTCATCTTATGTAAAAGAGGTATAAAAAAACCTATAAACGTTAAAAATGCAACAATGATTGAGGGTATTTTAATTTAAAGTTGTCTTAGTCGTATTAATGAATGACAACGAAGAAATTATAACACTGCTGGTAAAATACATTACCGGCGAAACAACGGAAAAGGAAACTGTTCTGGTTAAGAATTGGGTGAAAGCCCATCCGGAAAATGAACAGTTCTTTGCCGAATTGTATGAAACATGGCACAATAGTTTATCAATAAATGCTGATGAAGTAATTGATACCGATAAAGCATATGAATTATTTATAAAAAGGACCAGCTATCAGGTACCTGAAGTCCACAGATCTAAAAAGTGGACCATTTTTACTTCAACTATAGTTGCTTTATTTGTTGTGCTTACTGTTTTATGGCTTTACAGGCCAATGCCTAACGCCTCACTCAATCGTTTGGCTGCAGCGCCCGGCAAAATAACAAAGATAACTTTGACCGACGGAACTGTGGTTTGGCTTAATTCAGGATCGGTTCTTAAATATGGATCGGATTTTGGGCGGACAACGCGCACCGTTTACCTGGAGGGGGAAGGCTATTTTGATATTGCGCATAGCAAAAAAGATATTCCCTTTATGGTGCATACTAAGAATTACATCATCAGAGATATTGGAACCCGGTTTAATCTCAAAGCCTATCCTAACGATCCATTCTTTGAAACATCAGTTGTGAATGGTGAAGTATCTATAGAAGATAAGGCGCAAAAAGACAACGCAACCAACCGCATTTACATTAAGCAAAAACAAACCCTCCGTATCTGGAAAAGGGGTAAAGATCATAATGCGCACGATTTGACAGGATTTAACAATGCGGCTGCAAAAAACTATAACGATATACAAATTACGCAGTTTTCCAGCGATTCGGAAGAGAAATATATTGGCTGGAAAGATGACCTGCTTGTATTTGACAACAATACGATGGATGATATTGCGCGTGTTCTGGAACGTCGCTATAATGTGAGAATCGATATTGCTGACAGTACGTTACAGCATATTCGTTACACAGGCAACTTTAAGAACGTAAAAACGATAGGCAGCGTGCTCGGTATCATCAAACAAAATACACCTATAACTTACTCGGTCTCCCGGGATGGCCTGATAACGATCAAAAAGGAAAAAAATTAAGTAAACAGTTAAACTTGAAATAATATGGGATAAACCGCAAAAGAAAACCCGGATTGCGCTAACAATCCGGGCGCTTAACAAATGAATTAATAGCTAATACCCTAACGCTTGGGGAAGCATTGTATTAACTAATTAACTAACACAAATCTATGATTAAATTTTACAGAAAAGCTGTGACTGCTTCTGCTGTCTGGCAAAAAACGCTCAAAATTATGAAGCTTGTAACAGTTTTGCTCCTCACCGGGATCATGCAAATACATGCTGCGGCTTATGCTCAAAAGGTCTTCAGTTTTAACGAAAATAATATTTCCGTTAAGCAAATGTTTAAACAGATCGAAAAATACAGCACGTATAGCATTTTCTATCGCCTGGATCAGGTAAACGAGGACAAGAAAATTCAGGTTGTAGCAAAAGATGCCACCATTGATGACATCATGAAAATCGTATTGCAAAACCAGGCGCTGACCTTCCAGGTCATGGATAATGTCGTTGTGATAAAACCTGCAGGCGATAGATCCAACAACGTGCTGATCGTTACCGGTACGGTAACTGATGCAGCAGGACAAACCTTACCCGGCGTAAGTGTAAAGCTAAAAGGCAGCTCGCTCGGTGTAACTACCGATGTTAATGGTAAATATAGCCTTACACTACCTGACGGTACCGGTTTGCTCGAGTTTAGTTTTGTAGGCTTTACAACGCAGACCGTACCTGTTAACGGCCGCACAACAATCAACGTACAGCTTGCCGACGAATCTAAATCACTAACAGAAGTTGTGGTAGTAGGTTATACTACACAACGTAAAAAAGACCTGACGGGAGCGGTTTCTGTCGTTGATGTTAAAAACCTGAATAAAACCGCTTCATCGTCTGTAAACTCGCAGTTACAGGGGCAGGCATCGGGCGTAACGGTGATCGGATCGGGCCAGCCGGGCGAAGAACCGCAGGTACGCATTAGGGGCTTTAATACTTTTGGCAACAATACACCTTTGTATGTAATTGACGGTATCCCAACGCAGGATGCAAGTACCTTAAATCCTAATGATGTGGAAAGCTTCCAAATCCTAAAGGATGCTAGTTCGGCTTCGATATATGGTGCCCGGGCGGCAAATGGTGTGATCATTATTACCACAAAGAGGGGTAAGGGTAAGGTAAATATCCAATACGACGCGTATTACGGAACACAGGTTCCTAAAAGCGGTAATGTTTGGCATACGCTGAACCCGCAGGAAATGGCCGATTTAAAACACCTGGCGCAGACCAATTCGGGCATTACGGATTTTACGGACGAGCAATATAACCCCAGCGGAACGGCCTCAAGTTATACCTTGCCAGATTATATTGTGCCGGCAGGAACCAAAGCAGGTGACCCAAAGGTAGACCCATCGCTTTACTACGTCAATCCCTATTATACCAGCGGAGACGATTTTAACAGCTTTTACCGGATCACGAAGGCGAACAAAGCCGGCACCGACTGGTATCACGAGATTTTTAAAAGCGCGCCCATCACCAGCCACAACGTAGCTATTAGCGGTGGCAGCGACCAGGGTAACTATCTCATATCGGCCAATTATTTTAATCAGCAGGGAACATTGATAGAGACCTATCAGAAACGTTATACGTTAAGGGCTAACACCAATTTCAATATCAATAAACATGTAAGGGTGGGAGAAAACCTTGCTTATTCGGTAACCAAAAACCCCAAAGTAGGCGGTAATAACCCTGATGGCGTGATCACGATGGCAATAAGGCAACAGCCTATTATCCCTGTATACGATATTGCCGGTAATTATGCAGGTAGTTACGGTTCCGGTTTAGGCGATGCCAACAACCCGGTTGCGATACAGCAACGTTCTAAAGTAAATGGCGACGTTGGTTACCGGCTTTTTGGTAATGTGTACGCCGAGGCTGATTTTCTTAACGACTTTACTTTTCGCAGTACTTTTGGCGGTGATATCAGTAACGGCAACTCGCATTACTTTAATTATCCAACTTACGAGAGTAAAGAAAATTCTCAGACAAACGGGTACGGGGAAGATTCTTACAGTAACTGGAACTATACCTGGACCAACAGCCTGAGCTACCATAAAAAACTGAATAAACATGATATTAAAGTTGTAGCAGGTGTAGAAGCCTTTGAGAGTTACGAAAGTAGCCTGGGGGCAACGAGGCAGGATTATTTCACATTTGACCCTAACTACGTTAACCTGAACACAGGGTCGGCAAATGGTTCAAGTAACTATGGGTCGCATAGTTCCTATGCTATACTATCGCAATTCGCACGTTTAGATTATACATACGACGGGAAATACCTGTTCAACGCGACCATTCGCCGTGATGGTTCTTCCCAATTCGCTAAGGACCACCAGTATGGCTATTTCCCTGCATTCAGTGCAGGCTGGCGCCTTTCTCAGGAGGCCTTTTTAAAATCTGTCAGCTGGCTGTCTGATCTGAAGATCCGCGGCGGCTGGGGCATCATGGGTAACCAACTCAACCTCACGCCGGATAACGCCTACAATACATACGGCAGCAGTATAGGACAGTCTTACTACCCAATAGGCGGTGGCACTACCATAGTCCCCGGTTTTTACCAGCAGCATATCGGCAACCCCGAAGCCAAATGGGAAAAGGATATCAACAGCAATATCGGTTTCGACGCGACGCTCTTTGGCGATAAATTATCCATAACTGCCGATTATTACCGTAAAGACATCAAAGACCTTCTTTTTAACCCCGAACATTTGGGTACCGAAGGAAATGGTACTGTGCCATTTGTAAACATCGCGCAAATGAAGACGGACGGTCTGGATATTTCAGTGACCGGTAACTTTAAAGTAAATAATGATTTTAGCTTTAATTCCACCTTGTCGGTTACTACCTACAGTAATAAAATCACCAAGGTATCAAATAGCGCCACTTACTTTTACTCGGACATCGCACGCCGTTTTGACGTCAATATGGTCAGGAACGAAGTTGGGCATTCCATCGGCCAGTTCTATGGTTATCAAACAGCAGGTTTCTGGAACTCCCAGGCGGAGATCGATGCCGCGAATGCAAAGGTACAGGCCGCGACGGGCAACCCTGACGCGGTGTACCAGACAGACGTAAAACCGGGCCGTTTCCGCTACGCGGATGTTAACGGCGACGGTGTAATCAATGATGCCGATAGGACCTTCATCGGCGACCCTAACCCTGATTTTACCGCTGGCTTGAACCTTGGATTTACCTATAAAAGATTTGATTTTAACATGCTGTTGTATGGGTCTTTCGGCGGCAAGATCTGGAATAATGTAAAATACTGGAGAGATTTCTATTCTTCATTTGAGACCGCGAAAAGCAAAACCGCTTTATACGATTCATGGACACCTGAAAACCATAATGCTAAAGCACCTATCCAGGAGTTGGATGCCTCGGTTAGCAGCGGTTCCACCCCCAACTCGTACTTTGTGGAAAACGGCACTTATTTACGTGCCCGTAACGCTCAGATCGGTTACACCTTTAATATGTCCAAAAAATCGGGTATACAGAAACTAAGGGTATACGCATCGGCGACCAATCTGTTTACCATAACCGGGTATACAGGTACTGACCCCGAGCTTAACGGCGGTGTACTTAATTTCGGGATAGACGAGGGCACTTACGCGAGCCCGCGTACTTTCCTTATCGGTGTAAACTTTTCATTATAGCAAGTTTGTAATTGTAAAAAATTAAAGATGAAAACAAAAACTTTGATCATTATCACCATGGCGGGTGCATTGGCATTCAGCTCATGTCAAAAATATTTAGAGAAACCATTAACGGGCTCGCTGGAAACCCCGCTGCTAAATTCAAAAGCGGGTGTTAATCAACTCCTCATCGGCGCTTATGCGGCACTCGACGGGCAGCAGGGCGGCGATGCGGCCATTGGCGGCGGCGGCGCCTGGGAAGCATCGCCCGATAACTGGATCTATGGCGGGGTAGCCGGCGGCGATGCCAACAAGGGCAGCGATCCCGGCGATCAAACTCCTATAGAGCTGATCCAGAAATTTAACAGTGACGCAACTAACGGTTTTTTCAATAGTAAGTGGAAAGCGGATTACGAAGGTATATCCCGGTGTAACGCGGTGATCAGGACCATTGGCAAAGTAACCGGTTATTCCCCGGAAGAAAAAGGTAACCTCTTGGGTCAGGCACGTTTTTTACGCGCCCACTATTACTTCGATCTGAAAAAGATGTTTAATAATACGCCTTACATCGACGAAAACACCACCGATTTTAATCAGCCTAATAATACAGACCTATGGCCTAAGATAGAGGATGACTTTAAATTTGCCTATGAAAATATGCTGGGTGAACAAGAAAATGCAGGCCGGGTCAACAAATGGGCGGCAGGGGCGTATCTTGCTAAAGCATATTTGTACCAGCATAAATTTGCCGAAGCGCGTGACCTTTTCGAAACAGTAATTAATGAGGGCACCACTGCTTCCGGCGCGAAATACGCGCTGAATGACCGGTTCGAGGATAATTTCCGGGCGGCTACCAACAATAGCGCCGAGTCCGTTTTTGCGGTACAGGCCGCTGCGAATGCAGATCCCGGGGGGCCGTCAAACGCCAACAACGGCGATATGCTTAATTTCCCGTATGGCACGGGTAGCCCGTTCAGCTGCTGCGGTTTTTACCAGCCGTCGATTGACCTGGTCAATCATTTCCGTACGGATGCTGCCGGTTTGCCTTATTTAGATACGTACAATGATCATCCGATCAAAAATGATATGGGTATTACATCGGATCAACCGTTTACACCTGATGAAGATACTATAGACCCGCGTTTGGACTGGACTACCGGTCGCCGTGGTATACCATACCTCGACTGGGGTAACCATCCGGGCAACGATTGGGTAAGAAACCAGTCTTATGCCGGCCCGTACTCACCCATCAAAATGGTATTTGGCCAGGCCACACAAGATACCGAAGGTGACATGCTTTCATGGGCTCCGGGCTCTGGAATTAATAATAATATCATCCGTTTTGCTGACGTGTTGCTAATGGCCGCTGAAGCTGAGGCACAGACCGGTGGTTTGCAGCGGGCCCTTGAACTGGTCAATTTAGTTAGAGAACGGGCGGCTAAGCCTGTAGGCTTTGTGTATAAATATAAAGACCCAAGTAAGCCAACGGCGGGATTTTCGAGCACGCCGGCGGCTAACTATAAGGTGAGCACTTATCCGAGCGGTTATTTTAGCAGTACCGGCCTGGCCTTAAAGGCGATTTACTATGAACGCAAAATAGAGCTTGCGCTGGAAGGTCACCGCTTTTTTGACCTGGTTAGGTGGGGTACTGCCGCTACCGAGTTAAACGCGTACTTCACATACCAGGGCAAGTTCACTGCAGACGTAAGGGGCGGACGTTTTATATCCGGTAAAAACGAATATTATCCCATCCCTCAACGACAAATTGATTTGAGCGCGGCAGGTGGGGCATCCGCTTTAAAGCAAAATCCCGGGTATTGATTGTGACTAAATTAACGCAAGCAGGCAGTCCTAACGGGCTGCCTGCTTGCGTTAGGCGCTTTTTCGGAACACTATTCATAGCATCGGCGGCAGGGATAAGTCGGTTACCATAAAGAAAACTTATCCGCACAGGAAAAATTCTCCGCACCGAATGTTACCGGATCCACACATGCCGGATTTCAACACTGATTTTTTGGGCGTAATTCGACGAAGAGTCGATCCTATCGATAAGGCCGGTGCACCGGCATACCCTTTGTTAAAGATTTTTTTTAAATCGCTCCACCGGGAACAAATTGAATCACTATATTGCTATTACCTTGATACAGTTTGCCGGGCGTCAACGGCTAAGCAAACCGGCGAACGATCTGATCCGTATAAGCACATAAACAAAATCAATGCCCTTAAGAGAACTGGAACGTATCGCGGCTGTAAACCGCTTTCTGAAGCTGGAGATCAGTAAAGAAAAAGAACTGCAGGAAATAGTAGAACTGGCTGCCAGGATCTGTGGTACGCCTACAGCATTGATCACGCTGATTGATGCCGATACGCAGTTCATTAAATTCAAAGTAGGTTTTAAGTACGAAACAACTTCCAGGGCAGACGCATTTTGCAATCATGTTATCGAAAAGGACCAGGTCATGTTGGTACCGGACGCGCAGCTGGATGAGCGGTTTGCCGCTAATCCGCTGGTTACCGGTGACCCCAACATCCGTTTTTATGCGGGCTCGCCGCTGACCACCCGGGATGGTTTGAACCTGGGCAGCCTGTGCGTAATTGACCAGTTGCCGAAAGCGTTGAACGACCTTCAGCAGCAAATGCTGGCTGCTTTGTCAAAACAGGTGATACAGCTGCTTGAATTTGAGAGCAGTATTACGGTACTTAAAGATCAGTTTATCGCCGCTAAACGTTCAGAGATCGAGCTGCGCTCGTTTTTCGAGAGTTCCATTGATTGCCATTTGTTATTGGGGAAGGATTTCGAAGTGCTGGCTTTCAATAAAGCGATAGAAAGAATGATCGCTATGGCTTATAACAGGCATTTGGTAAGGGGTAACGACATGGGCCGGTACCTGAACCCTGATTTTAAAAATGAATTTTATAACAACTACTTAAAGGCGCTGAAAGGAACAGCTGCCTTTGAGCAAAGAAAGATCAATTACGCTGACCGGCAGATCTGGTGGCTGATCAAATATGAGCCCGCTTTTAATACCGATGGCGAGATCATCGGTGTTTCTGTAAATTCTACGGATGTGACAGCGCGGGTGGAACATGAAGAAACCGTTACTGCGCAAAATAGATCCTTGCGCGAGATCGCCTTTATTCAGTCGCATGAACTGCGCAGGCCGGTGGCATCCATTATCGGTTTAATGAATCTTTTAAAAAGCGATGAGCGTGTTGCCGGCATAGAGGAGCTGGTAATGATGGAAAAAGCAGTAATCGAACTGGATGAAAAGATACACCTGGTGGTCGGTTATACCGCTAATCCTTCATCAGACGAGCAGGGCCGGTTGTAATGCAGCAATAATTATCAACGGAGCATTGATGCGAAATGCCGCCTGATTAGTCGCCAATACCGCTGCCTTGGAATTAACGCGATATCCAAATTACGGCCCGTCTTGTGCTGAAATTCTTCGGTACTTTTGGAGGCCGGTGCCTTTGACAAAGCTTCATAAAACTTCTCACCAGCTTCATTTTAGCGTTACAGCGTTTCCGGATGGTTAATGGTTTGGTATGCAAATTGTACGGTTTACGTCATGAATACAGCAAACGAACAAGACCCCATAGAATCACAAACCGGCCCGGATGATATTATCGATACACAAACGGATAGGGTGGATGCAGAAAAAGATAAGGTGCAGGAAAAGCTGGAAGGTTCGGCACCCTCAAAGGAGGAAACCGAAGTGAACCCGGAAGATGCGAAGATCCGGCGTAGTGAGTAAGTTGAAAACCCGACCTAAGATAACAAGCCGATTGGGAATATCGGTTAATTGATGTTTATTTTACTGGCTGCCATAAATGGTATGGGTGCGCGGGCATCACCAAATAATCATCACGAAAATTAAAGATCGCAACTTTGAAACGGACGCTTTACCCGCTGGCAAAGGCAAACACATAATTTTGTTACAAGTGTCAGTTATTGTTTTTTCTTTTATCAAGAACAGATCGCTGAAATAAAATAACTAAGAACATAAAACCTATTAATGAATAGAAGCCGATGTTTTGAGTGATTGTACCAACACTTAACTGTTGAAAAAATTCGTTGTAACTGGTAGGCATTATGTAAGGTTAGATGTTGCAATAAGTATAATATTAGTTACAATCATCAGGAATAATTAATTTATAATTACATGCAAAATGCAATGTAAATGCTAGGTGAAAAATTAATTAAAATATTAAAAACCAGCTTATTAATATTATTTATTGCATAGGTAACAGATATTACTCCGTTAAGTTTGGCTTTTTATCTAAATAAAAAGCCCTTCAAAGTAAAATGTACTTTGAAGGGCTTTTTGCTGTGCATATTTTGGACTACTGTTACAACTACAGCATTATGTTTTTACCATTTATTTCAACCCGTAGTTGAGATAGCCGCCATCGGCCACTAATTCGGTACCTGTAATAAAGCTTGCATCATCAGACGCCAGGAACAATACCGTTTTTGCAATTTCATCGGCTTGGCCTAATCGTTGCAATGCGGTAGCAGTTGCTAAATGGGCCTTAGCTTCTGTTGGTAGGGCGTTTTCTAACCCTGGTGTTTGTACCGGGCCGGGGCTAACGATGTTAACGCGGATCTTTTTTTCGGCTAGTTCGTTTGCCGCTATCTGTGCAATTTTATTTAACGCGCCCTTGGTTGCCGAGTATACGCTTGCGCCCAGGTTTGAGGCTGTTGCTACAGTTGAGGAAGTGAACAGTACCGATGCCCCGTTTGCCAGGTACGGAAGCAATTTCTGTAACGTAAAAAAATGGCCCTTTACATTGGTGTTAAATTGTGCGTCAAAATCGGCCTCTGTTACTTGCTCAATTGGGGCAAATACGGCTATGCCTGCATTTAGGAAAAGAACGTCTAACTTGCCGCCGCTATCTGCAATTGCTTTTTCTAAAATTGCGATGCCCGCCAAATTAGAGGTGTCAGATACTACCGTTTTTAAGTTAGTGTTGTCGATCTCTGCGGCGGCCTTATCTAAGTTTTCGGCTTTGCGGCCTGTTATCCAAACGTTTGCGCCCGCGTTTATAAATGCCTTTGCAGTAGCTAAACCAATACCCGTGGTACCGCCTGTAATTACTACGTTTTTGTTTTTAAAATCCATTTTAATATATTTTATTATTTACTGCAAAGTTAAAATTGATAATTTATTTTAGTTACTTTGTAACAAAAAGTAACAGTAACTTTTGGGTAACAAAGTAACTTATGGTTGACGAAGCATGTGTAGCATCACACGAAAAAGAATTATTGGCGGTACACGACGCAATGGATGTGCTGAGTGGCAAATGGAAAATAAATATCATTTCCTCAATTTGTTATAACAACAAAAGGAGATTTTCGGACATTTTAAATGATGTAAACGGCATATCAAATAAAATGCTCAGTAAAGAATTAAAGGATCTGGAAATAAATAAGCTAATAAAACGTACCGTTTTAGATACCCAGCCGGTATCGGTTCATTACCAGCTAACCGAGTATGGTAAAACGCTGCAAACTATTATTAGCAGCCTTGCCGATTGGGGAATAAAACACCGGCAAGCCTTTAAAGACGATTTGAAATAGTAAAACAACCTTCGGCTTAACACCGAAGGTTGTAGTATGTCACTGATATTACACTGCCATTTTTTGAACCTGGCGGCGTTGCATAATTTTTTGTACAAGCACTTTTAGTTTGGTGTTGTAATCCTCTATCAGCCAGTCGCGATAGTTTTTGGTTACTTTGCCAAGGCATTTGGTGTATTGTTTAACACGCCAGTTAATTTCTTTTTGCAGTTCTTCGATAAGTTCCAGCGCTTCGGTAACCGAGGTGGCGTTCTCTACGCACATGTGTACGTGCTGTTTTACGGAATCGCGCATCACAGTCTTGGCCTTTTGCCCGTTTGCAATGGCATCGTCGTAGGCTTGCTGCACATCAAAAGCAATTTCCAGGCTGTTAGGGAATTTAGATCGCGAATCTGATGGCATGCTATGCGCTTCCTGCGTGGCCCTCGCACTAAATACCTCATAAAACGCTTCAGGGTGATGGAATACCTCATCCCAGGCAACAGGCGCGTTCCATTCGCCAAAGCGATCTGTATTGTTACCTAAGTCGATAATAGAGAAGGTCTTTTTTTGCGGCAACCTCCTCGACCCCCGGCCTATCATTTGATGATAAAGGGTGAGGGAGGTTGTCGCCCGGTTTAGAATAACTGTTTGCACGGTTGGCTCATCAAAACCCGTAGTAAGGATAGATACCGAGCTAAGTATAGCGCCTTTGGTTTGTTTAAACCATTTTAAGATGGCCAGGCGTTCGGCAAGCGGGGTTTGGTTATCCAGGTGCCGCGCGGGGTACCCTGCGTCTTCAAAAAGTTTACAAACGTTTCTTGAGGTGAAAATCCCGTTATTAAATATCAGTGTTTTTTTGTTTTTCGAATGTGCTTCGTAAGCATGCAGCAATAACTCCAGCATGGCAGGGGAGGAGTACAACTCATCTGACGTGCTTACTGTAAAATCGCCATGGATGCCGGTTTTTAGCGTATTCAGTTCTACATCGTACCGCCAGTTGGTTGGTTTGGCTAAAAATCCCTGGCTTATCAGGTCGCTGATGCTTTCGCCTGTAATAAGTTCGTTGTAAAACTTGCGCATAGGCAGGGTAACGTCCGAACTTAGCGGGGTTGCCGTAACCCCGATAACGCGGGCATGTTTGAATTTGCCCAGCAATTTTTGAAAGGAGTTATGGTGCGCCTCATCAATTATAACCAAACCAATATCTTCGGTACGGATCAGCCCGTCGCGGATGCGGTTCTTTAATGTTTCTACCATGGCCACATAACAGTTTTGCCCGGTGCTGCGTACTATCTTTTTTACCGTGCTGTTTATAACCTTGTTATTAACCCCAAGCTTTTTTAAGGTAAGCGAAGTCTGCGTACAAAGCTCCAGCCGGTGGGTTAGTACAATAACCTTTTTGTTGTAGGTTTTTAAAAACCGATCTGCAATGGCCGAGAACACCCTTGTTTTACCACCGCCGGTAGGCAGTTGATACAGCAAGCGGTAGTTAGCATCTGCATGGTGCAGCTTATCAAATATGGTATTCAGGTCTCGTTCCTGGTAGTGGTATAAGTTATAATCCATTGATAGTATAACCAACAGGATTAGGTATTGTTATGAAATAAAATAAATTAGTAATTAATAATATCATTAAAGCACGGTCAGGTTATTTGCCCTCTTCCGGCGGTATTTCATCCGGCAATTCGTCCGGGCTTTCCTCGGGTATCTCGGGCGTTTTAGGGTCGTTGGGTTGCTGTATTTCGGGCTGAGGCTTTTGAACGGGCATTTCCTCGGGCTGGTTTGGGATGGTTTGGTGTTGCTTGCTCATGTGTAAGGAACATAGAGGGCAGTCGGTTTGTTTTTTATTTGCTTCGCCTACCATGGCGCCAATTAATTACTTTTGCGCGTGCCTGCCAGGAAAAGAAACACATCGCCCATAAAACGGAAAACAGTTCGCAAAAAAAAGAAAGCCAAAGCGCCGTCGCGGTTAAAATATTACCTGATGGCGTTGGGCATTGCTTTGCTTTTGTCTCCGTTTTATTACGGATATATCATTAAAACAGCATCGTACACCTGGCGGTGGATGAAAGATATTGGGCAGGATGCTAACTACCGCACCTATAAAAGCTTCGGCATTAAAATACCTTCAAATTACGACATTCATGGTATTGATGTGTCTTACGCCCAGGGCAAAATAAACTGGCCAAAGGTTGTGGCTATGGAAGAAGATGGCGTTCGCGTCCGCTTCGCGTTCATCAAAGCTACTGAGGGCTTACTTACCGTTGACCCTTATTTTAAACGGAACTGGAAAGAGGCTAAAAAAGTTGGTCTGGCCTGCGGGGCATACCATTTCTTTCGCCCTAAAAAAAGTGGCTTATGGCAGGGGAGGTTCTTTGTCCAAAATTCGTCTATAGAAAGCGGCGGCCTGCCGCCCGTTGCCGATGTGGAGCGACTGGATGGCAAAACACCTGCCGCCATGCGTAAAGAACTGCGCGATTTTCTGCTTTATGTAGAAAACAAGACAGGCGAAACGCCCATTATTTACACCGGCATTAGCTTTTACCGCGATTACCTGGCGGGATACTTTGACGACTATCCGCTATGGATAGCCCACTACAACCGCGATAAGTTGGACGTTAGCGCACGCACCAACTGGAAGTTTTGGCAACACTCAGAAACAGGCCATGTGAACGGCATAGGCCACACGGTAGATTTTGACGTTTTTAAGGGAGATAGCCTCGCCTTTAAACGCTTTATAACTGGTACTAACCGTTAATTGCTTTACGTACTACGGGTGCTACTTTGGTGCCCAGCAGTTCAATGGCTTTTAATATTTTATGATGCGGCGTATGGCCGGTAACCAGTTGAGCCAAAAAGCGGGTGTTGCCAAATAATTCGTACTGGGCCATTATTTTATCTATGGCTTCCTGCGCGTCGCCAACAATTAGCGGGCCGTCGGTGCGCAAATACTCGAACTGGTCTGTTGTCATTGGCGACCAGCCCCTGTCGCGGCCAACGCGGTTCATCAGGGTTTCATACGAGGGGTAAAAGGCATCCTTTGCCTCCTGTGTGGTATCGGCAGCTAAAAACTGAGAAGAGATACCCACCAGTAGTTTACTTAAATCGTGCCCCGCTTTCTCTGCCGATTCGCGGTACAACTCTACAAACGGCACAAAGTGTTTTGGTGCGCTGCCCAGTATGGCTATCATAAGTGGTAAGCCAAGTCTTCCTGCACGTACGGCAGATTTTGGTGTGCCGCCAACGCCTATCCAAATGGGTAACTGGGCCTGCAAAGGCCTTGGATAAATACCCTGGTTACTTATTGGCGCACGGAATTTACCTTTCCAGGTAAGGTTAACGCTTTTATTTATCTGTAAAAGCAGGTCGAGCTTTTCTTCAAACAATTCATCATAATCATTCAGGTCGTAACCAAACAGCGGGAACGATTCGATGAACGAGCCGCGGCCCGCGATCATTTCGGCACGGCCACCCGATACAAGGTCGGCTGTGGCAAAGTTTTGGAAGGTACGCACCGGGTCGGTAGAGCTTAGCACTGTAACCGAGCTGGAGAGGCGGATGTTTTTAGTAATGGCACCTGCCGCCGCTATAAACGTTTCGGGCGACGAGATCACAAAATCGGGTCGGTGGTGTTCGCCAAAGGCAAAAACATCCAGCCCAACCTCATCGGCCAGTTTAACCTCGTCCAGTAATTGCTGTACACGCTCGTAGGCTGCGCGGTCGTTACCGGCGGTGCCTGTAGGGCTAACTTCTCCAAAAGTGCTGATGCCAATTTCCATGGGTGCAAATAAGCTAAAAATTTAATAATTTGTGTCAGCCGTAAGTACAGATAAGCTAACCTAAAGGTTACTTTGCAATACAACGCGTTATGATGCATACTAATATCCTATATTGCACCGTATTATATCAAATTTAAAACCCCGTAATAAAATGAAATACATAGCATCACGCCTGTCGGAAGGGAACAAGATCTTCCCGGCAGAGATATTGACCGAAGAAAACGGCATCACCATAAAAATACCCGGCTTGTTTAGCGGCGACACCACAACCATTGCTTACGACAGCATCTCGGCAGTGGAGATAGATACCCCGCTTATAGGTTACTCCACCATCAGGTTTTACCATAGTGGTAACAAGGTAGAAGCCCACGGCTTCAGCAAAAGCGACGTTAAAGAAATTAAAGCCATTATTGAGCAGGGCCGGAGCCGGTCACGAGCATAAAACAAATAACCCCGCAGCGTTAACTGCGGGGTTATTTGTTTAGCAGATTTATACCCGTTTATACATCGGCAGGCAATTCAAACCAAAACGTGGCGCCCTGGCCGGGTTTGCTTTCAAAGCCAATTTTACCTTTGTTTTGGGTCACCATATCTTTACATAAAATAAGGCCAAGGTGGTTCCCTTTTTCGCCTTGTGTGCCGGTGCTCAGGGTATGATCAAGGTTAAACAGTTTCTCGCCATCCTGGGCACTTATGCCCGGGCCGTTATCGCTAATGGTAACTATGGTGCGGTTGTTTTGTACGGTTGCATTAAAGGTAATTTCACAGCATGTATTACAAAATTTAATACTGTTTGATAACAGGTTGCGCAGCACCAGGTTTATCATATCCTTATCGGCGTAGGCCATAACCCCGGCGGGGGCAAGGTTGCGCACTTTAATTTGTTTTAAAGCGATGTTGCTTTCAAACAGGTGAATGTTTTGGTTGATGCTATCGCTTACATCAAACTTAACCGGGTTTACCGTCATGCCATCCAACTGGTTTTTTGACCACTCTAACAGGTTATCTAAAAATGCTCCTGTGGTAAGAATGGTGTCCTCCAGCCTAACTAATAGTTGGCCTAGTTCTTTCTCGCCAATATCGCCTTCGCGGTAAATACCCAGTAGGTTTTGCAGCGTACTTAGCGGGCTGCGCAGATCATGCGATATAATAGAGAAGAATTTATTTTTAATGTTGTTTAGCCTTTCCAGCTCTGTATTTTGGGCGGTAGATAGTTCCATCTGCGCTTTTATTTCCTCGTTAAGCATGGCCAATTCATTATTTATGGCGGCTATTTCTCCTTTTTGTTTAACAAGCAATTGGTTAGTAGCCTGCTTGTTTTTATTGCGGCGATACAAGATCCACAAAAATAACATGGCCGATACCAGCACTACCGATGTGGCAATAATTACAGCCGTATATTTATTTAACCTCACCAGGTAATCGGTATTTTGTGCAGCTATATCCTGGTAACTTTTTTCAAGCCCCGCGTTTTCGCTCCGCACACGGTTCATTTCTATCAGGGTAACATCCTTAAGCGTTTTCTCTTCCTGCAGGCTGTCTTTAGTAAGCACATACTGTGTTTGGTATTTGAGGGCGTTTTTAAGGTCGCCTTTGTTTTTGTAGGCGGTAACCAGTTTGTCCATTGATTCGGTACCCAACGATTTCGCCTTAATTTCATGCGATATGGCCAGCGCCTGTTTAGCATTATCAATGGCTTTATCGTATTGTTTGCTGCCATTGTAAGCATCGGTTATCGAGTTAAGCACATTGGCCTCTACATACTTATCGCCTAGTACGCGCATGTTTTTAAGGGCGCTATCCAGGCTTACCAAAGCATCGGAATATTTTTTTTGCTGTGTATAGGCACGGCCTAATCCCAGGCGTGCCAGCCCTATGCCGTTCAGGTCGCCAAGTTTTTGGCGTATGCCGAGGCTGCGGTTAAAGTATTCAACAGCCTGCTCGTTTTTATGGTCGGCCAGGTAACAGTTCCCTACAGAAAATAATGCAGCCGCTATGCCCATGTCGTTTTTGCTTTTGGTATACCCGGCAAGGGCCTGTTTAAAATAAGTGCGGGCAATATCGTTACGGTCCATATCATAATAGATAGAGCCGATGTTGGTGTAGCATTGGGTAGCGCCAAACTCATAATGCAATTCTTTATAAATAGCCAGCGCCTGGAAATAATAGTTGATAGCTTCACGCTTATCATCAAGCCGGCTATATGCAAAGCCCATATTGGCTAATGCGCGCCCCGCGGTTATTTTTACACCGTGCTTCCTGGCGTGTTTATATCCAAGGTTAAAGTAATAAAGCGCGCTGTCAATTTTACTGCGGATGCCGTACGAGATGCCCATTTGCACGTACGAATCGGCAACAAGTTCCTGGTTATTTAGCTTTTGAGCCAGCGCTTTAAAAACATTAGCGTAATAGAATTTTTTTTGCGGGTCTACGCTTGAGTAGGCGCTTGTCAGCTTTACAAGCAGGCTAAGCCGTGCGGTATCCGGCATGGGTTTTTTAAGCCGGGCCTGCAACTCGTTTACTTGGGTTATTTGTGCAACCGATGGTTTCGTAGCGAATAATAAAACCAGTATAACCAGTTTTGCAAACCTGTTTATGTATAAAAAAGGTTTCGGCATAAAGGTATAGTTTAAATTAAGGTAGATGCCCGGCCCTGTGTAACCACCGGGCTTAAAATCTTATCGTAAATATAGTTAAATGTTGTAACGCGTAATAATATATTTCATAAAACGATGAATTATAACCGTATAGCTTATAAACTTTCCATATCACGTTTTATAATTATTGATATATTGTGGTATGAAAAAAATATTGATCCTTTTTATTATTTCGGCTGCTTTCTCGCTCAAAGCATCCGCGCAAACCTTTAGCGCCGAAGATTTTAAAGCCAACCTGGGCAAAACCAAAACGCTGTGCGACGTGGTGTCATCCGTAAAAATATTCAGCGATACATTAACGCTTATAAATATGGGCGGTAATTATCCAAACCAAAAATACACCATAGCCGTAAAAGGGAATAAAATAACGTTGGACTGGGCTAACCTAAAGGGTAAGATAATGTGTGTTACCGGCGTATTCGAAATGCATAAAAATCGCCCCGAAATTGTAGCCGCCCAACCCGGCCAGATCGAATTTAAGCCGTAAATAGCATTGCGGATAATACAAATTTGGCTATTGCAAAATAGTTGCGGGGAAACTTTATTTCTCCGGCAAAATTGATTTTTATTTAAACGGCTAATGTTTTGCTTTAAATGCATATTGTTAACCTTGTGTTATGTGGCGTTGGGGTGAAAGGCAATTATTAAACCTTTGTTTAAATGAAATTTTGGTGAATTTTTTTGTCCAAGGCTTTAATCTAAAGGGATGAAATTTATATCTTAATGCCTGTTAAAACATCATAAAAAATTAAAGCCGGGTTATAGGTAAAGATGGACCTGCGGATAGAATTTAATGGATATACTTACTGATAACAAGTACAACGATATAAAAGCAGATGATATGCTTATTCATCATTTGTTTGAACAACAGGCGCAGCAAAATCCGCAGGTTGTTGCGGTACAATTTGGCGCGAAAAAAATAACCTATGCAGAATTAAATGCCAAAGCTGATCTGTTGGCAAAAGCTATTATCGCGGCATCATCTGCGTCGCTTGTTATCGGCGTAAGTGCTACACGTTCTGTTAATACTATTGTTAGCCTGTTTGCCATTCTAAAAACCGGTAAGGCTTATTTACCGCTCGATCCAACCTTCCCAACCGAACGCTTGCAGGATATTGTAGCCGATTGCGGTATGGATACCATCCTTACACCTGAAAAGGACAAGGAAGTTTTTGGTGCGATTGTCCCTAATGTTATTGTAAGCGATAAATCTGTTGATAGCCATGCCAACATTAGCGATTGGGCTAAAACCATGGTAGCTTATATCATTTATACCTCGGGCTCTACGGGTAAACCAAAGGGTGTTTGTGTGGGCCATGAGGGTGTGGTAAACCTTATTAAATGGCATAACCGCATATCGCCGTATTTGGGCGTAGGCCATAAAACCCTGCAATTTTCTCCGCTGATATTTGACGCATCGGTAATGGAGATCTTTTGTACCCTTTGCATTGGCGGTACATTGGTTTTGGTTGAGGATGAAACCCGTATAGATCCACTTAAACTTTTACGCTATGTTGATGAACAAAAGGTGAACCGCATCAACGTGCCTTTTGTTGCCTTGCAATATTTTACCGAGGCTGCCGATGCCGAGCAGTATTTCCCGCAATCGTTACAGGAAGTGATCAGCGCGGGCGAGCAGCTGAAAATTACCCCGCAGGTTTTACGGTTTTTTGAGGCACTGCCGGGTTGCGTGTTTTATAACATGTATGGCCCCACTGAGGCCAGCGTATGCAGTACCGCCTTAAAAATGGAAGGCCCTGCTCAAAACTGGCCGCTGTTGCCAACCATTGGTAAAGCCATGGATAATGTAACCATCCATGTGCTGGATGAGGAACTTAAAGAAGTTGCCCGTGGCGAGCAGGGTGAGCTTTGCATCAGCGGCGTAAACCTTGCCTACGGCTACCTAAACCGCCCCGACCTTACCGACGAGAAATTTATTAACTGGACAGATGCCGCAGGCACCCCAATCCGTATTTATCGCAGCGGCGACCTAGGCCGTTACCTGCCCGATGGTAACATAGAATACCTCGGCCGCAGGGATACGCAGGTGAAGATCCGTGGTAACAGGGTAGAGGTAGGCGAGATAGAAGTGCTGCTGAACCAACTGGAAGGCATCCAGCAATCTGTAGTGATAGCCCGCGAGGATATACCGGGACAAAAGCGTTTGGTGGCTTACCTGGTATCATCGGGTACAAAAAAGGATGTTGCTTTCTTGCGTGATGCTATCGAGCAAAAGCTGCCCGATTATATGATGCCGTCGGCATTTGTATGGGTGGATGGCTTTGCCAAAACAACCAGTGGCAAGGTAGACCGTAACGCGCTGCCAACGCCCGATACGCAAAGGCCAGAGCTGTCGGTGCTATACCAATCACCCAATACCACTGCCGAAAAACACATCGCCCTGTTATGGGCCGAGCTTTTGCAGCTGGATAAGGTGGGTATTTATGATAACTTTTTTGAACTGGGCGGTAACTCCATACTGGCGCTAAAAACGGTGGCCGCTTTAAAAAAGCTGCACAACTACAGGCTGCCCATAACCAAGCTTTACCAATACCCAACCGTTAACGGCATTGCCGCTTACATCGAGGGAAATAAAACTTTAACAAAAATTGCTGCTAAACCTAAAAAGGACAGGCAGAACAACGATATAGCCGTAATAGGCATGGCGGCCCGTTTCCCGGGTGCCAATACCATTCCCGAACTTTGGAAGGTACTTACCGAAGGCCGCGAAACCACCTCCTTTTTTACGGATGAGGAGATAGACCCAAGCGTGCCGCTGGCCGTACGTACAGCCCCCAACTATGTTAAGGCCCGTGGTATTGTAGAAAATGCCGAAGGATTTGATGCCGCCTTCTTTGGTATCAGCCCCAAGATTGCCGAACTGATGGACCCGCAGCACCGCATGTTTTTAGAGCTGGCCTGGGAAGCTTTAGAAACCAGTGGGCACTTGCCCGGTAAATACGATGGCACGGTTGGCGTATTCGCGGGTGTCGGCAACAATACTTACTACACCAATAATGTCATCTCCAACACCGGGAAAATTGAAAATATTGGCCGCTTTATGGTGGCTACCGTTAACGAGAAAGATTACATAGCAACCCGCACATCTTACGAGCTTAACCTTACAGGCCCGGCGGTAAGCGTACATTCGGCATGTTCAACATCGTTGCTGGCAATAGCGCAGGCTGCGGATAGCATCCGCAACGGGCAGTGTACGGTGGCGCTGGCGGGTGGCGCATCCATCAGTTCGCCCGTAAAAAGCGGGCATTTGTACCAGCAGGGCACCATGCTCAGTCCCGACGGCCACTGCCGCTCGTTTGACGCGGAGGCCGATGGTACCGTATTTAGCGATGGCGCAGGCGTAGTGGTTTTAAAAAGCCTGGAAGAAGCCGAGCGCGACGGCGACACCATTTACGCCGTACTTAAAGGCGTAGGATTAAATAATGATGGCGGCGGAAAGGGCAGCTTTACCGCCCCAAGCGCGACAGGCCAGGCAGGCGCCATAGCAATGGCCATTGCCGACGCGAACATCGACCCGGCAACCATAACTTATGTTGAGGGCCATGGCACCGCTACCTCCCTTGGCGACCCGATTGAGATAGAGGGATTAAACCTTGCCTTTGGCAAACAAACTAAAAACCAGTATTGCGCGCTTGGCTCTATAAAAAGCAACATGGGCCATATGGTAGCTGCGGCGGGTGTAGCAGGTTTTATTAAAACCACGCTGGCGTTGTATCATAAGCAGATCCCGGCGACGCTTCACTTTACAAAATCCAATCCTAATATTGATTTTGAGGATAGTCCGTTTTTTGTGAATACCAAGCTTACCAATTGGCAAAGCGAAGGTAAACGCAGGGCGGGAGTAAGCTCTTTTGGTGTGGGCGGTACAAACGTACATGCCGTGCTTGAAGAATATGTAAAAGCTGAAGAGCCAACAGGCGAAAGCAGGCCGGTGAGCTTAATTAGCTGGTCGGCAAAAACTGCTACCAGCGTATCTAAATGGGCGGACAGGTTTTATTATTATTTGCAGGAGAACCCCCGTGTAGATGTTGCCGATGTAGCTTACACTCTGCAAACCACCCGTGCCGATTTTAAAGAGCGTAACTTTATTTTAGCTACCAACAGGGCCGACCTGCTGGATAAGCTCACTAACTTTAAGCGTGATCCATCCAACTCAAAAACTTTAAAAGAAAAGGCAAGTGAGATAGTGTTTATGTTCCCCGGCCAGGGCGCGCAATACCTGAATATGGGCCGCGAGTTATACCATAATGAGCCTGTTTTTAAAGCAGCGGTAGACGAATGCGTAGCCCTGTTAAAGGATACCGGTCACGAAAATATATTAGAACTTATCTACGTCGATGCATCCGCGGAAGCGACAGAAAAACTTAAAAATACCTTTTATACCCAACCTGCCATCTTCATTACCTCGTACGCCATGGCTAACCTATGGATGAGCTGGGGTGTAGAGGCATCGGTATTTATGGGGCATAGCATTGGCGAATTTGTAGCAGCGCATTTCGCAGGCGTGTTTAGTCTGCCTGATGCCATAAAACTGATCACCGAACGTGCCAGGTTGGTAAGTGAAGTATCCGAAGGCGATATGCTCTCGGTACGCACCAATGCTGCCGAACTGGAAAAGATACTACCTGATAACCTTTCACTCGCCGTTGTCAACAGCAAAAAACTATCTGTTGTTGCAGGGGAAAAGGAGGCTATTGCTGCCTTCGCCAAATTACTGGAAGAAAAAGGCATCCCCGGAAGGTTATTACAAACCAGCCACGCGTTCCACTCGGCTATGATGGATGGTATTGTAGCGCCGTTTGAGCAGATCGTAAGAACCGTGAAGCTGAACGCGCCGGTTAAACCCATTGTTTCAACCGCAACAGGCAAATGGCTAAGCGCTGCCGAAGCTACCGACCCTGCCTATTGGGCATCGCACCTGCGCAAAACCGTACGCTTCGCGGATGCAATTGATACGTTGGCGGAAGAGGGTGGCCGCTTGTATTTAGAGGTTGGTCCGGGCCGCACTTTGGCTACACTTGCAGCGCAACAAACCGCAGAAAACCTAGCTCTTACGATTGCAGGGATCGATCTGGCAAATGACCAGAGTGAATATCAATCTGTAATAAAGGCACTTGGGCAATTATGGCTTAATGGCGTAGAGCCTAATTGGAAAGCATTTTATAACACGCCACGCAAGAGATTAAACCTGCCCGCGTATGCTTTCGACCATAAAAAATATTGGTTAGAACCTGTTGTTTATAACCAGACAGGTACAGTAAATTACCAACCGGAAGAGATTGTGCCGGACGAACCACAAACAAACACAGCCGAAAATATTATACAGAATAACGTGATGAGAAAAGATTTGCTGGCCGATAAACTACAGGAAATATTTGAAGATGCATCGGGTATCGAGATCGACAATACTTCGGCAGATGTAAGCTTCCCCGAAATTGGTTTCGACTCGTTGTTGCTAACGCAGATAGCCACCAATATTAAAAAAACCTTTAACGTGCCGGTAACTTTCCGTAAGCTGTTTGAGGAATACAACTCCATCAACCTCCTTGCCGATTTTCTGGATAAAAGCCTGCCTGCGGGTGTATTTGAGCCTGTGGCCGCCGCGCCAAAACCGGCTGCCGCACCGCAAGCTGTTTACAGTAATGCAGCCGTGCCGCAGCCTGTGCCTATGCAAGGTATGCCATTTGCCCCAACCGGTGGTAGCGAAATGGCTTTAAGCATGATCAGTCAGCAATTGCAGTTATTAGCCAGCCAGATAGCGCACCTGCAGGGTGGCGAAGTAAGGACTACACAAGTTGTGCTTCAACCGCCGCCAATTCCAAACGGTTTGTCGTCTAACCATTTAAAAGGCGAAACCGTTGCCCCGCCTGCCCTGGCGCAGGAGCCGGACATTAGCCCTGAAGAAATGGTGGAAATTAAAAAGCCATTTGGTGCTACTGCCCGCATAGAACGCAAGGTGCAGGAATTGGACGATAAGCAAATGGCTTTCCTGGCCGACCTGACCGAAAAATATAACGAAAAAACAAAGAAGAGTAAAGAGCAAACCCAGCAGCACCGCGCCTACATGGCCGACCCGCGCGTGGTTAGTGGCTTTAGGCCGCTGACTAAAGAAGTGGTTTACCCCATAGTGATCAACAGATCTAAAGGCAGCCGCCTTTGGGATGTGGATGGCAACGAATATATCGACGCGCTGAACGGGTTCGGTTCAAACATGCTGGGTTATCAGCCCGATATTTTGAAAGAAGCTGTTATAAAGCAGATAGACCTGGGGTACGAAATTGGCCCGCAGCACGAGCTTGCCGGCGAGGTTTGTAAAATGATGTGCGAGTTTACTAATCATGACCGCGCCGCGCTGTGTAACACAGGCTCGGAAGCTGTGTTGGGTGCTATGCGTGTAGCACGTACGGTAACGGGTCGTTCGTTGATCGTAGCGTTCAGTGGTTCTTACCATGGTATTATGGATGAGGTGATCGTGCGCGGGACAAAAAAAATAAAGACCGTGCCCGCCGCATCAGGCATCCTGCCAGAGAACGTGCAGAGCATGCTGATACTGGATTACGGTACCGACGAGGCCCTGCGTATCATAAAAGAACGCGCGGACGAGATAGCCGCCGTACTGGTAGAACCCGTGCAAAGCCGCAGGCCGGAGTTTCAACCTATCGAATTTTTGAAGAAATTAAGAGGGGTTACTGAGGATGCCAAAATTTGCCTGGTGTTTGATGAGGTGATCAGCGGCTTCCGTTTCCACCCCGGGGGTACACAAGCCATCTTCGGTATCAAAGCCGACTTAGGTACTTACGGTAAGGTCATCGGCGGTGGCATGCCTGTGGGTGCCATCTGCGGTAAAGCCGAATATATGGACGCGCTTGATGGTGGTTTCTGGGAGTATGGCGATGAGTCGGTGCCCGAAGTTGGGGTAACCTACTTTGCCGGTACCTTTGTGCGCCACCCGCTGGCGCTGGCTGCTACCAAAGCATCGCTACAATATATGAAAGAACGCGGCCCGGCCTTGCAGGAAAAACTGACGGGGCTGGCTACCCGCTTAAAAGCCGGCATTGAGGCAACCTGCATCAAAGAGAACCTGCCGCTTACGGTGGTTGGCTACAGCTCGTTATGGAGATTGAAATTCCTGGAGGATATCCCTTACAGCGAATTGTTATTTACCCTTATGAGGTGGCGTGGTATCCATATTTTGGATGGTTTCCCATGTTTTATGACGGATGCGCACACCGAGCAGGATATAGACACGATGATAGCCGCGTTTAACGCCGGCATCGCCGATATGATAGCCGCCGGATTTTTTAAAGCGCAAACTGGCACACCGGTTGCATCATTAGCTGTACCATTAATTGTAAATGCCAATAACCCGCCTGTAGAGGGCGCTAAACTTGGCCGCGATAACGATGGCAACCCCGCATGGTTTGTAAAAGATGAGGACAACCCGGGCAAGTATTTACAAATAAACCTAAACGGCAAGTAATTTGAACCAAACTGTTACACATATTCCTGAAGTCAGTGCTGATGAGTTCGACCCGTTTGCAGGGCCCGAGATACTATTGGTTGCCCCCGCTACCGAGCCGCAGATAGAGATCTGGACGTCGTGCCTGATAGGGGGAAACGACGCCAATTCTGCCTATAATGACTCCGCATCTATCGTTTTAACAGGTAATTTTGATAAAGATGCCATGACAAGTGCCCTACAGGCATTGTCTGACAGGCATGAGGCTTTACGTACCGTATTTAGTGCCGATGGTGCCAATATCATTGTTTATAATGATCCCGAAATAAACGTCGACTATCACGACCTGTCTGCGCAGGATGATGAGCAGAACAAACTTTTCATCAAAAATTATAACCGTCAGCTGGCCATAACCCCGCTCGACCTGGTGAACGGCCCGCTGTTTAAAGTGGCCGTTCTGAAACTAAATTACGATGAGCACATGGTGGTTATGCTGATGCACCATATTGTATGCGATGGCTGGTCGGTGGGTATCATTATGCAGGATCTGAGTAAAATTTACTCGGCATTCGCGCAAAACGAAACGCCTAAACTGCCCCCAGCCCCCAAATTTAGCGAATACGCCATAGCCGAAATTGAAGCATCGCATAGTGAGGAATATAAAGAGACCGAACAATACTGGTTAAACCAGTTTAAAGGCAGCAACCACCTGCTTGATCTGCCTACCGATAACCCGAGGCCATCGCCCCGTACCTACAAAAGTACCCGTGCCGATTACAGCCTTGATGCAGAACTGGTAAGCGAATTGAAATTGTTGGCCCGCAAGGCAAGTACAAGTTTTGTTGCTACTGTAATGGCCTCTTTCGAGGTGTTTTTGCACCAGGTTACCGGGCAGGACGAGATCATTATAGGTTTGCCTGCCGCGGGGCAATCGGCTACCGGCAACTTTGGTTTGGTTGGGCATTGCGTAAACTTGTTGCCGCTGCGGAGTTTCCCTAAAGGCGAGCAATCGTTCATCGCATATTTAAAAGAGCGTAAAAGCCCTGTGTTAGATGCTTACGACCATCAGCAATACACCTTTGGCAGCCTGCTAAAAAAATTGAACATCCCGAGGGACAGTACCCGTTTGCCGCTGATACCGGTGGTTTTCAATATCGATATCGGGATGGATGATGGCATTTCGTTCTACAATCTGAAGCACCGCTACATCAATAACCCGAGGGAGTATGAAACCTTCGAGATCTTCCTGAACATTACAGATCATAAAGGTACGCTGACGTTCGAGTGGTCGTACAATTCTAAACTGTTCGTGCCGGAAACCATCACCCGTTTTATGGACGAGCTGGAGCACCTTTTACGCAACGTTGTGAAATCGCCCGATACCCCGATAGGTAAACTGGAGGTGATGAATGCTGCAGAGATTCAGGAACAGCTAAAGAAGTGGAACGATACGAAAGTTGATTATCCCAAAGAGAAACCACTCCACCAGATCATCAGCGAAACGGCGGCGCAATATCCAAACAGCATCGCTCTTAAATTTAATAATAAAGAACTTACTTATACGCAGCTTAACCAACGAGCCAACCAATTGGCTGCTGTACTGATAGTAAACGGTGTAAAACCTACCGATAAAGTGGCTATCTCGCTGGATAGGTCGGAGGAGTTAGTAATAGCCTTGTTGGCTATCATCAAGGCAGGCGCGACATACATCCCGCTCGACCCGATCTTCCCCATCAACCGCATCAATTACATGCTGGAGGATTCGGCAGCCGTGGTGCTTTTAACGTCCGAAACCTACAAAGGTAAATATCAGTCAAAGGCTAAGGAGATCATACTGGATGATATTTGGGGCAGCCTGAAAAACTACTCCACCACCGACCCTGATGTAGAAGTTAAGGGTGAAGATCTGATCTACATCCTGTATACCTCAGGCTCTACCGGTCAGCCAAAAGGGGTGCAAATAAAGCACCATAACGTGGTTAACTTTTTATACAGCATGCAAAAGCAGCCGGGCCTTACCGCTGCCGATAAGCTGCTCGCCGTTACTACTATCAGCTTTGATATTGCCGGGCTGGAGCTTTGGCTGCCGCTGATAACGGGAGCGCAAATAGTATTGGCCGATGCCGTTACCGCTAAAGATGGGGTTGCACTGCTCGATATCATCAGCAAAGATAAAATTACCGTGATGCAAGCCACGCCATATACCTGGCGGATAATGCTGGAAGCTGGTTGGGATAAAGAACGCGTAAAAGTAATTTGTGGTGGCGAGGCCTTGCCAATGGACCTTGCACAGCGGATCCTGGAAAAGGCAACTTCATTGTGGAATGTTTACGGCCCTACGGAAACCACCATCTGGTCGACATTGAAAGAAATTACCGCTGACGATGGTTTCATCAGCATTGGTAAACCTATTGATAATACACAGGTTTACGTTTTAGATAAATACGAAAACCCGCTGATAGCAGGTGTTGCAGGCGAGCTTTATATTGGTGGCGAAGGCATTGCCCGGGGCTATCTTAATCAGCCCGAACTGACGGCGGAAAAGTTCGTCCCGGATCCGTTTTCGGACGAACCGGGGGCGATGATGTACCGCACCGGCGACCTGGCTACATTCCTGCCCGATGGTAACCTGATGTACCTGTCGCGTATTGATGCGCAAGTGAAAATTCGCGGGTACCGCATCGAAACAGGGGAGATAGAATTTAACCTCGCTAAAGAAGAAGCGATAAAGCAGGCCGTGGTTATTGCCCGTGCCGATAATAACGGTGTAGATAAGCTGGTAGCCTACATCATCCTGAAAGATGGTTTGCCTCAGGAGGGCGATCATAGCGAAATGATCCGCCAATGGCGCTGCAACCTGCGCAATTCGGTGCCCGATTATATGGTGCCCGATAATTTTATGGTGATAGATGCCATGCCCATGACCCCCAACGGCAAGGTGGACAAAAAAGCACTGGCTACCCGCGACATCGCGACAGCAGATGCTGTAACCTACGTTGCCCCGCGTACAGATGTGGAACAGCTTGTAGCCAACATCTGGAAAGATTTTTTGGGCATTGAGCAGGTAGGCATATACGACAACTTTTTTGAGCTTGGCGGCCACTCGCTAATTGCCGTACAGGTAATGGCCCGCATAGAAAAGGAAACGGGCAAACGCCTGCCGCTGGCCATCTTGTTCGAGAATTCTACGGTAGAAAAGCTATCGCTGATGCTGGAGATGGATGGCAAATCCATCACCTGGGACTCGCTGGTGCCTATAAAGCCTACCGGCAAAAAGATCCCTATTTATATTGTGCATGGGGCAGGCCTAAACGTGCTGCTCTTTAATACCCTTGCCAAACACATGGATGCCGACCAGCCTGTATATGGTTTGCAGGCAAAGGGTTTGAACGGGGTTGATGAGCCGCTAAGCCGTATGGAAGATATTGCCGCGCATTATGTATCGGCTATAATGGCACAAAACCCAACGGGGCCTTACGCTTTAGCTGGATATTCGTTCGGTGGCATCATCGCTTATGAAATGGCGCGCCAGTTTGAAGCCCTTAATAAAGAGGTGCGCATGTTGGGTATGTTTGATACCTACGCCTACCGTACTCCTTATTACGACCCGTGGTTAGTGAAGAATGTAAAACGCGGCCTTTACTTTGGCCGTAAAGTATGGCACGCCATGCTTTTTAAAGATGGCTTTATGAAAACCATTACCACCCGGGCCAGGGCTGTTGAACGTGGCGCGGTAAGGCTTTTATGGAAGCTTAAATTTGGTACCGAGCAAAAACAGACCGGCTTTTTTGGTTACGCCAATAAGATTGATGAAATGAATAACCTGGCGCAAAAGCATTACAAAATAACGCCTTATGATATTTCGATAGAACTGTTCCGTGCGGAGACGCGCTCGTTTTACCTGGATGATTACATTTACATGGGTTGGAAACCTTACGCTTTAAAAGGCGTTAATATTCACAACGTGCCTGGCGAACACAATACCATATTTAAGGAGCCTAACGATAAGGAATTTGCCCGTATATTGCAGGAATGCCTCAATAAGATAAATTATTAAGCAGGGTTTTGGGGGTTATTAAGAATAAGTTTTTAACTGAAGTGCTATGGCAAAATGCCGTGGGTGAACTGCCTATAGTTACTAATAGCGAGGTGCATATCTGGCGCATCAACATCAGCCAAAATATAAAACGCTTAGAACAATTTGAAGCCCTGCTTACGGCGGATGAAATGCTGCGTGCCGGTAAGTACAAGCAGCAAAAAGATACTTACAGGTTTATAGTGAGTCGTGGTGCCCAGCGCATTATTTTAGGGCGGTATTTGAACCAGGAGCCGGCCCAATTACAGTTTATTTTAAGCGATAATAAGAAGCCACATCTGGTAGGAGTGGATGGTAACATCATCAATTATAATCTTTCGCACTCCGGCGATTGGGTGATTTTAGCTATAGCCGCAACACCCGTTGGTGCCGATGTAGAAGTTATTGATGCTGCTTTTCCTTTTCATGATATTTTACCCGATAATTTCAGCGAAGAAGAAGCCACATTCATTGGCACCTCGCCCGACAAATTCTTTATGCTGTGGACCCGCAAGGAGGCCATCCTTAAAGCCACCGGGCAAGGTCTCGGCGACCATCTAAACCTAACTCCCGCGCTTGATGGCGAACATTTGCTTGATGCATCGCTAATTGGGGCGGATAAAAACTGGTTATTAAATAGTTTTGCGTTATGCCCCGGATATATCGCCACGGTTGTTGCGGAAGATGGCAGGCAAGATTTGCGATTTTTTGACTGGCAATAATAATTCAGGATAGCACTATTCTGATACCAGCGACTTTAACGTGTCTTGTGGAACGGGCTTGTATTGCGCGATCTCCTTAATACGAATACTGTTCTTTTGCCATTGCTTTAATTCTTTCTTATCAAGCCTGGTAGTGTCGGCAGTACTGTAAAAATCCAAAATGCTGTTTTGCAGCTGTAGTGTAACATTTTTGTATTGTTGCTCCTGTAATTCTTCCATTAATTCGTCATATGTATTATCGGCAAGTTTATACTCGCCCCAGCGGGTGGGGTTGCCGGTATCAAAATCAATATCGGGTAGCACCAGTTTGTTTTTGCCGACCTGCTCTAAAGCTATTTTGTAATTTTTTAGAATGGCATCAAAACTTAAAGCGAAAAGCTTTTGGCCTTCCTTGCCCGGCGATTTAAATTTTAATGTTTTTAACGGCCCTATTTTAGGTAGTATACGGATCATAAATACGGCAACTTTAGCAAAAAATTTGGGTTCCTTATGCTGTTTTCCATACTCGAGGTCAAATGCCCGCCTGCTCATTTTGTACTGGAATTTACGGGCGGTAATACCCGGGTTCATCTTCTCAATATCGGTTTGGTTTGCCTTGTATGCCGATTTGGTAAGTATCGGAAACAGGTTCCGCACGCCCCAGCGCATGGTGTTGATAGATGAGTTGATGTTTGAAAATATCGACCCCAATTCCTGCCCGTAGGTTTCGTAAAAGGCTTTTTCTAATACAGGTATAGCAATGTTAAAACCTATAAAATCGTGGTACCCTTCGGATGTGTAACCCTTTTGGCCTATCTGCAACACGTCGTAAGCAAACTCCATGCGGCTGTGCGAGGTATGGTCGTCATGATAGGTAACCACATTGCCGAATTTCTTTTTAAGCTTAGGGTAAACGATAGGCACATTTAAATTGGTAGACATGGAGTGCCCGTATTTATCGGCCATGTAATGCGATAGCGCACCCAGCGCAAAGGCGTATTCATTCACATCTTGGGCGTCGGCAATTAGTGCTTCAATAAAATCGCCGCTACGTACGTAGTGCACCAGGTCGGTAAAAAAGCCGTTGCCAAAGGGCATATAACCCATATCGGCCACAATACTGCCGCCGTATGCGTAGGAGTGGGCCAGCTTTATTTGTTCGCCGGTAATGCCGGGGTATTTTTGTTTTAGCAAAGTCAATAAGTCAGATTTCCAGGAAGCATCAATAATAGCCTCGTGTGCCAGTATGGAGTAAGCCTTTGAAGTTAAGCCCGCGAACGTAAGCAGCGTAGAGATCAGTAAGTATTTAAAAGCGGAACGGGTACTGGCTAACATTATAAAATCAAATCTGTATAAATTCTGCTCAAAGAACAGAAATATGCCTTCAATGGTTTTATAATATGGTTCTGTAAGTGTAATTGTTACGAAAGGGGGGAGCCTCACCCAAGCCCTCTCCAAAGGAGAGGGCTTAAAAGCATAACAGATGTTTTCTACCTTCTCTCGTTATAAACCCCAACCTCCGCAATAGAAGCAGGCGCGGCTGCTTTGTCAATGGTCACCCGTAGTTTAGTGCCCCAAACGCGGTTAAAACGGTGGATCTTTACGCGTGATGCGGTGCTGCCTTCCAGTAAAGGTTTCCAAACGCCGTTTTGCAGGTACTCTAAACGGTAGGCGGTAATATTAGCTTTTGGCTCGGTTAGCGCAATGGTGTTAAATTCGGTATCATGGCCAAAATCTATTTCGTACCATGGGGTTTTAACCGCAGTGTTTGAAGTCCACGAGGTGGTGAAATCATCATCATTGGCAAAATCCATAATATTCATATCATCGCTCCAGCTGGAGTTGGCCGGTTTGTTTTTAGCCAGGTTACTTGATATGATAGGTGCGCCGGTAGCTGCCGGTTTTAGTGCAGGGCCGTCGTTTTTCCATAGTTTGCCAATCTCTTTTAGCGCTGCTAAAGCGTTGTCGTCAAATAAGCCGTCGCGGTTTGGGGCAACGTTTAGTATAAAGTTACAACCGGCCTGGTTTAATGTGTTTAATTGCGCTACCATTTTAGCGGGCTCTTTTACAGGAGTGGTTGGGAAGTTGGTTTTCCAGAACCAGCTACTTTGTAAAGGCAGGCAAGCTAACGATGGCATCACGTTATCCTTTGTTGATAAACGCTGACCCGCGCCCATTTCGTAGGTTTTAATATCGCTGTAGAATAGGCCTTCGGCAGGGTATTTGGCACCGTTCAGGTCCATCAGCACACAATCCGGCTGGATAGATTTGATGAGGTGGTATACATCCTCAAAATTAATATCATCATAACTAATCCGCGACCATGGGGCATCCCAGCCGTCGATAATAATAGCCTCTATTTTGCCATATTTGGTTAGCAGTTCGGTTAGCTGCGCCTTCACCATCTCAAAATGCTTTTGAGTAATTTGATGCGGGCGTAGTTTATGATGCGTATCTAAAATACTGTAATAAAGCATCACCTTCAGATCGTTCTTACGGAAGGCATCTACATACTCCTTCACTACATCACGTTTCAGCGGACTGTTCATTACATTATAATCTGTTGTTTTAGTGTCCCAAATGCAAAAGCCGCTGTGGTGTTTGGTAGTAAGGCAACCGTAGGTCATGTTGGCGCTTTTAGCGGCCTTGGCCCATTGGTCGGCATTTAGTTTTTTAGGGTTGAATGCAGATGCCGGGGTTTCCGGGTCGGGCCAGTCGGCATCCATATAGGTGGGGATGTTAAAGTGGATGAACATCCCGAACTTAAGGTTTACAAATTTTTGCTGTAGCGCTGTGTAATTAGCCGTGGTGGTAGCCACCTCGTTATTTTGTGCCGATGTTTTAAATATGATGCAAATAAGCAGTAATGCGACCGTAAGTAATTTCTTCATTGGATGAACGCTGATGTTAAACCCAAAGTAAGCAATTATATCATTAAGATAAATTAAAGGTAATTGTTAAGATATTAAGGGAAATTGGCAAAGGATGCCTGCATTTAGTAGTGTGTCAGACCGCCCAGTTTACTCACCCCGACTTCGCTTCGCTGGTCGACCCTCTCTGCTTCGCAAAGAGGGTAAAAGCAGCTCACCCTCTTTCCGCTTGCGGAGAGAGGGTCGCGCACGTAGTGCCGCGGGGTGAGTTAATCTGCGTGTAGTTACTTTTCCCTCGCACCCAAAACTTCATCTATCATCCCAAACTCTTGCGCTTCGGCGGCTATCATCCAGTGGTCCCGGTCAGATAGGCGGTAAACGGTTTCGTAGTCCTGCCCGGTGTGTTTGGCGGTTATTTCAGCAAGTTCCTGTTTCATTTTGGCGATTTGCAGGGCGGCGATCTCAATATCCGATGCCACTCCCTGCGCGCCTCCCGATGGCTGGTGCATCATGACCCTGGAATGGGGCAGGGCAGCCCGTTTGCCTTTGGTGCCTGCGCATAACAATACCTGCGCCATAGAGGCCGCTATACCTGTACAAATGGTTGCCACATCGGGCGAGATGAATTGCATGGTATCATATATTCCCAAGCCGGCATACACCGAACCGCCCGGCGAATTGATATAGATCTGTATGTCTTTTTTAGCATCGGTTGATTGCAGGAACAGCAACTGCGCCTGTATGATATTTGCCACCTGGTCGTCTACCGCCGTGCCCAGGAAGATGATGCGGTCCATCATTAGGCGCGAAAATACGTCCATTTGGGTGATATTCATTTGGCGCTCTTCCATAATGGCGGGCGTCATGGCGGTGATGCGGCTGTTATTTACCCGGGCAATAAACCTGTCTACATGTAAACTTTGGACATGGCGGTGCCTCACCGCGTATTTGCGGAACTCATTTGTGTTCATTCTATTAAAATTTAGTGTTAGCGTTTAAAAAAGCGCAGTATGCTTTGGCGGAAGCTCAAATGTTCGGGCCGGGTAAAAAGCTGGTTGTGCACCGACTCAATCTCGGTGCGTAATTGCCTGCGGCTGTATTGTTGTACAAGACTTAAGGTTTGCTTATGCCAGTAGATATCTTCGTTAAGCGCGGGGTTAATGATCACCTTTGCTTGCAGTAGCAGGTTGTCCTGCGGGCTGGTAAGGCCAAGCAAGTAATCGTCTACCAATTTGATGTTATTCAATGAAGTCCGCATAGCTTAATGATTGTTGTTTAACTGTGTCCCGTACTTTTTCCAGGCATTTATATTTCTGCACGGTAACGGAGCGTTCGCCCGCGTAGCCAAACTGTTCGGCTGCATCTTTAACAGAAACTTTATCGTAATACAAGGCGCTTAGCAATTCCATACAGCGTTTGCCTGCGGATGCAAGATATTGGAGTACTTTACTATTTGAAACATGCTCATCCGCATTATCCGCAATATTTAAAAGCTCGTCTTGCAAAGCCGATGTATTATTTCCCTCATTAAATTTCCTGAACCAAAGATGTTTCGCAATGCCAAGCAAATAGGCTTTATCATTATTAGCCGATAAATTTCCCGCAACAGCCTTTTCATAATAGATAACAAGCGCATCCTGGAAAACATCCTTAGCATCTTCAAGCGAGCCGCCCAGCCTGGCTACATATTTGGCCACTGCCGGGAACGCGCTTTTGTAAAGCTCCATCAGCCATTGTTCCCTGTTAACTGTTTTTACCATGATACCTGCGTTTAATTATAAGTGCGCGGAATGGGCGATATATCACCGGGAAATTAGAAAAAAAGTTTTAATAACTAAACAATCGTCATTGAGGTACGAAGCAATCTCTTTATACAAATCCCCTATGCAAAGTTTATAATTGTCCTAAAGAGATTGCGTCGTACCTCGCAATGACGCGCGGGAGGGGCGTGTTTTGGCTATGCGGCGAAACCCCTCCCTGCCATCGCGCTACCTTTCGCGCCCCTCCCATGGGAGGGAATAAAAACCCAACAAAAAAGGCCTGCCGAAGCAAGCCTTTATATTTTTCTAGATTTGACAACTTTTAAAAGTTGTCAAATCTAATTATTTCAGTAAGTCAGCCTTGACAATGTCAAGTATTTTAAATGATTCTGCTGTGGTTGGTGCCTCGGCGTAAACGCGCAGTACCGGCTCGGTGCCCGATGGGCGGATCATTACCCAGGTTTCATCCTCAAAAAAGAATTTAAAACCATCCAGGTCTTCGGTGCGGGCAACTTTAAGGTTGCCAAACGCATCTACACCACCTTTGCAACGGCTGATGATAGCTTGTTTCTTTTCTTCGGTAACGTGCAAGTCGTAACGTTCTACAGCAAATTTGCCTACCACGTCATAAATTTCCTGTACAAGGTCTTTTAAGCTGCGTCCGCTCTTGGCCATAAACTCCCATATCATCAACCCTATCCAAACGCCATCCCGCTCGGGAATGTGGCCGTTAACGGCTATACCGCCAGATTCTTCGCCGCCCACCATAAAGGTTTTGCCGCTGTTAACGATCAGGTCGCAAATGTATTTAAAGCCAATTTTGGTAACGGTGTTATTCAACCCGTAAGCATCACAAAGTTTTTGAATTTTGCTGGTACACGAGAAGGTAGAGTATACCTCACCATTTTCGCCTTTAACCTTGTGCATGTAGTGGATAAGCAGCAGCAATATGTGGTGCGAATCTACAAAGTTGCCATCGCCATCATATAAACCAATACGGTCGGCATCGCCATCGGTAACCAAACCAGAGGCTATTTCACCTTCCGATAATTTGATCAGTTGCTCAAACTCCTGCAGGTTACGTTGGATAGGCTCGGGCGCCTGGCCGTCAAAGCTCGGGTTATAATCGGCGTGCAGGAAAGTAATATCCGGGAACAGGCGGCGCATAACGTTTTGGCCTGCACCATACATGGCATCGTAAGCCCATTGTAGGCCGCTGTCGCGAATGGCAGGGATGTCAAAACTGGCTTCGGCATGCTTTACGTACATGTCTTCCAGGTCAACATATTCAACCAAACCTTCGGTAACATAGTCGGTAACGGTTTTTAACTCAAGGCTAATGGTGTCCGGGATCTGCGATTCTACCTTCTCAATATCATCCGGTGTAGCCGGGCCGCCGTAAAACGCCTTTATCTTATATCCGTTGTATGCAGGCGGGTTATGGCTTGCGGTAATAATAATACCTGCAGATGCTTGTAAACGTACCGTACCCAACGAGATCATGGGTGTTGAAATGAACATATTTTCGGCACGAAAAACCTTTACACCCTGCGATGCAAGCACACTGGTGGTGGTATCGGCAAATAGCGGCCCTGCAAAACGCGGGTCGCAGCCTACTACGGCACTTGGGTTCTCGAAGTTTTGTTTTAGCCACAATGCGGTTGCATAGGCCACTCGTTTTACGTTCTCTACGGTAAAGTCGTCGGCAATGATCGCTCTCCAGCCATCTGTTCCAAATTTTATTTTGCTCATTTTAGATATAAGTGGTTTAAAATCCTATTTTTAGCGCCTCAATATTCATACAAGAATATTAATGTTTTATGGTAAACGGAAACAAATAATGAAAGTTTTAAAATTTGGCGGAACATCGGTTGGTAGTGCCGCCCGTATGCAGAAGCTGCTGGATATAATCAACCCTCAGGAAAGGCAAATTGTAGTGTTATCGGCCATGTCGGGCACTACCAATAATTTAGTAGAAATAGGCCAGGCCTACCTTGCAAACGATAAGGCTAAGGCGGCAAATTTAATTGCGATATTAAAGGATAAGTACGAAGTTGTTATAAAGGAGCTTTTAAAGCAGCCCGAAACATTTGAACAAGGTAAAGAGGTTATTGATTATCACTTTAGGTTATTAAGCAGCTTTGCTAACGACCTGTTTACCCCTATAGAAGATAAAGTTATTTTAGCGCAGGGCGAGTTACTATCGACCACGCTATACCATATATATCTGAAAGAGATAGGCGTACCATCGGTTTTATTGCCCGCATTGGAGTTTATGAAGACCGATGAGGATAATGAACCTATTGTAGACCATATTACCGCCGAGCTTACGCCATTGCTGGAGAAACACCCGGATGTGAACCTGTTCATAACCCAGGGTTTTATTTGCCGCAACGCCTTTGGCGAAATTGACAACCTGCGCCGCGGTGGCAGCGATTATACCGCATCGTTAATTGGCGCGGGTATCCGCAGCGAGGAGGTGCAGATATGGACGGACATAGACGGGATGCACAACAACGACCCGCGCATTGTAAACAATACCAAACCCATTGCCCAGCTATCGTTTGATGAGGCTGCCGAGTTGGCGTATTTTGGCGCTAAAATATTGCACCCGCAAAGTGTGTTCCCGGCGCAAAAGTATAAAATACCGGTGCGCTTGTTAAATACCATGGACCCGCAAGCCGCAGGTACATTAATTACTAACACCAGCGAAAAGGATAAAATTAAGTCTATAGCCGCTAAAGATGGTATTACCGCCATTAAGATCCAGAGCAGCCGGATGCTGCTGGCGCATGGCTTTCTACGCCGCGTGTTTGAGGTGTTTGAGCGCTACCGCACCTCTATAGATATGATCACCACATCTGAGGTTGCTGTATCATTAACTATTGATGATACTACTTACCTGGGCGAGATCACTGCCGAACTTGCCGCTTATGGTTCTGTTGATATCGACGTAAATCATACTATTATATGTGTGGTTGGCGATTTTGGTGCCGAGAAACACGGCTATGCCGCCCGCGTGCTGGAAGCTATTAAACACGTGCCGGTACGCATGATATCATACGGTGGCAGCGACCACAATATGTCGGTACTGGTGAAAACAGAAGATAAGGTAGAGGTGCTGAGGAGCTTGCATAGCAGGCTGTTTTAGGAGGCCTCACCCAAACCCTCTCCAAAGTAGAGGGCATAAAAAACGAAAACTAGGTGCGTCATTGCGATGAGGCCTCACCTAAATCCTCTCCAAAGGAGAGGACTTGAAAATGGTTTAAGAACCCTCTCCCTTGGAGAGGGCAGGGTGAGGCTTTTGACTTTTAATTTTGACTTTACAACAATGTTTAACAACAATACAATACAGCGCTTTAACGATACCGAAACACCATTCTATTATTATGATATGGATGTTTTGCGCAATACGCTTGATGCCTGCAGGGATGCATCATCAAAATATGGTTTTCATGTGCATTACGCCATGAAGGCAAACTTTAATACCAAAGTGGTGGATGCCATACAATCGTACGGATTTGGCGCCGATTGTGTAAGCGGCAACGAGGTAAAATCGGCCATTGCGCATGGGTTTGACAAAGGCAAGGTGGTTTTTGCTGGCGTAGGTAAATCTGATAAAGAAATTAACCTGGCGTTGGATGCCGACATCTTTTGCTTCAATGTAGAGTCGGTACAGGAGCTGGAGATCATTAACGAACTGGCAGCTGCTAAAGGCAAGGTTGCGGGTATTGCCATCCGCATAAACCCCAATGTAGATGCCCATACGCATCATTTTATTACAACAGGGTTAGATGAGAATAAATTTGGCATAAACACCTGGCAGCTTCAGGATGTGGCCGAAACGTTGCGCAAATGCGCCAGCCTTAAATTTTTAGGCATCCATTTCCACATTGGCTCACAAATTACCGATATGGAGGTTTACCGTAACCTTTGTACCCGTATTAACGAGATACAGGAGTGGTTTTCAGATCACGGCTTCGCGGTTAAAATATTAAATGCAGGTGGCGGCCTTGGCGTTGATTACTACAACCCCGATACCAATGCTATTGCCGATTTTGAAAGCTACTTTAAAGTGTTCAGCAAATTCCTGAATGTAAAACCGGGGCAGGAGGTGCATTTTGAACTGGGCCGCGCCATGGTTGCGCAATCTGCATCGCTAATATCCAGGGTGCTATATGTAAAAAACGGGCAAAAGAAAAACTTCCTGATACTGGACGCCGGCATGACGGAACTGATGCGCCCGATGCTTTACCAGGCGTATCATGCTATAGAGAATTTAAGTCGTAAGTCCGAAAGTCCGAAAGTCGGAAAGTCGGAAGATAATAACTCCCTCTCCTTTGGAGAGGGCCGGGGAGAGGCCATAAAATACGACGTTGTTGGCCCAATTTGCGAGAGTACCGATTGTTTCAGGAAAGATGTCGACCTGCCGCAATCGTATCGTGGCGACCTGATCGCTATACGCACCGCAGGCGCTTACGGCGAGGTGATGGCATCAAACTATAACCTGCGCGACCAGGTGCAATCTGTTTATTCAGAATAAGTTCGCAAATACAGCAAACCATCTGTACTAATTAAGCGTATATTATTTAAATAGCTATTTGCTTGATTTATAAGGAACAGTCTTATATACAAAGTGGCTAAATAATTAATGTTGCTTTTGTGGTTATAAGCGATATTGAGGTATTTAGTAAGCTCCGCGGGTTAAAACTTTCGGGGCTTTTTTTGTGGTGAAACTTTTGCTATAAATTAAAACCTTGCATGCAGGGTTTTCGTAATTTGTTTAAACTGCTAAAAATAAATGTTGCAACAAACGCTTAAATCAGAACAATAATAGCTTATTTAACGTATTATGTAATAACTACTTATTAGTAGCCAACATCTTTTACCTACCATCATGAATTACACAGAGCAGCAACGCCTTACCGCCGTAGATAGGTTTAAAGATCTCGACGACGGTATCACGAAAGATCTTAACGATATTGTTGCCCTTGTATCTGAAATATGCGGGACACCGGTTGGGCTTGTTACCGTTTTAGATAACGAAATGCAGTGGTTTAAAGCCGCAACAGGTACCGATATTACCCATACCCCAAGAAGTATATCTTTTTGTACCAACACCATTGAACAGGAAGGGGTACACATCATTTACGACTTACACAAGGACGAGCGCCACAATAATAATCCGCTGGTTACCGGGGAGCCTAATGTGCGTTTTTACGCAGGGGCGCCGTTAATTACTAAAGATGGGTATGCCATTGGTAGTTTATGTGTGGTTGATATGCAACCCCGCGACCTTACCGAACATCAGCAAAAAGCCCTTAAGGTGATGTCTAAACAGGTGGTAAACCTAATGGAACTTAACTGGAGTTTAAAGGTAATGGAAGCACAGCGTAATAAAGAACTGGAGCAGGCAGAGACCATTGCTGATTCGGAGTTAAGGCTGAAAGCTATATTTGATAGTAGCAAAGACACCCATCTGCTTATTAATAAAAACTTTGAGGTGATGGCATTTAATAAGTCGGCATCATCATTTATAAATACCACCTACGGCCATGTGTTGGTGAATGGCGACAATCTTTTAGATTACTGCGACCCTAAAATTGTAGGCCAGTTAAAAAATTACTGTAAAGCCGCTATGAAGGGCAAACCGGTAAAGCGTGAATGGCATATAATGGCCGGTACACCGTTTTCTTGCTGGATGAATACCACATTCGTCCCGGTAAGGAGTAAAGAGGGCGAAGTTATAGGCGTAGCTTTAAACTCTACAGATATTACCCACCATAAAAAACAGGAGGCTTACATTACTGTTCAAAATGAGGCCCTTAACCGTATTGCCATTATCCAGTCGCACGAGTTACGCAGGCCGGTTGCATCGCTGCTTGGTATTATGGACCTGATAAAGATGGAAAATGTAGACTTTAACTATTTTGATTTGATGGAGATTACCGTTAATGAACTTGATGAAAAGATACGCGGTATAGTTAAAGATTCGGAGAATACACTACATGGCCGCCACCTGGCTGTTGTAGCTTAAAACGCCCTTTTATAGCATTAGCATGACCTGCATTTAGTGCCAGATAGCGCTTATATGGATAATTTTACCTACCTTGCGCACTTTAATAAATAAAATAATGCAAAAAGAAGGAACAGTAAAATTTTTCAATGAGACAAAAGGTTTTGGATTTATCACACCTGATGGTGGTGGTGCCGACGTATTTGTTCATTCAACAGGTCTGATCGACGAGATTCGTGAAAACGATAAAGTTGAGTTCGAAGTAGAAAACGGTAGAAAAGGCTTAAACGCAGTAAACGTAAAAGTTGTTTAATTATATATTAATCCACTAAGTGTTACAGAAAACATCCGCTCCCAAAAGGGCGGATGTTTTTTTTTGAGGCAAGATGTGATATGTAACTTTCTATTACATCCGAAATCGTAAATCTCAATCTAAAATAAGGTGTCCCATTCTGTCCCGTTTTTTAAAAAGTGGGACACCCCTAAATTTTATTAACTATCTTTAAATCAGTTATTTGTAATATCAATTTGACCGTTTGTCATAAATGGTCAAATTGATAAATTATTGGATATCAATTAATTGAGTAAAATTTCTCGTTTGTGTAATAATTAGTGGGACAGTAAACCTCTATCAGGATTAAACCAGCTACCCTCGCTCACTCAAAAAGGTACTGGTTGGAGGTAGGGAAGAGTTTATATTTAAGTACAGTAAGTATAGCTACCAGTACATCGGGTATTAAATAAATACTTCCCTAAAGTGGGCGGGTCTCAATAAGGCTGTTAAAGTTTACAGGTCATCGTATTATTAGGCCTCAGCAGTTGCTTTGCGTGGATAATACATGGGCGTTGATGCTACATTAAATTTAATATTTAAAAATAACCAGTGCGGTATGGTATTTGTTAAACTAAGTACAAATCATCTACTAAAAAGTAAATTATATGAAAGATCAAGCAAAAATTATAGCAGCACTTTTAGTGGGTGCTGCAGCGGGCGCCGCATTAGGTTTGTTATTGGCCCCAGAAAAAGGTGAAGAACTAAGAGGCGATATTGCTGATTATGTGAACGACCTTGTTGACAAAGCTAAAAACAAAGCACAGAGTACTGCCGATAACGTTAAAGAATACGCCAACAATACGGTTGATTCTGTAAAATCAAAATTTAGCGGCGCGGTTAACGATGCAGAAGGCGCTTACGACAATGCAAAATCAAAAGCTACCGACTACGCCGAAAATGGTGTTGACAGCGCGAAATCAAAAGTAAAAGGTACTGCTAACGATTGGAACAATTCTATCCAGAACGCGTAATACATTTTAAGATACATGTGTAAAAGCCCTTGCGACTATAGTTGCAAGGGCTTTTTGTTTTCGTCATTCCCTGCCGCTGAGAAAGTACAAAAAAACGCCCAACCTTCCGGCGGGGCGTTTTTATATTAAAATACCAAGCTTTACTATTTAGCAGCAGGTGCCCAGGTATTATCCTTTACATTAGCATCCATATAAATGCCGTTATCAAGCGTGATGGATTTTAAGCTTTTACCACGCTCGTTGGTAAATGTTACCATCGTTTGTTTTTGGTTAGCTTCCCAAACCGCAGGGGTTTTGTGGAAGGTTTTAGTAGTGCCGTCGGTATAGGTAACCACTACATCAAAAGGTATAGCAAAACCACCAATGTTAGCTATGGTGAACGTATAACCATCTTTGCCTTTTACAGGGCTTTTAATGGCAAGATCATTATAGTAATTGGTAAAGAACCAGTTGTTGAAGAACCAGTTTAAGTTACGGCCCGATACATTGATCATCGAATTAAAGTAATCCCATGGAATAGGGTGCTTACCGTGCCACCTGTCCATATAACCATGCAGTGCTTTTTTAAACAGGTCATCTCCCAGCATATCTTTTAAAGCCAGGTAGCTTAATGATGGTTTACCATAAGCATTGTTGCCATAGCCGGTGGTTAGTTCGCTGGTTTGTGTAATAACCGGGATATCCTGGTTGCTCGAGCGGTTGTTGATCCAACTGTTTACACGGAACTGTTTGTAAAACTCATCGGCTTTTGCTTTACCCTTTTCGGCGGTACCTATCAGGTACTCCAGGGTCGTAGCCCATCCTTCGTCCATAAACGCGTAACGGGTTTCGTTGATGCCCATATAAAAAGGGAACCAGGTGTGTGCTATCTCGTGGTCCTGTACCAGTTGTGCAAAGCCCGGGTCGCCCATTTGGCTGTCGTTCACCATCATTGGGTATTCCATATCTGCAAAACCCTGGAATGCCGTCATCTTAGGGAAAGGGTAAGGTACGCCGGGCCAGTTGTGGCTAAACCAACCCAGGGCGTTACGGCCATACTGTACCGATTTTTTGAAATCTGTACCACTTACCGAGTAAGCAGCCTGCATGCTGGAGCGCCTGCCGGTTTTGCTATCCACAATAACACTGCCTGCATCCCAAATGTAGTGGTTGCTTAAGCCTACGGCAACGTCGCTAATGTCGTTAGCTGTCCATGTCCAGGTGTTCGTGGCGTTTTGGGCGGTTACCTTGTTACCGGTAACTTCTTCAATGGTTGCTACATTAATGGTGCTATCGCTGGTCATTGACCTTTGCAGGCGGTCGGCATATTCTTTCTGTAAAACCTTGGTAGGGTTTTGCAGGGTACCGGTAGCCCAAACAATAAAGTTTTTAGGTACAGTAACGTTTAAGGTATAATCGTTAAAGTCGTTGTAAAACTCTTGCGCGTCTGTAAATGCTACGCGGTCCCAACCGTTGTAGTCATCGTAAACAGAAACGCGCGGGTAAAAATAAGCCAGGTAGTAGCTGGTGCTGTCTATCTGTCCTTCGCGCCCGCTTTGTTTAGATGCATCAAAATGCCAGGCGATGTTTATTTTAACCGAATCGTGCGGCATTAAAGGTTTTGGTAAACCAACCAGCTGGTTGGTTGATGCATTCTGCACATTATTCCATGCCTTTTTTTGGCCGGCTATCATAAACGTGTCTATCTGGATGCCTGATGTTAAATAATCGGGCCCTGCATCACCCATACGCGCCGAACCCGGGCGGTGGATGTTGAGGATAAGCTTCATGTTCAGCCTTTTTAAGGTATCGGGGCTGTTGTTAATGTAGGTAATGGTTTCGGTACCTTTTACAGTACTTAGCGGTGGCGCTGCGGTAATGGAAATATTGTAGCGCGCACGGTTTTGCCAATATTTGGCACCGGGTTTACCATCGGGGCTGCGGGTGCCGTTCTCATACGCTTTTTTAATATCGCGCGGCATGTAAAGGCTTTGGGCATGCAATTGTAACAGCGCTATGCTGCAAGTTGCTGTTAACAGGATCTTTTTAAACATAATGAATGATAAGTTTTGTGAAAACACCTAACAAATTTAGAATTTATATAAGTAAACCTTTGGATATCCAAGTAAACGAATTGTTACAATACTTACTTGTATGTAGGAGTTAAATTATATTCCTTTGTATTAAGTTATTTTAGTAGGGGTATTAAATAACTATACAAAGCCGGGCTTTTGGGCCCGGTTTTGTTATTTTATGTAGTTGAAGTTAATATCAATCGGTAATATATTCCTTAGCTATTAGCGTAAATAACTTATCATTATCTTCCGACTCATCAAAGTTTTCTTTAAGTAATTGGTTCACTTTATCGTACTTCAATAACTTGGCTATCATAATAAGCATCCGGTACGATGTAATATTGATATGCTCTAATACCTGCAGGTAAAGCATCAGGTCGAGGTCATTTAAAAGCGGAACGTTTTGCTCTTCATCCAAACAAAATTCATCCTTAACAATTGATTTGATGGGGTTACAAACCTCGGGCGATGGTGTTTCACCGATAAGTTTATAAATCTCTTCCATGCGTTGTATTTGTTTGTCAACGTCGCCACCAAATTCGCCTACAGCAAGCTCAAGCGCTTTAAACGACGCCTGTTTTACAAGTTCGCTTATGCGTTGCTGTAAAAAACGTTTACCGTTGTATATGCGGTTTAAATGGTGGATAAAGATCTGCTTTAAAAAAGCATCATCGGGGGCGGGTGGGGTGTGTGGAGCCATTTGCTTGTTTTAACCGTGAAAAAGGAAAAACAAATTTAAGTAAAAGAACCGTTAATATACATTCTGTGTTTAATTGACAGTACGAGTATCATTTTTAACCCATTGCTCCTTATTATTGTACCATGAGATATAAGTTAGGCGATTTTGTACGTTTTGTTGACGAAAAACTGGAAGGTTATGTAACCCGCATTATTGATGAACAGATGTTGGGTGTTACTGTGGAGGACGATTTTGAGATCCCGGTTTTAGCCAGCAAGGTAACTTACGTACATGGACACGGCGCCGAAAGCCACGACGAAGAATACATTGCCGAAGTAAAACCTGTTGGCGAGTTTAAAAGCAAAGGTGTGCATATTGCCGTTGTTGCCGATGCTAAAGCCCAGGCGCTGGTACACCTATATATTATTAACGAAACCTCTTACCAGTTACTCGCTTCGGTTACAGCCCAGCAGCAAAAGGATTTTAAGGGAGAGTTTGCCGGTATAATTGAAGCAAACGGTGTAGCCAAAGTTTACTCGGCTAAATTATCCGACCTGCAATTGTGGCCTAAGCTTATCTTCCAGGTGTTGTTTTTTACTAAGCAAAACCAGCCATCGGTTACACCACTAAATATCACCGAGCAGTTTAAGGCGAAAGATTTTTCGGGCGCTAAAAAGGTAGTACCCTACATTAAACAGCAAGGCTGGATGATACAACTGGATGAACCTGAACTGATCATAGATGCCGAAAAGCTTAAAGAAAGCTTTTTTAAACCAGCCGAAGAGAAAGCGCAAACCGTTGCCAAACCGGTAAGTGAGCTTGACCTGCATATAGAAAAGCTGCGAGACGATCACCAGTTTTTAAGCAGCAGCGAGATCCTGAACATCCAGACAGACCACTTCAAAAAAGCGCTGGACGCCGCTATTGTGCACCAAATGCCCGATATTACTTTTATACATGGTACAGGTAACGGCATCCTTAAACATGAGTTGCATAAGCTGCTAAGTAAACACCCCAAAGTACAAACCTTTATGGATGCACGTAAAGAGAAGTTTGGTTATGGGGCTACAAAAGTGATTTTGAAGTAGGTATTTATAAACCTTGTTTAATAAACCTAACCGTGCGGCAATAGGGGGGAGCTTTATCCTTAATAAAGCGGTTATCCGGCTACCTGACATTCTAATTAAATAATTTAAATATTTTAATTGCCATCTTTGGCATAGTATATGTTATTCAATAGTTAACAATATAAACTTTTAAATAACATATACTATGAAAAAGATAAGTTTAATAATGGCGACGGCCTTTGCAGCACTTGCCATCAACGCCGCTGCCAAAACACATCCAACAACATCGGCACACAAAGCATTATTGTTAACGGGTAATTTAACTGCCCAGCAGGATACCGTTCCTAAAAAGCAAAAAACCAAAACAACAAGCCCTACAAGGACTACTACTCCAACAACGCCAATGAGTCCAACAAGCCCAATGTCGCCAACAAACCCGACTAACCCGAGCTACCCTACCACACCAACAAACCCAACAGCTCCAACCAGTCCAACTAACCCTACTGTGCCAACAGCACCGGTACCAACTACACCAACGCCAACTGTACCGGGTACAAGCCCAACCAGCCCTACGGTGCCTACACAGAGCCCAACCGTACCAACGCAAAGCCCTACAGTGCCAAGCAGTACATCGCCAACAGCGCCACGTACTACTTCGCCATCAACAACACCGGGCAATACAACACCTGGCGGCACAACACCGGGTGGTAGCACAAGTCCATCATCTACAGGCACGCCACGTACAACAGGTAAGTAATACATTAATATAAATGCGAGAAAGGCCGGTAAAGCGAAAGTTTTACCGGCCTTTTTTATTGTTAGTAATAGTTATGTATCTACTAAGATTTTTTATTGGAAACCATTATTTAGTAAGCATTGTTAAAATAGCGTAACAACTAATTTATCCATGTCAGATATAGCACAGCGTTTCCCTCAAAACCCATTACTATCCCCCAAAGACCTGCAGCCAAGTGCTGACGGCCTGCACATTGCATGTTTGTTAAACCCCGGTGTATTTAGGTTTGATGGAAAAATTTGGTTGCTGGTACGCGTTGCCGAGCGGCCCGAGCAAAGTGAGATACATGTATCGTTCCCAATACTAACTGCCACTGGTGAAACTACCATTATGGAGATAGCGCTTGACGATAGTGACCTGATAGCTACTGATGCGCGTGTAGTGCGTTATAAAGGCGTTGACTATCTTACCACGCTATCGCACCTGCGTTTGCTTTGCAGCGAGGATGGCGTAACATTTTATGAACCCGAAGGCTATAAAAAGCTGTTTGGCATAGGTCCGCTGCAAACATTTGGTATAGAGGATTGCCGGGTGACCCATTTAGAGGATAAATATTACCTCACCTTTACCGCCGTAAGCGATAGCGGGGTAGGTGTAGGCATGCGCACCACCACCGACTGGAAAACTTTTGAGACTCATGGCATGATATTGCCGCCGCATAATAAAGATGTGGCCATTTTTGAGGAAAAAATAAACGGTAAGTTTTATGCATTGCATCGCCCAAGCAGCGTAGATATTGGCGGTAATTACATTTGGATTGCCGAATCGCCGGATGGGGAGCATTGGGGAAACCATAAATGTGTTGTTAAAACCCGCGAAGGCATGTGGGATAGTGCCCGTGTTGGGGCAGGGGCAGCGCCCATAAAAACCGAGAAGGGCTGGCTGGAAATTTACCATGGGGCTACTAAAGAACACAGGTATTGCCTGGGTGCAGTATTGCTTGATCTTAATGATCCCTCAAAAGTTATTGCCCGCACTACCGACCCTATTATGGAACCTACCGAAGCTTATGAAACCACAGGATTCTTCGGTCACGTGGTATTCACTAATGGCCACGTGGTTGATGGCGATACCATCACCATTTATTACGGCGCTGCCGATGAGTATGTTTGTGGGGCCAAATTCTCTGTTACCGAGATCTTACTGGCTTTAGGTGTTTAAGTGAATAGTTATTTTATTAATTATTACGATAATTTAAAAACAACTTCAGGTTCCATTTGGTTGATAGTACATAGACCATAAACTATCATCATGAACGGTATATCTCCCTGGGCAGCAGCCGCAAGTAATTATTTTTCGGATGACGATCTGTCGGTTATCTATACCAAAACTTTTAAGGCATTCACATTTGCCATCCATTGTTCAACAGATTCGCTTTGGGTGCTGGTTAAATATCCGGCCGGGGGCAGGGTCGCTTTTCGTACAGCCTATTCGCCCGATGGTGGATTAAATATTAAATCGCAACGCGAAAACGATACGGGCATCAAGTTTTTTCTTAACGGTTTTATCGGGGATCTTTCCGTAGATATTCAATTCCCTCAAAACAGTATCCCAATATTAAGGTATACAACTATACTTAAGCCAGCTGCCGATCTGTTCATCCCTTTTTGGCCGCGCGATATTATTATTCCCGTGAGGGATGGAAAGCCGGAAAATACTGCCGGAAATGTGTTGATGAAACAGGTAGGCACCCGCTCGGGCATGGTTTATTTTAATATTACCACGCCAAAATCGGGATCGGTACTATACCTCCAAAATTTAACTGCTTTAAACAATTATTGCCAACAAACAGAAACTACCGCGGGCGAAACTGTTGGCGGGGAATGGCCGGAGTTGGGTTTTAGGCCCAAACCTACAACCAATAAACCACTACAAGCCGGAAAAGAAGTGGTGATATCTGATGCTATTGTGGTGCTCGACGAAACCATCCCAACGAAAGAAGCGGATATGGTGGAACAGTATATCAATATGTTAGCCCAAGCTTACCTGCAATTGCCAAAACCCGGTACAGGTTACTGCGATTGGCCCGATGCGCTGGAAAAGGGCCTGCACGACTTAGTAGAAAGCCCGGGCTGCTGGTCGCAAGTTGCGGGGCATTCTTATTTAAACGCCTACCTAAGCGATTATGTTACCCCGCCCGAAATAATGGTGCAATTGGCAGTACTGTTACCCCTACAGGATTACGTTGAATGGAGCGGCAAGAAAATGCCTGCGGTAGATATTATTAAAAAAGCCCTGCCCACATTTTATGACGATAAACTAAAAACCATTATGCGCTGGCTGCCCGCGGCCGCCGATAAACTGGAAGGTGAAGAAGAGCAGAAAGAACCCATGACCATGGATTCGTGGTACCTCCATCACCCATTGCTTAACCTTTCCAGGTTGGCGCTAAAAGGAGAAAAGGTAGCAGAGCAGCTTTTTTTAGACTCATTGGAATTTGCTACTAAAGTAGCGCATCATTTTAAATACGAATGGCCTGTATTTTATAAAATGGATACGCTGGAGGTTATAAAAGCCGAAACGCAGCCCGGCAAACGCGGCGAGCATGATGTGCCCGGCTTATATGCCCATGTTATGCTACAGGCATATGAACTAACAGGCAAAAAACGTTACCTTAAAGAAGCCGAAACGGCAGCTAAAAAGCTACAGGGATTAGGTTTTGATTTGTTTTACCAGGCAAATAATACGGCTTTTTCTGCCGGGGCATTGTTGCGGCTTTATAAAATAACAGGTAAAAAAGTTTATAAAGAGCTAAGCTACCTGTGCCTGGCCAATGTGCTTAAAAACGTTAAACTTTGGGAATGCGATTATGGCTACGGGAAAAATTTTCCGTCGTTTTTTTGCCTGTTTCCGCTTAACGATGCACCGTACACAGCCGCATACGAAGAGCAGGAGGTTTTTTGCGCCCTGCACGATTATCTTAAACATGCCGAAGGTGAAGATATCCTGCCATCACTATCTTTATTGCTTGCCGAGTATATAAAATACATGGTAAACAGGGCTATTTACTATTACCCTACTATGTTGCCAAAAGAAATGCTATCTGACGAAGTTAAAACAGGAGAGGTTGACGCAAAACTTTGGATAGCGTTAGAAGACCTGCACGATGGCTGGGAAAAAAGCGGTGAAGTAGGGCAGGAAGTTTATGGAGCAGGTAATGCCTTCGGTATTTTACCCCGCCACTACCTGCGCGTGCCGGGAGAGCGTTTTATGATCTATGTAGATTATCCAACTTCATCATTTAACGCGCGCAAAGGCAAGCCTGTAAACTTCACCATTTTGGGCGATAGCCGCCTGATGTGCAGGTTGGTTATCGTAAAAATGGATGAGAAAAAGCTGCCCACTTTTATGGTAACTGCCAAAGGACAAAAGCAGGAGTTAAAAGGCATTTTAACTAAAAAAGGCAATATTGAGTATGATTTAAATGGCGGGCAGGCTATAAGCATCAGCTGGCACTAAAACGTTTGCGTGCTTTGGCGAAAAATGTATTAAACATTTTTAATACATTGCCTTTTTATTAACCAATTATGAAGAGCTTTTTAGATGAGGACTTTTTGCTGCATTCTGATACTGCACGCGATCTTTATCACAACCACGCCAAGCACCTCCCCATTATAGATTACCACTGCCACCTGCCGCCGGCTCAAATCGCTGGCGATATTAATTTTGCCAATATAACACAGGCCTGGTTACAGGGCGATCATTACAAGTGGCGCGCCATGCGTGCCAACGGTGTAGAAGAAGGCTACATAACCGGGGGAAAACCTGATAACGAGAAGTTTCGGCAATGGGCAAATACAGTTCCTTACACTTTGCGTAACCCGCTTTACCATTGGACACACCTTGAGCTGCAGCGATATTTCGGCATTACATCGCGCCTGATGCCCGGTACAGCCGATTTTATATATGACGATTGCTCGGCACGTTTGCAAAGCGCGGAATACTCTGTACAGCAGCTTATTAAAAAGATGAATGTAGAGGTTATTTGCACTACAGATGACCCGCTTGACGATCTAAGCCATCACGACCAACTTAAAAAGGACGGGGCCACTACAAAAGTATTCCCGGCGTTTAGGCCTGATAAGGCTATGCATATAGAGGACGTTGCAGGGCTTAATGCTTACATCAACAAACTCGAAGAAGTATCAAATATCAGTATTAATACTTTTGAAGATTATTTGTATGCGCTAAAAAACCGTCATCACTACTTCGCGGCAAATGGATGTACCGTGGCCGACCATGGTGTAGAGCATATGTATGCCGAAGAATACACCGACGAAGAAATGCGTGAAATATTTGAAAAGGTACGCACTGAGAAGAAAGTAACCAATTCTGAAAAAGTGAAGTTTAAATCGGCCATGCTGTACAATTTCGCGGTGTGGAACCAGGAGAAGGACTGGGTGCAGCAGTTCCATTTAGGAGCTTTACGTAATAACAACAGCCGCCTGCTTAGCCAGCTTGGGCCCGATACAGGTTTCGATTCTATAGGCGATTTTAGCCAGGCCAGGCCTCTTGCAAAGTTTTTGAACAAATTGGACAGGGACGAACGCCTTGCCAAAACCATTATCTACAACCTTAACCCGGCCGATAACGAAATGATGGCCGCCATGATCGGTAATTTTAACGATGGTTCAATCGCGGGCAAAATTCAATATGGTTCGGCGTGGTGGTTCCAGGATCAAAAAGATGGCATGACCCGGCAGATCAACGCATTGTCTAACATGGGTTTGTTGAGCCGTTTTATTGGCATGCTTACCGATTCGCGCAGTTTTTTGTCGTTCCCCCGCCACGAATATTTCAGGCGCATTTTATGCAACCTGTTTGCCGAAGATATTGTGAACGGCGAATTACCAAACGATATAGAATGGACAGGTAAGGTGATAAAGGATATTTGCTATTACAACGCAAAAAGCTACTTTAATTTTAAGCTGTAAGCGGGATGTAAATAGCTATCAGGGTGCCCTTGTTCTGGTCGGATGAAATATCAACCGTGCCTTTCAGGTACTCTACCCGCGTAATAATATTTTTTAGGCCAATGCCTTCAAATTTCATCTTGTCGTGGGTATTAAACCCTATGCCGTTATCTTCAATGGTTACGGAGATGTTATCAGCCTCGCGGGTAAGGTTAATATCCAGGCGGTTGGCTTTAGCGTGTTTTATAACATTATTCACGCATTCCTGCACCACCCGGTAAAGCACAATCTCCACGTTGTTTTCCAGTCGTTCTTCCAGTCCGTAAGCCTCCAGGTTTACCTTCAGCTGATGCGAATCTATCTTATTCACAAAATCTTTAATGGCCGATGCTAGTCCGGTTTTCAGAAGGATATTGGGCATCATTTGATGGGCAATTGTGCGTACCTCTTTACAGCTTTCATCAACCATTGCAATCGTCTTTTCGGCAAGGGCCCGCTCATGGGCATCTACTAAAACTACGCGGTCCATCAGGCTGCTCAGGTTCATACGTACTGCCGAAAAAAGCTGCCCCACACCATCATGTAAGTCGGCGGCTATGCGTTTGCGTTCTTTTTCTTCGGCCTGTATAATACCTTTGGTAGCCATGTCCTGCTGGTATAAAACCGCCGCCTGTAAAACGCCGGCTTGTTTCAATTTATAGCTACGGTAAGCTTGTATGCCAATAATAATAGCCACGGCAAAAAGCGCCGCTATAATAGCTATGGTCGTATTTCGGCGGGTTATCTCAAACTGCTGCTGCTGTATTAGTTTCTGCTTTCGTTCCGTTTCAAATTTTACGTTCAATTCCGATAGCTGGCGGGTGCTTTCAATATTTATAAATTTATCTTTTGTGGTAGCATAAAGCTTATGGTATTTAAAAGCATTTTTATAATCGCTGGCCTTGGCGGCAGCATCGGCCATGCTTTCGTAGGCAGCTTCTACAATTTCAATGGCATTTATATTTTTTGCTATCGCGATGCTTTTATTACAATACGCAAGCGCGTTTTTGTATTCGCCCATTTCGCCGTATAGGTTACCAATATTGTTATAAGTGGCTGCCATCATCCATTTATCGCCCGTTTTTTCTGATAGCTTCAATGCCTTTAAGTTGTACTCTAATGATGAACCGTAGTTCTTTTGAAATTTATAAACAATAGCCAGGTTACTCAGCGCCATGGAGATTTTAGCTGTGATATTTTTTCGGGTATAGACCTCAAGCGCATTCTTGTAAGCTACAATGGCTTTATCGTATTTTAGCTGCTGCTCGTAAACGGTACCTTTGTTGTTCTGGCAATCGGCAACCAGTTCTTCGTTATTAATTTCGCGGGCAAGGGTTTCGGCTTTTTCGTAATAATTAAGGGCTTCGTCAAATTTTTTCCAGCTAATATAAAGCGCGCCAATATGTTTGTATATATGGGCTACCAGATCTTTGTCGTTTATCTTTTCCGCCTTAGTTAGTGCTTGCTGGTAATTGCTCAGGGCTTTTACGTTTTCGCCTTTATCTGCATTTATACGGCCAATGTTGATATGTGCTTGTATATACGCAGCAGGGTTACCTGTTTTTTCGGCTAATGTGGCAACCTCTGTAAACAGTAGCCGGGCGGTGTCGGTATTACCGCCTTTTAATTGGGCGTTAGCCAATTTGAGTAAAAGAGTGATATTATCCGGATTGTGTTTTAATTGATTGTTGAGGCTATCGATATAGGCTGATTGCGCCAGGATGCGGATGGGCGTTAACAATAAAACAACGGCTATAGATATTAAAAACGCATACTTTTTAAACTGGCGGCTGGTTTTACACATAGTATTAAGATAGGTATCATCAGCATTCGCCAAACCGAGGGTAGTTTAACATTCTTACCAATAATTTAATTAAAGGTGGCCAAACCTATGCGCAACCTATATACCGTAAAACACGCATTTTTATCTACGTGGCCTCACCTAAATCCTCTCCAAAAGGAGAGGACTTGAAAATTAAGCTGAGACCGTATTCTTACTCCCTCTCCTTTGGAGAGGGTTGGGGTGAGGCTTACATTGGAGAGGGCAGGGTGAGGCTGGGGTTAAGAGGAACGAAAAATCTTTTGCAAATTCTTTAAAAAGTATCTTATATTTAAAAATCAATTTTACAAACCCATACCGGTGGCCTTTGCCGGTTTTTTCAACTTCAATCATTCGTTACCAATGACCGCAAAAAAAGCCGATGACATTCCCGCATCTGATAGTGTTAATACCTCACCGTTTACTTATGAGCGCCTTTATTCGCTTGATGCGCTGCGCGGGTTTGATATGTTCTGGATCTTGGGTGGCGAAGAAATTTTCCATATGCTTGCCAAGGCAACGGGCTCACAATTCTGGAAAACCATTGCCAACCAGTTTACCCACCCGGATTGGAACGGTTTCCATTTGTATGATCTGATATTCCCGCTGTTTTTGTTCCTTGCGGGAGTTGCAACGCCATACTCAACCGGTCGCGAATTGGAGAAGGGCGCTACTAAAGGGCAGTTGGTTTTGCGGGTAATGAAACGTGCGGCTATATTGGTGCTGCTTGGCCTTTTGGTAAACAATGGTTTAAAAACATTAAAGCCTTACGAAGAGATCCGCTTTGCATCAGTACTTGGCCGTATAGGTATTGCGTATATGTTTGCCAATATTATTTACCTGTACGCCAACCGCAAATGGCAAATAGCTTTCTTTTGGTTCTTCATCATCGGCTATTATCTTTTACTCAAATTTACCGCTGCCCCAGGTTTTGCTCCGGGTAATTTAACAATGGAAGGCAACTTCGCCTCTTATATGGATAGGCTGATACTGCCGGGTAAACTTTACCTGGGCATCCACGATCCCGAAGGTTTGTTCTCTACCATCCCTGCTATCAGTACTGGCTTATTAGGTGTATTGGCGGGTACGTTATTAAAAACAGGGCAACAGCATAAAGGGCGCAAAGCGTTTATACTGGCGGTTGCTGGTGTAATATTGTTAGTGCTGGCGCAGATCTGGAACCTCGATTTTCCGATCAATAAAAACCTGTGGACAAGCTCATTCGTGCTGCATGTGGGCGGTTTAAGCTTGCTGTTGCTGGCTTTATTTTATTATGTGATAGATGTGCTGGGCTACAAGGCCTGGGCGTTCTATTTTAAAGTTATCGGCATGAATTCCATCCTCATTTATATCTCCAGCAAGTTCATCAACTGGAACTACGCCACCAACGGTTTCTTTGGCTGGCTGGGCGAACTTGTTGGCGAGCCTTATAATATTGTGGTAATGGCCATTTGTTTTGTAATGGTGAAATGGATGTTCCTGTACTTTTTATACCGCAAAAAAACCTTTTTAAAAGTATAATTGCCTGCCATGAAAGACCTTAAATACCTGTTTTGTTTATTGCTTTGTGCTGGGTTGATGCATACAGCATCGGCACAAATGTCTATCCAGATATTGCCTAAACTAATGCTTAGGCTGGACGACATCGGCATGAACCATTCTGTAAACATGGCCATGAAAAAGGTGGCAGATACCAAAATGCCGTTTTCTGCCTCAGTGCAATTTGCCTGCCCGTGGTACCAGGAGGCGGTAGAGATACTAAAGAAAAATCCGCAGGTAAGTGTTGGCGTGCACCTTACCCTTACCTCCGAATGGAAAAATTACCGCTGGGGACCTGTAACCGGCAGTGAAGCGGTACCAAGCCTGGTAGATAAGAATGGCTACTTCCATCAAAGCACCGAAGCTTTTGCCAAAAGCGGTTATAGGATCGAGGAGGTAGAAAAGGAGCTATCGGCGCAGATAGAACGCGCCCTTGCATCGGGCTTAAAAATAACTTACATAGATCCGCACATGGGCATCGCTTTGTCGACACCCGCCTTACGTGCATTGACCGAAAAGCTGGCGCATAAATACAAATTGGCAATATCAACCCTTAGCGAGCAGGTGTACTTTGGCGAAACCTATAAAGAGATGTGGGGCGAGCCTGTCGCCACAAAAAAGAAAGCGTTTTTAGCCTACGTAACCAACAAGCTAAGCAAAAACAGGCCAAACTTGGTGGTAATACATGTTGCCCTGCAAGATCCGGAAATGAACGCACTGTTTGATATGAACAGCACCATGATGAACACTAAGGCGGGTAAACCGCTTACCGCCCTGCACCGCCAAACAGAGTTGAACATGTTACTATCGCCCGAGTTTAAGAAGTTGGTAGGCTTAAAGTTTGAACTGGCTAACTATACCGAACTGATAAAGGAGCGTGGTTTGGATGCCATGAAGCTGGAAACCGTAAAAAACTGAGATGGAACGAAGGTTGTTCGTCAAATTATCGGCCTTTACGGCATTAGCGCTTACGCAGTAGAGGCTGGCACCATATGGGCACTAACCGCATGGCTGCCGATGCTAAAAACGGGGTGGTAGATGCTAACTGCAAAGTACATGGAATATCAAACCTGTACATGGCGGGTGCATCATGCTATGCAACGCCTGCCGCGCCAAATCCTACATTAATACTGGTGGCCTTAACCATTAGGTTAGCGGATCATGTAAAGAAAAAATAAAGAAGGTTTAGTTTATACCGACCTGTAAATCAATTGTTTTTATTAGCTTGGCAGGGATGCCTCCAACAATTGTATTGGCAGCAACATCTTTATTTACTACAGCCCCTGCTGCAATAATAGCATTTTCGCCAATGGTAACTCCCGGTAAAATAGTAGCACCTGCCCCAATCCAGGCATTTTTCCTGATTAAAACTGATTTTAAATCAAGAGATTTTCTTTGCTTTGGGTCTATCGGATGATTTTCTGTTATGATATTTACTTTTGGCCCAATTTGTACATCATCTTCAATGGTTATTCCGCCCATATCCAAAAATGAACAGGCATGGTTAATAAATACCCGCTTCCCAATTTTTATATGTCGGCCAAAATTTGTGTAAAAAGGTACAAAAATAGTTGTAGTGGTATCTATTTCACTTGCTATTATCTCGCTTAAACGTTTACGTATCTGGTTAACATTAGTAGATACGTTAAGCACGGCTGATAACTCAATCGTTCTATTAACCACTTCCCATGCTTCTGCTAAATCCGGGTCTGCAATGTTGACAACACCGCCCGCAAGCATTTTTTCAAATACATTCATGTAGCCAAATATAAATAGTACAATTACTAAAGCCCAAAAACGATCTCAAATAAGCTGTTTAAGCAGCCTTTTCTGTTTTTAGCAGGCCGGGAGTTGACGCCATTACAATGCCAATAGCTATTACACCCCATAGCAGCATTTGCCAGGTGCTCATGTTCCATTCCCCAAGTTTCCAGGAGAGTAGGCCAAAGTAGGTACCTGCCGAGCCGCCAATGAAATAAGTGGTCATGTAAATGGTGTTTAAGCGGCTGTGCGCATGCTCGTCCAACGCGTATATGCGGGCAAAATTGGTAATTTGTGTGGCTTGTACACCAATATCCAAAAAGAAGATGGCAATGACAAGCGCCGCGATAGAATACGGGAAGATCTTAAGTAAGATGACACTCGCTATGATCATACCTACCGATATTAGCAATGAGTTGTGCGTATTACCCTTGTCGGCAAGTTTGCCAAACCAGGGGGCCACTAATGCGCCGCCAATGGCTATAAACCCAAACAAGCCAATAGTGCTTGCCGAAAAGTTTAACGGCGCGTTACTGAGGTGGAAAGTAAGCGTGGTCCAAAAGGAACAGAAAATGCCGAAGGTGAAAAAGCCGAGCAATGCCGCCTGCCTCAATATCTTAAATTCGCCCACTAATGATAGCGCCGATTTTAGTAAGCCTACATAATTTCCTTTAAACTTTGGCGGTACGTTAGGCAGGTAAAGTTTAAGCAATATAGCCATGACGAATACCATCCCTGCTGAAATGCCGTACACAAAGCGCCAGCCCAGCCAGCCGGCAATTAAGCCGCTTATAACCCGCGCGCCCAGTATCCCCACCAAAATCCCGCTAAAAACTTTACCCACTGTTTTGCCGCGGTTAACGCTATCTAAAGTGGCCGCCATAGGCATTAGTATTTGGGCCGATGTGGCCAGCAGGCCAACCAATAAACTTAAGGCGTAAACCTGGTATAGTTGTGTAGCAAAAGTAAAGCCGGCAAGGGCTATCATCAGTAAGGTGCTTAATAATAATATGAGGTTTTTGCGGTTTACCTTATCGCCAAGCGGAATTAAAAAAAACATCCCCAAGCCGTAACCTAATTGCGCAAACATCGATACTTTTCCTACTTCTGCTCCTGATGCATGTACAGATTGGCCGATGTCGTTAAGGATAGGCTGATTGTAATATATATTGGCTACCGTAACGCCGGCTGCAACGGCCATTAGCGGGATAATTGCAGGGTGTAACTTGGTGGTAGTAGTACTTGTCATGCGGCAAACCTACTCAAATGAGGTTTGCTATCAAATGCAAACATGGTTTAATATATGTTACAATGTATATTTGTGAAAGTAAATTGACAAAATTGGGCACACCGCCGATACTAAATAATAAATAATGATCAGGATCTGTGTTGTAGAAGACGAAGAAAAGGTTTCAGCATTTATAAAAAAGGGCCTTAGCGAGCACGACTACGAAGTAGATATTGCCGATACCGGCGAGGCTGCGTTGGATAAGGTGAGCGCGCAGGAATACAACCTAATGATATTGGATGTAATGCTGCCAGATATGAGCGGTATTGAAATTTGCAGGCAGGTACGTAAACACCAGCCGCAGTTGCCAATATTAATGTTAAGTGCACTTGGCACCATTGACGATAAGGTAAACGGCCTGCACTCGGGTGCTGATGATTACCTGGTAAAGCCATTCCATTTTAATGAATTGCTGGCGCGGATAGAGGCCCTGCTGCGCCGCAAGAAACTGACCGATGATGACGGCCATATCCTGAGTTTTGGCGGGCTGAAGCTAAACACCTGGGATAAAACCGCCGAGCGCGAAGGCAAGCAAATAAACTTAACGGCCAAAGAATACAGTTTGCTGGAGTTGCTGATGAATAACCCGGGTAAACTACTGTCTCGCGAGTATATAATGGAGCGGGTGTGGGGTATAAATTTTGATACGGGTACCAATATGGTAGATGTATATGTAAATTACCTGCGTAATAAGATCCAGAAAGGGTTCGATAAAAAGTTGATACATACCGTAATAGGGATGGGGTATATTCTTAAAGATTAAACAATTCACTAATTGAAAATAAAAACGCGGTTATCATTATACTTTACGCTCATTAGTTCGGGGGCGCTGCTGCTGGTATTGGTGGCATTGTACATAGCCGTGTATTCGTTTTTTACCGCCGATTTTTATAGCCGCCTTACCGATCGTACAAACCTTGCATCCCAGCTGTATTTAAAAGCCGATGAACTGGCGGCGGATAGTATGCTGCAAATTCAACAAAAGTACCTGGATAAACTGCCCGATGAGGTGATAAGGATCTATGATGGTAACAACCTCTCGGCCTTTAAAATGAACCACAATATTTATTGGACCAGAAGCATAATTGACCAGGTACGCCGCGAAGGTTATATGGAGTATGAAGAAGGCGACCGCAAAGTTGTGGGCAAGTTTTATAAAGATAACCAGGGCGATTTTGTAATACTGGCATCCGCGGTTGACGAGAACTCGGCCCGGCGTTTAATGATGCTTGGCAAGATCACTATTGTACTGTTCATCATATTTGGTACAGGCTTGTTTTTTGCCGGGCGAATGTTTGCGCAAAAAGCCCTGTCGCCGGTAGATAAGATCATCGCGCAGATCAGGAATATCCGGTCAAACAACCTGCACATGCGCGTGAGCCAGGTAAAAAGCAGGGATGAGATAGCAGAACTGATAGATAATTTTAACAGCCTGCTTGCCCACCTGCAAAACGCTTTCGAGCTACAGCAAACCTTTGTGGCCAATGCATCGCACGAGTTGCGCACGCCGCTAACCAGTATCATAGGCGAGGTAGAACTGGCGCTGGAAAAAGACCGCGATAAAAGTGAGTACGAACGCATTTTAGCATCTATTGCTATTGACGGTGCACGCCTGCAGGAAACCATAACCAGTTTAATGGAGTTGGCACAGGTAGACCTCAATTACACCCAGGCTAAACTAAGCCCCGTAAGGGTTGATGAATTGGTTTGGGAACTGGAGGAAAAATGGTCGGCCAGGAAAGGGGCGGGCATGCTGAAAATTGAGTTAGCTACCCTGCCCGATGATGAGGAGTTATTGACCATCCCGGCAAATAAATCTATGTTGTACATTGCCCTCAATAATATAATTGATAATGCTTTCAAGTATTCGGAACCGCACCCGGTTACCTTAAGCTTTGAGGCAAATGCATCGCACATCAAAATAGCGGTGAGTGATAACGGTCCCGGTATCAGTAAAGAAAACGCGGAAAAGATCTTCACCCCGTTCTTCCGTGCAAGCAGGGATAAAAATATAGCAGGCAGCGGTATAGGCCTGTATATTACCAGCAAGATAATTGAGCTGTTTAAAGGCACTATTACCGTAATTTCTGACGGGCAGCAGGGTAGTACTTTTGTGGTGGAGTTTTTAAAGGATGACGATAGAAGGGTTTATTCTGTCAATTCTTAAATCCTGAAATCTGATTCATACATTCTAATGCAAATCTAATTCAGCTTTAATGTGCTTCTAATTTAGGTGCGATAGTTTTGGTACTATCAAACAAAGCACTAATGTTAAGCACGTATTATAAAATTCTAATGCTTTTTGCCCTGGCAGTTTTTTGCGGGCAACAAGCCTCGGCCCAGACCGACACACTCAAGGTAAATTTTAAAGATGCAGAAAAATTATTCCTGCAAAATAACTTAAGCCTAATTGCTCAAAAATATAATGTTGATGCCATACAGGCATTGGTTAAGCAGGCAAAACTTTGGGATAACCCAACGCTAAGCACAGATCAAAACATTACAGACGCCAACAAAAAGTTTTTTGACCATAGCAATGGTACCGGGCAAATAATGGTACAGTTAAGCCAGGTTTTTAAAACCGCGGGTAAACGCGGCAAACAGGTACAAATTGCCACCGATGATGTACACATCCAGCAGGCCCAGTTTAACGATTTGCTGCGAAATTTGCATTATAACCTATTGTTAGATTTTGCGCAGGTAGCTAACCTGATAGACCAGCGCAAGGTTTACCAAACCGAGATCGTATCGGCTACCAATATGGTAAACGCTACCGATAAATCTTACCAGGCGGGTAACAACTCGTTAAAAGATCTGATCCGCTTAAAGGCATTATTATTTGGTTTACAGAATGACCTGGTTGAAATTGACCGCCAGATTAACGACCTGCAAAGCGAATTGAAGACCCTGCTGGTTGCCGATCAAAATCAATTTATTTCTCCTCAAATTACGTTTAATAATACCGATACCACGCTGAACGCGGCTGAACTATCAGAATTGGCTAAAGCTAACCGTGGCGATTATTTGGCTAACCAGTATTTGTTAGATCAAAACAATCATAACCTGGCTTTACAAAAAGCGTTGGCCGTACCCGATGTTACCATTGGTAGCACGTTTGACCAGAACAGCAGCTACGCACGCAACTTTGTTGGGTTAGAGATCAGCTTACCGCTGCCCATTTTTAACCGTAACCAGGGCAATATTAAAAATGCAAAACTTGCCGCCCAAAGCCAGGAGTACACGCTGAAGAATAGCGAATTACAGGTAAAGAACGATGTGTATTCGGCAGTGCAGCAGTATAAGCTTAGTCAGCAACTACTGGGTACGCGCGAAAACGACTTTTACAGCAAGTACGATCAGCTTTTTAAAGGGATGTCTAAAGCCTACCAGCTAAAGCAGATAAACCTGCAGGAGTATGTAGACTTCTTCGACTCGTACCGCGAAACCAAGATCAAAATATTACAGCAGCAACTAAACCTGCAAAAAGCCATCGCCGATTTAAACTTCGCGGTAGGCACAACAGTAGTAACGCCGCTTTAAAGGGAGCCTTTCCCCTATAAGATTAGAGGTGGCTAATTAGATAACAGAACAAAATACAATCACTCTATAGCTAATGAAGAAGCACATCATATACTTAGGCCTTGGTTTAATTGGCCTTAGCGCTTGCCAGGAGAAAAAGACCGGCACCATGGAAACCAAACAGGTTTGCATAAGCGATTCGTTGCAAAAAATGATAAAAATTGATACCGCCAAAAGCACGCCTATGAAAGATGAGCTTGCATTATCGGGCGAGGTATCATTCGATGAAAACAAAGTGGTAAAAGTATTCCCGTTCACCAGCGGGCAGGTAATGGACGTTAAAGTTTCCCTTGGCGATAAGGTGGTTAAAGGCCAAACGCTTGCCGTTATCCGCAGCGCGGATGTTGCCGGTAGCTACACAGACCTGAGCGCTACAAGATCTGACCTGGCTATTAACAAACGCCAGTTAGAGCAGGCAGAGTACCTGTATAAGAACGGTATCTCTAGTGAGCGCGATTATACCGAAGCAAAAGAAAACTACAATAAAGCGGTTGCCGCGAATAGCAAAGTCCGCGACCAAATTGCTATTAATGGCGGTGGTAATACCAGCGCCAGCGGCTCGCTTATAATTAAGGCACCGGGTAACGGCTACATTGTAGAGAAAAACATCTCTGCCGGTAACTTCATCAGGCCCGATAACAGTAACAGTTTATTTACCATATCAGACATGAAGGATGTATGGATCTGGGCCAATGTATTTGAAACCGATATTGCCAAAGTTAAAAAAGGCTACGACGCCAAAATAACTACACTGGCTTATCCAGATAAAGTATTTAACGGTAAAATAGACGAGGTAAGTTCGGTACTCGACCCGGATAACAAGGTGATGAAAGTACGCATCTCATTAAGCAACAGCGATATGTTGTTAAAGCCTGAAATGTTTACAAACGTAATTGTATCTAATAAAGAAGCCGCCAGTTCGGTAGCCATCCCGGCATCGGCGGTGATATTTGATAGCAGTAAAAACTACGTGGTGGTTTACAACAGTAAGTGCGATTTGCAGGTGCACCCGGTAAACGTAATAAAAACGGTTGATGATATTACTTACATCGCATCGGGCTTAAAACCCGGCGATAAGGTGATCTCTAAAAGTCAGCTGCTGCTTTATAACGCTTTAACGCAGGAATAAACGAGAGGCAAGATAGTTAGAGTCAAGAATCAAGACATAAATATTACCGGAGATCCGGGCTTGTAACTTGATAGTTAGAGTGCTTGTGATGCAAAATCACTAAATCAATAATTCACTAAATCATTAATTATTCTGATGAATAAGCTAATTAAAAATATCATATACTTCTCGCTTCGGCACCGGGCGATGGTATTCTTTATGACTGCGGTGCTGGCTGTATTGGGCGTCTGGAGCTACTTGAATACCCCTATAGAGACGTTTCCGGACGTTACCAATACGCAAATTATCATTATAGCGCAGTGGCCAGGCCGTAGTGCCGAGGAAATAGAAAAAATGGTAACCATACCCATGGAAACTGTTTTGAACTCGGTGCAAAAGAAAGCTAACCTGCGTACCACTTCGTCGTTCGGGTTGTCATACATTCGCATCATATTTGATGATGATGTAGACGATGCCTTTGCCCGCCAGCAGGTGCTTAGCCGCCTGATGAATGCCGAATTACCTGATGGCGTAAAGCCCGAAGTGGAGCCGCCATATGGCCCTACCGGCGAGATTTACCGCTATACGCTTAAAAGCAAAAATCAATCTTTACATGAACTTACCGCTTTGCAGGATTGGGTGCTTGACCGCCAGTTTAAATCGATACCCGGCGTTGCGGATGTAAATAGCTTTGGTGGCGAAGAAAAAGCCTACGAGGTGAGCGTTAACCCTGCGTTGTTGCAAAAATATGGCCTTACATCGCTCGATGTTTTCAACGCCATTAACCGCAGCAACATTAATGTTGGCGGCGATGTAATAGAAAAGAATGACCAGGCCTTTGTGGTACGAGGGATAGGTTTAATAAATAACATCAACGAGGTTGAGAACATCATTATCAAAAATGTAAACAACGTACCTATTCTTGCCCGCAACGTCGCCGATATTAAAGAAAGCGGCTTGCCAAGGCTTGGCCAGGTAGGCAGGGATAAAGATAACGATGCCATTGAAGGTATTGTGGTGATGCGCAAAGGCGAAAATCCTGCCGATGTATTAGCACGGATACGTGCCAAGGTAGTGGATTTGAACGATAACGTATTACCAAAAGGTGTAAAGATAGATACCTTTTATGACCGTACCACCCTGATGGATTTTTGTACCGAAACGGTTATTCATAACCTTTTAGAGGGTATTGTACTGGTAACTGTTATCGTGTTCCTGTTTATGGCCGATTGGCGGACTACCTTAACGGTAGCCATCATTATCCCGCTGGCGCTTTTGTTTGCCTTTATGTGCATGCGCATTAAGGGGATGACAGCCAACTTGCTATCGATGGGGGCGGTAGATTTCGGGATCATCATAGATGGTGCCGTTGTTATGGTAGAGGGTATTTTTGTAGCGCTCGACCATCGCGCCAAAGAGCTTGGGATGGAGAAATTTAATAAGATAGCCAAGCTGGGTTTGTTTAAGAATGTTGGCGCCGAAATGGGTAAAGCTATCTTCTTCTCCAAGCTAATTATCATCACTTGTTTGATCCCAATCTTCGCGTTCCAAAAGGTAGAGGGTAAAATGTTTTCGCCGCTGGCTTACACACTTGCTTTCGCGTTGTTGGGTGCACTCATATTCACACTTACACTGGTGCCTGCATTATCAAGCATATTGCTCCGGAAAAACGTAAAAGAAAAACATAACCGCGTAGTATTGTTTTTTGAGAATGGTATACGCCGCATGTTTGGCTTTACGTATAAAAACCAAAAGCTTAGCCTTATTTTAGCCACTGCCTTTATGGCCATAACCTTTGTATCGGCTAAATTTTTAGGTACCGAGTTTTTGCCCCAGCTTAACGAAGGAGCCCTTTGGGTTACCGCGCAATTGCCAATGAGTACCTCGCTGGAAAGCTCGGTGAATGTTACCAATAAAATGAGGCAGATCCTGTCTACATTCCCCGAGGTGAAGCAAACCATGTCGCAGGTAGGTCGTACCAACGATGGTACCGACCCTAAAGGTTTCTTCAACGTGCAAATACAGGTAGACCTTTTGCCCAAGAAAGAGTGGAAACGGCACATTACACAGGAGGAGCTGATATCACAAATTGATAAAAAGCTGAGCCAGTTCCCGGGGATAGTTTTCAATTACTCGCAGCCTATTATTGATAACGTTGCCGAAGCGGTTGCGGGTGTGCCTGCATCAATGGCAGTAAAAATATTCGGGCCCGATTTTGAAACGCTCGATCAAAAAGCTAACGCGGTAATGGCCACACTAAAACAAATAAAAGGTGTGGAAGATTTAGGCGTATTGCGTAACCTTGGCCAGCCCGAGTTTAGGATAGAACTCGACCAGCAGAAAATGGCACGCTACGGCGTAGCCACTGCCGACGCTAACGCGGTGATAGAAATGGCAATCGGCGGTAAGGCCGCTACCCAACTATACGAGGGAGAACGTAAGTTTGACATCCGCGTGCGGTACCAGAAACAATACCGCGATACCGAAGAGAAAATAGAGAACCTGATGGTACCTACCATGAATGGTTCAAAAATATCCATCAAAGAGATCTCGACAATTAAACAGCTTACCGGCCCTGCGTTTATCTACAGGGATAACAACATGCGCTACATAGCGGTTAAATTTAGTGTGCGTGGCCGCGACCTGGGCAGTACAATTGCCGAGGCACAGCAAAAAGTAGGCAACGCTGTAAAGCTTGATAAAGGCTATACATTTACCTGGAATGGCGAGTTTGAGAACCAAATTCGTGCGTCAAACACCCTTGCAAGGGTAGTGCCTATTTGTTTATTGGTTATCTTTTTAATACTGTATGTAACCTTTGGTAATGCCAAAGATGCCATATTAACCATCATGAATGTGCCATTCGCGCTTATAGGCGGTATACTGGCACTACATATTACGCATACAAACTTCAGTATATCGGCCGGTATTGGCTTTATAGCGTTGTTTGGTGTATGTATCCAGAATGGCGTGATCCTGATCTCCGTATTCCGCAAGAACCTGGAAGAGCGCATGACGCTTGATGTTGCCCTGATTGAAGGTGTAATATCACGTGTGCGCCCGGTGGTGATGACCGCCCTGATGGCCGCTATTGGCCTTATGCCTGCCGCATTATCAACCGGCATAGGCTCCGAAACCCAAAAACCCTTAGCCATTGTGGTGATAGGGGGATTGGTTACCTCAACTATTCTTACCCTCTTAATATTACCGGTTATTTATGCTATGGTTTATAAGTTGATCCACAGGCGCGAAAACCGGAAACTATTAAAAAGGATAGGGGTGGTTAGTGCTTAGTTTATTGTTTGAAACATTGCACCCTAAGATGAGCCGCGAGGGCTTGTCTTAGGGACCGCAATGTTATTTTACAATTGTAAGTAGAGAAAGATAGAGTTAAGGGGTCGCTGCGGCGAGGCAAGTGTAGCGTATCTGGTGGTGTAGCACAAGGTGATCTTTAGCTTACAACAAAATAATCATAGCTTATGAGTTGCAGTACACCAGATGAGTTTTTATACCGAATGGATAAAAGACCGTTAAAGATATTTTACTGTTCTAAATATTTAATTGCATATTTAACCCAGTCTACAACTGATTTGTCCAAATAAATATCGGGCTGTATTCCTATATTATCAATTGGAAAATCAGGAAGTCTTAACGATCGGTATGTCGGCAATAACAATTGATAATTACCACATCCAAATTCAAAAAATCTTGCATCGGCATAGTCGAGAACACCTTCTGTTGGGGTGCCTAAAATTTTCACTTTCTTACTTTGCTTTCCATATAGAGTCAAATTTTCTGCTGCGCTCCCTACATTTCCATTGGTGAGTATAGCAATTTGTCGGGGACTTTTAGGTGCTAGTTTTATGGTGTCGATAATAACACTATCCCCATCCAAATTCACAAACTTGCCCAAATTTGATTTTAATTTAGCAAAGTACTTTTGAGTTTTTTCAATATCATCTTTATTCTTGATGGAATCTGTTTTTAAAGTTTGCAGCCATTGCTCATAAGCTGTAATTGTGGTTTGAGTAGATAAATGTTCAACACCAATCCGTCTCAAAGGATTCGTTAAAATATATGGCAAAAGTTTTTGATAAGCATTACCGGTGCCCCCGCCATTGTCTCTTAGATCAATAATTAAATTTTCGCTGTTTTCTAATAAATCCTGATTCTTTTCAATCAATTTTTCAATTGTTTCAACAAAAACATAGCTAAAGTTTTGCAATTTCAATATTGAAGTTTTTGCAGTAAGACGTTTAAAATAGAACCCATTCATTTCATTGATCTGTTCATCTATCTGCTCTTCATTTAAAGTTGATGCAGGTAGCTTTCTGATAAAAGCTAACCTTAGGTCGTTGAAATACAAAAGACTATTCTTGCTAATTTTGTAGGAGCCGCGTTGAACGGAGTGATCCTGTTAGTAATACTCATATTTTCCGTTTTTGAACAAGCGGAACTTCACTTCGTTTTGCTTCCAATATTTGGGGTCAGCTTTTATAATAAAGCCAACATAGTCATCGTTGGCTATTTTTTTTAATCCAATTTCATAATGCTCGCTTTTCCATACCCCTTCAATTCCTTCTTTAAATTTTGAGGCATTCCGTATAAATTTTGGAATGTTTATATCGAATATTGGGTTTCGAATTGCTCCATTTTTATTTTTTACTATCTGTATCGTATCTTTTGGAAGAATCCAAATATGGAGATCTTTGAAAATGCCAGTATAACGTTCTAGTATCTTTATACATCCTGAGTCACTGGATATTTTGGATTCTGACAAAATTTCATTCTTCAGGTCATAATATTTTCGCTTGTCTTTGGTTTTTTCTTCAAAACCAGGGTATTCGGCTTCAATTTTTTTAATGACATTTTGTAACGCCTCCTCACAACTACATTTGGCCTGAGCGAAGAGCTGATTAGTAAACAATAATGCAGCAAACAATAAATAATACTTTACTTTCATTTTATATAAATTTTAGCAAAGGAAATTATTGTGTGGGTTTAAAAATTGTAAAAATCATTCACACCTGTTTTTTGTTGTAAATCCACGATAAATCATTTTGCAGTATCGATACTTTCTGAAAAAAATGTCGTGGAGAATGGCCGGATAAGGATTTGAAGTCGTTTATAAAATGTGCCTGATCAAAGTATTGGTTTGAATGGGCGATGTTTGTTAGTGTTTTTTGTGTGTTAAGAATTTGGTTCAGCACGTTTCGAAAACGTACGGTTTTTAAATAAGATTTAGAACTTTGCCCAACATGATTTTGGAATAAACGAAATAATGTAGGCATACTTATTTCAAGTTTTTGAGCCAACATCTCAACTGTAAAATTCTCATCCTTGTATTTTGAAATAAAGTACAAAGCTTCTTTTACTTTTTGGGGGACTTCATAATTTAGGTTGCTCAAAAGTAAATATTCGAGTTTATTGGCTCTTTTAAAAATATCGTTTTCTTCAAATATCTGTTCTAATATAGAATCATCTTTTGTTGTGAAAATATCGAAAACATTATCTGAACTCATTAATTCATTGTAAGACTCCTGAGTGAAAACCCTTAATGCAGAAGGATAGAAAAGAATACAGATCTGATCAAGATGAGAATTGATGTCAACGTTGAAAGGTTCTTTGTGAAATCCATAAAATCGGCTTGTAAAGCTTTTATTTCCTTGCGTTATTCTACAATTATTTTGGCTTGACACTTTGTTGTATTCTACATTGTTTTCTTTATAAATAGCAAGACAGAGATTGTTATTTGGAAATGTTATGTAGTTTAAAGAATTGTAGTCAGTCTTTTTGAAAAATAAAAAATATTGAATGTGACTTTGCAGTATTTCATTTCTTGGTTTAATAATTACTGACTTCATTTTTGTTTATTGCGGTCAATTTAGGTTGTAAATTACGTTTCGGGGCTTTTGCGTTCGGGCTGGAACGTTAGCAGTTAAATAGAGTTGTGTTTTGTTCTAAGCCAAATTAAATAAAAAAGGTGATTTTTGCATTTCAGCCTGTCTTTTGGCAAACCTTGTTACCAGTTCGGACTTTTCAATTGTCCATGAATTCGGTTTATGGTTTCCAATAAAGCCCACCTGCAATTATTGTGAATTTTTAGTTTCGCCGCTGCCGCGAGAGCGGCGTAGCATATTTCTTAGTATAGCACAAGGTAAGCTTTCGGGTTCCAACATAATAATAGTTCGTCTATAAATTATTATTTTGTTACTATACCTGAAAGCTTAAACGTGTTATTTTACACGCCCGACTTAAATATCATCCTGAATGATTGGTCGCGGCTTAAATAGGCAACTGCCCAGTTGTAAAGCGTACGTAGCTTGTTGCGATAGTTCACTAAAGAAATAAGGTGGATGAACAGCCACATAAATAGCGCTATAATTCCGCCAAAATGTACTTTGTGTTTAAACAGGTCAACCACGGCACTATTGCGGCCTATAATGGCCATATCGCCTTTATCGAAATATTTAAAAGGTTTTAAGGGCTGGCCTTTTGCCATAGCTATAAAGTTAGCGCCGAGTGTTTTACCCTGTTGTATAGCTACCTGTGCAATTTGCGGGTGGCCTTTAGGGTAGGCGCTATCTGTAGTTTGGATAGATGCATCGCCTATAGCGTATACATCCTCTAAACCGATTACTTTACTATGCTCGTCAGTTATCATACGCCTGCCAACGCCAAGGCTGGTTGCAGGGATACCCTCAAAAGTGTTTGCTGTTATACCGGCCGCCCAAATTAGGGTGTTTGATTCTATCACCTCACCATTCGATAACAGGATCTTGCCGTCAACAAAATCGTTAACATGCAGGTTAAGCTTTACCTTAACACCAAGCCCGGTAAGTACCTTATATGCTTCCTGGTGCGTTTTCTCGCTCATGGCGCCAAGCAGGGACGAGCCGCCGTCAACTATATAGATGCCACCGGGCTGGTTAACCAATTCGGGGTAATCTTTAGAGAAGATGTATTTTTTCATCTCGGCCAACATGCCCGATACCTCAACACCGGTTGGTCCGCCGCCTGCCACAACAATGGTTAGCAGCTTTTTGCGTTCTGCAGGGTCTTGGGTAATGGTGGCGCGTTCAAGTGTTTGCAGTAAGGCGTTACGCATGCGCAGGCCATCGTCAATGCTTTTCATGGGGATGGCATTCTGCTCGATGTTGGTATTGCCAAAAAAGTTTGTTTTAGCGCCCGATGCAAATACCAGGTAATCGTAGCTTAGTTCGCCATCTTTTAAGTAAATTATTTTTGCTTCAGTATCAACCTTTACAGGTTCGCCTAAACGAAAGCGTATGTTATCCTTACGGAACAGTTTGCGAAACGGGTAGCTGATGCTTGATGGTTCCAGGAAACTGGTAGATACCTGGTAAAGCAGGGGAGGGAAGTAATTGTAGTTGTTTTTATCTACCAGGGTTACCTGGTAGTTTTTGTTTTTTGCCACGTTTTGTGCAAAGTTTACACCGGCAAACCCACCTCCAATAACCACAATTTTTTTAGCTCCGGTAGGGTTGTATCCCACCTGGGCCGGGTTAGAAAGATCGCTCATTTCTTATGTTTTTTGTTTGTCACCGTTATAAATGACCATGTAAAATTACGCAAAGTGTACAATGTACACTAGTGTGGTACGCGAAATTTACACGGTGTTGATGATGCATAGTTACACAAATAACAGGCCATAAAAAAACCGCTTTTAAATAAGTTAAAAGCGGTTTTTACATTCTTGCAGATAAATGCTGTTACAAATAAGATTGTAAAGCGCCACTGCGCGATGATTGTTTTATACGTTGCAGGGCTTTGTCCTTTATCTGGCGTACACGCTCGCGTGTCAGCACAAATTTTTCGCCTATTTCTTCTAAGGTATGGGTATGATTATCGCCCAGACCATAAAATAACATAAGTACTTCGCGGTCGCGTTCACCTAATTTAGATAACGAACGGCCAAGCTCGGTAGCTAACGAATCGTGGATCAAACCACTATCTGTAGTAGGGTCGTCATTATGCATAACATCAAGCAATGTACCTTCTTCACCTTGTTGAAAAGGTGCGTCCATAGATACCTGGCGGCCAGAATTACGTAACGAGTCGGCAATTTTTTCAACCGTAGTTTCCAGGCATTCGGCCAGTTCTTCGGGAGTTGCTTCGCGTTCCAGCTGTTGCTCAAGCGATGATTGTGTTTTGCGGATCTTGCTTAATGTGCCTATCTGGTTCAATGGTAAACGTACCGAACGGGATTGGTCTGATATAGCAGAGATGATAGATTGGCGGATCCACCAAACGGCGTATGATATAAATTTAAAACCTTTGGTTTCATCAAAACGGCGGGCGGCTTTTATCAGGCCAAGGTTACCTTCGTTAATAAGGTCGCCAAGGGTAATGCCCTGGTTTTGGTATTGTTTTGCTACAGATACTACGAAACGAAGGTTGGCTTTTGTAAGGCGCTCTAATGCGGCCTGGTCGCCTTCGCGTATTTTTTGTGCCAGGATAACTTCTTCCTGGGCGCTAATGAGGTCTACTTTACCAATCTCTGTTAAGTATTTATCCAGCGATTGGGTTTCGCGGTTGGTAATGGATTGACTTATCTTAAGTTGTCTCATTTAATGGGAATATGCGGCACACTTGCCGGCAATTAAATAATAAAAAAACTTTAAAAGAGCGTGGGATAAGGGCGTTCTTAAATGGGCCTCGAAAAAAAATAAAAGCATCCGTATGGTTAACGGATGCTTCACGATTATTAATATAGTGTATTAAGCTACTTTAACTTTTACCGCGTTAGGGCCTTTTTTGCCTTCTTCTACTTCATACTGTACGGTATCGTTCTCGCGGATGCGATCAACTAAACCTGATGAGTGAACAAACACTTCTTTGCCACCGTTACTTGGGGTGATGAATCCAAAACCCTTTTCTTCATTAAAAAATTTTACTGTTCCTTGTTGCATTATATTGATTTAAATAGTGACAAATATACCTTTAATAATTCATTAAATGGTATTAATAATTAATTGATACGCTTTTACTTATGATTGCGGCATTTTTTATAGGTAAATGGCAACGTTTTTTATTTCTGATGACGGTTTGCTAAAAAAACAATTTGTCATTGGCGCATCACAATTATTAGAACGTGTAAGTTTGCAGTATGTTTTACGACAAACAGGCAATACTTATAACCATTTTTTACGTTAGTTAAGCAACACGCTAAGTAAGCGTATATATCTAAAATTATATGAAGAAGATAAGCATCCACATCGCATTGTTATTGTTAACAGGTTTCAGCGCCATAGCAGGTTCGCCAAAAATGACTGCTGCTGATAAGGTTAAATTAGACACCGCCACATTTGCCACAGGTTGTTTTTGGTGTACCGAAGCAAAGTTTCAGCAATTAAAAGGTGTTAAAAAAGTAGTATCGGGTTTTAGCGGGGGCAGTGTTGCCAACCCAACTTACAAACAGGTTTGTACAGGCACCACGGGCCATGCCGAAGCATGTAACATTGTTTACGACCCAAAGGAAATTACATATGACGAATTGCTTGAAGCGTTTTTTGTAGCGCATGATCCTACCCAGCTAAATCGCCAGGGTAATGATGTGGGTACACAATACCGCTCGGCTATATTTTACCATAACGCCGCCCAAAAGCAAAAAGCCGACTATTATATTGGTAAGCTGAATGCCGAGAAAGCTTACAAAAGCAAAATTGTTACCCAGGTTACCCCATACAAGATTTTTTACAAAGCTGAAAATTACCACCAGGATTACTTTAACCAAAACAAAGGCAGTAACCCATATTGCAAGTATGTGATACAGCCCGAGTTGGACAAATTCAGAAAAGTATTTAAAAATAAATTAAAGAGCTAATGATGAAAGCAGTATATGTTGCCGCCATATTCCTATTAAGTATAACCGGTGCTTTTGCACAGCACTTAAAAAGTAACAAGGGGCACGAGAATAACCCATACTATTCCAATACGGATACCAAACCACTAAAGGTAACCGATGCGCAGTGGAAGAAGATTTTGCCACCTGCACTGTATGCTACCGCCCGCGAGCAGGCTACCGAGCGCCCTTTTACCGGCCAGTTTTGGAATAAAAGTGCTAAGGGTACTTATTATTGCGCCGTGTGCGGTAACAAACTATTCCGTTCGGATGCCAAGTTTGCTAGCGATTGCGGCTGGCCAAGCTTTTACGAGCCGGTGCGCAAAAATAGTGTGCTTTATAAACAGGATAATTCTGTAGGTATGCAGCGTACAGAGGTGTTGTGCGCCCGTTGCGACTCGCACCTGGGGCATATTTTTGACGATGGGCCCGCACCAACCTACAAAAGGTTTTGCATGAATTCTATCTCATTGGATTTTCAGCCCGACGGATTATAGTTACTTGCATAAATAAACTGAAAGACCCGGATCAACGTTGATCCGGGTCTTTTTATAAAATGTATCAGGCACTAAACTTTTTGGCAAAGTCAACTGCAAAGTCTTTCAGTTTGGTTTTACCGTAAGCAAGAGGTTTGTGTTTATCATAGTCTTCCCACAATATGCCACTTCTAACAGCGGTACCCATTTCTACATAGTTGCGGGCAATCTCGGGCGGTAAACCGGCTTGGAGCATGCCTTGTAAAGCCTGCTCGTCGCTAAAGTCAACCCATTTTAGGTCGGGTTTGCCAATGGCTTCGCCCAAAACAGATGCTACATCATTAGTTGTTGCCTCGTCAGATGCTATGTAGCGGATGCTGGTCCCGCTAAAATCATTTTGTAATTCTTCCGCAGCAACTTCTGCAATATCATTTGGGTGCACAAACACAATGCGGGAATTATTGCCATAATTGGCACCCAAAAAATCAAGGTGTTTTATCATGTCGATATTGGCTAATAAATTGGTGTAAAAGAACGCCGGGCGCAGGTGTTTAATGGCAACACTATCCAGTTGCTTGTAGGTTTCCTCTACATCGTGGATGCCGGAGATAGGGCCTGTGCCGCCATCTATATGCGCGCCAATGCTGCTTAAATTTACCACCTTTTTTACGCCTGAGGCTTTTATAGCTTCTGCATAATTTTTACCTATACCGCCAATATATGCACGAAAGTTTGCTACGCCAAAGTTATTTGGCACCATGGTATAAATAACATCAGCGCCTTTAAATGCATTCGTTAAAAATTCTACATCATCTACTGAACCAATTGCCGGGATAGCGCCAAGCTTTTCAATTTCTGCCGCTTTATCCGCACTGCTGCTAATAAGGGTTACAGTATGGCCTGCTTGTACTAAATTAATTGCCAGAGGTTTGCTTATGTTACCCAATGAGCCTGTTAATGTAATTTTCATGATAATTTATTTTTTGTTTTTGTTGATGACAAAGGTATATTTGTACTTACTTTTATACAAGTACTTACCCTAAAGTATGTATCTATGACGGCTATTAAAGAAAGCTCCACCCGAAACGAAAACAAGGAAATGGCTATCAATGCCTGCCCTGTAAGCTATGTAATGAGCAAGATTGGCGGGCATTGGAAGCCCATTATTTTGTACCAGCTAATGAGCGGGCCTAAGCGTTATAACGAATTGAAGAAGTCTATCCCAAGTATTACGGAGAAGATGCTGATACAGCACTTGAAACAGCTGCAGGCCGATGATCTGGTGACCCGTACATCGGTGCCTGTTGTGCCGCCGCATGTAACTTACAAATTGAGCGAAACAGGCCAAAGTTTAGTGCCGGTAATTAATGCAATTGCTACCTGGGGCTTTAAATTCATCGGCAAAAACTAAAAAAATGCGTTAAATTATAGTGGTAACAACCCTTTGGTTTTAAGTTGTTTGTAGCGCCAGGTACATAAAAAGGCCTGGTAATTTTCTTACCCGTTAAACAGTTTTCGTTTTTTGTGCGTTATAAATGGCAGTTATCCACTTAAAATAAACAATATTTATAGATAAACTTATACGCTTTAACCGAAATAATTAATTGAATTAAAAACATGAATAACATGAAAAGATCCATTTTAATGGTTGGCGCTTTAGTTTTAAGTTTAACAGCCACTAGCGCATTTGCACAGGTACAGGACACTACTAAAAAAACTACGACAACCGCTACTGCCACAACTGCAACAGCAGATGGTGCAAGTGATGTGGTTGGCGCCTTAGCCAGCAACGCCGACTACTCAACCGCCCTTGCCGATGTTAAAGCAGCCGGGCTTGATGCTACCCTTAAAACAGGTGGCCCATATACTATCTTCGCGCCAAATAATGCTGCCTTTAGCGCATTGCCGCAGGCACAACAGGATAGCTTAACAAAAGATCCTGCTAAACTTGCCACCGTGCTTAAAGGCCATGTGGTAACAGGTAAATATGCAAAAGCAGATATCATTAAGGCATTAAATGCCGGTAAGGGTAAAGCCACTTTAACCACTATAGACGGGCAAACCCTAACCCTATCTGTTACTGCCGATAAAAAATTACAACTGGCGAATGCCGCGGGTAACACCGCCCAGGTAATTTTATACGACCTGGTAGGCGCAAATGGTGTAGTAAACGGCCTTAACGCCGTATTGGCACCAACCAAGTAATTTAATCTCATACAAATGCAAAACCCTCCCGATGTAAATTGGGAGGGTTTTGTTGTTTATAGCAAATCATAAAATTTTAAAAGATTAGCATGGTACGTTCGTCTTTATTAACAGGAGGTACAAAATCTTCCTGCTAAAAGATGAACAATATCAGATCAAAAAATATAGCTATTGTAGGTGGCGGTCCCGGTGGGTTAACACTGGCAAGGCTTTTACAAATGAATGGCGTTAACGTTAAAGTTTACGAGCGAGATGCCGATAAAGACGCCCGACCAAAAGGTGCAACGCTGGATCTGCACGACGAATCGGGCCTGGCTGCGATCCGCGCAGCAGGTTTGTGGGATGCCTTTATGCTGAATTACCGCCCCGGTGCCGATAGGTTGCGCATTGTAGACAAGCATACCAAAATATGGCACGAAGATAATGTTGAACGCAATGATGAATTTTGGCGACCCGAGATTGACAGGGGCCCTCTGCAAAGCATCCTGCTCGACTCATTGCTGCCCGGCACCGTAGTTTGGGGCAGGCAATTTGCAACCCTCGCACCCAATGGGGATGGCTGGACCGTGACTTTTAAAAATGGCATCACCGAAACCGCTGACATCGTTATTGCGGCAGACGGCGCTAATTCAAAACTGCGCCCGTATCTTACCGATGTAAAACCATTCTTTGCAGAAGTGACGGCGATAGAAGCCTCGGTGCATAACTCCGCTGTAAACGTGCCTAACATGCACAAACTGCTTAATGGCGGTAAGATCTTCGCGCTGGATGATGGCAAGAGCCTTATAGTAAGCTCTAAAGGCGATGGCAGCCTGGTGTATTACCCGGGATTTAGATCTGCTGAGAATTGGGTGCAAGAAAGCGGAATAGATTTTAGCGACAAAGCACAAGTGCTTGCCTGGTTTAAACAAGAATACGCCGGTTGGGATAATGCCTGGGATGAACTTTTCGAAAACACGAGCGGCAATTTTATCCCACGCCCGCAGTACTGTATGCCGCTTGACCAAACCTGGGAAGCTAAACCAAACCTAACCATGCTTGGCGATGCTGCCCACCTGATGCCACCCTATGCAGGCGAAGGTGTGAACATGGCTATGCTGGATGCACTGGAATTGAGCCGGCATTTGTTTAGCGACAATCACCCCGACACGCTCTCAGCTATAGCAGCGTACGAAATTGAGATGCGTAAACGTGCATCAGAAACAGCCGGTTTTACCCTCCAAAATACCGAAGCCTTACATGCTGAAGGTGCGCTGCAATTTATGGTGAGTATGATGGAAGGCGGAGAACAGGATTAGTTTAACTAATTTGCATTGATAAGCGGGGGCTTATTTTGTCGCAATTCACCCCGCTATCTGTCTTAATCAAGGGTTTTGATATTTCGCACCAGCCCTTACCTTTACTCATCAATAATTAGTTATGAGAGTAAACAGAGTACAATACACCACCACCGCGGCATTCGCGCCCGTAAACCAAGCCAATATTGCCGCTATTATGGCAGAAATAAAACGTTTAAACCTGCCCGGTATTAAATGTAGCTGCTGGCTACTGCCGGATGGTAAAACGTTTATGCATTTCGACCAGTTTGCGGATGATGCTGCACACGACGTTTTGCTGTCGCTGGAGTCTTTTAAAAAGTTCGATGCGGAGCTTTGGGCAAGTGGTTTAGAAGCAGAACCGGTTATGGTGAACCCAGTGCTGGTGGCATCTACCGAAGAATACTTTTAAAGTTAAGCAGTGGAGTGCTAAAGCTCGTTTTACTCAAAATAAACTCGACTGCTCGTTTTCCGGGCCCTGCTGGTAAACGCGGATAAGAGTAATGATCTCCGAGCCGTATTGGTTAGCTTTTTGAGGGCCAACACCTTTAATACCACTTAGGTTTTTAAGGGTTGCAGGTAATTTTTCGGCAATAGCAGCCAGGGTTTTTTCGGTAAATACCATTCCAGGCATTATGTTTTGATGGGTTGCCGACTTTTCGCGCCAGGCGAGTAACTCGTTAAAAAGTTCTTCGTTAGGTATGGCGTTTAAAGCTTTCAGATAACTCCGGGCATGTGTGGTTATTTTGTTTTTAACCTGGTCCAGGTAAACAGATGTGGTAAAGGCATTAGCAGAAAAGTATTGTAATAGCTGGATCCGGTTCATCAGCCAAATAATAAGCTGGTCGGCCTTGGCCGCTTTTTCTTTTGACCTGTCTATCAGGAAAGGCAGGTGTTGATGCAGCGTTTCTGTTGCTTCGGTAAGCTTTTCAAGAAAGTATGCCGATGCCTGTTGGCTGCGCTCGGCTTTTAATTGCCTGTTAAATTTTTCAGCAACGCTAATAATGTCTTTTTCAAGGTTGGGCAGCAGGTTGGTGAACTCCTTAAGCCTGGTTTCTAAAGGGCCGAAGTTAAATAGCTCGCTTAACAGATACTGCTGGTACAGGTACCTGTCGTGTTCCAACCGTTTTTCGTCGGGTGCTATCCGGGCCGATTGCTCGTTAAAGCGGGTAACTGCCGGGTCACCAATAATGTTGCGTGCGGCGATGGGGTTGCGTAGAACCATACCACCAAGGCTGCGGCAACGGCTTAGTGCAACATACGCCTGCCCGTGCGCGAAGGATTCGGACACATCTATAATGGCTTTATCAAAACTTAGCCCCTGGCTTTTATGAATGGTTATAGACCAGGCCAGTTTCAGGGGGATCTGCGCGAAACTGCCCGAGTTGGTTTCGTTTATTTCATCGCCCTCCATCTGGTATTTAATATTGGTCCACTCCAGCGCTTCAACGGCAATTTCTTTGCTATCAGCACCGCATTGTACATACACGGTACTTTCATCAAGTGCGGTAACTGTGCCTATCTTGCCATTATAATACAGCTTTTCGGCGGAGGTATCGTTTTTTACAAACATCACCTGCGCGCCAACTTTTAGTTTCAGGCTGATGTCGGTAGGGTAGGCATCCCTCGGGAAATCGCCGCTAACAGTAGCGTTATATTCCACCTCATGGGCGTTAAGCGCTTCCAGGTATTCGTTGTTGATCTTTTGCGCGATGCTGTTATGCGTGGTGAGCGTAATATAAGGCTCATCAGCCGTTGGCTTAAAGCCGGGCACATGCCTTTCGTTTAAGGTTTGCAGGCTTTCGGCGCTGATGGTGTTGTTGCGTACCTCGTTCAAAATATCCACAAAAACCTGCTCTTTTTGACGGAATACGTGGTTAAGTTCTATACGCACATAAGGTGCCTTTTGCATAACCTTGCTGCTGAAAAAGTAGGGAGTGTTGTAATAGGGCCTTAATATACCCCACTCGTCATCTTTAATAATTGGGCTAAGCTGCGACAGATCGCCAATAAGCAGCAACTGCACCCCACCAAAGGGGTATTGTGAGCCTTTAATGTTTCGCAGTATAAGGTCTATCTGGTCCAGCACATCAGGCCGCACCATACTTACCTCGTCAATAACAAGCAGTTCAAGGTTGGCAAACAGATCTTTTTTCTCGGTGTTGAAGTGCACTTCGGGCCTATCGGTGCCCGAGGGAATTATTGGCCCAAACCCAAGTTGAAAAAATGAGTGGATGGTCATGCCGCCCGCATTGATGGCAGCAACCCCTGTTGGGGCAACTATGGCAAGCTTTTTTTGGGAGGTTTGCCTCAGGTTTTGCAAAAAAGTGGTTTTTCCGGTACCAGCCTTACCTGTTAAAAATACAATAGTGTTGGTGCTTTCTAAATAATCATAAGCCAACTGCATCACCTGGTTCATCTCTGCCATTATGGTGCAAAAATATAATTCTATTTTGCTAAAAATGTAAGCACTAAAGAATTTTTACTAAAAATCTTCGGGTATTTCAAATGTGACAGTTTGTTTAGTTTGAGGATGAAAGAATTGCAGATAAGCTGCATGTAAGTACAGCCTTTCGGCACTTGTCCCATATAGATCATCGCCAACAATTGGCGCGTTAAGCCCTTGCTCGTGCGCGGAATGCATCCTTAACTGATGGGTGCGCCCTGTTAACGGCCAAAAATGGATCTTAGTTGTATTTTCGTTCCTTTTAATCACCTTCCATTTTGTTACAGCCTTTTTACCGTTTTCAAAACAAACCAATTGCCTTGGTCTATTTAGCAGGTCGGGGCGCAGGGGCAGGATTATTTCTCCCTCAGATGCGGAAATAACCTTAGAAAGTAACGCGGTGTAACGTTTGGTCACCGTACGTTTTAAAAACTGGGCTTGTATAAATTTATGGGCATCCTTTGTTTTGGCAACCACCAGCAGGCCGGAGGTACCCATATCAAGCCTATGGATAATAAGCGGCTCTATATCGCCTAATTTCGCCTTTAACCGGCTGTAAACCGAATCACTGATGTTAACTCCGGGGACAGATCGCAGCTCGGCGGGTTTGTTAACCACTATAAAGTAATCATCTTCGTAAATTATATCTACAGCATCACTTTCTGTCGGGTTATCTAAAAGCGGGTTGTCGTCAACCGGCATTCCATCCAGCATGTGGGCCAGTATAGGTTTACATTTGCCGGTGCAGGCAGGGTAAAATTGTTTATGCTGCCTGATTTCAGATTTGGGTGCCGCGCCCCACCAAAACTCAGCCATGGCAAGCGGTTTGTAGCCATGTTTAAAAGCGTATTGCAGTAGTTTGGGTGTGGCACATTCGCCGGCAGCCGCGGGTGGTTTGCCAAATACAGTAACGCTGAAAATGTCCTGTAAGCTTTTCTCCCGGTTGTTTATATTCAGGAATACATACTGTTCAAATAACTGCTGTTGCAATGTGGCAGAACGTTCCCTGCGCTCTTTTTTTAAACTTTCCACCTCATCCTCAAATTTGGCTATGCTCAATTGTAGTTCGCCTAAATGTTTTTCCCACCCGGCAGCTAATACATTTAGCTCGTGCTTGTCGCGCAGGCTTTGTTTGATTAAATCGGCTTCCAGGTCTGCATATCCTTGTTCGCTTAAAGTGATTTTTTGTGTTTCGCGTATTTTTTTACGGTCATTCTTATTGCGCTTAAGCAGGTTCTTAAAGTCAGTTATAGCAGTTTGATATAGGGCAGTCGCCTGCTCAAGATCCTGTTTTAGGCTAATGTAATTTTCATTAGCCTCGATTGATTTTACCTGTTGGTTTATGGTGTTAATAATGTCTTGCCCCTTCAAAAAAAAGCTATCCTCTAACAGCATATCAAAAACAGGCGGTACAAATTTAGAGTGGTTATTTGTGCCGGCCATTTTTCCGGAGAAAGCAGACAAATAGCCTAATTTTTCTTCCGCATCCTGTACCACCAATATGCCAAACATTTTACCAATTACAGGGCCATTATGGTTATCGCCTATCCCGAAATTATGATCAAGATCGGTTTGTGTTTGCAGATATTGCTGCAATTGGGCTGCGGCAATTTTGGTTAACGGGTGAGGTTCGTAATAAAACGGAAAGGTGAATTTTTGTGGCAGGGGTATGCCATTAATTACATCATCATCAAAGTACGAAATATAAAGTTGCCCGTTGTTTGCCATTTGCGGCTGCAAAAGTAACAGTAATTACAAGACTATTTGTTATACCCTAAGAGCAGTCCTTTTAATATTTGTAATTCCCTTTTTATAGCTGCTTGCTGCTTAGCTGTTACTGTCACTATTTTATAATACTTGTCACCGTTGTATTTCACCTGTGCTTTTTTTGCGGTGGCTATTTTTATCCAGGTTCCAATTTCAGAATCGTCAACAACTTCATCACACCATTCCCATACCATTCCATCACCGTTATCGCGCTTATACTCTGGCTGGAGTAGCATTTTTGCCATCTGTATTAAAAACCATGTTTTCTATAAAGAGCCAATCATCGCCATAATATTGGGTTGCGTATCTAAGAGGATAATAATCTTCTTTTGGTTCGGCGCTTATATATAGGAAAACCCCACTTCTATTTACATAAGCAGGAGAAGTTTGGTCGTAAATAAATGTTTTGCCAGAAAATTTATCTTTCTGTTTCCGAGCGTTTTTATATAGCTTTTTAAATGTCGGTAGGTTTACCGTTATGGAACTTAATTCTTTTAAAGTTTCTTTATTTGCCCGCTGCTGACCTGTTTCTTCAGGAATATTTGTTTTTACGCTGTCAAGTAATGCCTCAGTAGTGGTGTCGATAGCCACAGAATCTGTATAACCTGAAGTGCCGTTGCCCTTGTTTTGGCTGTAGATTAAAATACCCAGAAAAAGTGCTAAAAACAAACTAACGATTATAACCGGCGCGCATCCGTTGTTTGTTTCATTATCCGTTGGATTTACCGGAACAGTTATTTGCTGATGAATTTGGTTAAGCTCGTTTGATCTTACATCTTCTAAGGCATCTGTTACAACTGTTCCGCAATAAGCACATTTGATTTGTCCTGTTGTAACATCTAACTTGGCACCACAGTTCACGCAATTACTCTGATCGTTAGTTGCCATTATTTACAGGTAAGATCAAAGCTGTTAAAGAAATAGGATTGTTTTTTTGTAGAATTAATCTACCTGAAGTTAAGTTAAATAAGGTGGGCATAACGTGATAAATGGTTAAATTGATAAGCTAATATATCAATAATGCACTTAATTTAAAATGCTATTGCATTTTGCCAAGTATTATAAGCGACTAGGGTTGAGTGTTGATATAACCGTTTTTTAAATACGTATGGTTAAGTATGATCGCTCTATCATTTTTGTGTTAAAAGTAACCGGAGTCATTAATATCATTATAGTAAATCCGTATATTTCACATTCAAGCAAGCTAAGCCAATTTTTAATATAAATCGTCTAAAAAAAATGGAAAACGAATCAAACGACATCAGTAAGTGCCCGTTCCTGAACGGAGGTATGAAAAATAACGTTGGCGGCGGCGGTACCCGTAACCCCGATTGGTGGCCAAACCAGTTAAAGTTGGGCATATTGCGCCAAAACTCATCATTATCAAACCCAATGGGGAGTGATTTTGATTATGCCGAAGCATTTAAAAGTCTCGACCTGGAAGCCGTAAAGCAAGATCTGCATGCGCTTATGACCGACTCCCAGGATTGGTGGCCGGCAGATTTTGGGCACTATGGTGGTTTATTTATAAGAATGGCCTGGCACAGTGCAGGTACTTACCGCATTACCGATGGCCGTGGCGGCGGTGGCGCGGGGCTACAGCGTTTTGCGCCACTTAACAGTTGGCCGGATAACGTTAGCCTTGACAAAGCGCGCAGGTTGCTTTGGCCAATTAAACAAAAGTATGGCCGTAAAATTTCATGGGCCGATCTGATGATACTTGCCGGCAACATCGCCTTAGAATCTATGGGTTTTAAAACCTTTGGCTTTGCAGGTGGCCGGGCAGATGTTTGGGAGGCCGATGAATCTGTTTATTGGGGTGCCGAAACTACCTGGCTGGGTAACGATAAGCGTTATGCAGACGGCTCGCCTGGCGTAGCCGACAACGGTGTATTGGTATCTGACGAAAATGCTGATGGCGATAAACATTCGCGCCACCTCGAAAAACCACTTGCTGCCGCGCATATGGGGTTAATTTATGTAAACCCCGAAGGGCCCGATGGTAACCCCGACCCGATTGCCGCTGCAAAAGATATACGTGATACTTTTGGCCGCATGGCCATGAATGATGAAGAAACAGTTGCGTTAATAGCAGGCGGGCATAGCTTTGGGAAAACCCATGGTGCCGCGCCTTCAGATAATGTAGGTAAAGAACCCGAAGCCGCTGATGTAGAATTGCAGGGTTTTGGCTGGGCTAACAAATATGGATCGGGTAAAGGGCCGGATACCATTACCAGCGGCCTGGAAGTAACCTGGACAACAACGCCAACGCAGTGGAGCAACAACTTTTTTGAAAACCTTTTTGGTTTTGAGTGGGAACTTACCAAAAGCCCCGGAGGCGCGCATCAATGGGTGGCAAAAGATGCAGAAGACATTATCCCGGATGCTTATGACAGTTCCAAAAAACATAAGCCAACGATGCTAACCACCGACCTTGCTTTAAGGTTAGACCCTGTTTATGAAAAAATATCCAGGCGCTTTTTAGAAGACCATGAAGCATTTAGTGATGCGTTTGCACGTGCCTGGTTTAAACTAACCCACCGCGATATGGGGCCGCGCGCACGTTACCTTGGCCCTGATGTACCGCAAGAAGTATTGCTTTGGCAAGACCCTATCCCGGCTGTTGATCACGAATTAATAGGCGCTGATGATATTGCTGCTTTAAAAGCAAAAGTGTTAGCCTTGGGCCTAAGTATGTCTGAACTTGTTTCTACAGCCTGGGCTTCTGCTTCAACCTTCCGCGGGTCTGATAAACGTGGTGGCGCTAACGGTGCACGCATTCGTTTAGCTCCTCAGAAGGATTGGCAGGTCAATAACCCCGCACAGTTGCAAAAGGTATTGAGCGTATTAGAAGGTATACAGGCCGAATTTAATAACAGCGGCAAAAAGGTTTCTTTAGCCGACCTGATCGTACTTGCCGGAACTGCTGCAGTTGAAAAAGCTGCTAAAGACGCAGGACATAACGTAACCGTACCTTTTGCACCCGGCCGCATGGATGCCTCACAGGAGCAAACAGATGTAGAAGCAATGGGCTATTTGGAGCCTGCGGCAGATGGTTTCCGTAATTATAGAAAAACAACTACCGAAGTAGCTACCGAGGCTTTATTAATAGATAAAGCACAGTTACTTACGCTTACAGCGCCGGAGTTAACCGTATTGGTTGGTGGTTTACGGGTGCTGGGTGCAAATTTTGATGGTTCTAAACATGGTGTTTTTACCCAACGCCCGGGCCAGCTTACCAACGACTTTTTTGTGAACCTGCTTGATATGGGTACCGCCTGGAAAGCGACCGGTGGCAAGGAACTTTACGAAGGAGTTGACAGAAGCACAGGTGTATTCAAATGGACAGCTACCCGTGCCGATCTGGTATTCGGCTCAAACTCCGAACTACGCGCCGTTGCCGAAGTTTATGCAAGTGCAGATGCACAGGATAAATTTGTAACAGACTTTATAGCCGCCTGGGATAAAGTAATGAACTTGGACAGGTTTGACCTGGCATAAATTCAAATAATTTATAACAAGATAGGCACCGTAACGGGTGCCTGTTTTGTTTAAAACATGTACCAATAAAAAAGCCCCGGTTTGTACCGAAGCTTTAGCTATATGAAATCAGGCAATTTGCCTTTAATTGAATGAGTATATGATGACACGGGGGCTATCAGGAAGCATTCGCTAAAATATACATTGGCGCATTTTGTTTTTCCACTACGATAGGGCGAGTTTTTGGTTCAGCGTCAATCTTAGCGTATTTTGCTTTAAGCTTACTTAACATTTCAAAACTAAACGCATCTGCCAGCGGCATATGGTAATCTCCAACAGTTTTAGCATGAAGTACCAGGCTATCCGCGGGAACGCTAAGGTTCTCATGGTTTATATGAGTTAAGCCGGTTAACTTATCTGTATCAAAAATTACGAAAGTGTCTATCTGCCTGCCATCCCTATCCGTGTAGACTACCGAGGCGTTTGCTTTGAAGTTTGTCATCGGTAACACTATTCCAAAATGCATGCCATAATAGGTCTATGCATAGCCGTTTCGTTTATAGCTGGTTGATGTATTATTTATTATACAATAAGTGCCTTAATTGCACGTCAGGGGCGTTTTTTGACTTAAAATTATAGTCGATAACAGTAATAACATTATATCTCAACGGTGATCATATTTTTATAACGAATGCTTTCAATTCGGCCATTTTACCGTCTCTGAAACGCCACACATCACAATATGCATAGTCATCTGTTTTACCGTTTTCGTCCTTCATGGTAATTGTACCAATTGCAGTTACAAAATCGTCCGCCTCAATTAAATTTTCGACATCAAATTTAGGCGGTTCCAGGTAGGTTAATTTCATATATTCCCGAACAGCTTCTTTTCCTGTTAAGGTTTTATCGCCTACAAATTCCCATTTTACATCGTCGGTACACCACGATAAAAAGCCCTCGTTGTCTCCTTTGGTAACGCAGGCATTTGCTTTTAATAGCACGCTTTTATTATTTAAACTCATGCTATTCAAACATTAATTAGTCAATAAGGTTCGGTGACCTGATAAAGGGGCGATATTTAAAATATTTTATAAATAAAAGACCCTATAAATACTTAATTATAGGGTCTTTTATTTGTATTGAAAGCTGCTTGCAGCCTCTTATCATGGAAACTTAACGCTGCGATAAGCAGAAACGCTTGCCAATGGAATTTTTGAATTATATTGTTTATTAATGGCTTTTATAAATTCGTTAGCCACAATAGCGTACCCGCGTGGGGTTAAATGCACGCCATCTAAAGAGAAAAGGCCCCCGCTAATATAATTGGAGCTTAGGTTAACACCATCTATAATTAAACCATGTGCTTTCACATCATTTAAAAAAGTGTACATATCGTTTACAGCTATACCTTTTGCACCTGCTACAGATATAATTGTACTGTTATATGCTTTAACATAATCTTTGGCAAGGGTCGCCTCGTTATTATCAAGCACATATTGGTTCTCTATTGGGGCATAAGGCGTAAGCCCGTAAGGTACCATACCAGCAGGCGAAGACACCATTGTGCCAATTTTAGCGGTAGGGAAGGTTAAAACTACCAAATCCTGCGCGGTTGCGGCCCTTGGAGCATAAGTGGTATTTGTTACATCAGCACTTGATTTTGCGCTGATATACAAGGCCTGTACCGCCGGGTTTGCTTTTTGCACACCGGCAAGTATAGCGCCTACTGTAACGGTATTAAAGTAAGGTATTGCAGTAACATCGGGTATGGTTGCTACCGCGCCTTTTTGACCTGCAGCGGTAAGTTTATTCATTACACCATTGTATAAAGCAGCAAAGGTAGCCTTGTCTGTAAGTACATCGCCCGCGCCGCCTGATGTAGCGTAACCCAATGCATCGTTATTGCCAAGCCAGTTAGTAAAGAATGTAAACGGCTTGCTTGTAGCAAAATCAAGATAAGGGGTGGTATGTGTGCCCTCGGCACCGGGTAGCAGCCTTTCATAAAAACCGTTAAGGTTACCATAGCTTGCTAATGTTACGTGTAACAGTTTAATACCGGGTACGCCGTAGTTATTAAGCTCGGTGCCTGCGTATTTGCTGTAAGTAGTAACGTTACCAAAACCCGGTATAGCGGTTACACCTGTAACTGCGGTGTTGTTGGTTTCGGTAACTGTAATTGGCGACCCGGTTGCCGAAAAACCGGTTAGCTTTAAATAGCCCGATCCGTTGGCCTGGGCTTCGCTAAATAGCGGCTGTGTAAAGCTTCCGCCGCCTACTATTTGCATTTGCTTCGCGATTATAGACGGGTAAGAATTTTGCTGGCCCTCCAGGTATAAGCCACCATCGGCATATCCTGCGGTAAGGGAATTTCCTAATGCGATATACTTGGAGAAATCTGCAGTGCTTGTGTTCGTCTGCGGTTTCTCGAACGAAGGCTTGCAGGCAGCAAGGCTTGCCACCAGCAGTATGGTAAGATATAGTTTGAAATTTTTCATCTAATTTAATTTAAAGTACTACCAGTGATAAGCTAATGAGATGCCCGGAATGTAAACGTTGGTTTTGAACGTACCCGACAGGTTAGATTCGATATTGGTTTGTGTACGTGCAAGTACCCGCTCATATTCGAAAGAAAGGTCAAGGTCCAGGTGTTTTGTTACACTATAACCTACGCCTCCTGTAAAGTAATAACGGTTTGCATCGGGTGCTTCCGGCGTAACATACCCGTCGCGTACAGGCGTAATACCATAACCTCCACCAAACCTTAAGAAAAGGTTGTCTTTAGCTTTGTATTGCGCGCCGGCCCTAAAGGCAGCGCCATTTTTATAATTCCTGGGCGAGTAGGTGTCTTGTAATAAAGAAGTATTGGTACCGTAATCAAACGCAAGTACTTTATATACGCTCCAGTGTACATAATTTACATCGAGCGCCAGTGTCCATTTATTATTAGGCGTGTATCCAAAACCTACAGAACTTGTTGAAGGTAATGGCAAGCTTGCGGTAAATGTATTGGGTTGAGGGAAGTTGGCCTCCATTGATTTTGCTACAGTAAATATGGCGTCTCCATTTTTTATAGTAGTGTTTACCTGTGAGCGGTAATTTAAACCAATGGTAAATTTATCACTTGCCTTAATAAACGCGCCGGCATTCCATCCTAAGCCATGGCCGCTTCCTTTTAAACGGGCTTGCCCGTCGGCACCGCTGGCATCTGCAAGCGGAATGGCCCTTGTAAGCTCTACACTACCGTGGTTGTAAACAAATCCACCGCCTATGCTCAAGAAATCTGTAAGCTTGTAACTAATAGTAGGCTGTATGTAAATGGCTTTAAGATCTAAGCTCTCTAAAGTATATTTTCCCTGCCAGCTGTTACCCCAGTCTGTTAAACCGCCAAAAGGGGTATATACACCAAGGCCAAATTTAAATTTGCTTTGTTTGGGACCCCAAACACCATAAAAGGTAAAGGGGGTGGCCAGTTTGCTTTTGGTATAGTAGCTGTCTGTAGTACCGGTTGGGTTAAAGCCCGATTTAAAAATTAACGGACTTACCCCCGCCTGAATGTAGTTTTCGGGTAGCATGGCAAGCGCGCCGGGGTTAAATAAAACGGATGCACCGTCTTGTAAAAGCCCTGTGCCGGTATGGCCCATGCCAATTTGTTTTTGCCCATGCAGGTTTACCTGAAAACCTTGCGCAAATGCCATTACAGGCAGGCATGCCAGAAGTAATAGTATTACTTTTCTCATAAATAAAAATTAAAGGTTAAGCCTTGGTTGCTTATAATTGGTCGCGAAAATAACGCTTTCATAAAAGTAAACGGCATTACCAGCAAAAAAAGGGTTGAAGTGCGGATATATTAGTCAAAAAGTCGGAGTTTCGTCTGCTGCGTATATTTATTGGGTTTTTAACATCATTTTCGGCAAATTGCCGTTTAATACATGTGTTGATCTTTGCCGATATTTTGAACCGTTCCGCCATATATAGTACATGACCAAGAAAATAGCCCAGTTAAGTTTCCCTAAGTTTGTAGATCTGTATGCAGATAATTCCATAGGGGCTGATTTTTTTGTTACCGAAGAAAAGCATCTTTTGGCCCTGAGCGAATACCCGTATCGTTCAGCCGGCTATATTATAGGCATATGTACAAGAGGTACCGCTAAAGTAGAAGTTAACTTGCAGGTATACGATGCGCGGCCCGATGCGATGTTACTGGCTACGCCCTTTCATGTTTTAAGGATATATGATAGCAGCGAAGATTTTTTGTGCCGTTTTGTAGTGTTCTCTAAATCTTTTTTAACGGAGAATAGTATTAACAGCCACTTTTTAGAGTCGTTTAGCTATTTCAAAAGTTCATCAACCCCGGTTATTTACCCAGATCATGAAAAGGCGAAGTTCATTCTGGAGGTATTTGTGCTTATTCAAAACAAATTGCTGCGCGAAGATGCTCCATACCGTACCGAAATATGCAGGAGTTTCTTATCCATCCTTTTATATGAGGTGGCGGCCGTTTACGAGTATTTGAATGTAATTATAAAAAACAAGCAAACGCGTAAACAGGAACTCAATATACTTTTCCAGGACCTGGTGTTCCGTCAATATAAAAAGCATCGTAACGTACAGTATTATGCCGATGAACTTTGCATCTCCCCGAAGCATTTAACAGAAAGCATTAAAGAAGTAACCGGTAAAACAGCAGGGGAATGGATTGATGATGCTGTGATTTTAGAAGCGAAGGTGCTTTTAAGAAATTATGAAATGAGCGTCGCCCAAATAGCCGAAGAAATTCACTTTCCTGATCAGTCCTCATTCGGCAAATACTTTAAAAAGCAAACAGGTTTATCCCCGTCAGAGTATCGGCTTAAAACCAGTAGCTGATTATATATAGCATAAATTTTCTCCGCCTCCCAAAATCTACCATCCGATTTTTTGACTAATATATCCGCAATACTGCCCTTTTTTGCGGGGTGATACCGTATAAATTTGGCTTTTGAAATTGTTGCCCTGCTTGGAAGGTCCCTCTTCCCCGGGGCGTACGCTACCAATAAACCAATTTAAATGAAAGTATTAGTTTGTATTAGCCATGTGCCTGATACGGTTGCCAAAATTGTATTAAAGGACAATAATACCGCTATTGATGAAAGCGGCATTACTTATATTATTAACCCTTATGACGAGTGGTACGCGCTTATCCGTGCTTTAGAATTAAAGGAAACGGGCGTTGCCAATGCTGTACACCTTATTACCGTAGGCCGTGCCAATACCGAACCTATTATCAGAAAAGCGCTTGCCCTTGGCGGCGATGAAGCTATCAGGATAGATGCGGATAGCACTGATGCATATGTTACGGCTCATTACATTGCCGAATATGCGAAAAGCGAAAACTACGACCTGGTACTTTGCGGTAAAGAATCTATAGATTATGCTAATGGAGCAGTTGGCCCGATGCTGGCCGAATTGCTGGACGTTGATTTTGTGGGCTTTGCTACAGATATTAAATTAGATGGCCAAACAATAACAATAAAGCGGGAAATAGACGGTGGTGAAGAAACCGATAGCTTGAGCCTGCCTGTAGTTATATCCTGCCAAAAAGGTGTGGCCGAAGCCCGTATCCCAAATATGCGCGGCATAATGGCTGCACGTACCAAGCCCTTAAAAACCATTACTCCGGCGGCTATCTCAGCTGTAACTAACGTAGCCTATTATGAGTTGCCTGCTGCTAAATCGGGAGTGAAGCTTATAGCGCCCGACCAAATGGACGAATTGGTAAGCCTGCTACATGCCGAAGCTAAAGTTATTTAATTAACCCCTTAACCGTTAAAAGAAATGTCAGTAATTGTTTTAGTAGAACATACAGAAGGTATAATTAAGAAAAAGAGCCTGGAAGCTGTGCAATACGCTTCGGCTATCGCAAAAAACACAGGCACAACCGCTACCGCGGTAATTGCGGGTAACGTTGCAGAAAGCGAGATGCAATCCCTCGGGAACTACGGGGCAAATAAAGTATTGCACGTGGCCGACGACAAGTTAAACCCGTCTCAGCACCGTGCCTTTGCACGCATATTGGTAACCGCTGCCAGGCAGGAAAATAGCACTGTAATTGTAACCCTGCATGATGTTAATGGCCGTGCCATCGCACCACGCGTAGCTATACAGTTAAAAGCCGGGTTAATTTCAGGAGCATTATCATTGCCCGATACTGATAAGGGTTTTGTAAGTAAAAAATCGGCCTTTTCCGGTAAAGCCTTTGCGTTTGTAAACGTAATCAGCGATGTAAAAGTGGTAATGCTGGCCCCAAACTCGTTTCCTTTGGTAAAAGCCGAAGGTAGTGCTGCAATAGAGAAATTAGTTGTAAATTTTGAAGATAAAGATTTTGGTGTTAAAGTGCTATCGGTTGACAAGATAAGCGGCGAGATCCCATTGTCTGATGCTGAACTGGTCGTATCCGGTGGTCGAGGATTAAAAGGCCCTGAAAATTGGGGATTGATAGAAGACCTGGCTAAAGAGCTTGGCGCGGCAACGGCTTGTTCGCGCCCGGTAGCAGATGCGCACTGGCGGCCACATCACGAGCATGTTGGCCAGACAGGGGGTACCATTCGCCCTAACCTTTATATAGCCGCAGGGATTTCTGGTGCTATTCAGCATTTGGCCGGGGTAAGCGGGTCAAAAACAATTGTTGTAATTAATAAAGACCCGGAGGCGCCCTTCTTTAAAGCAGCTAATTATGGTGTTGTTGGCGATGTTATGGAGGTGCTGCCCCGCCTTACAGAAGCGCTACGGAAATTTAAATCTCAGCAACACTAATATGGTAAATGTATTTTACGAGGGCCAGGTGTTGTGGTCGCAAATTGATGCGAACCAGCATATGCGGCACTCGGCCTATGCCGATGTTGCCGCGCAGGCACGTTTAAATATGCTGGGGTTGGTAGGGCTTAACCCGGCCAGGCTTTTTGAATTTAAGGTTGGCCCGGTACTGTTTAAAGAAGAGCTATTTTACCTGCGCGAAGTAGTGTTGGGCGATTTTATCAAAGTCACCTGCGCCGTTAGCCGTTCAAGGGCCGATGGTTCAAGGTGGTCTATCCGCCATGGAATTTACCGGGCAGACGGTATCAAGGCCGCGATAATTAATGCAGATGGGGCGTGGATAGATATGGATAAACGCAAACTTACTTTGTTGCCGCCAGAACTTGAGGGTATGTTTTTAAACACCCCAAAGAGCGATGATTATACAGAAGACATAGCCAAACAAAAAGAATAGCACATTAAACAAGATTATAACAATTATGAGTTTGAAAGAAGAATTTGAAGCGGCGGTTGCAGATAGTAAACAACTAACTAAAAGGCCCGATAACGAAATGTTATTGAAGTTATACAGTTTGTACAAACAAGCAACAGCTGGAGACATGCCTGCAGATACACCTGCACCGGGTATGTTCGATTTTGTTAACAAAGCCAAACACGATGCCTGGAAAGCCCTGATTGGTATGGGCGCTGATACCGCGATGGAGCAATATATAGCTACCGTAACCGAATTAAAAAGCGTTTAAGTACGGGCTTTTTGCAATAACCGAACTTTTGACAAATCATTCCGAGATATAGCCCTTTATTATAGCTGCGGATTGTTGATATTTGATATATAAACCAACCAATTATTCACCGCCTGCGGTTGAGCTTTTCTTTTTTGAATTTTTACTTGTTACGGTAAAGTGGCTATATGCGCTTGCTATACAATTTTCAAGAGGGTGCTTGGCTGTCGGTTTAAAATCTTAATCATGCTTGTTTTCAGGAAGTATTTAACCGGTTTAACGTTAGTGCTGCTTATGGTAGCTTCTATAGATTTTGCCGCAAAAGCGCAAAGCCATAAAGACCCAATAGAAGGTCAATGGTATAATCACGAAAAAACCGGTAAAGTTGAAATAACCAAAGCCGCCGACGGTAAATTTTACGGAAAAGTGGTTTGGTTGAAAGAACCTTTAAAAAACGGCAAACCCAAGGTAGATGAATTAAACAGCGATGAAACGCTGCGCAACAGGCCAAGGCTTGGCTTGCCGGTATTAAACGGTTTTGAAAAAGATGGCGATAATAAGTATACCGGCGGCACCATCTACGACCCTAATAATGGTAAAACCTATAGCTGTAAAATGACTTACAAGGGTAAAACGCTTGATATCAGAGGGTACATCGGCATATCAATGTTTGGCCGTACAACCACTTTTACCAGGGCTGAATAACCAATAAAACCTATTTATAATTAATTGTAGCTAATGAGTGCCAAACGAATAATAAAGAAAATTGCTGTACTTGGCTCTGGTGTGATGGGTAGCAGGATAGCCTGCCACTTTGCAAACATTGGTGTACAAGTGCTGCTGCTTGATATTGTACCTAAAGACGCCGCCGCCGATAAGAGATCGCGCAACAAACTGGTAGATGACGCGCTTGCCGCGGCTTTAAAGTCGTCCCCTTCGCCTATATATCTAAAATCGTTTGCCCAAAGGATCAGCACCGGTAATTTTGAGGACGACATGCCCAAAATTGCCGATTGCGACTGGGTGATAGAGGTAGTAGTAGAGCGTTTGGATATCAAACAACAGGTATTTGAAAATGTAGAGAAGTTCCGCAAACCGGGTACACTTATTACCTCCAATACTTCGGGCATCCCTATTCATTTAATGGCCGAAGGACGGAGCGACGACTTTAAGAAGCATTTTTGCGGAAGCCACTTTTTTAACCCGCCGCGTTATTTAAAACTATTTGAGGTTATCCCAACGGCAGATACTTTGCCCGAAGTAACCGACTTTCTGTTAAGTTACGGCGAAAAGTTTTTGGGTAAAACCACCGTGCTTGCAAAAGATACGCCTGCCTTCATAGGCAACCGCATTGGTGTTTTCAGTATCATGAGCATCCTGCATTACGCGGATAAAACAGGCATCAGCGTTGAAGAAATTGATAAGCTTACCGGGCCGGTAATAGGCCACCCCAAATCGGCAACATTCCGCACCAGCGATGTGGTTGGTATTGATACCATGGTACATGTAGCCAATGGCCTTAGCGCGGGTGTACCCAATGATGAGGCGAAAGACTTGTTCCAAGTGCCTGGCTTTGTGACCAAAATGGTTGCAAATAACTGGTTGGGAAGTAAAAGCGGACAGGGTTTCTACAAGAAGGAAAAGGTTGATGGTGTTAACCAGTTTTATGCCCTCGACCTAAAAACGCTGGAATATAAACCGTCGCAAAAGGTAAAGTTCCCATCGCTGGAAACCACCAAAACTATTGATAAATTAAGCGACCGCATGAAAGTGCTGTTTGCCGCTAAAGATAAAGCGGGCGATTTTTACCGGGCTATATTTTACCAGCTATTCGCATATGCAAGTAACCGCATCCCCGAAATTTCTGATCAGCTTTATAAAATAGATGCTGCCATGAATGCCGGCTTCGGCTGGGAAACCGGCCCGTTCGAAAAATGGGATGCCCTGGGGGTAGAAGCTACTGTTAAAGCTATAGAAGCCGAAGGCTATAAACCCGCGCAGTGGGTATATGATATGCTGCAAAGCGGAGCCACAAGTTTTTACAAGGTTGAGAACGGCAAACGCTTATACTATGATATCGCCTCAAAATCATATCATATCATCCCCGGTACCGAAGATTTTATTCTGTTAGATAATATTCGTGCTACCAATACCATCTGGAAAAATAGCGGAACTACCATTACCGATATAGGCGACGGGATCATCAACCTCGAATTCCACACCAAAATGAACACCATTGGCGGCGAAGTAATAGAGGGGATCAACAAAGCTATAACCCTTGCCGAACAAAACTACAAAGGCCTTGTGATATCTAACGAGGGCGCCAACTTTAGCGCAGGTGCTAATGTGGGTATGATATTTATGATGGCCGTTGAACAGGAGTTTGACGAACTGAATATGGTGATCAAAGCATTCCAGAATACCATGATGCGCATCAGATACTCATCCATCCCGGTTATTGCCGCGCCACACCAAATGGCGCTGGGTGGTGGTTGCGAACTATGCCTGCATGCCGATAAAGTTGTGGCACATGCCGAACTATATATGGGGCTTGTGGAGTTTGGTGTTGGGCTTATACCCGGCGGCGGCGGGACAAAAGAGTTTGCCCTGCGGCTGTCTGACGAGTTACAGGAAGGCGATATAGAGCTAAATAACTTTAGGGACAGGTTCCTAACCATTGGCCAGGCTAAAGTTTCTACCTCGGCATACGAAGCGTTTGAACTTGGCTATCTTAAAAAAGGACGCGACGTGGTGGTAGTATCCCGCAACAGGGTATTATCAGAAGCTAAAAAGCAATGTCTGTTAATGGCAGAAGAAGGATATGTGCAACCCGTTAAACGTACCGATATAAAGGTGCTTGGCAAGCAGGCCCTTGGCCTGGGTTACATAGGCGCCAACACCATGCTAAGCGGAAACTACATCAGTGAGCATGATGTGAAGATCTCCCAAAAGCTGGCTTATGTACTCTCGGGTGCCGACCTGTCGCAGCCTACACTGGTGAGCGAAGATTACCTGCTGAACCTGGAGCGCGAAGCCTTTTTGCAGCTTTGCGCCGAGCGGAAAACGCTTGAACGCATCCAGTCCATTTTAAAAGGCGGAAAAGTATTAAGGAACTAATTAAAAGAGCAAACTGAAATGAACGCATATATAGTAGCGGCTTGCCGCAGTGCAGTTGGCAAGGCAACCCGTGGCGGGTTCAGGTTTACAAGGCCGGATACACTTGCTGCCGATGTGATCAAGCACCTGGTAGCATCTGTACCTAATGTAGATAAAGACCAGATAGATGACGTGATAGTAGGTAATGCTACGCCCGAAGCGGAGCAGGGCTTAAATGTTGCCCGCCTTATATCGTTAATGGCATTAGATACTGATAAGGTACCCGGCATGACAGTGAACCGTTACTGCGCCTCGGGGCTGGAAACCATTGCCATTGCATCAGCCAAAATAAACAGCGGTATTGCCGACTGTATTATTGCAGGCGGTGTAGAAAGCATGAGCCTGTTACCCATGGGCGGCTGGAAAGTTGTGCCTAACCTGGAAGTGGCTATGGCGCACCCCGATTATTATTGGGGGATGGGCCTTACCGCCGAAGCTGTAGCGCGCGAATACAATATTAACCGTGATGAGCAGGATGAATTTGCATATAACTCGCACAAAAAAGCCATCAGCGCAATTAAAGAGGGGCGGTTTAAAGACCAGATAGTCCCGGTTAATGTATCAGAAATTTATGTTGACGAAAGCGGCAAAAGAAAAACCAGGGACTTTATTGTAGATACAGATGAAGGCCCGCGTGCCGATACATCTATTGGAGCATTGGCTAAACTTAAACCTGTGTTTGATGCCAGGGGAATGGTAACTGCAGGTAACTCATCGCAAACCAGCGACGGTGCCGCCTTTGTAATGGTGGTTAGCGAACGCTTTATGAAACAAAATAATTTAACCCCTATAGCCCGTATGGCTAATTATGCTGTGGTAGGCGTTCCCCCGCGCATTATGGGTATTGGCCCGCTTTACGCCATACCCCAAGTGCTGAAAAAAGCAGGTATGCAACAGGCCGATATTGATCTGTTTGAACTGAACGAGGCATTTGCATCGCAGTCGCTGGCTATTATCAAAGGGCTCGATATGGATCCCAACATCGTAAATGTAAACGGCGGGGCAATAGCATTAGGCCACCCGCTGGGTTGCACAGGCAGTAAATTATCAGTTCAGCTTTTTGATGAACTGAGAAAGCGCGATAAAAAATACGGCATGGTTACGATGTGCGTTGGCACGGGCCAGGGCGCAGCCGGCATATTCGAATTATTAAATTAAATATCAAAACATCAATACCATATAATCATGAGCACAGCAACAACTAATAAACACTTAAAGGGCGGCGAGTTTTTGATCAAAGAAACATTGGCAGAGGATGTTTTTATCCCTGAAAACTGGGATGAGGAACAACTGATGATCGCGCAAACCTGCCAGGATTTTGTTGAGCAGAATGTAGTCCCGGTTTTAGACCGCATAGACAACCAGGAGGAAGGCTTGATGGTAAGCCTGGTAGAAAAAGCAGGTGAGCTTGGCATCCTGAGCGTATCGCTGCCCGAGGAATACGGCGGCTTTGGTAAAGATTTCCCAACGGCGATGCTTATTAGCGAAAAAACAGGCCCCGGTGCGTCATTTTCCGTGGCTGTAATGGCACATACAGGTATAGGTACACTGCCTATCCTTTATTATGGTAGCGAAAAACAAAAGAACAAATACATACCCAAGCTGGGTACCGGCGAATGGAAGGGCGCATATTGTTTAACAGAGCCCGGGGCAGGGTCGGATGCTAACTCGGGTAAAACCCGCGCAACCTTATCTGCCGATGGTAAACATTATATCATCAACGGCCAAAAAATGTGGATCACAAATGCAGGTTTTGCAGATGTGTTTACGGTGTTTGCAAAGATCGACGACGATGAGAACCTAAGCGCCTTTATTGTTGAAAAAGGCTACGAAGGCTTATCGCTAAACCCGGAAGAACATAAGATGGGTATCAAAGGTAGCTCTACCCGGCAAGTGTTTTTTAACGATTGCAAGGTGCCGGTAGAGAACTTACTGTCCGAAAGAGGGAACGGCTTTAAAATAGCCGTAAATATCCTTAACCTGGGCCGTATTAAATTAGGTGGCGCTGCTTTAGGCGCTTCAAAATCGGTTATTACCACTGCGGTGCGTTATGCCAACGAACGCGAGCAATTTGGCCGTCCTATCTCCAAATATGGAGCCATCCGTTATAAGTTAGCCGAACAGGTGATACGCACCTATGCCACAGAGGCGGCTATGTATCGCGCCAGCCAAAATATAGAAGATGCTACCCATAACTTAATTGAGGGTGGCATGGAAGCCTCAAAAGCAAAATTAAAAGGTACCGAGTTGTTTGCCATTGAGGCGGCTATTATTAAGGTACATGCTTCCGAGTCGTTAGATTATGTGGTAGACGAAGGTGTGCAGATATACGGTGGCATGGGCTACAGCGCCGAAGCACCAATGGACCGTGCCTATCGCGACAGCCGTATTAACCGCATTTTTGAAGGTACAAATGAGATAAACCGGATGCTAACGGTAGATATGATGCTTAAGCGCGCTATGAAAGGCGAACTTGACCTGATGGGCCCGGCACAAGATGTTGTTAACGAACTAATGGCTATCCCTGATTTTAACACCGAAGAAGAGGACCTATTCACCAAAGAACATAAATACATAAACAACTTTAAAAAGGCTGTTTTACTGGCTGCCGGCGCTGCCGTACAAAAGCTAATGATGAACATTGCCAAAGAGCAGGAAGTGCTGATGTACCTTGCCGACATGCTAATAGAAACCTATGTAAGTGAATCAACTTTATTGAGGGTTGAGAAATTGGCGGGGCAACGTGGCGAGGAGGCTGTTAAGGACCAGATAGATATTATGCAGGTGTACATTAGGGATGCGGCTGATAAGATATTTAAAGCAGGGAAAGAAGCGCTTAACTCATTTGCCGAGGGAGATGAGCGCCGTATGATGATGACCGGATTGAAGCGTTTTACTAAAACCGAGGATATTAACACCACGGCGGCACGCAGGCGCATTGCAGCAAAACTAATTGCAGAAAATAAATACTGCTTTTAAGTAACAAACTTCATTTAAACAGCTATAACAGGTACCCTTATGAAGCTTGCAGCACGACTATTTGATTGCCTCGGCATCCAGGCGCAAAATCCTCAATCCAATTTGCTTAACGCAAAGGTTAACGGCGAGTGGAAAGCGTTTGGTACAGCAGAAGTACACGAAAAAGTTTATCAGCTGGCAGCTGCATTACTTGCTATGGGCATCTCTGCCGGCGATGGTACCACCGAGGGCAGAGATAAAGTTGGCCTGATAAGTAACGGCCGCCCCGAATGGCTTATAGTGGATCTGGCGGTGCAATTAACAGGTGCGATATTGGTGCCCCTATATCCAAATACCAGCTTAAAGGAAATTGAGCAGATATTAACAGAAGCCGAAGTAAAATGCATTTTTGTTAGCGATACCGACCTGTGTGGCAAAGTTACTGCCGTAAAACACAATTTACCGTTACTACAGTCTATCTATTCGTTCGATCAAATTTCAGAGTGTAACAATTGGGCAGACCTTCTTAAGCCGGTAAACGATGCTGTGCTTACACGTATTAAAGCCATTAGCGATAAAATAACCGCGGATGTTGTAACTACTATTATTTTTACCTCGGGTACAACCGGGCGGCCTAAAGGGGTTGTGCTAACCCATAAAAATATTGTGAGCAATGTTTACAACTGCAGCCTGGTTTTAAACGGGATTCCGCTTGATCATAAGCGCGCCCTGAGCTTTTTGCCGCTCAACCATATCTTCGAAAAGATGTGTACATACATTTATCTCTTCAACGGCTTCTCCATCTATTACGCCGAAAATATGGATACCATAGGTGTTAACATGCGAGAGGTTAAGCCCGATATATTTACAGCGGTACCAAGGCTGCTAGAGAAGGTGTTTGAAAAAATTGTTATAGAGGGGCAAAAGCTAACAGGCATAAAAAGGAGTATTTTTCTTTGGTCCATAGCGCTTGCCGAGCAATTTGAGCATACCGGTACAAGCTGGTGGTACAACTTAAAACTGGCCATTGCAGATAAGCTGGTTTACAGCAAATGGCGCAATGCTATTGGGGGCAATGTGAAGGCAATTGTTGTGGGGAGCTCGGCCTGCCCCATACGGCTCGAAAGGATCTTTACGGCTGCCAAACTGGTTGTGCTGGAAGGTTATGGGCTTACCGAAACATCCCCGGTTATTTCTGTAAATCAATATGATCCTTATAAGCGTAAGTTTGGCACCGTAGGCCCTTTGATAAATGAGGTGCAGGTAAATGTTGCGGAAGACGGTGAGTTGTTAATAAAAAGCCCTGGACTGATGCAAGGTTACTATAAGAACCCCGAACTTACCGCCGAAGTATTAATTGACGGCTGGTTTCATACCGGTGATATAGGCGAGATAGATAAAGATGGTTTCCTTAAAATTACCGACAGGAAGAAAGAGATATTTAAAACCTCCGGTGGAAAATATATAGCGCCCGTGCCTATAGAAAATCGCATGAAAGAGAACGCGTTGATTGAGCAGATGATGGTATTAGGTGCCGAACGCAAATTTACTTCGGCTCTCATCGTACCGTCTTTTCATAACCTGAAACTATGGTGCGACCAAAATAAGATCGCTTTTTCTACCAACCGTGAGGTTGTAAATAATCTGGCAGTCATCGCCCTGTTCCAGTCCATAGTAGATACGTTTAATGCAGAGTTTAACCACGTAGAACAGGTAAAGAAAATTAAACTGCTTGCCGAAGAATGGACCATTGATGGCGGCGAACTTACCCCTACAGGTAAAATGAAACGGCGTATCATTATGGAGAAATACAAAAACGAGATAGAAAAAATATACGCATGCGAGCCTGTTGCCGGTTCTTCAGTCCATTAATCATTATACACCGTATTAACCCAACCCCCTGATGAATACTATACAGATAGCTGTACAAGATAGGCTGGCTACCATTACACTTGACCGTGGCAGGGCTAATTCCATCAACCTGGAGATGATAGCGGAGTTAAATTCAGCAGTAAAAGATCTTAGTGCTGACAGGGCTGTTAATGGTCTGATCATAACCGGTAAAGAAAGCTTTTTTTCTGCCGGTATCGATCTTATTGAAGCATACAATTACAACGAAATACAAAGCCGCGAACTGTGGACGGAGTTTTTAACCCTACAAGCCAATCTTATTGCTTTACCAAAACCATTTGTGGCGGCAATAAGCGGGCATAGCCCGGCGGGTGGCTGTGTAATGGCCTTATGTTCCGATTACCGGGTTATGGCATCCGGTAAATTTATCATCGGCCTCAATGAGATCCCGGTGGGTATAATTGTCCCGGATATTATCTTTAACCTTTATGCTTTTTGGTTGGGGGAGCGCAAGGCGTATCAATACCTGTTAGAGGGTAAGCTGCTTTCTGTTGAGGAGGCATTAACAAGTGGCTTGGTAGATGAAGTTTGCGAACCCGCAGAATTGCTTGCCATTGCTGAAAAAAAGGTAAGGTTTTATATGAAGCAAAATGCGGTTACCTGGAGGCAAAGTAAGCTGAATATGCGCGCAAAACTCATCTCCCAATTTAGGGCGGACTTTACAGCATCTTTAGATATGATGCTAAAGCAGTGGTGGGCTCCCGAAACACGCCAGGGTTTACAGTTAATGATCGAAAATTTAAAATCACCGGCAACTAAATAGGTAAATATGGATCAACAGGCAACAAATAACACAAATGCTTTACCCGCCATAAGCGGCATGCTGAGGGATGATGCTTTTAAGGGAAAAACTATTATTATTACGGGTGGGGGCACTGGCCTTGGCAAAGCAATGGGTAGTTATTTCTTAAAGCTTGGCGCTAACCTGGTTATAACAAGCCGCAAACTGGATGTTTTGCAAAAAACAGCAGTTGAAATGGAAGGCGAAACGGGCGGTAATGTATTAGCTGTTGCCTGCGATGTTCGCAATTACGAAGAGGTAGAAAACGTACTTAAAAAAGCCATTGAAGTTTTTGGGAAAGTTGACGCCTTGGTTAACAACGCGGCAGGTAATTTTATTTCGCCTACAGAGAGGCTCTCGGCAAACGCTTTTTCAACTGTTATTGATATTGTATTAAAAGGAACGGTTAATTGCTCATTGGCTTTAGGCAAGTATTGGATAAAAGAGAAGCAACCCGGTAATATCCTTAACATCATCACCACTTACGCCTTTACGGGATCGGGGTACGTAGTGCCTTCGGCATGTGCTAAAGGGGGCGTACTTGCTTTAACGCGGTCGCTGGCGGCAGAATGGGGGCATCACCAGATACGTACCAATGCTATTGCACCAGGCCCATTCCCAACTAAGGGGGCATGGGAACGCCTGCTCCCCGGTGATATGGCCGAGAAGTTTAGCTTTGAAAACCGCGTTCCTCTAAAACGTGTAGGGCACCACCAGGAACTGGCAAACCTCGCTGCTTTTTTGATCTCAGATTTTTCGGGTTATATTAATGGGGATGTAATATCTATCGACGGTGGAGAATGGCTACAGGGTGCCGGCCAGTTTAATGGTTTAGAAATGGTGACCGATGAAATGTGGGACGGTATTGAACAAATGACAAGAGGGGTAAAAGGGAGTTAGAAAATTCTTACTAACATAAAAGCCTGTAGATCTCATGATTTACAGGCTTTTATGTTGAATTGTGTTGTGAAGCCGGAGGGATTTGGATGTACGATATTTATTTTAATCTTTTATCACCTTGTCTACTTATTTATATATATAAATATTAATTTTTTTCTATCAATACTGATCGTTTTTGTAAAATAGTTATCATAAAAATTGTACCCCTTTTTGCATCCTATCTACAACAAGGCGGCAGATTAGGTCGGCCTAAGGGCACTAATGAAAGCGAAAGAGATTTTTTAGATAAAGGCATCTCTAAGCAGATAACAAGATATCTTCAAAAAGGACTGACAATAAGAGAGATTGCGAAAGTAGTAGGTGTTTCTACAACAACTGTAATGAAAGTGGAGCACACCTTTCCATTTTAAAAACTGTCTTCTAATCTACGTGACCTTAATAGGTCATTTTACAAACTCTAAGACGAAATTTTCCATGTAATAAGGACATGGCAACGCAGAATCGACTATTACAATAATTATTTATTAATTTATCTAAATCGTCTGCGATATTTAACTAGCATCCAATACGTATTATGTATTTACATTAAAATGTTGTTCTTCAAATGATTAACTTATATAAATGTTGATAAATATATAGAGTGTTAGTAAAAAAAAATCGCAGTTATTTTTATCAAGTATTTTAAAATCTTTATTTACAGCTATTTATTAAAATTTTTAATTAAATAAATCTTGGAATGTATTTTATGTTTACGCATTTACATTTTTTTAAATAAGTTCATTTTGTGAGTTTAAATTACCTTTTTGTCATAGACTTATGCATATAAACAACTGTCGATCTGGCATATCGGAAACTATGTCAGATTTTAAACTGTCAGAAAAGGGATTTGTTTAAACTGGTACAGGCTTTGCTGGTGATTTCCTAAAACACATTATCATTTTATGGAAAAAAATTTAAATCAAGCGAGGTTCCGAATTAGTAGTTCTGAACTTGAAATTTCAGGGCCGGTGGATTTTGTAAAAGATCAAGTCCAATTTAATAAAAATATCATTGACTTTTTCGCCGAAAGTATCAAGAACGGCCTTACACATGGGAAAAAGTTGAATTCGATAGCTGCTGAAAGAGACGACTCATTGCCGCTATTAACAAATACAAATGAATATGCAGAATTTGAAGAGGTAAAGGAATCCGACAGTGTACTGGTAAAATACATGGACGTTATAGCTGTTAACGGCGATAAAATTCAAATTTTATCTAAAATACCGGGCAATTCTACTGGTGCGAAGATGTTGAAATTGATACTTGTCTATTTGTATGTGAAAACTAAAGTTTTTTCAGTTGAGAAAGTGCCGTCGGTTGATATAAGGTCATTTTGTGAAATGCACGGAGAGTTAGATGCGGGTCATTTTTCCGAATACTTAAAGAAAAACAAGAAATGGTTTTTGATAGAGGGAGCAGGTAAATCCACAAGTGTAATTATTACTGTGCCGGGTATAAAAGAGGCTGAGCAAATATTAAATGGCATGAATTCTCAAAATTAAATTATGGAAAATAATCAAATCAAAATAAGGATTAATTTGGAAACAAGAGAGTTTGAGGTGCAAGGGGAAGCTAAATATGTCAATGATACATTCGGCATCTATATTCACGAATACTTGGAAACGATAAAGGGAAACCATCCCCCAAAAAAACCTAACGAAGGTTCAACTAAGCAAGCGCCTCCAGCTACAAAGGAGGGCACCTCGGTTGATGAATTACCTGATTCTTTTGGCGAGTATTTAAATAAATTCCCGAGGACATTGAAGGACGTTGACAGATTGCTTATCGCGGGTCTATATGTTCAATCAAAAAATAAAAACAATTTTTTTACTATATCTGAAGCTTCAAATTTATTAGTAGATCAAGGCATTAAGCTAAGTAATTCAAGTGCCTTCAATAAAGCAAATGAAACGACGAAAAGAATCTTTAAGCTTTCGGGGAAAAATTATAGAGTGTCGGATTCAGGGATACAATACGTCAAAACATTAAATTAAAATAGTTATGAGTAATTCAAAAGTTGAAATAAAAATAGGAGTAATTGAATTTTCAGGTGAAGGTGAACAGGACTGGGTGGCAATACAGTTGGATAAAATTATAGCGAAAGTCCCGGAGTTACTTAAATTAAAGATTGATGGTCCAGTGGACGACGATGAAGCAGTCGCTGATGGCAAATTGGATGTTGATGATAAGCGACCCGCTTCATCAAAGATTTCGAATTTGGCTTCGTGGTTGAGAGAAAAAGGTGCGACTACAAGTCAGGTTAAGAAATTTCTCGCAACGGCTGCATTCTTACAGATTGAAGGTAAGCATAGAGTGTCAACTGCTGATGTTATCGCAGCGCTTAAAAATTCAAACCAGTCGAAGCTCGGAAACGCCTCCGATAATTTAAACGCAAATGTTAAAAAAGGATTATGCGAAAAAGATGGGAATGAGTTTTTTGTTACAACCGAAGGGATGGAAAGTCTTGCAATTAAGTAATGGACATAAATACAACGCTTTCAGTTATTCCAAATGGGCTAAGAGTCCCGTTAGTCAATGAGTATAATAATATTTTACAACATTATTTAGAGAGGCGCTGGACGGCTGCTGAACTTAGTGGAGGTAAATTTTGCGAAATAGTATATACGGTACTGGACGGTTATGCCAAGGGTGTATATGCACCCGCCCCGTTCAAGCCGTCCAATTTTGTAGATGCTTGCAAAAAACTGGAGAACAATTCGGCTGTGCCAAGAAGTTTTCAAATCCTTATCCCTCGAATGTTGCCATCTCTTTATGAGATAAGAAATAATAGAAATGTTGGGCATGTTGGGGGAGATGTCGATCCCAATTTGATGGATGCGCAGGCGGTTATCGCGATGTGTAGTTGGGTAATGGGAGAACTGGTAAGGGTGTTACATAATATCTCTATTGATAAAGCACAAAACACAGTTGATAGTATTTCCAGTCGGAAAATACCATTGGTTTGGAGTGTCGGGGATGCCAAAAGAGTACTAAAGCCGTCAGCTTCTTTAAAAGATAAAATTTTGCTTTTAATTGGAATAGATTCATCCAAAACAAATGTTGATGAACTTTTACGCTGGATTGAATACAAAAACAAAAATTATTTTCTAAAAACGTTAAGGGCTTTACATAAATTAAGGCTTATCGAGTTGTCTGCTGATGGGAAATTTGTAGAAATATTACCACCAGGAGCAATATACCTTGAAAAGTTAATTGTAAAAATTTCAAATTTATGAATGCGATAATAATGATAATTTGCACCCCAATTTGCACCCCATTAATTTCCGTAGCATAAAAAATGCCCTTATTGATATAATAAGAGCATTTTTTACAATTTGATGGTGGAGCCGGAGGGATTCGAACCCTCGTCCAAACATGGTATAAGTAAAGCTTTCTACATGTTTAGCTGTTATTTAATTGTAGGGACTATGGAAGGTTAACCGCTTACCTGTACCTTAATCCTTAGGTGCTTTGTTTCGCTTGCTTTCCACACCTTAAAGCAGGCTATTTCCGTTTTTCGATGCCCCGGTTGCCGATTCAACAGAACAGAAAACCGGCGGGACAAAAGCTATGCTAATTCTAAATTAGGCAGCTAAGGCGTAGTTATTTTCGCCATTTGTAAGTTTGAGCGTTCAGATTTAAGCGCTAATTCACACAACGCGCTACATGCTTACTTAGTTATCTCCATCCTGTCAATTCCGGTCGACCCCATTTTTAATTGGTTTCGCACGCTGTTACCAGTTTGCAAATAATTAACCACAAATATACGGATTAGTTTTTACCATGTGGCAATTGAAATAAATATCGTGGCTAACGGTACTTAAACCTAAAGTACTATCTTTATGCGCCCGATAAACTATTAATAACCAAATGGCCGATTCTGTAAAGCAAAAAGAAGTAAAGCTTAAAAAAGTTTTAGGTATTGTATTTGGCATATCAATAGTTGTGGGCAGTACCATTGGCGCCGGTATCTTACGTACGCCGGGTAGCATCGCCGCACTTTTACCCAATAAACTGCTTATACTTTGCTGCTGGCTTATAACAGGTTTATATATTTTATTATGTGCAAGTTCTTACGCCGAACTTACCGCCATGATGCCAAAGGCTGGCGGATCGTTCAATTATATTAAACGGGCATTTGGCACCTTCGCCGGCTTTGCTGCCGGTTGGTTCGATTTTATATTGAATGTAAGCGCCCCCGCATTTTTTTGCATTGTGCTAGGCGAATACACCGGATTAATGTTTCCACAGCTTGCCGGGCACGATAAGGTAATAGGGATAGGTTACTTAACCATATTTACATTGCTTAACCTCCCCGGAATAAAAACAAGCAGCCTGGCACAAAAGATCACCAGTATATTAAAGGTGATGTTGTTACTGTTATTAGTGGCAGGCTGTTTTCTGGCCAGGCCGCAGCATTCGCCTGCCTCTTTGGTCACGCAGCCAACGGTAGTAAATGGGGCATTAATTATAGCTTTTTTCAAAGCTATGCAGTTAATATTAAGTACTTACGATGGTTGGATGGCGGTTTCATTTTTTGCGGAAGAAGACGAAGATCCCGGCAAAAACATCCCCCGTTCTTATTTTATCGGTGCTATTACCATTATTGTACTTTACCTGTTAATAAACGGTGCCGTTTTATACGTGCTCCCGCTTACTTCAATAGCCGGCTCGCCTTTGGCCGCTTCTGCAGCAGCAGCGGTAGCTTTTGGTAAATGGAGTTCTGTCATCATTAACATCATCGCTGTTTTCTCGGTAATCAGCATATTAAACGCTTATATGCTGATACCGTCGCGGATACTTTTTGGCTTAAGCAGAGAAGGTTTTTTCGTAAAACAGGGCGCTTTGGTAAATAAAGGCGGCACTCCATACGTAGCCTTACTGGTTTGTTACGTATTGACTTTTGTTTTTATCATCTACAACACCTACGAACAAATTTTTTCTTTGGCGGCAGTAATGCTAACCGTTGTTACTGCTCTGTCTTTTGCATCCTTGTTAATGTTGAGGAAAAAGGAGCCGGGGCTTAATCGCCCATACAAGGTTTGGGGCTATCCTTACATGACCATTCTGGCGCTAACAGTTACGATAGTGTTGTTTGTTGGTTTTGCCATAAGCGATACACGCAGTTTTATAATTGTAGCAGTGCTATTTATGGCATCCTATCCTTTTTATAGGCTGATAACCAAAGCAAATGGTGTGGTAATTAAAGAATAGCAAAGTCAAAATTAATCCACAACATATTTTAGGAAAGGTACTTTGCTTAAAGTATAAATAAGAAGCCACGCTATTGCAAAGCAGGACAAAGCAATAAGCGGGATGCTCAGGGCAGGGTTAAAAATGGCATAGTTAATATCTAATAGCTCAAAGCCATTAAGCACCAGCGCATGGCTCAGGTAAATGCCCAGTGTATATTTGCTTGCGTTGTTCATTACTTTATTAATGGTTGGGTTAAGCCTTACAACGGTATGCTTCGCGATGAGGAACGCGCTTAGGGATAGCGTTAGCACAAACGGGCCAATTGGTTCGTAAAAGAAAGTGCTTAAGCCTTTGCCCTCCACCTCAAAATAATAAGTACCTGCTGCGATAGTAGCTGTAAAGGCGACAAAGATCGCTACAGCTATAAATAACATGCCTTTAACGCAGAATTGTTTATAAGTGAGATAATGCCCAAGCACCAGGTATCCAACATAACCGGTAAAATTATGCAGGTCTATAGCGCTATCAAACCTTGTAAAATAGGGCTTGCTAATGATCATCGTGATGAACCAAATAGCAAGGAAATACAGCAGTTCCTTTTCGGTAGCGTGGCGCACAAAGCTGCTTATAATAGGGATAAACAGGTAAAGGCCAAAAAGCAGGTAAACATACCATAGGTGATAATAGCTTCCCAATTTAAGATCGTGCAGCACCATGCGGATATTGGTCCAGGCATCATTGGTAAAATAAAATTCTTCGTTATTCCAGCGGTAGGATATATAGATCAAACTCCAGAAAAGGAATGGGATAATAAGCCTGCCAATGCGTTTCTTCAGGAAATCCGTTAGCTCATATTTACGGTGAAGCAATAAAGCGCCCGTTATCATCACAAAAACAGGCACTGCAAAACGGACTATCGCATTGTATATATTCGCGGCCATCCACCAACTTAGCGGACTATCGGCATACTTAAAAAGCAGGGGCGACGCCGTATGGAGAACGATTACCGCAAACATGGCTACCAGCCGCAGGTTATTTATCCAGCGGATATTTTGTGTGCCGCCCTGCGCTATGGTTTCGCTAAATTTCATGATTAGTTTGCAGTTTGCATCCTCAATTTATGAATAACTAATGCCTACTGCAAACTGCTGACTGCCAACTATACTCTGCCTGGATATTGTTTTAAACCTTCGGCTAAACACTCCATGGCTTTGTTAAGGTCGTCGTTGTTCAATACATAAGCCATACGCACTTCGTTGGTGCCGGCACCGGGTGTGCTGTAAAAGCCGGTTGCAGGTGCCATCATTACGGTTTGGTTATTGTGGCTAAAGCTTTCCAGCATCCATTGGCAAAACTTATCGGCATTATCAATCGGGAATTTGGCAACCACGTAAAACGCACCGCCGGGATTAGGGCAGTAAACGCCTTCAATTTTATTAAGGGCGCTAACCAGTGTATCACGGCGTTTAGTATATTCAATATTAACAGCTGTGAAATATTCGTCGGGGGTGTCCACGGCAGCTTCGCCGGCAATTTGCTCAACCATACCTGCCGATAAACGCGCCTGCGCGAATTTTAATCCCGCGGTTAAAACCTCTTTGTTTTTGGTGATAAGGCAACCCAAACGTGCACCACATGCGCTGTAACGCTTGCTCACGGTATCCATCACAATTACGTTATCATCCAGCCCGCTCAGGTGCATTGGCGATATAAACTTACGGCCATCGTAGCAAAACTCACGGTATGCCTCATCGCTAAAAATGTAAAGGTCATATTTTATAGCAAGCTCTTTTAGCGCGTCAAGCTCTTCCTGCGAGTACAGGTAACCGGTTGGGTTATTAGGGTTACATATGATGATGGCTTTGGTTTTATCGGTTATTAGTTTCTCAAATTCGCTGATTGGCGGCAAGGCAAAACCATTATCTATGTATGATAAGATTGGTTTTACTACAATATCGCTTTGGTTAGCAAAGCCATTGTAGTTTGCGTAAAATGGTTCGGGTATAATCACCTCGTCGCCCGGGTCAAGGCAGGCCATCATACCAATGGTAATTGCTTCAGATCCGCCGGTGGTAACAATTATATTTTCGGGCGTAATGTTGTAGCCCAGCTTGTTGTAATATTCAGTTAGTTTTTTGCGATAGCTCAAAGTGCCTTCAGAGGGGGTGTAGGCCCAAACCTTAAAATCGATATTCTTGATCGCGTTTAGCATACCTTCCGGGGTCTCAATATCCGGCTGGCCAATATTAAGGTGATAAACTTTTTTACCTTCAAGTTTAGCCTTATCGGCAAATGGCGTTAATTTACGAATAGGAGAGGCGGGCATGCGAAGCCCTTTTTCAGATATTTTTGGCATGGGGCAAAATTAATAAAAAAATCAGCCCCCTCTAAATTTCCCTGAAAGGGTAGAATTAAAATCTTCTTTAGCACCTCTCCCTTGGAGAGGGGTTGGGGAGAGGCTGCACAAAAAAGGCATCCAATTGGATGCCTTAAATTCATTTTATAAGTCCTACTATGTAGGGTTAATTATTTATTTGCTGTTAGTGGGTGCTTTTGCAACAACTTCGCCCACAATGTTTAAATATTTTGTTGGGGTTTTAGCGTTTGATGTTACCACAATGGTTTTGTTAAACGCCGAAGCTACAGCTGCATTGTAAGTAATTTTGATAGAACCTTTGCCGCCCGGTGTTACAGGGGTTTTAGTATAATCGGCTATGGTACAGCCGCAGGTAGGTTTTACTTCCGTTAAAATAAGGGGCTCTTTACCAACGTTAGTAAATTCAAACACAGTAGTTACCGGGGTGCCTTGCGGAATTTTACCGAAGTCGTGTTTCTCTTCGTTGAATTTAAACTCGGCTTTTGTGTCGGCTTGGGCAGATGCATTAAAGGCAAAGCCTAAAACTACGGCGCATATTAATAATATTTTTTTCATGGTTATTCGTTTGATTAATACAAATATAAAAGGTTTAACGTAAAAACAATGCTGTTCTACATTATTATCAGTAGTAATGCTTTTATTTTGATCCAAGGCCAATTTATCTGTAAGCCAATTATACGCCAGCGAACCAAACTATTGTAAAAACTATGTGTTTTACACTAACCAATATAAATAACAGAATAGAATTTCATAATTTTACCGCCTAAACAAAATTTTATATGCCCGAAACTGTAATACACACAGGCAACACCGAAAATGCTGCCGAACTCAGTTTTGACGATTTTAGAAAAATTGTAATTAACGATTACCGCGTTGGCTTCGAGAGCCGCCAGGCCAGTATTATTGGCAGGCGCGAAGTGCTGACAGGTAAAGCCAAGTTTGGTATTTTTGGCGACGGTAAAGAAGTTGCCCAGTTGGCTATGGCCAAAGCTTTTAAAAAGGGCGACTGGCGTGCGGGTTACTATCGCGACCAAACTTTTATGTTTGCCACAGGCATGAGCAACCTTAAGGAGTTTTTTGCCCAGCTTTATGCCAACCCCGATATTGAGAAAGACCCTGCATCTGCCGGTAGGCAAATGAACTGCCACTACGCAACACGCTATGTTGATGCCGATGGTAACTGGACAAACCAGGCCGAAACCATGAACTGCGCTGCCGATATATCTACCACAGGTGGCCACATGCCGCGCCTGCTTGGGTTGGCTTATGCATCTAAATTATACCGCCAAAATAAAGAACTTGAATATCTTAAGAACTTTTCGGTAAATGGTAACGAGGTTGCTTTTGGTACAATTGGTAACGGCTCAACTTCCGAAGGTTTATTTTTTGAGGCCTTTAATGCTGCAGGTGTATTGCAGGTACCTATGGCCATTTCCATATGGGATGATGCCTACGCCATATCTGTACCTGCACGGCTGCAAACTACAAAAGAAGATATATCTGAAGTGCTTAAGGGCTTCCAGCGTGATGCTAAAGGCAACGGGTACGAGATATTTAAAGTGCGCGGATGGGACTATGTAGCCCTTTGCGAAACATACGAACGCGCCATAAAAATTTGCCGCGAAGAGCATGTGCCTGTGCTGATCCACGTGGTAGAAATGACCCAGCCGCAAGGCCACTCTACATCGGGCAGCCACGAACGCTATAAATCTAAAGACCGTTTGGCCTGGGAAGAAGAGCACGATTCTTTACTGCAAATGCGTAAATGGATGATCCAGTCGGCAGTGGCTACCGTTGAGGAAATTGATGCTTTGGAGGCCGAGGCTAAAAAGCATGTGCGCAATTGCCAGCGTGAAGCCTGGAGCGAATTAGAGAACGAGATAAAAGCGGAAATGGCGGAGGCTGTTGAGCTGATAAATAACATAGCACAACAATCTATACACCGGGATGAGTTGTTAGGTCTGATTTCGGGCCTGCAAACCTGCGTCGACCCTGGCCGCCGCGATACTATTGCATGCATACGTAAGGTGTTACGTTTAACGGTAAAAGAAAATAGCGATGCCCGCCAGGCTTTGGTGAGTTATTTAGCTGCCGAAAAAGATAAAAATACCGAGCGCTTTAACTCCAAGCTGTTTACCGATACCCCAAAATCGCCGTTGTACGTGCCGGTTATTGCACCAACCTATGATGCTGATGCCAAAGTGATGGATGGCCGTGAGGTATTAAACGCTTGTTTCGACGCCAATTTCGAGCGCGATAAATCTATTGTTGCTTTTGGTGAAGATGTTGGCGCCATTGGCGATGTTAACCAGGGCTTTGCCGGCTTACAATCAAAATACACCGACCTGCGTATAACCGACACCGGCATCCGCGAGGCAACCATTATAGGGCAGGGGATGGGTTTAGCCATGCGTGGTTTAAGGCCCATTGCCGAGATCCAATACCTGGATTACCTGCTGTATTCCATCACCGTTTTGAGTGATGATCTGGCAAGCCTGAGCTACCGTACCCGTGGCGGGCAACGCGCACCGCTTATTGTACGCACAAGGGGGCACAGGTTAGAAGGGATCTGGCATTCAGGTTCGCCACTTGGGCTGATCCTTAACGCGATGCGTGGTATGCATATCTGCGTTCCGCGCGATATGACGCAAGCCGCCGGAATCTATAACACCCTGCTGCGTGGCGACGAACCCGCGCTGGTTATTGAGTGCCTTAACGGTTACCGCTTAAAAGAGAAGTTGCCTGCCAACGTCGGCGAATATACGGTGCCATTAGGTAAGGCCGAAATATTGAAAGAAGGTAGCGATGTTACTGTTGTTACTTACGGCTCAACCTTACGCATAGTAATGGAAGCTGCCGAAGAGTTAAGCCAAATGGGTATCAATATAGAAGTGATAGACCCGCAAACGCTTTATCCTTTTGATACCGAAAACCTTTGCGGCAGATCATTACAGAAAACTAATAAGCTTTTAGTGGTTGATGAGGACCTGCCCGGAGGCGGATCTGCATTCATCCTGCAAAAGATAATTGAACAGCAAAATGGTTATTACTCGCTGGATGCACAGCCCAAAACACTTAGCGGTGCCGAGCACAGGCCACCATATGGTTCTGATGGCGACTACTTCAGCAAGCCATCAACCGATGATGTAATAGAAGCCGTTTACAAAATGATGAACGAAGCTAATCCGGGTAAATATCCGTCGATATTTTAAGAGGTAAGTTCAAATCATTTTATAGTATTTTTGCATTATGGAAACGCTTATTGTACAGCCGAAGACAAAAGAGCAACTAGTTGCTCTTAAAGCTTTTATAAAAGCACTTAAGATTGACTTTAAATCTGAGAAAACTCCATATGATCCTGAATTTGTTGAAAAAATTCTTCAAGGCAAAGAGGACATTAAAAATGGAAAAGGTGTTAAGATAGCTACAGAGGATTTATGGAAGTGATTTTCAGTCCACGCGCAGTTGAAGATTTAAAATTTTGGAAACGTTCTGGAAATAAAATTATTCAGCAGAAGATTGAAAAGCTTATTGTTGCTATACAGGAAAATCCATATGAAGGGATTGGCAAACCGGAACCATTAAAATATGAGCTGTCGGGTGCATGGTCAAGAAGAATTGATAAAGAGCATCGTTTAGTTTATGAGATAACTGATCGGCAGGAAATACTCATTCTTAATATTCTTTCGTTAAAAGGGCATTATATGTGATGATAGTTTAATTGCTTTAAGCGTTTAAACTTACCAATATTCAATTATGAAGAACCTGCTTTTTAGTATTACTGTAGTTACATTGTTTTCAGTTAACACTTTAGCTCAACAAAAGCAACAAATGGTTAGGCTTGCGAAAATCCATGTTGACCCAAGCCAGTTAAAAGAATACAACGCAGCCCTAAAACTGCAGATGACAACCGCTGTAAAACTTGAGCCCGGGGTGCTTACTTACTACGCTGTTGCGGATAAAAAGAACGCTTCGCACATAACCATCCTTGAAATTTACGCTGATACTGCCGCTTATAAAGCGCATATCGAAACTCCGCACTTTAAAAAGTATAAAGCCACCGTTCAAAACATGGTTAAATCGCTGGAGTTAGTTGATGTTGACCTTATTGGGAAAGCTGTAAAACCTTAAGTATGCTGGGCATGCTTTTCCCCGGCAAACCTATTTATAACCATCGCGGCAGCTGTATCTCCTGTAGCGTTTAACAGAGTGGCTATAGGGTCAATTAAGGTGCCGATGATAATAGCAGGCGGCAAGGCTTCTGGCGGGAAGCCGTAAGCAGAAATAAACAGCAGTTCGCCAATGTAGCCACCGTTGGGGATGCCACCTTCAACAATGCTCACCAGAACTGTCATGCCCAGCGCTATGATAATTACTTCGGCGCTATCAAAGCCCCTGCCGAACATGGCAAACACTACCGACATTTTCAGGATAGATGATATGCTGGAGCCATCCTTATGCAAGGTGCCCATCAGAGGAATAGTTATACCTGCAATAGCATCGGTAATACCCATTTTTTTGGCGGCATCTAAATTAGCCGGTATAGTGGCAATACTGCTACATGTACCCACGGCGGTGGCCGAGGGAATGATGTTGTTTTCCCAATAGCGTTTAATTCCTTTTACCCCACCTGCAATAAAGGCATAAATGCTGTAAAACACGGCATAATAAAATAAGCTTACCCCGTAACCTATACCAAGCACATGCGCATAGGTGCCAAATAATGATGGGCCGAAGACGGCCACCTGGTAAGCAAAATAAGCGCCCAGACCAATTGGCCCGGCTTTCATAATGATGCTAAAAACGTGTTTGAAAACTTCGTTCCCCGCGTTTAAGAATTGCACAAAAGCTTTCCCTTTTTCGGCTGCGCTGCGTGCGCCAAAGCCAACCAATATGGCAAAGATGATCATAGCCAGCATGTTTTTGCGCGACAAAAGATTAAAAAATTCGCTGGTTGTAAAAAGCTGTGTTATTTGGTCGCCCGATAGGTTTTTGCCGGTTGCCACAGGGGGGGCGCCTGCCGCTGCAAATGAGGTTTGCCCTATCGGGAAAAGCCACAAGGCAACAATGGTAAGTAAGGCTGCCATAACAAGCGTGCCCAAAAATACCGCCGACATTACACCCATTATACGGCCAATTTTTTGCGAGCCCTGTAAGTTGGCAATGGCCGATGAAATGGCAAAAAACACCAATGGTATAACGGCAACAAAAAGCAGGTTCAAAAAAATATCACCAATAGGTTTCAGCACTTCGGCACGCGGGCCTAGTACAACACCGGCTACGCTACCCGCAATTATTCCGGCTATAAGCCATATCATCCCGCTATAATTTTTTATCCAGTTATCCATTTATCTTACTGTTGATGCTGCCAATTAAACGCTCAGAAAGGTAAATAATATCCCTCTTAAAATATCTATTCATGTAAGTTATTTCTCTATTTTTGCCCATGCCTAACAAGGCATTTATATTTTACCACTATGGATACTACATTTTCAGCAATCGCAAATAACATTAAGGCCCGCCGTACAATTAAACCGTCTACCATGAACGGTAATAAGATCCCTAACGGCCACATAGCTTCTATACTTGAACTTGCCGACTGGGCGCCAAACCACGGTAATACCGAGCCATGGCGTTTTATTGTATTTGAAGACCCTAAAGTTTACTGCGAGCAGCATGCCGAACTATATAAAGCCGCTAACCCCGGCGAAAGTTTTAACCCAACTGTTTATACTAACTTTCAAAACCAGGCTAATAACGCATCGCACGTTGTGATAGCTTACCAAAAACGTGGCGATTTGCCAAAGATACCTCAGTTTGAAGAAGTGATAGCTGCCTCATGCGCGGTGCAAAACCTTTTATTAGGTGCAACAGCTTTAAATATAGGCGCATTTTGGAGCACAGGTGGTATGGTTTTAAAACCTTCATATGCCGATCATTTTGGTTTAGGTGCAGAAGACAGCGTACTTGGCGTATTGTTTTTAGGCTACACCGATGTACAGCCCGAAGGCAAACGAAAAACACCAATAGAAGAAAAGATAGTTTGGAATAAATAATAATAGGGCTGTAATTTCGTTTTTTAAGTATTAGGCTTGCTTAACCTCTTCTTAACTTTTAAGTATTAATATTTCTTAAAAGTGGATGATTAGACTGCTGTGACATTTAATTTCGTATTTTTTCGTAGCTTTGTTTTAACAAACACCAACTAATAGTTATTATTAGATGCGTGGTATACCAAATTAACTAAACGATTAAACCCAATATTATGAGAAAACACTTGTGGTGGATCATTGGCGCTTTATTGTTATTTTCTATAACGGTTATCAGTTGGAAACCAACAAGCGCTTCCAAAAAACACGAAATTATAGCCAAGACATTTGGTGCTAAAGAATACTTTGCACAGTATGTTGCCAATATATATACAGCAGCTAACCTGCAGCAAACAGGTATGGATGCTACTGTATTTCAGAAAGCAGTTACCGGTTATTTGAACCTTAAGCTAGCTAATAAATTATCCCCAAACAGCAATATTATTACTGTTGTCGATTTTAATAAATCGAGCCGCGAGAAACGCATGTGGATCATAGACGTGTTGAACAAGACGTTAGTATTGAATACATGGGTTGCACACGGGCAGGGTAGCGGCGATGATGTGGCCAGCCGTTTTTCAAATAATAACGAGTCGCACCAAAGCAGCCTTGGGTTTTATTTGGCAAACGAGGTTTACATTGGTAAACATGGTCGTTCGTTAAAGCTTGATGGTTTGGATGCAGGTATCAATAGCGCGGCACGTGCGCGCGGTATCGTTATACACGCCGCCGATTATGTATGCCAGAATACGATCAATCAAATTGGCCGTTTAGGTCGTAGTTTTGGTTGCCCGGCAGTATCACCGGAGGTATCAGACCAGGTTATTAATACTATTAAGGGTGGCTCAATGCTGTTTATTAATGGTAAAGACAGCAACTATACTTCTAAACTATTAGATGATACTGCACCGGCTAATTCTATCACTCCCGATACAACAGGAGCAGCTACTTTAGCTAAATTGTAAAACAAACTAACCAATTATAAACAAGAAGCCCGCCAGCAGTAAAATGCAGGCGGGCTTTGTTTTTATGTTATTTGGTGATTACATCGATTAGCTAATGATTTCACCGTTAAGAATTAATCTCTATCTCCAACCTCTAATAACTACAACGCAGCTATCTGATCTGTATTAGCTAAAAACTTTTGCAGGTGGCCGTATAATACTACATCTAATCCATAAACATCCGGGCGGTATTGCAGGGTGTTTGTGCTATCGGCCCAACAGGTAACGTAAGTGATGTATACAGGTAATTTTTTAGGTACTGCAATGGTTGTTGGTTCTGGGTTGTCTTCATCCATTGCTTTAGCAATTTTCTCGTAAGTAGGGCCATCGCCAAATATAGCTTTTGCTAAAGCTTTAGGGTCGCCGAGGCGAACGCAACCGTGGCTCAAAGCACGCATAGCCTGGCCAAATTTGCTTTTTGCAGGTGTATCATGCAGGTAAACGCTGCTGTTATTATTGAACAGGAACTTAATTTTCCCCAAGGCGTTATCGTCGCTTGGGCGTTGTTTAAATTCATATTTATCTTTAGGCGCGCTGCCCCAGTTAATGGTTTCGGGGTCTTCAACCTTTTTGCCATTCTCGTACACATCAATACCTTTGTTTGATAAATAGTAAGGATCCTTTGCGGCCTCAATCATTATCTCTTTACTGGCAATGCTTTGCGGTATGTTCCAAACCGGGTTAACCTGTACGCTGTGGATCATACTGTTCAATTGCGGTGTTTCGCGGCTGAACGGACGGTCTATTTTATCGCTTTCGTCGTATTCAACCAACGATATGTTGTTATCCGTGTTACGGCCTTCGCCAACTACAACCTTCATATTAAGAATAGAGTGGCCGTTGTCCATAACATCCAAACGATAATCAGGGATATTAACGATCACATATTTTGGCTGGGTTGGTTTATTTTTCCACCTAAGGCGCTCCATATTTACCACTAGGTAGCGGGTAGTTTCTTCTTTGGTCATGCCCTGGGCGGTACCACCTGCCATTAATGCTTTTTGCAGCATCAGATATTGCGGATCTTTAGGTTGTATACTATCCAGGTAAGTTTTTAGGTTACCAGCGTTTAAAGCCTGCATCATTGATGTGCTGTCCGGGCGTTTGGTGGCCGTAAAGTAGCGCGAATAGATCTTCCTTGGGCTAACCATCCCAAACTGCAAAGCGCTAGAATAATTAATTAACGAATTAGCCATTAGCAACTCTAGCTGGGCAATATCATGGTATGCTTCGTCGATAGTTTTAATGCCTTTTTTGTCTTTAAACTTAGCAACCAACTGTTTTATCTGGTCGGCTTTAAACATTTTAGGGTCTAAGCCATGCTGGCTTGCTTTCTCAAAATAATTAGCGGTAATGTCAACATCGCCGTTAAAAATATGGTCCATCACAAAAACGGGGTCATAATCGTTTTTTTCATAAAAAGCGGTAATTAAATTAGGGTTGGCCAATTTACCTTTGTCAGATGCCAGCACCTGTTTAAAAACTTCTGCAAGTCCTTCGGGCGTTGCATCTCTAAATACTTTATTTTTTGTTTCTTTATAAAGCTCGGCGCCCATATCCGACCGGCTTTTTTTCTTACAGCTTTGAATAGTAAGTGTAAGTAAACAAAGTAAGGCTAAAACGAACGGCAAGGCACGCTTTTGTTTAGTAACTGATAATATCATAGTAGTATATATCTAAAATTATAGTTGCTTATAAGCAATACCTGTACCATAAGCATGTGTAAACATTTATTTAAGGATTTACTTTAGGCTGATACCCGGAAAGCAGCCGTTAGCCTATATTTGATATATGGTAATTAACCCTCTTCCTGAAGTTTGGCTGCGAGGCCCTTTAAGCAACGTACCTGCTTTATTACAGCCCGTTGCGCATGCTTTATTACAGGCCCGCGAAGAATTGAATATACTGATGCAGGATTTTCCTGAAGGTTTACTATGGGAGAAACCTGCGGGTATGGCATCGCCGGGTTTTCATTTACAGCATTTAACCGGTGTTTTAGACAGACTTTTTACTTACGCCAAAGGCGAAGTGTTAACAGACGAACAATTAAGTTATTTATCCACCGAAGGTAAACCGACCATTAAAATATACACCGTTATAGAATTAGTTGAAAAATTTAATAGGCAGGTTAACGCAGCATCAACCCAATTGAGCCAAACTGATGAAAGTACCTTAACCCATTTTAGGGGCGTAGGGCGTGCGCAACTACCATCAACCGTAATTGGATTATATACCCACAGCGCCGAACATACCATGCGCCATTTAGGGCAATTGATTGTCACGGTGGCGGTATTGAAAACTCAGTAAAAACACGACCTCAAACCGACTTTTTTCACCTTAAAACGGAACTTAATCACCGTTTATAATTTTTAATATGTCCTGGCGTTACCCCTTTACTTCATCACGATCTCAGCTACATCCCTGTAATCGCGGGCGTGGTAGGTAACGTTTTCATTAGTATACCTGCCTTCCGGGTCGAATAAAAATGTTTCCAAGCCTAACTCCTGGCCGGCTTGTATTTCAGATTCCAGATCATCACCAATCACTAAAACTTCTTCTTTAGCATAACCTTTATCTTTCATTATTCGCTGAAATATGTCATTCTTTGTAAGGTCGCTTTGATCCTGGTCTACTATGTAAACCTTTTTAAAATCGCCCGCAATGTTCAGCATGTCTACCTTGCTTTGCTGCAATTTAGTAAAGCCTTTTGTTACGAGGTATTTATCGATCGGTACCTCGCGGAGTTGGCTATATGCTTTGTATGGTGTAACCGGTACTTCAACTTTAGCATTGCGCAGTATCTTTAAGCCTTTTTCGATAAGCTCTTCACTAAACCCAAATTCATCCGCAATTTGCTGAAAAGGGCGGCGGGTGAGTTCTTGCTTGGCTTTCTGTGCCGATGAGATATCGGTTTGTCCAAGTTCCTCATCAATAAGGCTAAATAATTCTGTAAAAAGAACATCAGCAAGTGAGTCTGCAGGGTAAATGGTGTTATCGAGGTCTATAAATAAAGCACGTTTCATAGTTGCAGTTTATGGTAATTGTTCGGGCAGGGCCGCTATTTCTTCAGGAGGAACAGTTTCAATAGCATTTTTGTTGCCGTTTTTATAAAGTAAATAGTAACCCAGAGCCGCCATGGCAGATAAGATTCCTAACAACCACCAAAGTGATGCAAAGCCACCATAGTTAATTACCTGGCTACCCAGCGCCGGTGCAAATACCTGCGCCGCCGACCACGACATGGTATACAATGCCGCGTATTCGCCCCGGTTATAAACATTTGTGCGTGCAATCCAAAAACTATTCATGAATGGCATACTCATGATCTCGCCAAGCGTTACAAGTACTACTACAATTAATGCTGTTACAACACCAGGCGGCAATATATTGAGTAGAATAAAACCTAAGCCGGTTATCAATACACCCCATACAATATAAGTTAAAGCATGCCTTTTACCCTCGAGGTAGTTGATGAGCACCATCTCGATTGCCACAATGAGGATGCCGTTCAAGGCCAGTAACGCACCTATTAAACGTTCATCGAGGTGCCATTTGAGCTTGTAAAATACCGGTTCCATTATAAAGAACTGGAAAAAGCATAAGCCAAACACAGTTGACAGAAAAATGAACCATAAGTAAGTAGTATCCTTATATGCTGATGATACCGGGCCCGTTGCTATCGGCTTAACCTCCGATTTTTTGATGGCTGCGCGTGGCATCAGTTTTAACAGCATCAACGCCGCTAAAATATTGGTACAGCCATCTACCCAAAACAATAAATGGTAATTGATGGATGCCAGGTAACCGCCAAGCCCACCGCCAAATGCCCAGCCCAGGTTTACCGCAAGCCGGTTTAGCGAGTAGGAGCGTGTTTTATTCTCGGGCGAACTATAATGCGCTATAGCGGTGGAGTTTGCGGGTCGGAATGCCTCGCTGCAAAAACTCAATACAAATGTGCCTATAGCCAGCGATAAAAAAGTGCGTTGATAACCGAGTATGATAAACAAGATGCCGCCGCTTAGCAGGGTGAACACCTGCAGATCGTAAAAGCCAAATTTATCGGTAAGCTTGCCGCCGATGAACGCGCCCAATATTGCGCCAACGCCAAATAAGGCCATAACGTATCCAGCTTGCAGCACATTAAAGCCAAGTTGATTAATGCAATAAATGCTGAGGAACGGCACCACCATAGTACCGCTGCGGTTAATAAACATCACCACGCTGAGGTACCAGCTGTTTAACGATAAACCGCTGTAAGCTTTTTTATAAAGGTGGATTATTGACACAGGTTAAGGTTATTAAATTGACAGGTAAAAATACTGTTTGCTTTTGCGCCCTATATATTAAAAGTGAAAATTATCATAAATTTAATACTTAAACCAGTTACCATGAACGTTACGGAAATTATGGCCGAACTGCAGGCAAAAGGCAGCGATAGCATAAAAAAATTACTTTTGAAGCATGGCGTTAAAGAGCCTTTTTTTGGTGTTAAGATAGAATACTTAAAGCCAATACAAAAAAAGATAAAGAAGGATTACCAACTGGCTAAAGACCTTTTTGCCACAGGCAATGCCGATGCCATGTACCTTGCAGGCCTGATAGCCGATGATGAAAATATGACCAGGGCTGATCTACAAGACTGGGTGGAGCAAGCGACATCTAATAACATAAGCGAATATACGGTGCCATGGGTAACGGCAGGCAATCCGTACGGGTTTGAACTGGCGCTAGAATGGATAGATAGCCCAATAGAGCATATTGCCGCCAGCGGGTGGTCTGCCTTGAGTAATATTGTGGCGCTTAAGCCGGACAGTGAGCTCGACATGGAAATATTGCACGACTTATTGAACAGAGCTGAGCAAAACATCCATTCGGGCGAGAACCGGGTAAGTTACCACATGAACAATTTTGTTATTTCGGTAGGAGCATATGTGTCTGCCCTGGCCAAAGAAGCAATGGCCATCGCTAACAAAATAGGCGTAGTTACCATTGATATGAACGGCACAGCCTGTAAAGTGCCTGTAGCTACCGATTATATCAAAAAAATATGGGAAAAGCGTAGTGGCATAGCGCCGAAGAAAAAGGATGTTAAATGCTGAGTTAATCTCCGATCAATAACCTCCAATCACTACAACTTCGAAACCCTGTTTCTCAACCAATGATCAGCCAAAACCAGCGCGGCCATAGCTTCTACAATTGGCACGGCGCGGGGCACTACACAAGGGTCATGGCGACCTTTGCCGGTAATTTCGGCGGCGTTGCCCTCGCCATCTATAGTTTGCTGGTTGTGCATAATGGTGGCAACCGGTTTAAAGGCCACCTTAAATTCAATAGGCATACCATTGCTAATACCACCCTGTATCCCGCCTGAAAAGTTTGTTCGTGTACCAACTTTGCCTTGGGCGTCCTTTACAAAAATATCGTTATGTTCTGAGCCGCGCATTTCGCTGCCGCTAAAGCCTGAGCCAAATTCAAAACCATGTACGGCATTGATGCTCAGCATCGCCTTGCCTAAGTCGGCATGTAACTTGTCGAAAACCGGGTCGCCTAAGCCGACGGGTGCATTAATAATGTGGCAGCTCACTTTACCGCCAACAGTATCACCTTCTTTTCGGATACCGTCGATGAATTCTATCATTTCCGCCGCAGTAGCCGGGTCGGCGCAACGGACGATGTTTTGTTCGCGGGTATCTAAAAACTCTTCGGCGCTCTCAATAAATACATTCGGCGCATTAATGGTGCCTACACTGCTTACGTGTGCCAGTACCTCTATTCCCTGCGTTTTTAATAAAAGCTTGGCTAAAGCGCCCGCGGCTACGCGTGCGGCGGTTTCGCGTGCCGATGAACGGCCGCCGCCACGATGATCGCGGATGCCATATTTGGTAGCATAGGTATAATCGGCATGCGATGGGCGGAAAACATCTACATTGTGGCCGTAATCTTTTGAACGCTGATCTTCGTTAGGGATGATCATGGCAATAGGGGTGCCCGTGGTTTTGCCTTCAAAAGTGCCCGACAAAATTTTCACCACGTCGCTTTCTTTACGTTGCGTAGTGATCTTTGATTGCCCCGGCTTGCGCTTATCAAGTTCGCCCTGAATGTAGTCCAAGTCAACATCAAGCCCCGCCGGGCAGCCATCTATAATTACACCTATAGCCTCGCCATGCGATTCGCCAAATGTTGTTATCCTGAATAGTTGTCCAAATGAGTTGCCTGCCATGTGATTTTAGATGTGCGATTTTAGATTTTAGATTTCTCTTCAAGCGTCATTGCGAGGTACGACGCAATCTCTTTGAGCCATTCCCTTATGCAAGGTGTATAATTGTCCTAAAGAGATTGCTTCGTACCTCGCAATGACGGTTGGGTAATTGTTTTATTAGGCCGGATTTACTTCAAACCCAACCTTCTCCAGGTCCTTCCAAAATGCCGGGTACGATTTTTCTACCACGTCGGCGTCTTCAATTTCCAGTTCGGAGATGATGGTTGCCAGCGGTGCAAAGGCCATCGCCATGCGGTGGTCGTCGTACGTGTTTACAAACATACGCTGCGGAATTTGCTTTTCGCTGCAATCCAGCTTATAAATCTGCCCTTTCTCAATTAGCTTAACGCCAATTTTTGCCAGTTCTGTCTGCAGGGCTAATATACGGTCGGTTTCTTTAATTTTTAAAGTTTCCAACCCGGTAAAGCTTGCATCATGTCCCAATGCCGCACATACCACAATAACGGTTTGTGCCAGGTCGGGGCATTCCTTCAAGTCGAAGATCTTGCGGAAGATCGGTTTCGGCTCTTTGGTCAAATATACCCCACCATCCTTAAATACTGATGTGATACCAAAGTTGGCCATTAGTTCGGTAATTACGCTATCGCCTTGCAGACTGTATGATGTTAATCCCGGCAGGAAAAGTTCCGCTTCGTCGCTTAACGCGGCAATTGCGTACCAGTAAGATGCCGCGCTCCAATCAGGCTCAACTAATAAAGCTGTTTCTGCAAATGGCTGGTTTTCTATAGTAATTAAATTATCTGCCCAGGTATGCTGTATGCCTGCTTGTTTAAGCATCGCCAATGTCATCTCTACATAAGGGCGTGAGGTTAACTCGCCTTCGATCTCTAAACTTAAACCTTGTGGTAAGCTGGATGCAATAAGCAGCAACGCGGTAATATACTGGCTGCTGATATCTCCCTTGATGCTGATACGATCTGCTTGTTGCTGAAAACCGCTATGAATTTTGATGGGAGGATAACCCTCGTTGTTTACATAATCTATTTTAGCACCCAGTTTACGCATGGCGTCTACCAGAATCCCAATAGGGCGCTGCTGCATCCGCTCCGAACCCGTTAGGGTTACTTCTTCACCTTGTAAAGGCAAATAAGCCGTTAAAAAACGCATAGCTGTGCCTGCCGGGCCAATGTTTATAAGTGATAAGTCTTTAGTCTTAAGTTCTAAGTCTTCCTGACTTTCGACTAAATACTGCCGACTTAAGACTTCTTTAAGTGTCACTGCATCGGCAGCATCCGACATGTTCTCGACCTTTACTTTACCCTTGCTCAGCGCTTCGATAATTAAAGCACGGTTGCACTCACTTTTTGACCCCGTAAGTTGTACCGTGCCGTTTACCGTTGTGCCTTGTTTGGTAAGTATGATGTTATGTTTTGCCATAGTATAAAACGCCTCACCCCAACCCCTCTCCAAAGGAGAGGGGCTTTAGGTAAGCTTATGTTTACACCCTCTCTTTTGGAGAGGGCAGAATGGGATTGTGTAGTAATTGACTAATTAAAGTGATGGTATCATCCTAAAACAACTAATCTCTAATCAACCAATCACTAATAATCTAATTAAGCGTGTGTTAATTTTTCTGCTGGGGCTGATTCCTGGCCCGCGTTCATGATCTCGGTTTGTTTACGGATAGATTCGCTGTGCATCAGTTCCAGCAATTTCTCGGTAAACTCGGTGCTTAACTGTAAAGCCTTTGCGTAGTTAGTGCGCTTTTGTAGTATCTCGTCCCAACGGTTTACCTGTAAAATGGTGATGTTGTTGTCTTTTTTGTAGTTACCAATCTTTTCAACAATCTTCATACGCTCGGCCATTTTTTGGATAACCAGGTCGTCGATCTTGTCAATCTGGTTGCGCAGCTCGGCTAATTTATCGTTTAGGTCGGCACCTTTAACTTCCGGTTTACGTAAAGCTAGGTGGTCGATGATATCAGATAGTGCAGCAGGAGTAACCTGTTGCGCGGCATCTGTCCAGGCAACGGTAGGGTCAATGTGCGACTCTATCATCAGGCCCTGCATATCAAGGTCAAGCGCTTTTTGAGATATGTAACCGATTAGGTCGCGGTTACCGGTAATGTGGCTTGGGTCGTTGATGATAGGCAGGTTTGGCACCAAAGTTTTTAATGCTATCGCGATATCCCACATTGGTTCGTTACGGAAAGCCGATTTTTCGTACGATGAGAACCCGCGGTGAATAGCCGCCAGTTTGGTAATACCCGCGTTGTTGATACGCTCTAACGCGCCAACCCATAATGAAAGATCGGGGTTAACCGGGTTTTTAACCATTACGGGTACATCAACACCTTTAAGGGCATCGGCAATTTCCTGCACGGTGAAAGGGTTAACGGTACTGCGCGCACCAACCCAAAGGATGTCTACGCCAGCTTTTAAAGCTTCTTCTACGTGTTTGGCTGTTGCAACCTCAACAGCTGTTGGCAAGCCGGTTTCTTCTTTAGCGCGTTTTAACCACTCTAAACCAATGCTGCCAATGCCTTCAAATTCTCCGGGGCGGGTGCGTGGTTTCCAGATACCTGCACGCAGGGCGCTGATTTTACCTGTTTTTGCCAGTAAATGCGCGGTTGCTACTAACTGGTCTTCGGTTTCGGCGCTGCATGGGCCGGCAATTACCAAAGGTGCTTTACCTGATTGATTGATCCAGGAATTAAGGGGCTGTATGTTTAAGTTGTGTTTCATGTTCTTTTTGTTGGTCCGGAGGTCCTAATGTCGGTAAGTCCGGAAGATTATGGTTTATGTTGTTATTATCTTTTTGTTATTTATTTCTTTTCGTCTTACGGCTTTTCGGTCTGATCGTTCAGTTTCTTCACACTGATATATCGTTTCGTTTTCTCAGCCTTCAAGGGTTTTGGTGGTTCGCTTTCGTAACGCTGATACTCGCCCAGTATATTAAAGTTGTGTGTGTATTTTAGTATCTGGCGAATGGCATTATCATACTGTTTGCTTTCGTTCCACTCTATGTCTACATAAAAGTTGTATTCGTTACGCTTGCCTAACACAGGCATGCTTTGAATTTTGCTCATGTTTACATCTTCCTGCGCAAAAATATTAAGCACTTTAGCCAATGCCCCAACCTGGTTAGTTACCTGGAAACAAAGTGAAGCTTTATTTGGCGTGCCCTTTTTCTTAGCATTTTCATGCGTAGTCAGGATCAGGAAACGGGTAAAGTTCAGTTTGTTAGATTCTATACGGCGTTCTAAAACGTCTAACCCGTAGAGTTGCGCGGCCAGTGTGTTAGCTATGGCAACGGTATCAGTCAGCTGCTCATCGCGGATGCGTTTGGCACAGGCTGCCGTATCGTTACTTTCTACAATTTTAAGGTGCGGATACTCGTCAAAAAAATCGATACACTGGCGAATGGCTATTGGGTGAGAGGTTACGTATTTAATGTTCTCGAACCTTACGCCCGGTAATGCCATCAGGTGTAGTTGTATAGGTACATAAACTTCGCCAACAACAGGGAAGCTGTAACTCATCATTAACGAGTAGTTTGGCAGGATGCTGCCTGCTATGCTGTTCTCTATGGCCATTACCACATAATCTGCCTCTTTATTTTGCAAAGCCTCAAACGTTTGCTTAAAAGAGTTGCACTCAATGGTCTCAATTTCCTGCCCAAAATATTTGAATGCGGCCTCTTCGTGGAACGAGGCGCGGATCCCTTGTATAGCAACTCTTGGTTTCTCGGTTTTCATAAACGTTATTAAGCAAAAAAGTCCCGGCTTTTAATGCCGGGACTTTTTAAGTTTTGTATGTTTTGTTAGTACATATCAGTCCCGGCTCTTACTGCTAAAGTAAAAGTAGAAACCATAAAAATATGCACGTTGTGTTGTCATTGTTTTTGTTATGCCGTAAATGTACAAGTAAAAATTAATTTGTCAATAGATAATTTTATTTTTCTTAAAATAATTAAGGCGAACAGAATTTTATTGGGTAAAAATTACTCTTTGCAAATACTTAAGCATTTCAGTTCACCTTGTTTAGTATTCGTTTTTTGTCGTTTCAACAGATATTGTTTTATACTTATACTCCCTCTGTAACACCCTTGCCGTTTGTGTGCTGCCATCGTGGCTCCAGCCGGGCGGGTTAAACAGGTATTTGAGTTTATTGCCGATGCCGGGCGCGCGTTTAACATCGGCTATCAAAGCTTTCCATTCGTGGAAAAGCACATTTACCGGCCCCATGTTTTCGGGCTGATGGGTGAGGCCGTACTTAACGGGTTCGTTATCGTCCTCGTCATGAAAGGTGCCGAACATCCTGTCCCACAGGATCAACACCATGCCCATGTTCTTGTCAAGATATGGGATGTTTGAAGCGTGGTGTACACGGTGGTGGGCAGGTGTAACAAAGATCCACCCATACCATTTTGGCAGCGGGATGCGGTATTGTGTATGTACCAAGTTGCCGTAAAGCTGGGTAACCAGGTAGGCATACAAAATATCTATGGCGTTAAAACCAAACAGGGCCAGCGGCAGGTAAAAAAAGGTGCGGTACAAAGGTTCAAATACGGTTGAGCGGAACCCTGTTGTAAAGTTAAAATGCTCTGACGAGTGGTGCGTAACATGCATCGCCCAAAACAGGCGGCAGTAATGGCCGGTGTAGTGCAGAACCCAGTACAAAAAATCCTGCATTAAAATCAGCACAAACCAATATACAAAGCCGTTACGGATCTGAAAAAGCCTGTATTTATAAGCTGTGTTTAGCAACACAAACATGCTCCCGTTCACCGCAAGGTTTAGCAAAAACGCAAGCGTTGTTAAATAGATATTGGTAAGGGTGTCGCGCTTTTCGTAATAGTGCCTGTTCTCGCGGTAGCTAAACCACATCTCTAAAAGGGTGAGCAGCACAAGCAAGCTCACCAGTACAATAACAGCTTCGGAACGTGGATTTATAGGGGGCATTTATAACGATGCGTAATATCTTAAACTATCGCAAAGTTCGTCCTCTGTGCAGATATTATCAATACTATATTGGCCTATGTTTGTTAACAGCGTGCAATTTATTTGACCGTTTTGGTTCTTTTTATCCTTTTGCATATGCTCTAAAAGGGTAGGGAAGGTATCTTCCTGTACTTTGTAGCGTGGGTAAAGGTGACTTAATACTTCGGTAATTTCCAATAACTGGCTATCAGGCAGGCCAATCTTTTGGGTTGATAACCAAGCCTCGCAGATCATACCTATGGCAATAGCCTCACCATGCGAAAGCGGGTCGGCATCATTCATCAGCGAATAAGTTTCAACCGCGTGCCCTACAGTATGGCCAAAATTTAGTGCCTTGCGGATGCCTTTCTCCTGCGGGTCTTCTATAACCACTTCGTTCTTGATTTCAACCGAGCGGTGTACCAACTCCTCTGAGGGCAGGCTTAGGTCGCTAACTTTTAGCTGGTCCCAGTATTTGGCATCTACAATAAGGCCATGTTTTAACATCTCGGCAAGGCCGGAAAGAATTTGGCGTGGGGGAAGGGTCTCTAAAAAGCCTACGTGCATAAATACCGCTTTGGGCTGTGTAAATGTGCCTATGATGTTTTTAACGGCATCCATATCAACCCCGGTTTTACCGCCAACAGAGGCATCAACCTGCGATAATAGGGTAGTGGGCACCTGCACAAAGTCTATCCCGCGTTTATAAGTAGAGGCAACAAAGCCACCCATATCTGTAATTACGCCGCCGCCAAGGTTTATCATGAGCGCTTTACGGTCGGCACCAAAGTCTATCAGGGCTTTCCAGATGCCTATACAAAAATCAATGGTTTTGCTTTCTTCGCCGGCATTCACCTCAATCAGGTCAAAGTTATCTAGGTCATCCAAATATTCTTTAACTATGGGCAGGCAATATTCGGTGGTATGTTCGTCGGTAAGTATAAAAGCTCTTGAGTAGTTGCCCTGCTCAACAAAATTGCGCAGTTGGGTTAGGCTATCTTTAAAATATACGGTGTAACTATCGCTTTGTATGTTATTCATTATATGATCTTGATCTTTTGTCCCCTAAATTCAACCAGGTCGCCCTGTTTTACTTTAAGGCGTTTGCGGTAATCTACCTCACCGTTGTAGGTAACTTCGCCGTGTTCAACAACTATCTGCGCTTCGCCGCCGGTTTGCACCAAACCAGCCGCTTTTAGCAATTGTATCATGGGGATATAGTCGCCCTCAACTTTAAATTCTATCATAGCCGCCAAAATTAAACTATTCGTGTGATAATGAGTTATCATTTTATAATTTTGCACGCAGTTTATAGTTAATAGATCATAGTTCATGGCAACGCGTGGACATTACTATGATCCACGAACTGTGATCCATGAACTAAAACAAAACATGACTCCAAACGATAAATTATCATTCGAAAATACCGAGATCGCTTTTCGCCACTCTACCAATACCGACCTTAACCGCGCTTACTGGCTTTTTAAAGTTATTAACGTAAATTTTTTAGTTAAGATAGGCCCGCCCATAACCAACTTTGCCATTAAAATAGGCCTGCCTATAAAAGGATTGATTAAGGCTACCATATTTAAACACTTTTGCGGTGGCGAAACCATTGCCGAGTGTACCCAAACCATTAAAAACCTTGCCGATGGCGGGGTAGGTACCATTCTTGATTACTCTATAGAGGGCGAGGATGATGAATCTGTTTTTGATAATACCCGCGACGAGATCATTCGTACAATTGTTACCGCTTCAAAAAGCAAAAGCATCCCGCTTACCGTATTTAAAATTACCGGTGTGGGCCGTTTTGGCCTGCTGGAGAAACTGGACGACGGCTTAAAGCTGAGCGTTGACGAACAAATTGAATGGCAAACCGTGCAGGATAGGGTGTTGGCAATTTGCGAAATGGCCCACTCTGAAGGTGTACCGGTAATGATAGATGCCGAAGAAAGCTGGATCCAGAAAACCATTGATAACCTTGCGCTGAACATGATGCGCTTTTTTAATAAAGAGAGGGCCATTGTTTACAATACTTACCAGTTGTACCGCCACGATAAACTGGCATCATTAATACACGACCATGCTGTTGCCGAAGCAGAGGATTTTATAATGGGGGCGAAAATTGTACGCGGCGCTTATATGGAGAAAGAACGTAAGCGTGCCGAGGAAAAAGGCTACCCATCGCCAATACAGCCCAATAAAGAAGCTACCGACCGTGATTATAACGACGCCCTTATTTATTGTGCGGATAACATTGGCAATATTGCTATTGTTGCCGGTACCCACAACGAAGATAGCTGCCGCCTGCTTGCCGACCTTTTAAATGAAAAGAAAATAGATCATAAAAACCAGCATGTGTTTTTCTCGCAGCTTTTGGGTATGAGCGATAACCTGAGCTTTAACCTGGCCAACGCACGCTATAACGTGGCTAAATATGTGCCTTACGGCCCTATTAAAGCAGTGTTGCCATACCTGTTCCGCCGTGCGCAGGAAAATACCGCAATTGCCGGCCAAATGAGCCGAGAGCTTAGCCTGATCGTTAAAGAGAAAAAGAGAAGGAGAGTATAAGAGTTACAAAGCATTATTTTGAAATGCATTCATTATACTTGAGTAATGAAAGATAACTTCTCTTTACAATCGGATCAATACGCAAAATACCGCCCAACTTACCCTGCGGAGCTATTCGATTTTTTGGATAGTTTAGTAATTAACAAGCAAAACGCCTGGGATTGCGGTACAGGAAACGGGCAGGTAGCTTTTGAACTGGCTAAAATGTTTGGCAATGTTTGGGCTACTGACATCAGCCGGTCGCAAATAGACAATGCCACTAAACGTTCAAACATCACCTATACGGTACAACCTGCTGAGCATACCAACTTTGAAGGCAACTTTTTTGACCTGATAGTTGTGGCGCAGGCCATCCACTGGTTTGATTTCGATAAATTTTACGAAGAGGTTAAACGGACGGCGAGGAAAGACGCAGTCATCTGTGTTACCGGTTACGGGCAAATTAGTGTTTCGCCGGAGATAGACGAGGTTATCAGCCACTTTTATACGAATGTTATAGGCTCTTACTGGGATACCGAGCGTAATTACATAGATGAAGGTTACCAAACCATTCCATTCCCTTTTGAGGAAATACCGGTACCTCAAATCAGTATTAGCTTAAAATGGGACTTTGAGCATTTGATGGGATATTTCGGCACATGGTCGGCAGTTAAGCATTTTATAAGCGATAAAGGATTTAACCCCGTTGAACAGTTACGGTTGCAACTTGTACCACTTTGGCAAACGCAGCAACCGAAAGAAGTAACCTTCCCTGTGCTGTTGCGTATAGGTAAAGTGCATGTCTAAGGAAATAACACGCTTAAATAGCGGTAGTGAAATAAAAACGATACATTAGAACATGGAAAATACATCAACCCTTTTGGAAGATAGCCTGCTGGTTATCTGGAATGACAGGAATGCCGATAGCCGCTTAAAAGCAATGCAAAATATATATGCCGATGATGTGGTTTTCTATGAATCTGATAGTGGCCCTGCATTTGAAGGTTACCAGGCTATTAATGATCTAATAGCCACACTCCAAAGCCAGTGGCCAACGGAGTTTAAGTTTGAACTAACCGCCCCAACAAATGTTAACCACCAGGTTCAGCATATTACCTGGAAGCTGGGCATACCCGGAGAAACGCCTGTGGCAAAGGGGATGGATATCGCCGTGATTGAAAACAATAAAATTAAGTCACTCCATTTGCTAATGAATGCCTGATACAGTCATGTAGCGGTTAAGTGAGGTAATACTTAAAAAGAGTTTGACAGCCACTTTAAGTACTGCAGAGTTTTGATGCGTTTTGTGTAAAAATCGTTTAACTTTTCCTGCGTTTCCAGTACTTTTTGTTCGCGGGAGTTTACCAGGAAGAGGGAGCTTTCGCCTAATCGGAACCTGAGTTCTTCACCGTTGAGTAATAGTTGGTTGTTTTTTTGTAGCTGCTGGTTAAGGCGGATCTGCTGGTTAATGTTATTGTATTCGTTTTTGTAATTGTTCCACTTTACGGCAACCAGGTTTTGCTTGTCGAGCAATTGAAACTGTGCTTCCTGTATTTTTAGCTTACTTAGGCTGTATGCGGCCCGCTGCTTGGTAAAGGTAAGGGGCATAGCAACGGTAAACCCAAATTTTTGGTTGTTAGCCAACCACCCGGTATTAACGTTCTGAAAAATATCGCGCCCGGTGTTAAGCAGCCCCAGGTTGAGGTTGAATGTTGGTTTCAGCTCTTCCAGTTTAAGCCGGCGCTCCAGCTCTAACTGGTTTAACTTTTGCCCGTATAGCCGCACTTCGGGATTTTGGCTTGCCACAATTGGCGCTTCCCTTTTTAATAAGCTGTCCGCCGGCTCCGACTTTAACAGCAAGGTATCCGGCCTGATACTTATGTTGCTTAAATTTACCGTGGTAAAGTTTTCCTGCCACATAAAGCTGCTTAGTTCGTTAGTTTTATTGGTTAGCAGCACCTGGTATTCGTTTAATTTTTGCTGCCGGCTTTGTAAAAGCGTAAGTGCCTCCAGCGTGTCTATAGCAGGCTTATCGCCATTTTTGTAAAGCATACGCGTACCGTTAAAACGTACTTCGGCAAGCTTAACGGCATTTTCATATACCTTTATGTTGAGGTAAGCGTTAAGCCATTCCGCATAAGTATTGGTAGCAGATATGTAAAGGTCATTTAACATTTGCTGCTGTTCGTTAGCTGCCACAGTTGCATAAATGTTAGCTTGTTTTATAGCGGCCCTGCGTTCATCTAAAAATAAGCCCCGGCCAATCGGCACACTAAAGCCAACATAACCCAAGCCATCCTTCGGGGTTTTGTTTTCGGGGTTTACATAGTCGCCGGTTACTTTACTGTAGCTCCCCTTTAAGTCTACGCCATACCATAGCGGTATCTTCACCTCGGGCACCAGGTAATTGTAGTAAGTTTTGCCGTCAAATATTTTACGATCGCTGTTTAGTTCCAGCTTAGGGTCAAAACCGCCAAGCGCCTGTCGCTTAGTCATCTTCGCCTTTTCAGTATTTAGTCCGGCTTGCAGTGCCAGGGGATGATACCGCTTTACGATAGAAAGGTATTCTTCCAAAGTAAGTAACTTTTCCTGCGCAAAAGATGCAGAGATACTAAGGCAAAGCAGCGCGGCCATTATTAGTCGCTTCATTTTTTCTTTGTTACTTGTTCTTTCTGTGATGCTTTGGGTTTGTAAAAATCTGCAGGGAAGCCATTGATCTTTCTCCATAACTCATACCATACAGGTACGTTGTTTAATAAGGCAATGGCCTGGCAACCTGTTCCATAACGTACATTGGGCGGCCACGGCTTGGTGCTTTCATCCGGTTTTACCCAAACTTTAAATTTTCCCATAGCATCTATACTATTATCTACCGCTACAACTCGGCCGCTAAAAAGCCCGTATGACGCCTGTGGCCATCCCGAGAAAACAATTGCAGGAAAACCATCGAACTGAATGCGTACCAATTGGCCGCTATGCACCAGCGGAAGATCATTAGGTTCTACACTTATTTCAACCGCCTTGCTAAACGTTGTGGGTACAATGGTCAGCAAATTTTCACCGTCTTTTAACATTTCACCAATACCTGCCTTTATGCTTCGCAACACCTGCCCGCTTTGTGGGGCCAATATGTAATGGAAGCCCTGCCGCGTTTGGTAGTTAGAAAGCTGGTTGCGAAGTTTAGCCGCTTCACCAACACCTGTTGCGGCTTGTGATAGTGCCGCAAAGCGCTCACCGTTGGTTTTAGATAGCTTTTCGGTGTAGTCCTGTTCGGTAGATGACAGCTCCAGCCTGATATTTAACAATTCGTTCTTGCTGTTGTAGTACTTGTTTTCGCTGCTTATTTTTTTAGCGAGCGCATCCTGGTAATATTGCTGCCGCTGCTCCAGTTCGGTTAACGATTTTAACCCGGCGGTGTACAGTTCTTTCTGCCTTTTTAATTGCGAATCGGCTATGGTAAACTGGTTATTAGCTGCCAGCATGGCTATACTGTCTGACTGTACCTGCAGGGTATACTGCTTCAGCTTGTTGCTTAATTGTTCCAACTTTAGCTTCAAGCTTTGCGCTAATGCGGCTAATTGTTTGTCGGATGTTAGCACCTTGCTTTTATAAAAAGCAGCAGCTTCGCTTTTCGCTTTTAATTGTTCGGCGGTACGTTGTGTTAGTTCGGGGTCTAGGTAGTCGTCTTTTACCTCCGTTATCTGTACTAAAGTGTCGCCTTTCTTTACCAAACTGCCGTCACTTACATACCACTTAACAATTCTGCCGGGTATTATGCTATTCACCTCTTGCGGCCGCTGTTGAGGGTCGAGCGCGGCAACTTCTCCTTTAGATCTTATGCTCTGTGTCCACGGTAAAAACAAGATAACCAGAACAAGAGCCAAAAAAAAGCCAAGCCATTTTATTTTACTTTGGCTGTGCGAATTTTGCATCGCCTTTTGAAAAGACCGGTATCGCGAAAGCGATTCTATATTTATATTTTTCTCTAAAAACATATTAAGCCCTTTCGTTTGTGGTTAAATCAATAACCTTATCACACCTGCGGGTTAATTCACTATCATCAGATATTGCTATAACGCTAAAGCTTCTATCATTCATCAATTTATCCATAATAATGTTTCGGTATGGTTCCTCTATGCTTTGCCATCCGTTTTCAAGCAATAGCAGGGCAGGCCTGGCAAGCAGGCATCGGGCTATCAGTATTTTTTGTACAACAGTATCTGAGAGCCTTTGCCCTAAAGGGTCAAGAGTGGCCTGATAACCCTGTTCTCTTGAAGATATAAAGTCCGCAAGCCCTACAATTTCACATACTTCCTTAACGTCCGATATATTTATATCCTGATTCCCCATGGTAAGGTTTTCCCAAAAGGTGCCGCTAAATAATTCTTCGCGTGAAAAATAAACCGCCACCTTAGACCGCCATTGCGCTGTTGGAATGTTTTGCAATGGTAAGCCGTTAGCTACAATAGTGCCCTGGTAATGAGAATATAGCCCAGCCAATAAACGGAGTAGCGTGGTTTTTCCGGACCCTTCCTTTCCCCGGACACATATTTTTTCACCCGGACTTACCGCGAAGGACAGATTATTGATAATTGGTTTTGATGCCTGGTAAGCAAAGCTTAAGTCAGATACTGTGAGGCTCAATGGTCCGTCAATCTCCGAATCAGTTGTGTTAAGTTTGCTGCTTTCGTTATCGTGAGGCTTTTGTAATACCTTATTCAACTTTTCTATAGATGTCATTACGTCGTAAACCGTTTCGAGGCTTACGATCAGTTTTTCAACAGAACTGAGTGTTCCGATGATAATGATTTCTGCTGCAACAAATTGTCCAAGGTTAATTTGCTGCCTGATGAGCAGTAACGAACCTATAATAAGCATAGCCGCCGTAATAGTAACCTTAAAGGCAATAAGTACCCTGTACTGCAATACCAATACATTAAAGTGCGTATTGCGTGCATCAAGATAGCCGGCAGTTAAGTCATCGGTTTTTTTTAGATGTAGGCCTGTTGTTTGCGAAAATTTAAATGTTTTTATCGCTCGTGATATCTCCTCCAGCCAGTGCGCAACCTCATATTTATAGTCGCTTTCTTCGATGCTGCTACTCAAACCTTTGGGGCTGCTTAAATAAAATATAATTACTACTACCGCCACCAGCACAACACCAAATACAATAAAAACCGGGTGATAAAAGCTAAGAAGGGTTAAGCCAAACAAAATTTGTATAGATGCCGCCGGTATATCCAATAGCAATTTTGATAATCCCTTTTGTAAGGAGGCAGTATCAAAAAAGCGGTTCACCAGCTCGGGCAGGTAGTAATTGTCGACACTTAAAAGGTCTATTTTGGGTATGCGGTAAGCGTAGGCAAATGTGAGCCGTGCAAAAATGCGCTGCTGTATACGTTCGGAAACGCGCATTTGCATCACCTGTAATATTCCTGCTAACATTACACCCAATACCACAAAACAAATTAATACGATTAACGATGCCGAAAGCATGCCGCCAAACAACAGCCCTATAATGGCCTGAATACCCAGCGGTAATGAGAGCTGAATAAGGCCTGCTAGCGCGGCGAAAAAGTAAATATAACTTACCTCTTTACGCTCGAGGTTGATGAGTTGCCATAACTTTTTAATGGCACTCTTTACAGAAACAGTAATAGAATTAGCCATTTGTAGAAGAGTTTAATATGTATTTTTTTAAGTTGTCCATTAATATGCCTGGTAATACTATCCTAATATTGGGGGTTGCGGTCCATTTATCATCATAAATATACAACAATAGCAGAACCGTGCGGCAAACATAAATAAATACAATATTTGTATTTATTTATGTTTCTTATGAAATACATTAAAATATTTTATGTATAATTTCAGTATCAATGCGACGTTGCCGATTTTGTTGTAACCGATATTGTGCGTGTGCTGATATGCAGGTTGTGGCTATCCGACAAGTTTGATAAGCATATATACATTTCACGTTCAGAATGCGGTAATAAGAATAGATCTGTCAAAATTAACAGGTGGCGGTGGTGTTTTGCAATAATTGTAAACCCTGCCAGCTAAAAGGCATTTATCCAGGAAAAATGTTTTTCAGTTATTTCAACCTTATGTTGCCGTAAATGATCCAGATAAGCAGAAGCCACCGGCGACAGTTTTTTGTTTTTAAGCCATATTAATCGCCAACTTGATTTTATTGGAAAATCCGACACCGGTATGATCTTCAGGTCACCATCCTGTATCTCATTTCGTATACCGATCAGTGGCATTACCGAATAACCTAACCCGGCAATCACAGCCTGCTTTACAGCTTCGTTAGAGGTAAGTTCCAGGCGCTTTTTCAACTGTATTTTTTTCTTTTCAAGGAAGGTCTCCATTACCAAACGTGTTGCCGAGCCCTCTTCGCGATAGATCATGGGAAGTTGTTGCAGCAGTTCTATGTTTTTCCGGGCTACTTTTAAGTTGTTTTTAGCATCACCTATTAAATAGAGCTTATTCTCTAATAGCAATTCCTCTTCAACATCCGGTTTGTCGGGCAAAACAGATACCAGCCCAAAGTCCACCTCATTGTTTACCAGAGCTTTGATCACGGTAGCCCTGTTGGTAACATCCATCGTTAACTCTATTGCAGGATTATCGTTAATAAAATTGGCCAAAAAATAAGGCATTACATATTTCCCGGTCGACGCTACCGCTATCTTCAACCTTCCATACAATCGGCCTTTGTATGCACTTGTCCGGTAATCTATCTCCTCTACCTGCATCAGTATTTGCTCAGCCAATTCGGCAATCTCCTTTCCAAAATCAGTTATGTACAACTTCCTGCCAATCACCTCGGTCAGGGGTATATCAAACTGATCCTGGAAATTCTTTAGTTGAATTGACACTCCCGGTTGGGTTAAAAAAAGTTCTTCTGCAGCCTTTGTAATGCTCTGCGACCGCACAATTTTAGAAAAAACCTGTAGTTGATGAAGAGTATATTTCATAAAGTTTTCTTTATATTAATCAATCCCAATATAAAGAGAAAATAATATTAAGTGATGAAGATTTTATTGCCGGCAACAATCGGATAATATCAGTTTCCTTCGATACACCGCCATGCTGCGATTAACAGAAAACGTTTTTCATAAAGCAAAAAACAAAGGATCTAATTTGCTATTATTGTGGAGACCAAATGAAAGAACTTTCAGATTTTATAAGATCCAAAGTTGCCATTAATAGTGCTGACCTGGATATTATTGTTTCCAACTTTAAAGTAAAAAATGTTAAAAAAGGGCAACTTATTTTAAGGCGGGGGCAAGTTGCCCACCAGTATTTTTACATCAGGTCGGGAGCGCTGCGCTTTTTTTTTGGTGAGTTTGACGAGCAGTTGACTGCCTGGGTTGTTTTTCAGGGTGAGTTCTTTACAGAAATTTCAAGCCTTAACCCGCAAAAGCCAACCAGGTTCAACATAGAGGCTATTGAAGACACCGAATTGCTTTACATTGATAAACCGGATATGGAAAGGCTTTACAAAGATATTCCTGCCTGGCAGGAGTTTGGCCGGGTAACTTGGGAGGCAATGGCGGTGCGTATGATAGACCAGATCATCAGTTTTCAAACGCTATCGGCCGAAGAACGCTATCTGGAGTTTATGGCAAAATCGGAACTGATACAACGGGTACCCGTAAAACAGATCGCCTCTTATCTAGGTATTACACCCAATGCGCTGAGCAGGATCAGGAAAAACATCAAATGATCTCATTACCTACCAAATGGTAGCTTTTACAGCAGGTTTTGCCTATAGCTTTGCATCATTAACAAACGATGCAAATGAAAAATATAATATTGGTAGCAGGAGCTACAGGTAACCTGGGGCATAGAATATGCCGGGAATTAACCAAACTAAATGTTTCCGTAAGGGCGATAGTTCGTGAAGGAAGCGACCCTGAAAAAGTAAACACACTTGAGCAGTTAGGGGTGGATGTTTTTAAGGTTGATCTGTCTAACGAGAAAGAACTGATAGGTGCATGCAGTGGTGTTTCCTGTATAGTGTCTGCTGTAGCAGGGCTGCATGATGTTATCGTAGGTACGCAAACCCAACTTTTGAATGCCGCTTTAGCCGCGGGAGTTCCGCGGTTTATTCCTTCAGATTTTTCAACCGATTTTACAACGATCCCAGTCGGTGAAAACAGGAACTTTGATCTGCGGAAAGAATTTGGTGATAAGCTGGATCAATCACCCATCAAAGCGACATCTATTTTTAACGGTGCGTTCGCTGATATCCTGCGTTACAACATTCCACTTTTTAACACGAAGGAGAAAACGATCGGTTACTACGACGAAAAAGCCGACTGGAAGATAGACTTTACAACGATGGACGATACCGCGGCTTTTACAGCACGGGCGGCACTGGATGATCCCACCCCAAGGTATTTAAGGATCGCCAGCTTTCAGGTTAGCCCTAAGGACCTGGCCCGTTTAAGCGGCCAACTAAAAGGTTCAGAATTCCAATTAGTGCCCATGGGCTCTATGGAAAAATTCTCTGCCTACAACAAAGTGCAGCGTGCTGCCGATCCCGAAGGCGAAAATCAGCTATATCCTAAGTGGCAACAGGCGCAATACCTGTATAGTATGTTTTTGTCACACCATGCAGCATTGGATAACGATAGATATGAAGGCATTAACTGGTCGCCTGTAGAACGCAATATTTAAATGAACCTTATGAAAAAAAAATAGCATTACAATCGATCCGTATTCTGACGAAGCGCTTATAGCGCAATGGACAGGATTTGAAAATAAATACACCAGCGTGAATGCCCTCCTTTATTTTTATGCTGATCAATTTATACGTATGCATTCAAACAACAGGGCTTAGGTAGGTTGAGGCTTATGCATCTGAAGTTAATATTCGAAACAACTTTTCGTTTAATTGCTTATATAATCGAGCAATCATCCCCTTCTGCTGATATCGCCATTGATGGAATCCAAGGACAGTACTCAAACTGATGTCAGCCAATACAATTTTACAAAAAGAAAATGCCGCGTTAAAGCAGGAACTTCGTCAATTAAAGATTTCCCGTCATTTGGAAAGGTTTCATACCATCTTCGAATCTTCCAGTTTGGCCAGCAAGATCATCGCTCCCGATCTACAGATCATAGAGGTAAACATGGCGCTTGTAGAACTTTTAGGTTACTCATTAAAAGAGGACATTGTGGGCACGCGTATACTAGATTATTCACCTGAAGATCAACACGAGCACTGGAAGTTATTACAGGCGCACATATGGAAGAAAAAAACACCTTTTTTTAAGCTCGAGACCAGTTTAATTAGAAAAGATGGTTCAATTATCTGGTGCCATATCACTTCTATTCTATTCCCGGAGAAACAGGGTTTTTTAGGCTATTCCGTCATAGAAGATATTACGGATCAACGATTGCTCAAACTACACAGGGAAGAATTTATCAGTGTTGCGAGCCATGAACTGAAAACACCCATCACAAGCCTGAAAGCTAATTTGCAATTGATGAGCCGGTTATTAAATGGCGAAACACTGTCAAAACAGAAAATGATTGAGATGACGCGAAATGCGGAAAAGCATGTCCTCAAGCTCAGTTACCTTGTCGATGATCTGTTGAGTTCCACTAAATTAGATCAGGGCCATCTATCGCTTAACAAAACTTCCTTTATCCTGGCAGAACTGGTGGAAGATTGCTGTACACATATCCGGCTGGAGGGCAAATATAATATCGATTTCACGGGCGATCCCGCCTTTACGCTGTTTGCAGATCGCCACAAGCTCGACCAGGTATTGGTTAACCTGGTGAATAATGCAGTTAAATACGCTGCCGGATCGTTTGAAATCCGGATCGATGCCAGTCAGTCCGACGGCCTCACCAGGATTTCGGTCAGCGATTTTGGCCCGGGCATAGCGCCCGAAAATTTAGTTAATCTTTTCGACCGTTATTTCAGGCTTGATAATGATAACCATAAAAATTCCGGTTTGGGTCTTGGTTTATATATCTCGGCTGAAATAATCAGGCTACACGGTGGACAGATTGGCGTGGAAAGCGAATTAGGGAAAGGAACCACCTTTTGGTTTACCATACCTGATCATTCTGAACCTATAGAAAAAACGGTCTAAAGCAGCTCTTGCAGCTGTTAATCAAACATCGAAAAGATGTTTTATATGTATATTACAGAATCCATAACCGATAAGGTCGAGCGCCCTTTGCAGCTTTCCACCCCGAACAGGCATTTATTTTCAATAGATTATAAAACTCACTCTGTGTTCAAACCAACCAAAAGCGATTTGGAATGTATGGCTAAAGCTCACATTTATCGAGCTACTAATTAAACATCCTGCTTGTAAAAAGTTGAAATTTTTTTCGATGGTTTTGATAAATCACAAACAAATTATAGATTCGGCGAACATTTAACCCAACGGACTTTGTTAGAAATGCCATAACGGTGTTTATAGCACCGCTTGACTAAAGGTCATCTGTGAAATCCATACCTTATTGATGTTATCAATCTCGCCGGGGGGTATGTGATACGTACGGGTTTCGACCGGGGCAAAGCCGTTAATAAAATTCTGTCCATAAATTATATCATGAAGTTTTCTCCGTTTAAATTTTGCCTGTTTATTGTGATGCTTTGTTTTACTGCAAGTGAAAACTTTGCACAATCCACGTATGAAATAACTACCGGGTGGAAATGTAAACCCATTACCGAATTTAAGGGCAGCGGCAATGCGTTGTCTGCACCGGGGTACGATGTTTCGCATTGGATGCCGGCTACTGTACCCGGTACCGTGCTGACCACGCTCCTGAACAATCATAAAATACCAGACCCTTTCTATGGGATGAATAATAAATACATCAGGGATATTTACGATACCGGCAGGGATTACTATACCTATTGGTTTGTGACTGATTTTGACCAGCGCAGTACTGTAGGCGATGAACAGGTTTATTTGAATATGCGTGGGGTTAACTATAGTGCAGAGATATACCTGAATGGCAAAAAAGTGAACCCCAAAACACATTATGGTATGTTTTTAAGGCAGCGCTATAATATAACCGCCATGCTCAATAAACAGGGGAAGAATAGGCTGGCCGTATTGGTTTACCCGCCAGACCCTGTGGGCAACCCTAACGGCGGGCAGGGCGGCGATGGAACTATAGCACGTAATGTAGGCTTACAATATACCGCCGGCTGGGACTGGATACAGCCCGTACGGGATAGGAACACAGGTATATGGGATAAGGTTACCCTTGAAACTACCGGTGCGGTTAGTGTTACCGATCCGCACGTGGTAACGCTTGTGCCGGGTACTCGGCAGGTGGAGGGTAAACAGCAACCTGCTATTATCAAAGTATCGGCAACAGTTACCAACCCAACCAAAAAAGCCGTTACAGGTACGCTGCTATTTACCATTGCCGGGCAAAACGTTTTTAAAACAATCACCATAAAACCAGGTGCGGCAACTGATGTACAACTGAACGACCTGGTGTTGAACGACCCGAAATTGTGGTGGCCAAATGGTTATGGCGAGCCATATTTGTATAAAGCTACCGTTCAGTTTAAAACGGGAAATAAGGTTTCTGATCTGCAAAAGGTCAATGTAGGGGTAAGGGAGATACAATCTGCCTGGAACACACAGACCCGCAGCAGGCAATTAGCTGTTAACGGGCAAAAGATTTTTGTAAAAGGAGGTAACTGGATCATTTCTGATGCGATGCTGCGTTTTAGCGATTCGCGTTATGATGCGGAAGTTCGCTTTCACCGGGATATGAACCTTAACCTGATACGGGTTTGGGGTGGCGCGTTGGTAGAGCGCCCCGAGTTTTATGATGCCTGCGATAAATATGGGTTGCTGGTTTTCCAGGATTTTTGGATCTCGGGCGATGCCAACGGCCGCTGGTTAGACCCAATGAAAAAGGACGACCAGTGGACCCGTCGCAAATACCCGGATGATCACGGGTTGTACCTGCGTTCGGTTGCCGATCAGGTAAAGATGGTGCGTAACCACCCCTCGCTGGCCGTATGGTGCGGTGGCAATGAAATAACCCCGCCCGAGGATATTTTACTAGCTGTAAGGGACACGCTATTGCCAAAGCTGGATGGCACCCGCTGGTTTGTTGATTATTCAAACTCCGATAAAATGTCGCTGAACACGCTTGGCGGTAATGGGGATGGACCTTACGGTATACAGCCCGATTCCATATTTTGGAAAGAGCGAACCTTCCCCTTTAACTCCGAAATAGGTTCTGTTGGTATTGGCGATTATGAATCTTTAAAGCGCTTTATACCTGAAAAAAACATGGTTGCCCCGGTTTTTTCAACAGAAAAAAATAAATCAACCACCGATTCGGTATGGGACTATCATAAATACATAGGCTATGATGCTGCTATCGAACCTTATGGTAAGGTTACGGGCGCTAAAGATTTTGCCGCCAAAGCCCAGTTGGTTAACTATAACCAGTACCGCGCGCTTATAGAAGGTTTTAGCGCGCATATGTGGGATTGGTATACCGGTGTGATGATCTGGAAAACTCAAAACCCATGGACAGCCATGCGCGGGCAGATGTATGATTATTACCTTGACCCTAATGCCTGTTTGTATGGCCTGCACAATGGAAGTGAACCGTTGCATGTAATGTACAACCCGCTTAACGGGATGGTAACTATTATAAACAATACTTTTGAGACCCGCCGCGACCTGATGCTTGTTGTTAAAACTTATGACATGAAGGGCGGGGAAAAGCAGGTTACGCAGGTTTTTGAAGAGGTTTTGCCTTCATCAGTAAAAGGTTTTGTTCCGATAAAACCAGAGATTGAAAAACGGGCAAAAGAAGAGGGGGTTTTTCTGTCGCTGCAACTGCTGGATACCAAAAAGAATGTTTTAAGTGATAATTTGTACTGGCTGCCTAACAGCGATGGCAAATACTCCGGATTGCAAAATATGGCACCTTCAAAGCTGAGCATCAAACCGGTACAAACAGCCCCTGGGAAGATCAAGGTTACTTTAACAAACCCTGCAGGTGCACCGGTGGCGTTTTTTAATCGATTATCGTTAGTTGACGCACAAACGCATGAACGCTTGCTCCCTGTATTTTACAGCGATAATTATGTGTCGATATTACCCGGAGAACAAAAAAATATTATCGTTGATTTTGATAGTGCTAAATACAATAAAACGCCTGTTTTGAGTATAAGTGGATGGAACTTACAGGAGCGGCTGGTCCCGGTAAACATTCCGGGTAATTAATGTGTTAGTAAGCATAAGCATAGCAAAGGGCAACTATTATCTTACTCACAGTTATCCAATTGCACACATAGCATACTGTGTAGGTAAGCATTATGGTGTTGCTCAACTTACTCCAAATATTGAGTGAGCGGAATTCTGATCAGTTGAATAACTTGTGATCTTTACTCCGCCCACTAAACTTGGTTACTTAATTGTATAGCTTTTAGTGTCTACTTCTGCCAGTCTGAAATAGCCGAAAGCGTAATTATTGCTATTGGTTTGATTGACAATATTACCGCGGACTGCACTTGGTGTTGAAGGAAAGGGGTTGCCATCATTGCCGGTAGCCAATATTAATTTGAACATGTAATTGTAATAGCTTTTTGAAATTCCGTACAATTTAAAGTCTATCTGGTCCCCGGCTTTTAACTTTTCATGCGAAAAGGACTCCTGCATTAAATTACCATTCGTGTGTTCATCATCTTCAACTTCAAGCTCGGGGAACGGCGAGTGCGGCTGTCTGATACTATTCAGATAATAATTTGCCTGACTTGCATTATCCGTATAGGAAAATGTCACTTCGATTTCATCACCCATTTCACCTCCTTTGTCGTTCTGATCAATATTATCGTCAATTTTTGGAACAGGGGTGAAGGTTTCTGAGGCTGTGTAGGTTTCTCCATTGAGAACGATCTTTAAGTTATAGGTTTCACCGATAACAGGAAGGAAATTGTGACAAACATATTGCCCCGTTCCGGGAGTTTCTACGAAATTAAAAACCATATTCGACGCATTTGTCACCGTAATTACTGCTCCTGAAACGCTCGGAAAATCGGGACTGTAATAACCCGTTGTTGTCGATAATACGATTTTTTGATCATTGCCGGCTGTATTCTTAACCCAATCTATAGACGCATCTATAACCAATCTTGGAGATGCTGTCTTAAGAGGCTCATTAATAGCTTTCTCGCATCCTGTCACAAACAATCCAACGGATAATCCAACAGCTAGAATTATAATTTTTTGTAGTAGTTTCATTTTTATTTTTTTATAAATAGGTGAGTTGCTTTTTTAAAATTTTACGTTGTAGGTTACGCTCGGAACAATACCAAAAATAGATACTCTTCTTGTCTCGCTTGTTCCCGTATCTTCATTCTGTCTGAAAGAGTACGATGCCGCGTTATTCCTGTTATAAAGGTTGTATATACTGAAGTTCCATTCACCCTGCCATCCTTTTTTCTTGTCGGGTTTAGGCGTATAAGTTGCAGATACATCTATGCGGTGGTATGCGGCTAAAGAATTTTCATTCCTTGCTCCGTAACTCGCAACATTAACGCCCTGATATTGGTATTTTCCGTTAGGGAAGGTCGCTGCTTTTCCGCTTTGGAAGGTTAAAATAGCCCCAAATGACCATTTCGGACTTACAGCATAAGCGCCCGTAACAGATAAGTTATGCAATTTGTCATAATTTGCCCTGTACCATTCTCCGTTGTTTATACCCGGTTCGTCTGCATTTCTGCCTGGTGTTCTTTGTTGTGCTTTAGAAAGCGTGTAGGATACCCAGCCTGTCAGCCTTCCTGTATTCTTTTTCAACATCATTTCTAGGCCATATGCTCTTCCTTCGCCGTTTAAAAGCACACTTTCTACAGCATCGATCCCCAATAGATCTGCGCCGTCAATGTAATCTGCCTTGTTTTTTACTTTTTTATAGAAAGTTTCAGTTTCCAAAGAATATTTACCGTCCTTAAAATTGTGAAAGTAACCCAGTGCAACCTGATCTAAAATTTCCGGTTTAAGGTATTGGTCAGAAGGCGCCCATATATCAAGCGGGCTTGCAGAGGCGGTATTAGAAATCAGATGAACATATTGGCTCATTCTATTGTAACTGGCCTTGATGGACTGGTCATTGTTTAGCGAATAAGCTATGGCAAGTCTTGGTTCCAGGTTGTCGAAACTTGCTATTTTTTTATTTTTTGCATAGCTTATTGTTCCTGTTGGCTTGGCCTCTTCATAAATATGAAGGTCCTTATTGTAAACTACCGGTTGATTATTAGCATAAGTGTACACTTCCTGCGCGCCTAATCTTTGAAAATTACTGTACCGAAGTCCATAATTCAGCGATAATTTGTCAGAAAGGTTTTGTTCAGCACTGATATAGGCGGCATTTTCAAATGCGTATTTTTTGGCTAACTGGTCGGGATTTACAACTGCAATCGTTCCGAAAGGCCTGATCGTTCCCGGATTAAAATTGTAGTAAATGGAATTTATACCATAATTTAAAGTCAGGTTATTTGAAACATAATGTTTAAAATCATATTTAAAATTATAATTTTTAACCTCTGCTTTCCAGTCAAGGCCAGCGGCTTTTACTTTGATCCGGTAGTCATAATCACTATAAATGGCCGATGCGTTAGAAAAGATCTTGTCTGAGAATATATGGTTCCACCTGAGGTTAAAAAGTTTGTTACCGTAGGTGTTTATAAAGCTGTTATTAAAATTCAGGTTGTCGTTACCAAAGTATCCTGATACAAAAACATTGTTTTTATCGTTGCATTTGTAATTGAACTTGGTGTTCAGATCGTAGAAATAAGCTGAATTGGGTTCATTTGCCAATTTTAAAAAAAGATGGGCATATGATCCCCTTCCCGCAACCACGAAAGAACTTTTATCTTTAACGATAGGGCCTTCAACAAGCAACCGGCTGGAGACTAATCCGATCCCCGCATTAACATGAAACTCCTGGTTGTTACCTTCTTTCTGATAAATATCCAGTACTGATGAGATACGCCCTCCAAAATTAGCGGGGATCCCGCCTTTGTAAAGTTTTAGGTCTTTGATCACATCGGCGTTGAAGACAGAAAAGAAGCCGAATAAATGCGAGGTATTGTATACAACGGCTTCATCAAGCAATACCAGGTTTCCATCAACAGAGCCTCCTCTTACATTAAATCCCGACGCACCTTCCTGTGCATTAGTAACCCCCGGGAGCTGTAAGATAGACTTCAGAACATCTACCTCACCCAAAACGGCCGGCATCTTTTTGATTGTGGCGATAAACAGTTTATTGGTACTCATTTCGGGTCTGCGGATGTTCGTTTGCGGCGTGTTGGCTTTAATTAAAACTTCATCCAGCGTCTTGCTGCTTTCCGTCATCCCGAAGTTTCGTTTTGTGTTTTCGGTCAGCGTAATACTTTCCTCCAGGCGATCATAACCCACGTAGGTTATAACAATTGTATAAGTTCCTTTAGGTAATGTTGTGGAATAAAATCCGTAGGAATTGGTAGTCATACCTACTTTCGCTTCCGGAATGTAAATGCTTACGCCAATGAGTGTTTCACTATTGGACTTATTAGATATTGTGCCGCTAAGGGTAACTTTTTCCTGCGCGTATGCATGGCCTGCAAAGGCAAAAAGGAGTACCAGTAAGGATAGGATTCTGCTTTTCATCAATTAATGTTTAGAGTTAAATGTTATATTTTTCGGCTAAACTATATTTTTACAGACCCCGCAATTTTAATATATACGAAACCAGTTTCTTTATATATTAAAATTGCTTTTACATATAGTAAAATAATTGCGCCTTATGATTTCAGCAAAAAGCGATGCAGGGAGATTACTATGAAAACCCCATATTGGAAGTAGTTCTACAGAACTGTATAAGCAATGGAAATAGCCCGGCCCTGTATTTCACATACAACAGAGAATAGGCTGGTAAATGATTAGTTTAAATAGGAGTATACTTGCTGTAAACCTTATTTTGGTATATTATTAAAAGGCTTTTGTATAGTAAGTTTTTTTATTTCTGACGTATCACTTGATTTGCCTTAAATTTAAACTTTTGGGTAAACCGTTACACAGAAATATCATGGATACGAATTGGATGCTTCAAGTTGTTGTTTCAGAAAAATACAGATTGCAACGCCATTTGTCAATAATAGCATTTTGTATTGTTGTTTTGTATTACAGTCCGCCGGACTATGTGGAACCTTTCGAAACCTACAACCGATTGGTTATATTTTTTCAGATAATATTATTGGCCTACAGTAATATGTATTTTTTTGTACCCAAATTTTTATTCAAAAAGAAATACCTGAGCTATGGTGTTTTTGTGCTTTCAGGCATAATACTTTCGTTCTACATTCATGAATTTTTTGCTTGTTATTTTAAGCCTGATTCACTGCCCTATCAGGATGACAGTATTAACTTTTTCACGTTTTCCTTTATAATACTGATGCTTATTGTTGCATCGGCAGCGATTAAATTATTCCAGCAGTGGATTTCTGATGCACAGCTGATTTTTGATCTGAAACTGGCAAAAACTGATGCTGAACTGGAGCAGCTAAAGAATCAGATCAATCCGCATTTTCTTTTTAATATGCTCAATAATGCTAATGTTTTAATTGAAGATGATCCTAAAAAAGCTTCGCAGGTTTTGATAAAACTCAGTGACCTGCTTCGTTATCAGCTTTATGACAGCTCGAGAGATAAAGTTCTGTTAACTTCAGAAATTCATTTTTTAGAAGATTTTTTGAACCTGGAGAAAGTAAGACGGGATAATTTTAATTTTTTAATATCCAAAGAAGGTGAATTAAGCGGTGTCCAGGTTCCTCCCTTATTATTTATATCATTTGTAGAAAATGCTGTAAAGCATAATAATGACTCTGCTAAATCATCTTACCTGAATTTGTATTTTAATGTGAGCCGTGATGAGCTTTTTTTTAAATGCGTAAACTCAAAACCTGCGGTAAAAGCAGTTAACAAATCCGGAGGATTAGGACTAGCCAATATTAAGAGACGATTAGAATTGCTGTTCCCATCTTCACATACTTTGCAAATAGAAGATAATCCTGAAACGTACTGCGTTACCTTATTTATAAATTTAAAAAATGAACTGCATAATAGTAGATGATGAACCATTAGCAAGAACGGCGATCCAAAAACTGGTTTATCAAACAGAAAATCTGGATGTTATAGCCTCATTTAACGGAGCGGACGCTACGAGGGATTTTCTGGCAACAAATGCCGTAGACCTGGTGTTTCTCGATATTCAAATGCCTGGAGTGAATGGAATTGAATTTGCCAGAACCATTCCTAAAAACACCCTGGTAGTTTTCACTACCGCTTTTCATGAATTTGCTTCTGAGAGCTATGATGTTGACGCTATTGACTATTTAATAAAGCCTGTAAAATTGGAGCGCTTTCAAAAAGCGGTTGAAAAAGCAAACACATATTGTAAGTTATTTCATACTGACCATACCAACAGCAACATAGAAAACATAACCACTGATTATATTTTTGTAAGATCAGAACGCAGGATATTCAAAGTTCATTTTAGCGATATACTTTATATTGAAGGTTTAAAAGATTATGTGATCATTTATTTAGAAACTCAAAAAGTGATCACCCTAATGAATATTAAAACCATTCATGAATTGCTTCCGAAAAGTTTTTTTGTGAGGGTTAGTAAATCTTATATCATCAATATAAAAAACATAGATTCTGTAGATAACAACACTGTTTACATAGGGCAAAATGAAATACCGATCGGTAATATTTACAGGGAGTACTTCTTTAATGAATTTGTGACCAGGAAAATTTTAAGTAAATAACAAAAGTCCCTTTTCATCACTTTCGTTTTGAAGATCGGCACGAAGAAGAGCACAACTAACCTTGTCCGCAACATCTGTTGAAAAACTACCTTTCCACGGCTATGCGACCTCAATAGCTTTTAGTTCTTTTGAAGACAATGGATAGTAACTCTTCAAAAGTAATTGGTCGGTGGGCGTCCTCTGGCTTTTTGTCAAATCGGTTATGCTTGCCTGCATATGCTGAGACAAGGCTTCCAGAACTGCATCCTGATCTTTTACAGAGATGTTTGATTTGATGAAGATAATAGTAATTGCTTATCGCATTTGAATTACATATTTGTCAAGCCCTTATGACACATTATCGACTCATTTCTTTTGAACGATCCCAAACAAGTCGGTTATCTTTTGTGATCCGGTAAATATCCTGCCACCATTTTCCACCTCCACGGCAAGAGGTAATTATCATTTTATTCTTTTTGTCCAGACTGACATCACAAAGGCAATTGCATTTACTTCTATTATCCCCAGAGCTACTGTGTTCGATGTGATGCCTGTGCCTTTTAGTTCGCGGGCCAGCGATACGGTCAGGTTATGACGCGCAGCAGTAGCCGCCAAATAATCAGGCTGCAGCGCAAATGGCTCAATCCCGCCCGAAGAGCCGATCTGGATCATCCGGCCCCAGCCCAGGGTTTTCATGCCAGGCAGTAAACGGTGTATCATGCGCACATAGGCCAGCACATTAACGTTATAGCTATCGCGCCAGTCGTCCACGCTTACCTGCATCCATGGCCTCGGCGTGTAAGCGCCGGCGTTATTCACCAATATATTAACCGGGCCGCCTGCTAAAGCACCATTGGCTACAGTATCCGCACCTTCGTCAGTCGACAAATCGCCTAACACATAGATGGCTTGCCCACCGATATCTACAATGCTTTTTGCTACCGCTGCCGCACGTTCTTCATTACGGCCATGAACAATGACCTCAGCGCCTTCGGCAGCCATTAAGCGTGCGATCGCTTCACCTAAACCTGCACTAGAACCGGTGACCAGCGCTCTTTTTCCTTTCAATTTCAGATCCATGATATTCTTTTATTACTTTTGTTGATTAACTTACTTTAAGTAAGTCAAAGCTAAGGGTTGAATTGTATGAAAGCAATAAGGCACTTGAAAGTCAGACACTTACCTATAAGTAACTGTTATTGAAAATGAGGCGGATATGAAAAAAGAAATTTCAAGAAAATGTGAGAACGACCGTGACAACTGCCCGGTGAAGGATGTTTTGAACCGTGTGGGTGATAAATGGTCGATGCTGACAGTGATCATGTTATCTGATCATGGCACGCTGCGCTTTAATGAATTGCACCAACTGATCGATGGCATATCGCAGAAAATGCTTACCGTTACACTGAAAATGCTAGAAGCCGACGGGCTGTTAACACGGAAGATGTACGCACAGATCCCGCCAAAGGTAGAGTATGCCTTAACGCCGTTGGGTGAAAGCCTCGTAACACCGCTGATGCACCTGTATGACTGGGCTAACACCAACATGCCCCAGATCAAAGCTTCCCGGGAACGTTATGAAAAGGTAGCTGCATTATGAACACCTTTTATTTACCGGATGATATTTTAGATAATTCTTCCACTGGTGCAGATGAGGTAGTGATCCGTTGCTACACCTCCGGTAAGGATTCCGTTAAGAACAGGATCGTCTTAAATCAGAATATGATCAACCTGCTGGTTAGCGGCACCAAGACCGTTGTTTACCCGGATGCCACGGCTGTGGTAAATGCGGGTGAACTGGTGGTATTATCTACCGGGAACGTGCTCACTTCCGAGCTTTTAACGGGCGGGCAGCAGTTCAGCAGCATCCTGTTTTACTTCAGTAACGAGTTGTTCAACCGCTTCCTGATCAAGTATGACCACTTACTGCAAAGTGTTACACCTTTAAGGGGCAAACAGCCCTTCCTCATTTTTAAACAGGATAATTTCATCAAACAGTTTATCGCGTCAATGCAGGCATTGATCACTACGGAAAATGAGCTACCGGCAGCGGTCAGACTAATCAAATTGGAAGAGCTGCTCTTGTATCTTTTACATTTCGACCCCGAGCGGTTCCGGGCGATACAGATCATTACGAAGGACCGGGAACAACTGCAGATTAAAAAAGTGGTGGAAAGTCACGTTGGTCAGCTGATCACGGTAGACGAACTGGCGTTCCTTTGCCATATGAGCACTTCCACCTTTAAAAGAAGGTTCAGCGATATTTATCATACCACCCCTCAAAAATGGCTGCTCATCCGCAAGTTGGAACTGGCTGCCGAATTGCTAAGATCGGGAGCAGAAAGCCCTTCCGGCGTTTACCTGAAGGTTGGCTATCAAAATCATTCCAGCTTTTCCGAGGCTTTCCGTAACCATTTCGGTCATACGCCAAGCGATTACCAGCAGCAACAGTTGAACGTTGTGCCATAACACCTGAACGTCCGGCCCTAACCGGCACCTGCTTCCGGCCGTTACTTTTGTATCATCAAAACAACATAAATGGAAACGATGATAGAAAACAATAAAGCAGCAGTACGTCGCTTTAACAAAGAAGTGATTGAACAGGGCAATGTCGACAGCTTCAACGCACTTATGGACGATAGGTTTGTTAACCGGTCGGCCCCGGCCGGCATGGATAACGGCCCGCAGGGTATGATCTGGTTCTTTAACGAAATATTACGCCCGGCAATGCCGGACATAAAAGTGATCATCCATGACCAGGTAGCCGAAGGCGATATGGTCACAACCCGCAAAACCATCAGCGGTACGCAAACGGGACAATTATTAGGTGCGCCTGCAAGCGGCAGGGTGATCAGCATTAAGATAATTGACATCGTACGGATTAAAGGCGGCAAGTACGCCGAACACTGGGGCATTACTACATTACCGGAACTCCTCGCCACTTTAGCGCGGGCCTAGACAAAAAGCCATGTTGAAACAATATTTTACTGATCTGGCAGCTTACAATAGCTGGGCAGATCAAAAGGACAGATACCCGCAAAATAACAGCCGCACCATATATTCATACTGGAAAGTTGCACAGTTGTATATAGGTGGGGTAAGCAGCATCGCGAAGTTCTTGGAACCTTATTCAGGGCAAATGCTAAGAAAATTACTATTAACTGAAGATGGTCACTCAGATTCTAATCGGGCCGCTGTTTTACTTGTTTCCTGGTGTGTACCTGTGTTTTTTTTAGATGTGGTACCTGAAGACTTAATTTATATGGCCGATTAAAAGCTTCCTGCCTGACTTTGAAATGAGTCGCCAGTTTCCGGATCACTTCTTTTGATAAGCCCTTTTTGTAATTTAAGATATCAGATATGTACCCTTTACTAACCTTTAGTATTGTGACCAACTGCTGTGGTTTTAAATGATGATCTGTCATAAATGAACGTAACAAGGCGATTGGGTCAGGTTCAGTAAAAGTATTATGGGTTTCATCGAAGGTTTCAATCAATAAGGTTAGCAGATCGACTTCATCCTTAACAGCATCATCGATCTTTGAACCTAACAATTCCTCCAAAACCCTGCAATAGGCGTTATACTGATCCCGGCCCTTTATTATCTTATATTTTAATTCAGCCATCTGCTTAATTTTGGATGCATCAAAAATAACAAAAGTTCACATTATGTGAACTTTTGTTATTGAAATTGGATGGACGGGTTTATTGGGGTAATTTGGTAAAATCTATTTTACTTATCATGGCCTTGGCCCGCTCTAATTGTTTAAGAACAGCAGGATCGTTATCATGGCTCTTCATATGCTTCACCACGGTGACGCGCCCATCATAACTGATCTTATTATCAGATTTCTTTTCTTTCTTCACGGTGAAAATTTTATGGTGGATGTTGCTGTTCTGATTATAACAAAACTGATAATTTTAAATGCCCGTTTAAACCGTTTTCAACGATATTTTGAAGTGTAGACAGCCGTACATCTTTCAAATTATTTTCGACTTTTGATATGTAAGCCTTGGTCGTGCCGCATTTTTTAGCCAATTGTTCCTGTGTCATGCCCTTAGAAACCCGGGCTTCTCTCAACATTACACCAAGGATAAACTCTTCTGCTTCTCTTTCGTATTGATCACGGGATGGAGTACCCAAAGGGCCGTACTCGCGGTCTTTCAATTCATCAAACGTGGCGATATCCTTATTTACTGTTTTCATAATCCTTTTTAATTTTTAATGCTTTTTCAATTTCCTTAGACGGTGTTTTTCGGGTCTTTTTCTGAAAGCCATTCATTAGAATTATTAATTTCCCTTTGTCAAAAAAACAGAATATTCTGAAAATATTACTGCCCGTCTGCACCCGGATCTCGTATAAGCCATCGGTTCCTTCGAGATGTTTCAGATATTGCTCAGGGACCAGGTAATGGGTTTCGATCAGATCAAGTGTCCAATTTATTTTTTTTCTTACCGTCGGATTCAGCGATTCATAAAAGTCGAGAAAGTATCGTTTGTGAAAAATTGTTTTTCTAACTCGTTCCATACAAATTTAATTAAAGTTGCCCGATTGGGCAACTTGTTATATTATTTTCTTATAAGAAAATAATGATTCAATGATTAGCACACTGACCTGCGCTGCACGTGGGCCCTTCAACACACTTGACAGCATAAACAGGCCGCCGTTGGTAAATGCCAGCGGCGGCAGTAAATTAGTTGCAGATAGACCAGGGGATATTTGTTCCGCTATAGACTTCCATTCTTCAGGAGTAAGCCAAAACATAAAATCAGGCGGGAAGCGCTGTGATTGTTTGGTTACCGCTTTGTGCAGAACGGCAATATTCACTTCATATAGTGCGGCGGCATCAAAATCAAACACGACCGTTTTACCGCGTACTTTGAAAACTTTGCCGGTTAATAATTCTATCAATTTATCTGGAGTTGCCATGATCTTAATTTTTATTATTACTGTTCAATATTTACCTGATTGTTCTCGATGATCTTTTTGAGTTGGCCCATATCATCGCTGATCTTCTTTAATAATACCCTGGCGTAGATCTGGGTAGTGGCTATTTTTGTATGCCCCATCATTTTACTGACCGTTTCAATAGGTACATTATTGGATAGGGTAATAGTGGTGGCGAAGGTGTGCCGGGCAACACCAAAGGTCAGTACCTTTTTAATGCTGCACCGCGTGCCGATTTCCTTGAGATAGCTGTTGACCTTTTGATTAGAAATTCGGGGAAAGATGGTGCCCGTAATGGCCGAACGATCGGAATGCCGGTATCTTGAAATGATGTCCCGGGCAACAGGCAGCAGCGGGATATTGGTCGGCTCGTTACTTTTCTGCCGGAAGATCTTGATCCATTCGTCTCTATCTTCACCAATGGTGATATTGACCTCCTGCAGATTCATGATGTCCACAAAAGAGAGACCGGTATAGCAGCTGAATATAAAAAGATCACGCACCATATTCAGGCGCTCCACATCGAGTATCTTGTTCTGGATCGTATTCAGTTCTGCCTGTGTCAGGAAAGCGGTTTCTACCTTTTTATAACGGAACTTATAATTTTTGAAGGGATCTTTACTGATCCAGGTCAGTTTAAGGGCAAGGGTGGTCATTTTGCGCAGGCGAATGAGATGTTTCATGACGCCATTGTTATTCATCGGCTTTTGGTGGTCGATGGGCTTGTGGTTGCGCAGGAAAGTTTCGAAATCAATGATGAACTTGTAGTCGATATCAATGATCCGGATATCAGCCGTATTTCTTTTTTCCCGCAGGAATTTTTCAAGGTAGCGGCGGGTTACGCCGTAATGCTTTAACGTGCTCCAGGTGAGGGAGGCAGAGGCCGTCTCATAATGGTAATCCAACAGCCGGCTTAGTTTGTGGGTTTCTATAGATTCTTCACCCAGGAATTGCGATTTAATGATCTGCGGGGTGATCTCTTTACCCGCAAGCTGCAACTGCTGGTAAGTATTGGTCAGCGTGAACTTTACCTTCTCCAGGTAAGCATTGGTTTCTTTCGCTTCCGGTACCCGGGGTTTCAGGCCGCCGCGGCCGGTATCCCAGTTCTCCACTTTAACAGTGTGTTTCAGGGCGATCAGTGCGCGCTCCTTGTTGATGGTAACCGTGGCGTACACATTGGTCACGCCATCCTTTGCTTTTTCCTTTTTGATGGTGAAAGCGACACCAAATGACTGCGATGTTTTCATCTCTAATCAGTTTTTAAATGAATAAATGATTAATTACACCCTGAAATCGCCTTATTTCAGGTCGCATTTAAGACCCGGAACTGCAAAATTTCCGATCTTTTTAAGTCGTTTTTGATACTTATTTAACGACTTAAAAAATTGAATTACAGACCATTAACTCATAAATGCGACCTAAATGTAAAAACTAAATTCAGGTGTACGGATTGGTGTCAGAAGCCATGCATTCAAAAGGACTGGGGAGGATTGGAATAAAATAGAAAACCCTCTAAATCAGCGATTTAGAGGGTTTTCAGATTGGCAAAAATGCCATTTTGTGCGCCCACCTGGGCTCGAACCAGGGACCAAAAGATTATGAGTCGATTGGATAGCCCTTGTAGCTTGGGGTAAAATGGCCTTTTCTGGCCTTACTAAGGCTAATATAAGGAATTATGAGCTAATTACAAAATATATTCAGACGTATTTCAGACGATTCTTTGCATTTTTATTAAGTCAGTCATCTGACCTAATACATTTTTTTATATTGAATTGGTAAGCGGAAACTTTGCAGATGCCAGTTATAATACTGTTATGTCCTGATAGTTGGTAGTATTCATTAGACGATTTAATTCAGATTGATCAGTAATTTCAACTTTAATCATCCAAGCTGTTACAAAGGGATCAGTATTTACCAATTCAGGCTCTTTAACCAAAACTTCGTTTATTTCAATCACTTTGCCGGAAACGGGGATAAACAAATCGCTTGTAGTTTTAACTGCCTCAACCGAGCCAAATATTTCATCGGCTTTAAATGACTGGCCAACCCGTGGCAATTCAACATAAACAATTTCACCTAATTCGCTTTGTGCAAATTCGGTGATTCCAATGGTGCCGATGTTACCTTCTACTTTGAGCCAGGTATGTTCTTTTGAATAAAATAAGTTTTCCGGGAAATTCATAACTGTCGGTTTAAAATGCTTTTCTTAATCTGTCCGCTAATTCATCCGGCAAAGGGCTTTCTTCAATAGCCTTAGCCGCTCTTTCTACATCGTATTCAAAACGAATAAATTCTACCTGTACATTATCTTCGGTCATAGCAGAACTGTTTTCATTAATGGTTAATATGACGTAGCAACCTTTTGGGTTACCGTCTTTTGGCTTGCCTATGGAGCCAATATTGATCGCCCGATAGATTTTGCCGTCCGATTTAATAATTCGGCTATAAGGCTTATGGGAGTGTCCAACGCAAAGTATATCAGCATTAGCCTCTATCATCATATCCCGAACGTATGTTTCATCAAGATCCTCCAAAACGTATTCATCAATACTTCGTGTGCTGCCATGTGCCAGTACCAAGTTTAGATGGTCATTGTTCAATTGAAATTCTAACTTGATGTGCGCAGGAAGCGTTGTTAGGTAGTTGCGGTTTTCAGCCGAAACCAGTTCGTAAGCATATCCTTTAGTTTTTTGATCGTGATTACCCGCAAGTGAGGCTATGCCACGCCTACTTATTTCGTTGATGATCTCATTAGGCCATATATTATAGCCGATCATATCACCTAAACAATAAACGGCATCTGGTTTACGGTTATCAAGGTCAGCTAAAAAAGCTTCAAATGCTGGAAGGTTGGCGTGTATATCTGAAAAAAGAGCTATTTTCATATTATCCGTTTCTTAGCATATCAGCGTATTCATTAGGCAATGGGCTATCTTCAACAGCTTTGGCCGCTTTTTCAATATCGTAGTCAAAGCGGATAAATTCTACCTTTATGCTGGCCTTGTCTTTTATTGAACTGTTCTCGTCAATATGCAGCAATACGTAGCCGCCGCGAGGGTCTTTATCTTTTGGTTTACCTACAGAACCAATATTGATCGCGTGTCTATAGTGGGTTTCGGCTGTTATTTCAGTTGGCAGAATACGGTGGTAGGGCTGATGAGTATGCCCGAAACACATTACATCGGCATCGGCACCTTCCATAATTCGCAGCATGCTTTTTTCGTCCCGGTCTTCAAAAAGATACTCGTTGATTTTGCGGGGACTGCCATGTACAAACAGCACGTTAAGCTTGTCATTGTTTAGCTGAAATTCTAAGCGTATGTTTGCGGGCAGGGTGCGTAAATAAGCCCTTTGCTCATCTTTAACCACTTCGTTGGTGTAAGCTATGGAAATTTTACCCAAAGCCTTTTCTTCATCTGTTTTGTAAGCGCAGCCACAATCATCACTATGCCTGCCGATACCAAAGTCATAGTTTCCCGCAATACATGGGATGCCGCGTTTACGGACTGCATCTATCACTTCATTAGGCCAAATATTATAGCCCACCAGATCGCCGAGGCAATAAATAGCATCTGGCTTTTGTAGTTCGACATCGGAAAAGAAAGCCTCAAGCGCTGGCAGGTTGGCGTGTATATCAGAAAAAAGAGCAATTTTCATTTATATAGCTGTTAAAGTTTTAGAAGTATAATATTTCTTACGGAAGTAGAAGGCAAGGTTTACTAAAGCGATTAAAGCAGGTACTTCCACCAATGGGCCAATCACCCCGGCGAATGCTTCACCTGAATTAATACCAAATACGCCTATCGCAACTGCGATAGCCAACTCAAAGTTGTTCCCGGTAGCGGTAAAGGCAATAGATGTGCTTTTGGAATAATCCGCACCAAAAGATTTACCGATAAAAAAGCTCAGCACAAACATGATGGTAAAGTAGATTACTAACGGAATAGCAATACGTAACACATCAAACGGTATCTGTACGATCAGGCTACCTTTTAAACTGAACATTACTACAATAGTAAATAACAATGCGATCAAGGTAATGGGCGAAATAAACGGAACGTATTTCGTTTGAAACCATTCCTCACCTTTAATCTTAATTAAAGAATAACGACTTATTACCCCCGCTGCAAAAGGAATACCTAAATAAATACCAACACTTTTGGCTATCTCACTAATAGTAATGTTTACTGCCAACCCTTTCAATCCAAACAACGGCGGCAAAACCGTGATAAATACATAAGCATAAACACTGTATAGTAATACCTGGAAAATACTATTTAGGGCGATCAGTCCGGCTGCATATTCCCGGTTGCCTTCGGCCAGTTCGTTCCAAACGACTACCATCGCAATACAACGGGCAAGACCGATCAATATCAAACCTACCATGTAAGCAGGGTGGTCGTGTAAAAGTGTAATGGCTAATACAAACATCAATATCGGGCCAACGATCCAGTTTAAGATCAAAGAAGCGGTCAATACTTTGGTATCCTTAAATACCTCGCCCATGTTTTCATATTTTACCTTAGCCAGTGGCGGGTACATCATTAAGATCAAACCGATAGCTAAAGGAATATTGGTTGTTCCACTCGAAAAAGAATTAATAAAGCCTGATGAGGATGGTATAAAATACCCTACAGCTACGCCGATAGCCATTGCAAGGAATATCCATAAGGTCAAGTACCGGTCAAGGAAACTTAATTTTTTTCTTTCGGCCACCGGGGCACAATTGTTTGCTGACATAATTTATTGCTATATCGTGTTTTAATGTGAATTGAATGTTAAAATTTCCAGTTGTCTTTAATCCTGGCGACTACAAAAAGCATTTCTGCTGTTATGAGGTTTGCTTGTTGCTGGTATTGTTCATCTGTTGAGCCCGCCGCCAGACTTGGATATTTGAGCTTAACCGCAAATTTGTCGGGATTAGTTAATAAGGTTGCGGCGTTTTCGTTCAACAATACGTGTATGGCCTGTGGGTTTGATGGAGTGCTTTCAAAAGTTATAGAACCGCTCTGGTCATTGTACTTAGCACCATCACTACCAACTTTAAAACCAAGTTTATTTAATACCGGAGCCACTTTATCAATAGCCGGAGTTCCTACGATAAATACTTTAACATCAGTGATGCCATTAGCTGCCATTGCAGCCTTTAACACAGCCTTAGCAATTGGTGCGCTAAAACCGTCATTACTCATAAGTTCAACTAATACCGGATGTTTTTGTCCTTTCGCTACGATGCCCAATTGCTGAATACCGCCCAAATCATCCTGCCGGTCATTGGATATAGGTGTGCTCTTTTTAAGTTGTTTAAAGGATTGCAATAGTTCCGGGTAAAGTGGTTCTGTTACTGGGACGAAAGCACTGCTTACAATAAGTAAGCCTGCCAATAATAAGATGGATAAGTGTTTCATAATTTTAGGTTTTACATTTAATTGGTTTATTGCTATTTAACGATTAATTGGTTCAAAAAAATTAGCTTATTGCCTTTCTCATCACAATGGCTGACACAGGGCAAACGTGCCTAAATTCCGATGATTGCTTTATAGCTTCGGGCGTTTCTTGTCTGTCTATTATTTCATAGCCTTTACGAATAAAATAATCCATTGCCGTTTCGGTCAATAAAAAGAGATCAGTGAGGTTTGTTAAACTGCTTAAAGCGTCAATTCTTCGCATCAATTTACCAGCTATTCCCTGATTACGAAAATCGGGATGCACTGCTAATGAGCGAAGCAACCCGAAATTTCCGTGTATTTCTAAACCAACGGCACCCACAACCTCATTTTCATGACGTGCAATCAAAAAATTCGCTAAATCTTCAGGAAGATCAGCTACCGGTAGCTCTTCAGCTTCCAGTAGCCGGATCATACTATCCCTGTAATTATTTGCTTTTTCGATCTGCATCGCAATCATGTTTAGCAGCAACCTCCGCCGGGTGTGCAACTTGCTTCCGAAGCTACGGCCAGGTTAACCAATTGTACTTTCGGTTTCTCAGCAACCGGAGTGCAACATTCTTCACCTTTATCGTTCGTGCCACAGCTACCACCACGGGTAATCGCCTTGCATTGTACAGCATCTGGGCGTAAATCAACGGTAAGGGTTTCGCCATCGATGATCATATCATTAGGAAACATTTGGCGGGTATCAAATTCTGAATTACCAAATTCTATTTTTACAGTCCCGTTCGGATTAAGCGGCAGCATTTTTTCTACGATATCGACAATAGACAAAGCTTTTTTTACCTTCATAGAACGAAGCTGATCTTCATTCTCCGGCACCCAAAGCTGCACGATTATCTCTGTCCAGGCATTCATTACACCGCCACAATCCACTGATGTGATTGGCGCCTGCTTGATCTCTGTAATATGGTAAGCAGCATCTACTAACTTTCCTTCTGCATATTGAAATTGCAGGTCGAGGTCGGGGTGCTGTAACAAGGTTTCTTTAAAGGTTTTCCAGTTGATCGCTTCTAAGTTATTCATGGTTTTATGTTATTATATTATTGCAATATAGCGATTAATTAATTTAAATTTTTTTAACAGCAGGTACTCTTCAAATCATACGTAGCAAAGAAACCGCCCATTTGTTCTTTAAGCTCATTCCATACAGGTGGGTTAATACAATAACATACACTAACGCCCTCAATGGTTCCCTGTATCAGCCCGGCATTTTTTAATTCCTTCAAATGTTGAGAAATGGTAGGCTGCGCCAAACCTAATTCGTCAACCAAGTCACCACAGATACAAGTGTTCGATTTAATGATCTCCTGTAAGATGGCTATCCGTGCCGGATGTGCAATTGCTTTCAGCATAACAGCTAACCTGTTCTGCTCTTCGGTGAATATTTCTGTTTTAGTTAAGCCCATACTTTATATTGCAATATTACGATAGATACTTTTCAATTCAAAATTTTTATTTTATAATTTATTTATTAGGAGTCAATTATCCTCAATTAGATGAAAATTGGAAAGGTAAGAGTTAAGTTACATGAAAATTGGCTTAACTTCACCGAAGGATTATGAGTCGATTGGATAGCCATTGTAGCTTGGGTAAAATGGCCTTTTCTGTCCTTACATAGGTAATTTAAGAGAAATTAAGGTAACTATAAAATATATTCAGACGTATTTCTTACGATTCTATCTTATGAATTTCTTCTTTTCTTTTTGACAGCAAAAAAATAAATCTTTAGGAAATTCAGTAACGGAAATTCTCCTTCAATCTTACCGCTCAATTACTGAGTAGCAGTCAAACGAATTTCAACAAGTGCTAGTAGTGAATCGTAAATGGTCTGTCTATTTACATTTATATTGAAGACGGCAAGCACGGTATCATCAAATGCAATACGATCAGATTGTTCTAATTCATCTGCCACGGAAGTCATGATTGTTCGATTAGTTAATAACCTAAATGCTTCTTTAATTGCCTGAATTCCTTCATTGCTTAACACACTAATGTCCAATATATGCATGTATTGTTTAATACGGTCACTGCTAAGATCGAGTGCCCCAAGTCCACGCCCAAAACCCATACCCTCGATGATAAACATTGATATAGCGCAATTCATGACGGCATGATAAAGTTCAATATCGACTTCGTTAATTGGCTTTAGCGGTACAAGACGTTGATCAGAAAATGCTGGAGGATTTACTCGGCCTGCAAAAAGACGGTCGCCATAGTTGATAAATAACACAAGGTCGGATATTTCATCAGTATCCATTTCATACCACAATAAGTTCGTTCGTGATAACTTGGTAATATTTTCAGCCGTGTTAAATTTTCTTATCCAATTCAAAGCACCTGTATGTCCCAAAGCTATTAGTTCATCTTCTGTTCGTGAGCAGCAGAAGGCCTCTTTGGTGGCTGGCATACTTAACCGGGTGAAATCAGCCGGGCCTTTCGCCAAAGGCTTAATATACTCTTGTTCAATGCCATGCCCTGCTTTTGGATAAAACAATTCGTTTTTACCCCTGCGTTCTCCTCTTTTTATAATAAACGTTTGCCGTAGTGGAACTAATGGAAGGTCTAAAATCCAATCGCAATTTACAAATTGAGCGTTACCACCCAAACCCAATACCCTAAATCGGGAAATTTGTTCAGGGCTGATACTTCGTACAATCAAAGAGTCATTTTGAGTTTGGCCGAGTTCAATTTGCGCAGCAAGTAGTTGAACAGCAGCTTCGTCACCTATTGCTTCAAGTGGTCTGGTAAGAATAATATATTTTACATCACTGCTTTGCTGTTCGGGATCAGTTTTTTTATCCATTACAAGCAAGTTCGTTACCACTTCACTATTATTGAACCACCTACCTGCCGCCGAAGTTATTACGCATTTGAGATCATAATAGCGACCCAGCAAATTATAAAAATCATCTCCCCAATCCGTGCCCAACCAAGCATTCGTAATGATTATGCCTAAACGACCATTATCGGTAAGTAATGAATGCAATGAAAAGGGAAGGTATGCAGCAACATCGGCCCTTTTTGAGAAATTAGCCATGCCCATTCTTTGAACAATCTCTCGCAGTGCATTGCCGTATTGATCTCTACCTGCTTGCGCTACAAAAGGCAGATTGCTGGTAATTGCTTCAAACTGGCCAAGCGTTTCTGAAAAAAGCTGCCCGGTTGATGGATTTCTAAATTCTATAATGGTATCGTTACGAAGGGTAAATGCATCTCTTTGGAATATTCTTAAAGGTACATGCATTAATCCGGGTTTAGCCAGGGCAAAAGTGGCTATTTGTATCGCCTGAGGGTCTTGATCGCCTGCGAAAACTGCCTTTGAAGCATTTTCGGCTGATATAGCATTTGATAATTTATGCTCTAAAGCAGCCCTGACAATTGTACCGCTACCGCAACATGGATCAAGTAACCTGTCATCTATAACATTGCGCATACATATTTGCACGAGTAACCTGGCAAGCTCAATAGGTGTTGGGTATTGACCACGAAGTTTCCGAGTTGCGACTTCAACGGTTGCCTCCAATATGCCGGAAAGCTGTGCCTGATCAACTGCTCCTAATCTCAAATCAGATAGCAGTCTATTAAATTGCTTGAGTTGGCTCCATGCACGATCAGTTATCTCAGACAAACCTAAACTATCAGAAAAAATTGTCCAGAAATTACAATCTTCAGATAATCGTTGAAATATTACTAAAGCTTGTGCAGGAGTAGTTTCCTCAGTAATAGTGGAAACGCTTTGAGCGCGAATATCAGTTTCACGTAAAATATGAGCAAAAAGCAGCTTACCAATCCAATTTGATATTACAACTTTAGCAAGAACCTGTTCTTTGTCTTTACCGCCATATTCAGCGCGATAATTATTCCACCATACAGTAACATTTGATCGAAATATATTGTTACGCCGCATAGAGTTTACAATAGCGTCCTTTACCTCTGATGCATTTTCGAGGATAAGAGAAGTTACACCACCGCTACGGTAGGCTTCAACGAATGGCCTGCCCTCTAATTCTCCCCGATCAAATAAATCATTTAAGTAATTAAAAATTTCGGTGGCCAACGATTCCCATCTTCCGCGGTTTTGAAGAACGGTTAATCTTGTTGTAATATCCGCCAATGTATTCCAAACCTGTGAACGTTCAAAGTTGCCAGTTAACCTATTGCGAACATAAAGATGAGCGTGGGACACGTTCCATAAAACAAAACTATCCAAGCCAAGAGCATTTGCTTTTATTTCAGCATTACTCCGAAATTCGCCATCAGTAATACTTGTATCTGGCATTTTAAGTTCCCAACCCTGTAATATCCTGGCGGTTTCACGGTCCCCAAATAATAGAACATCAGGGAATAGGCTTCCACCATCCACTCTAACAGTTTGCTCACCTCCTGCATCTTTTATGGAACGATTATTAGCGGAGGCTAAGGACTTTATATGACCAATCAGGTCAATCGCCCATGATCTTTCGTTATAAGTAGCTGTGGGATTTCTCATATTGATATACTCGGTTCATCATTGATCACCAAGTTTACATCAACCATTCCTTTCTTATTTAGTTGATTTGTGCCGGATGAGGGTTGTAGTTCGGAAAATAACGCGGGTGGCTGTTGCTTATTTTTAAAAGCTTTTTCTACCTCTGCTAATCGCTCCTTTGCAATTTTTATATAATCTATATTATTTTCCTTAAACAGATGTACCTCTTCATTTTTTTCAATTCCGATAAAACGACGTTGTTCCAAAGCAGCTGAAACTAAAAAACTTCCGCTACCAAAGGCGTTATCAAGCACAACATCACCCTCCTTTGTAAACATGCGAATAAGGTATCTTCCAAGGGCTACAGGTTTTTGTGTAGGATGCCAAACCTTGCCCCCTGTTTCACTTTCAGCAGTTTTACAATACAATGTATCCGTAGGAAATCTTTCGCCATCGCTCTTAACCTGTACTGGTTTAAAATCTCCGTAACTACCTGTAAATTGAGCTTTCCTTACGCCTTTATTATATGGCTCTCCTGGCGACATGACAGGATAATAATTTGGCTGGCTTCCATAAAAAATACAAATATCTTCATGTTGGCGAAGCGGCTGACGGCGGGCATTAAGAAAATTTGTTGGCTTACTTTTCACCCAAACAAACTTGTATTTAAACCACTGTTCGTTACTAATTATAAGTTTGGCTGTAAAAATACCTTGTGAAGATAATGCAATAACACCTTTAGGCTTGATTATTCGACGATATTCCTTCCAAAGTGCATCTAAGGGAATAACACTATCCCACTTATTCTGCGTAGTCCCATAGGGTAAATCGCATAAAATCATATCGACCGAAGCATCGTCGATTTGTTTCATGACCTCCAGGCAATCTCCCTGAAATATATCACCTCCACGGTACTTCATTCTAATTCTTTATCACTGTTTATAAATTCCTAAAAATCAAAAAGTAATTTACATCACATTTCGATATTAAAAGTTACTACAAATTAACTCATTTTACCGGGGTTCAAAGAGAATGTGGAAAAGCAGTTATTTGTACAAAACTTTGCTTCCAGTCATTTTCTAATGTGTAAAATGAAATTTTAACCTGAATGTTCGCAAACATAAGGAATGCTAATTTATTTAGCAAAATATGTTTGCTTAAATTTTGTTATACCTTTACAAAAAATAGTTTTTAAGTGAAATATTTAGAACAGCAGGATATTACTTTAGAAATGATTATAAAAGCCGGGATAATTAAATCCGGGGTAACTTTATATGCAGCTTCAGACAATAACGTAACCGGCACATTAAATGCTGACGGTTCTATAACATTGATTATCGATGGCACCCCCAAAATATTCCCATATCCGAGCGGTGCAGCTCGAGCTATTCGAAATATAAGTGTTAGTGGATGGGTATTCTGGAAAGTAATGGAAGACGGACAATTAATAGAATTACTTTCATATAAGAAAAAGTTCAAACCATAAGAACTAATTGAGAAACCTAATCTGCTGCATAAAGTTATTGAACTCTTTGTAAGGCTGAATTTATCAGCGTAGGAAAAATTCCAAATGGTCATTTCTACTTACAAATTTCCAACGCACCATAAATAATATAATGGCTTATTAATAACGTTCGTAAGGCACCTCAAAAGGGCTTCTTTCAGGCTCTCCTGACATAGTATAACCCTGAACTTTCCAGAAGTTTGCAGGTTGAATCCTGGAAGCCCTAAAGCCATTGCTAATAATATCATTAGGTAAAACGATCCATTCCAAATTCTTTTTGGCAAGTCTTAGTGATCTGTTAAATTTTTTGTCTTTTGAGTGTCCGTCAAGGTATAGAATCGGGTTAATAATTTTTAAGCTGTGTTTTTTATGAACACTTCCGCAAATACCACATCCACTAAATCGTAACGCCCAGGCCCGAGCTATCGGTTCAAATTCATCGTCTGCATTCAATTTATAGGGAACTTTTAGATCTGGATTACAGGCAAAATTATATTCCCAAACACCTTTTTCCAGTGGTGTTAAATCATCCATAACAATTTGCATTTTAAACACATACCTTGTTTCTTTATACGGTGTATAGCATCTATTAAGGAATTCGGGCTGGCTGCGTGATGCCCATTTTTCGGCTATTTCTTCACTTTCTGAAAATGAAATATAATCCGAAATATGATAATAGTCCTTTTCAACTTCAAGCAGGTGGTCTATGTGAATTTTAACAGTATTCAGAAATTCTAATCGTTCTATCATATCTGGAGGCCCGCTACCATCAAAAGCCCCGGAAACAATTCCCTCAGACCTGTAAATAGCTGGTTTAGTCCGTTTATTATCAATGTTGTCACCACGGTAAAGGGTAAGAATTTTATTCATTTTTTTATGGCTGGTTTGCCACTTTAGACAATTTTTAATTCGATTAAAGAGAAATAAAGATGGTGATTTTGTTAAAATAAAAAAGCCCTAACACTCGCTGTCGGGGCCTTTTAACCTAAACCTTATCACAATGGCAGAAGAATTCTACCATATAATAGCGCAATTTATAATTTTTTAAATTATCCGTGACGAATTCGTCAGTGCTTTTTAATAAATTTCAGTTGACTTTTACCTAAAGATGATTTTTTACCCACGCAGAAGCACCCCGACCTAAAATAGATCGGGGATGCATAGCATTTATAAAGAGCAATTAAGGGGAAAATTAATTGAATTATGCAGTTACTTTTAATGTATCTGCTTTTTTTGGGATAACTTTTTACGGGCAGGTAATGCGTCATATTCCCTAAAAGCAGCTTCAATATCATCAGGGCGGGCGAATATGGAAATCATAGATTTTTCACCATTATACAGCAAATTATAAAATTCGTGCAATACGTTAGCCCGCGAAATAACCTCTAACTTACTTAGATTACATTTCCGATAGTTACCATGCTGTGATTCAGCAAACTGCCAAATCTCCTTTTTAAGTTCTTTAAGCGAATTTATACCATTATCAGGTATGGCAGCCATTAATTTTTCACAATGTTCCTGCAATGACTTTATTAATAAGTTCGCTGGTTTGTTATAGGTTACTTCGACTACTCTCATAGATTTAAGCTAATTACCTGTGCATAAAGCTAAGTTAACCGATTTTTCTTTAAAATAAAAGCTGGCTATAGTTTTGGGCTAAATGGAAAGGATAATTAGCAACCAGCATCTCTGTTTTTAATTTTTGTTTGCGGTTTTTGGCATTGACAGCGATAGGTTGTGCAATAGCCATTTCGTTCCAGGTATAAAGTTTAACAAACTTTGCCAATACATTAGATGGGTAGGCAGACAATAAGAACTTCCCTTTTATTTTTGCCAGCAAAGACAGTAAATTTTCAAAGTCCTGCTCCGAATAGCCGTCATAATGCCCCATGTTGGAATTGAAATAAGGCGGATCGCAATAGAAAAAGCTTTTTTCGGTATCCCTGCTCTTAATGATATATAGGGCATCTGCACATTCGATTTGGCAGTTTTGGAGACGCTTTGCCATTCGCAGCGTAAACTGTTCTATTTTATTAGCCAACGTTTGCGGGACTGTATTGGCGATCTTGTCATATCCCCAACCTCCGTCAAGCATCGAGCCGAAGCTTTGAATACTTAATACCCAGATTGCCCAGGCACGTTTAACCGGATTAAACATATCCGCGTTATTGTAGATGACTGTTGCCTGCCGGTGCAGATCCCGGCTGTGTAAAGTAACCCTGATTTCTTCAAACAGTGAACAATAGTCCTGTTTGGCTATCCTGTAAAAATTCATCAGTTCCCCATTGGTATCATTCAGAACTTCAACTTCTGCGGGCCGTTTTGCAAAAAATATAGCCGCCCCGCCGGTAAACGGTTCAGCATATAAAATATGGGGCGGTATCAACGTAAGTATTTTTTCGGCAAGCTGTTGTTTTCCTCCGTAATAGCTGATCGGGGTTCTGTAAAACGTATTAGTCATGGTAAGAATTTGAGCAGTTACAAAACGTCTGTTAATGTGAGGTCGACTACTTGAGCATTTATTAAGAGAGATACCCGGCACTTAACACCCGGCGTACCCATGCTCTGAACTTTGAAGATTTTACCATTATGGACGGCGTATGGCGAACCATCAGGCACCTGAACCATAGCGGTGCCGCTCGCCCTGATCCGGTCGACTTTTGCAAAAATGTGTTTCATCGTTTAAAAAAAAATTGCGGGTGGGAAAAAGCCAGGTTTAAGCCGCCCAGCCCGTTTGAAAAACGGGGTTGGTGAAGGGCGGCTTAATTCTGGCGCGGGTGCCTGAAGGTGTGCGGGCGTTCCCGGCGCAGGCGTTCCCGGCGATAGCGGGTACGTATGCGCAAAGGGTTAGCCCGCATTCCTGCAAGGCATGAGGTAAAAAAGTATAACTGGATTGGTCTACCGACCTATTTTCCTGCCGGGTTCTTCATGATTATGACCCTGGATTTCCCTTAAACGGAATTCATTGTATTTCTTTCCGGTTAGGTACGACAGTACTTCCAGTTCGTGGAGGTTTAAACTTTGAGCCAGAATGTGCCGGGTAAGAAAGGTTTCTGTTGTGGCCAGCCTTTCGGGGTCATCGGCTGCATTAATAAAAGTGCGGAGCAGATCGGCCTCTGGCGACAAGGGCATCTGCTGTAAGCAGGTATAATTATAAGTGCCGCGATCTTCGTAAGGAACTCGGTAATCAATTTGGTAGTTTACATCAAATTGTTCCGCAATCTCATTCAGGCTTCTGATTGGTGGTATCCAGCGTGAGTCAAAATGCAGCGCATTATCGTAAACCATGATCGAAAGAAATGGCGGCGCGTGTTCATCCATCTGATTAAAATGTTCCAAAATCGCCTGTTCGTTATCGCCAGTAAACACAACCGTGTTTATGCAATGGCCGGTCAGGCCGCTCATCTGCCCCTGGTAATATTGTTTGCTTCAGTTTCTTCCTGCTCAAATGAATTGTCCAAATCCTGCTGAGGCGCTTCCTGGCGTTTAACTGTAGTGGTTTTAGCCTGTTCAGGAATGGTTCGCACTGCCGCCTTTTCCGGCCAGATTTCCTCATCCCTGATCTCTTTCATATTCTTATCATAAATATCAAAGGATTTCATGACCGGATTTGGAGTTACAGAAACCGGGATATTTTTTTTGCCTACCGCGAGTTCGGTGTGCCAGTAATTACCGTTACGCATGGCCTGAAGTCCCTCTGATTTGGTCGCTTCTTTATCCAGCCCTTTTAATGGATATTTGGTAATACCATTTTCAAACTGGAAACCGTACTCAGGCCTTAATACTTTCAAAGGATGATTGCCGTAAGCGTCCTTTACATCCAGCTGTAATTTAAACCAGGCTTTTATCTTTTCAGATTTTTTGGCATCCTGTTCGGCACCTTGAGGTCTTACATAAATATCTTTTTCAAGGGACAGGCCTGATAATAATTTATAAGCCTGTAAAGCTGTGATACGGTGATCCCTTTCCAGGTCAAAAGTTTGCTGACGCGGAACTGACTCCCCGGTCTTGTGAAGGGTGACATCAATAGTATTTAAAAAATAGGCATCCCCGTCCTTTTGTTTGTTAAAGTTCAGTCCGTACTGGATGTAATCTGTTTTTGGAGCGTTCACATCTTTACTTTCCAAAGGGCGGTGCAGATTGCTGATCCCCAGCGTAAATTTTGGTAATTCCCTGCTTATCGCAGATTCCAGCACCCCGTTAAGCTTTTCGCCGAAACCGAGGCTGGTTTGCAATTTTTGGAGGTATTCGAGATTTTTTTCATTCTTGATCATAACAATAAAATTTTAGTAGTTAAAAGAGTTTGAATTGATGTCCGATTACTGGTGGTTCATAGCCTTCGGCCCTGGCAAATTGTTCGCCAAAGTCAGTGACCAGTTCCGTTATATCCTGATATGCCGTTTCGTCCAGTACATCGGTGTGAAAGAAATGGGAACGGTAACCAGTTTCGCTGATGATGGGACTTTCTGAACGGAATTCCATGTGGCTGATCAGTGGTTCATTTCCCTGTTCAGGATGTTTATCCAGCCAGTAATACTGGTACTTCACCTGTACATCATGGCCAAAGACCTTAATTTCGAGATTGATGTTTTGCTTGAATTGTTCAGGAACCATGGACGTTATTATTATATTGGGCAATAAAAGACAGCAGGCCTTGCCGGGGTTTATGTGTACGCATGCCTGACCGCAATCCGGTTACCCGTTCAAACCGGTTCAATGAAAATGTTTCGCTGTCAAAATCAAATGATTTTTCACGATATTTGACTTTAATCCGGCAGTCTTCCACCCGGAAAGAAAGGTGGTAACCTTTAAACCAGGCTGCAATACTGGCTTCTGCCAAATTTCCTAAAAGTTCGGGGCCAAATAATAAATGCCACCTTGCGTAAGGGAACAAGCATTTTAAATAATGAACCTGCTTCATAGAAGGCAATAACCCCAAAGCAGCAAATGCCCTTTGTTCAGGATACCTTAATAAATAATGCGGACGCTGTGAAATAAAGCAGATCAGTTCTGTGGCGGAATAGCTGATATACAGATTGGTTGTCAGGTTCGGATGATCCGCTCCGGCAAGCCAAATTCCCTGGGTTGAGGGAATCGTATGAGTTTCAGGAGTCCATCGCTCATAAGCAGTACCATAATTGAAAGTAAAACTGCTGTCTGTACCTGTTTGAAAAAACGGATTAAAAAAGCTTGTTATTTCCCGTTTGATATTAAACATAGGTTTTTACCTGGCGCGGGTCTTGGTATAGCCCCTGCCTTCTTCAGTCTGCTGATCGGCAGATTTTCCCTTTTTTATTTGGTACTGATCCATCTCGGCCTGCGCTTTTTGAAAGGCAGGGGTCAGACCGTCTGTTTGCAAACTTTTACTGTTTAACAGGTGCCTTATACCCCGCAGCAGCAGATAGGAAATCCCGCCATCAATCAACACAGAAAATATCAGTGCGTTGCGATCTGATAAGATTCCTTTGGATTCGCTGGCCTTGTATTGAAATTGCGTACCATCTGATAGTGTGACGACCGCTCCTTTACGAAAATCGTCCTTTTGTTTTTTGCTGAGGGTTTCACCGTTAACTTTATGCGGCGGGATAACCTGATTCGGTTCATAGGTAATAAATTCCCTGGTTTCCGGGTCGTATTCGATAATGTAGGTTTTTGATTTTTCGGGCGGATTATTATAGGTCTTGCTGATGCTGCTCATCTGGTTATTTTCCAGCATATCCGCTTCGTTAGGAAGCAGCAACGGGTGGCGCTGTGCCTCTTTATAGATGGGATGAATTTTCAGCGTTAATTTGCTGTCCCAGTCCGGAACAATTGATAATTTGGCATCCAGCTGGTCGATCTGAAACCCATCGGCTTTCAAATCATGCAGGCTGATCAGTTCGGTTCTCCGGCCACCGAGCAGCGCGTTCCGGTCGTCGGGATGCATGTTTAGCTGACCGTCCTTGTATAGGCCCAGTCTTTCCAGTTCTGCCAGCGGCAGATCATTAATTTGATAATTGGCATTCATAATAAAATGGGTTAGCGTTTTAATTGATATAGATTAGTGATTTCCGGCTCTGGAATTTCCTCCTGATCCGAAATAAGCGAGGCTATGGTCAGCACTTCCGGCTTTAGCTTTTTGGCTTCCAGCAGGTTTTTATAAAGCAGATCATCCCGGCGTAATATAAATTGCTGTCCGCTTCCGAGATCTTCCATTTTCAGACGGCCATTTTTCAGGGTTTCATTTACCTTAAAAACAGTTCCGTTATAGCTGATATGATCATTCTCCGTCAAAAGGTGATTAGACACCCTTTTGTCATCTGAAAATGCGGTTAGCTCCATATTCCGTTTCCTTTCAAGGTCAAGCAGATAGGTGTAAATTTTTTCAGCATCAGCTGCCGCGCTATGTATTTCAAAGGGGTGATCGGTTAAAATACTAATCCAGCTATCCACGTATGCCGTGTGCTGGCTGGGGTCATGGCCGATACGAAGTTCATCACCAATTAACAGGGATGCGATCTCTGCGCGCAATTCTTCCCGCGCATATTCCTTAGTGCCAAACTTATTTAACAGGCTTCGGTCAAGGCGGCTCTCATGTCCGGTCCAATGCCCGAGTTCATGAAGAGCAGTTGCATAGTATTTTCCCGGCTCATCAAACTGTTGCTTCAGCGGTAAGGTGATGCTATCTTTAAAAGGACTATAAAAGGCCTTGTTACCTGCTATATGCTGTATATCAGCACCGGAGTTTTTAAGCAGTTTTTCAGCTCTTTCCAGCGGCTGCCATCCGAGCGTTGAAATGTCGGGCATTACGAGTTCCGGGATGCCTTTGACCTGTTCGGCATTAAATACGGATGCACTGGTAATTATCGGGCGGTTCAGCTTGACAGTAATTTTAACGGCATTTCCTTTTTCATCTTTAACTACTTTGCCTTGTTCGTCCCGTTTTGTTCTTTGCTCGTATAATTTAACATACTGGATGGTGGTGGATTTAGAGCCTTTGCTTACTTGCCAGCCGTTATCGTCGGCTTGTTTAAAGGTCATCCAACGGGGATCGTTCCTACCGCTCATAATAAGGGATAAGGTATTGATTCCCTGATAACGATTGCCGGTAACGGCATTGTAAGGTAGTTGAAAAGCTGGCAGGCCCCTGCTGTTCCACGGCTTTTGCCAGGGTGCGGTTCCGGTCTTTAACGCTTCGATCAGTTTTTCGGCTACTTCCACATGAAGCGCCTTTTTTTCAGCGGCCATTGTCAGCCTCCTCTCCGTCGTCCGTAACCTCTGTTAACTCATCGGCGTAATCAACGCCGTAGATCAGCGCTTCTTCGGGTGTTAGTTCCAGCTCCTGCCCATCGGCGATCAGTTGCAGTTTTCTTTCCAGAGACCCCAGGTGCCGGTTATGATAGTCGTAATTCATAATGATTTGTTTAAGGGTTAAGGCGGCCTGGCAAACAAGCCGCCGAGAAAAGTCAGCGGGGATAATTCCCGGCCTAGATATTTAATGGAAAAATGCAGGTGTTCCCCGGTTACTCTGCCCGTTGCCCCGGTTATTCCAATGGGCTGACCAGCCATTACCATTTCATCCGGCAATACGGCAATTACGGATAGATGCCCGTAAATACTTTGCACATCGCCCGGATGGGTAATGATGATATAATTTCCGATGTAGGCATTATAGCCAGTAGTGCAGACGATGCCATTCAAGATATTATAAACGGTATCATGGCGGGCGGCAAGGTCAATGCCATTGTGGAATTGAAACTTACCGGTTATGGGATGGACGCGCCAGCCAAAACCGGAGGTTTGACGTAACTTCTTTAGCGGCAGGCTGATATTCAGGTAGTTGCTATCTATTTGAGGCCAGGCTTTTGTTGCTATTAAGACAAAAAGAAAAACAAGGATGTTAATTCGTATTTTACCCATAAGCCCTATGATTAGCGGCTCCTGCCGGGTTCGTAATCCGCATCAAGATCGCGATGCACATCAATATAATCCTGTACGCTGACTACAGTGGCAAACATCAAATTTGACCTGCTCATCGCTAAATCCAGCGCCTCTTTCCGGTGATCCAGTTCGCCGGTTGCGTCCAACAGGTATAAACCTAAAATATCGATCACGTCCTGTCCATCAATTTCCTCGTCAAGGTGAGCGCGCAATTTGTCGAGGATTTCTTCGCCCGGCACCAGCATCAGCAGGGCATCCGTGCTATACAAACCGATCATTTGATTTTTAAATTTGACCAGCACCTCGTCTTTTTCTATATCTAAATTGTATATAGTTCCCATGTGACCTTGCATGTGTACCGGGTCATGGGTCAGCGTTGGATGAACCATGACCACTTTATTCAGTAGTTCGTACATAATTATTTCCTTAAAGTGTTTTGCATTGAATTAACAGGTTTCATCGTGCCTTTGTCCCCGCTTGCGGGCTGTTGTGGCGGTATTTTCCGGAATGTCCTTGTCATGGCCAGTACCTCGTTGGTGATCCGCAGGAAATTGCTGCGCAATACCTCGTCCTTTTTGCCTTTAAAATCATAGAATAGCGGCAAGTCCTTGTAGGCTTTTTCTTCAGTTTTAATTGCTTCTAAATCAAGGTTGATCCGGCAGTTCACTGCGGAAGTTTCGTATTTTCCGGTAAATTTTTCGACCGCATCAGAAGCCAGAAGGCCGACCATTTCACCGGCCTTTAATGAGGCAATCTTTCCGGCTGGTATCAGCGGTTCCAGTTTTTCGTTTAAGGATAGCGAGGTTTTGTTGCGGTCGATACTGATACTCTCGCCTGTCTGTTTCACTTTGCCAAACAAACGTTCCAGCCATTCGAGTGTATCCTTGTTCCGCACCGAACCTGATAATACATTACCCATAACAGAAGTGATCGTTTCTGCGGTTTCTTTACCATATTGCTGTCGCAGCATAGGTAATTCCTGCATTCCAAGAAGCACCGATACCAAATTCGATCTGGCCTGGCTAACGCATACATCGACGCGGTGGCAGTACAAGGATGGACTTTCGTCAACCACAATACCTACAGGGAAATTGCCTTTGGAATTGATTTCACGCAGGATACAATTCATAACTACCGAATAGCAGGCTGAGTTAATGCTTTGAGTACTGGGGTCATTGGCCAATACCAAAATCCCAGGATGCTTGGGATCGCTGATCTTCAGGTCGAAGTCGTCCCCCGAAAACACCCAAAAAGTTTCCTTAGTTGCCATTCGGCTGATAAAGATTTTCAGCGTACCGACCTGTCCCTCCAGTTGCTCAAAGGCTTTTGCCCGGTAGGCAGTTACGAAAGGAGATAATAAAGAGGCCAGCTCCGGTTCAGAAAAGAGCGTGGTAAAAACTTCTTCATATGGCAGATTCAGAAATGCCAGCACGTGTGGTAAACTGGAATATTTACCATCCTCATATTTGCTGAAGAAATAAATACATGCCGCCAGAAAATTGACCGCGCTCTGTGTGAAAAACTGGTCGCTGCCGCCGCTCTTGTCGCCCTTTTTCAGTGCTTCTACTAATGCTTCCGCATTTTCTGATGCATCAGCCAGGGTTTTCAGGTACTTCCGGTTAAAAGGATTGATCCTCCTGCTTTTCTCCGGGTCGTTCAGATTAACCACATGAAAAGTATATCCTTTGCATTTACCCTGCTGTTTTGCTAACAGATAATGGTAATAGGTAACTTTCCCTAAGTCCGGAAATTTAAGGTCGTACACGCAAAGCGTGAATTGATTGGCAATCATCTGCCGGATCACCGGCATTACAATCCCAAAACTTTTACCTGATCCGGGAACGCCTAACAGTAAAATTCCCCGGTATAAATTTTCTAAAACAAGGTACCCCTTAAGCTGGGCAAAGGAATTGGTTTGGGTTAATAGGAGGAAAAGGACTAAAAACGCAGTCGGAATTTTTCGCTTAATTTGCGTTCGCTTTAGCCATAGCAAAGCCATTACGATGTTGATCGTTATTTTTTTCATGAGCGTTTCGGAAAATTGATTTGGGATTAAATAACTTATGAATAAATGAAAACGGCAACCTGCAACGATTTCTATTAACTAACTGATCTCAGGTTGCCGTTGCCCTATTCGTCATTCCGGTGAACAGATGACGTTTTTAATAGGGTCTTGCAAAGGATGAGTATAGGCTTTGCCTCGCGCAAAGGACGATCCGGGATATTCATTAGCGGTTTGAATATCATCGGGAGTAAAGGACATTTTAGATTCAATAGCGACTAACAAACTGATATAGAAAGGGCTTCTAAATACTGTTTTTTGTTGATCGGCGCTATTGATTATATTGCACATAATTAATTATCCGAAATAACCCAATTTTCCCTGTGAAGGGAAAATTATTACTTTGACTTTTACAATATTCAAATTGATTTTTACTAACTTTAAAGCATAATATTTTCTGATGGAAGAAGCCGTATTTAACAAAAAGCCGTTAAGCCTGGGACAAAAAGTTGAACGAATAAGAATGTTCAGAGGATTTAAGCAAGAATACCTTGCAAGTAAACTCGGAGTGTCCCAACAAACTGTTTCTAAAATTGAGCAACAAGAAGAAATAGAAGAAGATTTATTAAGGCAGATTGCTGAGGCATTAGGTGTAACACCGGAGGTAATTAGAAACTTTGATGAGGATAAAATCACATATGTTATTAACCATCAATATAATATATACAACAATGAGATAAAGGACAATGCAACAAATAACTTTGTCTTTAACCCAATTGAAAAAATTGCTGAATTGTACGAACGGCTGTTAAAAACAGAACGTGAAAAGAACGAACTCTTAAAAAATAACTAACCTTAAAATAATCCATTTGACTACTTAGTATGGAAACTGCCGCTAAAGGAAAAACATTAAATATTGGGCGCAAAATAGAAAGGGTTCGAAAATTACGAGGATTGACCCAAGAAGATATAGGCGCTGGTTTAGGAATTACTAAACAAGCAGTTTCAAAATTGGAGCAAAGTGAATCTATTGAAGAGGAAAGATTAGAAAAAATCGCATCGGTTTTAGGTGTAACATTGGAGGGTTTGAAAAAATTTAATGACGAAAACTTATTAAATAACACACAAAACTTTCATGACAGTAGTTCGGTTACTAACTCTTCAATCAATAACGGTTACGAATTCACGATAATAAATAACCCAGTTGAAAAGATTATTGAACTTTATGAAAGCTTGTTAAAAGTTGAACGAGAAAAAGTAGAAATTCTTTTGAAGAAAAATAACGTCTAATTATATCATCATTTTTTATTAAATGTGATACCCATAAACATTACCCAAAAAGCCCCAAGCAAACTATTTGACAACCAGAGATAGGTTACTGTTGGATTTTAAAAATTACCAAGTAAGTATGTTAATTACCCTGGATAATTCAAGGATAAAAATTAACACACTTAAAAAATTTGGATTCCTTAATTTTGTTGCAATTGAGCCCGTTTATAGGTATCTGTAAGAATATCACCGATAGCATTTTTTATTCGATTAATTCCGTCCTGGGAGTTAACATCTATTTCGCAAAATAAGCTATCATTGGATTTAGCATGAAGAACCATATAATAAATCCCACCTACAAGTAATCCAGCAACGGCGCGTAAATCAGCCTTTTTTCTGTCTAACTCTTTATCCGCAAGTTCAAAAAATTCAGTTCCCACTTTTTCACGGGTTTCTGCAACTTCAAACATTATCTGGCTTCGTTCACTAATTTGCCATAGTATGATTTTTTGCATTTCCTCATTGCTGTAAAAATGCTCTAACTGACTTACCAAAATGGACTCCAATAACTTACAGGTTCCCGTGTGCTTATTAAGTTCCAATAACTGATTGGCACCATTGGAAGCCCCCGCAAAGTAATCTTTACTCCTTACATATTTTTCAATCAGATTCTCAACGCTGCCAAAATAAAAATATATAAGTCGCTTACTTAAGCCAGCTGCTTTAGCAATATTTGTGGGGCCAAGTCCTGTATAGCCCTTTGCTTTTATAACGCACCCTACTGCTTCCAAAAGACGCTGCATTGAGCGTTCTTTGTCATTAGTTTCCCCCTGATACCTTTTTTTGGTCATAACTATTCCCTTTTGTTAAGGAAATATGCAACTTTTGATCCACATATTCAAATGCATTTAAAGCCTTATCCAAATGTTCGCGGGTATGCGTTGCCATAAGGCTTGTTCTGATCCTTGCTTTATTCCTTGCTACACCAGGGTAAACAATTGTATTTGCGTATATGCCTGCTTTTAACAATAAACGGCCAGCGTCTCCCGTCTTATGAGCGTCACCAATTTTTACCGGAATTATCGGTGATTCAGTATTTCCAATATCCATTTTTAAATCAAGTAGGCCCTTTTTAAAATAAGCTACGTTATCGGCAAGCCTTGTTCGCCAATTAGGTTCTTCATCAATCAGATCAATTGCTTTAAGTAAGCCAGCTGCCGCAGGTGTAGATGTTGAAGAAAAGACTTGTTGCCGGGATTGAAACTTTAGAAAATTAATGATTTTAGGATCAGCTACGATAAATCCCCCTATATGTCCAAATGCCTTGCTAAGAGTACCAGCGATTATATCTACTTTATCAACCATATTAAAGACTTCCATCGCTCCACGTCCTGTTTCCCCTAAAACACCTATTCCATGTGCATCATCAACCATTAAAAACCCGCCGTATTGTTTTGTTAGCTTATAAATTTCGTCCATTTTGGCTAAATCCCCATCCTGAGAATACACGCCATCAATAATGACCAACCTCGTCATGTATTTATCCTGAGCGTCTTTTAATATTCTTTCTAATGTTTCCAGGTCGTTGTGTAAAAACATTTTTACGTTGGTTTCTTTACATCCCTCGTAAACACTTGCATGAACAGCCATATCCACTATTGCAATATCCCTATCTTTTAGCAGTGCTAAAAGTGTTGCACTATTAGCTGTATATCCTGTAGTAAAAACCAATGCAGAATCCTCGCTTCTATTAAAAAAGGCTGATATTTTTCGCTGAAGCATTTCATGATAATCATGATGTCCACCTATTAGAGGAGATGCCCCGGCACCTGTTCCATATTTTTCAATTCCATGAATAGCTGCCAATTTAACTTTGGGATGTTGCGTAAAATTCAAGTAGTCATTTGAAACAAGGCTAACACATTTTTTGGGTGTTTTATTGAAAGGTGATGTCACCCACATTTCTGGTCCACAACCATTTTTACTGGTCATAAAACGGAAGTTCATTTGACCACTTCCGTTCATATAATCTGTAAACTCCTTAAATACCTCGGCCCGCTCAAATGCATTTAAATCCGGTATGTTTTCAAAATCCTTAAAACTCGCCTTTAAAAAATTGATGTTTGTTTTCATATGGGTAAATGTTTGGTAAATGTTTTCTTAAATAAAAATACAAATTTAACTATTTGGGGAAAATTACAATTGTTTCCTTTGAAGCGTTTTAGAAACGTTATTTACAATGGAATGACACTATATTGTACTTTTAAGGAAATTCATAGAAAAAAACACTTTGATTTAGGTCTTATTAGCTAATCGATTTTATTGGACTGAAAATATAATAGAAACATCTTCTATTGGATTGTATCGCACTTTTATTATTTTCGGCTCAACCTTTTAAATGATGACAGATTTCCGATGATATTATTATTGCATAATGACCTTGAAATCCCTTGATGGACTGGTTGAAAATCACATTCTGAATTTCTTTATAGTTAAAATCAAACCATTTATTCCATTACCGGATTCCCCAAAATCGGCAGCTTAGCGAACTTCAAAACTTCAATACTCGCAAAGCCGAATTCCTGAACAACCTTCTCCAGCATAAGATAGCATCCTGCACCTCTGAACGGGTAGGCCGGTGTAGAATTCGGAAAATGAACAGTATCGAAAAAATGCCCTTCATAATCCAGAAATGTGGAGATTATGATGAATGAGACCACACCATTTCGGCGCAAGCTGCGACACCAAAACGTCATGCACATGTCTATGTATTTTGTTTGTTAAAGCATGAGGATAAACAAACCATTAATCCTTTAAATTTAGATCACTGGATTTCTATGTTTTGGCAACTCAAGAATTAAATAATTACATAAGAAGCCAGCATTCAATTACAATGAAATCACTTCAAAAATTAACAAATAATTAAGCTATAAAGAACTGGAACTAATGATTCAAGAAAAACATAAGCTTAACCCTTTGAATTAAGCTTATGTTCATAGGTATTGGATATTTATCTATATTTTTTTGCGATATAAATTAGGAATAAAATCCAGACTCCAAATCCTATTGCAAACGCAGGTAGTTTATTTTGCGCTGCTGTTGCGTATAAAAACGCCCCGGTTCCAACTATACAAGTAAGACACAATAAAATGAATGTTCTCATGGCAAAGTAATTTTTTATGCGCTGACAAGGCGCATGGTTTTCCGTTGTTCAGTAGTATCAATTAATTCTTTTACTTGGAGTTTACTCGGCTTAACTGGCTTGGGTTTCATCAACTCCCTTAAAAATTTCACCACAGCCGCCTGTACTTTATCAACGATGCCCCAATCCTTTTCTATATAAATATCAGTGATTTTGTGTTCACCATCAACATGGTTTAAAGCCTCTGCAATATCATCTTTATCCATATTACATTTATTGCGGGCAATAGTAGCAAATGTGTGTCGTGCCCAGTAAAAGGTAATATCAGGGATGCCTGTTGATTTACGCAATAACTTCATTCCTTTACTTAAAGCGGTATCTAATCCGTTATAAGTACTATATCTGTCCCGCAGCTTACCTACATATTTTTCCAGAAGCGGCCTGGCTTCTGGTATAATTTTTATACTGATAAACGCCTCATCATCACGAATACCTGTTGTTTTTGAGCGGTTGTATTCCAGCCTTACGCTTTTTGGATCGTAGTCATCAAGATTATAAAAATCGACAGCATTCATGCCGCACATGTAAAAACTAAGAAGAAATAAATCCCTGGCTAATTCTGCACGGCCTCCAGGTTCTACAGCCAATTTCACTAATTTGACAAGTTGTTCCCCCTGTATATTTCTTTTTCGCGTTTTCGGCGGCGCTCCGATCTTATATTTAATAAATGGATAGTGCTTTATTTTAATAATGCCAACATCTTCATTGTTGTAAAATCGGCGCGCTTCATTAAATAAAGTTCTCAGGTCACGCAAGTGGGCGTAGACTCCACCATCTTTCATGCCCTTTTCAATAGTTGTCACTTCTTTATTTAGCTGGTTAACCCGTTTCATTGTACGGTCGGTTCGCAGCCATTTCTCATAGTTAACCAGCATCCCAGAGTTAATCTCAATGATTGAAACACTTTCTCTTTTAAAATAATCTATAAGGCTATTTCGGACTGCCCGGTGATTGTTGGCAGTTCCATTTCTTTTGGCCTTTTTTAAAGATTCAATATGCTGCCCGCAAAATGCGATAAAGTCAACATCTTTATCTTTATCCCTCAAGTAATTTTTAAGTTCCTCGACATGCATAAAATCAAGCTTGGGGCCAAGCAAAGTAATAGCTTCTCTGTAGCTATCTAAAATTTCATCAAGGACTTTATTAAGTTGCTTGTCCTTAATTTTGTAATCTTTACCCAGCTGTCGTTCTGTGACAAAATGGGTGGTGTCGAGTATTCTTCTTTCTTTTCTGTGAAATACTCTAATTTTCACATTGTAGGTTCCGTCGACCTTTTTTTGATCCTGATAAACCACTGCGCTAACTGTCGCCATAATTAAGTTTTCTTAGCGACGAAAAATCATCCAGACGTATTTCAGACGATTTTTCGTCAAGTTCAACAAAAAATTATGTAAGACCCGACGAAAGGAGATTTACCTTGTCAAGCTGCGCAGGTTTGAAAAACCGCGTTTCTGATACAAAAATAGCCTTTTTTCCGAAGAAAAAAGGCTATTCTGGTTTGTGCGCCCACCTGGGCTCGAACCAGGGACCAAAAGATTATGAGTCTTCTACTCTAACCAACTGAGCTATAGGCGCAGAAAATATTACTATTTTCGAGGCCGCAATATTACGTATTTGCAGGCAATTACAAAAGCTAAAAATGAAAAATATTAAAAACATTATTTTCGATTACGGCAACGTGATCTTCGCTATTGACTTTCGCAAGGCACAGCAGGCATTTAAGCAGTTGGGTATCAGTAATCCCGACGAGTTTTTTGGTCACCGCCAGCAGGACCAGATATTTGATAAGTTTGACAGGGGGGAGGTTGCCGCAGATGAGTTTAGGGCTTATGTAAGGCATGTAATTGGCAATCCCGCTATCACCGATGAGCAAATTACTGACGCCTGGAACAGTCTTTTGCTGGGTATTGCGCCAGGGAATCACGAATTGTTATTGAAATTTAAGGCCAAATACCGCACATTTTTGCTGAGCAACATCAACGATATCCATTACACCTACATCATGAACTATTTGAAAACAGATTTTGGTTTCGATGGTAATGATCATTTGTTCGAGCGTACCTATTATTCGCACCTGGTTGGTAAGCGCAAACCCCAAATAGATTTTTTTGAGCAGGTATTGGCCGAGAATAATTTAAAACCCGGGGAAACCTTGTTTATCGACGATAGTCCCCAGCATTTGGAAGCCGCTAAAACTTTGGGAATCCAAACGTTTCTAATGACCGCGCCCGATACCCTGGCAGCGTTTGCAGCGCGCGAACATTTTATTTGATATTTAAGAATGCTGAGTTGATACACCCGGTAAGGAGAAACTGAATGTACTGCCTTCGCCTATAGCGCTTTCCACCCAAATGCGCCCGTTTTGAGCTTCGATAAAATCTTTAGATATCGCTAAACCAAGTCCAGATCCCGATTTGTTTTGCCCATCGGTAGGCACCTGGAAATAGCGTTCAAACAGGCGTTTTTGGTATTGCTCATCAATACCCTTGCCTGTATCTTTTACAGAAAATACAAGCTCGTTACCGCGCTTAACCATACTAATTAAAACTTTAGATCTTGGGGGGCTATATCGTAGCGCGTTTGATAGAAAGTTAACCATTACCCACGCGGTTTTTTCTACATCGACATTTACCATTGGCAGGTTTTCATCCTTTATCACTTCCAGCTTTACCTCTTTCTGTTCGGCCTGGAAACTTATGGATGATATGGCGTAATTCACAATTTGCTCCGGCTCTACATTTACAAAGTTCAGTTGGATATTGCCGGTTTCTACCTGCGAAAGTTTAAGTAGCTCGCTGGTAATGTTTAATAACCTGTCGGCATCATCTTTTATATGTTCCAATAGTTGTTTCTGCTCGGTATTCATATCACCAATGCGCTCGTCTTTTATAAGTTTTAAGCTCATTTTAATAGAGGAGATAGGCGTTTTAAGTTCGTGTGATATGGTGGCTATAAAATTGGTTTTAGCCTCGTCGCGCTCCTTAAATTCGGTTATATTTTTAAGGATGTAAACTTTCCCAGCAGAGCGGTTTGCCAATTGCAATGGGCCATTGCTTTGTTGCATATTAGGTATTACAATATCACTGCTTTGCATCTGGAAGTACATCTCGCGGCTATCCAGCACTATTTTAAAGGGCTTTATACCGGCGTCATCCTGCAAAATTGATTTTAAAAGATCGTTGCTTTTAACAAGGTTGCCGGTGTTTTGGCCAATAATTTTATCATCTGTAATGTTAAGTGTTTTGCGGGCGGCATCATTCATAAATAGTACTTCCTGTTTTTCATTAACACCAATGATGGCATCCTGCATCTGTTCAATAATAGTTTCTATACGGCGCTTTTCGGATATTACCGTAGCCAGGTTACTATTCTCCCAATCGTTAAGCCGTCCGGCCATCTGGTTAAATGCATTGGCTACCTCGGCAAATTCATTGTTCTCTTTAAAATGCAGGCGCTTGTTGTAGTTGCCCTGGCCAATCTCCCGGATACCGTCCAGCAGCGCCCGTAAGGGATCTGCTATATAACCCGGGAAGTTTACACTAAAGCTAAAAAGTACCAAAAAGGTGAAGGTGCCCACCAGGCCTAAAAATAAAGTCGCCCTGCTTACCGATGCGCGTGCGTTATTGTCTTTACGTACAATAGCCTGCATGTTTAACCGCTCTATGTCATTTAATGCCTGCCTGGTATACAAAACGGCTTCTTTTAGACCAATAGCATTTGTTTTATCGCCTTGCATCAAAAGATTTAATCCAACACGCACTTTGCGGGTAGCGTAAGCTTCTCCATGTTCAGTCACATTTCGTTCTTGTTTGGCCAGATAAATGTTGAAATCATTTATAGCATGCTTATTAAGGGGTAAGTCGTTGTTATCTAAAACACCACGCATCCCCCGGGTAAAACTCAGCGATTCATAATTGTTCTTGAGGATTACCTTAGAGTTATCCGAGATATCGCGGATATAAAATAGTGCAGTTGCGCCGAAGAATAGCACTACCAAAAATAAAAAGCCGAAGCCCAAGCGGAGTTTAGTTCTTACTTTCATGACAATATGATCAGATCAGTTTCTGTGAGTGCTATCTTGTTTAGTAACTCGTTAAATATAGCGGTTCGTAATATAACCTGCCATAAATTTAAATGTGGTTTACCTATGCAAATGGTAGTTATATCGCGTTCTTCAGCAATTTTCATAATAGTTTGTGTTACCTGGTCGCTTTTTAGTTTAATTACTTCTGCGCCCAGTTCGGTTGCCAATTTAAAGTTGTTAATTAAATGGCGCTGCTTATCCAGTTTTATTTTATCCAGGCTCTCGCTGCTGCTTTGCACGTACAAAACTATCCAGGGCGAGCGGTAGTACGATGCCAGCCTTGCAGTTTTGCGTATCACTATTTTAGCCGTTTCGGCGTTGGATGATATGCAAGCCAGGAAACGTTCGGGACGCAGTTTAATTTGTTTGGGTACTTCAATATCTATCTTTCGCTCCAGGTGGTGGGCAACTTCTTTCAGAGCTATTTCACGCAATTGCAAGATCTTGTCATTCTGGAAAAAGTTTTGCAGCGCCCGTTCAATTTTTGTTTTGTCATAGATCTTCCCCTCTTTTAAGCGGTCTATTAACTCATCGGCTGTAAGGTCGATGTTTACGATCTCATCTGCCATTCCCAGCACCTGGTCGGGGATACGCTCGGTTATGGCAACCCCGGTTATTTCTTCTATTTCCTCGTTCAGGCTTTCGAGGTGCTGGATGTTTACCGCGGTAATCACGCTAATGCCTGCTTCCAGTATATCCAGTACGTCCTGCCACCTTTTACCATTCTTGCTGCCTTCGATGTTGCTGTGGGCCAGCTCATCAACAATAACAACCTCAGGGTGCTTGTTCAGGATGGCCTGCAGGTCCATTTCCTCCAGTTGCTTGCCTTTGTAAAATATCTTTCGCCTGCTAATGATCTGCAAACCGGCAAGCAAAGCATGGGTTTCGGTACGGTTATGGGTTTCAATGTAACCTATTTGTATATCGATGCCATTATTTTGCAGGGCGTGTGCTTCCTGTAACATACGGTAACTTTTACCAACACCGGCGCTCATGCCAATGTAAATTTTGAGCTTGCCGCGCCGCGACCTTTTAACAAGGTCGATGAAGTTTTTTACCGTATTATCTTTACTCTTTATCATCTGTTTTATTATAGCCGTCCGTGTTAACCGGACGGCTTAATTGATTTGTTATCTACGCGATCTTGCAAGTCAAAGTTGGGTATATCTTTAGAATGCATAAACCGCGGCCAGCGAAAACTGCGAGGCCGATCTGGTAAAGGCGTTGTTGCTGTTTGTAAAGATCTCTTTCGACCCATTGTCTAACCTTATTTCGGGAATAAAGGTTAACGGGCCGCTTTTAAGATTCGCCGTTAAGGTAAGCGCAGTAACCGATTCGCCGGGCTTTGGGCCAACAACGTTTGTTGCGCCATATGTGCCCGCTTTGTTTTTAAAATACTCGCCCCTTACGCCTAAAGTTACATCTTTTGATACAGCTAACTGCGGGTATAATGCCACGCCCGAAAATCCGCCGGTTAAATCATTCCCTGCCGAGAGATCCGCAGCGTTTAGGCCCAGTTTAAACGCGTTTGTAATTTGGTAAGCGGTTGTAAGGTCAACCTCGGTGCCTTTAAGCGGGCTGCTTAAGAGGTTTAAATAGGCGGTTAAACCTTTTACCGGGGCTACCATCAACTGCGCGCCAAAGCTGTTTACATGGCCTGCAGAGGTATAAACGTTCCAGTCATCATTAAACACACCGGCCATAAGGCTTACCTTATTTGTAAACGCATAAGTGAATTTGATACCTGCGTTTTGGAAGGGGCCGTTTGTAAATAAGTATGAGGTAGAGTAATTAAAATTGCCGGTAGGGGCAATTACTTCATAACCAACAAAGGTTGCCATGTACCCCGCGGTTACATTCAGCTTGCTGGTAATATCATAACCTACATACAGGTTTTGTATATGAAACGATTGCCCGTTTGTGCCTGCATTGGGAATAGATTGCCCTTCGCCACGCGGGCCGAAAGATAGTTCGCCTACAAACGAGGCTTTGTTCACTTTCTTTTTCATCCCAAGATCAATCATTCCTATCGATACAGAATTTTGGTCGGTAGCGAAGCTGGTACCAATATTATTGTGGCCCGAGAAATCATATTTATAGTAAGTATCTACCGAACCGTATATAATTAATGGCGGGTCGGCGGGTTTATCTTGCGCTTGAGCGGTTACGGCGGCAATGCCGGTTAACAGTAACAGCAATATTTTTTTCATGTTATTTTATAATTTGAGTATCTCCAAGTAGGAGGGATGGTTATTTTAATTCGTCTAAAGCCACATTCAATTTAAGCACATTTACAGTGGCGGGGCCAAACAGGCCAAGTAACGGGGCTTGTGTATGCGTTGCCACCAGTTGTGCCACTTGTTCCTGGTTAATTTTACGGTATTGGGCTATGCGTTTTATTTGTATTTGGGCAGCCTCGGGCGAAATGTCGGGGTCTAAACCACTGCCGGATGCGGTAACCAAATCGGCAGGGATATCGCTTCTTTTTAAGCCGGGGTGATACTTTAATAGCGTATCAATACGGTTGTTCACATCTTTTAAATAGTCGGGGTTGCTTGGCCCTTTATTTGAACCTGCCGAACCGGCGGCGTTATAACCTACAGCAGATGGACGGCCCCAAAAGTATTGTGGTTTATCAAACTTTTGCCCAATGGCGGCATAGCCAACCACTTTGCCGTTCACGGTAATTTTTTCGCCGCTGCCTTGTCCTTTTGATAGTTTACCGGCAAAGGCAATAATTACCGGGTATATGATGCATAGCACTACGGTAAGTACTAATGTCAATCTGATGGATTGTATGAGCGTTTTCATGTTTTTTTTATATTAAAAAAGATATTACCAAATCAATTAATTTAATGCCGATGAACGGCGCTATTACACCACCCAAACCATATATGAGCAAGTTGCGGCGTAACAATGCAGTGGCACCAATAGGTTTATATTCCACGCCTTTTAAGGCCAGCGGTATCAGCATAGGTATGATGATGGCATTGAATATCACGGCAGATAGTATGGCACTTTCGGGGCTATGCAGGTGCATGATGTTGATGGCCTGCAATGCCGGGATAGACGCGATAAACAACGCCGGTACTATGGCAAAATACTTGGCCACGTCATTAGCGATAGAAAAAGTAGTTAGCGTACCACGGGTAATAAGCAACTGCTTGCCAATTTCTACGATCTCTATCAGTTTGGTTGGGTCGTTATCCAGATCTACCATGTTACCTGCTTCTTTGGCGGCCTGTGTGCCGCTGTTCATGGCAACGCCTACATCTGCTTGGGCAAGGGCGGGGGCATCGTTTGTACCGTCGCCCATCATGGCTACCAGTTTACCGGCAGCTTGCTCGTTTTTAATGTAGATCATCTTATCTTCGGGCCTGGCCTCAGCAATAAAGTCATCTACACCGGCTTTCTCTGCAATAAATTTGGCGGTTAGCGGGTTATCTCCGGTTACCATTACGGTTTTTATACCCATTTTGCGCAAGCGCTCAAAACGCTCGGCTATGCCGGGTTTAATAATGTCCTGTAGTTCAATTACACCCAATACCTGCTCGTTCTCGGCTACAACCAGGGGCGTGCCGCCGTTTGATGATATGGCTTTTACGCGCTCCTCAACATCAAAATCAAATTTGTTTCCGGCTTTAATAGTAAGGTTACGGATAGCATCAAAAGCCCCCTTACGGATGCGTTTACCATCGGGCGTATCAATACCGCTTGAGCGGGTTTCGGCAGAGAATTTAATAAACGCCGACCCTTGTGGCGCGTTTAATGATAACCTGGTGCCGGTTTGTTGGGCCAGCTCTATAATAGATTTACCTTCGGGCGTTTCATCAGCCAGTGATGCCATTACGCAGGCTTTAACTAATTCGTCATCCGATACACCATTGGCAGGCCAAAATTTGGTTGCCTTACGGTTACCAATGGTAATGGTACCTGTTTTATCTAATAACAGCACATCAATATCTCCGGCAGTTTCCACAGCCTTGCCAGATTTGGTTATCACGTTTGCACGCAGCGCCCTGTCCATACCGGCAATGCCTATGGCCGATAGCAGGCCACCTATAGTTGTAGGGATAAGGCACACAAATAAGGAAATAAGCGCGGCTATGGTGATAGGGGTGTTGGCATAATCGGCAAATGGTTTAAGCGTAACACACACAATAACAAACACCAGGGTAAAGCTTGCCAGTAAAATGGTAAGGGCAATTTCGTTAGGTGTTTTTTGGCGTGATGCACCTTCAACCAGCGCTATCATTTTATCCAGGAAGCTTTCGCCGGGCTGTGTGGTTACTTCTACCTTTATCTTATCCGATAGTACTTTTGTACCGCCTGTTACTGATGATTTATCGCCACCTGCTTCACGGATAACCGGGGCAGATTCGCCTGTGATGGCCGATTCATCAATGGTGGCTAAACCTTCAATGATCTCACCATCGGTAGGGATGGTATCACCGGTTTCGCAAATAAACACATCACCTTTTAACAATTGGTTGGATGAGCGCGAAACAACAGAGCCATCTTCCAGTAAAACTTTGGCTGGGGTATCTTCGCGGGTTTTACGCAAGCTATCGGCTTGTGCCTTGCCGCGTGCTTCGGCAATAGCCTCGGCAAAATTGGCAAACAACAGGGTAAGCAGCAGTATAACAAAAATACTAAGGTTATAAAAAAACGAACCCTGGCCCACATGGGTTAAACTGTAAAAAGTTACATAGGCCATAACCGCTGTGCCAACCTCTACCGTAAACATTACGGGGTTACGCAGCATGGTTTTTGGGTTTAGCTTAATGAACGACTCTTTAAGTGCGGTTTGCACTAAAGCGGCTTCAAATAATTTATTAGATTGAGTTTTCATTTTTTGTCTTGAGAGTCCCTCTCTTTCGGAGAGGGATTTAGGGTGAGGCTTTTATTTAAGCATGGAAAAATACTCGGCAATTGGCCCCAGGACCAGTGCAGGGAAGTATGATAATGCGTTAAGGACTATAATTACGGCAAAGGTCATGGCGCCAAAAGTTACCGTGTCTACCTTAAGCGTACCTGCCGACTCGGGAATGTATTTCTTTTTAGCAAGAAGGCCGGCAATAGCAACCGGGCCAATAATGGGCAGGAAGCGACCTATAATAAGTATCACACCGGTAACCACGTTCCAAAAAATATTGTTATCGCCCAAGCCCTCAAAGCCCGATCCGTTGTTGGCGTTTGCCGAGGTGTTTTCGTACAGCATTTCCGAAAAGCCGTGATAGCCGGGGTTATTTAACCATGTAGAAGGTTTTACCGCCCAGTTGGCATTGCCAAAGTTGGTAAACACATAGCTGGACAACGCTGTACCTGCCAATATTAAAAACGGACTAAGCAAGGTTATAATAGCGGCTATCTTCACTTCTCGCGCCTCAACTTTGTGGCCCATAAATTCGGGGGTACGGCCAACCATTAAGCCCGATATAAATACCGCTATAATTAAATAAATAAGGTAATTAAGTATACCTACACCACAACCTCCAAAAAAGGAGTTGATCATCATACCAAGCAGTTGCCATAAGCCGGTTAAAGGCATTGTACTATCGTGCATCCCGTTAACAGATCCGGTAGATACGATGGTGGTAAGCGTGCTCCAGTAAGCGGTAGCCATTGGGCCAAACCTTACTTCTTTACCTTCCATTGCGCCGGTATGTTGTGTAACGCCCATTTTGGCTATGGCAGGGTTACCGCCTAATTCGCTGCTGATGGTTGGTATCATGAGCAGGAACATACCCACAGCCATCACACCAAAAATTACCCATCCCAGTTTTTTACGACGGATGAAATAACCAAACGCCAATACCATCGCTATAGGGATGATCATTTGCGAAATGATCTCGACCATATTGGTTAGGTAATTGGGGTTTTCGAGCGGGTGTGCAGAGTTTGCGCCAAACCAGCCGCCGCCATTCGTGCCCAGGTGTTTTATGGCGATGAATTGTGCCGCAGGGCCACGCGATACATTAACGGTATCGCCCTGTAAAGAAATAAACTTATCCTTACCCGCATAGCTGGCAGGTGTACCGCTAAAAGTAAGGATCAGCGCAATTACTACCGAAAGCGGCAACAATAAGCGGGTGATGGATCTTACAAAGAAATTCCAAAAGTTACCCAGGTTATCGGTTGTTTTATCTCTGAAAGCTTTAAATACGGCTACTGCTGCGGCTATGCCGGTTGCAGCGCTTGTAAAGTGTAAAAACATCAGTATAAACTGTTGCGTTAAATAGGTAACGCCGGTTTCGCCCGAGTAATGCTGCAGGTTACAGTTAACTACAAAGCTAATAATGGTGTTAAAGGCCAGGTCGGGCGTCATGCCGGGGTTGCCATCTGGGTTAAGGGGCAGCTTATCCTGGTATAGTAATACAAAAAAGCCGTAAACCAACCATACCGAGTTGATCATTAGCATGGCTTTCAAAAACTGTTTCCAGTTCATGGGCTCGTTAGGGTTAATGCCCGATAGTTTATAAATGCCGTTTTCAAGCGGTTTTATAAAATCGGTCCAAACCTTTTCGCCTGCAAACATTTTGGCGAGGTACTTACCCAGCGGGATGCCTATAAGCAGGGTAATAATAAAGGAAGCTAAAATTCCAAGTAGTTCCGTGTTCATCGTTGGTTAAAATTTTTCGGGTTTAAGCAGTACATATACCATGTATATGAATACCGCGATTGAAATGATAAATAGTGCGATCATGGCGATTAAATGTTTTCGAACCAGTTGATAGATTTAAAGAATAGCCAGCAACAGATGAGGATGGCCAGGAATAGGATTATGGTATTCATTTTACAATGTTTTCACCACCATTGGCAAAGCCGATTCCAATAATCGCTTATCTTATATAATATATTGATAATTAGATATTTATAATATTACTTGGCGTGCCAAAAATATTATAAAACAAAAAACCCTTCCAAAATGGAAGGGTTCATTTTCAATATGAATATGTTTTTAGCTAAGCTTATACTCGTCCAGCTTGCGGTAAAGCGTGGTTAGGCCTATGCCCAGCAGGCGGGCGGTTTCGGTTTTATTGCCATTGGTGTGAGCAAGTACCTTTTGAATGTGTTGCCGTTCTATATTCGCCAGGTCTAGGGAGCTGTAGTCAACGCTTTCGTATTTAAAATCTACCGGTAACAGGTCGGTAGTTAAATTATCATCGGCCAGTATAACAACCCGCTCAATCACATTTTTTAACTCGCGTATGTTACCTTTCCATTGGTGGCGGTTAAGCAGGTTTAAAAATGCTTCGTTGGTTTTAAGGGTTGGCTTACCTGCTTTTGCTGCAAAATCTTTTAAATAATAATTGGCCAACAGTTCAATATCAGCTTTGCGGTTATTAAGCGATGGCAGCGAAATGGTAAATACAGATAAACGATAATAAAGATCTAGCCTGAAGTGACCCGCTTCGGCCTCTTTTTTAAGATCGCGGTTTGTAGCGGCTATGATGCGTACGCTTACACGGGTAGTTTGCGTATCGCCAACTTTTATAAATGTTTTATTTTCCAGCACGCGCAAGAGCTTGGCTTGCAGTTCCTGGCTCATTTCACCTATCTCATCTAAAAATATGGTTCCGTGCTGCGCTTCCTCAAATAAGCCTTTTTTATCTTTAAGCGCCCCTGTAAAAGCTCCCGCTTTGTAGCCAAATAATTCGCTTTCTAATAACTCTGCCGAAAAACTGCTGCAGTTAATAGCAACAAACGTCATCAGGCGCCGTTCACTTTCGTAATGTATGGCCGATGCAAATACCTCTTTACCTGTGCCCGTTTCTCCCAAAAGCAATACCGTAGTATCTGTTGCAGCTACCCTACGGGCCAGCGATACAGCCTCTACAATAGCCTTGGAGTTGCCAATGATATTGTTGAAACTAAATTTGCCAACCGTTTTCTTTTCGGCTTTATAAACGTTCCATTGGCGTAAGGCCTTATCCATAGCCTGGTTAACCAAAGGGATTATCCTGTCGTTATCATCGCCTTTGGTTATATAATTAAAGGCCCCGTTTTGCATGGCCTTTACACCATCGGCAATAGTACCATATGCGGTTAAGTTAATTACTTCAACGTAAGGCTTTTTTTCTTTAATAGTTTTTACCAGGTCAATGCCGTTTACATCAGGTAGTTTTACATCGCTTATCACCAGCAAAACATCTTCCTGTTGCAATAGCTTCATGCCTTCTTTGCCTGTAAACGCCTGCAGTACACGAAACCCCTCTAAACCAATTATCCGCGATAGCAGGTCATTTAGCTTTTTTTCGTCATCTATGATCAGGATGGTGTTTTGCATACGTTCGTTATTTTGAATGAAGCATAATTATGATGCAATATTAGGGGTTTCTTCATTCTAATAACCATTGGGCGCATAATTTATTGGCGCATCGGCACGCAGGCTTACAAAATCCGTTTGAATAGGCGTTAAACGATAGATTTAAAATATTTATAACCCAGTGCAAACGGACTGATGTTATAATCTGTTTTGCCATCAATGGCCATGTCGGCTATTATGCTCCCAAGTAGGGGAATGAATTTTGCAGCCCAGCCGGTGCCATATACCACAATATTTTCGTGGTTGGGTACATACGGCGGCGCAAAATCAAGCACCAGCTCCTTGTCTTTTATTTTGCTTAGCGCGATAAGGCAGGTAGAGGTGTAAAGCGGGATAGGCTCCAGGCCTGTCATGTGGTTTTTAACCCATTCTGTAGTATACTCAAGCTCCTGTTTGTTGGGTATCCCTGTGCGATGGGCAGGGTCTTTCAGTTCTTTAATAACAAAATCCGGCGCGACGCGAATGTAACCGGGGTGGTCCCATTCAACTTCGGGGAAACCGTAAAACTGGTTGCCGTTATCGCCTATATTATTCTGGAACACAAACCATGTTGGATATTGAATTTTAGGGTCGGTTTTCTTAAAATAGGCCGACGACATTTCCCAGTAGGTAACTTTAATATCAAACTTAAGCAGGTTTAGCACATCGTTTATGTAAGGCCCCGGCGTTATGATCAGTTTAGCTGCCTGGTAAGTACCTTTGGGTGTGGTTACATGAAAGATCTTATTCTTTTCCTGAATGCGCATTACCGGCGAGTTCTCTTCCAGGTGTACCGTGGGGTGGGCAATGTTCAACTCCAGCAAGGTTTTTAAGGTAAGCGCAAGGTCTATACTTGCGCCATCCTTTTGAAATATGCCCGTATAATTCTCCGGCAGGCCTTTAAAACGATATTTTTCTTCTACCTGTGCCGAGGTAAGGGTATCGTACTTTACACCAAGGCTATCCATAGCCAATTTTGCCTGCCCTATGTTACCCTCGGTAGAGTGTACATTGGGGTCGCCAAACCAAAGCGTACCCACTTTATCCATCAGTGGTTCCGGGGTGCTTTGCTGTAGTTTGTCCCAGTAGGGCACGGTGTCTAAAGCCATTTGCACCATGTATTTATCCGGGTAGGGTACCCTGTACTGCCGTGATATACCTGCCGAACTTCCCCGCTGGTTTAAAAAGCTAAACCGCTCCAGCACCAGTACCGATGATTTGCGTTTACCCGCTTCATTTGCCGCCGATAAACCGATGGCCCCGCCACCAATAACGATGACATCGTATGTTCTTTTCATTTTAGATGAATTTGTTTACCAGCCTAAATAATATTTCTCTGAAAGCCACTCTGGCAGGTTAAATGAAAAATGATCGCGAAGTATTTTCTCTGCCTCGCAAAAAGCTCCTTCTACCCATCCCTGCTGATCGGAGTAGGCTTCGCCGCAAATGTATATTTGCTCGCCTTTGCAGGGGTTGCGCATATATTTCATGGTTTCTTCTATGTTGTAAGCTGCTTTCCACGCGTGGTAGCCGGCCCCGTACGGGTCATCGGCCCAGTCTTTATATAGCGCCACGTAAGGCTCCGGTATTTGCATGGCGCCATGTAGTTCCCTTACCTGGCTCATCGCTTCGGCAACCATCAATTTAGATGCTTTATCTTTTAGCGGTGTTAGGGCTTTTAAACTGGTTAATTGGGTTGCCCGTGGTTCAAAGTCCTCGTGGTTATCGTCAAGGGCTTTCCAAAAGGTAACTGTACGCATATCGTTATAGCTTGATAAGAAAAGAGAGTGAGAATTATCAGGGTCGGTGCCAAAATAGTAGCACTGCCTCATAGGCAGGTCGGTAATGGAATGACCGGAATCTGTCTCCAGCATACTCTTCCACCATGGGTATTCAAAGCCCATCAGTAACTTAAACGAAGGCTCCAGAATAACCGATTCCAGGTGGTAGTTAAATCTTTTATCGGTAAAAGGCAGGCCGGTTTGGTCAAGCAGTTCAAGCGAACGGCGTGGCATGGCCAGTATCACCTTATCGGCAAATACATTATACTCTTCGCCGCTGCTAATATTCAGGAACCTTAATTTGTACCTCCGTTTGCTGTTTGTGGAATGATGAACAGAGAGTAATTTATTTTCCGACCATATTTCGGCGCCGTCATTTTTTAAGTAATGCTGCGCCAGGGCATAGGCTATCAGGTCGTACCCGCCATCAATAGTTTTGTAAGTTACTTCTGCGTTCGAGAAATCGCCCACCATATAGGGGAATGCTTCGGCGGCGTTCCAGTTGATGGTGTTAGAAAAATACCCGCCGGCCTCATCCAGAAATGTATACCCTTCTTCCGAGATCTGGTCTTTAACCAGGTTCCAAAAACCAATATCATTTACTTTTTTGCCTTTATATGGCCCTTCAAAGCAATAGGTGAGGTTAGGCTTAATATCGTCCCACTGCCTGGCATCTATGGTAAAGTTGTACGTGTAGTAACCTGTTTGGCTAACAGTTGCGCCGTAATTTTTTACAAACCATGGGTCGGCAGTTAATACCTCATAAATAACTTTGTTAAACAGCTGGTCGGCGCTAAAGCCCTGGTCGTCGTCATTTAAATAATAACGTGTTTGGAATGTTGTGCCGTTATCCTGCGCTTTTTGCCAGGCGCTTGCCCTAAACCTTTGTTTACGTAAATAAAACAACAGGTTGGCGGCTTCTCCCATACTAAACTTAATGGGAGTTAATTCGTCCGCAAAAACATTCTCTATCAGTTGGGTAACAATTTGCTGCGAGGTAAGGTACCTCATGCCACCAAGTTCGCCTGAGATGGTCATGCCGGGCAATACTACAGATTGCAGCCTGCCGCCAATGCGGTCGCCCATTTCAAATATCTGTACCTTTTTTGGCGGATGGGCCTTGCCGTGGGTTGTACCGGTATGTAAACGGTAGGCCGAGTAGAGGCCGGACATGCCGGCCCCAACTATAGCTACATCCAAATCCGCGTCTTTTTGGAAACCCGGGTTGAGTGTTATCTTTCTTAGATTATTAATAGTGTTGATCATAATATACTATAAAAAGGTTAGGTGATGTTTAACTGCCTTATAGTTGCGGAACGCCCGGTGTTTCTGTCACGTTTTCTGTTAATGCCTCTGCAGCGAATTGCTTGGCACCTGTAGTAACTATTTGCGGCATACGCTTTAATGTGCTTACGGTGATGTGCGGCCAAATAATAGGTTCAACTGTTCCGGTTGCCGGGAATACCAGGTTTATGGTTTGTGTGTATTGTAAAAGCTCTGTTTCGCTGCCGCCGCTGATATTCTCTATCCAAAAAATGGCGTCCATAGAAGTTGCTGTAACATTGGTTTGGATAAACGGTATGTTAAGTATGCCGCCCGTAGCATCCGGGTGTTTGGTAGACATTTCCAGCACGGTCATGTCGGTTATCGATCCGCTTCCAACAATACCATCCAGAGTTGTTTTCAGGAAACTGTTCGGGTCTGACTGTGCAAACTCGGGGAATTGCCGCACCCCAATAATAGTGTCGTTATACCCAAGTACGGTAATAGGGCTGCCATCCAGGTGCACGCATTCGGCAGATGTGCTTTCAAAAAAGTCAGTGCCGGGCGATGTTACATCTATTGATTTGCCCAGTGCCAGCACAGCATTGCCATGAGGGATAGTGCCTAAGCGGGCGATGTTAAAACCACCGTTAAAATTGGTCACGAAAAGTAACAGGCCTGTTTCGGCGTGTATTACCTGGCCGTTACTAAACCCCCTTGTGTTGCAAAAATCGGTATCGCAAACGCTGATGATCTGCTGCTCGTAAAATAAGCCGAATATCTGCTGGTCAAACTGGTTTCCGTTAAGTACAGGGCCGCGGTTACCGGCACTAACAGCTACGGTAGAAAATTTAAGGTTCTCTTTATAAGGGATCACCTCAAAAATAAACCCGCCCGGGCCTGGTACCGATATTACATTCCATCCGCTTGGGGTGTTGCCGCCGGCAGGTGTGGTTATCACCACGCTTTCCCATTCGCCTACCAATTGTTTTAAAGGCCCAAGTTCCGAATCGCCAAGTGTGTCTGCGGGCACAAACTGTGCACCCATGCCAAAACGTTTTAATTGTTCGCTCATTTTGTTGTATAGTTTAGGTTATGTTTTTTAATGATATTTTGTTGGTCAATTTTGTTTTCTGATGACCTGATCAGGGTTTTGCCGCTTTTTTTGCCAGGGCCGCCTTTATAAATCTTATGCGGGTCTCAGCATGTTTGTTAGCATTGATGTATTGCGCTAATTTTGATAAAGTGTTTACATTGCCGATATCGGGGGTAAGAATGGGCTTACCGACTGTATCCAGCAGGAAGGAAAAGTCTGTCCCCGCATTTTTTTGGGTTACACCATGGCAACCCTGGCAGCCACCCATGCTAATAAACTTGCCTTTAAACAGCAGGTTAGGGCGATGATTATGAGGCGAATCAATACCGCCGCCATTAAAGTGGCTTAAGGTGGTGTCAGATTCAACTACATAGTTGGACAGGAAGAAATTAGTTTTCTTGTTGGTCGTATCCGGGTAATTAACGGGTTTGGCCTGCACACCAACCAGCCTGTAGTTTCGCCATATGGAGTTTGCCGGGAGTTTACTATGTACATAATCTGTAGCGGCCTGTGTTATTGGCCTTATAGGGTCACGCGAAGGGGTTTTTAAACCGCCGGTTTCTACGCCATTTTTAAGCAGCGCATAGCCCATGCTATCCTGAATAACGTTTACATGCTCAAACGTGGCAAATATAAAAGCCGGGTAATTCACTGTTTTTTGGATGATGTGTAAACCTATAAGTGCATAAGTTGAGTTATGATACACAACACCTCCGCCCGGTGCTTTAGCATAAGAAATAACCTTACGGGTAAAAAATTTGGTTGAATCATCCTTTGGTGTAAGCATCCGCCACGCGGCCTTTATTTCTATTGCCCCGGTTTTTTTACCACTGCTGCAGGGCAGGCATACTACGTTTGCCGATGTTGGGCAATCGCAGGTGCTGTTATCATTCGCTATGGTTGATGGATTAGGGTAGTAGGCATTGTATTTGGCAATGTTTTCGGCGGTTTTGCTTGTAGCTTGCAGCAGCCTGGCTTTGGTAGGGTAGGTGTTTAAGATGTAGTTGTATTCGCTGCTGTTTACTTTAGCTTCATATAAAACCTGATATTGCTTTTTGTAAAGGTTTACATGCGCGTACATATCGCAGGAACCGATCTCGTTATTTTCATCGAGGTTGTTAAACAATGTAAAACTTGACGATGGGGTAGCGGGTGAGGGGGCATTACCGTAACTATAATGAGGGGCATTGTTAAAAGGCTGCATCTGGTCGCTGTAGGGCCGCAGTTCCGACCGATGGGCGAATGTTTCCCACACGTTAAGTTCGGGGTAGGCGGCGCTGCTGTCTTTATATGACCACGTACTATCCGGGTAATCCCTTTTGCTGTTGGTATTAAAGCTCGATTTCCAGTTCAGCGCTAAAAACTCTTCCCAGGCAAATTGCGAAAGTTCACGCTCGCCTGCGCCGGTGTCAAGGTCGGTAGGTGGCCTTGGGCTAAAGTTGATGGTGAAATTGGTATCAACAGGAGCTGTAACCGCAAAGTTTTTTGTTTTGTTATCGCATCTAAGCAGTAAAAAAGATGCCAGGCATATCGCCGCAATAATGAATGTCTTTTTCATATGAATACTTTTAAGTGGGTTAGTTAATTAGTTGCCTGCAAATTGCCGGGCTGTGCTTCACCCGCTTCTTTATTAACCAGTTCAGTCTTAGGTTTGCCAAAAAGGTGGAGCGACCAATAGTCGTTCAGGAATATATTCTTTGGATCTCTTTTGGCTCTAAGGGCCATAAAATCGTCCCAGCGCGGGTATTGCGAGCGGAAGTAGCTTGCCCAATGCCCGAAATCATACTCCGGTAAAAACTTGGCCCAATGCAGCCTGAAGGGGATCTGTTCCTTTTCCAGCCTTTCCCAAAACTGGCTAAAGAAACCATCGCGTGCGGCGGGGTTACCCTCGTTGGTACTAAACCAAAAAAAGTCTATCCGGAAAACATTCCGTTGGTATGCCGGGCTTAGCCAGCAGCTATTTTGTTTGCCCGCGTAAAGTTCTGTTGAGTAATACCCTGTAGCTGCAAACTTGCCTTCTTTAAACATCGTATCCAGCAGTTGCATGGCGCGTTGCGTATCCGATAGCGGAATCCAGATCTCGGTAAATTCGGTACCCATCAACACGTCGTTCGCGCCGTTATCCATTGGCAGGCTGCTGTAGGTGTAATCCATAAACAGCTGGCCTTTACCTTTTTTGGTAAGCGGCTGCAGCACATCTACAACCACCGGGTAAAGCGCATGCAGTACAGATGGGAAGGTCATCATGAAAAGTGTAAGCAGGAAACCGATGATCTTAAGGATAAAGGTGATGATAGCGGCAAATACTTTAGCCAGAAAGCCGCCTCCCCACGAAAGTTCGGTAAGGTGCCTAAACTCTGCGAAAGAAGGTTTAAGCTTATGCCATACCACCGCGAATTTGCTGTTGCCAAGCATGGTAAAAAGCATTGATGCGCCCAGCTGCTCTACATTGCTTGCAAAATTATTATCGGCAAATTCCTCGTAGGGGGCAGGGTCAAACACTGGCATTGCCGCCCCGCGCGATGCTTCCCATATCACTACCCGCTCTACCTTTTCCTGCGGCCACCAAAGTATGCGGGAGTAAGGGGTTTTTAGTAAATAATCCTCCAGTGAGGGTTTATCAGAGGTGCCTGGGCCAAACAGGTCAATAGGGCAAGCCGCCGGTGTGGTAGGGTAAGTTATTTGCTGGCCATATATAAAGTAATTAGGCTCGAGCTTTAGCCGTATTTTGCTCACAATACCTAAAAGGCCCAGCGACAATGATATAGCTCCAAATTCGTCCTGCTCATCGGTAAACCATTCGGCATTGCCGTTGCCGTCTATCATGCACAGTCCTGTTATATTTTGTTCGATGCCGTACCATAACGAGCCGCCCGATGAGCCCGTCATTAAAAAACCGCTTACCGTTTGGTGCGATATACCGCCAAGATCGCTTAGGGTAAAGCCCTTGTTAAAAATTTGGTAAAGCAGGCTGTTTTCTAAAGTAGAAGTACCGGTAGGGTCTTCGGGGTCGTACCCCAGGTGGATGCCGGCTTCAACCTCTATGATACCCGCGGCCTCATCAATCCATTCCAGTTTGGCATACTGGTCAAACATAATGTTGATGTTTGGGCCAATTGGGGGTTGTTGTTCAGATACCTCGTTAGGCAGTGGCGGTTCGCCGGCGCCGGGGTCGGTGTAAATGGCCCTGGCCAGGGAATGGGCGGCACCACGGCAGCGAATGCCGATATTTTCCTGCGATGCCTGGTTAACAAGCGCGATGATCTGTTCCTGGGTAGTAGGATGGTAAAAGCCATCCGCACCTTTTTGTGGTAGGGGAGTTTTCATGGTTACAGTTTAGGTTTTTAAATGTAACCATTAGTATAGCCATTAATATTAAATATTTGAAAAACAGGTATTTATACGCGGTTTTACAGGGTGAATTTACCCTTTTTTAAGGGTGGAAAAGTTTAAGGAAGATAAATATGCACCTGCCGTAGTGGGAAGATGATAGTGCTAATCAATACAATCTGCATTGATTGGGTGTTCACGTTCAAGATATGATGCCGGCGTGAGGATTATATAGCTGATTACAGTAGTATAATCATCTATCGGTAAGCAAAGCTTACAAACCTTTCAACCCCGATTTGATACGGTTACGTTTCTTTTGCAGGTAATCTTTAGCCTGGTCTGTAATTTCTCCGGTAGCCGCGTCTATTTCGCCTTTGTTGCGTTTATAAAAATACCGGGCGGCGCCTGCCAACAAAGCCCCAAGGGCTACCCCAATTAAAAGTCCCTTTTTATTTTCTTTTTGAATGGATTTTGCATAACCTAAACTTTAACGGTTTATATCTACAGCTTTAATGCTTAGCAAATTAGCTGTTTATATAGTAAAATACAACCGTTAAACTTAATTGTTTAGGGTGTGTGGTTTTACTTTAAAAATCCGTTCAGGTAACCTAACAGGGTTTTGGTTTGCTCCATCAGGCTTACATGGCTTTGGGAAGGTACAATGGCCAGGCGCGATCTAGGCATCGGTGCCATGTCGGCAGATACGCCGCCACCCAATAACTGATAGGTTTTCATGAGTGCAACCTTATCCAGGCCATCGTTATCGCCTGCAATGAGCAACACCGGCGAAGTTATTTTGGCGATATTATCGTCGCCCATGTCGAACGGCTGGCCCGCGAACACGATCATCTGTTCAATAAAGTTTTTCCATTTGGTTTTGTCGGGTGCTACGGCGATGTAGGCGGTATGCATGGGGCTGTTCTCAAAAATTTCGGGCGTGAACGATTTAAACGCGGCGGCTATCTGGGGCAACCAGCCGCTGCTTTTATAGGTAGAAGAAATAATGACCAACCTTTTCACCCTTTTTGGATATTGTATAGCAAACTGGTAGGCCACCGAGCCACCCATGCTATAGCCAGCAACATCGGCACTGTCAATTTTCAGGTAGTCCATTATGCCGGCTACATCGTTTGCTAAATTAAGGTGGGTTAAACTCCTGTCCGAGTAGGGCGTATGCCCGTGGCCCTGCATTTCAATGGCGATCACCTTCCTGGTTTTTGATAACTCGGGGATCATCTCCGCCCAGTTACCCGCTATGGTCATGAAAGCGCCGTGCAGTAAAACCAAGGGCTTGCCCTGGCCATACACTTCATAATAAACCTTAATACCATTAACTGGCGCATAGCCGCTGGCAACAGGCTTGCTTTGCTGCGCGTTAGCCTGCAATGTTGTAAAAAGCATGGCTACAAGTAATACAAGGGTTGAAGTGTAAGGTGCTTTAAATATTTTCATGTTTGGGTTGATTGAGTATACAAACATCGAAGATATTTAAGCATCCCGCGCTGTGTAAAAGCGACGAAATAGGGGTGGATTGCGACAAGGGGGGGATTATACTAAGCCACAGATTTAGCTTGAAGTTTGTAATTTACTATCATTTGTTTTCTTACATAATCTATATACATTCTTTTTTCAGAGAAATTATGGGCAACCAATTCAGCTATTGAAACGCTATCATCATGTGTAATTCTTAGTTTTACATTTTGCGCATCAAAAACCATTCTGCGATAATTAAACGCTTTTTTTAGTGGTAACATATCAGCAAAATGCACTCTTAAAATATCATTTTCAAAAGCTTTGATTTTATCTATGGGAAAGCCATGTACTAATACGTGAACAGATGGAACTGATTTAAGAATTGACCTGATAGCCTGAACTACTTGTGCTATTTCTTGTTTAGAACGTTGAATTTGGCAATTGACTGTAAAATAACTTACGCTTGGATTTGATTTTAACCAAGCACACCATCTTGCGACTTGGAACTTGTTTAAAGCATACATATGTGGAATAGTTAATACACCTGCCTGCTCATAAAGCGATGAAGATGCTAAACTTCTTTTCATATTTAACGCATGGGAAAATGAGCATTCTCCAACAAACAAAGAAAAGTTAAAACCTGTGGCCGCATAAAAACCCATTTTAGCAATACGATTAAAAAATTTAATATCGTCTCGTTTGTACCATACTGATTCAATTAGGTTATCTGCACCTGACGAAAACAAAATGATTTTTGAATTTTTAAAACATGGAGTTTGCAACATCATTCCTTTAAGTGCAACACTTTTTTCTTCGTGTAAACAACCTGCTTTATGAATGATTCCGCTTGAGGTTATATCGTTTAGGGATAATGCAACAAATGGGAATTCTTTGGAAATATTAGGAATTGCTTTTACATTTTTATCGAAAACAGGAATGTAAAATGGTAGCTCTTGACAAACGGTCTGCAGTTCAGTATCAAGGTCAAGTCCTTGAACCTCATCGACAAATACACTAAGGCGAATGTCTTTACATGTAACAATGTTTTTTCTAAAGGGATTTTCACAAGTTTTTGAAACCTGATAAGCTTCTTCAGCTTTTATCACAGGCTCAAATTTGCCCTTTATTACATCACAAGACAATGCAAATAAAGATGGATTATTAGGCAACTCTAAGAAATCTTGCATAAGTTTCTCCTTTCTCTTCTACTATACTGCCTTTATATTTAACTCCTAATTCTCCACATTTTATTATCATACTTGATTGCCTATCGGTAAGTTTAGCAAGTTCTGTACCGGATAAATAGACCCGATATCTACTGTCGATTAAGACTAACTCGACAGAAACGTTCTTAATCGTAAAAGCTTTGTTGGTTATCACAACATCAAAAGAAGGTTTGCAAATTTCTGCAGCTTGTTCACCTGAATCTGCCGGAATGTTTGACTCTATTGCTTTTGGTATCCTAATTATAACTTGATCATTGTCTTTTCGTTTTTTTCCAGACCCCATAATATTTTGATTTAATTATTGCTATTTATTTTAGTTATGCATCTTTATTTATTTTGTAATTATATAAATATCAGTATATTAAATATAAATACTAAATAAATTGGTAGAATGTGGAAAAATAGTTAATATTAACACAAATTACACCGCCCGCTCCCGCAAGTGTACCCGTTTGTGAACATCGCCCCACCTAAACCGATTCCACGAAAAGCCCGCTTATAACAGCGGCTTACAGGGAAAGCGGGGCTAGCGTAACTTATTACACTGCTATTGCGTTTCCTCCTCCCCCAAACCATAACATTCCCTTAACCTTAAAATATTTCTCCCAACATAGTTTTGTAATGTAATAGGATTAAACTCTTTACATTTAGCTATATGTTTAACCGCCGTAAGTTCATTGCCACCGGCGCCACGGGTTTGGCGGGTGTGTTTTTGCTGCCTGCCATCAACAGCTTCGCAAACGTGTGGAACGCATACACCAGCAAGCCTGCAAAGTTAAAGCTGCGGTTCGCGCAGGCGTCTGATATCCACTACGGGCAGCCGGGCACCAACTTTGCCGAAAACACGGCCAATATGGTTAAATGGCTTAACGCCGACCACGCCCAAAACCACCTGGATATGGTGATCATTAACGGCGACCTGGTGCATAACCGCCCCGACCTGCTCCCCGAGGTCAAAACCAAATACCTCGACAAGTTGAACGTGCCCTACCAAACCATCCCCGGCAACCACGATTATGCCGACAGCACCGTTTGGAAAAGCGTTTTTAACTACGAAGACCACTACACCGTAGAGCACGGCGACATTGCCTTTGTATTAGCCAACACTGCCGATACCCGGGGCAAATACGTTTGCCCCGATAATGCGTTCATCAAAGCCTCGCTGGATAAGTTTGCCAATAAAAAGATAGTGTTTGTAGTGCTGCATATCCCGCCCGTTAAGTGGCAGCCAAACGAGGGTTTTTTAGATTGCCCCGAAACCGTAAGCCTGCTGCACAGCTACCCCAATGTAAAGGCCACCTTTCACGGGCACGATCATTTGCTGGATGGCGTGCGCTATACCGGCGACAAATTCCCGCACTTTTTCGATTCGCACATTGGCGGCGACTGGGGCACCGACTACCGGGGCTACCGCATTGTAGAAGTAAACGAGCAGAACGAAATTTTTACCTACCAGGTTAACGCCAGTCAAAACCCAAGACTAAATTCTAACAAGTTGTAGCACTTGTTTATTTAATAACACGCCCCTAACATTCCTGTTATACTAAGCCCGTAGCTTTATATTGTTAAACATAAAACAAATGGAAATGGGATATTCATCGCTTGATCTGGCAATGCTACTTATTGCGGCATTTGTAATATGGGCCGCCTCGCGCGTACCGGTAAAACGTACCCACGAACAAAAAAGGCTGGTAAGGCCACGGCTAAAACAAAAGAACCAGCACTCGCACTCGCTGTAGCAGTGGGGTAGTTGGTAGTGGGATTTATTGTGAAAAGGAGAAGCCTTGAAAAAAATTAAGGTCGCGTTTTTTGCCGATATACTGGTGGAGGACTTTGACGGCGCGGTGCGCACCATATACCAGCTTATAAAACGGATAGATACCCAAAAGTTTGAGTACCTGTTTATTTACGGTGCCGGGCCCGATAAGATCTTAGCGTTCGATGGTATCAGGGTACCCAAAGTATCTGTCCCGCTTAATGCAAGCTATTCGGTAGCCTTGCCGGTGCTGGCCCAAAAAAAGTTGAATGCCAAACTACAGGCTTTCGGTGCCGATATTGTTCACCTTTCTACGCCATCCTTTCTGGGTAATTTCGGGCTTAGCTATGCCAACCGCAACGGTTTGCCGGTCATCAGCATTTACCACACCCATTTTATATCTTACGTAGATTATTACTTTAAATATGCCCCTATCCTCATTAATGGCGTAAAGAAACGCATAACCAAAGGCCACAAAAGTTTTTATAACCGGTGCGATAAGGTTTACGTACCCTCAGAGAGTATTAAAGGCGAACTTTGCGACATGGGCATCGAACCCGCCCGAATGAAGATCTGGAAACGGGGGATGGATATCAGGCTTTTTTCGCCCTATAAACGCGGACGTAACCTTATCAAGCGTTTAACGGGAAACAGCAACCCCACTATTATTTTCGCGAGCCGACTGGTTTGGGAGAAAAACCTCGAAACCCTTTTCAATATTTACGACCTGATACAGGAGCGCGGCACACCAGTCAATTTTTTAATTGTGGGCGATGGTATAGCCCGCCAGGCCTGCCAGGAACGCATGCCCAAGGCAGCCTTTACAGGTAAAATAGATCATGCTTACCTGTCCATCCTGTATGCCTCTGCAGATGTTTTCCTGTTCCCATCCGTATCCGAAACTTATGGTAATGTGGTGGTAGAGGCCATGGCATCGGGCTTGCCCTGCGTAATTGCCGATGGCGGCGGCTCTAAAGATTTTATTGAGCAAGGCATAAACGGGTTTAAATGCAGCCCATATGATGCTGCCGACTATGTAGAAAAGATTGAACTGATCCTTAACAACAAGATCATCAGCATCCAGTTATCTGCCGAAGGCTTAAAAATAAGCAGGCAGTTAAGCTGGGAGCAATTGGCACACACTTATTTTAATGATGTAAGCAACCTGGTGTTTAAACGCAGCGAAGGGCAGCAATCCCCGTCATCACATGAACCCTATCAGGGCAATAACAGCATAATTTTAGAAATGGGCAATGGCACCAAGCCGGGAGGATATGCCCCGCACGCAATTGCTTAACATTAACTTAATATTAAAACGGTTCATTTGTTAAGCTTTGCTAACCACGTAACAAATGGCCAAACGTTTATTCTTATTCCTGCTTATTACCTGCCTGTTTACATCAGGCGTTACCCGCGCGCAGGATAAAGAGTTATTATCCGCCCGTTCGCTAAGCCAAAAACACCCGGATTCGGCACTCATCATCCTTAAAAAACTGCACGCGCAGGCCATTGACCGCAACGACCCGCTTACCGAGGGTATTTGCCTGCAGCAAATGGGTCAAATTTGTTATTACCAGGGCCACTATGCGCAGGCATTAGAGTTTTATTTACATGCCGACAAGATCTTTAGCGCGGGCAAAAACCTGGACAGGCTGGCCGCCAACACGGGTGAAATGGGGGTGTTGTATTACTACAATAAACAGCTGGACAGATCGCGGGCCATGTATAACAAGGCGCTGGCTATTTATCAGCAAACCAACAACCTTAAAGGCCGGGCCGAAATATTGGGCAACATCGGCCACCTTTACGAGAAAAGTAAGCAGTACGATAGCGCCTTTTATTATCAAAACCTCGCTTTAAAAAACTTCACTAAAGCCAACTACAAGCAAGGCGCCGCCAAAATTTATGAGAACCTGGGCAGCATTTACGAGGACCTGGCCAAATACGATAGTGCTTATACCTGCTTTAACCGTTCGCTGCAATTGTATAAAGAGGAGCATAACGATATAGGCACTATAGAGGTGGTAAATAACCTGGGCGATATACTGCGCAAAAGCGGCAGGTATCCCGAGAGTATTAAAGAATCGCGCCGGGCGATGGCCATGGCACAGCAAACGGGCAACATTTACCAGCTGGCATCGTGCAGTAAGGACCTGGGCAAGGCTTACGAATTAATGAACCGGATGGATAGCGCGTATCACTATGCCGAACTGAGCCGTAAATATTCGCTTGAGGTGTATTCTAAAGATGGGGTTAACCAAACAGCCTTTTTACAGGTGCTGTATGATATAAATAAGAAGAGCGACGAGATAAACCGCCTCAACAACATCCGTAAAATAAACCGCATTATTACGGTGGCTGTAGTTGTGGTGGTTGTTTTATTGGTGATACTGGGTATGGTAATATTTAGCCGCCAGCGCCTTAAAATAAAAGACCAGCTTGCACTTGCCAAACAAAAAGAGGCCGAGCACGAATTGATGCAGCTGGAACTCAAAAACCAGCATTTGGAAGAGGAGAGCCTGAAACAGCAACTGGATATTAAAAGCCGCGAACTCTCTACCCATACCCTCAACCTCATCAAAAACAACCAGTTTTTAGAGCATTTGCGCAGCAGCTTGCAGGCAATGGTTAAAGATGATAAACGCGACCAGAAGAAGCAGATGCAGCAGTTGATACTGCAAATAAACGAGAGCTTTAACCACGAGCAACACTGGAGGGAGTTTACCACGGCTTTTGAACAGGTGCACCAGCAGTTTTTTGATAACATTAAAAAATACAGCAGCGAACTTACCTCCGCAGATATGCGCCTCATTGCCCTGCTGCGCATCAACCTCGATTCGAATGATATTGCCACCTTACTGGGCATCTCTACCGATAGTCTGCGGGTATCCCGCTACAGGCTGCGTAAAAAATTGAACATCCCGCAGGGCGATAATTTGACTGCGTTTATACAGGCGTTGTAGGCCTCACCCTGCCCTCTCCAAAGGAGAGGGTTCTGAACAATGTCTTAAAAGTCCTCTCCTTTGGAGAGGGCAGAGTGAGGCTACCGTTACAAGACACTTCCACAAAGTAATGTTTTACTCGATATTTACCACTTAACATTATCTTAATGTAACGGTAATGGAATGATAACGGAGGAATTTATTTATTATAATTTATTGTTTATCAATTATTTATGATGTTATGTTGCTTTTTGATATACGTGCTGTGTAACGGTGTTGCCTTATGGTAACGCCTTAAATTTTTTTTATGATGGGATGTAACACACCTTTGCGGCGTCAAAAATAAATAAGGACGTTATCACACAGCAATGAATAAACTTTTACAGATCCTGTTACCGCTGCTTTTTTGTGCTACCATAGCAAGCGCGGCAAAAATTAAAGGCCATGTTTATGATAAGCAATCGGGCGAAGCCTTAGTAGGGGCAACCGTTGTTTTAGAGGGCAGCGGCAAAGCCACCAGCACCGGGCTGGATGGTTCGTTCGAGATAAAGGGTGTACCTGCGGGGCCGGCAACCCTCCGCATCAGCTACATTACCTACAAAACCATTACCACTAAAATTACCGTACAAGAAAAGGATAACGACCATGTAAAGATCTACATGGAAAGCGCCTCTAAGGACCTGGGCGAAGTTACTGTACGTGCTACAGCAAGCGGCTCTAACGAGCGCGATGCCCGCCGTATTGAGCAGAACGCCACACAGGTAATGAACATCGTATCGGGCCGCGCCATCGAGGTATCTCCCGACCTTACCGTTGCCAATGTTATGCAGCGTGTATCGGGTGTGTCTATAGAACGTAACAGCAATGGTGATGGGCAATATGCCATCCTTCGCGGTATGGATAAGCGGTATAACTATACGCTGGTAAACGGCGTGAAGATCCCAAGCCCGGATAACAGGTACCGTTATGTACCGTTGGATCTTTTCCCGGCGGATCTTTTAGACCGCCTGGAGGTATACAAAACCCTTACCCCAAACTTGGAGGGCGACGCGATAGGTGGTGCAGTAAATATGGTGATGAAAAACGCGCCCGATCATTTCCAGATCAACGCTAATATCGCTACCGGTTACAGCCAGTTGTTTTTCGACCGTGATTTTACCAGCTACGATGCATCGGGCATCAACCATAAATCGCCTTATGATATAAATGGCAGCAAGTACAAAGCAACCCAGGCCGATTTTTCTAAAGGCACCTTTGATTATACCTCTAAAAAGCCCGCGCCAAACATGGTTGGGAGTATGTCTATAGGTCAGCGTTTTTTCAACAGTAAACTGGGTGTTGTTTTAGCGGGTAGTTACCAGAATACTTATCGTGGCAACAACAGCACTTTTTATAATTCGGAGGTTGTTGGTTTGGATGATTACGCTAAAATTACCAGCAAAAGCTACCGCGAATATTCTGAGCAGCAAAAGCGTTTAGGCTTGCATGGTAAATTGGATTACGTGTTTGACAGCAACAATAAATTAAGCTTATACAATGTATACGTTGATCTGAAGAACCAGCAACTGCGCGATCAGGTTAACACCAACTATAGCAGCAGCATTTACAACGGCAGCAACGGCGCTAATGCCGAACTGGTTTACAGCACACGCAGCCGATTGACCGAGCAACAGATCTACAACACTACCTTGCATGGCGATCACAAGTTATTTGACGGTAAGTTTAAGATACAATGGTCGGGGGTATACTCATCAGCCAAAAACGATGTTCCCGACAATGCTACAATAAACCTTAATGCGTTAAAAACAGGCGACCAGATAACCAAACTATCATTGGTAAACACCAACCCTATCGAAAGGCGCTGGGAGCGTAACACCGATGAAGATAAGGCAGGTTATTTAGACCTTACTTACACGGTAAAAGCAGCCAATGATAATAAAATAGATTTCATGGCAGGTGGTTTATACCGCGATAAACAAAGAAGCAGCTATTTAAACAGGTACTATCTTTACGCAACACAGGTACCGGTTCCGGGTTCAGCTACAGGCGAAACAAGGGCACCTTTATACGGCGTAGACTTTGCTAACTACACCGATCTGAACCTGGAGGTGAGCAACCCGCAGGGTGGTGTAAATAACCCGCTTACTTATGACGCGTATGAGAAAACAAGCGCGGGATATGGTATGTTTAAATTTACATCTAACAAACTGGAGCTTATTGCCGGTGCAAGGGTAGAGCATACCGACCAGGGCTATAACCTGTTATTTACACAGGGTGAAACAAGGCCCGTAGGCAGCCAGGTTTATACAGATGTATTGCCAAGCGCAAACTTAAAGTATCATTTAACAGATAAAGCGCAGTTACATGCATCGTACTACAAGGCATTAAACCGCCCGGGCTTTTACGAGATCGTACCAAGTAAAATTGTTAATGAAGAGTACGAAGAACGTGGTAACCCCGACCTGAAACGTGCCCATGCCGATAACTATGACCTGCGCTACGAGCTATTCCCGGGTGCATCAGAGCAATTGCTGGTAGGCGCGTTCTACAAAAGGATCAAAGACCCTATCGAGTTTACCTTCCAGTCGGATGCTACACGCCCGCAGGATATTTTTTATACCCCGGGTAACTTTGGTACAGCCAATAACTACGGTGCCGAGATCGATTACATCAAATTCTTTAACAAATTTGGTATCAAGGCCAATTATACCTACACCCATTCGCGCATTACCACGCCAAAAAAATCGAGAAGGATAAACGAAACCACGGGTAACCCCGAGCCATTTTTGGTCGACCAAACCCGCCCGCTTTACGGGCAGTCGGCACACGTTGGTAACCTGTCGTTATTGTATAAAGATACCAAGCATGGCTGGGATGTGCAGTTAGCGGGTGCTTACACCGGCGAGCGCATTAACACCGTATCGCAATTCCTTAATAACGATCTGTGGCAAAAGGCATTTGTTCAGGTAGATGCATCTGCCGAGAAACGTTTCAAAAACAACATCAGCGTATTTGTAAAGGCAGGTAACATCGTTAACACACCAACCAAGCTTTACATAAAAGGCACCAACCCGGCTAATAATGAAATTAAGGAGAATGTGGTATCAAATGGCCAAACGCTGATCCGCAACGACTCTTACGGACAAAGCTACCTGATAGGCGTTAGGTACAAATTCAATTAAGCCGATAACAAGATATTCAAACATAAATAAGATGAAATTAAAACAAATTTTAGCAGCATTAGCCCTAAGCACACTGGCATTTACCGGTTGTCAAAAAGCTAATAAAGGCGTAGACACTTCGCCTACTAATGGCTCGGCCATTGGTGAGGTATCGGGTGTATGGTTAAAAGGCAGCGTACACGAAATAAAGGGAGATATTATTATCCCCGCAGGGCAGAGCCTGACCATTGAAGAAGGCGTAACCGTGTTAATGGATGTAACCGCCAAGCCCGAGGTTGTAGTACAAGGCAACCTATACTCGTTAGGTACTGCAGATAACCCGGTTAAGTTTACCGTGAGCGATGCTTACCGTACCAACGAAAATAAATTCGGTAAACTATGGGGTGGGATCTTAGCAGCCCCAACCTGTTCAGAGCTGGTGCTTGACCATACCATATTAGAATACGGTGGTGCAACAACTTCAGATGCCTCGACATCCGTAAAACTAAAATTGTACAAACAGGCAGCAGGCGAAAACCTGCCGGCCCTTTGGTTCTCTAACATAAACGGTAAGCTAATTGTACAAAACAGCATCATCCGTAACTTTCAGGAAGACTGTACTTATATTGAAGGTGGCAGAAGTATTTTTGCGAACAATGTGTTTTACACTACCGGCTTAAGCGGCGGCGAGGCCATGAACTTTAAATCGGGTTGTTTGGCTGATGTTGCCTTTAACCTGGTTTACAGCACCAACACCAACGCCCTTAAACTGTCAAACGCGGGCGACCGTACCCCGCAGGCTTATATTGTAGCATATAATAATACCATGGTGAATACCGGTTGGAGAAGGCCTACGGCTAAAGGCGGCTCGGTTTGGTTAGAGACCTCGGTGCACGCCGATCTGTACAATAACCTTTTTGCTAACACCCGTTTCGGTATAAAACGCGACCCTAAAAAGCTTGAGGATAACCGCTCTAAAAATGATTATAACTGGTACTACGGTTTCGACCAGGCCACTGTAGATCAGTTTCAATTGGGTAAAAATGATATTGTTCCCGGCGGCGCGCACGACGTAAGGGGTACTAAAGCTGGTGATAACGATCCTAAATTTGTGAATTTTCCGTTAAATAACCCTACATCAAGCGCTGATTTCAATACCGCGTGGGATTTTCACCTGCAAGGCAACTCACCGGCCTTAACAAAGGGTACTACGGGCTTTTTCCGTAACCATAAAGCCGGTATTACCACATCTAACGGTTTTACCTACGTATCGCCCGAGCCTGCTACTTATGTTGGTGCTTACGGTGTTAAACTATAATTGAATGAAGAAAAGTAATTTATATTCTTTAGCCCCGCTGGCCCTGCTTGCGTTAATGGGGTGCAAGCCGGCGGCAGATACCAATGCCATAAAGCCGGTTATCATCACCGAGGCTGTTAAGTACGATACCGATGACCCTGCCATTTGGGTGAACAAAGCCGACCCGACCAAGAGCCTTATCATCGGTACAGATAAGGATGCCGACGGCGCCTTATATGTGTTCGACCTGCAGGGTAAGATTATTAAGGATAAAGTGGTGCGTGGCCTGCAGCGTCCAAACAACGTAGACCTCGCTTACGGGTTGATGCTTAACGGCAAACCAACAGATATTGCGATAACTACCGAGCGCATCAGCCATAAGCTGCGCATTTATTCCCTGCCGGATATGAAGCCGGTAGATAAAGGCGGCATTGATGTGTTTGTTGGCGAAACAGGCATGGAACACCGCGATTTGATGGGTATATCTATCTATACCGCTAAAAATGGCAAAATGTACGCCATTGTAGGCCGCAAGAATGGCCCAAAAACAGGCGGCTACATCTGGCAGTATCTGCTGGGCGATGATGGCACAGGTAATGTTAAAGCTACCCTTGTGCGCAAGTTTGGTGAGTATAGCGGCAAAAAAGAGATCGAATCAATCGCGGTGGATAATGAGTTGGGATACATCTATTACTCGGACGAGCAAACCGGCGTGCGCCAGTACTATGCCGACCCGGAGAAGGGAAACCAACAATTGGCCATATTTGGCACTACAGGTTTTAAAGCCGACCATGAAGGGATCTCGATATATAAACTGACGGATAGTACGGGTTATATCTTAGTTTCCGACCAGGGGGCAAACCGTTTCCAGATCTTTAGCCGCGAGGGTACAAAGCAACACCCGTTTGAGCATAAGCTGTTAAAAATTGCCAACGTGCAAGCCACTCAAAGCGATGGCTCTGATGTGGTGAACGTGCCTTTAAACGGCACCTTTAAACACGGCCTGTTTGTGGTAATGAGCGACGACCGCACCTTTCACTACTACCGCTGGGAAGATATTGCCGGCAAGGAGTTGAAGGTTAAGTAGTCTTTAGTCTGAAGTTCTAAGTCTGAAGTCGAAAGTCTTTAGCTTTAAGTTGGGGTTTGGTGGATGCCAAATTAGACTTAAAGCTAAAGGCTTTTTTGTTTATGCGGAAGATCGACTAAAGACTTTGAACTTCAGACTTCAGACTTTTCACCCTCCGGTTTCTGCTGAAAACTCCATATCAAATAGATCAATGCAGGCAGGATAAATAAACTACCTACCAATAAGGCTATGCCCAATGCTTGTATGGCTTTTTCTGCGCCCTGATCTTCAATAAGGGAGAGGTGGCCGCCATGTTTCAGGATAATGATGTTTGGGTAGTGCTTATAGGTAGTGGTCAGCAATATCATGGTCACCTGGAAACCGGCCAGTACGCGGATGATAAATCGTTTGCCTTTGGCGATAAGGTACCATAACGCCACCAGCGAGATAGTAGCCGCGCTAACCGCCGCAACGCCAATAAAGTTGCCAAATACCCATTGCACCAGCGGGATGTTCTCTTTCACCGATGCTATAAACACTACCGAACCTGCTACAACCGCGGCAATATTCATCAGTTTTGCCTTGCGGATAAAACTTTTGCGTTCCGCATCATCCTGGGTTTCGCCAATAAGGTAAATGGCTGCCAGGAAACCGCATAGCGCTACGGTAAAAAAGCCGATAGCAACCGAGAACCAGTTGAGCCAGCTGTAAATATAGGCATCCATAAAATTGGTGGCCTGAGGGTCTACCCGGCCGGATACTGCGCTGCCCGCTATAACGCCCAAAAACAAAGGCGTTATAAAGCTGGAGTACACAAAGATCTTGTTGTAAACCTTCTGCATGTTATCATGCACGGCATCATAATTTCTAAAGGTTAGCGCGGTACCACGGGCAATAATCCCCATCAGCATCACCGTAAGCGGTATGTGCAGGTAGGTAGACATGGTAGCGTATATCACAGGGAAACCTACAAACAGTATCACAATGGCAATGATGAGCCACATGTGGTTAGCCTCCCATATAGGCCCTATGGCGTTATACATGATGCGCCGCGTGCGCGATTTATTTTTGTTGGAGGTGAACATCTCAATAATGCCCGCCCCAAAATCTGCCCCGCCCATTACCAAATAAAGTAACAGCGCCACCCATAAAAATACAATAACAACGTATATCATGCTTTTGCGGGTTTAGGGTTATCGTAAATCTCGGGTACCATTTTTATTTGCCTGTACAGCAAAAAAATCACCGCCAAGCTCAGGGTAAAATATACTGCCGTAAACAGGTAAAACGAATAGCTGATGCCCGGCATTGGTGTAACCGCATCGGCGGTGCGCATAACACCTTGTATTATCCATGGTTGGCGGCCAACTTCGGTAACCGTCCACCCGGCTTCTACGGCAATGAAACCTATAGGCGTTGCCCAGATGAACAGCCTCAGGAACCAATGCTTCTCAAACCAGCTTTTCTTTTTCCAAAGGGCAATTAAATAGAGTACGCCAAGCCCCATCATCAGCATCCCCAGCGCTACCATTATCTGGAAAGCGTAATGCGTAACAGCAACAGGCGGCTGGTCGGCCACCGGGATCTGGTCGAGGCCTTTTACGGGCGTTTTAAAGTCGTCGTAAACCATAAAACTTAACATTCCGGGCAGTTCAATGGCGTAATCTACTTTCTTATTTTTTACATCGGGTATGCCGCCAATAATAAGGGGCGAGTAGGGTTTGGTCTCAAAATGCGCTTCCATGGCGGCAAGTTTGGCTGGTTGCCTTTTAGCTACCATCTTGGCAGATATATCGCCGCTTAATGGCTGCAATATGGCGGCTACCACGCCAAATATGGCTGCTATTTTAAAAGCCCTCATGTGAAAGTTTACGTTTTGTTTGCGTAAGATCATCAAAGCATGCACACCCGCAACGGCAAAGCCTGTGGCCGCGAAGGCCGCTACCGACATGTGCAGCGCCTGCGAAAACCAGGCGGGGTTAAACATGGCTTTTATCGGGTCGATGTTGATGTACTTGCCATTCACCAAGTCGAAGCCTGTTGGGCTGTTCATCCACGCGTTGGCTGCTACCACCAATATGCCCGATGTAAGGCCGCTGATGCCCACTACAACGCCTGTAAACCAGTGAAACCAGCGGTTAAACCTGTTCCATCCGTAAAGGAAAAACCCTAAAGCTATGGCTTCTATAAAAAAGGCGGTACCTTCCAACGAAAAGGGCATACCAAAGATAGGCCCGGCATGTTTCATAAACGTTGGCCAAAGCAGGCCCAGCTCAAAAGACAGTACAGTGCCCGATACCGCCCCCGTCGCAAAAAATATGGCAACGCCCTTGCTCCAGGCTTTGGTTACGTTTTGGTATACCGGGTTGCCCGTACGCAGCCATAAAAAATGCGATACCGCCATAAAGAATGGCATTACCATGCCTATGCACGAAAATATAATGTGAAAGCCCAGGGACAATGCCATTTGCGACCTGGCGGCCATAAAATTATCCATAGTGCAAGTTTAAGTACTATACCAATGCGTAAGCGTATAAATTGCACATTTTTAGCAATTTAGAACGAATAATAATTAAATATTATTTGAAGCTATTATTGCTTTTTTGGCTTTTAATGAGTATGAATCTACTTGCAGAATAGATTTATAAACGGCTATGAATGAGTGCTTAATTTTTTGATCAAAGCGTCCGACGCGGCATCCGCAGAGATGCCGTACCCATTTACCAATGTGCCTTTTGCATCATCTTTTTTTGATGATATGGCGTAAAGCACAGCCTCGTCATCAGGGTTCGATTCTCCCTCGAAACGGAATACGCCGTCAATCTCAAAATCGTTTGGCGATAACTGGGTGTTGCTTTCAGGGCATACCAACAGGTCGTCCTGTATATTAAAATCTAAGGTATAACCTTCTTCTTTTAGTCCGTTGATGGTTTGCGATAGGGTGCCGTAGTCTGTTTTCATGGTGTGTGATGTTTGAGGCTAATATCGGCATTTTAGGCCGATTAACGATTGGGTAACGACAAAAGCTTGTTTAACGATATCGGCCCCGACCCGATGAACGCGAACATCACCAGCAGTACACAGGCGAAAATGGACAGCCACAGATCTGAATTTGGGGTAGTTTTAAAAATATTGATAAAAAATACCGCACCGATAACGATGGGTAGCTGCAATATAGATGACAAGCGTGTTAGCAAGCCCAGGGCGATGAGGATGCCGCCCGTCATGTGCATAAAGGTGATGTAATACATCAAAATTTCTAATGCCGTTGGCGAGAGGTTTATGAGGCGCTGATCTTGAATAGTGTACTCCAGGAAAGCCATGTTGTGGAAAAAGCCGTATCCCTTTAAAAATAAAAAGATGCCTAAAGTTATCCGCAGCAGATCCAGAATGGCCGGGTGATGGGTATCGCCCCAATGTTCAATTTTGTGTATCGCATTCATAATTGGTTATTTTAATTCAACATTAAAACGCGGGCGTAGCAGCCTGGCAGCTGTTGTTTTGCCCTTTTATAAATGTAAGGATGTTTGGGGGAGATTTGCAAGAGGGGGAACTTATTAAATAAGGCAAACTTGGCCGCGTGCGCCAGCATAGGGAGGACGGTGGCGTTCGATTTGTCGGGCTTTAAAAAGTTGTCTTGTTGAGCGATAGCGAAGCATCTAATCGCCGACAAGCATCTTCGAAAGCAAAGTTCAAAATAGATCCTTCACTACGTTCAGGATGACAAGGAGGAAAATTTTTAACGAGTGTTGGCCCAAACGTCAAAGCGGGCGGGCCGGGAGTTGGCGGGAATGTCGGTTTAGCGTCGAGGCCCGTGAATGCTTTTCGGAATGACCTTTTCCGGCAGGAAATATTTTTATATTTACATCTATAGAATGGAAATCCAAAACGAACAACAACAACTCACCGCACCAACCGCACCCTTATTTACTACAAACCACATCAGGTTTGGTACATTCCTGGGTGGCCCGCTTGTGGCCGGTTATTACTTTGCGCAGAACTATAAAGCCTTTGGCGATGCCGGGAGGGCACGTGCCGCATGGATCTACGCCAGTGCGGCCACTGTTGCTATAACGGCGTTATTCATTTCTATCCCCCAAACGGTGAATATCCCCGATATAGTCTTTCCCATTGCTTATTGCTGGGCTGCATACTATCTGGCAGAGCATCTCCAGGGCGCTCAAATAAATGCCCACAATGCCGCCGGCGGAAGCTTTTTTGGATGGGGCAGGGTAATAGTAGCCGGGCTGATAGGGATGTTTATCACGTTGATATTTATTGTGATTTTAGTAGCATTTACTACCGATTTGAATGGCTGAAAATGGCGGAAGTGTAAATCAATGACAGGATTAGCAACCAAAAGTGTAAACGTTATACAGAACGAATCGCAATCAAAAGTGGATCAATAATCTGATTCCGATAGCTATCAGAACGTAATTCTACAATCTAAAATTAGGGGGTGTCCCATTCTGTCCCGTTTTTTGATAAGTGGGACACCTCCTTAAAAATGCATAAATATTTAATTTATAATTAGTTAACATTTTTTTGTGCAAGTGTTACTTGAGATAAAATTGTAAATAGTTATTTTGTAAATAATTGATTATTAATGATTTGCATTTCTGTCTCGCCTAGTGTCATATTTAGTGGGACAGTGCGGGGCACCCGGTAAAAAACAAAGCCGCTCTTCCGGGGGGATCCGGAAGAAGCGGCTTATCACTCATCACTCATCAATGGGTATTTTTATCTCCAGCCACCGCCTAATGAGCGGTAAAGGTTGGATACGGCGCTGAGCTGCGCACGTTTGATGGAAGCCAGTTCCAGTTCGCTTTGTAATACGTTACCTTGCGCGGTTATCACCTCCAGGTAAGTTGCCAAACCATTTCTGAACAACATATTGGCATTGCCTGTTGCCTGTTGCAGGGTAGTAACCCTGTTAGCTGCTATGGCTTGCTGTGCCTTTAATTTTTCGATAGATACCAACGCGTCGGATACCTCGCCAACAGCATTTAACACCGACTGGCGGAACTGCAATACGGTTCTTTCGCGGTCTATTTTGGCTACTTCGTATTGGGTGCGTAACCTTTTTTTGTTGAATAGGGGTTGTGTTAAACCACCCGCAACCGTACCAAATAACGAGGCAGGGATATTAAACCAGTTGCTGGATTTAAAGCTGTTTACACCACCGCCGGCAGTAATGGTTAACGACGGGTACATATTTGCTTTTGCTATACCTACCTGCGCATTGGCGTACGTTAATGCTAACTCGGCGCTTTTAACATCCGGCCTGCGGCTCACAATAGCAGATGGTAAGCCCGATGGCAGGTTGTCTGCAACTTGCAGGTTGCTAAGCGTGTTGCTGCGTTCAATCCTGTCGGGCAGGGCACCGGTTAAAATACGCAGGGCATTTTCCTGTATGGTGATGTTCTGCTCAAACTGTGGTACCAGCTGTGCTGCTGCCTGGCGTTGTGCTTCGGCTTGTTGCACGGCTAATGAGGTTACCTGGCCTGCATCGAACTGCAAACGGATAATGCGCAGGGTGCTATCATTAAGCTTTACATTCTTTTGCGCAATGTTTAACTGCTCATCAAGCATCAGCAGGTTATAATAACCTTGCGATACACCTGCAACGATGTTGGTTTGGATAGCTTTTTTTGCCTCGGTAGTTTGCAGGTAAGTTGCCAGTGCAGCTTTGCTTTGGTTACGGATCTTACCCCATATATCAGCCTCCCATGAAAGGCCGAGGTTTGCCGAGTAATCTTCGATATGCTTGGTGCCAACACCAAAAGCACTAAGGCTTAAACCGTTCAGGCTATTGTCGCTGGGGCGGTTGGTGCTTGCCGTTACATTCAGGTTAACGGAAGGGGTATAGTTCCACTTTACTTGTTTAAAAAGCAGTTCTGCTGCTTCTATGTTCTTCACCGCTATCTGCATATCGTAATTGTTAGCTATGGCGCTATCGATCAATTTTTGCAGGGTAGGGTCGGTAAAAAAGTTTTTCCACTGTATGTCGGCGATGCTGGTAGTATCGGTGGTTTGCGCTGCATCTCTGAAAGCTACGGGCAGCGCGGGTTTAGGCGTCTCAATATCTTTTGAAACTTTACATGCGCTTAATGCCAGTAGCAGCATAAAGGCGAATGTGTTTATATACTTTTTCATTGTTGTATGTTTTTAGCCTCTCCCCGGCCCTCTCCAAAGGAGAGAGGGAAGGATTGGATGTTTTCTTATTTTTCTATTCGCAATTTACTCACCCGGTCATTGCTTCGCTCGACCACCCTCTCTCCGCAAGCGGAAAGAGGGATAGAAGAGCTTTGTTTTAAGCCCCTCTCCTTTGGAGAGGGGTTGGGGTGAGGCCCTTTAGTGTGCTTCTATAACTTCAGCAGGTTTAGCATCCGGGTTGTAGTTTTTATCCAGGTGCCTTGATAGCGGTGTGCCGCTAACTTTTTCTTGCAGGTGCTGGAATATCACAAACAGGACCGGGATAATGAACAGACCCAATAATACCCCTGACACCATACCGCCGGCAGCACCTATACTGATAGAGTGGTTACCCTGTGCAGACGGGCCGGTGGCTATACTCATTGGGAACAACCCGAATACGAAAGCCAGGGATGTCATTACAATCGGGCGGATCCTTAATCTTGCAGCTTCGATGGCCGAATCGACCAGGCTCATGCCCGAACGTCGTTTTTGCACCGCGAACTCTACGATTAGGATGGCATTTTTAGCCAGCAAACCAATAAGCATGATGAGCGCTACCTGTACATAAATGTTGTTTTCGATACCGGTTAAGCCCAGCACTGCAAACACACCGAAGATACCTGTAGGGATAGAGAAGATAACCGCCAATGGCAGGATATAGCTCTCGTATTGTGCTGATAACAGGAAGTATACGAACACCAAACATAACAGGAATACCACGGTAGACTGGCCACCTGATGAGATCTCCTCACGTGTTTGACCAGAGAATTCGTAGGCGTAACCTTGTGGTAACTCCTCAGCAGCTGTTTGCCTGATAGCCTCGATAGCATCACCCGAGCTGTAACCCGGTTTTGGAATGGCGTTTACCTCAATAGAGTTAAACAGGTTGTAACGTGATGCTGTTTCAGAGCCATACACACGGTTTAGCCTAACCAGGGTGTTGATAGGTACGTTCTCGCCTGCTTTGTTTTTTACAAATACACGGTCAATAGCTTTTGGATCGGTACGGTCGGCAATATCAGCTTGTACCACCACGCGGTAGTATTTACCAAAGCGGTTAAAGTCTGATGCCTGCGCGGTACCAAAGTAAGCCTGCATGGTAGACAGGATATCCTTAACACTTACGCCAAGCTGGCCAGCCTTCTCGTCGTCGATGTCTAATTGCAATTGAGGGTAATCGGCTTTGTATGATGTAAAGGCATAGGCAACTGCAGGTTTCTGCATTAGCTTTGCAATAAAGTTATTGGCAACACCGCTAAACTTATCCAGCTTACCGTTGGTCCTGTCTTGCAGCATCACATCCAAGGCTTCCACGTTACTAAAACCCGGAACGGTTGGGAAGCTGAACACGAAGAAGGTACCGCCCGGTACGCCGCCTAATTTGCCACGTACAATGTTTTGGATCTCATCAATGTTCTTCACATCGCCACGTTCATCGGTAGGCTTTAACAACAGGAATATTACACCTGCTGACGGGCTGCTTGATTGCGTAAGGAAGTTAAAGCCCGACAACGCGGTAACGAACCTTGCAGATGGCAGCGTTTTTAACTGGTCTTCGGCTTGTTTGAAGATCTTATTAGTACCACTTAACGATGTACCCGATGGCGTTGAAACCGCGATGGCCACAAAGCCCTGATCCTCGGTAGGGATAAAGCCGGTTTTGGTGCGGTTAACCATAAATATGGTAACAACTACAAGTACCGCCAGGCCGGCCATACTTACCCATTTATTTTTGATAAGCACCTTTATACCGCCAATATACCTGTTAGTAAGGTAGTTAAAGCTACCATTAAAGCCTGCGTAAAATTTATCCACAAAACCTTTTTTGGGTGCATCGTGGCCACCGGCCGTATGCTTGTTCTTTAAGAACAGGGCAGCAAGGGCAGGGCTTAAGGTTAATGCGTTAACGGCAGATATAATAATGGCAATAGCCATGGTTAATGCGAACTGTTTGTAGAAGATACCTGTAGAGCCGCTCATGAAACTTACGGGAAGGAACACCGCTGCCATCACCAAAGTAATGGATATAATTGCACCGGTTATCTCGTGCATTGCTTCGGTTGTCGCTTTTTTAGGGCTCAGGCTTGGGTCGTGCTCCATTTTGGCATGCACCGCCTCTACCACCACAATGGCATCATCCACCACAATACCAATGGCAAGTACCAGTGCAAACAGTGTGAGCAGGTTAATGGAGAAGCCAAGCAAACTCATGAAAAAGAATGTACCAATAATAGCCACCGGAACGGCGATAGCCGGGATAAGCGTAGACCTGAAATCCTGAAGGAATATGAATACCACGATAAATACCAGCACAAAGGCTTCTATCAACGTGTGCTCAACCTGGCTTATCGATTCATCCAGATCTGTTTTGGTACGATAGAACTGGTTGTATTTGATACCAACAGGGAAGCTTTTAGAAGCTTTCTCCATTAGTTTATCTATCTCTATCTGGATCTGGTTTGCGTTAGAGCCTGATAACTGGATAATACCGATGATAACACCGTCTTTCCCGTTAAGGTTACTGTAGCTGTTATAAGAATATGCGCCCAGTTCTACACGTGCTACATCTTTTAAATGCAGTACAGAACCATCGGCATTGGCGCGGATAGCAATATTTTGATACTCTTCCGGTTTGGTAAGTTTACCTTTATATTTAATTACGTATTCGAACGATTGGTCGCTGCGCTCGCCAAAACGGCCTGGTGCAGCTTCAACGTTTTTATCCTGAATGGCGGCCATTACTTCGGCAGGCGTAATTTTATAAGTTGCCATTTGCGACGGGTTAAGCCATACACGCATCGAATAATCCTTAACACCACCAAATACCTGGGCCGAACCTACACCCAGGATACGTTTTATCTCGGGTATGATGTTGATCTGTGCGTAGTTGGCTACAAAAGTAGCGTCGTATTTTTTGGGGTCATCGGTATAAATGGCCATGGCACCAATAAAGCTGTTTTGCTGTTTGGTGGTGGTAATACCATATTGTACAACCTCGGCAGGTAACTGGCTCGTGGCTTGCGAAACGCGGTTTTGTACGTTTACCGCTGCCTGGTCTGGGTCGGTGCCTTGTTTAAAGTAAACGGTGATGCCTAATGTACCATCGTTACTGGCAGTAGAGGTCATGTAGGTCATGTTCTCTACACCGTTAATTGCTTCTTCTAACGAAGGGGTTACCGAACGCAGTATAGTTTCGGCATTGGCGCCCGGATAAACAGCAGATACCAATACTGCCGGCGGGGCAATATTCGGGAAACGCTCTAAGGGCAGTTTGGTTAAGCCAAGTATACCCACTATAACCAATAAGATGGAGATAACGGTTGAGAGTACCGGCCTTTCTATGAATTTCTTAAACATGATTTCTGTGATTTTTGAGTAAAGCTTTTCCATAACCGCTCTCCAAAGGAGAGTGGCTTAAGAAGAAAATGATATTTTACCCCCTGTTATTGGGGAAGGATGAGGCGATTAGTTTTTTGCTACAGCTACCGCTTTATCTGCCTGTTTTTGCGGGGCAATTACCGAACCTTCCTGTAATTTGTCCATACCGCTTAATACGATCTGGTCGCCGGCTTTTACACCATCTTTAACCAGGTAGTTCTCACCGCTCGTACCAATAATAGTAATAGGCGCTTTTTTAACCTTGTTGCTATCCGCAAGCGTGTAAACAAATACCTTATCCTGCATTTCAACCGTAGCAGATTGCGGAACGATCAAAGCGTTGGTGTGTTGTAGGCTTAGGCGGACCTTACCGGTATTGCCCGAGCGTAACAAACCATTAGGGTTTGCAAAAGTTGCCCTTACCGTGATAGCACCTGTGTTTTTATCAAACTGGCCGTCAATCACATCAATTTTGCCTTGTTTATTGTATTCGCTGCCATCAGCTAATAATAAACCTACTGATGGTACGCGTTTAAGCTTGTCTTTTAGTGTTTCGCCGGGATATTGTTCTTTAAAGTTTACAAAATCCTTTTCGCCAAGAGCAAAGTAAACATGTACATCGTGCACATCAGATAATTGGGTTAAGGCTTCAACGTCCTGCGGATTAACAAGGCTACCTTGTTTTTTTAACAGGCGGCCAATATAACCGCTAACAGGTGCTTTAATTAAGGTGTACCCCAGGTTGATCTTCGCGGTTGCTACATTAGCCTTTGCAGATTCGATGTTGGCTTTTGCCACCTGGTAAGATGCCTTAGCTGTTTTTAACTGATATTCTGATACTACTTTATTTGCAACTAGCGGGGTTAACTTGTCAACTTCTATCTGCGCGTTGCCTTGTGCTGCTTCGGCCGCATGTAAGCTTGCTAAAGCATTGTTTAATGCTGCACGGTATGGTTGTTCGTTAATTTTAAATATTGGAGAACCGGCTGATACGAAAGCGCCTTCGTCTACAAATACTTTATCTAAAGTACCGCTAACCTGGGGGCGTACTTCAACGTTTACTGTGCCCTCTATAGATGCAGGGTACTCTTGGTAAGTTGTTTGGTTACCTGTTGTTACTGCTGCTACGGGTAATGCCGGTGGTGGCGGTGCCTGCTGCGCTTGCTGCTTTGGCCCGCAACTAAATAACGATATAGCTATGATAGCCGCTAAGATGATTTTCATGATGATTAGTTTTGATGGTGAGTTAATGGGAGTGAGTGCAGCCCTGAGGCTATTTATATATATGGTGTCGGTTGTTTTCGTTGTATTGTGCATTGTTTTTATTGTTGTATTCGATATTTTGTGTTTTTAGTTTTCGCGTAATGGTTCCGTAGCTAACCACAACAATAAAAAGTTATTAACATTGGTAGATTATTTAACACTGTTAAGTGATGAAATGTAGAAGTGATTATAGTTTTCATGAGCTTTGAGTTTTAAATTTAAATGAACTTTGTGAGCAGTACTATTAAGCAATTAACAGTACGAAGATGTATATATATTAAGGGGTGATAGATTTGATGATACCTGTTATAGCATCCCTTAATACCTGCCTGTTAATTTTATCAGAGTCGCCGCGGTCTAACAGGTTTATAGAAACTAACCCATGCACCACCGACCAAAAAGTATAATATTTGGTACAAATTACATCCGATTCTATATCGTCTATTTTCATTAGTTCGCTGATAGAGCCGGTGATAATATCCCATGGTAACTCTGCCTCGGGCAATTCGTTTACCATTTTGCAGGCACAGCTGGTTGTTATACCAAACATGCCCTGGTACAGTTCTTTGTTTGCAAAGGCAAAGTTCCAGTAGGCAAGCCACATTTCTTCCAGCTGGTTTGCCGGTGAAGTATGTTTATCTTTAGCTTCCTGTAGTTGCTTTGCAAGCTTTAAGTAACCCTGGCGGTTAAGTTCTAATAATATTGCCTCTTTGTTGGCGAAGTATTCGTAAATAATAGGGGCGGTGTATTCAATAACATCCGCTATTTTACGCATACTCAAGGCCTGCCATCCTTCTGCCTTAACAATTTGCAAAGCGGCCTCCAGGATGTTCACCCTGGTTTCCTCTTTCAATCGTAATATCCTATCCTTGCTGGCCATTTATTTTATCCCTATTAGATTATTTAACAGTGTTAAGCAAATGTACACTGGTAAATTATAAACCGTTTCATCCTAATGTCATTTGCTTAATATTCCCGCACTAATTTTATGATTTTTGCCCCGTGCAGTTATTATCTTCATGAAACTTTACAAGTTTCAGCATTACTTCAATGGCAATTTCGTAATTTTTAGCGCCTGCAACTTTTTTATATTCGTTTTCAAGATCGGCAACCTGGCTTTTAAGGTTATAGTAAAAAGCTTCGCCTTCGGTTGTAAAATATAACATTACCACACGCGCATCATCAGCACTTTTCTCGCTGCGTACCATGTTAATGGCTTCCAGCTCTTTTACCATTTTACTGGTAGCCTGCTTGCTTACGTTCATTTTGGCGGCAAGTTCGTTGTTAGAGATACCGGTTTTACCAATACTCATAAACAATGGCAAATGCGCGCTGTTAAATCCGGGCTGGTCTATGCGGCAAAGTTTTTTACTCATCCACTCGTCCAAAAGGCGTTTAAGCAGGTATATCAGCTTAGGGGCAACTTTTTTGGTTTCTTCGGTCATTACACAAGTTTCTGCCATAATAGTATCTATAACAATTAAAAGTCAACCAGGTTTACGAATATAAATTAAAAGTCGAATTTCACAAAAAACCTTACACCATATCTTGGTGCGCCGGGGTTATCCAGGTAAGTAAACCTTTTTACAAAATCTACACGTAGCAATTTAAATATATTACCTACACCAACGCTACCCTCAACATAAGGGGTGCTACCTAATGCGTAAGTACCTGCGCCACCATTTAATGCTCCCGGGAAACGTAATAATGATGGGTCGTTATTTGGGTTATTCTCGGTACGTACACCGCCCCAAAGGCTCTTCACATCTATTATTTCGCGTAGTTTCAATTTTTTTAACAACGGGATGCGGTTAAACAAAAAGCCGTTAAAGTTATGATCAATAGCTATACTGGCGTAGTGGTCACTCACAAACTCCTGGAAATTCATTAAGTTATACGATTGCAGCTGGAAAGCATAGGTTTGGTTGGCGTGGTGAATATCCAACAAAGGGAAAGGCACTTTGCCAAACACAACGCCACCTTCGGTAGTTACATCGGTAAAACCTAATTGCGACAGGTAAAAGCGTTTGCTGATATTACCCATTACATTCTGGTAATTGTATTCGCCGCCAAATACGCCCTTAATACCCTGTGTATAGTTTAGGGTGAAAACGGGATACTTATCAGGTATTGGGGTGCGGTATAATTTACCCTGGTAAAATTTTTCGTGTGGTGCCCAGCGGATCTGCGCCGATAGTTCGGTGGTTTCGATGAGGTTAACATTGTTTAAAGCACCATTTGGCAAAATGTTTTGGTATTGTAAAGCACCGGCAGGCGTTTGGTTCCATTTTTTGAAACCTAAGCTGTACGACAGGTGATTGGTAAACTCATGCACATAATCAAACCTAAAGATGTCGTTATACAACCATATATCATTTGCACCACGTTTAAACGATAGCAGGAAGTTGCTTTCCTGTACAAACTGTAATTCCTGGCCCGGTATTTTGGTATCGTGCTGGAAACTTGCCCTGATATAGTTTTGCGGGAACGAGTAAATAGATTTATTGTTAAGAGAGTATGTGCTGCTTAAAAAGTATTTGAATTTTTCATCACGCACACCGTAAGCGCCGTAAGTTTCAAAGTAGTAGCGTTTACTTAAGGTAGGCGTAGTACGGCCACCTAAGCGAACGCGGAAACCTTCTACTGGGTTAAAGCTATAAAACGTGTTGGCCGGGCCAACCTCAAAAGTGCCAAAGTTTTTGTAGCCGGCTAATACCAGTGTAGCAATATCCATTGTTTTTTTGAACGATGGGATGGTTTGCAGGCTATCGATGTTTTTATAAATACCGGCAGATACCGCGTCTAAAGTATCGGGGCGGGTCATTTGCCAGTAGGTGTCATCCTTGTCTTCGGCATTAAGGGCTATAACCTGTGCAGGGCCTTTATATGTATCGTTTGTGCGGGCGTTGTTTATAACAAAGTTGCTAACGGTAACCAATCGCTCACCGTAAATACCGCCGCCTTTTTCCTTATTGATACCAAACTCAATTTTAAGGTCGCTTTGGTTAAGGTGATAACGGCCATCGTTGTTTTTCTCGAACGAAAGGTCGGCCTGCATCTGCCTTACAAAATTAAGGTTAATGTTTTTGTTTACCGTTAAGTGAGCGTTCTGAACGGCGTAATTGCCATCCATGGTAATATATATTTTCCCCTCAAATAAAAGGTTGTTGGTATTGCGCGGGGTAAAACTTAGCTCAATAAGATTTGGCTGTACATCCTTTAATGTATCGGTAATAAAAAACTTGTAAAAATCGGGCGAACTGTTAGCGATAGGGCTTAACAATTGGTTGCTTAACAGCGATACGTTGTTATCATAAATGTTTATGTCCTGGTACATACGGTTAAAGTATGCGGTAAGGCCCTGGTTGTCTACAAAGTTCTCGTCGTATTTTACCTGTTTGTTGGCTGTAATTATTTGCTTTTTAGCATATGGTGCCTTGCGGAAGTAGTTGTCAGATGTTTTTTCTTCCTGGTACATCGGTAACAGTATTTTACCACCTATAGCGGTAGAATCCTGCTCGCGGAATAAGAACTGGTAATTTTTAAAGATCTTTTTGCTGCGGAATTTATCACTCAGGTTACTTAACGAGAAATTCATGCGCTCGTATTGTTTATACTCGGCATAATTGTAATTTTCAACCTGGTTTTGCGCTTTATGGGCAATAACCTGGCGTATCAGTTCAACAGCAGGGTTATTCTTGTTGGTATATTTCTTTTTCTTGCCGGATCTTACAATTACTTCGCTTAACGTATGGTTATCTTCGGTAAGGGCGATGTTTATTGTTTGATCCTGGCCGGGAGTAATATTGCGGGTTACCGAACGGTACCCTACAAATGAAACCCTTATCTGGTTAATGCTGTTATCATTTGTGGTAACGGTAAAATGGCCCTGGCCATTGGTGCCTGCTGCACCCTGTGTTGTGCCGGCAAATGTTACCGTAACGTATGACATTGGCTGCTTTGTTTTAGCATCGGTAACCACACCGCGCACAATGGTTTGTGCCTGCAGCGCCGTAACCGACGAAAGCAGTACCAACAGCAGTACCGCGATTTTATTGAAAATTTGAGTAAAAAGTGTTTTCATTTGAAGCGTGTGATTAGATAGAGGTTTGGTTGATGTTTTGTTGACTGGCTGGTTTATCTACCATTTTGCGGATTGCTTTAACCGTTGATGTTGCATAACTGCGAACAGTAAGGGTTAAAAACTCCATGTTAATATCGGCACCTAAAAAGTTTTGTTTAAAACCTTCTCCCAGCGCACTAATAATATACTCGCTTGCCGACATGCTTTTTTTGCTGCCAACTGAAGTAGAGGTAGATACACTATTTTTTGGGGCAGCGGTACGGTCAGTATTTCTTTTGAAAAGATTGCTGATGCTTTGCTGAGGTAGAGTTAACGTTTTCATTGCTGTGATAAATAACACTGCAAATGTAAACCAAGTTGACTAATATCGTCAACCAAATTTACTATTTAACTTTCTAATGACAAAAGTCAGCTGGCGGGATAGTGGTATGACAAAGGGGCCCATTTATAGCTAAATGGGCCCCTTTGCAAATAGTGTAATTTATACACCTAAATAGCAGTATTTATCCGAAAATGAGTTGGTGTTAATTATTAAATTCTAAAATTTAATGATACGTAAGGGTACCAACCCTCTGTAGAATGGCCTGCCAAAACCTGTAATATGGTTAGGCCTCCCGGCGAAAAGTATAAGCCGCCGCCAACACCATGGTGCCATTTGTCAGATTTGTCATCTTCAACCCAAACCCGGCCAGTATCGTAAAACCCGGTTACGCCCAATTGGCCGGGTAGAATATAACTTGCGATATTAAATAGTTTAACGCGTGCCTGCAGGTTATTATAAACCATGTGTTTACCCGCAAAACGATATTGCAGATAGCCAAGTAAGTTACCCTGCCCGCCCAAAAACATAGATTGGTAAAATGCCGGTTTACCTACGGTTACACCACCACCAATACGGTCTGATAATACCACGGATGCATTGCTGGTAAGCTTTTGGTAGAAAGTAAATTCGGGCGTTATCTGTAAAAAGTCTTTGGAGTAGGAGTTAGCGCCTTTGTAACCTTGTACAGTTACATTGAAATAATAGCCACCCCTTGGCAAAATGCCGCCAACGCGTTGGTTGCTGTTAAAGTTAACCACCAAACCAACATGAACTTTATCGCGGTCTACAATCAGGCTATCATAAGAGCCTATAAGCGAACTATTGGTGATCAGCCTGCCCTGGTTATCATCCTTATCCAGATGGAAATATTGGAATGAAGGACCGGCGCTTAAAGTAGCATATTGGCCGGTATGCCAGCGCAAGGATGGGTTAACCTCGTAAGTATCGAACCTGGTGCGGTAAAACCTGCGGTACATTGGCTGGTTTTTATTAAGTGTAGTGTTGTTGCCCAGGCCAAAAAAGTTTACGGTATTATCCGGCGCCTGTGCTGCCGCCTGCAAAACAAAGTCGGCTTTGCCAATGGCTTGCATCCATTCACCGGTATACTTAACGCGGAATGCTTCGGTAGCAAAGGCATGCGTTAGTGTAAAGCTTTGCGAACTGGTATACGGCAACTTGCGGAAACCATCATTTTTAATGTACTTAAACCCTGCGCCAATAAGTAAGCCATCATCTGCATTAAGTGCACCTGTAACAAGTGGCATCCATACATTGTACGGGTTGGTACGCACAAAGTGGGTATTGCTTGTATCGGCAGAAATATGCTTGCTCAAACGGTCCTGCATCCCTTCAAACTTAGCGGTAGGGGTGTCGTAAACGCGAACTTTATTGGCAGATTGCAACACGTTGTAAACCTTGTTACCATCAGAACCTATAACCCGTAATTTAATGGGCGATGTAGTGTTATTAATGATGATATTATCATCACCTCCCGATGCGTAAAGTCTTATCTCTTTAGTATACTTCGGGCTGTAAACAACGTCCATTAAAACATCCTTTACTTCGCCATCTTTGTTAATTTTATTAACCACTATATGCAGGCTGCTATCCGCTAGGCTGGTTACGGCTATCTTTTCATTTTTATCGCTCAGGCGGATGTCTGCAATGCGATAAATGAAACGGTAGTACTTATCCATGGTAGCGGGGATAAGCGCGCGGCGGGCCTTAAGCTTAGCTAACAAAACATCGTGGCCCATTTTGTAGGTATCGCCGGGAAGCAGGCGTAAGCTTTTTTCAAGTACTTCGTCTGTTTCGGCAGCTACAAATTCATTGGCAATTTTCATCCATTGCTCATGCGTCATTTGTGCATTAGGGTAGGCGTTTATAAACCTGGTTTTATAGATGCCAAACTTGTAATTGGGCGTATAAGTAAAATCGCCTAAAGCAGCGTTTATATAGGGTAAAGCGGCTATATCCGGAAACAAGCCTTCTTCGAGGTGAAATACCTGGTCGCGGTCGCGCGGAACGCCTGTATATGCTTTTCCTTTATCTTTCTTGGTTTCGGCCCAGCGCCATTGATCTTCGTGGCGGTCCCAGTCGCCTATCAGCAGGTCGAGCATCCGGGCACGTAAAAAACCTTCGCCATCAAAACTGTTGTCGTTATCCTTTACAAGGTTCTCGAGCATTTTAAGCGTATTGTCGGATTCGCCAATAGGTTCGCGCTCTTCCAATAAGCAAACTAAATTGGCAAATATTTTACGGTATTCGCCAAGGGCGGGGTCATCTGCCACTACACCAATAACAGGGTTGGCGTGGGGTACGTTCACAGCATCAGCCAATGGCGGTACAATTAGTGCAGAAAACGGGTGCTGGCCGCTTAGCGCGTCATCCAGCCAATCAACCGCGAAGGTTTCACGGAGGCCTTCGGGCACAAGTTTATCAGGTGTTTTTTCTACACTGCGTAATACCCATTCTTTACCGCTTTTATCTTTAAGGCGAAGCGATTTTGACTGCATACCCCCGCCTTGTTTTTCGGGGGTTAAGCCGCCATAAATTTCAGATATGCGTATTACAGGCAGCTTTACCGGGGTAGCCCATTCTTTACGGTAGTTTTTACCAAAGAACCAGCGGTGTATACCGCCCACCTGGTTGTATTTAGGGTGTACTTTTACTACTACACTATCGCGGAAAATAGCTTTTTGCTGTGTTGAATTTTGTGCTTTTGTATATGATAATGCTGCGGGCACTACCATAATGGTTATAAGTAATTTTTTAATCATGTGGGGTAGGTTTAGTATGCAGTATCGGCTATATTAAGTTTTGGGTTTAAACATGAGTATGTTACCGGCGGTAATTTTATCGCCTTCGTTAGATATGTATAGGTTGCCCTTGCTGTCAAAAGCCATACCTTCGGGCTGTAAGAAAGTTTTCCCGCTAATAGGGTAGACCTGTAAAACGTTCCATTGTGCATCAAGCACAACTATTAGTTTATTAACAGACGACAGCACATACCATTGTTTAGTTAACGGATTTTTAGCCAGGGCCGACGGATGGAACTTAAGCTTGCTTTTACCTATCAGCGCCGCTATTTTTTGTACGTTTATCGTAAAGTCTCCACTTTGGGTAATATTACCATCGGCTGCTACATTAAATATATAGCCATTGCATTCTTTATTATGATCTTTACCGGCGCATTGTTTGCAAAGCGCGTAAAGCTTGCCGCCATCAGCGTGCAGGCCTTCGTATTCGCCGGCGGGTAATATCTTTTTAAACTCTTTAACACTGCTTATCTTACCTGTCTTAACCTCGCTAAGCGGAAAAGTAAATAGCGAGCCATCGCTGCGTAATATCGCGGCCTGGTTGTTTAATATGGCAACGTCTTCGTAATCGCCGGGCTTGCCAAATGTAGCCTGATTAACTTTACTATCTCCGGGGCGGAATGAAAAAATCTTACCTTCCTCATCCTGCTCGGCATAAATGGTACTTGCATCGCCGTTATTAAAGGCTATACCCGAAATTTCGAGCAAATCGCTTTGCATGTCGTATTTTACAGGGTTGTTAAAGTCATAAGGTGCCGAAGTATTGTTACTGCTTGTAGCAACAACGGCATCTTTTTTATTGGCCTTATGCGATTTTTTTTTATCCTGACTGCAAGATGAACCTATGATACTTATGAGTAAGAGAGAAACTATAGCTGCTACTTTCATTTTATTGGTGTTAAATAATGATAAATGGCCTGCTGCGATTGTACCTGTTCGCCCGTTATTGGATGTTTTACCTGACTAAGATTTGCGTCTATTACAACGGCCTGTACGTTATCGCTCAGTTGAAAATTAACCAGCGATATTAATTGTTGTTTGATATCGCTGCTATAAATAGGGAAACAAACCTCTACACGGTGATAAATATTGCGGTTCATCCAGTCGGCCGAGCCCATGAAAACTTCGGGATCATTATTATTGTTAAATATAAAAACGCGCCCGTGCTCCAGGTAGCGGTCTACTATACGCCTTATGCTGATGTTTTCGCTCATACCCTTAACTCCGGGTATCAAACAGCAAATGCCACGGATAATAAGCTGAATGTTAACACCCGCCTGCGATGCTTCGTAAAGCTTGTCTATCATCACCCGCTCCTCCAGGTTATTCATTTTAATAATGACGGAAGCCGGTTTACCTTGCTTAGCAAATGCTATCTCGCGGTCTATCAAACTTAAAAAGCCTTTTTGCAGGTTAAAGCCCGCCACCAGCAAATGTTTAAAGTTTATCTGGTTATCATCTTTAGGTTTTACACGCTTGGCCAGAAATATAAAAAGCAGTTCAACCTCGCGCAGTATATCAGGGTTGGCGGTTAGCAATATATGGTCGGTGTAGAATTTGGCGGTACCCTCGTTAAAGTTACCCGTAGCCAACAGGCCCGAGTAAGAGATGCGGTCGCCCTTACGGGTTTTAACCAAAGCTATTTTGGCATGTACTTTTAAAGCGGTTACACTATATATAATACTGGCGCCGGCATTTTTAAGCTTTTTGGCCCATTTAAGGTTATTGGCCTCATCAAACCTTGCCTTAAGCTCAACAACAACATTTACCTTTTTGCCATTTTTTGCCGCGCTGATGAGTGCGTTTACAATTTTAGAATCGCTGGCTACACGGTATAGGGTTACATTTATTTCCTCTACATCGGGGTTGTTTGCCGCTTCGTTAAAAAAGCGCAGTATAGTATGGTATGATTGGTAGGGTGGGTTTACCAGCAGGTCCTGCCTTTCAATGGCGTTTACCAAAGGCTCGTTATTTGATAAGGGCAGGTTTATGGCAGGCCATTTCTTATACAGCATGGCAGGGTTGTTTACCGGGAAGCCATAAAAATCTTTAAGGTTATGGTACCTGCCGCCCTGTACGGTGCTAGCGTTCTCTAAACCCAGGTGTTGTACAATTAACTGCACTATACGCAAGGGCATATTCGCGGGGTGCAAAAAGCGTGTGGCAAGGCCGTTATCGCGCTTTTGCAGCTGCTTTTCTATCTGTTCAGATAATTCGCCGGGGTATTCGTCCTTCAGGTCTAGTTCGGCATCCCGGGTTATTTTAATGCTGTAGCAGCCTGTTATGGTTTGGTTTCTGAAAAGTTTATCGAGGTTAAAGCGGATAATATCATCCAGAAAACAAATAAATTGTTCGCCCTCGCATTGTGTTGAGAAGAAACGCGGGAGATCATCTGATGGGACATTAAGCAGTATTAACTTTTCGCTATCACCATCATTTAATTGAATTACAAAGTACAGCTTATTATTTTCGGGAAAAAACGTTGTATCCTCATTTAAAATAACCGGCTGCAAAAAGGCCAAAACTTCTGACAGGAAGTAATCTGAAACCTCTTTCTCCAAACTTGCCGGTAACTCCTCATTGTAAAGCAGCTTTATTTTGTTGGCCTTTAACTCAGGAATAAGTTGGGTGGTTAATATCTCGCCAAAGTGCTTTTGCTGCGTTAATACAGTAGCCATAGACTGTTGCAGAATAGTTTCCTGCTCGCCTGCATTAATGTTATTATCTGTTTTTTGGCCGATGTTTTTTAATGCCCTAAGCACCGGCATCCGTACGCGGTAAAACTCATCGAGGTTTGATGAGTATATAGACAGGAACCTGATGCGTTCTACAAGCGGTACTGTAGCAGAAGCGGCTTCCTCAAGCACGCGCCCGTTAAAACTAAGCCAGCTTAAATCCCTGTTAAAGTATTTGGGGTTTGGCATGCTTATTTATGGTTGTTGTTATAAATAACCGATGCAATTATAAACGCGAATACGGCGGCAATTAAACCAAACATAAATACGTTGTAGGCTATGCGTAGCAGCCGGTATTTTTTACCCAGCACCACTCCCTGGAAGTAAACATCCTTAATAAGGCTGCCATATAAAAATTCCTTATCGTCCATCATTTTTACCATGCCGTAGGTGTAATCATCTAAAGGCATTTTGTAAAAATTACCAAAAAACAGCAGGTTAACCTTTTTCTCATCCACATCGCTGCGTTTAAAGATGCCTTCGGGTATAGAAGGGCGGGTAGCCAGGATGGAAAACGTCATAGCTAACAAGCTTATAGATAGTAAGATGAATGTTGGTATGGCCAAGTACTCATACTCGGTAAGTTTACGCAGCAACAAACTAATAACAGCCGACAGGATAATGGAGTTAACCGTTATCATGATATGGGCCTTATTATCTGCCATATCGCTCAGTCGCTGATGGTTGCTCGAGCTTATCCTGAACATGGTTTCGATCCCTTTCTCCGGGCGCTCTTGTTTCTTTTTCTTTTTTTCCTCCGTTTCGGCAGCGGCCGGTTTATCTGGTAACTGCATAATCTGATTGAATTCTTCCGCTTCCTTCTCCGTTTTTTCAACCACCTTACTATCGTCTTCGGCAATTTTGGCTTCCAACACTTTAATATTGGCAAGTTTGCCGTCGTTTAACAAAACCTGGGCATAATCGGTATGGTAGCGGTGCTCCTTCAAAAAAGTGAGGCTTTTTTTGCGCCATTCCTGTTTGGTAAGGTCGGGTTTGTATAACGCCCTAACTTCTTTTAGCAGGCGTTTGTCGTTTTTAGCAAAATCATCGCTGCCTAAGTGGAACAGGTCGGCATCACAAATAATCTTATCTAAAAGCGTAGCCGGTTTTTGCGGCATTTTTGTAGCCATTATACAGCCTTTTATATCGGCAATATCAGCTTCGGGCACGTTATGTTTTTCCAGAAAGTTTTCCGCAAGTACCGCGCTTTGGGCTTCGTGATGTTCCTTATCAACCATATAACCCAGGTCATGAAACCAGGCAGCAACCTGCACTATAAAAAAGTCGCGGTCGTTTAGCTGGTAGTGGTTGCCAATTTGCATGGCCGCCCCAACCATACCTTCGGTATGTTGCTTATCGTGATAAATTAATTTATCATCACCATGCGTTTTATAGTACGATAACGCGTATTCCCTAACCTGGTGCAGTAACTCGGGGTAATTCATGATGTATGTTTAGATGTGAATTTTGTAGGCTAACACATTTTAATTACCCGTGTTTTACCTATTACACAGTAAATATTATTTACTTTGGTAAATATAAAATTAAATTTTTAGCTGTACACTCATGAGGTTCATCTGTAATAAATACTTTATACCTGTATTTGTTGTTATTCAGTTTATTACAGTATTTTGGAGTGGTTCGGTATTGTACGCGCAGAACCAAATTCAACAGTTTGATGACAGAATAATGCTTGATTTGCAGGCGACCCGTACGCCGGCCCAAACAGATGTGATGCTGTTCCTGTCGCGTACCTATAAATATGGTGACGTTGGCGTACCCGCCGCTTTACTGGTAGGCGGTATTATAACTAAAGATAGTAAGATGCGCCAAAACTCCTTATATATTGCCAGCAGTACGGCTATATCTTACGGCGTAATGCTGTTGTTAAAACACCTTGTAAAACGCCCGCGGCCATTTGTACAAAATATAAATATTGTACCCGTTTACAGGGCCGGCAGCACGTCGTTCCCATCGGGGCATGCGGCAAGCACATTTTCTACCGCAATGGCTTTATCAAACGCCTATCCAAAATGGTATGTTATAGCGCCTTCTTTTTTGTGGGCCGGCTCGGTAAGCTACTCCCGCAGTTACCTTGGTGTACATTACCCTACAGATGTTACCTCCGGTGCTTCAATTGGCGTAGGTACGGCTTTGTTATTACAAGGCATAAAGCATTAAGCCATTGTAAGGTAATGTTATACAATTACTTTCGGTATAAAGTCATAAAGAAGCTTTTGTAAGCTGAACCAGTTAATATATTAGTTAAATTTGCTTTCAAATTTTTGGCGCGGTTTAATACCGTTTGATAATACATGAATCTTAAACCCTTTGCAGATAACCCGTTCCAAATCCGAATATCATTCCACGCGTTGATAGACCGGTTTAAAGAACAAGCCGCGTTAAATAACGGTATGCGGTCTGCACTTGCACAAGAAATATTAGATGAGGTAGCACCTTACCCCGAGCTTGTTGAAGGGATGACCGATGCGGCACAGATTGCATCGCATGCCGGGCTCATTAAACGCCTTACTGCAGATATTTTCCCCGAAGCACTTACCAATAACGAGATAAAGGCCATAACCGTACCCTTCCAGGAGATGCTTTTTAACCAAACCAAGCGCCTTCAAAAAATACTGGAAGAGGCAGGGGATGCATTTGATATAACCATACGCGATTTTACCGATCACCAGATATATGTAAATAGTTGCTGTATTATCCTTAACGAATTTTACGGCACAAACTTTAATTTTTCGCGGCCATGGTTTTATGATATCCCCGATGCCAGCGGCGTTATGAAGTATTACCGCATATTATACAACGCGGATTTTATGGACATTGAGCCAACCCCGGATGCGCCTGTACTTACACCGGCTGATATTGACCTGTTACGCGATAACTATAACGACCTTGACCTTTGGAAAAAGTATTTCCCCGAAGGTAGCTGGATCTTGAAAGGCTTTGCCATCATTAATCTTTTCGACGCTACGGTAGAGAATGCGGTATCATCATTAAAGGGAACCTTATTGGGTGCAGGTTATGGGGCCGACCTGAGGACAAATGTTATTGAGGTTTTTAGGTCGATTTATAGGCTGCCCGACCTTAACGTGGGTTTTACATCCTTTAACGATACTGAAAATACTTTTTCGAAGGCGTCATTCAACCCTACACTTAAAAGCTTTTTACTGCCCGACGATATGGAGGAGCAGTGCTTTGATGATATTTGTGTGCGATGGCTTGTACAACTGGTAGAAGAGCGGACATACTTTGCAGTAGCAGATATCCCTAAGTTTTTAAAAGAGGAACCAGAGAATATTATGGCACAGCGCTTTGTAAACCAGGGGATACAAAGCATGATACTGGCACCTGTTGTTAAGAACGGCCACTTATTGGGTATTATTGAACTGGTATCAAGCCGTACAGGCGAACTAAATAGCATTAACGCCAATCAGTTAGAGATAGTAATGCCATACATTACCGATACTATTGATAAGCAATATACCAACATGCAAAACCAGGTGCAGGCGCTTATACAGGATGAGTATACCACCATACACCCAAGCGTTTACTGGAAGTTTAAGAAAGAGGCGGTAAAATACCTGAACAATAAAGCTCAAAAAAAGGCTTATACTTTAAAAGAAGTAAGCTTCCATGATGTTTACCCGCTTTACGGGCAAATAGATATTAAAGGTTCATCAGATACACGTAACTACAGTGTACAGCTAGACCTGCAGGAACAGCTAGCCGCGCTGATCCCTATAGTAGAACAGTTAAATGGCCAGTTAAATGATAGCAACGTGGAGCAAAACATTCGTAACTTGCAGGAGTTGGTAATGGATGTACAAAGTTCGCTGCGTGCCGATACCGAGCAGCATATCCAAAATTACCTGGAAACCCATATTAACCCATTGTTAAAGGAGGCGTGCGACCTGCCTGTAAGGGATAAAGCCGCTATAGATAAATACTTTGAACGTACTGATAAGCAGGGCGATTTTCATCAACACCGCCGCAAGTATGAAACTACTGTAACGCTTATAAATGAGAAAATGGCCCAGTTGCTCGACAGGGCCCAAATACAGGCGCAAGAAGCTTACCCACATTACTTTGAACGCTTTAAAACAGATGGCATCGAACACAATTTGTACATTGGCGCATCCATAGCGCCAGGTAAGGCTTTTAATATTAATTACCTGTACAATCTGCGCCTATGGCAAATGCAGGTACTTTGCGAAATGGAATTAGAGCACCATTTTATGCGCGATAGCCTGCCGTATCCGCTTGACGTAACCTCGTTGATATTGGTATTCAATCTGCCCATGTCTATTCGTTTCCGTATGGATGAAAAACGGTTTGATGTAGATGGTACTTATAATGCACGTTTCGAGATAGTCAAAAAACGTATTGATAAGGCTTTTGTAAAGGGGACTACCGACCGCCTAACCAATGTTGGTAAGCTAACCATTGTTTACTCCAACCACGACGAAGAAGTAGAATATCTCAACTATATCCGTTTCCTCCAAACAAAGAAAATGCTGGATAGCGAAGTGGAGCTGCTGGATGTGGAAGACCTTCAGGGAATATCGGGCTTAAAAGCCATAAGGGTAAAAATTTGTTATAATACCAGCCTTCCGCTTCGTAAGTTTTATACCTACACCGAACTGGTGCAGGAGGGGACTACGATCGCCATGTAGTTTTCTAAAATAACGTGTGCCTGCAAATTGCTCAATTAAGCTTAAACTTTAAACTTTTGCATTAAAACTATGTTTGAGTTTTATCGTTTTAAGTTTTCACGTTAATATTTGTAGCCGTAAGTTTGCCCTATAATGAGTTATTCACCAAGCCGTTTAAGCAGCGAAGAGCTACTGGATATTTTATCCCTTTCAGAAAACGCAACGGCAATTTATACTACCGAAGCTATTATTATCCAAAATGCTAACGATGCCATGTTGCGCTTTTGGGGTAAAGATAGGAGTATTATCGGCCTGCCGCTGGAAGATGCAGTCCCCGTTTTAAAGGGCCAGCCGTTTATTGGCATGCTTAAAAATGTTTGGTTAACCGGTAATACAGTTGAAGGGATTGATACACCGGCCGAGCTGGAAATTGACGGAGAGATAAGAACTTCATATTATGATTTTGCATACAGGGCTATTTTAAACCCGGATGGCAGCACACGCTGTATATTACATACCGCTACTGATGTAACAGACAGGTTTTTGAGCCAGCGGCGTATTGCGGAGATGAATGAAGAAGTGGCTGCCATTAACGAAGAATTATCTAGCAGTAATCTACAGCTTTTAGAAACTAACCACGAACTTGCCGAATCGCAGGAAACACTTATTATTTTAAATAATAACCTTACCGAGAGCGAAACGCAATTGCAGTTTGCAATTGATGCCGCCAGCTTGGGTACCTGGGACCTCGACCCCAAAACAAATAAATTTTCGGGTAATGAGCGGTTAAAATCATGGTTCGGGTTAAACCCCGAAGACCATATACCGTTAACAAAGGCTACTGATGTAATTGCCCCGCACGACAGGTTGAATGTAATAGCCGCCATACAGCAGGCCATGCAGTATTCATCGGGTGGTGGTTACGATATTGAGTACACCATTATTAACCCGGTAACACAAATACCGCGCATTGTAAAAGCAAAGGGTAAGGCCCTTTTTAATATCGACAATGAAGTAATCCGCTTTAGCGGAACCTTGCAGGATATTACCGTAGAGCGCCACGCCCGCGAACAACTTATAGATACCAACCAGCGGTTAGAGCTTGCGTTAGATGCAGGTAAATTTGGATCGTATGACATGGAGTTGGAGACAGGTAAGATCTTATGTTCTGACCAGTTTAAGCTTAATTTTGGATGGCCTTTAGAAAAGGAATTTAACTACACCGATCTGATGGAGGTTATTTTGACAAGCTATCGCAAATATGTAGAAAAGCAGGTTAAAAATGCCATTACGCACAACACAGTTTATAACGCCGAGTATGAAATTACATGGCCGGATGGTACCAGGCATTGGATAAGCGCATCAGGCAAGCCCAGGTACAACGAGCAGGGTAAAGCCATCAGGATGATAGGGGTAACCTATGATATTACCGAGGTGAAAACGAATGAGCAACGTAAGGACGACTTTATAAGCATTGCCAGCCATGAACTAAAAACGCCCATTACCACCCTCAAATCGTCGTTGCAATTACTTAACAGGATGAAGGATGACCCATCGGCTAAGATGTTGCCTAAGCTTATTGAGCAAAGCAACCGTAGTATGGAAAAAATAAGCAGTCTTATAGAAGACCTGCTGAATGTAAGCCGTATGAACGAGGGACAGCTACATCTTAATAAATCAATTTTCACCATAGCCGATGTATTGAACCAGTGCTGTAACCATATCAGGGCAACCGGTAAGTACGCTCTGATATTTGAGGGCGATACCAATTTGCAGGTTTTTGCCGATGAGCACCGCATAGACCAGGTGATCATCAATCTTGTGAACAACGCGGTTAAGTATGCCCCAAACTCACGCGAAATTTATTTGATAGTCGCAAAAGAAGGTTCAATGGCAAAAATATCGGTTAAAGATAACGGGCCGGGCATTGCCCCAGAAAAATTGCCGCATCTGTTCGACCGTTATTACCGCGCCGATTATTCGGGTATCCAGTATTCGGGTCTTGGCCTTGGGTTGTATATCTGTTCTGAAATTGTGCGAAAGCATAAAGGGGAAATTGGGGCCGAAAGCGAGTTGGGTAAGGGGAGCACCTTTTGGTTTACATTACCACTGTGAGTTGTGTAAAACTTATAGCTCTAAATAAACATACGCCATATATATTGGCGAAATTTTTGTTTGAGATTGCAATTATCAGATCCTTTAAAATATTGAACGTTCCACATTTTTAGATGATACTTTTTAGATGAATTACCCGAGCCAATTTAGCAGCGACCAACTGCTGGAAATACTAACCAAGGCAAAAACCGCCACCGCTATACACAGCACCGATGAGATGATCATTGAAATGGCTAACGATGCAATGATCGCTATTTGGGGGAAAGATAAATCTGTAATTGGTAAACCTATTGAAGATGCCCTGCCAGAGTTAAAAGGACAGCCGTTTTTAGTATTGTTGCAGAGTGTATTGCACACTGGCCAAACGGTATCCGGCAGCGATACCCGTGCCGACCTTGTTGTAGACGGCCAACTGCAACCCTTTTATTTCGATTTTGAATATAAAGCTATAACTAATAATGCGGGCGAAATTATATGTGTTTTACATACTGCAACTGATGTTACCGAGCGCTACCTGAGCCGCCGGCGCGAGTTGGAATTGGAATCTGAATTGCAGGCCGCCAATGAGGAGCTTGCATCAACTAACGAGGAATTGGCTGCCTCAAATGAAGAATTAGGTGCATCTAACGAAGAGCTTGCATCTACTATAGAAGAGCTAACGGTTACCAACGAAGAACTTGCCGAATCGCAGGAAATTCTCCAATCTTTAAACTACACCCTTGCCGAGAGCGAATCGCGCTTTAAGAGCATGATAACACAGGCGCCTGTAGCTATGTGTATTATCCGCTCGGGCGATTTGATGATACAAGAAGCGAATGGTGCTTATCTGGAGCTTGTTGGAAGAAATCGTGAAGAACTGGAAGATCGCACCATTTGGGAGGCTATCCCCGAAGCCGCCGAGGTTTACGCGCCTATATTGAACCAGGTAATTAGCACCGGCATCGCATTCCATGCAAGTGAGCATGAACTACAGCTATTGCGTAACGGCAAAACAGAGCAGGTATTTATAAATTTTGTTTTTGAGCCTATAACTTACGGCGATGCGCATTCGCGAGCTATTATGGTAATAGGTTTTGAGGTTACCGACCAGGTTTTGGCCCGCCGAAAAATTGAGCAAAGCCAACACAGGCTTAACGCCATGGTAATGACCGCGCCTATAGGCATGACGGTTTTGCGGGGGCGCGACATGGTTATAGAGATAGCCAACGACCCAATGTATGAGATTTGGGGCCGCACACCGCAACAGGTATTAGGCAAAAGACTGATGGATGTATTTCCTGAAATTGCCGACCAGCCTTTTCCTAAAATGCTGCAGGATGTATTTACTACTCGCAAGCGTTTAGCCATACCCGAAATAGGTGTAAAACTGTCAACCCCATTGGGCGAAGTGAATTACATAATTGACTTTGCCTACGACCCGTTATTTGATCTTGACGGTAATGTGGAGGCTATATTAACAACGGTTACCAATATTACCGACCAGGTGAACGCCCGCCAGGAACTCCAAAAAGCCAGGGATACCCTAAAACAGGCTATTGATTCTGCCGAAATGGGTACATGGTCGGTAAACTTAAGCACCGATGAACTAATAGTGTCAGAACAAGGCAGAAAGATGCACGGTTTGGCAAATGATGTTAAACTAACGTTAAAGGAATCGTTAAAACTTGTTGCACCCGAACATTTGGACAGGGTGAAAAATGCCATACAGTTTGCTATTGATACTAACCAAAGCTTTGATGTAGAGTATATTATTAACCCTGCAGATGGCGGTAAATCGAGATGGCTGAAATCCACCGGTAAGGTTTATTATGGAGACGATAATAAACCCGAAAGTGTTGCAGGTACCATCATTGACGTTACCGATAGCAAAGCCTACGACCAGCAAAAAGATGATTTTATAAGTATTGCCAGCCACGAGTTAAAAACGCCTGTTACCAGCCTTAAAGCAGCATTACAACTAATGGATAGGATGAAGGAAAATGATAGTCTTTCATCGCAAATGATGACGAAGCTGATTGAGCAAAGTAACCGCAGTATGGATAAGATAAGCACCCTTATTGAGGACCTGCTTAACCTAAGCCGGATGAATGAGGGGCAGTTAAAACTCAACAAGGCAACTTTTAACATTGCAAGCTTGTTAGCAAACTGCTGTAACCATGTGCGTGCTGTTGGTAAGCATGAGCTTATTACAACAGGGGATGACACATTAAATATTATTGCCGACGAACACCGTATAGACCAGGTGATTGTTAATATGGTTAATAACGCGGTTAAATATGCGCCAAATTCTAAACAGATATTATTTAAGATAGAAAAGAAGGGAGCATTCGCTAAAATATCTGTTAAAGATACCGGCCCCGGTATTTCGCCCGAAAAGCTATCGCACCTGTTTGAACGTTATTACAGAACAGATGCATCGGGTTACCAAAATTCCGGTTTAGGTTTGGGCTTATACATTAGCGCAGAAATTGTACGCAAACACGGTGGTGAAATAGGGGTAGAGAGTGAATTAGGAAAAGGTACTACCTTTTGGTTCACACTGCCTTTAAAATAGCTTTAAGGCGTATAAGATGACCTTAGGAAAACTTTCTATTATGTTTTAATTGCTACATTTATAATATAATAATTTAACTATTGAATAATACTTTTTCATACTCTATACCCGAGAACGAAACCGAGCGTTTAGCTTCTTTGGCATCGTATAATATACTTGATACCAGCCCCGAAGATGATTTTGAAGAGCTTACCTTACTTGCGTCAGAAATTTGCCAAACGCCTATAGCGCTAATTAGCCTAATTGACGACAAGCGCCAGTGGTTTAAATCGAAATATGGATTAGATGTAAACGAAACACCAAAAGAGTATGCTTTTTGCGCACATACCATTGTAGACAAAAAGGACGTGATGGTTGTTAACGATGCCCGTAAAGACGAGCGTTTTGCTACTAACCCGTTGGTAATTGGTGATGAGAAAGTTATTTTTTATGCAGGGGTGCCGCTTTTAAATGAAGATGGCTACACGTTAGGATCGTTATGTGTTATAGACCATGAACCTAAAGAGCTTGATGACAGACAACTAAAAGCGTTGCGCGTACTTGCCAAGCAGGTTTTAAACCAAATGGAACTGCGCCGCAAAATAACAAAGCTGCAAAAAAGTAACGAAGACCTGCTCGAGGCTAATATGTTTATTCAAAAGTTTGCCTCTACCGCAGCACACGATATTAAAAACCCGCTTAGCAGCATTTTGCTAACCTCGCAGGCATTGCAATTACGCCTGCAAAACACCGGCGACCACAAAAGCCGCAGCCTTGCGGGTCTAACCATAAACGCATCTAAACGTTTGCTTGCGTTGGTAGATAATATGCTGGATTACTCGACGCAACCATCCAGGTTATTAGCAAACCAGGAGAGCTTGAAGCTAAATGCCCTTTTAAAGAACGTAATTGAATTGGTTGATGTACCTGCCAGTATCACTATTAACCTACCCCGTAACGAACACGAACTGATATGTTCGTCAGTAGCACTTGAACAAATATTTTTAAACCTGCTTACCAATGCCGTTAGGTATAACGATAAGCAAGCCGGAATTGTGAACATCCTGTTTAAAGAGGATAAGGATACCTACCATTTTAAAGTTACCGACAATGGTATAGGCATTGCCGAAAAGAACCTCAGCAAGATCTTCGAAAAAGATGTTACCCTAAATACATTAGACCGTTTTAACAAAAAAGGTAATGGACTTGGTTTGTATACCGTGAAGTTATTAGTAGAGAAACTTGATGGAAAGATACACGTAGAATCTCGTGTTGGCGATGGTGCTGTGTTTGTTTTTTCAATTAAAAAGAACATTCCCGTAGATATTGGCAATACGGTTAGCCCTTCAAGTCGGCAATAACGTTGTCTAATAATTTATTAAACTCTTCGGGCTTCTCCACCATGGGGAAGTGCCCTGTATCATGCACTGTTAAAAGCTTGTAAGGGATCTTTTTTGCTACTAACCCGGTTGTATCTGTTGGCTGGTAATCGCTATTGATGAGGTATAGTTTCTTTTTAACCTTTAAAAGAGCTGTTACGTCGTTAAAATTATCCCACTCCTGTGTGGCGATGGCTATGGTAGAATCAGTATGAGCTACATCATTCAAAATCCTGTTCTTTATGGCGGGGCTGGTGGTTTTATAAAAGAGGCCCTGGTTAAACCAATCAAAAGCTACTTTCTTAAAGTCCTTTTTCATGGCAGCAATAGCCTTTGCATACTCCTGTTTCTCCTTAACGCTATCTGCTGATGCTATCCCAACCGATTTAAAGTTATCAACCCCTACCAGGGCAATTACATCTTCAGGGGCATCAACACAGCCTTGTAAAACAATGTTTCCGGCCATAGAGTGACCAACCAATATTACATTTTTAAGGCCAAGCTGATTGATCACATTTTTAATGTCCTGCCCGTAAGCGGCGGTGTTCCATTTGGTTCTGTTTTTACCCGATTTGCCAAAGCCGGGCAGGTCTATTGTAACAACCCTGTATCTCTTACCAAAGTATGCCACCTGGCTTGCCCAGTAAGTTTTGTTAATCGCCCAGCCATGTACAAACAGCAGGGTAGTGTCGCCTCTACCGGTATCCGTATAATCAATTCTTACGCCGTTACTTACCAGGCTAACCTTTGAAGTGAGGTTTAATTTCTTTTGCGATGGGTTGCATCCAAAAATTAACGAGCACACGGATGCTATAAATAACAGTCGTAAAATTTTCATAGTGTAGGTGTTAAGCGTAATACAACAATACCGCAAAAAAATAATAATGTATAATTTGCAGGTGCTGTTTAACGTATTTTAACAATTAATCCCACACAATGTACCACTTGCCTTCGTCGTTTTTAGCGTAGCTCAGGCCATCGCTCATCTGGTGAACGTCGCGTGCTTCGGTAGTGTTATAATAATTTTTACGTTCGTATATTCTTAAGCCGCCGTTTTCGTTTTGCAGAAACACCAGTAGTGCGTTCATAGATGGTCCTATCTCGTGCAGCCATTGGGCATCGCCCTCTTTTACAAATGCCGAACTCATAATGCTTGTTTTTTTAATTGTTTATAACACTTTCCATGCCGAAAACTTGTTAATTGGTACACATGGAACAGCTGAGTATTTTTGATGGGGGAGGGCAGGCCCCAAAGCTCCCGGCGAATCTGATGGACTACCGCCCAAACTTTTTTACACGAGAAGAAAGCGATAACCTGATGCAGAAGCTAAAAGCTACTATCCAATGGAAACAGGGAACCATCCAAATGTATGGGAAACTGCTTAACACACCTCGCTTAACCGCATGGTATGGCGATAATAGCAAAACCTACGCTTTCAGCGGCAAAAAGTACGATCCATATCCATGGACGCCCGAACTGCTCTTTATTAAACAACGTGTAGACGAAGCCGCAGGCATAACGTTTAACAGCGTTTTGCTGAACGATTATCGTAACGGCAATGATTCGGTAGCCTGGCATGCCGATGACGAGCCTGAGCTTGGTTTAAACCCCATTATAGCCTCGGTAAGTTTTGGGCAGATCCGCCGGTTTGATGTAAGGCACAAACAAGACCATAAGTTGAAATATTCTGTAGAACTGGAGAATGGTTCGTTGCTGATCATGAAAGGCGGCCTGCAAAATAACTGGGAACATCAGGTACCAAAATCTGCTAAAGCTTTAAGGGAAAGAATTAACCTGACTTTTAGGGTGATTAGTTAGTTAAATATGCGGGTGTGACATGATGACAGCAGCTTAAAAACGGCTATTTAGCATTAACTATTAAGAAATATAGATTATTATCTATTTAATAATCAAATAGTAATAGGATTTATCTAAATAAAATATACATTGTTTCTTAAATTTTATAGTTGGATACAATCTTCATATAAAGTGTTATTTTTGTGATGAGAAACAATAAGAACCATTATATGAAGAAATTAATGATGTTAGCAATTTGCCTTAGCTTTACCGCTATTGCATTTGCACAAACTGCCATAAAACCTGCTGAGGCAGGCGTTACTTATGGCAAAACTCTTACGGCAGATAACGCGTTAACTACCGATGCGCTTAATACGACCCTGAGTACCGACAGTGTCTATACAGGTAAAATTACAGGCACCGTTGTAGAGGTTTGCAAAAAGAAAGGCTGCTTCATGAAACTAAAGCAAGCTAACGGTACACCAATAATGGTTCAGTTTACAGATTACGCTTACTTTATGCCGCAAAACATTGTGGGTAAAACCGTAGTGGTAGAAGGTAAAGCCAAAGTGAAGGAAACCTCGGTAGAGCGGTTAAAACACTATGCTGCCGATGCAGGCAAAACCAAAGAAGAGATAGCTATGATAAACACACCTAAAAAGGACATCGCTATAATGGCCGATGGTGTGTTGGTAGTAAAATAAATAAAGCGATCCCGAACTTGTTCGGCGTGATGATAAAATTAAAAGCCTGTAAAAGATTACAGGCTTTTGTTTTGGTAGGAGAGTTTCCTCATCCCGACATTGCTTCGCTCGTCGATCCTCTCTTCGCTGCGCGGGGATAAAAAAATCTAAAAAAATGAATTCCCTCTTTGCGCAGCAGAGAGGGGGCAGGGGGTGAGTCAATTCACAAACTTCAATTCCACTGATGCCACATGGGTTAAAACTATACCCCTAAAGCCTTCTGAACCTCTACGGCTAAGCAAATAAAGAATTACCTTTGCGCTATATGGAGCAACAATCAAAAGACCCGCTGCACGGCAAAACGTTAGAAGCTATCCTGAAAGCTTTGGTAGCCCACCTGGGTTGGGCAGAAATGGGTTACCGCATCCGCATCAATTGTTTTTTAGACAACCCAAGCATCAACTCCAGCCTTAAGTTCCTGCGTAAAACGCCATGGGCCCGTACAAAGGTGGAGGATCTGTATATTGAATTTCATAAGGAAATGAAGGGGTAATTCCCGGGTGTCCCACTATTTATGACACTGTGTGCCGAAAATTCATAAAGCCCTATAATTCAGTTTGTTGTGAATTTATAAAATTAACTTTTAATTAAAGTTATACTTCACTATTAATTAAATAAATAACTGTATAATAATTGTTTATAATTTTTAGATCGGTGTCCCACTTGTTAAAAAACGGGACAGAATGGGACACCTGATTTTCGATGTCAGATTTAAGCTTACAAAGCTGTATTTGAACTTTATCCTACAAAGAGTTTACACTATTGGTTATTAATACCAGGATTGGTTTACACTTGGTCTTGAATGTACTTTTGACCTATACGTCTTTAAATCACCATACAGTAACCCTCCCCTGCCACTACACCATCAACCGCACCCCTCCCAAGGAGGGAATAAAAATTTACCCGTGCTTTTTCTTCATGTTCATCTTGGCCTTGGTGCCCGAGCTGTAGTTGTATTTTTTTGAGTTCTCGGGTTTTTTCTCGTGGAAGGCCTCGCCCGGTACGTATTGGTTAGGGTCGGGTTTGATATGTTTTTTGGCTTTGGCTTGTTCTTTTTCCTCTTCCTTTTGCTTGCGGTCTTTCTCTATCACCAGGTCTTCGGGTAATTCTGCTTTTTGCATTTTTTGCCCGGTGGTTTGCTCAATGCGGCGCACCTGGTCAAGCTCAAGGTCGGTAGCAAAGGTTAAAGCTAAGGTTTCATCAGCTGCATCAATATCATGGTTTTCAATATGCTGTATGTAAACCTCTTTCTCGGCAGGCAGGTCCAGGTGGATAATGAACGGGATGCCCGTAACATCAATTTCTTCGGTGCCTTCATTCGCTACGATCAACACCCGCAGGGCTGTATCTGCTTTAAATTCTTCAACATTATTAACCTTGTTATACTCGAACGAAAGCGGGTTTATCATCACTACCGCTTTACGCAGCTTGTTAGATAAGCTTTTGTAAACAGTTTCGGCTGTAAGGCGGGTATTGGTGAACACTACTGTTTTGGTAAACAACTCTTCGTCGTGTAAAAATAGGTTTAGCAGATTTAGCTTGGTGCCAAAGTTGGGTACGTGGTAAAGCATCTGCGGGTGAACGGGTAATTGCTGGTCAGGCATCTCTTCCACCTCAATGGTTGCAGGCTGTAACATAAACGGCGCTATCATTTTCTCCAGCTTGGCGTGCATAACCTCGGTAAATACCAGGCGCTGGGCTTTGCCAATGCTGTTAGCTAGTTCTACGACAGGGAGTTGCAGGCCTTTCTTAACTATAAGCTGCGCGTCATCCACCGCAAAAAAATCAACCTTATTAAGGTTCAATCCAAGTTTCAGGTATATGGCACGTGCCCTGTCAGGAGTTGCCACCACAATGTCGGCACCGTCTGCCAGATCATCCATATTTTGCTCGGTAGTTTGGCCGGGGTGCAGGCTTACAATACGGATAGTTTTATTGCGGTTCAACCTGTCAAACTGCGCCAATATCTCAAATACCTTTTCCTGGTCGGGGGCAAGTACAAGCGCCTTGGGTACACCATCTGCACTGTGTTTAAAACGGTTAAGGGTAGCCAAAACAAGTACCGTAGTTTTACCGCAGCCCTCGGGCCCAATAGCAACCACATCCTGGCCGCCAATAATGCGGTTAAGTGTTTTTAACTGTATTTCTTTAGGGTTGTTAAACCCTGCTTCCAACACCGATTTTATTAATTGCTTATTCAGCTTAAATTTTTCTGCCCACGCCATTTCAAAAATATAAAGAGCCCAAAGATACCAAAACCATCCCGCTTTAGGGAATTGGCTTTAACCGTCTTATGTACAATTAAAATTTGAGGCGGAATTAAAATAAAAGATATATATTCAGCCCACCAATTTTCAACAAAAAATAACACCATACAATGTCTAAAGACAAAAGCTTAGCCGCCGTAGCACTTATTACCTCCCTGTTTTTTATCTGGGGGTTTGCACTTAACCTTAACCCAATACTTATCCCGCACTTAAAAAAGGCTTGCCAGCTAACAGATTTTCAATCTTCGCTTATAGATTCCGCATCGTACGTAGCATATTTCTTACTGCCTATCCCGGCGGCACAGTTCATGAAAAAGTATGGTTACAAGGGCGGTATTATATTGGGCTTGCTGCTGTTTTCGGTAGGGGCCATGTTGTTTTACCCCGCAGCAGCAGTACGCAATTACGCTTTCTTTTTAGGCGCATTGTTTGTGGTTTTCTCGGGAATGGCATTTTTAGAGACCGCTGCAAACCCACTTATCACTTTAATTGGTGACCCTAAAAGTTCAACCATTCGTATCAATTTAGCGCAAACATTCAACGGAATGGCAGCGGCCTTCGCTCCATATATTGGCGGTACGTTCATATTATCGGGCACAGTTTTAACAGATGCGCAGGAAAAAGCCATGCCACCTGCCCAACTCGAAGCTTATTTAAACCATGAGGCTTCATCTGTACAAATGCCATTCGTCATCATCAGCGTCGCGGTGTTATTGGTTGCCATATTGGTTTGGCGAACCGCGTTCCCGGTCATCAAAGAGGAATCTCCGGAGGTAAACGCTATCGAAAATAAACCGTTGTTTGGCAGGATCAAAGCCCTCACCAAAAACAAGCACCTAATGTCGGGTGTGCTGGCCGAGTTCTTCTACGTGGGCGGCCAGGCCTGTGTAACCAGTTTCTTTATCCGATATAGCGAGCATGTGGCCGGCTTTGGTGAGCACCGTGCGGCAACATTGTTAAGTATAGCATTGTTGCTGTTTATGCTGGGCCGATTATCGGGCACAGCCCTGATGCTTGTTTTTAACCCGGTAAAGCTTTTGGTAACTTATTCCATCATCAATATAGGGCTTATTGCAGCAGCGGTAACCTTACATGGTGCAGGCGTTGTTTATGTGCTGATGGCGGTGCTATTCTTCATGTCAATCATGTTCCCAACCATATTTTCGTTAAGCATAAAAGACTTAGGCCCACAAACTAAGCTGGGTTCATCTCTAGTAATTATGGGGATTGTAGGCGGCGCGGTATTGCCGCCAATAATGGGCCGTATCTCTGATGCTACAAACATCCAGATCGCCTATGTCGTGCCCGGCGTTTCCTTCGTCATGATCCTTTGGTTCGCATTGAGGAATTTAAGGGTAAAGAAAGTCGAGATGGTGGCAGGGCATTAGAAGCCAAATCAAAAGAATCGTCATTGCGAGGTACGAAGCAATCTCTATGGTTGGTTAGTTCTTTGTTAGGAATGGCAGTGAAGTAATAATGATCGTCAGTGGTTGTCACTTTCTTTTCTCTCAAAAGAAAGTAACCAAAGAAAAGTCGCGACTGCGCCACCTTCTTTGAAAGTAAGTGGTTGTGCAAAGCCTGTGCTACCCGAATGTGACAAGGTCGCATTGTAAGGTAACGTTCGGTTCGTCTAGCTCTATGGATCGCAAGTTTTAGATAAAAATTAAGTATTGAGGAGCGGTGGGCCGACAAAAAACCGTGGCCGATGCGTAAAGGCCCGTGCGGGGAAGGATTTTTTTGTCTTGATTTTTTGCTTCCTTTTGTATCAAGACAAAAGAAGTAGCCCCTGCGGCAATGAGCAGACTGCCGGTCAAAAAAGCACTACCCTGCCTACATGCAATTGCTTCGCACCCTCAATAACGCTTTGTTAGGAGTTATCCCTACAACACCCCCTTCATCACCTCCCAAACATTATTCGCCAGTATCTTGGCGCCGGCTGCAGTAGGGTGTATGCCATCTTTTTGATTTAGGGAGCGCACGCCGCCTACGCCCTGCAGCAGGAAAGGCACCAGCGTCATGTTGTTTTTTGTTGCCAGCCTGGGGAATATTTCTTTAAAATCGGTCGCGTAATCAACGCCCATGTTTGGGGGTACCTGCATGCCCAGCATTACCAGTTTGGCTTTAGGGTATTTCGCTTTTACACGGTCAATAATATCTTGCAGGTTTTGTTCGGTTTCTTTTACCGGGATGCCGCGCAGGCCATCGTTGGCGCCAAGTTCCAGTACAAAAACATCTATATGCTGTTTTAGCAGCCAGTCTATACGGCCTTTGCCGCCGGCAGATGGTTCACCGCTGAGGCCGCCGTTGATGATGGTGTAGGGCAACTTTGCCGAATCTATCTTAGTTTGTAATACGCTCGGGTATGATTCCGAGGGATCATCCAAGCCATAACCCGCGCTTAAGCTATCCCCAAAAACAAGGATGCTTTTGGTTGATGCAGCGGAAGCGGTTTTGGTAGTATCGGCTGATGTGGTATCGGTAGATGCCGTTTTGCTGCCGCAACCTGCAACGGTTATGGTAAAAGCAAGGGCAAAAGCTATTTTGAATTTATTAAGCATATTTCAGTTCTTATGAATTAGACCGCAGAATTTCCAGCGGTGGTTTATTAAGGATGCCACGGCTGTTTAGCAGGCCAATGATAACCGTTAACAAAGTAATAACAAAAAAGATGGCAACCACGGGTAAAAAGTTAACGGCGTAAGGCATGTCGAAAGTATATTTAGCCAACAACCAGCTGCCGCCAATGGCGATAACGATGCCGGTTAAGGCAGATAATGCGCCAAGGAATAAATACTCTAAGGCTGTTATGGCGAAGATCTGCCTGCGACTGCCGCCTAGGGTGCGCAGTAAAACACTTTCCTGGATGCGTTGGTATTTGCTGATGCGAACAGATGATATAAGTACGATGATGCCCGTAATGATGCTAAACCCGCTCATGAATTTGATGACGTAGCCAATTTTACCAAGTAATTCATCAAGCACATTCAGTATAAGTCCAAGATCGATAATAGATACGTTGGGGAACTGCTTAACCACCACCTGCTGATATTTGGCAGATATCGTATTGTTGGGCACATGGGTAAGGAGTACATGAATTTGCGGGGCATCCTCCAAAACCCCTGTCGGAAACACTACCTGGAAATTGGTTGATACCTTGTTCCAGTTTACCTTGCGGATGCTGCTGATGTAGGTGTTCATCATTACGCCCTGCACGTTAAATACCAGCTTATCGCCAACTTTAGCGTTGATGCGTTGGGCAAAGCGCTCTTCGGCAGATACGGGGATGTCTTTGCCGGGTTTGGCTTTGCCTTCCCACGTTCCTGAGGTTATTTTCTCTGAGTTAGTTATCGAGTCGCGATAAGTTACCCGGTACTCGTAGGTAAAGGCACGCTCGGCAATGTGCAATGTGCTGTCCTTTTTGGCATCGGCGGCGGTTTTGCCGTTCACTTTTTCGAGTCTCATGGTGATGATAGGCACTTGCGACAATACGGGCAGCCCCTGTTTGCGGGTAAGGTTGGCAACGGCTTTTTGCTGGGCGGTTTGGATATCAAACAAGATCATGTTGGATTGATTATCGCCTGCCGACAGCGTTACCTGCCCGATCAATAATTGCTGAATAAGGAACAGCGTAGCGATGAACGCCGTACTTAACCCTATAGAAACCGTTAAGATAATGGTTTGGTTATTGGGCCTGTATAAATTGGCGAAGCCCTGCCGCCAGATATAACTCCAACTGCTCATGACCAATACACGGGTAAACCTAATGAGCAGCCAGGCAATTACTGTAAGTATCAAAAAAGCCACGGCTATGCCAATGGTGAAGAATACAGCGCCCATCCAGTTGCCAATTTGCAGGTAGGAGAATGAGGTAATGAACAGCACCACCAAAATATAAACCAACCAGCGGAATGGGTCGCGGATGGTGGTGGTATCATCAAACGAAAGCCTTAAAGTATTTAATGGTGATATGTTGCGGATAGAGATCAGCGGTAACAGAGCAAACAGGATGGAAATGATCAACCCCAATAAAACGCCCTGACCAATGGCCAGCCAGGAGATACTTACCGATATAGTTATGGGTAAAAAATCTTTTAGCACTAATGGCAGTAAATGCTGAATGGCAGTACCAAGGATAGCCCCGGCTACTGAACCAATTAACCCGATGCCGGTTATCTGTATCAAATAGATCAAAAATGCCTCTGATGCTTTTACACCCATACAGCGCATAATAGCAATGGAGCGGATCTTCTCGCGGATGTAGATGTTGATAGCGCTTGCCACGCCTACGCAGCCCAGTAGCAGGGCTATAAAGCCAACCAATGATAAGAATCTCGACAAGTCGCCAAAAGAGCGGCTGGTGCCTTCTTTTTTGCCTTCAACAGTATCATAGTTAAAGCCGGCCTTATCCAGTTGGGTTTCCATGCCTTTGGCCAGTTTTTCTACATCTGTTTTGCTGTTGAATTTGTAGTAGTAGCTATAGTTGATGCGGCTGCCTACGGTAATTAAACCCGTTTTATCCAGGTACTGCATCGGGATATAAACCAAAGGCGCAACACTTGCCGCGATGCCCGTTTGTCCGGGCGCCTTGTTAAGTATACCTGCAATGGCAAAGGTTTCGTTCCCAACTTTAATTGAATCGCCCACCGTGGCGTTAAATTGCAGCATCAGGGTTTTATCAACCAAAGCATACTTGCCTGTTTTGAATGAACGGCCTGCCTGCACTGGCGTAGTTTCCAGGTCGCCGTAGTAAGGGAAATTACCCTCCAAAGCCTTTACCTGCACCAGCCTTGTTGATGAACTTTTAGGAAACAGCACCATGGATGGGAAACTGCGCTCCTGCGAACGGTCGTTTCCCAGTTTGTCCAATACCTTTTGCAGCTTATCATCAGGCTCTTTGTTACCGGTGATGGTAAGGTCGGCACCAATTAAGGTTGCCGCCTGCTGGTTGATATCATTTTGTATATTATACCTGAACGAATAGATGGCCACCAAAGCCGCAATGCCAAATACAATCGACGAGATAAAAAGCAACAGGCGCGAGCGGTTTCGGCGGCTATCGCGCACAGCCATTTTAAATAGCCAGGCAAAGTTTATCTTCCTTTTAAAATTTACGTTATCCATGGGTGCGTTATTCATTACCGGTACTGTCATCGGCAACTAATTTGCCACCCTTAATTTTAATGATGCGTTGTGTTTTGGCCGCCAGTTCCAGGTCGTGTGTAACCAAAACAAGGGTTGTGCCCGCCTCGCGGTTAAGGTCGAAGATGAGTTTTACCACCTTTTCGCTGGTTTCGGCATCTAAATTCCCCGTAGGTTCATCGGCAAAAAGGATCCTGGGCGAGTTGGAGAACGCCCTTGCCAGTGATACGCGTTGTTGCTCGCCGCCCGATAGCTGGGCAGGGTAGTGGTGTCCGCGGTCGGCAAGGCCAACCTTATCCAGCAGGTCCAGTGAGCGCGCTTTGATGTTTTTCTCGCCACGAAGCTCAAGCGGCACCATCACATTCTCTAAAGCGGTTAAAGTGGGCAGCAATTGAAAATTCTGGAAAATGAAACCTACGTACTGGTTACGCACCTGCGCACGTTTGTCTTCGCTTAGGTTGGTAAAGCTAATGCCGCTTAGCTCTACAATGCCGCTGGTTGCGCTGTCTAACCCGGCGCAAAGGCCAAGCAGGGTAGTTTTACCGCTGCCCGAGGGGCCTACGATGGCATTGGTAGAGCCCGCGCCGATGCTGAAATTGATATTATCTAAAACCGTTAATTCGCGGCCGGCGCTTTTATAAGTTTTGTTTAGGTTTGATATGTTTAAGATAGTTTCCAAAATGGGTGCTGTATTTATTGATTTTGAGTAAATAACAAAGAATAATTAATATCGGTAGCTTGTAAAGTGTTTACTTACACAAGCATTACATTAGTTTAGTGTTTTTAAAATGCCGAATATTTTTTACACTTGTAGAATAACGTATACGTATGCATGAATATCCCGGGCAACAACGCATTTTAGTTGCTGTAGACTGTATCATATTTGGTTTTGATGGCTGGAACATTAAATTGTTACTGGTAGAACGTGATCTTGACCCGGAAAAAGGTAAATGGAGCTTAATGGGCGGTTTTATAAAACCATCAGAAAGCCCCGAAGATGCCGCTAACCGTGTGCTGGAACAGCGTACCGGCCTTAAAAATGTTTACATGGAGCAGTTCCAGGTTTTTGGTAAGCCCGACCGTGACCCGGTAGAACGTACGTTATCTATCGCTTATTTTGCATTGATTGATATTCAAAAATACGAGAAACAGCTTACCAACGCCAACCACCCCGAGTGGTTTTTGCTGGACGAGATGCCCGACCTGTTTTTTGACCACGCCGAAATGGTGAAACTCGCCAAAAAACAATTACGCTATAAAGCCGCGCTGCACCCTATATTATTTCAGTTGCTGCCCGAGCGGTTTACCATACCGCAACTACAAGCCCTTTACGAAGGTGTTTACCAAACCGAGTTTGACGACCGTAACTTTAGCCGCAAACTGCTATCGACCGGCCTCCTGGTTAAGCTTGCCGAAAAGGATAAACAATCTTCAAAAAAAGGGGCGTTTTATTACAGGCTAGATCAATCGAACTACGAGGAGAAGTTTGAGAAGTTTTTGAACCTGGTGCCAAACCCCGATAAATTCTTTTAAGTTGTAAACTTAATTGCCTTTTGCAAAACATAAGCCCCACATCTATTTAAGTTTACAATAAAACTGCTTACTTTTAAACTTATTTGCTTGCCTTGCAGGTAATGTAGATCATAAACCAGTTATTAAAGTGAATAGGGTAAAGGCATTTGGTGTTTTAATAACAGTACTGTTAGCAAGCTGTAGTTTTTTAGGATCTGCCCAAAGCACATCAAGCCAGGGTAAAGAGTTTTGGACGGCGTATATGTCGCATGCTGAGGATACCGGTGAAAGTAAAATGGCCCTTTACGTTACGGCTGACGCTGCTACAAAAGTTACGGTTGAAATTGCCGATGGTAGTTTTGCTGCCATTACCCGGGATGTTGTGCCTAACCAGGTAACCGTTATAGAAATTCCGCGAGGAGCTTTTTTACAAAACCAGGGGAAGTATTTTAAAGGGCTGCATATTACTTCAGAAAAAAATATTGCTGTTTTTGCACATATTTATGCCGAAAGTGTTTCCGGCGCTACTTTATTATTGCCTGTTGCTGTGCTGGGTAAAAGTTATTACTCTATTAACTACACTCAGTTTTCAAATTCACGCAATAATACTTTTTCAACGTTTATGGTGATAGGGACTGAGGATAATACAACCGTAGAGATCACCCCCGCAAGCAACCTTACTGATGGACGGCTTGCAAACGTATCATTCAGGATTTTATTGAATAAGGGTGATGTGTACCAGGGACTGTCTTTTAGCGATCTAACCAACACTAAAATTGCAAGTATAAGTTCGGGCGCGCAGGAGTGTAAAAAAATAGCCGTTTTTTCGGGTAGTACTAAAATAGCCATTGGCTGTAATGACGGCAACTTCACTTCTGACAACCTATTTCAGCAAGTATACCCAACTGCCGCATGGGGCAAAAATTATATCACCGTACCATTAAAAAGCCGCAACTTTGATATTTTTAGAGTGATACTCAGCGACAAAAGTACCAGCCTATCTGTAAACGGGCGTGTTGTACCCCCTGGTGCTATACAAGCAAATAATGTTTTTGAGTTTACATCAAACGAAACAAACGTTATAACTGCCGATAAGCCTATACAAGTAGTTCAATATGCAGTTACACAAGGTAAAACCTTAGTAGGTTGCACTTTTGATAGCAGAGATATTGGCGACCCGGAAATGATATACCTTAACCCGATAGAACAAACAATTAAGACGGTTACAGTATATTCCTCAGGTTATTATGCTATCCGGAAACACTTTATAAACGTGGTAATGAAGTCGGTTAAAACATTAACTTTTAAACTCGACGGCCAGCCTTATACATCATTTATTGAAATACTAAACGGGCAGGGATATTCCTATGCGCAGATCCCGGTTGGAGAAGGCACGCATACCCTAAGCGCCGATGACGGTTTTAATGCCATTGCCTACGGTTTTGGTGATCATGAATCTTACGGCTACTCGGCAGGTACAAATCTTAAAAACCTTAACGAGTATATCGAACTGAATAATTTACAAACAAATACCACTCAGTTGAATGGTTGTTCGGGCGAATTGTATAAACTCCAATTAGTTTTACCTTATATAACGCCGCAAATAACGTGGGATCTGCACGACGGGTTGTCGCAGCCACCTATAAATAATCCTGCATTTACTCAATTTGTAAAGGATGGTACAACGCTTTACCGCTACGAGTACCCAGACAATAAAAGTTTTACTAAGGGTAATTATCATTACACCGCTACCGTTATTAACCTGTCTCCGTTTGATGCTTGCGGAACATCGAGAGACATAGACTTTGATTTTAATATTGCCGATTATGCAAAAACAGACTTTAGTTATAGCGGTAACCGATGCAGTGGTACAGATATAACGGTGCACGATGAATCTGTTGTTGATCCTGCAAGCGTAACACAAATAAAATTATGGTGGGACTATATAAACCATCCCGAAGAATTTGAATTATACACTCCCGCTACGATCCCGGCAGATAAAAACTACCATCACACTTACGATTACTCGGTAACATCAACTAATTATATCATAAAAATGATGGTATATACAGGTGAAGGTTCTATTTGTGAAAACGGCAAAGAAAGGCCGATCACTATTTTAGGTAGCCCATCTGTTGAGATGACCCAGGTAGCCCCCATGTGCCAGGATGCCGGTAAGATACAGATATTAAAAAACGACCATGGTTTTACCGGTACCGGCACTTTTAGCGGGCCGGGTGTAAGTGCCACCGGCTTGTTTGACCCGGAAACATCGGGCGTGGGTACTTTTACTATCGCGTATCATTTTGTGGCTACCAACGGTTGTGATGTTACTGTAATGCAGGATATTGTGGTTAACCCGTTACCGACTGTTAATACCGGCCCGGATGTGACACTGTTGGAGGGGGAAAGTGTTGTATTGAAACCCATGGTTACAGGTAGCGGGCTTACTTATCAATGGGATAAATCAGCAGGATTAGATAACCCTAATATTTTAAACCCTTTATGCACAGCCGTTGATGATACCTATTATAAACTTACCGTTACTACTGCCGCGGGTTGTGTAGCTTCAGATGAAATTTTTGTGAATGTGCTTAAAAAGCCAATTGTTGTAAATGCATTTACCCCTAACGGAGATGGTATAAATGATACGTGGGGAATTAAATATTTAGATACTTATCCCGGAAATACAGTTGATATATACAACAGATACGGAGAAAAGGTATATTCGTCTGTTGGTTATGCAACACCGTGGGATGGCAGGTTCCGCGGTAACGCGCTGCCCACCGGTACCTATTACTATATTATAAACCCTAAAAATGGCCGTAAGATTATTGCTGGCAGTGTTACCATACTTAAATAATGTTGAAGAAACCTTTACTACTTATAGCAATATTTTTTTGCCTGGCGGGCATCACCCATGCCCAGCAAAAGCCACAGTATACGCAATATATTTTTAATAACTATTTGCTAAACCCTGCTGTTGCCGGTATTGAAAACTACACCGATGTAAAGCTGGGGTACCGCAGCCAGTGGACAGGGCTGGAGGGGGCACCTACTACGGCTTATTTTAGTATTAACGCGCCATTGGGTACAGCATTTACACAGGGCGATGCTTCATCTTTCCCATCCGGCGGCGATAGCCCTTATAGCAGGTTATACACACAGGAGTATCGTGCTGCCGAGCCGCACCATGGTATTGGCTTTATGCTGGTAACAGATAAGGCCGGCCCCATAGATCAAACCAATATTGCCGCCACCTATGCTTACCATTTGGGTATCAGCGAAAAGTTGAATTTAGCGGTTGGTGTATCGGCCGGAGCTAACCACCTGCATTTAAATACCTCTATGATAACTTTAGAGAATCAGAACGACCCGGTTCTAAACAATATAAACGGTAACCAGTGGAAGCCTGATGCGAGCGTAGGGATCTGGGCGTATTCATCAAATTATTATTTTGGCGTATCCGCGCAGCAAATATTACCTCAAAACCAATATATAACCACAGGCACCAATTCAAACCTTAGTAAGACGGTACCGCATTACTTTGCAACAGCCGGCTATAAGTTTTACCTGTCTGATGATGTGAGCTTATTGCCCTCGGCTTTAATTAAGTTTATAAAGCCTGCACCAACTTCATTTGACATCAATGCTAAACTATCTTTTCGCGACAGGTTCTGGTTCGGTGGATCGTACCGTAAAGATGATTCGTTTGGGGTACTTGCAGGCTTTAACCTAAACTCGTTCCTTAACGTTAGTTACTCGTACGATGCAACCACATCGGCCCTGCGCACCGTAAGCAACGGTTCGCACGAGATCGTGTTAGGTATTATGCTCAACAACGTTTACAAGCTAACAAGCCCGCAGCATGGGTGGTAGGGTTGGGTTCATAGTTGATGGTTCATAGAATCATAGTGAGAACAAATAAAAAAGGGGCGCTGAAACAGCGCCCCTTTTTTATTTTACTTTCCGCGCGTCATTGCGAGCGTAGCGTGGCAATCTTCGATAGACAAGTCGCCTACACGCCTATCGAAGATTGCTACGCTATCGCTCCTCAATGACGCAAATTTTTACCATGAACTATCAACCATAAACTCTCCTACAACTCCTTCCTCAGCCTTGCTACCGGGATATTCATTTGTTCGCGGTATTTGGCCACGGTACGGCGGGCAATGTTGTAGCCAGCTTCTTTTAGTATGTCGGTAAGTTTTTCGTCGGCAAGGGGGTGGCGCTTGTCTTCTTTGCCAATATGCTCTTCCAGGATCTTTTTAACCTCTTTATTAGATACCTCTTCGCCGCTTTCTGTCTGTATAGCTTCGCTAAAAAACGATTTCAGCAGGAAGGTACCAAACTCGGTTTGCACATATTTAGAATTGGCCACGCGCGATACGGTAGATATATCCATACCAATACGGTCGGCAATATCTTTCAATATCATCGGTTTCAGGTTCTTATCATCACCTGTTAAAAAGAAATCGTACTGGTACTGCATGATAGCGTTCATGGTTTTAAGCAGGGTTTGCTGGCGCTGCTTAATAGCATCAATAAACCACTTTGCCGAATCAAGCTTTTGCTTAACAAATTGTACAGCTTCTTTCAGTTTTTTATCTTTTTGCGATGCCTTATCGTAATGCTGAAACATCTCCTGGTAAGAGCGGCTCACTTTAAGTTCGGGCGCGTTCTTAGAATTTAGGGTGAGTATCAGCACACCATCGTTGTTCTTGATATGAAAATCGGGTATCACCTGCATTTGCTTGGTGCTCACCTCGTTGCTGTCACCAGGTTTTGGGTTAAGCTTCAATATCTCGTTCACCACACCACGCAGTTCAATGGAGTTTAGGTTTAACGATTTCTCCAGTTTATCGTAATGCTTGCGGGTAAATTCATCCAGGTAGTTTTCAACTACCAACATCGCTTTGCGGATAATAGGATCGTTAGGGTCTTTTTTGCGGAGTTGTATCAGCAGGCATTCCTGCAGACTGCGTGCGCCAACACCCGGCGGGTCAAAGCTTTGGATCACCTTTAACATATCCTCAACCTCATCATCCTCGGCAATTACATTCTGCGAAAAGGCAAGGTCATCGGTTAACGACATGATGGGCCTGCGCAGGTAGCCATCATCATCCAGGCTGCCTATAATTTGTTTACCTATGGCAAAGTCTTTATCAGATACGGGTAAAAGGTCCAGTTGTGCCTGCAGGCTCTCAAAAAACGAGCTTTGCACGGCAATAGGGATCTCTTTACGTTCGTCTTCATCGTCGCCATTCTGGTCGTAACGGCTGCCGTAATCGTTTACGTTATCGTCCTGTAAATAATCGTCAATATTAAATTCATCCATCGGGCCCTGCTCGTCATCACCATTATAGGTGTCTTCGTCGGGGTCGCGGTCGGGGTATTGTTCTTCGGGTTCGCTAATGGTTAAACTAAGGTCTTCAAGGGCAGGGTTCTCTTCCAGTTCTTCTTTAATACGGGTATCGAGCGATACGGTAGGCACCTGCAACAATTTTATAAATTGTATTTGCTGCGGCGATAGTTTTTGTAAGAGTTTTTGTTGAAGGTTTTGTTTAAGCATAATAGTAGACGAGGCCAAAAATACACCATTTACCTTAAAGTTTATAAATTACTTATAAAGGGCATATTTACGTTTCTTAAAATGCATTTAGGCGTATTTTGTTTGGACATGCCATAATTTTATTGGTAACTTTATTACACACAACAATTAATATTATGGGATTTGTAAAAGAGTTTAAAGAGTTTGCCGTAAAAGGTAATGTATTAGATTTAGCAGTAGCGGTTGTTATAGGTGGCGCGTTTAGCAAAATTGTAAGCTCGCTGGTGGAGGATATTATTACCCCGGCGGTATTAACCCCTGCATTAAAAGCGGCTAATTTATCAAACCTTAGCCAGTTAGTAGTGCCGGGGACGGCTATTAAATATGGTAATTTTTTATCGCAGGTAATTTCATTTCTTATTATAGCCTTTTCGTTGTTCATTATTATTATGGCCATAAACAGGTTCAAGAAAAAAGAAGCTGTTGCGCCAACGGTAGTACCTGCCCCGTCTAAAGAAGAAATTTTACTTGGAGAGATCCGCGATATATTAGCCAGGAAAGCATAATGCAATACTTAAGGTAACGAAAGGAAGATGAACGCTGCCGGAAAACTTCGCAAAATAGCCCTTTCGTTACCCGAAGTTACGGAAGAGCCGCACTTCGAGAAAACATCCTTCCGGGTTAATAAAAAGATCTTCGCAACGGTTGTGCAGCAACATAGCCGGGCAACCGTAAAGCTATCGCCGGCCGAGCAGGATATCTTTTGTACATTCGATAACACGGTTATTTACCCGGTACCCAACAAATGGGGCAGGCAGGGGTGGACCCACATCAACCTGCAAACTGTTAAAGAAGAAATGCTTACCGAGATCTTAAAAGCCGCCTACTGCGAAGTTGCCCCAAAGCACTTAGCAGCCCTCGTAGTATTTGAATAAAGTTAAAACCTCTGCATTTAAATGCAATTCCTGACTATGAACTATGAACTATGAACTATGAACTATGAACTATGAACTATGAACTATGGACTTATTCAAACGTCTTAGCCAGCTTGGGGTTGGTTAATATTATATAGTCGCCCAATTTGGCAAACTTGCTCCAGTCGGGGTTGTCAAAGCTGTCATCCGCGTACGCCTGTATATTAAGGATACGTACTTTAGGCAGATACTTTTTCAACTGCGCGACTGTGCCCAGCTTTTCTTCGCTATGAAAACCGCCATTCACCTGGAAAACCTTATAACCGGAGTGCGCTTTCAGGAACTGTGCTATATTCCAGCCCATGGTAGCATCCCACAGGTTTTGCGACTGATAGATCTTTAAGTTACCCAAAGCGCTGTGCCCGCCCATAATGGTCACAAATTTTTCGTAATAAACGCCCGTAGCAGTATCTATAGGTAAAGGCGCCAGCCAGCCTTTGGCAGTGGGGCTAAGTTTATCCAGGCTGCTTAAACTATTACGGGTAACCATATTAGTATAACGGGTAGGGGCGTTAGCGGCAATAACGGGGATATGTGCTGCTTTGGCTGTTTCTATCATAGGTCGGTAATCCTTATAATTTTTCCAGGCGCGGCCTTCGCTGATCAAATTCTTCTCACGGATCATATCGGCCAGGTATTCGTTAAGCACCGTTTGGCAATCTGTCTGGAACATTTCCATTGATAGTGCCGCCTTGCCGGGATATTTATCGGCTATTTTTTTAAATAGTAAACTCTCCAGGTAATGCCCGGTGCTGTCGTTATGTTCCTCGCCAAAAAACAGTACGTCGGCTTTGTCAAGGTCGGTAATAATTTCGTCTGCAGTTGCTAAGCGTTGTTTAGCAGTATTATATATTTTGTAGTTTTGCGCCATTGGGTCCTGGCAAAAGGCAATGGCGGGTAGTAAAAGCAGGAGTAAAGCGGCTTTAAATTTCATATTGTAATTAGGTATGTTAATAAGTTGATAAATATCGGCAATCAAATTACAACATTACTATTTGAAAAAACTAAAAAAAAGGCTACATTTGCGCTCTTGTTTTTAAAAGGACGATAAGAATAATAGAATAATATATCATGAAAAGAACGTTTCAGCCCTCACAAAGGAAAAGAAGAAATAAACACGGTTTCCGTGAGCGTATGTCAACTGCTAACGGCAGAAGGATATTGGCAGCAAGAAGAGCTAAAGGCAGAAAAAGATTAACTGTATCTGACGAGCGCAGCCACAAAGCATAATTCTGGTTGTTTACTCCTTGTAAAAGGGGCTGACCCGCTTGTGTAAACATATTTTCGGTTCAGCATCAACAACTATGTATACTTTTAAAAAAGAAGAACGGTTATGTAATAAAAGGCTTATCGACGGGCTTTTTCATAACGGTTCTTCTTTTTTATGTTACCCCTTTAAAGCTTCCTGGATGCTTACCACCGGTGAGCAGCAATTTCCTGTGCAGATCGTTTTTTCTGTAGCCAAGAAGCGCTATAAACGCGCGGTAGACCGTAACCTGGTTAAACGCCGCATGCGCGAGGCGTACCGCCTCAACAAGCAACCCCTACTTTACGATGTACTAAACACAACCGAAAAAAGGCTGGTGCTTTCCATCAGTTACATTGGTAAAGAAATTTCATCCTACGATTTTTTTGAAAAGAAGATGATCAAGCTGTTAAACCAGCTTGCAGGGGAGGCTATTAAATGAAAACTTTGTGGGAGATAAATAAGCGGATCTTTAGCGCGTTGTTTTTATTACTGATAAAGATCTACCAGTACCTTATTTCGCCCATTTTACCAAATTCCTGTAGGTACACACCCACCTGTTCTCAATATGGTATCGAGGCTATAAAAAAACACGGACCTTTTAAAGGCGGCTGGCTCACGCTAAAACGCATTGCCCGCTGCAACCCCTGGGGACGCCATGGGCACGACCCTGTACCTGATTAAGTCAAGTTTAAAGTAAAAAGTCAAAAAAACGGTCAATCTGTTAACGCTTTTCACTTTTTAATTTTGACTTTTTAATTTTGACTTAGAATGATATTACAGATAGAAACAGCAACAACATCATGCTCGGTAGCTTTGGCTAACCAGGGGCAGGTATTGGCATTTAAAGAGGTTGACCAGCGTAACATCCACGCCGAGGTTATTACTGTTTACATAGATGAGATACTGGCGCAAAGCAACGTTACCTACAACCAGCTTGATGCCATTGCGGTGAGCTGCGGCCCCGGTTCATACACAGGGTTACGTATTGGTGTATCTACCGCCAAAGGCCTTTGTTTTGCGTTGGATAAACCTTTAATAGCTGTTGAAACCCTGGCCGCTATGGCTAAAGGCGTAGTGGCTGATAACAATATTGCAGGCGACGTGCTGCTATGCCCAATGATAGATGCCCGCCGTATGGAGGTTTACACTGCTATTTTTAACCAGGCAGGAGAGGTTATAAAACCAACCACAGCCGAAATTATTGATGCCAATAGCTTTGCTGATGTGTTGGCATCTAATAAAGTATTATTTTTTGGCGATGGTGCCGATAAATGTAAAGCTACTTTGGGCGATAGCCCTAACGCGCAGTTCCTGCCAAACTTCGCCAATTCGGCGAAGCATCTTACCTCAATCGCTTTAGATAAATTTAACCATACCGATTTTGTAGATGTGGCTTACTTTGAGCCCTACTACCTGAAAGATTTTATCGCCGGTAAAAAGGCAGGGGCCTAACTGCCGTCGTCTCTTTTAGGGTGGAATATATTATTCCACAAACGTTTCAGGAAGCCCGGCCTTTCGCCCATTGGCATGAAGCTGGCATTCATAGGGTGCTCAATTACGTTACCAAATTTAAGCGAGAAACCCAGGAAGAAGTCGGCACCGGTAAATGAGGCTGATTTGTTTATTTGAGAATCGCTTTTGCCAACGCCCGCCCTAAATAAATTAGCAGACTGGATAACCCTGTCGCTGCCTAAATAAAACTCCACATTAGGGGTTTTTACCATAAACTGCAGGCCCGCGTTAAAAAGCCCGAAGTTATTGTATGATGTTGTTAACGTACCTACAAGGTTGTTGTATTGGAGCGGGTTAACTAAAGCCGCGGTGTAGCCATCATAAAACACCTCTTTTTGCAATATAATGGTTGGCGAATATTTAAACCGCTTGTCATAATCTAACCAGTACAATTTATTTGCGCTTAGCTCAATTTTGCCGTTTGTTGGGGTAACGTATGAGCCCTGTGTATCTCCCGAGCGGATGATATCAAAAGTATTGGCATATAAATTATCTTCCCTTCTGGCGCCGCTTATGTTTTGTATAACACGGGTGGTGTTAAAATTACTGGTGATAGATTTTTTGTACCAGTGTATAAAACCAAGGTCCTTAACGTTAAGCTGAATGTTGAAATTATCGCGTGTGCGGATGGTTGACCCAATGCTGATCGATGCTCCGGGGTTCTTGAAAGATGGCACGATGTCGCGTGCGACAAATTCGCCGGGCGTAAAATTTATGCGGTATTTGCCTTGCATGGTAAGGTCGGCATTATCGTTAACCCTGTCAAAATCAATTCTTGAGTGGTCTATCTGTAATTGCTGATATTGGATACCCAATAAGGCACTTAGCTTAACACCAAATGCAAAATTTTTACTCACCTGTTCGCGATAGGTAGCGCTAAACTGGTGGTAGGTTTGATAGGTATAGCTGTTATTAAAAATATCGTCGTAAGTCTTGTTGGTAAAGGGGACGGTGTTATTTAGCAAAAGCAAACTTTCATCAGTAAAAATGCCGCGGCCCTCCGCCCGTGTTTGAATCGAAAAACCAATCTCCTGGTTGCCATCTAAACTCCTGAATGATTTAAACATAACAGAATAAACGTTTGCGCTTACGTTTGCCCGGCTAAACCTGCCCTGGTTGAGGGTTAAACCAGCACCCGCGTATTTGCCTAAAAAAGCGCGGCTTTTTAATGGCACCTGGGCATTACCGGTTACGTAAAGATTGCTGTTGAAATTCGGAATGAACAAATTAAAAGCATATTGCCTGCTGCTATCCGGAATGAATGATGCCCGTGAGGGGTTTTCGAACGAATCGAACAGGGTGCCGGTATTATACTGGGAAAACTGCTGGCCAAAAGATGCAAGTGATATAAGCAGGAAACAAAAGGCCAGTAAAATATTCTTCATACACATTCGCAATGCCGGGGTTGTATTTGTTGTTTAATTACCCGTTTAACCCGCTAGCTAATAACAGGGTATTTAACGTAAATATGGCGTTTTTGGTTGTGTTTTAATCGCTTTTTTTACTAACAGTGCTATCGGGCATGTTTTGCAATAAGCAAAAATTGGTATAAAAATTTTTATCAGTTGCGGCAAATTGATAAGATGCACCATAAAAATTCCTAATGGATAACGAATTGTTTTTATAAGCAAGATAAAACTCATCTTTTAAACCATCCTTTAATATTTGCTGGGCGTTTTTAAAGTGAATAAAAAACGAAACATTGCTTTTTTCGGCCAATAAATTATCAAATTTTACATACTCCTCCGTTTTGTTCAAAAACTTGCGGTTTAGATAAGTATCGTTATAGCTCTCCAGCTCTTTAGCGCTGTTAGCCAGTATCAGGTAATTATCTATAACACGGAAGTATGGCCTTTTAAACGCGTTAAATGCATCGCCCAATAAAAAATAGGGGAGCTTGCTGTAGTTGAACTGCCCCACATCATCGCTTATCATCCCGCTAATGTTGGTCATAAACGGCCTGAGCTTGGTGCCATTCTTAACTGTTACTATTGCAATTTTCTCCTGGTAACGGGTGGTCATAACAGTAAATTCGTTACCCAAAAGCTTTCCAAATTCGGTATTGAGGTTAATGCCGGTTTCGGCTTTTATTTTATTAAACAAGCCGTCCCGTTCTTTTTGCAGGCCTGCCTTGTTTTGAAAATCCGTTAGGTCGGCGGTGAACTTTGCCGGATCGGATACGGCCAGGTTTGTAGCGTATGCGGTTGTAGCCGGGTAAAGGTCCTTTAGTTGGTTAACAACAGGTTGTTGGTTTGTAAAAACGTTTAAGTATGTGCCCGGCTTTTGCGTTTCTATATTGGTGTAACCGCTAAACATAACCGCATCATTTTTAAAGTTGAGGTTTAGCGCCGCGAGTGCAGGCAATAGCCTAAAGGGTTTAAATATATCGGTATTGTTGTTTTTAAAAACCTGATTGAAGAGAGGGCCAAGATTTTCGTAGTTGATATAAAGATTAGCCAGCGAGTTTGAGTTTTGCTGATCGGGAAGCAGCAAAAAAGCATGCTTGTTTTTGTCGGGTTGGTAATTGGCTGTTTGGGAGATCAGATCTTTTGAAAAACTGCCCGCGTAGATATTAGCATCTATATTAATAATATAGAACCGCTTTTTTAAAGAGTTAAAGAAGACGTTATAACCACGCTTTTCACCTATTTTTAGCGGCGTTATCAGCATGCCGGTTTTTTGCTGCTTAGCCAGTTTGTCAAACTCGGTAAGGTCAATATCTTTCGCGGCAGATGAGGTCAGGAGCAGATCTACCTGTGTATTTTGAGTTGGAATTACCGATACAAATACATTTCGCCCGGTAAAAAACGAACTCAAAGCCGGGTTATTAAACAATACCTTCCGCACGGTATCCATATCGGTCATTTTTTCCTCGCCAATAAGGTTATGCAGCAGGGTGTTGCCCGTGTATATATCGTAAAAGCTTTTCTCGTTGGCAAATTCAAACACCAGCGCGGCACCATCAGGAATGGTGCGTATGATGTTGCCGGCATGCATACCCGATGTGTTTAAGTTTTTAAAATACTTAACGGTTATATATGCCGTTGCGGCAACTAAAACTAAAGTAATAACTATCAGTCTTTTCATTAACGTGTTTGCGCCTGCAAGTTATAAGTAATTATTGATTTAGTTTCCCTATGCCTTATAGGGATATCATTTATTGGTATGATTTAAAAATCGCGCAGCGATTTTCACCTTTCACCTTTCACCTTTCACCTTTCACCTTTCACCTTTCACCTTTCAC
>JAZKAL010000007.1:439010-513315 GCA_040389205.1 Bacteroidota bacterium
TTCACCTTTCACCTTTCACCTTTCACCTTTCACCTTTCACCTTTCACCTTTCACCTTTCACCACATTTGGTTAACTTAGCCTTTTATATCTGCATGAACAAACAAATAATAATTACAGCATCGGTACTGGGTGTATTGGCCGTTATTGCCGGTGCTTTTGGTGCACATGCCTTAAGGGCCTCTTTATCAGCCAAACAGCTGGAAGTATGGCAAACCGCCGTTCAATACCAGTTTTACCACGTGTTCGCCCTGCTGTTCCTGTCAACTTTTACCCGCTTTAAAAACAAGGTAATTGTAAGTACCTATTACCTGTTTACCGCCGGTATAGTATTTTTTTCGGGCTCGTTATACTTATTAGCCTGCCGCGATCTGCTACATATGCCCGGGTTAGCTGTATTAGGCCCTATAACACCAATAGGTGGTTTGCTGTTCATTATAGGATGGATATTTTTAGCTTTCGCTGCTTTCAGAAACAAATAATTACCGATGTTAGAATTTGCCGATGGTTTACAGGCTACCCGTAAAACACTTTTTGTTGAGGTGGTTTTACCTTTGGCCATAAGCCTTAACTACACTTACCGCGTACCCTACGAGCTTAACAGCGCCATTGTTGTTGGCAAGAGGGTGGTGGTACAGTTTGGTAAAAGCAAATTATACACCGCTGTTGTAGCCAATATAACGGAACACGCACCCGAAAAGTACGAAGCCAAGTACATTATTGATATACTTGACGACCAGCCCGTGGTTACCCAACGCCAGCTGCAGTTTTGGAGCTGGATTGCCGAGTACTACATGTGTAACCCCGGCGAGGTTATGAACGCCGCATTGCCATCGGCACTTAAGCTGGCCAGCGAAACTAAAATTATGCTTAATAAAGATTTTGAGTATGACAAGGCTACGCTGAGCGATAAGGAGTATTTAATTACCGAAGCTTTAGACATCCAGCCCGAACTCTCCATTAGCGATATTGCAAAGTTATTGGGGCAAAAAACGGTGATGCCTATCCTGAAAACGCTGTTCGAGAAAAATATCATTAATATCTCCGAAGAGGTAAGCGAACGGTACAAACCGCGTAAGCGAACTTATTTAACGCTTAACACGGCCTACCATAACCAGGACGCGCTAAAAGAACTTTTCATCATCCTGGAAAAGCGCGCACCCAAACAGGCAGATGCGGTGCTGGCTTTTATCAAACTGTCGCGCCGGCAAAAAACAGTTTCAAAAAACGAGTTGATAGAGGAAAGCGGCAGCGGCGACTCTAGCATAAAATCGCTCATAGAGAAAGAAGTTTTTATTGCTGAAGAAAAAGCGGTAAGCAGATTGGGGTATGATGAGGATGAAGATCAGCTAAGCAATTTTATACTAAGCCCTGCGCAGGAAGCCGCGCTTGCCCAAACGCAGGAACAATTCTTAGAAAAGGATGTGGTGCTGCTGCACGGCGTAACCTCATCAGGCAAAACGCAGATCTATATTAAACTGATAGAGGAGATGATAGCCACCGGCAGGCAGGTACTTTACCTGCTGCCCGAAATTGCCCTAACCACACATATTATAGAGCGCCTGCGTGTTTATTTTGGCGGCACCATTGGTGTTTATCACTCCCGCTTTAATGATAACGAACGGGTAGAAGTTTGGCAGAAGGTACTCAGCGGCGACTATAAAGTAATACTTGGCGCGCGCTCATCTGTATTTCTGCCGTTTAATAATCTGGGGTTGATAGTTGTTGACGAAGAACACGATACATCCTACAAACAGTTCGACCCTGCGCCACGCTACAACGCGCGCGATGCAGCTATTTACCTGGCCAATATATATAAAGGCAAGGTATTGCTGGGTTCGGCAACGCCATCACTTGAGACCTATTATAATGCACGGGTGCACAAATATGGTTTTGTTGAACTGATGGAGCGTTACGGTGGCGTGCAATTGCCGCTGATAGAGGTGGTAAGCATAACAGAAGAAACCAAGCGCAAAACCATGCAATCGCACTTTAGCAGTGTGCTGATGCAGGATATGCAGCTGGCTATTGATAATAAGGAGCAGGTAATATTGTTTCAAAACCGCCGTGGCTATGCCCCGGTATTAATTTGTAAGGTATGCGCCTATACACCAAAGTGCATCAATTGTGATGTTAGCCTTACCTACCACAAGCATACCCACAAACTGCACTGCCACTATTGCGGCTATAAAGAGGATACGCCAAGCATTTGCCCGGCATGCGGCTCAACCCATTTAGAGTATAAAGGTTTTGGTACCGAAAAGGTGGAGGACGAACTATCTGTACTGATGCCAAACCTGCACCTGGCGCGTATGGACCTTGATACTACCCGGTCGCGCAACTCTTTGCAAACTATTTTGAATAACCTCGAAGAAAAAAAGATAGACGTATTAATTGGTACCCAAATGGTTGCTAAAGGGCTGGATTTTGCCGATGTTAGCGTAATAGGCATTATAAACGCCGACAGCCTGCTTAAATACCCCGATTACCGTGCCAACGAGCGTAGTTACCAGATGCTTGCCCAGGTAAGCGGCAGGGCAGGGCGCAGGGGTAAACAGGGCAAAGTCGTTATCCAAACCTATGATCCCAATCACCGGGTAATAAAACAGGTTATCGACAATGATTATAACGACCTGTACTTTACCGAAATGGAAGAGCGCAAGAGTTTTAAATACCCGCCGTACTTCCGTATCATCAGTATGGATCTAAAGCATAAAAACCCGGAGATACTTTACAACCAGGCCGAGTATATGGCCAACGAGCTACGCAAGCATTTTGGCGATAGGGTGATAGGCCCCGAAGCTCCTCTTATTAATCGCATCCGCAACTATTACATCAAATCTATCATGCTCAAATTCGAGCGCGATACCATCTCTATTGTAAAGGCAAAAGCCATCATCCGCGATGTAATTACCCAATTCCAAACCACTAAACTAAGCAAGGGCAGCATCATACAGCCCGATGTTGACCCTTATTAATAATTTTTTGGACAATCGATGTCAAAAGTAGGTTTAGTATTGATTATTATTAATGCTGTATTCGAAATATATTATTTATAAATATATATGAAATAATTAAAGGTTTGCAACTTTTCTTTTGTAATAACTATGCTCGATAGCAAGCGTAATCATCTACCTGCTATTGGGTATTTTTATGCGTTAGTGTTTCGCCTATTGTTGTTAGTATTAAATATTTTTATATTTATCACAACTTAAAACCCTAATTATGAAGTTTTTATTGCTTAAATTATTTTATGCCTTATCTCCGCCCAAGGTAATATATCAGTTTGCTAAAACAGATCGGCTTCACGGTAATCCATATTCTTTTAAAAGGTAATTTAAGTTATTAATATTTTATTTATGATATTATTATATCGTAAGTAAATATGTATTGCCTGTTTTTTAATATTAAACTGGGTTAAAACACCCTAATTAAACGGGATAATAACTCGGCTTATAAAAAGCAATTGCGTCTACTTTTAAAGCGTGTAACCAACCGTTTAAATCATTAAAACGGCCGGTGCGCTAACAAAATATTAAACAGAAAAAGACCATGAAACCGACAATTAAACTTGCACTTGTTTTTAACCTATTTTTAATGTTAAGCCTTGCGGCAAACGCACAAGGCCCGGCCGCCGTAACACCCTCTACCGAGCTAAAGTACCGAAGAAGCTCGCTGCACCTTATCCTGCTGGAGTCGGAAGATTTTCCACGTAAGGACGTGGTGATAAAAGCATACCATGAAGCCCCATTTCCTGATAAATATAATAACCACGAAATTGATCTGAAAGGTATAAACCCTACTCCTTATCTGCTAACAGATGCCGAAAAAGTGGCATCAGGGACTAAAAAAACAGGGATGGCTGCTTTTGGAGCAAACATGCTATCGGGCGCAACCGCCGGTATAATTGACAAGGATGCAGCGGATATGCCCATCGTGACCGATAAAATTGTAAAGGATAAAAAAATAGCCAATCAACTTGTTGCCAAATGGTTTAACAGGCAGGCGGATGGTTCATTTGATATGAAACTGGTGGGCGAACGGGGCTCATACGACGCTACCGAAATGCAGGCCAATATTGCCAAAGGCAGCGCAAGGGGAACCGCATCATTAGCCGATGCAGGGGAGGAGTTGATAGGCAACACCTTTGTGGTTTTAACCAAATTAAAATTTATAAGTAACGAGCCCATTGCTGCAGCCATACGCGAGGTTGCTAAACTTAAAGCCAACAACTTGCCGGCATTGTTTCAGCCGGCTGCTTATAAGGTGCTTGATGTAGCTTACAACAAAGCCAAAGAAGGATACTCGGTTTGGACAACTTCTTACTTGTATAAACTAAAGTGGAACGATTCTATCGCAGCGGTTTTTTATAACGACCTGTGGATAGAAAAGGGCAAAATTGATAAAAAGCGCATGGCCGCGTTTGATAACAGCAACCTGTTCCAGATGGAGTACATAGGCAGCGAAAAATCGAGCAGTTTGGTAACCTTTTCCCTGAAAGAAACCCGTACCGAAGACCAGATAGTAGAGCTCGCCACCATACGCAACGTGGAGCACGTCTTCGCTAAACTGCAAAAAGCCTACGAAGTATTTAAACCCAAAACGCCCATCTACTCGGGCGAGCCGGTTACTGCCAAAATCGGCATGAAAGAGGGGCTTGAAGGAGGAGAGAAGTTTGAGGTGTTGGAGCAAACTGTTAACCCTAAAACCGGGCTTACCACCTATGTAAAAAAAGGTACGGTTACGGTAGATAAAAAACAGATCTGGGATAACCGCTTTAACGCGGGCGAAGAAGTATCTGCAGGTGATAGCGATGATAAAAAGAAAGACAAAAAAGATAAAGACAAACCTGCTATTGACCGTACCTACTTTAAAGGCGGCGGTAAATTTTATGCGGGCATGCTTTTAAGGCAGATAAAATAAACACAAAACCATATAAATAATGAAAAAACGTAGTACAATTTGGGTGATGATGCTGCTGATAACGGCCTTTTCGACCACCGGTTATGCACAAAAAGATAAAAAGGCAAATGCCGATACCGAAGCCTGGCGATACGAACTGGAAGTGACAGGCACAGGTGTGCAGGGCACTTACTTATTAAAGGTGTGGTCGTACTCAAAAAAGCCCAACGTGGCTATTGAGCAGGCTAAAAAGAACGCTGTACATGGCGTAATATTTAAAGGCTTTGCCGGTGACCAGGGTATACTGGGTAAGCCGCCGTTAACCACAAATTCAAATTTAGAACAGGAGAAGGATGAGTGGTTTAAAGAGTTTTTTGCCGATGGCGGTAAATATCAAAAGTTTGTTTCGCTATCAAGCGATGGCGCTGTTGCTGCCGAAGACCGCATGAAGGTGGGCAAGCAATATAAAATAGGCGTGTTGGTATCGGTAAACGTGGCCCTGCTGCGTAAAGACCTGGAAGATGCCGGAATCATTAAATCATTAAGTGCAGGCTTTTAAACCCAACCATCATGAATAAAAATTTACTTTATATAAGCTTTGTGGCCTTACTTGTATTTAGTAGCTGCGCCGAACAAAAAAAGCTTAACAGTAGCTATACCTATAAAACCGAATGCCTTGGTGTTGGCTTCGACGGTTCGCAACAAGTGCTGGCCTTTTCTGGCCTGCGTAATAAACAGGATGCCATTGAAGAAGCTAAGAAAGTTGCCATCCGCGAGGTGTTATTTAACGGTTTGCGCGAAGGGAAACCCGATTGCGATGTAAAACCTATACTTAATGAGGCCAACGTTCAGTCAAATAACGAGGCGTACTTTAACAACTTCTTTGTATCTCAATATAAAACCTTTGCGCTGTATATAGAGGAGCGCGCCGGGCAAAAGGCAAAAGCGCAGCAAAAAGTAAAAGATGTACCGCAAAGTACCGGCTATGTTATAAAAATTAACCGGCCTGCCCTTAAAGAGAAAATGATTGCCGACGGCATCCTTAAAAACTAAACTATCCCCGATAAATGAAACTACAAATAATAAAAATAACCCTTTCATTAGTAATGATATTGGGTGCGGCGACCTTAGGGTTTGCGCAGGCAAAAAAGCCAACTATTATGGTTGTGCCAAGTGATGTTTGGTGTAACACAAATGGGTACATGACTACTTACGACGACCAGGGCACCAAAGTAAAGATCCCCGATTACAAGCGTGCTTTCCAGGAAAACAGCGACCTGCTGGCGGTGATCAGCAAAATAAACGGTATGATGGCCGAGCGTGGTTTTCCGCTTAAAAATATGGAATCGGTTATCAAAACGCTGGAATCCGAACGTGCCGAAAATGCTATCCTAACCTCAAAAACCGGAGCAGGTGTAGCCGAAAGCCCGATGGATAAATTGAAGAAAGTAGCCAAGGCCGATATTATCATGCAACTTACGTGGGATGTGTTAAAAACCGGCCCTAAAAAATCGGTGCGTTTTACCTTGCAGGGAATTGATGCATACAGCGATAAAGAGGTTGCGACCGCGGGTGGCACGGGTAACCCTTCGTTCTCGGCAGAAACCGCTGTGCTCCTTGAAGAAGCCGTTGCCGATAAGTTAGACAACTTTAACGTGGGCCTGCAACGCCATTTTGATGACCTGTTTGCCAATGGTCGCGAGATCATTATCCGCATCAAAAAATTCGATTCGTGGAAGAATGACCTGGAAACCGAATACGGCGGCAAAGAGCTGAACGTAGTTATAGAGGATTGGGTACGTGCCAATTCGCTAAAAGGCCGCTTTAGTAATACCGATGCGACTGAGAATGCCATGTTATTTGAACAGGTGCGCATCCCGTTGTACGATGCTAATGGTAACGCTATTGATGCGCGTGGGTTTACACGAGGCCTGCAAAAAATGCTGGCTGCCGCGCCATATTCCATTGTGAATAAGCTTACGGCTAAAGGCTTGGGGCAGGCTGTAATTGTATTGGGTGAAAAGTAATATATAAAAAAAGACTGTCATGAAAAAAATGATCATAACCTGCATGTCGCTTCTTATTGTTATGGGGAGCTACGCGCAAAAAAGGCCCGCACCTGCCAACGACCGTGGCCGTGTAACGCTTGCTGCTTACATTCCAGACCAGGTGGACGGTCTGCCGGATGCTGCACGCAATATGCTGGGCAATAAACTTAACCAGATCATAAGCCAAAATGGTTTTGGCGGCGACGAAGGTCAGCGATTTATCATCACCGCCAATATTGTGGTGGCAAGTAAGGATATGCTATCTACCGCGCCACCAATGACGGCCTTAAACCTGGATGTTAACTTGTACATAGGTGATGGCTATGAGGGGACAAAGTTTGCCAGCACCGTGGTATCGGTAAAGGGTGTTGGCGAAAATGAGGCCAAGGCTTATATCAACGCGTTTAAAAACATTAATCTAAACGACCCCAAGCTACAGGCGTTTGTAGATAAAGGTAAAAGCAAGATTATTGCTTACTACAACACCCATTGCGACGTTATTATAAAACAAGCCCAAACCCTTGCTAATACCGGCCGTATGGATGAGGCTATTTATAACCTAACCTCGGTACCGCAGGCATGCACCAATTGCTACGGCCGCTCTATGGCTATGGTGGCACCTATCTATAAAAAGCAAATTGAAAAAGATTGTGCCGTGAAGTTAGCACAGGCAAAAACTGTATTCACCGCCAATCAGGATGTAAATGGGGCGAATGCAGCAGGCGAGATCTTGCAGCAGATAGACCCGTCGGCTAGCTGCTACAAAGAGGTAAAAGTATTTGTAGCGCAGATGGGCAAGCGAGTAAAGGAAATTGATAAGCGCGAGTGGAGCTTTAAACTACAGGAGCAAAAGAACGATATGAGCATCATAAGCGCCGCGCGCGATGTGGCTGTGGCTTATGCAGCGCAACCCCGGGTTACCACCTACAACGTGCATGGCTGGTGGTAAATCCCTGCTTTGCGAATGTTAAAAACCTTATTGGTTAACTGCCAAAGCTTTATTGCAAAGCTTAGCATATTGCACAGAGAGCCGGCGCATTTTGCCGGCTTTTTATATAACTTTGCCTTTGTAATGGCGTACAAGTTTATTGATAATTACCGGGAGCAAGGGGCAAGGAAACGACTGGTTGAGATACTGCGAAAAAAAGGTATCGAGGATGAAAAAGTGTTGTTGGCCATTGGTAAAGTACGCCGTCATTATTTTTTTGATGAAACTTTTTGGAATCAGGCTTATAAGGATATTGCCTTCCCGATAGGAGCGGGCCAAACCATTTCGCAGCCCTATACGGTAGCTTATCAAACCGAGTTATTGCACATCCAAAAAGGCGACAAAGTGTTAGAAATTGGTACAGGATGCGGTTACCAAACTTGTATCCTGTTAGAACTTGGCGCGAAAGTATTTACCATAGAGCGCCAGGAAAAACTTTACGAGCGCACCATACAGGTGTTGCCTTACATGGGTTATAAACCCAAATTCTTTTTAGGTGATGGTTCGATAGGTATTGCGGAAGATGCACCGTACGACAAGATCATTGTAACTGCAGGAGCACCAACCGTTCCCGAAATATTATTAAAACAACTTAAGATAGGTGGTATACTCGTTATCCCGGTGGGCGACGAGAAATCGCAGAAGATGGTAACCGTCCTCAAAACTGCCGAACACGATTACGAACGCCATGTGCTGGATACCTTTAGGTTTGTGCCGTTGGTGGGTGATAGGGCGTGGTAGATCAACAGAACGTCATTGCGAGGTACGAAGCAATCTCTTTGCTATACAGAGCCGCTCTGCCTATGTAGAGATTGCTTCGTACCAATGACGCGTGGATAAACTAATCTCTTTTTGTTTCTTATCATTGATACTTTGTATTCTAAAACTTATCTCTTCATAGCCCTGTCCATCTCTATTTTCGTATCGCGCTCTTTAAGGGTTTCGCGTTTGTCGAAGGTCTTTTTACCCTGCGCAAGGCCTATTTCCAGTTTGGCAAAGCCACGTTCGCTAATGAATAGGGCAAGAGGTACAATGGTCAATCCTTTTTCTTCGCCGCGGGTAAGCAGCTTTTTCAATTCTTTTTTGTTAAGCAGTAACACACGGTCTCGTTTAGCCTCGTGGTTGTAGAATGAGCCCATCGAGTATTCGGAAATATGCAGATTACGAACATACAGCTGGTTACCAATAAAAGTGCAAAAGGCATCGTTTACGTTGGCTTTGCCTTCGCGTATCGATTTTATTTCGGTACCCAATAGCTGTATACCGGCCGTATACTTATCCAGTATATGGTATTCAAAGTATGCCTTTTTATTCTTGATATATATGTTCTGCTCCATTACGCTGCAAATATGCGATTATTTTTTTTGAGGTTTTACAACCAGCACAGGTACGTTTACCTTGTGCCTTACTGAATCAACAGTAGTGCCAAATATGAGGTCTTTTAAAACTTTATGCCCGTGCGAGCCCATCACTACAAAATCTATTTTCGATTGATTGATGATCTCGGCAATTGCCGTAGCCGCGCCGCCATAGCCAATTTTAGCTTCGGCTTTGTAATGCAGGCTGGTTAAGGTATTTACATATTTATCCAGGTTGTCTACATCGCTTTGTGTCTCGTTATCCATTACCTGTCCGCCATAGTAGCGCGCGCCGGCAGTTTCCACCACGTGTATTAGTGTGTAATGGGCTTTTTTACCTCCCTGCATCAAAGCGTGGCGAATGCAATCTTCATCGTTGCGCGAAAAATCGATAGTGATGGCAATATTGCTGTAGCTTACCGCCTCCAGATTGTCTAACTTGGCAGCTATGCCATGTGGAATGTAGGCAGGATGATCGCTATGTTTATAAAGCAGTGGGCGAAGGAATACATATAACAACAGCAAACCGATCCCTACAGCTATGGGCGATATAACAAAGTGTACCAAATTAGCCGAGCCGGGGCTGCCTGCGGCCCATGTTTCAATTTCCTGTATCACCAGCCTAACGTTTAATCCCACTATCAGCGTAGCGAAAACCCATGCCAGTATTTTTAAAGGTACGCTGGTGGCGAACTTGCCCATGCGTTTTTTATCTGATGTGAAATGGATAAGCGGGATAATTGCAAAGCCTAATTGTAAACTTAGCACAACCTGGCTTAATATCAATAACTTGCCAAGCCCTTCTTCCCCAAAATGCAGAATGGTAAAAAAAGCCGGGATAATGGCCAGTAATCGCGTTAGTAAACGGCGCAGCCATGGGGCAATACGCAGGTTTAAGTGGCCTTCCATAATTATTTGCCCGGCAAGGGTACCCGTAACGGTAGAGCTTTGCCCGGCGGCAATCAGCGCTATGGCAAACAGGGCTGGGGCCAGCTTACCAAAGATGTTGGTAAGCAGCTTATGCGCGTCCTGTATCTCGGCAACTTCATGATAACCACGGCCAAAGAATGCGCTCGCTGCTAGTATCAATATTGCCGCGTTTACAAAAAATGCAAGGTTAAGGGCAATGGTGGTATCCCAAAAGTTATAGCGGATGGCAGATTTTATACCTTCCTCACTGCGGTCTATTTTACGGGTTTGCACCAGCGACGAGTGCAGGTACAGATTATGCGGCATAACGGTAGCGCCAATAATACCTATAGCCAAATACAACGATGTATTGTTAAGCTTTGTAGGAATGAAGCCTTTAGCGATATCTATAATGCCTGGTTGTACAATAAACATCTGGGCCAAAAAAGCCAGGCCAACAATAAATATAAGCGATATGATAAAACCCTCCAGCTTGCGCATACCCTTATTTAACAAGAATAGCAAAAGCAGGGTATCTAGTAAGGTTATAGATACGCCCCATATCAACGGCAGGCCAAACAGTAAATTCAAACCTATTGCCATACCTATTATCTCTGCCAAATCGCAGGCTATAATAGCAATCTGCGCCAGCACATACAGGCAAAAGTTTACAAAGCGTGGGTAAGTATGTTTAGATGCCTGCGCCAGGTCTAAACCCCTAACTATACCTAATCGTACTGCAAGGTTTTGCAGCAATAATGCTATTAGATTGGAGAGTAGCAGAACCCAGATCAGTTTATAACCAAACTGGCTGCCGGCGGCAAGGTCGGTGGCCCAATTGCCGGGGTCCATATAGCCAACGCTTACCAAATAGGCAGGTCCTAAAAAGGAAAGCAGTTTGCGCCAGCCGGTCTTGTTTTCGGTAGTTACGGTATTATGTACGTTGCCTAACGAGTGGCTATCGTGCTGTTGTGTGGTCATAAGGCTATAAGCAGGTTATTTGCCACGTCGCGGCTTATTTGTAAATCTTTGTTATCCATTTGTAGTACTACGGTGTTATCGTAAGCTATTATCTCTTTCACGGTTATTTTTTTGCCAATTGTCAGGCTTTGTTTTTCAAGGTATTGCAAAAACGCAGAGGAATGGTCCCTAACGCCGGAGATAATACCGCAAGCATTAACATCAACTGTCGAAATTGGTTTAAGATCGTTTTGTTTAAAGTTGCCCTGGCTATCGGGTATCGGGTCGCCGTGCGGGTCGCGGGTAGGGAAGCCCATAAATTCATCAAGCCGGTCAATCAATTCGGTTGAAGAGATGTGTTCCATTTCTTCGGCCATTTCGTGTACTTCATCCCATTTAAAATGCAGCTTCTCTACCAAAAAAAATTCCCAAAGGCGATGCCGGCGAATTATGTTAACCGCAACCTTTTCGCCGGTTTGCGTTAAACTAACACCCTGGTAACGGGTGTAATTGATCAAAAGCTTCTCGGCAAGCTTCCGCAACATGTCAGTTACCGACGAGGCCTTGGTAGCCAATTCTGCCGCGATCTGGTTGGTGCTCACATTCTCTGCTATCATCGACAGCTTATAAATGGCTTTAAGATAGTTTTCTTCGGCTAAAGTATACATTTAAGCAAATCTAAATTAATTTTTAGGCTTGTCTAAAAATACAAATAAATTTATAATATGTTTTGTTGCAATAGTTTTTTAAAAAATTATATTTTGTGGGGTATAGAATGCTTTATATTTGCACGTACCATGGCTCAAGAATTAGATAAAATAGACCTACAGATACTTAAGATTTTACAGGAGAACGGCCGCATCACCAACCTGCAGCTGTCGAATGAAATTGGCTTATCGCCCGCGCCAACTCTAGAGCGCGTGCGCAAACTGGAAAATGCGGAATATATAAAAAGCTACCACGCCCTTGTAGACGAGGAGAAACTTGGCTTGGGCATTAAAACCTTTATACAGATCTCTTTAGACTTTCATCAGAAGAACACTATACAGACGTTTTTAGACGAGATCCAAAATATTAAAGAAGTTACCGAGTGCCATCACGTTACCGGCCAATGCGACTTTTTACTGAAAGTTTATGTGCGCGACATTAAATCGTACGAGCAACTGATCATGGAGAAAATTAGCCGCATCACCGTGGTGAAGACTTTTCAAACTATGATGATCATGAGCACCAGCAAAAAAGAGCCAATAGTGCCGCTGGAGTATTAATAAAGTAATAAGGATGCTTAAAGCCAGGAATTAAGAGAGGTTTTTCTTTTGATGCCTGGCTTTTTTGTGTTTGACGCTTTGCTGTCATTATTATATGATTTCTATGTAACATATTAGGGTTTGATGGTGTCCAAAAAGCCAATGAAACTTAAAAACCTACCTTGGATCCCCTTCGCTTTTTTTGCCATTGTTATAGGCCTTTATCCGCTAATTTATTTTTTGGTTGATATGCGCTCAAACGGTTTGTTGCAGTCTAAACCCAAAGCTATATTAAATGACGGTATCTGGAATATTGCATTTTATATCCATATCATTTTTGGCGGCATAGCCCTCTTAATAGGGTGGACGCAGTTTAGCGCCCGTTTGCGCCTGCGTTACTTAAATGCACATCGTTTTATAGGTAAAATATACGTTATTGCTGTTACTTTGAGCAGTGTGGCGGGGTTATATATCGCTTTTTTTGCCACGGGCGGCCTGGTGTGTGTATTGGGCTTTGGTTGCCTGGCCATACTCTGGCTAATCACCAATATTAGGGCGTATAGCACTATCAGGCAGGGGCAGGTATTACAGCACCAAAAATGGATGATATGCAATTATGCGCTTACCTTCGCGGCAGTTACTTTGCGCATTTGGCTGCCTTTGTTATCGGCCTTTGTATTTCATGATTTTATCCCCGCCTATCGCATAGTATCATGGTTGTGCTGGGTGCCTAATCTTATAGTAGCGCTAATTATTATAAATAAAATGAGTGGCAAGCCCAGCCCCTTAACAACCTAATGGGGAACAAAAGAGGTTGAAGCTTAAAGGTAAATGCTAAAACCGACCAGCAGTTCAACCAACGGGTAAATCTCATAAATAGGGTGGGCACTCTTTAAACAATCCTCAATTAATGACGGGTGTCATTGTTATTAATGCTGACGGTCATGGGTTAACCGGCTGTTTCACATCATCTTTACAGCGTTCAATCAAACGTTCTTTGCAATCAACATGTGAAAATATTACCCTACTTTGATGCAGCGGCTTGCATTGGTTGCGGTGCTTGTGTGGCTACCTGCAAAACTCCAGTGCCGAGTTGTTTACCTAGGCAAACATAACCCAACTGGCTTTATTACCTCAAGGGCAGGTTGAATGCACCGGGCGGATAATTGCAATGGTTGACCAGATGGATGCCGGGGGGCCACTGCACCAATAGAGAAGCTTCGAAATAGAATGTCCGCAAGAAATTTGGGTATTGCATATTGCAAGAATGAACTTTGAATATAACAGGGCTTTAATCATTTCAGACTAATATGGCAATTAAAAAAACAATACTGCTGCTTACTGATTTTACGAAACGGGCAGAACGCGCCGCAGATATGGCTCTTGAATTGGCTGTAAACAACAAGGCTGATCTATTGATCTATAATTCCATTGTATCTATCGAAGCATCTGTTTTAACTGGTGAAAGAAGATCGCCGGATAAAGAAATTGCAGAGCTGGATAATAAGAGTGAAGATAACTTAAATCGCTTGCAACGGTATTTAAAGTCGAAATTAACCATCGGGCAGCAATCCGCGGTTAAAATTACCTGCAAAAACGGAACCGGGCCGGTTGTAGAAACCATTTTGGGGTTGGTGGCCGAAAACGTGATTTGGCTGGTTGTAATGGGTAACCACGTCGATAAAACCATCTCCACCTTGTATACTGATAGTAACGTGCCGTCTGTTATGAATTATTGCGGTTGCCCGTTGTTACTTGTGCCATAAGATGAATTCTTTAAGCCGTACTAGAACATCCGATGAAAATTCCAGTTTGTTTAATTATGTTACCCCAAGAATTTCTGCAGCAATAACCCTGTTAACTATGGCAGAATTTATAACTAGCTTTCACTCAAACATAAAACGAGTTATAAGCTTGTTCACTAAGCAGGCAAATAGCTTGCACGTCCATATCTACTTCTACCTTTTCCCCAACATACGGCACGGGGAACGGACCACTACCATACGCCCCTGAAACGTTAAATCATGCCAGCAACCGAAAACGTTGTTTTAGCTATTAATGCCGGTTCATCAAGTGTAAAGTTTGCGCTTTACCTGATGAAAGGAAGCCGGGAAAATGTGCTTTTTTCAGGCAGTCTAAACGATGTGCCTAAAAATGAATCGCTGGCCAATTGGCTAACCAGGCAGCCCGGCTTTGATCAGGTAACCGCAATTGCCCACCGCGTGGTGCACGGCATGGGCCACAGCCGGCCCGAAGCGGTCACCCCCGATTTGATCAAAGAACTTAAATCACTGATAAGTTACGACCCGGAACACCTGCCAGCCGAGATCGAGTTGATGGAACTGTTTGTTAAAAAATTTCCTGACCTGCCGCAGTTTGCGTGTTTTGATACCATGTTCCATCAAACCATGCCTTTAGTGGCTCAAACGCTGGCCATTCCCCGTAAATATCAGCAAAAAGGGATCAGGCGTTATGGGTTTCATGGCATATCTTACCAATATTTAACCGAACAACTTAAGCGTTTGACACAGGGCGGTGTTTTAAACGACAGGGTAATCATAGCACATCTTGGCAGTGGCGCGAGTTTAGCAGCCATTAAAAATGGGCAAAGTATCGACACCAGCATGGGGTTTACACCCGGTGCTGGTATCCCGATGAGTACCCGAAGCGGTGACATTGATCCCGGGTTGGCGTCATACTTATTAAAACATGAAAAACTCAGCCCAACGCAGTTTAACTACATGGTTAACCATGAGGCTGGTTTAATGGGTGTTTCGGAAACCAGCGCTGACATCAGCGAACTGCTCAAGATAAGAGATACGGATAACCGAGCCGCTGAGGCTGTAAACCTGTTCTGCTACCAGGTGAGTAAATATATTGGGGCTTACGCCGCGGCATTAGGCGGTTTAGATACGCTGGTTTTTTCCGGCGGTATTGGTGAACATCTCCCCGAGATCCGCGAGCAGGTTTGCCATAACCTGGGATTTCTGGGCATCAGGCTGGATAATCATAAAAATTTAAAGAATGCAGACATCATATCGAACGGTAGGGTGCATGTGCGTGTAATGGCTACCAATGAAGCTTTAATGATGGCCCGTTTAATTACGAGGACTTTAACAAACGATATCTAAAGAAACAATATGGAAACCAATTTGATAAACCCCAATGCCGACACTTTGAACACCGAATTATTACAAAAAATTGATGCTTATTGGCGCGCGGCTAATTACCTTTCTGTAGGGCAGCTTTACTTGCGGTATAACCCGTTGCTTAAAGAGCCATTGCAGCTGGAACATGTAAAAAGCATGCTCCTGGGCCATTGGGGTACCACACCGGGGCAGAACTTTATATACACCCATTTAAACAGGGTTATTAATCGCTTCGACCTAGATATGATCTATATTTCGGGCCCCGGCCATGGCGGGCCTGCGGTTGTTGCCTCCACTTATCTGGAAGGGACCTATACCGAAGTTTACCCGGATATCTCTCAGGATGAGGAAGGTTTAAAAAAACTATTCACCCGGTTCTCCTACCCTGGTGGTATATCAAGCCATGCTTCGCCACAGGTGCCCGGCTCTATCCATGAAGGTGGGGAATTGGGTTATTCGCTCAGTCATGCTTTCGGCGCTGTGCTGGATAATCCCGAACTGATCGCAGCCTGTGTTGTTGGTGACGGTGAGGCTGAAACCGGCCCGCTGGCTACGGCATGGCACTCCAACAAATTTCTGAACCCGCTTACTGATGGGGTGGTACTACCTATTCTGCATTTGAATGGGTATAAAATATCCAACCCAACTATCCTGGCACGGATAAGTCATGGGGAACTGGAACAGTTATTTATGGGATACGGATGGACGCCTTACTTTGTTGAAGGGGATGACCCCGCCATTATGCATGAGGCCATGGCCAACGCCCTCGAAAAGGTCATAACCCATATTCACCAGATAAAAAGTGATGCAAAGGCAGATAGCATAAAAGAGCGGCCCCGCTGGCCTATGATCATTTTACGTTCGCCTAAAGGCTGGACAGGGCCAAAAGAAGTGAACGGATATAAAATAGAAGGAAATTTTAGGGCGCATCAAATACCGTTGGCAGTTTCTGCTTCCGCCCCGCCAAAAAATGTACAATTGCTGGAAGAATGGATGAAAAGTTACCGCCCCGAAGAGCTTTTTGACGAACACGGAGCACTGCGCCCGGAGTTGCAGGAGCTTGCTCCGAAAGGCAACCGACGGATGGGTGCCAATCCGCATGCCAACGGTGGGCAGTTAATGAAACAGTTGCATATGCCGGACTTTAGGGAGTATGCAGCAACGGTTACAACCCCGGGCTGTTTAGGTGAAGGCGATACTTTCGTATCGGGCCGTTTTCTGCGCGATATTATCAAGGCGAATGATAAACAGCGAAACTTTAGGATATTTGGGCCGGACGAGACCGCCTCTAACCGCCTGGAAGTGGTGTTTGAAGCTACGAACCGCCAGTGGGAAGGACCGATTATAAATACTGACGAGTTCCAGGCAGCAGAAGGCCGCGTGATGGAAATGTTAAGCGAACACCAGTGTGAGGGATGGCTGGAAGGCTATTTGCTTACCGGCAGGCACGGTTTGTTCAATTGTTACGAGGCCTTTATCCACATCGTCGATTCGATGTTTAACCAGCACGCCAAATGGTTAAAAACCAGTTCGGAGTTGCCATGGAGACGGGATATTGCCTCTCTGAATATACTTCTCACTTCTACAGTATGGCGGCAGGACCACAACGGGTTTACACACCAGGATCCCGGTTTTATCGATCATGTGGTTAACAAAAAAGCGACTATTGTACGTGTTTATTTACCGCCTGATGCTAACTGTTTATTGTCTGTAATGGACCATTGCCTGCGTAGTGTACAATATATTAATGTAATTGTTGCGGCTAAACACCCCGCGCCGCAATGGCTTAACATGGAGCAAGCCATTGACCATTGTACACGCGGTATCAGCATCTGGAACTTTGCCAGTAATGACCAGGAGAGCGAACCGGATATTGTGATGGCTTGCTGTGGTGATGTACCAACATTAGAGATACTGGCAGCAGTATCTATTTTATGGGAGCACCTCCCTGAATTGAAGATCAGGGTGATTAATGTTGTGGACCTGTTTAAACTGCAAAAAAGCACCGAACATAGTCACGGGCTTTCAGACAATGATTATAATGCGCTATTTACAACAAACAAACCTGTGGTGTTTGCATTCCATGGTTACCCATGGCTGGTACACCGCCTTACGTATAACCGGGCCAATAATGTAAATATGCATGTTAGGGGTTACAAAGAGGAGGGGACGATCACCACATCCTTCGACATGACCGTATTAAATGAAATGGACCGTTTTCACCTGGCCATTGATGTGATAGACCGCTTGCCCCAAACCGGAAGCAAAGGGGTTTATCTTAAACAGCAATTACAGGACAAGCTCATTAAACATAAACAATACATATGCACCTATGGTAAAGACATGCCCGAAATATTAAACTGGCAATGGCCAGTAACTAAGCAAACCAATAAAAGCTAACTCAATAACCAATGAAAAGCAGTTAAGTATGCAACAAACTGACATGAAAGCCCGTAAACGGATAGAAATTAGCTTTTATCATGAAACGGGTCATCTGGTTTGTATTACTTACATGTTTGTTTAGTTGCAAAAAAAACGAGGTGCCGGTTCTTATAGATAAGGGCGAGAAACCGATTCCCCGAGAGGAAGATAAAGGATCCGTAGGGAATATAGATGATACGGGTAAAATACCATTTGGGCTGCCAAAACACGTTGCCTTTGGTACAGAAGGCGACATTTCTCAAAAAGATCATTTCATCAAAGATGCCGAGTATCAATATCAATACTTAGCAGGGGACATTTTTTCAAATGGCTGGACAACCTGGAATTACCCATCAGGTCAATTTGCCCGTTCTTTTTTATCCGGAGTTGGGCAAATGGGCAAAGTGCCCGTTTTTACATATTACAATGTAGTACCTGCCAAGGGGCGTTTTGAGGATCCGGGTTTTACCAATTTGAATGATGCAGAGGTAATGAATAAATATTTCACAGATTGGAAGCTGCTGCTTCAAATCTGTAAAGAATATGGCAGCACTGTTATTATCCATTACGAGCCGGATCTGTTTGGCTACATGCAAATGTTTAAAGCAGACAAAAAGAAAACTACCATTATGGTTGCAGGAAGTAATAATGCAGAAGTAAAAAGTTTTGGAAATGATGCGAAAGGGCTTGCAAAGGCGATTGTGGCCATGCGTGATAAATACGCTCCCAATGTTTTGTTAGCATGGCATGCTTCTACCTGGGCAACAGGCGTAGATTTAATTAAAGGTAAAGGCAATCCTGAGCAGCTAGCTTTAGAAATAGCTAACTATTATAAGTCACTAGATGCAAAATTCGACTTGGTATTTTCAGAATTTTCGGACCGGGATGCCGGATATGATCAAATCATAAACGGTAAGCAAAACGTCACATGGTCAACAAAGGGGGATAGCGAAAACAATAACATGAGCGACTTTGATCGCTTTCAGCGTTATTTAAAAAAGTTGAACCAGGAAACGCAACGGAAGATCGTGCTTTGGCAAATTCCAGCTGGCAACAGTATCACTAAAACATGTAACAATACAGCCGGCCATTATAAAGACAATAAAGCAGAATATTTTTTGCAACCTGTATTGGATAAGAGCGAAAATAGCAGGATAGCGGGTTATGGACAAGCAGGAGTGATCGCATTCTTGTTCGGTCGCGGCGCCAGTAACTGTACAAGTTTTATGGATAGCCAGCATGATGGGGTAACAAGTGCAGGGGAAACGATTGATGACGATGGTGGTTATTTAAGAAAAACGATCGGAGCTTATTATGGAAAAGGACCGGTAACTTTGAATTAAGTAAAATCGTTAGGCTTTAAGGACTTCTTCTGATGGTGCGCCTTAATACAAAGCTGTAACATTACGGGCAATTAAGTAAGCAAAGGTGAGGGGAGGAGTATAAATGTCTTATCCCGGAGGTTTGATCAGCCTGTATACCTCGCCGGAGTAAGACAGTGCTGTAGTCGGTGATTGTTAAGTAGCCTCAGCTATACTGCAAGACGATAAAAGTGGTCCAAATGTGTGTGATCAATGATGGTACTCCAAGTATTGAATACATTAGTTTTCCGTTTGGACGAATATGGCATTGTTTAACTGCTACAAATACGCCGACTGTTTTTCCTGGTACTCTGAAAAGAGAGATGAAAACTGATGAGTGGCTAACGGTTTCATCACATAGTCAATTATAGCAGGGTGGTTTTGAGCCTTAACTATATCCCGGTAATCAATAGAGGAAGTTACCAGGAATATTCCCGGTGCCTTTTCAAATCTGGTTTTTATATGCTCAAATGCTTCAATAAACCCCCATCCGTCCATTACGGGCATATCGATATCTAAAAATATCAGGTCCGGTATTAGTCTGGCGTTTATTGGATTTTGCAAAAAATCCATAGCATCCTTTCCGTTGCCGAAATCCACTACATCCGGACACAAGCCCTTCATCTCTACAAATTTGCGAAACGCATACCTATATACAGCATCGTCATCAATAATCCAAACCCTATTTATATAATTAGGCTCCATAATATATCCTTTTACGGTTTAACTGCTATTATGGTTACAAATTAATTATGTTAACCTTATAATAAATCGGGTTCCGGAGTTTAAAATGCTTTCTACCTTGATGCTCCCGCCTAGCGCCTCAATTTGGTTGCGTGTAATATAAAGGCCAATGCCTTGCGCATCCTCATTTTTGTGGAAGGTTTGATACATCCCAAAGATTTTGTCTTGGTATTTCTCCATATCTATTCCCAAACCATTATCTTCAAAAACGATATAAACATGCCCGTTTTCGATTTTACTTTCGATCCTGATGATAGGGCTCCGTTCAGGGTGACGATATTTCAATGAATTGGATAATAAATTATGAAATATGCTTTCAAGATAGGCCGGAAGGTACCGCACGGACCTGCATTCGCTGAAATCCGCTTTTACAACTGCGCCGGCGTGTTGAACGTTGGCTTGTAAAGCATTGACTATATTTTTAAAAAGAAGATCAAATTCGATCAGCGTTTTCTCACTGCTCTTCTCTGTATCAATTTTGACGATCTCATTCAAATGCTGGATCATGGTGCTTAACGTGCTGCTTACCGTTTTTATATGACCAAATATTTCTTCCTTGTCTTCATTGTTTGCTGCCTCGTCATGTAAATTAACCATAATCTCCAGGTTGCCAACATAGGATCTTAAATTATGAGAAACGATGTAAGCGAAGTTCTGCAACCGTTTATTCTCAGCGTTAACATTAGTAAGTGATGATTTTAACCGATCCTCATTTTTCTTACTTGCATCTATGTCTTGTATCACACCTTTTATGGTCATGCATTTACCGTAATGATCAATTGTGGCAACGGCCTTTATTTTGCTCCATATAACATTATTACCGGCAGTTATTAACTTAAAATCTAAATCAAACGGACGGCAGCTTTTGATACAAGTTTCTATGGCGTCTTTAAGTTTCTGCCGGCTTTGCAGATCAAAAAACGATATGAATTGTTCAATGTCTATCTCATTAATGTCCGTGGTTACATCTAAAATTTCCAGGGCCTCTTTGCTTAGGCTTAATTTATTAGTTGCAACATCTATACTCCATCGGCCCATTTTAATTAGTTTACTGTTCTCGTTGATCAGTTGATTGTGTGTAGTTAATTGAAGCTGTGAAATTTTAAAATTGTGAATGTTGACGAAGGTTCCTACTATACTCCCCGTAGTATCATCTTTTTGAAATTCGCACTGAAACCATTGATAGCCCTTTTTAGTGAGCAATCGAACATCAATTGCCTGGGCATTAGAATTCCATATATTATTCAGCGACCTTAGAAATCTATCCTGATCCTCGTAATAGAGCACGTTTTCTAGAAAGCTGTTATATGAGCATTGGATTTCCCCGGGTTGATAGCCAAGCATTTTATAAAACCCCAGTGACCAGATCGATTTTTTATTGTCGGGTTTGAGTTGCCATATTCCAACGGATGCTATGTTTATTACATCAGCGAATTGTGAGTTTCCATTATCAAAAAGATAATTCTCAAATATGCTTGCTTCAACATCGTTATTATGTGATAACATCTTTACGTTTTAAACCTCGATTAGTGAATCAATTGAAATTGCTTGCTAACAAAACACTAGGAGTTTGGTTTTGCACTGAATATTTGTATTTCATGATACCTGGTCATAATATGCAACTAATATGATCGCTTGCATTATAGTAAAATAATAAACTCCGGCATTGTGAAATTAACTAAAGGTAAATGTGTTATAATATATTAGGGGGTTAAACTCATTCTAAAGGTTGTTAACGTAACCTCCTCTAAAAAATCATATAAATATATGATAACTTTTTCACTTAAATGAAAACCTTGAAGTATCTTTGTTGAAAATATTTGAATTATTAAAATGAAATAGCGGCTCCTTCTCATTATGATACGCCATTATTATGCGATATTAATAATATCAGGCAATAGTGGTTATATGACAGCCGGTTATTGCCTTAATGTTTAACAAAACTTCCTATGCATCCCAAAACTTTAAAAAGTGCTTTTACTTACTTAACCGTATCTTTAATTTTCTTATGCTCCTGCAGTTCTTATAAAAAAATCCCATATTTCCAGGACCTTAATACCAGCCTTCCTACACAGGAGACAGTGAATAACTATTCGCCGCTAATCATTCAACCTGCTGATATTTTAGCTGTAAATGTGAATAGCAGAACGCCGGAGTCATCTAATATTTTCAATTACAACCTGAATAGGGTTAACGGTAGCAATTTTGACAATTCTCCGGGGAACCCTGTTACCGGTTACCAGGTTGACAACGACGGTAATATACAATTGCCTTTGCTTGGTAACTTTAAGGCAGCAGGATTAACAACATCACAGCTTGCTATTAAATTACGTGATAAGCTTGTGGATTTCTATAAGGATCCGGTTGTTAACGTGCGTATGGTGAATTTTAAAGTTGCTATTTATGGCGATGTTCAGCGCCCCAATATTTACACACTGCAAAACGAAAGGACGACCATAACACAGGCACTGAGTTTGGCAGGTGATTTAAATATTACTGCGCTACGTAACATCTTTCTGATCCGTGAGCAGGACGGTAAGCGTCAATTCATTCCGATAGACCTTACATCTAAGAAGTTATTTGAATCGCCGTATTATTATCTAAAAAATAACGACGAGATATTTGTTCAGGCAGATAAAACAAAATACGCCGCGGTTAACAGGAATTACCCAACGTGGAGCCTGATCTTATCGGGTTTATCTATTATCGCGATCGTACTTTCGAACATCTATAGAAGGTAGTTATGAATACACAGGAAGGGCAATTGACTACCCTAGTAATAAATGCGAAGAGTAAGCCTTCAAACGATCTCAAAAGTGTCATAAATAAATATTTGTATCATTGGCCACTGTTTTTATTAGCGTTGACCATCGCGCTGATTTTAGCTACAATATATTTAAAGTTTGCGAAACCAACTTACGAGATAAGGGCTACTATCCTGATAAAGGATAACGGGAAAGAGCAAGATACCAAGCGTGACATGACCGACCAGATCGGCATTACAGCTCCTACAAATGGCGTTGAAAATGAGATAGAGATCATCAAATCAAAAAATCTCATTGGCAAGGTTGTTAATGATCTGCAATTGTGGGCTACTTATAAAAAGGTTGACGGGTTATCTTCGATTGACATCTATAAGGATACCCCGGTTAAATTGACTCTTTTAAGCCCTGCCGATAAGTTAAACAATAAGAAAATTGTGCTTGTTGTAAAAGACGCCAAAACTTATTTATTCAAAACGCCCGGAGGCGAGCAGCAGGAATATCAATTCGGAAAGCATTATACCTCAGATTTTGGTACCTGGAAAATTGAACCTACTGCATCGATTGCCAAATACATTGGTGCAGAAATCAAAATTATCTTTAACGATCCGGATAATGCTACGCTGGACTATCAAAAATTGATCGATGCCAGTTTAGCAAATAAATTAGCTACCTCAGTAACCTTACTCATCACAGATAAGGTGCCGCAGCGAGGGAAAGATATTCTTAATGATTTGATTACGAATTATAATTTATGGTCGAGCAACGAAAAAAATAAAGAAGCTAAAAGTACATTGGAATTCCTCGATCAGCGGATAGCATCACTAACCGGCGAATTGTCTGCTTCTGAAAAAGGTATCGAGGGTTTTAAAAGTAGCAGGGGACTAACTGATCTTTCTTCAGACTCAAAAGTACGACTGGAAAACCTACAGGCTAACGATGCTAACCTGAACGATGTTAATATCAAGCTAAATGTTATTGAAGGAATTGAGCGTTACATCAACGCAAATCAAAATACCGAGAAAGCCCCTGCTACACTGGGCATTATAGACCCGGCCTTAAGCAATTCAATTGAAAAATTGGCACAACTGCAATTGCAACACGATAAAATGGCTGCAACGCTGCCGTTAACCAATCCGGATTTCGACCCTATCAACAATCAGATAAGAACCGCTAAAATTGCTATAAGGGAAAATGTGAAAAACATTAAGGAAGCGCTCTTAACTACCAAACGTAACCTGCAAACCTATAATGCTAAATTCGAGAGTTCCATCAAAAGCATGCCCTCAGAAGAACGCCAGTATATTAGTATAAAAAGGCAGCAGCTGAGCAAAGAAAGTTTGTACACCTTTTTGTTGCAAAAACGGGAAGAGGTAGCCGTAAAATATGCATCTACATTACAAAACAACCGCGTAGTAGATCAGTCTTATGCTAATGAGCCGGCAAGCCCTGCCAAGGCGGCTTATTTTATGGCATTGATGTGCGGTTTTATTGTACCTGCCGGCATTATTTACGGTAGGCAAAAAATTAATAATAAAATTACTGATGTAAAAGATATTACCGGTAGTTTAAAAGTGCCTGTTGTAAGTGAGATACCATTTGAACGTACTTCAAACATCCTATCTGTAAATGATGATAACATAACATCTGTAAGTGAGCAGTTAAGGGGCCTTAGAATGAAGTTGTTTTACTTACATAACGAGAAGGAAACCGGCAGAGTTACGCTGATCACCTCTAGTGTACCTGACGAAGGCAAAAGCTTTGTAAGCGTAAATCTCAGTACCGTGTTGGCTTTTTCATTTAAGAAGACCATTGTTTTGGAACTGGATTTACGAAAACCCAAAATTTCAGAATCATTTAATTTACCTCGTGAGCATAAAGGGATAACCGATTATTTAAACGGTAATGCAACTTTAACTGAAATCATCCGCCCATCTGGTACTGTTAAAAACCTTGATGTTATCAGTTGCGGATCCTTGGTTAGCAATCCGTCGGAATTGTTAGAGAAGAAGGAACTTAAAAATCTTATCGATTTGCTAAGGGCAGAATATGATGATATTATTATTGATAGTCCGCCGGTGCATTTAGTGCCTGATGCAACTGTGTTATCCAGAATTGCCGACATTACCCTTTATATTATACGGCAGGGTGTTACCGAAAAGACTGAGCTGGATCATATTAATGAACTGGTAGCTTTAAGACAGCTACAACAAGTTAGTATTGTTTTTAATGGTATTGATAGGATGAAATATGGCTATGGCTACCGTTTTGACAATAACTACTATAGCAAAGCGAAAAAAAGTAATCGTTCATCAATTTTCAGCGACTTTAAAAATCGATTCTGATAACCTTTTTAATGATTATCCGTTAGGCAAGTGAGTGCTATCCCGGAATCCACATCAATAAAGATTTTGAGCCATAAAAGAAAAGCTATAACAAGCATGGGCGCTTTAGTTGGCGTTCAGATCTTGAATTACATCCTGCCGCTAATTGCTATTCCGGTTATCGTAAGGATCATTGGCCCGGAAAAATTCGGCATTATAAACTACGTTAGTTCTATTACAAGTTACCTGATCCTGCTGATCGGATTTAGCTTTGAATTATCCGCATCAAGGGTAATTGCGATGAATCAGGGCGATCACGAGAAATTAAATAGCATTTTCAACAAAGTATTCTTTGCAAAAGCGTTTCTTTTTGCTGCATCAGTATTTATTTACACAGCCATATTTTTTAGTTCGGATACTTTACAGCAAGACAGGCCCGTAGCAATATTTAGCTTCCTGATCTGTATAGCCTATATATTCGATTGTAATTATTTGTATGTGGCAAAGCAAGATCTGAAGCAAACGGCTATGTTTAACCTGATCACAAAGGTCGCGTTAAACTTATGCCTGCTAATTTTTATAAGGGAAAAGGGCGATTATATTTACCAGCCACTAATTATAAGCCTGGCGCAAATTATAGTAGGGGTTGGAGCCTTTTTTTGGGCTATACGCCGCTATACTTTATCTATCACTTTCCCCGGGTTAAAAGCGGTTTGGAGTATCATATGGCGTGACAAGATCTTGTTTTTTCACTCATTTGCGCATACCGTTTATACTACGCTCAATATAATTATGCTGGGCTATTTTAAGGGGATAACAGAAGTTGGGTTTTATTCTGCCGGTTGGAAGCTGATTATTTTGATACAGGCCCTTTTGATTTCGCCGCTGGGTATGGTTTTATTTCCAATCATTGGGCAAGCTTTTGGCAAAAGTAAAGAAGAAGGTATAGCCATTGTTCAAAAAATGCTTCCTGTGGTTTTCTTTTCAACTTTGATCATCGCCGTAGGGATTTTAACAGTTGGCGGTGTGTTTATCCATATTTTTTACGGCGCAAAGTTTCTTGAAAGTGTAATTATTTTCAAGATTTTAGCCCTCATGCCTATGATGTTGGCCCTCAATATGTTATTTGGGATTCAAACTATGGTTAATCTCAAGATGGATAAATACTTTTTTGGTATAACACTTTCTGCGGCCTTTTTAAATATCCTGTTAAATTTAGTTTTGATTCATTTTTGGGGATCAGAAGGCGCGGCGATCTCCTGGTTTATAACCGAGACATACTGTGCAGTTGCTATGTATGCGCTGATAAAACGGCGTAAGATAGAGTTGCTTAATTTAAAATACTTTAGTTTCTCTATTGTTAAAGCCACGTTAGAACCAATCATTTCTAAGTTTAAGGAGCGTATTAAAAAATCTGATGCTTAAATCATCAAAAATTAAAAAAAGGACATCAGCATGAAGCCTGTTTTACTATTCCTGATATTGGTACTCGCATTTGTTTGCGGCGATAACGTGCTGGAATTGTTAGGGTACCATCATCGTGACTTTTCCTCTTCACCCGTTTTCAGGCTGCATCCGCTTTCTTATTTAGCCTTTGCAATAGTAGTGTTCTATTTAATAAATGGTAAGATAGGGATGGCTGAACTTGTTGGCAAAATGAAGACTGAGGCTATATTTTTGCTTGGAGCTGCTTTTATTTTGTGCTATTTACAAATAACAGGTAACTTAAATGCTATAGCATTTTTTATAGATGCACTTATTCTTCCCGTTTTACTTTCCATGGCCCTAAAAGTTACACCTGTCACGGTTCTTTATAAATTTCGTAACTGGATCTACCTGTTTTTTTTCGCTAATGCAGGTATCGCGGTTATTGAGAAACTTAAAGGAGCATTCTTGATTGCCCGTGAGTCTGCCTGGCTTTTCGACTATTTTAGGTCTTCGGCAATATTTGGTCACCCTTTAAATAATGCGCTTATTATGTCGGTGCTCACCATTGTGTTGTTTTTGGCAGCCGAAAAGACCTGGCTTAAACTTTCCGTACTATTTGCAGGTATGGTGTCTATATTTTGTTTTGGCGCCAGAGGGGCGCTTTTAGGGGTTTTTATTGGCATTATGCTCCATATGTTTCTAGGTGCCGTAGGTAACGCATCAAAAACAGATAAAAAGGGAGCCGCAAACGGATTGGTTTATTTAATGGCCTTTGCCGCTATAATTTTAATTGTAGTAAACTTTACAAGTTTTGGCGACCGCATAACTGCGCTGTCGCACGTTGACGGCAGCGCCGAGGCCCGTGTAGATTCCTTTAACATTATTAGCCAAATGAATTTCAGCGATTTGATATGGAAAGGAACAAGTACTAAAGAAATGGACAGGATTCAATACATGTCAGGCGTAGAGATAATCGAGAATTTCTACCTGATATGGTTGTTACGTTTTGGGATAATTGTTACCGGCCTGTTGATTGTGGGTTTAGCTAAATTTTTGCTTGATGTTACCAAAACATCGCCGGCGGATATCAAGTTTCCTATTTTGCTAACTTTTGTATTTGTTTCATCAACCAATAATTCGCTATCTACAAGTACACTGGTCATCTCTAACCTGGTTTTAGCCTATTATATCCTGCTTAGTTTTAAAGTGATGAGAGAAGATGAATTCACCATTAAACAAATCACCTATGAGAGTTTGCCATATTAGTTTTTCGTTTTTAATAGGTGGTATCGAAAATATGGTGGTTGATATTTTAAATGAACAAGCCAAAACCATCGATACGCACCTTGTTATAGTCAATAAAACCTACAACCAGGAGATCATCGATCGGATATCTGCTGACGTTCATGTTCATTTTATTAACCGGCCGCAAGGTAATCCCAACCCGTTTTATATTTTTAGGCTGTGGTATTTGTTATTAAAGCTGAGGGTACAGGTGATACATTGCCATAGCCCCAAGTTGATCATGTTTTTACTGCCTTTTAAAAATAAATGCATTTATACAGTGCATAATATTGGCATATCGTTAAAAAACCTTAACCGATATAAAAAACTATTCGCTATTTCAAAGGCAGTAAAAGAAGACCTGTACAACAGAGGTAACCTGAATTCAGAACTGGTTTACAATGGTATTCATTTTGAAACATTTACTAAACGGACCGAATACCAACTACAGCGTGGGGAAGCTTTCAAAATTGTTCAGGTCAGCAGATTATTACATGAACAAAAGGGACAGGATATTTTGATAAAAGCGGTTCAAGAACTTGTTCTGCAAAAGCACCTTCCTCAAGTTGAGCTACACATCATTGGCGATGGACCGTCCGAGAATTATCTTTCAGATCTTATTACAACACTTGATGTTGGTAAAGCCATAAAGTTAGTAGGGCCCAAGGACCGTTCGTGGATATATAATAACTTAAAAGACTATCACCTGCTGGTGCAGCCGTCCCGCTTTGAAGGTTTTGGACTTACGGTACTTGAAGCAATCGCTGCCGGTATACCCGTGATAGCTTCGGATATTGACGGCCCGGCAGAAATATTAAGAAATATGTCCGGCTCCTGGTTATTTGAAAACGAGAATGTATCTCAGCTAATAGGAGCTATTAAAGAAGTAATGACGCAATATCAGGACGATAAGATAGCATCCTTGTGCCTCAATGATATAATCGAAGCGAAACGCAGATTTAGTGTTGTTGCCACCGCTCAGAACTATTTGGAACATTACAAATTAATTAATTGACTACAATAAGTGAAAAAGAAAATAAGATACCTGCTATCCTGGTTTATTTCATGCGTGCTGATAACTTTAGGATTTGTTAGAAGGGCAAAAAAAAGAGCGTTAAACGGTGAATATATTTTATCGCTTTATTACCACGCACCCGGCAAAGAGCTATTTGAATTTTGCGTGTTGTGGTTAAAGCGAAACAATTTTCAGGTTATCGATCAGGAAGATGTGTTGGCGTTGGTTAAAAACGAACGACCAATACCTAAGAGTGCAGCGGTAATTACGGTCGACGATGGATGGTCGAGTAATTATGAAAATGTGGCGGGCGTTGCTCAAAAGTACAATGTGCCGGTAACTATATTCGTTTCCACCGAACCTATTGAAAACGGTAATTATTGGTGGCCATATGTAAATGAAGCCATCAGTAAAAATCTTACCAATCAAACAGTCGAATCGTTAAAGGTGCTGCCAAATAACGAACGCGAAAAAATCATCCAGGAAATAAAGCAGCAGGTAAAACTGGAAAGGCAGGCAATGACGGTGGATCAGGTTATAGAAATAGCCAAAACAGGCCTGGTAACTATAGGAGGGCATACCATTACCCACCCCATTCTTCCCAATTGCGACGAAGGCACATCTTTCCGGGAAATAAAGCTTTCCAAAAGCACTATTGAGGAATGGCTAGGAAAAGAAATAAAGACGTTCGCTTACCCAAACGGGGATTACACAGAAAGGGAGATCCGCTTTTTAGAGCAAAGTGGTTTTGAATTAGCCTATACCACAAAGCCTTTACTGTTAAACAAGGAGGCTTTAAAAAGCCCTTTTACCCTACCAAGGCACGCTATTATTGAAAACATATCAAAGGCCGAAGCTATCTGCAGGATGTGTGGCGTTTGGCAGCGCTTTTTTTAGTTTTTTTAACAATAAATCGTTGAAAATAGCATTGAATAGATAGTACAATTTATGCTTTGCAGTGTTAATATTTGCTAAAACTAGTATAATTTACAATTTGATTAAATTGAAAATTTATGCAACCTTTTATCCGCGATAACGTAAAAAAAGCTATGATAAAAGAAAAGACTTTTGGTCAATCAATATTAAAATCAAAATCAGCGGTGCTGGCCATTTTTATATTGGGTAACTTAATGGTTATCGGGCTTTTGGTATTAATGTGCATCGTGCTTTAACGGTGTTACAATTTCGTCATCATTGATATTTCGATACATTTTTCTATTTTCAAATCTCTGTCCATGACAGTCCTATGGCGTTAAGAGGCAATGCCGGGTTCTTATTTTCTGCAATTAACAGTTTTATCGTACAACTAGCTTTTAGAAGCTTTATCTAAATTTATGCGTAAATTTATACCTGTAGTATATTCGGTAACCAAAAACTCATTGATGCTAACTTTGGTATTTTTTTCTTTCTTGCAGTTCATGATCTCCGGATGTAAGAAGGATGTATTAAGCACCAGTAACAACGTCAAAAATGTCACTGATAATACAAGTCCCGCTATCCCAAAAGACACTGAAGCCGTACAGGTTTCAAACGCTGTGGTATTAACAGCGGGTAACGAAGCGACGGATAAAACAGCAATGATCCAGGCGGCTGTTAATTCGGGCAAGCCTGTACTATTAAAAAAAGGGGTTTATTTAATTTCAAAGCCAATAGTAAAAAGTTCCGGAAGCCTTAATTTAACCGGCGAAAACGCTGTCATTTTACTTGATCCCTCATTCCCTGCCATTGGCAAATATACAGCTGCGCTAAACTTTTCTAATTTGTCTGCTTTAGTTATAAAGGGAATAACCATTGATGGTAACCGGGCTAAACTGAAAAATGCCGGTCCGGATTGGACAAACTATATCATGGGCTTAAATATAGTCAATAGCGCTAATATTGATCTTGTTAACAGCCACAGCCTAAACGCGTCTTCAATTTCTTTTAATCTTGAAAACTGTAAAGTTGTTAAAATTGATGGCTGTAGTTCAATAAATGCAATGTATCATGGCATTAGTTTACAATATTGTTCAAATGCAACGGTATCAAATTGTAAAATAGTAGGAATCGGCAACCAGGGGAATAGTATAAAAAAAGGTGGAATAGGGATTTTGGCGACGGGAGGAGATAACCTGGCATTCAATAATAACTACATTGAAGACATGTCTGATACAGGTACTAAGACAGAGGGGAGTAATTATGTTACCTGGACTGGAAATACGGTAATTAATTCGGGTAAAGACGGGTTAAAGTTTCAAAACCTGGTTGGCGCCGACCAGGTGCATGGGAGCCATCCACAGGTGAAAACAGTTTATCATGCAAAAATTTACAACAATACAATAACCAAAATTTTTAACGGAAGAAATGATGGAAGCGCCCTTATCCAGATAATGGGTGCGGAGGATGTTGCTGTTTTAAGTAATAAAATTACCGGTGGTAGTAAAAAAGGGCAAGAGGACGGTATCAGCGTAGTTACTAATACAACTATCAATGCTAATAAAATTCTAATTGAAAATAACAGTATAAATAATACCAACCGGTTTATTTATTTAAGTTCTACTAACCAGGTTACGGTATCAAAAAATATTTGTAAGAATACAATTGCGCCACTTGCATTATATAACGGTTTTACCGATGAAAATTCAAATCAAACGGCTGTTAAAAACAATACCTTTCAACGAAGCAATACAGGCACTATTGATGGTTTTGCCGCGTCTTTTTATGATTGTTCGAATTTTTCTCTGATCAACAACAAATTGCTTAATGCTTATACCGGGTTAAGCGCAAGGCTTATAAGTGCTAAAGCAGATACCATTTCTAATAATCAAATGGATAATTTCGCGAGTTACGGTGTTTCTATCTATTCGGCAAAGCCAGGAACGGTGGTCAATAATTTATTAATTACCGGCAACACTATTACCAAAATGGGTATGAAAGGTGGCCTTGGCTGGATGTTTAAGATCGACCCGGTAAATATGACCATTGATAAACTTGACCTCTCCGGTACTAAAATTTTAGGTAATGGCAATAACGGGGATTGGGCAATAAGTATAAAAGGTGCCCAAAATATAAAAGATTTGATCCTTACCGATTTTTATAGCGACGGAAACGCAGCTTATCCATCACAGGGAGCTCTTGCGGCAGCTGTTAATATTGTTGGGTGGAAAAGCAATGCAAAACCTACAACCGGATACTGGGCGTTAAATACTATTGTATACAATGTAAACCTTACTTCGCCAATATTAGGATGGAAATGTACAAAGGCAGGTACACCCGGCACCTGGATAGAATTGAAAAGGTAATTGATCTTTAGTCGTCAGTTAACTGATCAATTGCTATTGAGAAAGCTACTTATAGAGTCTAAAAGCTGCTTGGAGGCATGCTTGCTTATTTTGTGGAGTGGCTTAAGGTCACCGTTTAACACTTTAAGTACCTTGCTTTCCAGTTCAGTTTCATCATAGGCTACGTGTACGTAGTTTAATTTTTCCAGTTTACGCGCAGTTGATATTTGATGATCGGTTGTTAATTCGCCATATTTTTTTAGTCTTGGCATAACGATGATCGGTCGCTCGCTTTCTAAAGCAGATAAGATAGTCCCCATTCCGGCATGGCTGATAATTAAAGTGGCATTTTGAAAATAATTTTCGAATTCTGCAGGTTTGACATAGGCATGCGATTCCATGTTTTCAACCTCATGCCTGGTTTGCGATACCTGAGCAATAACATGCATGCCATTTAATTTAGGGGTTATGCGATCCATTTCTTTGATGAGCCTGTCAAAAGAAAATTGAAACCCGATTGTGAGGAAGATCATTATGATAATATATTTCCGTCAAACATGAATTTTGAATTAGCCAGGTGTGGCCATTGTGTATAAACCCGGTCGGCGAACCGCGAGGCAATGCTTCCACTCATAGACACCTTATCCACATTGGCTATGCTATCTACCCAAATCGTTTTTGCTCCTAAGAACTTGCCTGCAACAACGCCCATTAATCCCGGAGCGGCTCCGGTAGTGATAATAACAGATGGTTTAATTTTACGGATAAGCTTAATCAAATCTAAAAAGGTACCTATCAAACTCAGTTTGCTATTTCTGTTGCCGTCTTCCACGCAATGAAATTCCGCACCTTTAACCGTTTCGGCAAGTTCTTTATTGGTTGATATATATACAACTTCATGTCCCGAAAAAGCCGGGATCAACCGGAGTAACTGAACCCAGTGCCCGCCTTTAGAGGCTATTGCTAATACTTTCATTATAAATGGTTTAAGTTCTTTTTCTTAAAAGCTTTGCCGGAACACCGCCGACAATGCTGTACTGTTCTACATTTTTAGTTACAACGGATCCGGCACCTACTATGCTTCCGGTACCGATGGTGATTCCGGGCATGATAACGACATTACGGCCAATCCAAACGTTGTCCTCTATTATACAACCCGCATCAATTGTTTTGCCCTGGAGTACCATTGGTATATTAATATCGTCAAAAATATGTGTGGAGGAGTATATGGCCACATTCGGGGCTATCATCACATAATTGCCAATCACAGCTTTTTGAATGTACACGTCTTCGTTTATCATGCAATGATCACCAATCTCAATTTCGTTTCCATCGCCAAAGTTTACCCGTGGCTGAATTTTGCAATTTTGCCCCACCTTTAAAAAGTTACCCGCAAGTGAGGTTCTGATTTTATTGAAGAAAGTCCCCATAGGAAAGAAACTCGACGGGAGCCGGTTGGCTATAAAATAGTAAAGTAATAAACTGATTCGCTTTTTCAAGGTATACTAATTAACGAGAGATTTGTAAAGTTCATAAACCTTTGAACAAACTGACGGTTGGTCTAATCCCAGTAACGATAACTTTTGTTTTCCGTTTGTAATTCGTTTTTCGGGTGTTATAGTAGTTAGCTTCATAATGGCCTCAACATAATCATCAGGATTGTATGAATCTATTACGGTGCAATTGTCAACATCGCTAATTACCAATTCTACGTCACCCACATTAGCCGATACTATCGGAATTCCGCTTGCCATAGCTTCCTTAATTATTTGAGGCGAACCTTCGCTGTGAGATGTCATCAGTAAACAATCTAACCGGCTAAGATTAAGCGCTACTTCTTCTCTTGTTAAATTATGAAATTCCACTGTTTCTACCTGCACTCCCCGGGCAGCTACACCATCAACAATTTTTTCAAACAGCGGATAATTCTTAACCTCCCTGCTTTTATTTCCGGGAAAGCCGATCACAAATTGTTTACCGTGGTTATTCCTTTCCAGCTCGAATTGACCGATATTAATTCCGCAGGGGATCTTTACCAGCTTCTTTCGGTGAGCAGCAAGCTTGGTAATCATTTTATCATTAAGGATAATGACACGGTTAACAAGCGGTATAACCATTTTTGTTACCAGTTTCATCAATCCCAAATTTTTTGAAGAATTAATATCGCTGCCATGTATAGTAAGAACAACCGGTGTTTTTATAAATGGGTTCACCAGCAGGAACAAGCCGGATAAGCCGAAATGAACATGAACCAGGTCGTAGTTATTTTTTTTGATTAAACGATTAGCCGTAAACATGCTTTTAAAGTAATTTACCTTAGAACGGCCACCGTCAATGAAATAAATCTCCTTGTCTATAGGATAGTTTGTGGTAAGGTAGTCTATTTGTTCTTTAACATGAATGCCATTATAAGTATAACTGGCTGTGGGATACATGTTTGTTACGTACAATACTTTCATTTTTTATTTAATGCTTGAAGAAAAGTGATTAATATGCTTGCTCTTCACCTTTGAAAATATTGATAACAGTCATAAACATGATCCGGATATCCAGCATTAACGACCAATTTTCCATGTACCATATATCATGTTCCACACGTTGTTCCATTAGTCTGGTTTCTTTAGTCTCGCCCCTGAAACCGTTAACCTGGGCCCAGCCGCTTATTCCTGGCTTTAGGAATTGACGAATCATATACTTATCTATTATTGCCCTGTATTGTTCGGTATGCGCAAGCATATGGGGCCTGGGGCCAATAAGGCTCATATATCCAAATAATACATTAAAAAATTGCGGGAATTCATCCAGGCTGGATTTGCGTAAAAAGCGCCCGATAGGGGTAACACGTTCGTCATTTTTACCGGCTTGTCTCCGCCCGCTGTCCTCGTTCATTCGCATACTCCTGAATTTATAACACCAGAATGGTAAATTGTTACGACCAGACCTTTGCTGTTTAAAAATTACCGGCCCGGGGCTTTGGAGCTTGATGATTATGGCTAGTATAGGATATAACCAGCTTAAGATAAACAAGATGACAAAAGAGCTTACTATCACATCAAAAGCACGCTTTTTGAAACGGTTGTGCATAGACTCCAGCGGTTCGTTGCGGGCTGATAGCACCATGAAATTTCCCCGGGTATCGAATTTGAAATCATGCTGGTAATCCGTAAAATTTGGTACAAAGTTTAACCGCACACAATGCTTTTCACCTTCGGAAATTAAGTCTTTCAAGTCGCCCATCTTATCCGTATCAACACATACATATAGCTCGTTGATGCCGGAATTGACCGCTTTTTTTATTTGTTGGGTAGAAGACGACATTACCAGCGCCCCATCTTCGCTTATCATAGCCGGTTCTTCTTCTAAAAATCCTTTAAAATTTAGGGTCGACTGATTAGAAAGGTATTCCGCTAATCTTACGCCGCCACTATTCATCCCCATAACAGCTACGGACTTTCGTAACTCAAAGTTTTTACTTAACAAGTTTTGAAACGCTGTACCTGTAAATCTGCTAAGAATAAAGCTAACTATAGTTAATACGTAAAATGAAACAAAAAAACCCTTTGGAAAATTGAAGTTGTTTGTAAAGAACATATAACCTAAAAATAGACATATGTGAAGCGCAACACTTCGCCAGGTCCCTTTAAATATAGCTTCAATGCTGTTTATTGTACTCAATGTATACATACGCATCAAACCTGTGCAAATTACCCATATCAGGTTGCACACAATTACATTGCTTTTATAAGTAGAGGGGTCTATCGGCCGGTAATACTTGTTGGTTAAGTAAAATCCTAAAAAGAAGCAAAAGTTTATCAGAATAATGTCTGTAAGCGCAAGTGTAAAACGCAATAAATATAAATATCTCGACTCCATAGATAGCAATTTGGTTAAGTCATTTATAGTCAAAGCCACCTTCGTTGCTTCAAACTTTAGTACTTAATGTACTAATGACACCCCTGCTTTGCAATTATCGTACTACAATGAGCACTTCTTTAACAAATAAACATATTTGCTATCATGAAGATTTCGTTAAAATGCCCCAAAAAAACCAATGATTTGAAGGTAGTAATAAAAATATTCCGTAGTGATTTAGCCTAAGAGGAATTTATTAATAAGAAAAAAATAGTGCGTTTACTTAAAGTATGTTGTATCATATATATTACGTGTTATCCTGGCTGATAAATACATGATATGCGTTATTAATGAAATAAATTTTATTCAGAATTAATTGGTTAATACTTGTTGTAGAAATTTGGGTAATTATTTCCTCGAATTGTAGAATATTTTACCGTGTATATATTTATGCTGTAATATTTTTAAGGAGATTGTATAAATCGATTTAATATTTTGTAACCCAAACGAAATTAATGATATTCATAAGCGCCAATATCAGCACGGCCATCTTTTCGTAAACTTCCGTTAAAGTCCGACAAACTTCTCCAGGCTGTGTTTCCGCGATCAATGGCCGGGCTGTTTTGTTGCAACCGGAAATCAGCAGATATATTATTGCCCGCCCTCACGAAAAGGGGAGAAGTGCTGAGGCAGGTCGGTGATGTAACATTGACGATAGCTTTTGAAGGATTGGTAACGTTATAATGTAGGTTGTTTTCGTAGGTCAAATTAGTGTTAGAGTAATTGGAATTGATCGGAACGTTCGCATCAGAGATCAAAATGTTATTAACGATCTTATTATCGTCGCCCATTCCTGAAAGAATCTGTCCGGCCTTGAGACCGGCGCCTTGTGAATTACAATACGCTGTATTATTGATAATATCAACATGATCGCTCTGGAAAGTGTGTATTCCCGTGCCCCCGTTATACCAACATATGTTATTTTCAATGAGCGTTCTTGATTCATACCTGCCAAGTTTAGAACCGTTTTGCCTGTTTCTAAAGTCATCAATAATGATCCCATTGCCGTCATTAATTTCACATGTTTTAAACCACGGCACAAAGGAGTTATTATTAAAACATTTATTCCTCCTTATAAAATTGTGATATCCTTTTGCATGGTCGTAATTCCTGAACTGGTAAAACGAAATTCCGCTTGTACCGAACAGGCTGTACCATGAATTATTATAAACCAGATTGTCTTCAACGGTGATGTAATCAGCATGTACTGCGCCGATTCCACCGCCACCGCAATCATGCACCTTGTTATTACGGATTACGATATGGTGAGCATACTTATTTGTTTTTCCTTCTATTGCAATGCCATTGCCGTTAAACCGGGGGTCGAAGTTGCTTTTTTTACTTTTGCAATTGCCTGGTTGCTGTAAGGCTTGCTTAAGTGTTATTTTATCATTGTTACCTATAACTTCGAATCCTGACACGGCAACATAACTCACTCCGGAACGTATTGAAATACCTGCCCAGCCATTAAAAATGATCACGGGTTTATGACCGGGATAATTTTTGAATGTGATGAACTTATTTTTACTGCCGCTTTTAAAAATTTCCAGAACACTGCAGGTTTCGCAGTCGTTAGTATAGGTGCCATTCATTACAAAAACGGTATCGCCGGGCCGGGTTAATGCTGCGGCTTCCTGGAGTGTCTTTTTAGGTTTTGCCGGGTTTGTTCCCTTATTTCTTTTGTCCCCTTTTGAGGCATTTACATAATAATTTTTTGATTGCGCGGTAAAGCAGCTTACAAAAATAATTAATAGGGTTATAAAAAACTTGAACATAAAAAAGCTACTAAGTGAATCGGAATTTGTTTTTGGGGTGGCCATAAAGATCTATAGTTAGCTAAATCTCGTATGGTTAGATTGCAGGGGAGTCTTTCGTGGCATTAATGTTGATAAAGGTTAAAACTATTATTTAATTCCAATAGCGCCCAATTTATTACATATCACATGTCAATTCAATTCTTTCAGGATTAATAACTGAATACCATATTTAACAAAAACCTATTAACGTAATTTATGAACATTACATCTATCAAACCTAAATTTTTAACGCTGACAATTGCATGCTTTGTATTGCTGCTCAGCCAAACATCTTGTAATTCGTACAAAAAGATCCCCTATTTTGAGGATGTTAACATGTCGCAGGTATCAACCGAAGACATTAACAATTATACAGATTTTACTATTCAGCCCCACACACAGCTTTCGATAAGCGTTGCCAGCAAAAATCCTGAAGCAGATGCTGTATTTAGTAACAACCTTCAAAATGCTGCTGCAAATGCCACAAACGCGAATTACGGCTACACCGTGAATCAGAAAGGTGAGGTAAAGTTACCTTTACTTGGTTTCGTAAAAGTATCAGGTTTGACTTCTGAACAACTTGCAGAACAGTTAGAGCGCCAGCTTGCACCTTATTTGGCTAAACCTTCTGTTACAGTAACGGTTATGAACTTTAAGGTTGCAGTTATTGGAGATGTTCTTCGCCCTAATGTTTACACAAGCCCTAGTGAACGGTTAACTATTCCGGAAGCATTGGGTTTAGCCGGCGATATGAATATTACAGGTATAAGGAACAGGGTGATTCTTGTACGGGAAGTAAGCGGAAAAAGACAATATATACCAATCGATCTGACTTCAAAGACCCTTTTTCAATCACCATATTTCTATTTAAAGGCGAACGATCTTATTTATGTAACACCAAGCAAAGCAAAATTATCTACAATAAGTGATAAGGGATACCAAAACGCGAGCCTTATAATTTCTGCATTATCTGTATTGGCCATTACCATTTCTTTATTTAAGCGTTAAGCATTAGTGAGTAATAATAATTTGAACAGGCGGGAAGACGACCACAGGTTTACTGATATCAGGGTTCTATTAACAAAATATCTATTTCATTGGCCACTGTTCCTAACGGGGCTTATGTTGGCCTTTTTGTTAGCAGTTGTATACATTAAAACGGTAAACCCGGTTTATCAGGTCGGCGCATCTATACTGGTTAAGGATGAGAAGAAAGTCCCTGGTGAGAAAAATGCTTTGCAAGAGCTCGATCAGTCCAACACTCCTAAAAATGCAGAGACGGAAATTCAGATTCTGAAATCGTCAGCATTGATAAATAAGGTGGTAAAAGACCTCAATTTATGGATAAGCTATAAAACTGATGAGTTTTGGAATGCCGATGATCTATATTTAACCTCGCCGGTTAAGATGCTAACACTACGTGAGCCCGCGCTTAAAAGCCCTTTAACGTTGACTGTGACGATTAAGGATCAAACTAGTTTTCAGCTAACAGACAGTCGGGGCAATGTCAATACTCATAAATTTGACCAGGTAGTTGATAACGAATTTGGAAAGTGGACCCTTAAAGCCACGGAGTTTATAGGTAAATACCAGGGCCGGAAAATTAAGATCACTTTAAATTCGCCTGATAAGATAACCAATGTTTATGTAAAGGCGTTGGATGCTCATTTATTAGATAAGGCTACTCCGACTATTGGAATATTCTTAAACGATGAACTTCCTGAACGGGGGAAGCTCATCGTGAATTATTTGATCAAAACTTATAACGAAGCTACCTTCTCGGAGGAGAAAAGAGCAACTGAATCAACCTTGAAATTTATCAATGACCGTCTTGCTTCATTGACAGGTGAATTGAATTTGGCAGAAGACGATGTAGAAGGATACAGAAGCAGCCAGGGTTTAACGGACATCGATTCGCAATCGAAAGTTTATTTAGAGAATGTTCAATCAAACGATAGCAAACTGAATGAGGTAAATGTTCAGCTTAACATCATTGATGGGATCGAGCGCTATGTGAACTCTACCTCAAACAATGAGAATCCACCCGCTACGGTAGGAATAAATGATCCGGCTTTAAATAGTTTGATAGATAAGGTTGCCCAGTTACAGTTAAAAAAGTCCGCTCTCCTGGCGACCACTCCTAGCGCCAACCCGCTTTTTGAGCCATTAGACAGGCAGATCAGTACCACAAAAGTGGCCATCAAGCAGAACATTGCAAGTATCAAGTCGTCCCTTTTGGCGGCGAAGAAAGAATTGCAATCTTTCAATAACAAGTTTGAATCATCTATTAAAAATATCCCCGGGCAGGAACGTCAGTTCCTGGGCAAAAAACGTCAGCAATCCATTAAAGAAAATTTATACGTATACCTCCTTCAAAAGAAAGAGGAGGTATCCCTGCGGTACGCATCAACGCTGGCTGATGCAAGGATAGTTGATCATGCAAACGTTGAGGATACTGTTTGGCCTAAAACACCGCTTATAGCTATAATTGCTTTATTGATAGGGGCCGGCGTGCCTTTCCTGATTATATTTTTAAGGTTAGCCATTAAAAATAAAGTAACCGACCGCAGGCAGATCGAATCTTATGTTGGATTAAAAATACTTGGTGAGTTTTCTAACCATACAGAAGAATCTAATATTTTTGATCATAAAAATCACGTAGTTGGTGAGCAGTTTAAATATCTTAGGTCTAACCTACACTTCTTACATGAAAATAGAAAAGGGCAGGGTAGGGTTACTTTACTTACATCAAGCGTATCAAACGAAGGGAAAAGTTTTATCAGCGCCAATCTTGCTATATCGCTTGCCAATTCGGGCCGTAAAACGGCTGTTCTCGAAATGGATCTTAGAAAGCCTAAATTATCAGCATTATTTAATATAGAGAATGACAGCCACGGAATAAGTGAATATCTGGCATCTGATAGTGATGCCGAACAGATAATCCGTCCATCGGGAGTAGAGAATTTATGGGTGTTGAATAGCGGTCAGATACCGCCAAACCCTTCCGAATTATTGGAGAAGGATCGTTTGGAAGATTTGATAACCAGGTTAAGGGAAGATTTCGATGATATCATTATTGATAGCCCTCCTTTGCACCTCGTTACAGATGCTATCATTATTGCCCGGGTAGCGGATGTAGCATTATATGTGATCAGACAAGGGATAACAAATAAGTCTGAACTGTCATTTATCCGGGATATCTATGACGATGAGAAGCTGCCGAAAATGAATTTGATATTTAACGGCGTTACGACAGGCAAATATGGTTATGGATACAGTTACGATACAAGCTATTACACAACTGATGGCCAAAAAGTACCTTTTGAAAAAAAATGGAAGCTGTTTCTAAGTCGTTTTTAATCTATTTTACTGCCGATAGGAATATTTAGAAATGTCGAACAACCTTATTTACATTTTACCTGTAATAACGCTTATCTTATTTTTTGTTTATATATTTTTTAAAGGTAATAGTGTACAGTCGGTGATAATGTTTGTGTTGCTGTTTTTGCCTTTAATGAATTTGAAAGTTACAACAGAGGTATGGGGAGGTTGGAAAACATTTGATGTTATTACTTATTTTTGCCTGTTCACCTTATTGAAAGACTTTCTGGTTATTGACAGGCTGAATAAAACTAATTTTTACTTCGTATTATTTATTCTCTTCGTCGTCATTTTTATCATCAGTGGTTTGGCGTCAGAGTTCCCGGATCAGGCGTTTTTAAACCTCTTTAAAATTTTACCCGTGTTTATATTTGCACGATATTTTGTAAAAGAGTGTCATATAGATCCTTCTTTTATAGCCCGTGCAGTAAAGGCCCTTAAAATAAGCTACTCTATAGCCCTGGCGTTTATTTTCATACAATGGGTAGTAGGGTTAAGGTTTACATTCTACCCTGAACTGGGTCCAAACACATTTGACTCCAATCTCAATTTGATCAGGTACCCCGGTATTTTTTACGATTCACAAGCCAGCGGGCAATATTTAGCTATGGGTAGTTTCGTTTATTTGTATAACTCAAAAAACGCATCACGGCGAACGCTTGTTATCAATTATTCATTTTTTGCACTTTCTTTAGCCGGAATTTTTTTGGCCGGCAGCCGTGCAGCCTTCGGCGGCTTTGTTGCAGGTCTTTTGGTCATTTTTTTTATAACCGCCAACAGGTTTCGCATATATGGTATAGTGTTATTCTTAGCTTTGTTTTTAACTTATACCTTTGTGTCTCCCAATAAAGGTGTTTTTGCACGTACCGGCAGCCTGTCAGAAGATTATTTATTTAGAAGATCTATATGGCAGAAAGCCATCGATATTTCTAAGGAGCATCCTTACCTAGGTATAGGCCCCGAAAATTATCAGAAGTACGTTATGCGCCATGCGCAAGACCAGTACCTTGAAATAAACGAGGGCGAATTGCTTTATTTTAACCAGCCGGAAAACGGCTATCTAAAAATAATGGTTGAGTTAGGCTTTACCGGATTTTTTATATTCATGATGCTTTTGATTACACCAGCGCTCCGGGGCGTTTATTATAAACTGAGGGGTTGGGCTGACTTTAGGATATCGTTTTTTGTGGCTTCGCTGGTTTGCTTTCTTGTTGAATTTAATACGGTTTATTCTATCTGGGATATCCGGATACTTCTAGTGGTTGTCAGTATGATCGTAATGATCATATCTTATCCGCTTGTTTCAGTTGACAGTGAGGACTCAAATCAAACCTTATTGCAAGAGTGATGAACATGCTGTCAATTATAGTCCCGGTATACAATAAAGAAAAATACATCGATGAATGTATACAATCTTTGCTGGCGCAAATCTACACCGAATTTGAGTTGATACTTGTTAATGATGGCTCGACAGATGGAAGCCTCCTGAAATGTGTGGAGTACGCCAAAAAAGATAGCCGTATCAGGTTGATTGATCAGCAAAATCAAGGTGTTTCGGCAGCAAGAAACAAAGGACTGGAGGCTGCTACCGGAAGTTATATTGGTTTTATTGACAGTGACGACACCATTGCGCCTGACATGTACGAAGCGTTGATTAAAAATGCTCTTGAACAAAATGCTGACATTTCAGTCTGCGGAATGGACGTTATCATGCTGAATAAGCCGGTAAGTACGCTAAAATATTCAGAGAAAGTTAGCTATAGACACCGTGACGCCCTATATATGTTTTTGAATGGGGCATTTAATTATAGTGCCAATAATAAAATCGTCAGATCTGATATCATAAAACACATCCGTTTCGAAGGTGCTATTTATGAAGACATCCTTTTCATGAGCAAAGTGTTTTTGGCGGCAGATGTTGTTACATTCGACCCAATAGTTGGCTACTATTACAGGGTGAGGGATAACTCTACGAGTATGAGCCGTTTTGGGAAGCCATATTTTGAGACGATAAAGGTATCTTCTGAAATTGTTGAACTGGTTAGCCGGGAAGATAGCGAAGTTATTGCTGCTGCCAAGGCTTTTGATGTAATGGCAAACATATCCCTGCTTAATTTATTGCTCATTGCAGGCAAAAATAAGTTTTCATCAACATATGCGGAGGTGTGCTGTCATTTGAATAGGCGTAAGGTGTTCATCAAAAATGATCCTCACGTTGCAAGAAAACACAAGTATGCTTACTTGCTTCATAAATTGTCACCATCATTATATTCATCATTCATGTATTTATACTGTTGGATAACTGGTTCCGAAGTTATTACAAGGACAAGAAATAAATGATTACGCTGAAAGAATTTAAGATGACGAATCCCTGTAACCCTAAAATATTATATTACAAATGTTATGCAAAGTAAAAGGGTTTTAATTAGTATCCCGAGTAAAAGCCATGTAGAAATTGCCCTTGACGAATTAACCGGACTTGAGGAGTTAGGTTACATTTGTAAACCCTTTGATTACACGGCAAAGGATGGTTATAACTCAGTTATTAAACGATTACTGGTCATATACAAAAATGCATATCAGTTAGTAAAGCTGGCCAAATCATTTAATCCTGACATTATATATTTTAATTCGAGGCTTGAAAAGCTGGCTGGGATCAGGGATTTCTTAACAATCAGCCTCGTTAAAGCCTTATACAGAAAAAAGGTTTTATTTGTTATCAAATCCCATGGGTCGGATCTCGGTGTTTTGCAAAATAACAGCGGTCTGTTTAAGAACACTATACTTGCGTTTTTAAAAAGGAACGTAGCCGCCTGGCTTTTTTTATCGTTTGAGGAGAGAAGCAAATTGATAGAATTAAACTTTTTTGACCGACAGAAACTATTTGTTGTTAAAAATATCGTTAGACATCTCCAGTTTAAAAGGGACGAAAATTTTAGAACTGGCTTAGGCATCCCGCCGGATCACAAAATTCTGTTGTTTACAGGAAGGTTGATAGCAGAGAAGGGGATAATTGAAGTTGTGGAAGCTTTTGCCATACTTAAAAATAAATATCCGCTAACATTAATAGTGGTAGGCGATGGAAATGCGGTTAGCCGTTTAAAAGAGATCATCGCGCAAAATGATTTGATCAACAATATCATGCTCACAGGGTTTATACCGGAAAAGGCGGTGATTCCATATTATGCCAATAGCGATATCCTGGTATTTCCGACATATTTTCCGGAGGGATTTCCGATGGCATTGTTTAATGCGGTAGGTGCGGGCTTGGCAGTTGTTACCACTAAAATCCGAGCTGCAAAAGATTATTTAAAGGAGCCTGATAATTGTTTATGGGTTAATGCTAAAGATACGGATGGCGTTGTAAAGGCTATCGAGCGTTTATTGGCTTCAGAAGAATTGGCTAACCATATGCAGGAACAAAATAAAGGCCTTTCAAAGCTATTCAGCAAGGAACAGGTAGCTGCGGAATTATCCGGCATATTTGATCAAATTACCAATCATCACAATGGGTAATTCCATGATGTACATTATTTTTCAAAAATTTTATTGACTACCAAAGCGTTCTGTACTGAGGACAGGTTGTCAACGCTGTTAGAACTTGCGGCGATCAAAATGAGGGATGAATACGGACCGATCGTAACTGTTTTTGGATACTGCTTGTTTTGAACATCAACATAGCTGGAATCGAGCGTGAGCGTACGGGCTTCATTACTGGCGTTAAATTCAAATCTTATATTATTATCATAAGGTTGCATGCGGGTCATCGTCCTTGCCAGGTCTGGCTTGTTTTTGTCTGTGTTTTTGGAAACGCTTCCCCTGGCAGCAACTTTCGGTGAGCAGTAAATGTTGCTATCAATGTGACCGAATGATTGAATATCATTTTGATTAGTAGAAAATTTCGCGGCAGTTTGGTGTGTACTAGCAGCAAAGAATGTATTACGCCTGATATTGTTGTTCCTGATGTATTTACTGGAAGCGATATAATGATCCTGCTCCAGCCTTAACTGGATGCCATTATTAAAAACGGTATTATCAAAAACGTTTATATCCTTCGCATTGTGAAGCTTAATGCCATTGTTGGAACACAATGAAACGGTATTGTCAACTATCAATACACTCTCCGTATTATCGTCGATATATATTCCTTCGGCCTGTAAAGAGTTTTCACGGTCAGTACCTTTTCCATTACCTATACCATGAAGTATAATGTTCCCCTCAACTTTTTTATTGAAAGTTTTAGACCAGTCGCCGAGGTATATGCCGGCTCCATCGTCTTTTGTTAAACAGAAGAAGGAAATATAGTTATTCTTTGCTATAGCTGAGTTACCGCCAAAATAGATGCCATTATACCCTACACTATCAATCCTGTTCTTTTCAATAATGGTATTGTCACCAAACGAAGTAATAGCCTCATAGGTACCGGTACCACTTTTACCCATTCCGGCAAATAATCCTGTATTTAAAATATTATTTTCCCTGATGTTGGCATTTGTACATCCGGCATCCAGGTTGATACCACCGCTTAACGAATTGCTGATTACGCATGATTCGATTGTTAAATATGGGCTGTATGAAGCGAGTACAGCTTCTGCTCCGGAGTTACGAATTTGGCAGTTCTTAATAGTGATGCCTTTCGCCTGGACAATATTAAAGGCACTTTGACCCGCACCTGTAAAGGATATATCTTCAAAAGACAGGTAATTAAATTTTTGTATATCAACAACATGATTGGCAGCACTTGTTGTTACATATGATAATGATGGTCGTTTGTTACCAAAATAAACATACAGTATCTTTTTACTTTTATCGTAACACCATTCGCCTGCCTTATCAAGGGTGTTTATATCGTTTTGAATAAAGTAGCCATATCCCTTTTTGGATAAGTTTTTATTTGCTTCATACGTCAAACTATTACCGGTTTGGGAAAGGACCGGGCTCCTGTCAATAATCCACCTTGTTTTTCTGATCACCACTTCAGCTCCAGAATTGTAGTTACTTACCTGTAATTGCGGGCCGGTAAGTAAATTGCCTTGAACGGAGGACTGAATGGTGAGGTAGCCGTTATTGGGATAACGACCGATTTGTTGTTGCTTATTATTTATAATAAGGTTGGTGCCGGTAGACAAACACTGACTGGCATATATTCCATTTTTTACCTCTTTCCAGGAAGATATGGCCACTGAACCGGTTATCTCAGGTTCTTTGCCGGTTCCATAAGCTCCAAAGTAAATAGGCGCAAAGTACGATCCCGATTTGGAAGGTATAATCGTTCCTTCGAATACATCTCCGCGTTTAAACAATATGGTATCACCACCCTTAAGGTATTTAAAAAACTGGTTCACTTTTTCAATACTCTTCCAGGGAGTAAGCTGTTCGCGTGCCTGGCTGCTCTGGTAACTATCATTACCTTTAGAGGAAGAAATATAATAGGTTGCTGCGTGACAAAAATCAGGTAAAAGCGCAAATATGAAAAATAGTGACCCTAACAAATTGCTGGCTATTCGTATTTTGGGGTGATTAATGTTTTTCATTTCCGGCTTTTTATCGTGCTGCTTGATAGCATATTACAGCGGGTATACGCCTACACAGGAAGAAAGGTTACATATATTAACCAACTCGAAATTTCGTCATAGGCTTTATATGGCCATTATGTCTCTGTGAAGTACCTTCAATCATAATTTTGATTTTTGAGATTTTAGGTTTTTAAATATTGGGAAGTATGTCCAAATGCCCTCATGTGTGTAGTTCTATCGATAATTGGTACAGTTATTGTAAATAAAGGCTTATCTAGCTACCTATTTTTAATGATTAATGCATCAGTTAACTTTTCAGGATATTCAATTTTTGATGGAAGCGTTCGGCAAATAACTATTAATGGTAAATTTATTATAAACACCATTAATCAATTTTCATATACAATAGCAGAAAAAGATCCTGAATTTAAACTTGCGTTACAGCAGTCTGATATTTTGCTACCCGATGGTGTTGGGATTACTCTTGCGGTAAAGCTGCTTAAAAAGAAAGTGATTCATAAGATTGCCGGTAATGATGTTCACCAACATTTGTTGCAAAAGCTGAATGACGCCGGCGGTAGGTGTTTTTACCTCGGCTCCAGCGAGAGAACGTTAAATCTTATCAGGATGCGAATTGCAAAAGAGTTCCCCAATATTACGGTGGGCACTTATTCACCACCTTTTAAACAGCTTTTCTCCGAGGAAGATAGCTTTAAAATGATTAACGCTGTAAATGAATTCGGCCCTGACGTTTTATTTGTGGGAATGACCGCGCCCAAACAGGAAAAATGGATATATGATCATAAAAGGGCAATCAATAGCAATATTATCTGCGCCATAGGGGCGGTTTTTGATTTTTATGCCGGAACCGTCTTGCGCCCATCAAAATATTGGCAATCGTTAGGAATGGAATGGTTTGGGCGATTGATAAAAGAGCCAAGACGAATGTATAAACGTTATTTATACTACGGGCCTATTTTCTTGATGCAGTTAGTCAAGTTGAAATTTAATGGTCGTCTTTCTATACCAGGATATGCTCCTGCCATCAAAAGAAACGCTAATTTATAGTATTCATTTTAAAGTCTTAATGACTATTCAACATCTATTTTAATGATTTTTGTAACTACCGGAACCCAGGAACCATTTGACAGGCTGCTAAAAGCTGTGGATGTTATCGCTTCCAGATTAGAGAACGTCCCCTTTCATGTGCAAGCATTTGCAAAGGACTACGAGGCTGTGCATGTTAAAACATCGGAGTTTATGACTCCGGAGGATTTCGACGATAATATCAAAAATGCTAAGCTGATTATTAGTCATGCAGGCATGGGCACAGTCATTTCTGCATTGGTACAAGCCAAACCTATTATCATTATGCCACGTCTTGTAAAATATAATGAACATAGAAACGAGCATCAGTTGGCAACGGCGAGAAAGCTTGACGACCTTAAGTTTGTGCATGTCGCTTATGACGAGGATGAACTGATAGATAAGATCATGGAAATCTGGCCCGATAATTTTGAATCCTTACACCAGGTTGGTGAACAAGCTTCCACAGAATTACTTACGTCATTAGGTAATTATATCAAACAATAGCGTAGCTATTATCATCCCAGTCCTCGCACTTTACCACAAATATGAATTTACCACCAGAACCCAAACCAGCATCATTGGTGCCCGATAAAAGCTCTACTCAAAGAGTAAAAGGTATCATCAACATGTACTTATTTCATTGGCCGCTATTCGCGCTTTGTTTATTTACAACAATAGTGCCGGCTATTATTTACATCGCTTTTGCTAAGCCGTTGTATGAGGTAAAAGCTACCTTGATCATCAAAGATGACTCAAAGGATGCTGATCAGCAACGCTCTGCCTTACATGAGATCGATCTCTCTGATGTTTCTAAAAAGATCGAAAATGAAATAGAGGTCTTAAAATCGAAGCAATTGATAGCTAAAGTCATTTATGATCTTGATCTGGGTGTTAATTACTCTACCAGCGAGACTTTTTCTAAACGTGACTTGTATAAGGATACACCTATAAAGATTCTGTTTACCGGCGCAATTAATTACCCTGATAATTATAATAAAGTTAAGGTAACTATCAAAGATAACAAATCCGGCACTTTCAAAGATTCCGACGGTTCTGAAAAGAATATAACATTCGGTGAGCCTTTCAAATCTTTATTCGGCGAGATGACGGTCCAGTCTACCCCTCATTTAAACGAATTTATAGGTAAAGATATTGGAATTATTGTAAGTGATCCGGAAGATCTGGCGCTTTATTATCAAAAGCAAATTCAGGTAAGTACGCCTAATAAATTATCAACCGCTGTTTCGCTGCTTTTAAAAGATAGTAACGCCGGCAGGGGCAGGGATATACTTAACCGACTGATACTTAATTATAACTTAGCAGGAACAGTTGAGAAGAATAGAGAAACAAAAAGCACGTTGGATTTCATTGACGAAAGGCTCTCTTCGCTGACAGGCGAGTTAAACGATGCAGAAAAAGGGATTGAGACATTTAAGAGCTCAAGAGGTTTGACTGATATAAGTGCGGATTCCAAAATAAGTTTGGAAAACATGCAGGCCAATGACGCGAAATTAAATGAGATAAACGTACAATTAAACACCATTAATGGGATAGAGCGTTATGTCAACTCATCTCAAAACTCCGGTAAGGCACCCACCACACTTGGCATTACAGATCCAACTTTGATCACCCTGGTCGAAAAATTGAATGATCTGCAATTACAACGGGAAAAGTTACTGGCTACCACGCCGGAAACCAATCCGGATTTTGAACCCATAAACAGGCAACTAGCCATTACTAAAGCAGCTATAAAAGAAAGTGTACGTAATATTAAATCTTCTTTATCCAGCACCCTTTCTCAGCTTCAGTCTTTTAATAATCGTTTTGAAACCTCTATCAAGGATATTCCCAAGCAGGAGCGGCAGTATATAGGAATTAAGCGCCAGCAAGCTATAAAAGAAAGCCTTTACACCTACTTACTACAAAAGAAAGAAGAAGTATCAGTAAGGTATGCGGCTACGCTGACCGATGATCGTGTTGTAGACAAAGCATATTCTGCAAAGGCCAGAAATCCGTTAAAACTAGTAGCGCTTGCATCGGCGTTTATATTTGGATTCGCCATGCCGATTGGCATCATACGTGGCCGAAACACTTTAACCAGTAAGATTACTGATGTTGAAGAGATTAAAGAAAAAACAGGTCTGCCGGTAATCAGCCAGTTTCCTTATCAAGCCGAAGACAACTTTTTTATCTTCAAATCAAAAGAAGTTAGTGCCATTACGGAACAGTTTAGAGCCTTACGAACAAAATTGCACTCGTTATTACCGGAAAAGGGAGCAGCACGAATTTTAATGGTTACCTCAAGTATCCCGGGAGAAGGTAAAAGTTTTACCAGTGTCAATCTTGCTTCGTCACTGGCCATTTCAGGGAAAAAGACAATTTTATTAGAACTGGACATGCGCAGACCAAAATTTGCAACGGTATTGAACCTGCCGGAAGTGCAACCCGGAATAAATGAATACCTGGCCGGCGAAGCAGAGTTTCAGGATATCATCCGTCCGTCTGCCATTCGTCCAGGGCTCGACGTAGTCTTCAGCGGGGCAATAGCTGAAAATCCTTCTGAAATGCTTGAAGGGCCAAAGTTAGGCGAACTTATATCTAAGTTACAGCAAACGTATGATTACATACTATTGGATACACCGCCTGTGCACCTGGTACCAGATGCGCTGATCGTATCGCATTTTGCCGACATTACTTTGTATCTGATGAGGCAAGGGATCACCGGTAAAGCAGAGCTGGGTTTTTTAAGGGAAACAGTTAGCGAGAATAACCTATCAAATGTGCATGTGATATTTAATGGTGTCCAAAGCGCAAAATTCGGCAGCGGATATGAATATACGGAGACCTATTACACTACCCAAAAGCGTTCCTGGACCGATACCGTATTTGGTGACTTTTTTAACCGGTTTTAATAGGTGTTGGAGATGATATTAACAAATAGACTGCGCAAAAGTGTTTGTGTGGCAATTGATATTCATATAGACGCTGCAATATGAAGTTGGAGCATTTACTTGCCGCGACCGGTATTGCCGCGTTTGTATGTACGTTACTATTCTATAGATTTTCGAAGAGGGCCTATTTACTATCTGTATTGTTTCTTCTTCCCATTATGGATTTGGCTGTAACGCCGGTGGAATTGGGGAGGTTAAAAGTTTTTGATATCATAAGTTATACTATCTGCATCCTTTTTCTGAAAGATTTTATTTTGAAAAAAGAAAAGCATAGGTATAATACCTATTACGTGCTGTTTTTCATTCTGATCATAAGTGTTTTTTTAGGCAGCCTTAATTCTCAATTTATGAGAAATTCATTAATGGGTTGTCTCTCGGTATTTCCGATATTTATCTATGGCAAAGCTTTGTTGATGGAATGTTCATCGGATGACAGCTTTCAGCTAGACGTGATCAGGATATTAAAACTGAGTGTTTTAATATCTATAGCTTTCCTGATTGTCCAGATTGTCTTTGGGCTTGGTTTTACATTTTACCAGGCACTTAACAGGAACACGTTGATGTATGGCGATCCCCGTTATCCGAGTTTCTTTCACGATCCTCAAAAGTACGGGCAATTTCTGGTGATGCTGGGCTTTTTATTCTTGTTAGATTTTAAAACGCCTGACAGTCCCGGATGGAAAAATTATGTTCTTTTTTTGCTGGTGATAGTAGCGCTTGTAAAAACAGGCGGTAGAACCGCCCTTTTCGGCGTATTCACCGGTATGGTTATACTGTTGTTCAAGTTAGGTATCCGGTACCGTATTGCGTTTCTTTCGTTAGCCGTTGCAGCCTCTGTTTTGCTAGTTTTCTTTTCAGATACCTTCGTGGTATTTGACAGGGCAAAAGAACTTAATGCCGACTATATTTTTCGCGCCGCTTTATGGGATGAAGCATTGGGCTGGTTTAGCACACATCCAATTTTGGGATTGGGAATTGGTAATTACGGTAGTTACGCGATGGCCTTTTCAAATAATTATTATATAGACATCGATAAAAATGTAATATTCTTCGATCAACCCGAAAGCGGGTATCTGATGATCCTGACAGAACTTGGCTTAACAGGCTTTATAACTTTTTGCTTGCTGATATTAACGCCGATATACAATAGCGTAAAGGCATACATTCTTGGGAGCAAAAATCAAATCATCTTTTTTATCATCGCCGGCCTTTCCGGCTGGATGGTCACATTCGCCTCTGTTTACTCCATCAGCGACAAAAGGATCCTTATTGTGCTAGTCACATTGCTGGCATTGTTGATTGCAGAACGCGAAAAATCAGAAAAAATTTACAATTAATATGGGCTTTTTTAAGAAATCAGGTTTAATCAACAATAGTTTATGGGGTTTGGTATCAACGGTATTCCAAACATTGTTCCTTAGCCTTTTTTTTGTAATTGTTTCACGCTATTATCCAATAAAGGAGTTTTCTAATTTTCTGATCGCTAATACGGTATATCAACTAATAGTCGGCTTTTCATCTATGGGGCTGGGGCATTGGTTTATACGCGAATACGGGCAGGAAAAACAAGAGAATTCAGCCCTGATATACCGTTTTATCAAAATCCAGACTTTGCTGGGCATTGTATTTTACGTAATTAACATTGGCCTTACCTTTGTAATGTACTCTAATGAGCAAATACGTTTACTATCTTTAATATTAGGAACAAATATCATTTTTGATAACCTTATCTATGCGCTCAAAAACTTAAATATTGCTCAGTTCCAGCAAAGGAAATCAGCGGTAATTATGGCTGTAGATGGCTTATTGAGGCTGATTGCAGGCTGTGTGCTTTTTATTTGGCCCATTTCACTAATTTATTTGTCGGTTTTATTGGTCGTGGTACGCCTGTTTACGGTAAACTTGTTTATTTATATTGGCACCGGCGGGGCTATTAAAGTTGCAACCCTTCTGAAGTTTAAAATTACGCTTCCGGATCTGAAAAATAATGTATTTGCAAACTGGCGATTTATTCTGATCGTTGGGTCTTCTATAATATTTTGGAGAAGTGCAACGATCATCATCTCCAAGTTCCTTTCTCCCATTGATGTAGCAAATTACGAGGTCTCGTATAAGATATTTTCTATGTTTACAATTATTGCAGTTGTAGCGTCTACAACTGTCTATCCTAAATTTGTAAAGTTGATTCACGCTAAAAATGAAGAGGCCGTTCGCAAATTTTACCAGCTTGTATTTTTAGGTTATACCATATTTGCAGTAACCGCTTTTGCATTTATTCAGTCTTTTTCGGATACCATTATCCCATTTATTTTCGGACAAAAATTCGCATTAGCCTCGGGTTGTATGCAACAGATGTTTTTAACATTGATTGTTTTCCCAACAGTTCTTTTACAGGCAAACCTGATCGTAGCTAAAAACATGGAAAGGATTGACATGATCCTGAATTTCATAGTGCTGCTGATTAACTTGTTTTCAAGTTTAATCGGGTTACATTTTTATAAATCACTTTCCGTTATTAATTATTCAATTTTTGCGGCATTTGTGATATTTCACATCATGCAAAGTGTCGTACTCATCAGGTTAAAAGTAAGCACAGTTAAAAGTTCTGCATTGTTTTACCTGCTAACAGCTGTGTTTGTTTTCGCTTATAAGTATTTAGGGGAGTTATTAAATCCCGTGGCAATATTTGCTTTATTCCTGTTTATTGGTGTAGGTCCACTGTTGTATGTTTTATGGAAAAAGGTACAGCATTACATAAACATAACCCGTAGTTTACCGGATAGTATATCGTAAATCATAATAAATAGCAATTTTTTATCGGTCTAAGTTCAAAATGAAAAAGAAAATACTTCTCTATATACAGGTGCCTTTTATGGATATCAACCTCGAAATAATCAATTTGATTAAAGGGGATTTTGATATTCATGTGTTGATAGAATTGCCGCAAACCATGTTACACGCGAACATATTTGATTTAAATATAGATTTGAACGAATATGAGCCGTTAACATCCTTTTGGACAGTAGCCAAAAAATGGGGACTTGATTACCTGGGCGAATATTTCCGGGGTTGTGGATCAGTACATTTTGTGATATATAAACCGGGCAGTAAAATGGGGCTTATTACCACTACTCATAAGGTTTTAAAATTCATTAATAAGCAAAAATTTGACTACCTGCAATTTGATGACTTTTCTGCGCGTCAGGCATTCTTGCTGCCATTTTTAAGGCTAAATAAACGGCTGGTTTTAAGCATTCACGACCCCACACCTCATGGAGGCGAATTTGAATGGAAAAGGTCAATTATACGAAAGCTATTTTACGGTAAGGCTGTTGCTTACATTACTTATTCAGCTTATAGTAAAGCCCAGCTTAAAAAGAACCTAAATACGGAAAGGAATATTGTTAATTTAAAGTTGCTACCTTATACCGTGTTTCGGAAGTTTATGAAACCTAGTCCCGAGGTTGATAAACGAGACGGATTTATTGCATTTGTAGGTAGGCTTTCTAAGTACAAAGGCATCGATTTATTGCTTGATGCTATACCCAGTGTTCTGGAAAAATTCCCTGATCAAAAATTTATGATAGCGGGTCGCCCGGCCTTTGGCTATACTACTGATCATGGGAAGGTTGCTAATATGGTAAATGCAGTGTCTGTAATGGAAAGGCACCTGAGTAACGAAGAAATAGTTGACGTGATTTCCAGGTCCACGTTAATAGTTTGTCCGTATCTTGAAGCTACCCAAAGCGGCATTGTAATGACTGCATATGCGCTTGGTTGCCCTGTATTGGTCACAAATACGGGTGGCCTGGCCGAATCTGTTACTGATTACCAAACGGGACTTGTTGCGGCCGAAATTACCAGTCCTGCAATCGCTGGCAAGATTTTAGAATTCTTGGAACAAAATCTTTATCAGGATATGCATGATCAGATTACAAGTGGTCATTTAATTGGAGATATAAAACTATCGAACCTAAAAGATTTGAATGATGTTTATATCTAATCTCCTTAACATAACATACCCTCAGGCCTCAGCAGGAGGTAGCGTCAAAGATTATTCGCGACCACTTAGATGACAACAACAATACGTTTTCCCGGAAATTATTATACATCAGTTTTGTACCACAATAGGTACGGGGTTTGATTGAATAGTATCACCGGCTAAATTAATAACGGCAATATAGGCCACCGTAGCAGGCGTTTCTATTGCAATTGGTACAGTTACGGGTTTTGCGGGGCTGCTTTCAAAATCAGAAGCTTTATTACATGCACTTAAACCACTTGCTAACACAAGCACAATTAGTAATCTTTTAATCATTTCGATTTAAATATTAGGGTATATTTTTTGCCTTTTTCGACTTGTAATTTAGTGTCTGACACTACCGGCCTGAAATTTCCTGCGGAATCTGAACCGATGTATAAGATAAACGTGGACGCAGGGACTGTTTGGGAGGCTGTAAAGCTTGCTGTATAAGAGTCATCCTTATTTTTCACCACTTTTAAAGTATTTAACTCAATAGGCAAGGTTTTAACGTCCCCCGGGGCCACATCTTCATATTTTGCTAAATTATTACCTACCCGCACATCGTCCAGGTAATAAGTTCTTTCTTTTGATGTCGACAATGTTTTAGCGTTACTCCATTCCCATTTATAGATCCCCAATTTAAGATAAGGGGATAGGAAATCATTGTAACCTATAGGTTTACCAATTCTTTCTAAAATTAATTTACCGTTTTTCCAAACCTGTATTGTTCCGGATTTATAACCCCATTTTATATGGAAAACCCAGTCATTCCATTGATCGTGTGCCACGGGGCCCAGATCAAGGTAATCAATAGATGTGTTTGAAGCGTCGTTTACGGCCGCAGAAGCCCACCTAACAGCCAACTTATACCGGTCGCTCTTAATCTCCAGACCCAATGGCGGGCTTCTCCAGTTCTCTCCGCGCGTTAGATCGGGCATTGCTTGCCACTGAGCGATTATTTCGGTAGCGGGGTCACTTACATATGTCCCGGGAAAATAGTTCGAGAAACCGTACCAAGACTCTCCATTCAACTGTGGCAGCATTCCCAGTTCTGCCCTTGGCCCGTTCAACACATCCTTTCCCCTTATAAGGTCAAATTTTAGAGCGCTTTTTCCGCTCCGCACTTTGTCTGTAACGATCACAGCAGACCAAGGCTGAAGCAAACTTCGTTCGTACCAGCTTATCACATCGGCTTTACTTTCAAAAGTGGATTGAAAAATCAGGTTTTTTCGTTGAGCTGAAGCTGAGCTAAAAAATGTTACTGATAAAATAATTATAAAAATGACGTTGGTTAATAGCTGCCTTACTAAGCTCATATACAATGATGATGAATGGGGTAAAAGGGCTGTTTTTTTATGACTTATACGTTACGAAGCCGGTTTTGTTGCGCCTTTTCAAAAATATCCAAATAAGTTGATTGTAAATAATTAATGTTGAATATGCCATCAGCTAAAGTCCTACTACATCGGCTTAATTATTGTGATATAAAAATCAAATAGCTGCTTATGTGTAAACTTGTGATGATTGATGATAACCCGTTAGAACATTTGATAATGAAAAAGATATTTGCGCGGCATCATCTTTTTAACGAAGCTGTTCATACGTTGGATAGCAAAGTTATCATAGACTTCCTGACCGAAAAATGTAGTGATGAGTTATTGCTGCCCGACCTGATTTTTTTGGACCTTGATATGCCGGGCTTTAGCGGATGGGACTTTTTGGAAAGTTTTACAACGCTCCAGTCTTGCCTGTCAAAACCAATTTCTATTTATATCATATCTTCTTCTGTGGATCGTAATGATATTATGAGATCGAGAAATTTTCCCTTTGTAAGAGAATTTATTTCAAAACCCGTAGCAATCGGGAAACTGGAAGAAATTCATTTCTTTCATAAAAGGTTATCGGCTTAACCGTACGATAAAGCGATTGCTTTGGCTGTCAAATAGTTTGCTCTCTGTTAAATTTAATAAACATAAAGAAATCTCCTTAAAGATTTCATCGTCAGGATGTTGTTCCGTAAAATAAGTATCTTTGCATGTTATCATTGTACATGCATTATCTCCTGAATAAAATTAAGACGCCGGGTTGTTGTTTACTTTTTATTTTGCTATGCACGAGTTTTCTTGCAGGGCAAACTCTACCTATTAAAAGTTATTCAATCCAGAACGGTCTTCCCGAATCCCGCGTGTATGCTATTTATTTAGATCCTTCGGGTTATTTATGGACGGGAACCCAAAGCGGCGTCTGCTCATTTGACGGGCACAAATTTCACATCTACGATTCCCAGTCGGGGTTGCCAGATAACCATGTAACGTCCATTTCCGGCGGGTTAGGCGGCCAGATATGGTTCGGTCACCGTTCGGGCAAGATTTCCTATTTCCTTGATGGTCGCATAAAGGTGTTTAACAATGCCGCATTTCAAAATGTTACCGGCATCAACCATCTGCTTTGGCAAAACCATCGCCTCTACATCGCGACCGACGGTGACGGATTATACATAGTATCCTATCGGGGCAAGAAATGTGAAGTGCAACATTTGTCGGTTTCTTCAGGTCTTGCAGACAACGTAGTTAATAAACTCTGTATAAAGAATAAGGATGAAATTTGGGTCGCGACAAATAAGGGATTAAATCTATTCAGTGCAAAAAAGGGAACGGTTTTGTCTGCAATTGAAACATCTTTATTTAGAGGCAAGATATCTGCAGTTGCGCAACGGGGAGATACTCTTTTTTGCGGGACGGAAAAAGGACTCTACCTGATGTTTAAAGGCTCGGTAAAGCCATATCAGACCTTGAATAACATTAAATTTAATCATTCCATAAATTCAATTTTTATAAGTCGTGGTGGTGAGTTATGGCTTGCTACCAATGAAGGTGCCATCCAGATCAAGGGACGGAATGCCAGGATATTCGCGCGAAATAACGGTTTGCTAAGCGATATTATTTATGATATCGGTGAGGGTCGCGAACACAGTATCTGGCTTGCCCAGGATGATGGTATTTCGAATTTCCGGAGATCACCCTTTGAACTTTTTAATACAAGAGACGGGCTCATCTATAATGAAACCTATGCCATAGCACAAGATGCGGAAAGGAATTTCTGGGTGGGTACACGTCGGGGAATCACTGTTTTCAAGGTGATGCCTCAAGGTATCAAAAAGGTTCGTAATATTACCAGGAAAGATGGTTTGCCTGACGGATTTATCTACGACCTTTTTCTTGACAGCCACAACAACATGTGGATAGCATGCGCAAAAAAAGGGGCCGCTTGCTATATAACATCAAAAAATAAGATTCGCACCTTTAATCATCAGGCGGGGCTTGCCGGTAAACAGGTAGTTAGTATAAACGAAGATAAAAAAGGAAGAATCTGGCTGGCAACCCTTGACAGCGGTTTAGCTGTTTATGACTATGCAAGTGGTAAGATACGAAGCTTTACAAAAAATAAAGGTTTTGTAAGTAATGGTGTATGGCACATTCACCGGGATAAGGATGGGCAGCTTTGGTTTGGCACCCGCGACCGCGGCTTAGTTAAGCTAGATGTTTTGACTGATACCTTTAGCGTGATTGAGATTCCCGGAAAATTGGTCAACTACGATTTTGCATCGGTGACATCTGATGCAAAAGGAAATATTTGGATAGGTACCATTGGTGATGGCGTTCTCAAATATAACGGGACTAAATTTGAACAATACGGTTTTCGCCACGGTTTAAAATCAAATAATCCCTACTTTGTGTATTGCGATAAGGAGGGGCAACTTTGGGTTGGCAACAATTTGGGGCTCGATAATTTCGATCCAGATACAAAAACCACTGTAAGTTATCTAGAGAGTGATGGTTTTTTAGGTATTGAAACCAACCAAAATGCGATTTATGAATCCGGGAACGGAGATCTGTGGATAGGTACAGTTAAAGGCCTGATGCATTACAAAAGGGAAAGTGAGAGGTTAAAATCTGTTGCGCCATTAGTGAACATCTTAAAAAAACAGGTTTTTTTTAAGGATGACAGCTTCAAACACACCAGGTTAAAATACAATCAAAACTACATCACTTTTGAGTTTAACGGGATTTCCCTCAATAATGCAGATAAAGTGATTTATAGGTATAAACTTGCGGGTTTGAGTGATAAGTGGTCTCCCGAGATTGCGGATTCCCGGGTAAGTTATGCGAACTTATCGCCGGGAAATTATGTGTTTATGGTAAAAGCGGGCTTTCCCAATGGTAACTGGAGTTTACCTGCATCTTACGCTTTTAAAATAGTACCGCCCTTCTACCGTACCTGGTGGTTCATCTTGCTTTCTGTAACCTTATTTTACTTGATAGGTTGCTGGATCTACCAATACAGGGCAGAGCAATTGTTAAAGTTTCAAACTATGCGTAACAAAATTGCGAGTGATCTGCATGATGATATAGGTTCTGCATTAACAAGTATTTCCATTTTTAGTGAGGTTGCCGATCAACAACTAAAGGGGCATGGAATACAGGATACGCGCGAAATTATAGGCCATATAGCCTACCATTCCCGTGCGATGCTGGAGGCGATGGAAGATATTGTGTGGGCTGTAGATCCACGAAATGACCAATTCAATGACTTGTTTATTAGAATGCGCGAATATGCTATTCCGTTGCTTGAAGCCCGTTCAATCGACTTTAACATTATTATGGATGAAAGGGTGGAAAAGGTTCCCTTACTTATGGCTTACAGAAGAAATATTTATTTGATTTTTAAAGAAGCGATCAACAATATTTTAAAACATTCAGATTGTTCTAAGATCAGTGCCATTATAAATAAAGAAAGTAAGTTAATAGTGATGACTATTACTGATAACGGTAAAGGCTTTGACAGCTCGGTTCAAAACAAAAGAAACGGCCTTAAAAATATTAGAAAACGGGCCGAAGAAATGAATGCACAGATAGATATCATTTCGAGCGTTGGAGGCGGAACGGTTATCAAATTAATTATTAACATCATGTAAATGGGTGATTGAAACTGTTGTTATTTGCTATAATTTTGATTTAAAATTTTTGATTTGGATTTAAGAGTAGCCGTTTACGATGACAGCGATGCGTTGCGCGAAAGTTTAGAGTTTCTAATTACCAGCGCCCGGGGGATAACTTTGGCCGGGCTTTACGCAAGTTGTGAAAACATTATTGGTGATACTGCGGAAAATAAAGCAGACGTGATACTCATGGACATTGATATGCCTGGTATTAATGGAATACAGGCAACAGCTTTAATTAAGAGCCATTACCCGGATGTTAACGTTTTGATACTGACAACTTTTGATGACAGTAGTAAGATATTTGACGCATTGCATTCCGGAGCGACGGGTTACATTCTTAAAAAAACGCCTCCGCTTAAAATACTGGAGGCTATAGGAGAAGTTAGCAACGGTGGGGCGCCGATGACCGCTAATATTGCCAGAAAGGTGTTAGAATTTTTTTCTACAAAAAAAACTGAGTCTGTTAATGTATATGAGTTATCGGGCCGTGAGAAAGAGGTTTTAGGCTGTTTGGTGAAAGGCGAAAGTTATAAAATGATCACAACTTCATGTTCAATAAGTTTTGGAACGGTTTGCACCCATGTAGCCAGTATTTATAAAAAGCTCCACGTGAATTCAAAATCCGAAGCCGTAGCCAAGGCAATAAGGGAAAATCTGACAGACTATTAATGTCAGTTATTCACTAGTTAGTTAAACTTATATACCTGCTGGTCATATATTCTTATTATTGACCGCATTGATTTTTATTCGGAAATTTGTTTAGTATTTATAATCGGTTACCGATCAACTTCGCATCTATTTGTAAATTTTTGTAACATTTTTTCTGAAAAAGTCGTAGAAACGAACATGATTACGAAAGAACGGAGAATAACTTCGCTGATAATGTTTAAAAATACAAAAACGATCGGTCTGATGATCGTTGCTAATTTGTTGGCAATACTGTTGCTAGTGCTAATTTGGATTCTAATTTAGGGTGTGGTTGGAATTCCACAATTTGTGGATTTTTTTACCGGGGAATTTTTTTGCCAATATTTTGCAACGCCTAAATAATTTTTTAATAAATAATTTTTCATCATAATTCAATTAAGGGAAATTAGGTTAATTGACGATTGACTGTTTAACTTTATTGAAATATCCAGAGCTTATTGATGTTTGGGTTGTGAGGTTACACAATACCAAATACGGAAGATGAACCCATTAATCTCTCTTATTCATTTTTTTGCTTTACGTTTAAAGTTAAATCGCGCTTTATGTTATTGTTGAAGAGATAGATAGCTAATGTTTATGTCTTAAACAAGGGTCAGAATTCAGGTTGTTACTTGGTGCAGTATTTGAATAGGGGTAGTGCACTATGGAAAACAGATATACCAAAGCATTCCGTATTATTCTAGCATTAACAGACCTTATTATCGTTAACCTTTGTTTCTATTTAGGATTACACTTAACAGCCAGGTATTTTGGCTTCTCAATTCAAACTGTTTCAACAAAATACGCAATCGTATATAACGTCCTCTGGGTCATTTTAGCTATTATTTTTAAATTATATCATACAGCTACTGCTACCAGTAAGGTTTGTTTTTATAAGGCAACTGCAAAAGTATATTTTACTCATTTCGTACTTTTCTCGACATTCCTTGTTTCTATTTATTCGTTTGAACACTTAGTCAACTTTTTGATTGCATTTAATTGCTTGTTGTTTTTAAGTTTGCTGATTGGCAGGTTCAGCGGTGGAATGCTTGAAGGTTATTTTTCAGGAAATACCGAAATTAATAACAACGCTGACTGCGATTAACCTATCGAAACTTCCTGATTGATTTTATGGTGGTGTAGCTACGTTTATAAATTTAATTAACTAATAATATATTAAATTAAGAATTTGTAAAACAAATTATCCATACCAGTGTTTTTTGGATGGATGACAGAAAAAAATAAACCTATCAGCGTTTATGTTATAGATGATGAACCATTGGATAACATAATTGTTAAAATGTTGATCAAAAGGGTGGATACTGATATTAATGTAAACACACTTAGTGATGGTCAAAAAGCAATAGATCAGCTTGAACATTTATCGGAGACCGAACCCGATTGCTTGCCGGATTATATATTTTTAGATATAAACATGCCGGGAATGGACGGATGGCAATTTTTAAAAGCCTATGCAGGGTTGAAAATCGGAAATATGAAAAGAATAGTTATCTATGTGATTTCTTCTTCTATAGATTGCAATGATATTACCATGTCTAAAGCCAACCCTTTGGTTGCAGATTTTATAAATAAGCCGCTGAATGTGGAAAACCTTAGAAACATCTTAAGGGCAGCCTAGCCTTTTCGAGCAGCCACATAACAAACATATGAGGAAGAAAATCCTAATTATAGAAGACGATAACGACATACTTGATATAACTACCACAGTTTTAAATATCGCTAATTATGAAGTGACCGGAAGTAACGGGACGGACGATATAATAGCACTTGTAAAAACCCATCAACCAGATCTGGTACTTACAGATTACATGCTTCCCGGCTTAACAGGCGGACAAATATGCAAACTCATTAAAAATAATAAAGAAACCGCTAATGTACCCGTAATACTAATGTCTGCGTATCAAAGGCAGGCGATAGATGTTGGTAATTTTGATTACGACGCTTACATCAAAAAGCCGTATAATATTGATCATTTAGTTAGCGTAATTAATAAGTTTACTTCAGGTTAATGTATCGGTTATAAATATTTGTTCCACAAAAGGTAACAAACTGAATGTTGTACGCAAAGACGTTTCCTGATATTATTATAAGCGGAGAAGGGATTAATGATTATCGGGCCTAAAGAATATCCTGAAGATCGTACCCACATCCGGTTTGCTCTCCACAATAATAAAGCCCCCCTGCGATTCTATTTGCGTTTTCACTAAAAACAAACCTACGCCATGTGCCCCGGGCCGATCGGTAAATGTTTTATACAATCCAAAGATTTTGTCCCCATGTTTTTTCAGATCTATGCCGATGCCATTATCCTGGTATTCTAAAATGACGCAATTCTTCTCGTCATCCTTATAAGTACTAATCACTATAACGGGGCATTCCTGTTCTTTTTTATACTTGATGGAATTGGTAACCAGATTGGTCAGAATGCTCTCCAGGTACAATTTTGGGAAAATTATGGCGGGGACAGTGAAATCGGTCTGGACATCCGCCCCGGTCTGTTCCAGCTCGGCTTGCAGTAACGAATATACCACATCCATGGAATCGTCGAAATCAACGGGCTCCGATTCTACCACGTTTTCATTTATCTTGATAATGTCTGAAAGGTGATCGATAGTGGAATTTAAGTTTTCTGCCACACGCGCTATCTTACCCACCAGGTCTGTATTGTCCTCGTCGAGCGCATCCATATCTATCAGAGAGGTAAGCAGGGAAATGTTATTGGCGTGGTTTCTTAAGTTATGGGTTAATACATGGGTGAACGTATTAAGTTGTTTGTGTTGTTGTTTTAACAGATCAAAAGATGTTTCTTTAGCCCGGTATCTGTCAATATCCATCAAGAATCCCCGAACTTTTAGAACAACACCGTTTTCAACTACCGCACTTCCATGCGAGCGCACCCAAATCCTTCTGTCCATAGCCGTTACCAATTCAAGCTCCAGGTCCCAGGGCGTACCGGACTGATATGCTTTTGCTATCGCCCTTTTTAACATTCCGTGGTAGGGCTCCGGATAAAATGTCAATGCATAGGTGTTATCAGGCCGCGTATCATAAGGCAATTCCATGATGTCAAATATCGCATCAGACCACGTGTCCACATTATAAGTAACATCAAACTCCCAGTGTCCTACGCGTGGCAAATAACCAGTGTTGGTTGTGGGCATTACTTGTTCAGGTATTGTTAGCATATTATCATATTCAATTGTAAACGAGGTGTTTCGGTTTTTGTTTGTTTAAATCAAACCAAAATTTCCTGAGAGTTACGTATAATAGGGCAACTTGGTTTGCCAATTACTTATTAATTAAATTAATTATGCCAATTCTTATACCACAGCGCACTGGTTGAGCAGCTACTTTTATCTAATTTACGGCTATCTTTTATCAAAATGGTTTTCATAACCTTGTCAAGTATAGCAGCATTGTCCAAGCGTTTTGCAAAGCTGTCCTAATCTTGATTCCGGAGCTCCTGCGAGGTTGATAAGCCCTAAATTTAATAATAGCTAACCACCAATTTAGTCTGGGAGGAGCGATCAGCACAATGTCATTTCTATGAACTTGATTGGTATATCGGGAAATTCCGATATATCTTTGTGCCATGGATCAGGTGGAGATATTCAAAGCGCTTTCCAATAAAACCAGGTTACAAATATTGGCCTGGTTAAAAGAACCGGAAATCAGTTTTCCCGGACAGGCGGAACATGCAGGTTTTGAAGATGGGGTATGCGTAGGGCAGATCCAGCTTAAAGCCGGGCTGACCCAGTCTACCGTTTCCGAATATCTTTCAATGCTGCAGCGCGCTGGCTTGGTACAGTCTACCCGTAAAGGGCAATGGACGTACTATAAACGTAACGAAGCCGCTTTTAAACAACTCTCCCAACTAGTCCTTACCGAAATTTAACAAAACATTTATTTTATGAATACAGATAGCTTATTCCAGCCTTTTACGCTGAAGTCATTAAATATCAAAAACCGCATCGTAATGGCGCCGATGACCCGTTCATTTTCGCCAAACGGTATACCTACAGCAGATGTAGCTGCTTATTATCGCAAACGCGCGGAAGGCGAAGTAGGTTTGATCTTGTCGGAGGGTACGGTGATCGACCGTCCATCTTCGTCAAACGATGCGAACGTCCCTCATTTTTACGGCGAACAGGCCTTAGCCGGGTGGCAAAACGTAATCGACGGTGTACATGCCGCCGGTGGCAGCATGGGTCCGCAGATCTGGCACATGGGCGTGATGGACAACCATCATTCGGGTTGGTTGCCGCCGGTGCCCTTCGAAGGCCCCTCAGGTTTGAACCGTCCCGGTTTCAACAATGGCAAGACCATGACGGAATCCGACATTGCCGATACCATTGCGGCTTTTGGCCGTGCTGCCGCTGATGCGAAACGCCTCGGTTTTGACTGTGTGGAGATCCACGGCGCGCATGGCTACCTGATTGACCAGTTCTTTTGGGAAGGCAGTAACGAGCGTACCGATCAATACGGTGGTAAAACCCTGCCGGAGCGTACCCGCTTTGCGGTGGAAGTAATCAAAGAGATACGTAAACAAGTTGGTGAAGACTTTGCGTTGATCATCCGCTTATCGCAGTTCAAGCCATCTGCCTATGACTACAAACTGGCTAAAACGCCGCAAGAGCTTGAAGCGTGGTTAAATCCCCTGTCGGACGCCGGCATTGATATTTTCCATTGCTCACAGCGCCGCTTCTGGGAACCTGAGTTTGAAGGTTCTGACCTGAATTTTGCCGGCTGGGCTAAAAAATTGAGCGGCAAAGCGACGATCACCGTAGGTTCGGTGGGCCTGTCGGGCGATTTCTTTGGCTCGTTCCGTGGTGAAAGCTCAGAGCCGAGTTCACTGGAAGAACTGGTACGCCGCATGGATCGCGGAGATTTCGACCTGGTAGCTGTAGGGCGCCCGATCTTAGCAGACCCATTTTGGGTGCAAAAGATACGTGATGGCCGCAACAATGAATTAAGGGCATTTACCAAAGAAGCTTTGGGGCATTTGGTGATGGAATAATTAAATAGAGCAGGCAATTAATCCAGATCAACATTCAGTGCAGGATCCGTCTACCATAAAGGCTTTACCTGTTGTGACCACTACGCAGAGTTGAGGTACTGCCGGTTATTGGTCTGTAAAATATAACCGCAAATCAAAATTTGAGCTGCGGTTATATTTTTAAAAAACTTGTATTCACAACTGATATCGTTAACTTAGGTTATGAATGTCACCCACGTTGATGTGCGTTTGCCACTTAACCTCCTACCATCCAATGCTCACCTGTTCGAACCCTATCAGCAATATGAAATTGCTAAACTCAGGGCGACCGACCATAGTGATGTTTTTGTGACTTATTCCGGGTTTTGCGCTGATGAGAGCGGGCTCATTGCAGACTGTCACCACGATCATCCCTACCAAATGGCTTCCTATGTGGCCGAAACTATGCATTATTATCAAGGTGTGACGGATCATCCTGAAAATCTAATAGAACTGGACGCTGGTAAAACTTATTTATTGATCCATCATCCATGGTATAACTATTACCACTGGCTGTGTGAATGCATACCCCGGCTTTGGCGGATGAAAGCCCAGCTTAAGAATTTGACGGTTCTTTTACCCGAACATTACCTGGCAACCGATTTTATTACGGGTTCATTGGCACCTTTTGATCTGGGCGATATGTTTGTGATACCCCAGGGTAAAAGCTTGATGGTGCCGCATCTAAAGCTGCCGGCTATTAAGCCGATATGTGATGCTTATGATGCTCCTGAATTACGAGCGATAGCACGGTTTTATAACGCGTATGCTGAGGAAAAACTTCCCGAAATGAATCTTGGCGACAAGGTATATCTAAGCCGTAGAAAAGCCGCACGTAAAAAAGTTTTGAATGAAGATGAGGTAATACGCCTGATGGAAAAACATGGCTTCCGTACGGTATATAACGAAGATTACACTTTTCTTGAGCAGGTTGCCATTTACCGCAATGTACGTTACCTGGTGTCAATACACGGCTCTGGCCTTACCAATATGCTTTTTATGACGGAGGGATCAAGCATACTGGAGATCATGAAAGCAAAAACAAATGAACTGGCAAGGCCAAGCTTTGTTTTTTGGTATCAGGCCGATGCTTTAGGCCATAAATATTATACACAAATAAGCGACCCTGTACATGAACCGGATGACTACTTTTATGGAGACTTTTTTATTGATATGGAAGAGTTGGAAAGGAATATGAAGCTGATGGTTGCAACCTGAATTTTGATCAGCATGCTGCCCGGGCCTTTGCTTTTCGTTACGGAGCTAACTGCGGGGGATTTTTGGAGGTGGCATGCTGTTTATAATTTCCCAAAGCTCAACCTTCACTTTTCCCCGGTCATCCAAAAAAACATCCTGCCGTACGAAATAGGCGTTAAACTCGATGGCTTCCTTGTTAAAATTTCCTGTTTGTTCCAAGTGTCTCAAGTAAAAACCGTGGCTGTATAAAAGCGTATGAATATCGTTAAACAGTTTTTGCCCTTTGTAAAGTTCCAGTAAATGTGTCTCCAGCTCAATACACAGTATTTTGTCAAGTAAACTCCCAAAGCCTTTTAAAACCTCATACTCGAAACCCTGTACATCTATTTTGATAAAATCCGGCGCCGGCAGGTTTTTCTCCGCATACACTTCATCAAACCGTAGGAGATCCGTTGAGACTTGGCCAAGCACCGTAAACCACTTTTCCAGGTTTAAACGGCGAAGCACATCCAGGTTAGGCTCTAGTACAGATGAACAAGATTGTGATGCCGTTAAATGAATATTCCTGCGTTCATGTTTATCGCCAAGCCCAACCTGCAATATTTCTGCCTGAGGGTACCGCAACCCGAGTTCATCTGCCTGCGCTTTGTCCGGTTCTATCATTATGAGGCGTAAAAGCGGGTCAGCGGCAAACCTTTCCCATTTAACAGGAAGCCCGTAACTTGCGCCGATGTCAACATAGCATATTTCAAACGGTAATTGATTCGGCGCTTTTAATACCTGTTGCTGAACCGGGATGTTATGAACCGCCGTATCAGCCTGACCTTGCGGTTCTAGAACCAGGGCTGTTCCTGCATAGATCAATTTGAATGAATCCAGTACCATTGGTACCTGGTAACAATTTCGGTTGGTAATGGTTGCGTTTTGGGCGTCCATTGCGGTAACCAATATGTATTCCCCTTTGTCGCTGGTTACATAGGCGACAAAAGGAAGGGATAATTCTGAAAGTTGGGTAAATGTTAGTTTAAAAGCCCTGTTTGGAATGCCATACTGGCTAAGCGTATCGCTCAAAGCCAGCAGGCTCGGATTATCGGGATGATCGTTTAGCGACTGACATGCGGTGACGATATCCGTCCCCGGGCGGTATATTCTTAGTAATGTGCTTAAAATGTGTTCCGCGCTGTTCATGCGATCAAGAATTTACAACATCCAATAAAGGTTGGAAACATTGCGCGGTTTCAAAATGCTGAGACATGTAAGTGCGGGCGTAGCGGCTCAGGTCTTCCCTTAACGACAGGTTCCTGATCAATTTACCAATTTGCGCTGCAAATTCCCCTGGGCCATCGGCAATTAAGAAAGCTTTACCGGCAAGTTCCGTAAGTCCGCGTGCACCATGGGTTGTTGTAACTAACGGCACGCCTGAGGCAAGGGCTTCAAGTGTTTTGATCTTCATGCCGGCGCCAAATCGTACCGGGTTGACCATAATATCGGCCTCGTTGTAAATTTCGTTAATATCTTGCTTATAACCGCGCAATATAACGCCCGGCGGTAAGTTTTCCGGGGTAAACGTATTGCATATATTCCCAAAGATGTGCAACTCCACATGGTGCTCTGCTGATATAGCAGGCCAGGCGTTTTCAATGAAGTGAGCTATAGCGTCAATGTTAGGTAAATATTCGCTGGCCATGTAAGTGATCTTTCGGGCTACAGGCCGCGTCAGCTTTTCATGAACTAACACGGGATGTGGGCACAGCAGCACTTTCCCGGGGGCCACCGCTTCAAGTTTATCCCTGTCGGGCCCGCAAAGCACCATGATGTTATCGTAAATTTCCATAATGGCAAATTCATTTTCGGCCGACATTTCGGGCAGCGCGCCGCTGTAATTGAACTGCCGGAATTCATGTGTCCGGTCACTAATTATATCGTGCATATCCAAAATCATTTTTACCTGTTCATCAACAAAATTCAACATATAACTCAAATGGATATACTCTATAATGACGGCGTCGGGGCTGTAATTATTTAGCAGCTCCTCAAGTTTTTCACCGTAACCGGAAGGCGAAAGGATGTTTTCGTTGTCAAGGATCACGATCTGTGCAGGTATATTGTTGATCATGTCTGTTTCTATCTGCGGCACCAAGCCAAGGTATGCGACAGTTAGCTCGGAAACTTTAGCTAGGTAGGCTATCAAAGCACTGATACGAACACGGTGCCCGGCACCTTTTTTCCAGAAATTAACATCCGTAACCAATAATATTTTCTTCATTCAGTTTGATGCTTGTTTAATAAAATCAAAAATAAGGGCCTTTGCCTTTAGCGGCAGCCCTAACGTATCCACAACGAGGGTGCTAATATCGCCGATGATCACACTTTGTTCAGGATTACCTGCAAAGGACGCACAGGCTTCCGCCCAGTTCTTCATCCATTTGTTGTCCGGTTCATTCAAAAATTCGGGCAAGGCCAGATCATTGATGATCTCTTTTAAAAGCGAGGTGTTATCTTCAAGAACATGTAATAAATTATCCGGAGCAAATGTTTCATCTTCTGAACTGGATTTGAAATGCCCGGAGGCAGGAATGCCTAAACATTGAACGGCAAGTGCATGGAGGTAAAATGCGAGCGTAAAAGTTGTATCCTCGTCAATAGGTTCTGGAGCTAATATCTTCAGTATAATATCGGTGAGCTGGCGGGATAAAAATGTAACAGCAGGTATATCAAGTCTCTCAGCATGGAATGTAGGGAAATGATAGGTGCTGTATGCTATCTGTCCTGTCGGGAAATCTGCAAAGGTGCTGTGGGTGCGGGCTGTTGAGACAGGTGGTGTTGCGGTACGGGGCTGGATGGCCGGTAAAATTTCATGGTGAAGCATGGTCAGCATTGTATCTGCCTGATGATACGGAAGCACCCAGGTGATACATATATTAGGCCCGCGATATTTACTTAACCGTAAAATGCCAAATGCAGCATTATTTTCTTCGGCTAGATGTTGAAAGATGGGATGCAGTATATTGCTCAGCAGATGATGCCATTCATTTGCGGGCCAATAAAGCGATGATGTGATGATGCGATGGCTGTTTATGTCCGGTGAATGCGGTAGGGTAATATCGCTGATAATATCGTCATGAAGAAAGCGCCGGTTATTAAACTGGGTGTAAAACATCAGCATATCGGTAAAAAGCTTTTTATCCTCTATTTTTTCGAAACTTTTGAAATTATCTGTAAGCAGATGGCCGGCAAAAGTATATGTTCTGACTTCACCGGTATCGGAATGGAACTGTAATGTGTCTCCCTCGCTTTCCCAGTTCCCTATTTCCCATTCTTGAGTAGTAAGGGCATATTCATAACGGAAAGTTTTTGGATACAGCACGTATTCAGGATCGCCGCAATGATCAGTGTGTCGGTCTACCAGGCAACCTGTGGCATAGGTTCCGTTTTTGAATATATATAAGATATCGGATCGCGAGGGTGATAAGAATGATAGGTAGATATCCTCAATCAGCCGGAAGGCCTTTTCTTCCCCAATCCTTTCTTCATCGCCATGCGAAATTGCGCCGAAGAATTTCGGATCGGTCATTACCTCCCGCCTTAACCCAATATTACTTAACTTTTGTATAAGTTCATGGTCCTCAAAGCCGTAACCTTCCATTTGCTCATTATAACCTCCGGTCTTAGTAAAATCTTTTTTTGTGCAGCAGATTCTCCCGAAAACGTCAGGAGTATTGGGTTGTTCGGTAGAAAAGGTGGTCAGGAATATATTTTCGTCGGTTAAAAAGCTATCGTTTATATAGCTGGCGAAGCCTTTTCCGGTAAAGTTATCGGCGTCCACATTACAAACAAGGTCGCCTTTTGCCGCATGAAATGCCAAATTGCGTGATTTGCTTCGTTCGAAATATTCGTGGCCGGGGGATTGGATGTATACAAGGCGACCTGTGGCAAGATGGTCTGCCAGTGTATTCGCGATCCATTCCTCAAGACCATCGCCGGAGCTATAGTCCAGGATGACAAACTCCAGCAAGGGATAGCTAATATTATCTTGAAGGTTTTGTGGCAGTGTCTGCATCAGGTGATGCAAACGGTTACGGATGGCCGTACAAAATGAGATGCTATACAACGTTAATGTGTATTGTTTGATGGAGTGGGGTAGGGTTATGGCAAAGGAACAAAGCCATACCGGCTTTGTTCCTTTACATGAATTAGCAACCTTGCACGTAAGCCGATTGTGAGCCCGGATAATTCGACTGACAGGCACCAAGGTTAGATGCATAGTTACAAGTGGTAGACTGGAAGCTGCCGATGTTGTAACCGCCTGCATTTTTGCAGTACACCCAGTGATAGGTTGGCGGCACGGGATCGTAACCACCTAATACATTTTTTTGTTCTTCACGCGTTAGTTCTTCTGCCTGCGCGAGCAAGCCTTTCAAAACGAGCTTTTTCATAATTTTTGGTTAAATTGTTTATGAGTAAACTTATGTAAATACTTGATTACTTACAAGTTAATCCGAAAATATTTTTATATTCTTGTTGATATTTATTTTCCTTTGTCGTAAATATGAATATTATCTTGCATGGTATTATATTTAGATCATCTGCTACGAGGTATCAGGCCTGCCCGTAAACGGCATACACAAAGCTTCTGCTTAAACCGGACCACGATCAAAAATACCGCAACCCATACTTAAACGTGTGCGGCAAGTGAAAAAGTCTTAACTATGCGTGTGATGACGTTGTTAAGCGTAGTCTTCATCATTATGAATTCAAATTAACGTTACCACAACTGCTATCGTAAACATAAACTAATTGGATCGTAAATGAGATTAAATAGCTTTCTGAGATAAAAAACTTGTAAAAATACGCTTACACGCATTTAATCTTAAAGCAAATATTTAAATTAGTAGGATGAAAACGCACATCGGCCGGAAGTTAGAATTCATAGCTGCTAAATTGGGTTACAGCGCCTATGACCTTTCCGTTTTATTGAATATCAGTCAAAGTTTAATAAATAAACTTTTTGATACAAAGGATCTTAGCTTAGAAATAATTAATAGTATCGGCAAGGCAATTAATTATAATTTGGAATCGCATTTTCCAGAGTTATATCATGTTAATTATAAACCCCTGGTTTACATTGTTGATGACGAGGATCTGGATATACACATTTTGAAAAGGTGGATAAACAAAATTAGTTGCGACACAAGGGTTGAGGTTTTCAAAAATGGCGACGATGCTATCAGTAAATTATTAAATAATACCATTAATTCGCAGGAAATCCCTGATTACATATTTTTAGACTTGACCATGCCGGTTTGCAACGGCTGGGATTTTGTTTTAAACTTTGAACGGCTTGATCTGGATCCGCTAAAAATGATCAGGATTTTCATACTGACCTCCTCGTTATGGAAGGAGGACTTTGAAAGGGCCAGGATTATACCAATCGTAGAGAACGTTATCCCAAAACCGATTACGTTGGATATGGTCCGTTCGATCTTTAATATACAGACGATATAACTATAGTAATGTATTACAATTCTGAGTAATCGTTTAACGCAAACATCTGAACCGTATCAGTTGTGCCTTTTAATTTGTTCTCTTAGATAATAACCACTAATTTTAATAATAGGGTGTTTTCGAAGTTAGTTTCGGGACATTTATTTTAATAAAAAAGCCCTGTAGATTAATTATTTATAGGGCTTTGAGTTATCAGCGGAGAGCTGAGGAAAAAAGAAGTAAATTATATCTAAAAATGCTTCTTGTTAAGGCCCAACCGTTTTATTTTAGAATTGAGTGTAGTTGCCGGTACACCTAATAATTTTGCAGCACCGCCAGCACCGGAGATTTTGCCATTGCATAATTTGAGAACTACAAAGATATGCTCCCGTTCGTTCTCATCGATTGTCTTAACTTTTTGCTGAGCGCCATTGTGATCGGTCATGGACTTTGAAATCTTGGGAAGACTGAGTTCACTGATGATCGGCTTTTTATTAAGTAATAATTGCCTTTCGATGAAATGTTCCATTTCCCTGACGTTACCGGGCCATGTATAGTTAATCATTTGCTTTATGGCACGCCTGGAAAAACAGGTCGCCACTTTGGCATATCTACCAAGAAAATAGTCTGCGAGTACTGGAATGTCTTCAACCCTTTCTCTTAAAGGGGGAAGAGCTATGGGAAAGATATTTAGCCGGTAATACAGGTCCTGCCGGAAACGGCCTTCTTTTACCTCTTTAAGTAAATCCCTGTTCGTAGCAGATATGATCCTTACGTTAACTTTGATCGTAGATCTGCCGCCAACCCGTTCGATCTCCTGTTCCTGCAGCACCCTTAGCAGTTTCACCTGCAAATCCAGCGGCAACTCGCCGATCTCGTCGAGAAATATCGTGCTGTTATCGGCCAGCTCAAATTTACCTATCCGTTGGTCGGTAGCACCGGTAAATGAGCTATTAATTGTGTTTAAATTATATACTAGGATATCCAGCGATGCCCGAATTAATGTATGGCATATTAGCCTGTATCTTGGCCTTTTAGATATTTGGCGCCTTTCCGACTTTCCAAAACAATTTAGAATTACTCGCAAGCTCCTAATGGAAAAATCCCATTTTAAGAGTATCACCACTTATCATAAGTGTATTGACCAGCTCATTAAACTAGGTTACATAATTTATTTACCAAACTACGATCCCTATCAAGGAACACTCGTTGAGATCAATTTATAGGGTCAGTGTTTTATTGCTGACCCTATAATTAACCATTATTAATAACTTTTAGCCGATAAAGCGTCTTCCAGCAATAGCATATCCTGGCTTACTTTGTAGTTTTGCAATTTAGCATAGTGCTGGGTTTGCCTGATCGAAGAATGGCCAAGCATTTTAGATACAGATTCCATCGAAACGCCATTATTAAGGGTAACGGTTGTTGCAAATGTATGCCGGGCAATGTGGAAAGTGAGTTCCGAATCTATATTGCAGGTATCGGCGATCTCTTTCAAATAAGCGTTCATTTTTTGATTGGTCAATACAGGTAACGCATAGCCTGAATCGCTGCATCTATTATGGTCTTGGTATCTTGCCAATATCGTTTTTGCTTGGCCTAAAAGCGGTAGGTGAGAAGCTGAGTTTGTTTTTTGACGGTTAATAAATATCCATTCCTTACCATCTACGCCATCTTTAATATCTGACCTTTTCAAGTTCTTTACGTCGGCATAAGCCAGTCCGGTGTAGCAGCTAAATACGAAGATATCCCTTACCAAGCTTAGGCGTTCTGTATCGAATTTCTTTTCGATCACCCGTTTTAGCTCCGATTCTGTTAACGCAATTTTTTCAACGGCTTTTTTGTCAGCTTAAAGTTTGCAAAAGGGTCTCCGGGCAGCCACCTATTCTTTACGCAGATCAAAACAACTTTTTTAAAGTTAGCAAGATATTTCATTGTAGAATTATGATTGCACTTTCTTACGGTCTTCAACCAGAAAGCGTACTGCGAAATAAACTCATGATCGAGTTCTTTGATTGGCTTATCATCTACCTTATACATCCATTTAATAAA
>JAZKAL010000008.1:0-263491 GCA_040389205.1 Bacteroidota bacterium
TGCTAAACTGACGTACGGGAAACTGTACCGAGGGTTCGAATCCCTCCCTCACCGCGACCTGATGTTAAACATCCCAAAACCCTCTAAATTGAAAGTTTAGAGGGTTTTTTATTTTCCCCGTCTTGCTAAATATTTCATGTCATCACCAATTAATATGTTATAATTAATAGGTCGCATTTGTCCCAACTAATATTTGTCAGGAAAGTGTTAAATCAGTAGATGCCCCCGGAAATTCATATTAAATACAGATTTGGCCTTTAAACTTGTGTTATATAAAAGGCTTGCCGTGTAGTTACAGGGTGTTGAATAATACCCCTTACAACAATTGCTAAAGAAGCATAACTCTTAAATAAAAACATGAAACAGTTGCTTGCTCTAACACTATTTGCGTTGATTAACCCTGCTATTATTTGGTTGGGCGATTTTACTCAGGCGCAAAAGGAAGCACAGAGAACCCATAAATTAATTGTAATAAACTTCTCGGGCAGCGACTGGTGTGGCCCTTGTATCCGCACCAGGAAAGAAATACTGGAAACCGGCACGTTTGAAAATTATGCTTCAGATCATTTGGTGCTGGTCAGGGCAGATTTTCCACGTCAGAAGAAAAATCAGTTACCCAAAGACCAGGTAAAGCGTAACGAGGAACTGGCAGATAAATACAACCCCGATGGTGAATTTCCTCTCACTTTACTGGTTGATGAGAATGGCAAAGTGTTAATAAAATGGGATGGCTTCCCTAATGTAACCCCTGAAGTATTTGTAGCCCAAATAGCCGAATTTAAAGATGCAGGGAACTGAGGAAATAAACAGCGAGATAGTTCATAAGCGGGTGCTAAAGCTTATGGGCAACCGCTTTGAAATAAGCGTTGTTGGCACGGATGCTAACCGGGCACAACAATGTATAGATATGGCTATTGCCGAGATACGAAGAATAGAAAAGCTGTTGACCACATTTAGCGATGACAGCCAAACAAACCAAATAAATAAGAACGCAGGTATTGCACCGGTTAAAGTAGACCAGGAAGTATTTGATCTGATTGCACGGGCGTTAAAAATATCCGAATTGACACAGGGTGCATTCGATATTACTTATGGCTCGATAGATAAGAGCTTATGGAATTTTGACCTGAATATGAAAGCATTACCCGATGCCGCTACTGCCCAGGCCTCTGTAAGGTTAATTAACTATAAAAATGTAGTGCTGGATAGCCAAAATAATACTGTCTTTTTAAAAGAAGCGGGTATGCGAATTGGCTTTGGTGGTATTGGAAAAGGTTACGCTGCCGATAAGGCAAAGGCTTTGCTACAAGCAAACGGGGTTAAAAGCGGAATTGTAAACGCTGCCGGCGATTTGGTTACCTGGGGCATACAACCCGGCGGCAAACCGTGGACTATAGCCATTGCCGACCCTGACCAGGTAGCAACCCCTTTTTCAACGCTTAACATTAGTAATATGGCCATTGCCACATCAGGCAACTACGCCAAATATGTTACTATTAATGGCAAAAAGTACTCACACACCATCGATCCTAAAACGGGTTTGCCAGTTAGCGGAATAAAAAGTGTAAGCATTATAAGCCCCAGTGCCGAATTTGCAGACGCTATAGCTACACCTGTTACGGTAATGGGGGCATATGTGGGGCTCGATCTGATTAACCAGTTGCAAAATGTTGCATGCATAATTATTACCGATGATAATAAGCTTTACACATCTAAAAATATCAATACAAAATAGCATGATTAAACAACCTTTTATAATAGCAGCCATCATTTGTGTATGCGCAATGTATAGTCTTTCTTCTTGCGTATCTGTCAAGCCATATCAAAAAAATCGCTTAAACGATACAGAAATGGAACTTTCAGCCCGTAAGTCACAAAAATTCGAACAAAGTTTTCAGCTTTATCGCGAGGGCGGTTCAGGGGCAAATGGTGGTAAAAGTGGCGGTGGTTGCGGATGTAATTGATATTAACAGACATTAGATGAAAAAATTATATTTAGGTGTACTTGCCATGTACCTGGGCATACTGGCATCACATGCGCAAACTAAACCGCAGCCTGTTAAAGATTCCACTAACTATGAATCACGCAAGCTTAAAATTGACGAGATCAATTTTGTTTCGGCTTATTATCATCAAAACGGGAACAATTCTGCCGTTACCGGTGGTATCGGAACCGAAAAATTAACCGATTTTGCCAATACCTTTGATCTTCAATTGTCAAAATATGGCAAAACCGGCAAAAAGCACACATTCAATTTTGAGTTGGGGATAGACCATTATACATCTGCATCTTCAGATAAAATAGACCCCAATAGCATATCGTCTGCATCTATGCAGGATACACGGATCTATCCGTCGTTAAACTGGACGGTATCAAACGATAAAACAGGTAACGCATTTGGTTTAACGGCGTCATACTCGCACGAGTTTGACTATCAATCCGTAGGTGCCGGCATTAATTTTACCAGACTATCTAAAAACAAGAACACTCAGTTTGATTTTAAGGCGCAAGTTTTTTTAGACAAATGGAAGGTAATATTACCTGTAGAACTACGCCCGCCGGGGTATGGTTCAGGGTCCGAACATGAGGATAGCCGCCCGGTTGATTCGAAGCCCAGAAATTCTTTTAGTACGTCGTTATCACTTTCGCAGGTAATAACTCAAAGGTTGCAGGTTGCGTTAATTGTAGAACCCTCTTATCAGCATGGTTTACTGGCCACAAAATACCAACGCAATTACTTTACCGATGGATCTGAGCGGGTAGAAAACCTGCCGGATAACCGCTATAAACTTCCAATTGGTGTAAGGTTTAATTACTTTTTAGATGATCATTTTATCATTCGTACCTTTTATAGATATTATATGGATAACTGGGGAATAAGGGCGCATACCGCCGATGTAGAGATACCGGTAAAATTGACCTCATTTGTGTCGGTAAGCCCGTTTTACCGGTATAATACACAGGTTGGTACCCGTTATTTTAAACCTTACGGCCAGCATAACCCTACAGATGAATTTTACACAAGCGATTACGATCTATCAAGCATGCACAGCAATTTTTTAGGTGCCAATATAAGGTTGTCGCCACCTAACGGTGTGTTTGGCAATGCGCATTTTACCTCTTTAGAATTAAGGGCCGGCCACTATATGCGGTCAACAGGGCTTAACTCAAATATAGTTACGCTTGCTTTAAAGTTTAAGTAATTAGTAAAGGGTAATAATAATACAATCGCGTATGTTTTAAAATGTTTAAGGCGGGTATATAATGAGCATATATCATTATACATCCGCCTTATTTAAGCACAAGAACCAAGGTTTTGTAATTGTTGTATTTAACTACCGGTAGCGCCACCGTTTATCATGTCAGATACAATTCCGCCTTCATTTTTCTTTTCGGCCAATAAAACACCAACAATATGTATTACAATAAATGCCAATATTAAGTACATGCAAAAGCCGTGGACTTCCTTAACCGCGTGCCTGATGGATTTGTAAGCAGATAATGCATCCTCAAAAGCCAGGAATAAGCCGGTAACAACCATTATAAAAATTAGAATGTAAAACACGGCGTAAATTCCTTTAACGGTAAGTTCATGTCTGGCTAATTCCCTGTTTTTTTTGATAGCGTTAAACTGGTGGTAAGCGCTTTTTATTTTACGGATAAACTTTTGGTCTGCAACTTGAAATAACTCGAGTATCAGCCTAAAGGCAAGCATGACTGCTAGTATATAGCCAAAATAAATATGTATAACCCATACATTGTCGCTTAATGCATGTGCTGCGCCTCGTGCTTGCTCGTTAGTTACAGCAGAGCCGGATTTCTTTAAATTATCTGCTATCAGTGCCGATGTTGCACTGTCATCTGTAATTGTTGAATTAATAAGTACCGTGATCAATGAACCACTTATAACAATTAAATTTACCCAATGCCAGAGGCGTAAAGAGAATGAGTATCTCTTGATTTTTGTTGGGTTTTGTACGTCATGACGGGTTGGTGCTATAATGGCCATTGTAATTATGATTATTCAGTTTTAAAGATAAATGATAAAACTGAAGATAAACTGAAGAAAAGTTAATGTGATAGTTGGCATTGTCAATTCAGATTGTGTTCAGATTGTTTTGTTAAATAGCGATTATAACCGCTACACTACATTAATTAATATAAATTAAAGCACGTGAAAATACTTATAATTGAAGATGAACAAGGCCTTCGTGAAAACATACATTCTTATTTAAGTGAGGATAATAATGTATGCGAAAGTTGTTCGGATCTTGCTACAGCGATAACCAAGTTGTCGGGCTATCATTACGATTTTGTATTGCTCGATATTGGGCTTCCTGATGGGGAGGGTTTTGAAATATTGCGTTATCTTAAAAATGAGATGAGAAGCGAAGCCATTATCATTATATCTGCCAGAAACTCTTTAGACGACCGTATAAATGGCCTTAATACAGGTGCCGATGATTACCTGGTTAAACCGTTTCACCTGGCAGAGTTAAAAGCCAGGATAGTTGCTGTATTTAGACGCAAAGCGGCCAACAATAATAATAACCTTATTTTTAACGAAATAGTTATAAACCTTATTGAGCGCACAGTTCACGTAAATGATGTGGAGATAAATTTAACACGTAAAGAATATGATATGCTTTTGTACTTTATAGTTAATAAGGGAAAGGTTATAGCAAAAACCGCACTTGCCGAACATTTATGGGGCGATGAAATGGATATGCATGATAACTTCGATTTTATATACTCTCATATTAAAAACCTGCGAAAAAAGATAATGGAGGTTACAACAAACGATTATTTAAGATCGATTTATGGCATTGGTTATAAATTTACTGATAAATGAAACTGGCTGCCTATTACAATAAAGTAAATATCATTGTCACACTGTCTGTATTATTAATTAGTGCAGTTGTGTATTTTTTTGCCATTAACAAAATAACAAATAACCGTCTTGACGAAGAACTTGGTGAAGAGGTTGCTGAGGTTATTACTTATATAAACCAACATAAGCAACTACCAAAACAATTTGATATTGATGAGAACCAGGTTGAGTTTTTAAAAACTAACTTTCCTAACACCTCTCACCGGTATTTTGATACTACCTATGTAAACCCCCGTAAAAGCGGCTATAAAAGCGGTAGGGCTTTTGAAGGCGGCATTAATTTTAAAGGTGATGATTATAAGTTTAGAATAATTATATCAAGCGAGAGTACGGTTTATCTTAAACAAATAATCACCGCCATTACTCTGGTACTTATACTGGTGGTATTAACAATACTTTTTTTAGCCAACAGGTATTTGTTAAACGATTTGTGGAAACCTTTTTTTGGTTTATTGGCTCATATGAAAGCCTTTAATGTATCTGAAAGTAGCTCTTTTAAATTGACAAACAATAAGGTTGATGAGTTTAATGACCTGGATCATGCTATAGCGGTCATGTCATCCCGCGTTAAAAGCGATTTTCAGAACCTTAAACATTTCACCGAGAATGCATCGCATGAAATGCTAACACCACTGGCGGTTATCACATCAAAATTAGATACATTGATACAGGATGAGACATTAAAGAAAGAGCATTTTGATCAGATACAGGATATTTACGGTGCTGCCGGTAAACTATCAAGGCTTAACCAATCTTTGTTATTGTTGGTGAAGATAGAAAATAACCTTATAGTTAACAATGATACCCTAAACCTGCATAAATTAATAAGCGATAAACTAATACAGTTTCAGGAATTATTAACATCTAAGGAAATACAGGTTTATGCCGAATTAACAGATAGAGAGGTAGTAGTAAGCCAGTATTTGATAGATATATTGCTAAATAATTTACTTAGTAATGCCATAAGACATAACCGGGTTAATGGTAAAATTAATGTTTACCTAACAGAAGAAAAGCTTGTTATTCAAAATTCAGGCTCAAATAACCCGCTTGATGGAAAAACAATTTTTGACCGTTTTCAAAAAGGGAGTACATCAGAGGGTGCAGGCCTTGGCTTAACCATTGTTAAAAATATATCCGCTGTATTTGCCTGGCAAATCGAGTATTCGTTCATCAATAGGTTGCACACGTTTTCTATTAAATTTTAGTTTTTTACTGCATAGTTTGCAACAGCGAGGACGCTTGTTGTTGCGTTAGCGAAAGTTTGAAGTCTAATATAAATCCCCAAAATACTAGAGACTTACGACTGAAGACTTCGTACTCACTAATGCCTTGCCCTGCGTTTTAACACACCGCCGGCGGCCTCTTTAATAATGCTGGTGAAAATAAACGCCTTTGGATCTATCTCGTGTACCATATTGCGCAGGCGCCTTAACTCTAAACGGGTTACCACGGTAAATACAATATCTACAGGGTGGTGTACATCAAAGCTCTCTTTAAGGAAGCCACGCTCGCCTTTGTAAACGGTAATACCACGGCCAAGCTGTTTAACCAGCATCTCTTTTATCGCCGCGTTTTGGCCCGATATAATGGTTACACCTGTATATTCTTCCAATCCCTCTATCACAAAGTTTATCATCCGCGATGCGGTGTAATAAGTGATAATAGAGTAAAGGGATGTAACAAAACCGACCTCTAAAGCAGCTATTAGGAAGATGATAACGTTGATACCCAATATGATCTCGCTAATGGTAAAGCTGATGCGTTTACCTGTATAAAGCGCTAACACTTCTATACCATCTAATGCGCAGCCACCTCTTATTGCAAGGCCAATGCCGGTACCCATAAATACGCCGCCAAATATAGATACCAGGAGTTTATCTGATGTGACCTTATCTGGATAGGGCAGGTAAAGTAGGCATAGTGCTAAACCTATAATGGCCAGCATGGTACGTATGGCAAAGGTTTTATTAACCTGCATAGCACCCATAATAATGAAAGGTATGTTAGCCAGTATAATTACATAGGCAATGTTAAAGTGATAAAGTTCGTGTATCAACAAAGAGATACCGGTTACCCCGCCATCAAAAAAGGCGTTGGGTATCAGGAAGCTTTTTAAAGCGAACCCGCAGAATAAAATGCCTGTAATTGTATAAAGGGTATCTGTAATTATAGAACGTGCGGTGGGGACTGTATTCATTTTAGCGGTAGCGGTTTTGTTTTGTAAATCTCTTAAATTTTCCTGTTTTTTTGGCTCCCTATTTTTCAACGATGATGGTGTGAAATAACGGTGGCCTTGCAAAAAGCTAATTTGCATTTTGTCCCACTCTGTAACACTGGCAGCCGAACCAAGCGCCTGCATTTCTTTAAAAAGCTTATCCCCGGTGCTGATGAAATCCTTACGACCTAAATAATCCAGATCAGCATCACAAATGACCTGCTCAAGCAAGGTAGCGGTCTGCTGTGGCAGGCGGGTGGCCATAATAATTTTGCAAACGCGTTCTATTAAATCGGGTGTGTAACCAAATTGCGGTAATGCCTCCCGGGCAATGTCGCATGATGCCAGTTCGTGGTTCTCAATACTATTAAGGTAACCACAATCATGATATAATGCGGATACCAGTAAAAGTTTAGTATCAGCCTCGCTTATATTCTCTTGCTTAGCTATAGCAGCCGCCGATTGGTACACATCAAGCGTATGACTGACGTTATGGTAATAAAACTGCACGGGTAACTCAGACCGCAGCCTGTTTAAAATATATTTACCCTCGGGGCTCTCAACCAGATCCATCATTGTCGCGCTAAGATATTAAATTGAAGGGAAAAAGGAAGCCTCTCCCCAGCCCGCTTCGAAGGAGATGGGGTTAAATTCTTAAACCCTCTTTTCGCGTAGCGAAGAGAGGTGGTCGGCGAAGCAATGTCCCGATAGCTATCGGGAGGGTGAGTAAAATCTGTGCTTGGCTTTAAGCTATCTATTTTGGAAAGTTTAATGTGATGCTTTTGTCATCCCTTTCTGATTTTGTGACCGCAACGTCATATAACATCCAAATATGCCTGGTAGCGCCGTATTCGCCGTAAATTTGGATAACATCTGCCCAAAAAAGGTGTTACCATATACAGAATTATAACTACCATGAGCGCAAAAAATTTAGCAGATATAAAATATTCGGTATTAGACCTGGCCTCTGTTACCGAGGGAAGCACACCCGCAGACAGCTTTAAAAAAAGTATGGATGTGGCACAGCTTGCCGAAAAAATTGGATATACCCGTTACTGGTTTGCCGAGCATCATAACATGATGAATGTGGCAAGTTCGGCAACATCAGTATTAATTGGATATATAGCAGGTGGCACATCAAAGATCCGTGTAGGTTCTGGCGGTATTATGCTGCCAAACCATGCGCCGCTTATTGTGGCCGAGCAATTTGGTACATTGGCATCGCTATATCCCGGCAGGATAGACCTTGGCCTGGGTCGCGCCCCGGGTACTGACCAGGTTACCGCCCTTGCCATTCGTGGCGAGAACTTTAACGCAGCGCATAACTTCCCGAGGGATATTGTGAAGTTGCAAACCTACTTCTCGGCAGATAATGCAAATAGTAAAGTAAGGGCAATCCCCGGCGAGGGGTTAGATATCCCTATTTGGATATTGGGCTCCAGCACCGATAGCGCAAAGGTTGCTGCGGCTTTTGGTTTGCCTTACGCTTTTGCCAGCCACTTCGCACCAACCTATTTTAAAGAGGCTATACAGATCTATCGCGATAACTTTAAGCCATCTGAATACCTGCAACAACCTTATGTAATGGCCTGTGTAAATGTGGTTGCTGCTGATACTGATGGAGAGGCCGAATATCTTTCTACCTCCGTTAAGCAATTTTTTATGGGTGTAGTTACCGGCAAACGCCAGTTGCTGCCGCCGCCGGTTAAGCATATGGACAGTTTTTGGAATGTGTTTGAAGAAGAAGCTGTTATGCAAATGCTGGCTTACTCGTTCATTGGTGGGCCCGAGAAGATCAAGGCCGAACTAACTTCATTTGTAGAAGAAACCGGTGTTGATGAAATTATGGCAACCACACACATCTTTGACCATCAATCTCGTATGTATTCGTACAAAGTTTTCGCGGATGTTATCCGTACATCGGCATATGCGCCTTTAGTATAATAAGTCTTATCACATATTGAGCCCGCTTCTGTAAGGATAGCGGGCTTTTTTGTGGAAATATCTCAACATCTTAATAAAACATACAACAAAGTGAAGGTATAAATGTACTTTAGTCTGTAAAATGCTGTTTAGTTAATTTGCGGCACAACATCTACAAATGAGTAAAGTATTTACAATAACAGAGGGACTTGAAAACTTAGGCGCCATGAGCACCGGCGGGCAGGGCTCGGTTTATAAAGGCCGCCGCATGGGGCCTGTGCTAACGGCAATAAAGCTGCTGCCAACACCCATCCATACAGAAAGCGAGGATGATAAAAACTTCCGCAACTTTCGTAACGAGGTAACCAAACTGCAAAAGGTAAACGAGCAGCCAAACCCTAATGTGGTTAAAATATTAAGCTCGGGTATTACGGATAGCGGCTCGTTTCCATACATCGAGATGGAGTACATTGAAGGCCCCGACCTTTGCGAACTGCTAAAGCCACCTCACGAAAAGATCTTCATGCTAAAAGAGGTTATCCGCGTGGCCGACCAGTTAGCAAGCGCCCTGGCGCATTGCCATAAGGTAGGGGTAAAGCATGGCGATGTTAAAAGCAACAACGTAAAATATAATATCCACACCGGCAATTATGTACTGCTTGATTTTGGCCTGGCCATTATGAGCGAGGAGCAGCGCCGTACCAGCATTCGCCATGCAGGGGCAATTGAGTTTATGGCACCCGAGCAGCACGAAGGTAAAATGCTGATGGAAACCGATATTTACAGCTACGGCATAATATTATACGAATTGCTAACCGGCGAGGTACCGTTCCCCTTGCATGGCAATGGCGATGCAGGCCGTAACGCGGTGATGCTGGCCCACATAGAAAGCCCCGTGCCCGATCTGTTGAACGCCCGCCGTAATTCGTTGCCCGATAGCTGGGACAATGAGAAACGCGGCCACGAGATGCAGGTGCCAAAATGGTTGTTAAACCTTATCGAAAAATGCTTGCAAAAAGCACCAAAGGATAGGTTTAGCGATGGCACGCAATTGCATGATGCCATTATAAAAGGTAGCATTAGCGCTTCAGACGGATTTGACCTGACGGGTGGGCTAAGCAATGCCGCCCTGCGCAGCGAGAATGAGCGGCTGCACAATCAACTGATGCAATACCAGCAAACCGGTTTGCCGCCCGCGCAGGTTGTTGCCGAGCCTGTTGAAGATCCATCGCGCATATCATTATCAAAACCATATTACTATACTGTAATGACTCTGTTGGTTTTATTTATGGGCTTTTCGGTTTACTCCACTTTTTTAAAGAAGCAAGGGCCGCCGAAGCAGATCAACCAGGATTCGTTGCAGAACAGTGATGCCGGTAAAGGCGATACAGGTGTAAACTTTGGTTCGAGGTTCCCGGCGGATAACCCGGCTCAAACAGATACGGTGCCTAAGGTTAAAGATACGGTAGTTAAAAAGCCTGTGGTAATACCACAAAAACCCGAGCCGGATACCACCAGAGCGGAGACGGATACAACAAGTAGTCAATAAAGAATTTTGTCCCGATAGCTATCGGGATCGGATTTTATTTTAGAATTTAATATTTAGAGTTTAGTATTTATATACATGGCATCTACACCAAATTTTTGGCAGCGCATAGGCATACAAGACTGGTTTTTAACCAACGAAAGCACCGAAAAGGCAAAAGCCAAAGCCCTAACGCCTGATACGGTTTACAGCTACATTGTAGAGAAGTTCCGCGACTCTATCAAAGACCTTTCCTTTGCCGATCGGGTGGTGTTTTACCACGAGTTCATCATCAGTTTTAACGCCGATGATTACAAGGAATTTGTTGCCGATAAGCAAGGCATATTTGGTTTAATAGTACAGGAAACCGTCACTAAGTTTTACGAGATATTGAAAGAATACCGCGCGCAGGGCAAAACGGTAAAGCCATCGGGTTCTAAATGGGTTTTTCGTTTAGTATCACACCCCGACTATGCACGCGGCGATAAGGGTTTTATAGGCAAACTACTGCCCGATAATAACCAGAAAGAGCAGAACCTGCGTGTAACATTTATTCCCCGCCAAACGGGTATAGCCCAAACCTTTGATGTAAGCCAGGAAGCTTTAAAGGGTTTTACTTATTACAGCGAGGGATATTTTGAGATCCCATACGAAGAGGAGCTTGAACCCCAGGAAGAGAAAGCCGCCAAAGCACAGGCTAACATAGCCCGGCTGGAAACCATCATCCCCGACCAGCAATTCGCCGGTAAAAAGGTGGAGTATATGATGACGGATGAAGACCTCATCGTATCCGGCAGCGACGAAACCCGTGAGGATTCCAACATCTTCACCATCCCGAGCGATTGGGTGAACGCGCCGCACCTGCACATCAGGTACAATAAAGCCGACGGTAAATTTTACCTGGCATCGTTTGGCGAGATAACCACGCTTAACGAGGTTACTGTTGAACGTAGCGAGATCAACTCGCCCAAGTGGGTAGAGCTGCCTGTAAACTCGCGCATGTTGTTGAATGGTATAATTGGTTTAAACCTGTTTAAAGCATAAATGAATGTCGCAAGTATTATCTATAAGCTTGTTAGTAATTGGGTTTTGCCTGTTGGTAACACACTTTATTGACATTAAAAAATCCGGTAAACGCAATGGCTGAAAACTATTTTGGATTAACCGATACCGGAAAGGTACGTACCAATAACGAGGATACTTTTATCACCCAAAAAGTGATGGGCGGCCGCATGCTGTTGGCCTCGGTAATTGATGGGGTAGGTGGCTACAACGGTGGCGAAGTGGCTGCCGCTATAGCTAAAGAGGTTTTTATTGACCGCCTCAGCGGTCTGCAAGGCGAGATCATTCCCGGTATGATAGATGCCTTTAAGTTGGCCAGCGCTCAAATATCTGCTAAAAAAGCAAGCGACAAAGAGTTGGAAAGCATGGCCTGTGTGGCTACAATGGCCTTGGTAGATGTAGAGCACAACCAGTTTTTTTACGCGCATGTGGGCGATACCCGGTTGTATTTGCTGCGCGATAGCTCGTTGGTTAAGATCTCTAAAGACCACTCTTTTGTGGGGTTCCTGGAAGATAGCGGCAGGCTTACGGAAACCGCTGCCATGAACCACCCAAAACGTAACGAAATAAACAAAGCGCTTGGCTTTACCAGCCAGATAGATACCGACGAAAGCTTTATAGAAACAGGGCAATCGCCATTTTTGCCGGGCGATATGCTGCTGCTGTGCAGCGATGGCCTTACCGATCTGGTAGACAAGACAGCTATTTTAGATATTATCACCCAAAATAACTCATTACAGGAAAAGGCCACCCAACTTGTTAATACGGCAAATGATAACGGTGGGCGCGATAACGTTACAGTTGTTTTGGTACAAAACGACAAGCCGCAGCATCGCCCGCAAGCCACCATGCCAGCATCATCGCCCATAAAAAGGAATGATGAGAACGATGACGGTATAACCTCCGTTCGCACCAAACCAAAATCCGAACCATTACAACAAACTAAAGCATCTATGGCTCAACCTAAAAGTAACGGCTTAACCATCATACTCGGGCTACTGTGCCTGGTGTTTTTGGCTACCAGTATTTGGCTGTATATGTCAAAACAACCCGCAGGTAAAACAATCGCTCAATCGGTTACACCTACAGAAAAGCTGCGTAATGCCGATGAGGTGAAATTACAGGATGCAATAGATGCCTTTAAGGGTGATACCTTGGTATTATCGGATACGATGTTCAAGAAGCCCGTTGTCCTTACAGATACGCTGCATATAGATCAGGATACTTTGTACATCCGGGTAAAAGGCGATATTGTTTTACAGCGCGATACCGCCTATAAAGGCCCGGCTTTGGCTGTAGGCAAGGATAGTAAGCTCATCGTTTTAGAGAACTTTAAATTTAACGGCTTTGATGTAGCTGTTGATCTGCAAAATACCGCTTTCTCATTAAAGAACACACAGTTTATCAATTGCCGCATGCCTGTACAGCGTAAATATGAACTGCTTGCAGATAAACCCGTAACAGCCGATTTCCCGGCTACAAAAATTAACCCGCAAACCGTTAAAACCCCAAACACAGTTAAGCCCAATGGAGCCCGATAAGACCCCGACGGAAAGCCGCTGGAAAGAACGGGTTTTCCTGCTGCTGATAAGCGTACTATTTGTGTTCCTGTTTTTTAGGCTATACACCGTTTTGCAAACGCGTTTTGCCGATGTGGATAAACGCCTGCAGGATGGCACCATGATAAACCTGAACGCGCCAAACCCGGCAGGGCAGCTCAAAACCTTACTTACAAAGGGGTATTACTTTGAGGATAAACGCGATATTGATCTGATTACTCAAACCGTAGCCAACAACATAGGTACAGGGCAAAAAATTGATAATATAGGTGAACTAAACAAGCGCAAATATTTTATTAGTGCCGATGATGCCTTTCAGCAAGGGGGCGGATCATTTAAGGCGCGTGTTGCTGCTTCGCGATCCTTATTGGGTTATACTGGCGAAGATTCGACCCTATTTGAGACCGAGCGGAGTAACCCTGTAAAAGTGCCAAATGTTACCGACCTGGCAATGGGCGGGTACAGCATTAGCGGTATTATCACCAATAAAAAACAACCTGTTGCAGGTGTGTTGGTACGCCTGGATATGATATTGCCGCAAGACAGTATTTTTACCGATGAAGAATTGGACGAACTGAAACCGGTAACCGAAAACGGCAACGGTTATAAAAAAGTTTACCTGCCGGATAGTGCCGGGAAAAAACGATTGCAAGCCTTAACCGCTTATGCCCGTACCAATGAGCAGGGCATAGCGGAATTTAAAAACCTGCCCGAAGGTAAAGCCTTTAAATTGCTGCCTTTGCAACCGGGGTATCAATTTGGTACATCTCAGGGTGTACAAAATTTGGATGAGGACGTAAGTTTAACGTTCACTCAATCGCCGCATACCATTAGGCTTTTCTCTACCCGCGACTTCAATATTCTCAAGAAGGAGAAGTCCCTCATCATCCGTACCCCGGTAGAGTTTAATAAATGGTTCCTGATCATTTCGGGCGTATTCATAGGGGCGTTCCTTTTCGTACATATTCTGCTTTCGTGGAAGTTCAGCACGTCCGATCAGTTGATATTGCCTGTGGTAATGATTCTCGCGGGCTTATCGTTCCTAACCTTGTTAAGTCTTCAGGACCCGCTTCACGATAGGTTTTTGGCTAAAGATATGCTTGTGTACCTGGGTATTGGCTTGGTTGCCATGCTGGTGATGCTGCAATTTAAGCTGCGCCGCTTTACACCCGATTCGTGGGGCTATCGCATGCTGGTATTCAAAAACAACCGCAATACCGCGAATGGCTGGCCCTGGGTGGTACTGGCTGCAACTTTACTGGCCATGACTATTAAGTTTGGTACCGGCCCGGAGGGGAGCGGTGTAAAAGTTAACTTATTTGGCTTTCAACCCAGCGAGATCGTAAAATACCTTATCATACTTTTCCTGGCGGGCTTTTTTGCTGCTAACGAAAAGCTGATAAGCGAATATACAAGTTGGAGCAAACGCTGGTCGTTTTTCTCTTTCGCGCTCATAGCCATTTTGGTAACATTGCTTTTATTCCTCTTACTGGGTGATCTGGGGCCGGCAATGGTAGTGTGCTTCACATTCATTGTACTGTTCTCTTTCTCCCGCGGCGATTTTATGTTTATGGCAGGGGCGGTGGTGTTATACGTCATCGTATCGTGGGTGGTAAAAAATGTTTGGCTTTCGGCTTTGATAACGGCTGCCATTACCGCGCTGTTCATGCTGTTCAAACGTAAACAACTAAGCGAGTCGGCTATGATGGTGCTTATTATCATGGCTGCATTTTTAACCATTGACCAGATCCCATATTTAGGTAAGTTGTTCCCCGGCCCGGTACAAAGGCTGGTTGACCGGAAGGCCATTTGGCAGGATGCCTGGAATAACGAAGTTTACGGCGGCGACCAGGTAGCAAACGGTCTTTGGGCCATGAGCAGCGGTGGTGTAAGCGGCCAGGGCGTAGGCGAGGGCTTTGCCAAAACTATCCCCGAGGCGCATACCGATATGATATTGCCATCAATGGGCGAGGAGTTTGGCTGGACGGGTATCGTCTGCATTTTTGTGTTGTTTTTGGTTTACCTGCACCGCTCTATTTTAATAGGGCGGCGAACAGGCACACCGTTCTTGTTCTACCTATGCGCGGGGATAGGCGTATCAACCTTTGTGCAGTTCCTGCTGATAGCGGGCGGCTCAACGGGGGCGCTGCCGTTGTCGGGAGTGTCGTTGCCGTTCCAGAGTTACGGGGGCTCGTCGCTGGTTGCCAATTTACTGGCATCGGGCTTTCTGCTTTCGGCATCATTGGTAAGGGGCACGCCTGTGCAAATGAATTATATATCGCGCCAGCAGGATAAAAACCTGGTGCCTGCGCTTATAGCCGCTTTTGTGGCGGTTACTTTGTTAACGGTTAATGTATCGCGCTATTTGTTTAACAATAAAAAATGGGTGGTACAACCTGCCCTGGTGGCCGACAAAAGCGGAGCGCGGATGTTTAGCTACAACCCAAGGATTGCAATCTTAATGAATAGGCTGCAAGCGGGCGACCTGTACGACCGTACCGGCACCTTACTGGCAACCAGCAAGCCCGAAATGGTAAAGAAGCAACACCGCAAACTGGTATTGGCAGGAGCGCAGGATTACAACATAGATTCGGCTATGCATAAACGGCTGGATAGATATTACCCGTTTGATGCACAAATGTTCTTTTGGACGGGCGATGCCAACACGGGCGTTTTTAACGGCAGCCCCAATGGTTACTTTGCCGAGTACGAGCATGCCGCCGAATTGCGCGGTTTTAAAATGCCGACGGAGAAATTCAACGTTACGGCTAACCGCTACCGCGAAGACAGGTTTTTGGCACGTGGCGTAAAAGAAATGGCTGTGGTGAAAAAGGACTACAGCGAGATAGCGCCTTTACTAATTGCAGGCATTAACAGCAAAGAAGTAGAAGCCTTTAAGAACCGTAACCGGGATGTGAAGCTGACCATGGATGCCGGCCTGCAAACCAGCATCCAAAACTCTATGGCAACCGATACATCGTTGCTGGATAATCGTGTTTCTGTTGTGGTGATGGAATCTAACACGGGCGATGTGCTTACATCTGCCAATTACCCACTGCCACCTGTACACGATTGGGAAAAATTGACCATGAGCTATTATGAGCAAAATCAGCTTTCGCAATGGATGACCACACAGGATCTGGGCTTTACCCTTGCAACGCAGCCGGGTTCTACCGCTAAGCTGGCTACATCAATCGCATCATTTAATAAACTTGGACTGGCAGCTGCCGATAAAAAGTATAATGTAGAAAGCTACGAGCGTATCCGTACCAAAGGTATAGAGCCTGATGAAACGGGATTGATAACCTTGGAGCGTGCGGTAGCAAAATCAAACAACGTGTACTTTATTAAACTGGCCAACCAGGAGCATTTGCAGGAAGATATGGCAACCGTATACTTAAAAACAGGGATGTTTTTGCATGGCGTAGGTGGTTATTACTATGGAAGGGCTAAAGAAAACGCCGCGCAGGAAGAAAAATGGCGCGAACTTTGGCGTAAAACCGAGTTTAATACCAAGCCGAAGTACAATCCAAACAATATCCGTAAAACACGGGCTAAAGGTATCTCGGGTATGGCGTGGGGGCAGGGCGAATTAATAGCTACGCCGGCATCAGTTGCGCGCATGGCATCGGGCATAGCCAACCATGGTACCATTATGCCTAACAGGTATGTGCTAAAGGTGGCCGATTCGGCAACTACGGTTAAACCGGGTATTAAACTAACTAATGATCCTAAATATGCTGCCCTGCTGCGCCAATACATGATAGAGCAAAGTGCGCCAAAAGAGTGGATCCTGGGGCTTGCGGTAGCGGGCAAAACAGGTACGCCGGAGAGGATCTGGAAGAAACAGCAGATAAATGATGGCTGGTATGTGTTTTTTGCGCCAAAGGCGGATGGCAGCGGTAATATGGTGGTTTGCGTGCGGATAGAGTCGACAAAAGGCTCATCAGACGCGGTTAGGCTTGCAGCTAATCACGTTATACCGTTCCTGAAAGAAAAAGGATATATTAAAAGTATTAAAGAGCAAACAAGTGAATAATGCTTGGGTTTAGCATAATATAAAAAGATTTTTAAGGTTCAATAATAGTAGCACAGCGCAGCATTATGTTCAATTTGTTTAAAAGTGATAAAGCAGACAGGCCTGCAGATGTAAAAAGCATCCGTTACGAGTTGCTGCAATTTGTTAAGCAGGAACTGCAAAAAGCCGAAGGCGGCGAGGGTGGCAATATTAAAGGATTGACCCTTTACGTAAATGCACCCGCGTCTGAAATCCCGATGTATGAAGCCGCGGTCTATACAGAAGAACCCGAAGTTTTTAAAGACGAAGTACAGCGTATTGCCGATGACTATGCCGTTAACCTGCCCCAAAGCTGGTTAATGGAAGTGATTTTTACCGAAGAGTTTCCACCCGAGGCTATAAGGGCAACTAAACTGGATGCGGCATTTTTTATTAAAACAAGTAAAAATTTTATAAAGCAAAGCGCTGTTGCTTACATACGCCGTTTAAGTGGAGAGACCGAGCAACACGAATACAAGCTAACTTCCGATACTGAAAAGCTGCATATTGGCAGGGACAAAAAGGCGCAGGGCGATGACGGCTTTTTTCGCACCAATCATATCGCGTTCCCCAGCGAGAGCCAAAGCGATGCAAATAGATATGTAAGTCGCCAGCATGCCCGTATAGAATGGAATAATGACGCGGGCCGGTTTATGATATTTGCAGATGAAGGTGGCGTACCACCAAGAAATAAAATAAAGATCCGTTCGGAAAAGAGCGAAGATATTATTAAACTGACATCTACCCACATTGGCCACCAGTTACAGGAGGGCGACCAGATCATATTGGGCGAATCGGCGGTGTTAGAGTTTAGTTACCAACCGGCAACAAATGAGTAAAGTTTTTACTATAACAGATGGTTTAGAGAATTTAGGGGCGCTGCGCACAGGCGGGCAGGGATCGGTATATAAGGGCCGCCGTATGGGGCCTGTGCTAACTGCTGTAAAGCTTTTGCCAACGCCCATCCATTCCGAAAGCGAGGATGATAAAAACTTTCGCAACTTTAGTAACGAGGTTGCCAAGCTGCAAAAGGTAAACGAAGAACCTAACCCCAACGTTGTAAAGATTTTAAGCTCGGGCATTACCGAAAGCGGCTCACTTCCGTTTATTGAGATGGAATATATTGAGGGGCCTGATCTGTGCGAATTGCTGCAACCACCACACGAAAGGATCTTCATGCTAAAAGAGGCTATCCGCGTAGCCGACCAGCTTGCCTATGCCCTGGCGCATTGTCATAAAGTGGGTGTTAAGCATGGGGATGTTAAAAGCAATAACGTAAAATATAACATCCATACCGGTAATTATGTACTACTGGATTTTGGACTTGCCATTATGAGCGAGGAAGAGCGCCGGAGCAGCATCCGCCATGCCGGGGCAATAGAGTTTATGGCACCCGAGCAGCATGACGGTGCTATGCTTTTGCAAACGGATGTTTACAGTTATGGTATCATCTTGTACGAACTGCTTACGGGCCAGGTGCCATTCCCGCTTACGGGTAATGGAGAAACCGGCCGTAATGCCATTATGCTTGCGCATATGGAAGCCCCGGTGCCCGACTTGCGCGACCTGCGTAAAAAAAATATGCCCGATGCCTGGAGCACCTTAAAGCAAACACAGGAATTGCAGGTACCACAATGGCTGGTAGATGTGATTGATAAATGCCTGCAAAAATCGCCAGAGGCACGTTTTAGAAACGGTATGGAATTGCATGATGCCATTATTAATGGCAGCCTATCGGCAGATGGTAAGTTAAGTACCGCTGCCATACAGGTAGAGAATGAGCGACTGGAAGCAATGGTAGCCCAATACCAGCAGAATGAAGTTAAGAAAGAAGAACAACTGATCTCTTTAAAACATTACGCTAACGAAACCGGTGCAAGGTTTAACGAAGCAAAAGGGATATACGAGCGGAATAACTCACGGGTGTTTTTACCTAAAAAAGCTTTGGCGGGTATAGTTACGTTAGGTTTTGTATTTATGGTTTTGTTCCTGTATTCATTCTTTAATAAAAGCGAGTCTGATAATGTTAAAACAGTGTATGTAAGCCCTACCAATTATCTTAAACCTCCAATGATACTGAGGCCATATAACCACGATAGTGTGATGAGGGCTTATAATCGAAAGGTATTAGCGGCTAAAAGGGCTGCGGCAACCAAGGCTATAATTGCCGCCGCAACAGATTCTATAAATGTAAAACCTGCCCCGGTTAAGAAGAAAAAGCGCAAAAAGTTCCTCGGAATTTTCTAAATGTCAGCAATGAAAAAGTTGATCCTGCTTTTGTTTACCGTTTGTATCAGCCTTGCTGCCTGCGCGCAAAAGTTTAAGCCATTTAAAGTACTGGCACTATACGAGAATGGCGGCCACCACGTGGATTACTCCAAACGTGCAAAATTGTGGTTAAACCAACTGGCCATCAAAAAAGGTTTTACTATCGACTATATTCAGAACACAGATCACATCGACGAGACATTCTTAAAACAATATCAACTCTTCATTCAGCTCGATTATCCTCCTTACGGATGGAGACCAAAGGCTGCCGCCGCATTTGAACAATACATTAATGAGGGGAGGGGCGGATGGATAGGTTTCCATCACGCCACGTTATTGGGCGAATTTGATGGTTACCCCATGTGGAATTGGTTCTCACAATTTATGGGCGGCATAAGGTGGAAAGACTACATCGCTACATTCGCTAAAGGAAAAGTAGATGTGGAGGATAAGCAACACCCGGTTATGAAAGGCGTGCCGGCATCATTCCTGGTAAAGCAGGAGGAATGGTATACTTATGATAAAAGCCCCCGGCCAAATGTGCATGTGCTGGCTAATGTTGATGAATTAAGCTACGATCCCAAACAAACTAAAGTAACCATGGGCGACCATCCCGTAGTGTGGACCAACGAGCATTACAAAGCACGTAATGTTTATGTTTTTATGGGGCACTCGCCAAACTTGTTCAATAATGCTGCTTACACCAGGCTGTTTACAAACGCTATTTTTTGGGCGGCAGGCAGATAGTTATTTTATAGCAGCATCAATATTAAGGCTTTTAAAAATATTCGCCGCCGGCTGATTATCGGTGTTTTTGTAACCGCCATTTAAAATGCTCTGGCCCGTAGTTGCCGGGTTAGCGCCGTAGCCCAGTGGCCATTTATCTTTAGTCCGGGTGATAGTTAAACCTGCCATAGAAGCGGCTTGCAAGCAAAAATCGGTACAATTGTTATTGCTGAGGTGGTAATCCAGGTCGCCATATTTTTTGGTGAGGTTCAGGATCCTTTCAAAACTCCTTTTAGAAATAAATTTACCCACAACCTCATCCCATTGATGGTTAGCATCATCTTTTAATTGCCCTTCGGCAGATGGGTCCCACGGGGTGGCAAAAAGTATTTTCTCTTTTTTAGGATAAAAACCAAATGAGCAAGATACGTAAGTAGAATCGGCGTTATATTTTATAAGTGTAATAAAGGTATGCCCCGTATTGCTGAATTTAAAAACCTGGGGTTTGCCCGATACGGGCTGTTTTACGTGAAAAAGCAAAGCATAAGCTACGGTTGCTTTACCATCGTTAAAAGTACCTGCAATACGCTTGTAATTGGTGTATTTGCTTTTCGATCTTTTTAAAACCTCATTTTGCGCGTTAAGTAACGAATCGTCTTTAGCGTTGATAGGTAGGTCGGATACGTTAACGTCATCGTCGTCATCATTCAGGTTCTCTTCAGCTTTTCTGGCTTTTTTATTTGCCTTATCTATGGTTTTAAAAAAGCACTTCATAGCCAGCGGGTACATTTTTAACCTTGCAAAAAGGTTAGCAAAACGGTATAAGGCTTTGTTGTTTTTTTCGTTCTCGGCTACGGTATTGCCCAATTCAAGCTGTTTCAGGTAATCCATTAACTGCTTGCGTTCCTGTGTTTTATTAAGGTTTAATGAGATGTTTTTTTGCAGCTTGTTATCATCCTCATCATCAAACATGCTGGTAACAGCGTTGTTGGCAACTGTTTCTTTGGCTTCGGTAAACGGAAGGGCTTGGTTGCTGGTATCGGGCCTTGGGGCGCGGTATGGCATAGACGCCGAAAGTTGCGCGCGTGCCATTGTAAAGCTGCTGCATATAAGCAGCAATAAAAGTATCGGTTTTAATAAAATAGACAGTGCCGGGCTTTTCATTTTAATATTGTGAATTGATAAGGTAACGCGTTTAGGCGGGGGGATTCCTATCAGCAACAACAAAATGGTTAAGTAAATGATTTGCAAACCAGGCAAAGCATTATTTGATAAATATACTAACTAATAAATGGGCAGCAATAACCGCGCAGTCTTTTTACATTATTTAACATTAAAACTACATTCTTGGAGGCTAAGCCTAATTTGCAGGCTATCCCAGATTCTTAATAAGCGCTCACATTCTGTTGTGACCATTCGCGCAAAGTTATGTGCAAGCTGGTTGCGTTAGAAGAGTTTTGCCGCCGGAGTTTTTTACTGATGGATATCGATTAATATTTAATGTACAGCCGTCAAAGTCCCGGGGCGTTGTAATCGTGGCTTTACAAACATTACTTCTAACAACCAATCTGAATAATTTACTCTTAAAAACGATACCAATCATAAGTATATTAATTATCAAATATTTATCTTTGTTAAGCATCAGTAATATGGTGTGCCCGATTGATTAATGGAGATTAAAAAATATATAGAAAGCGGTATCCTTGAAGAATATACTTTTGGTTTACTAAACAACGAAGAACAAAAAGATGTTATTCGATTAAGCTTACTATACCCCGAAATTAAAGCCGAACTAATGGCCATTGAAATTGCTATTGAACAATTCGCGGCTTTAAACGCAAAAGCTCCGGCAACTAAATTAAAAGAGCGGCTGCTTACCCAACTTGGTTTTGGTGATGCTTTGCCCGCTTTGGATCTTAAAAATCTACCATTAACAAATGCAGAAGCTAACCACCTGCAATGGATAGATGCTTTGAAACATCTTATTCCTGAAAATCCTGACCAGGACTTTTATGCCGAGCCATTAACGAACACCACACATCTGTCGCAGGTTTTGGTGGTAACAAAATGCGATGTGCCCGAAGAAACACACGGTGACCTGATAGAAAGTTTTTTTATATTGAAAGGCGAGTGTATTTGTACTGTGGGTAATGATACTTTTCATTTACAGGGAGGCAGTTTCCTGGAGATCCCGCTGAATGTGGAGCATACCATCAAAATTGTATCCCCATATGTAGTAGGCATTTTGCAGCACAGGATGCTGGAGATATGATCCATCCATAATAATCCCAATCCTTATATTTAAATTGATGGTTTTGCCGATATTTATGGAAATTAAACCATAAATGATGGATGCCCAAAACCTCACCGTGATTGATATTGCGAAAAATTCCGTTACGGATGTATATAAAAATATCCCTGTCGCGATAATAAACGATCATATAGTGAGGATGAGTGTGATGACCGAAGCTTATTTCTGGCACTATCATCCTAATTCAGACGAGACCTTCCTCGTTATAGAAGGCTCAATATTTATAGATCTGGAAGATAAAACCATCGAACTATTACCCAATCAATTGTTTACCATCCCCAAAAACGTTATCCACCGTACACGCCCAAACGGTAGCAGGTCGGTTAACCTCACCTTTGAGAGTACTGATTTAACTACCGAGCCAATCAACGGGCCATATTAACGTTAAATAAGCTGAAATCCCCCTTTTATAAAGTCTAAAAGAGCCTATGTAACGCTAAAGTATCCCTATACTTTAGCGGACATAAAAACACATAGTTATTTAAACTATAAACATAATTGAACATGAGCATTTTTGATGACATTGCCGACGCTATAAAAGACTTTGTAGATTATGTAAAAATAGGGATTGACGCCGTATTGGACACAATTATAGATGGATCAAATGCTGTTAAAATTGGTATATACACCGCCTTTACAGAGATCAGTATTTTGGCAGAAACAGTGGGTAGTGCTATAAAAGATGTAGGTATTACAGTTTCTCAAAGCGTTATAGATGGTGCTACCACCGCTTTAAATTTTTTGGAAAAGAATACAAAAGAGGTGATCGATACCCTAATTATTGTACATCAAGGCGGCGAAGCCGGTGCTGCGCCCAATCGCGAATATAAACTCGCTATTAGTAAAGCGGTTGCTTCGGTTATCTCTAAAATAGCTATTGAAGGCCAGGAGTATGACGTCTTTGGCGTATTGGCTACGGCTTGTAACGATAAGAACCGCAAACCCGAGATGCTAAAACTCGGGGCTAATATCGCTGCCGAACGCTTGGGCAACGACATTTATAACATACCGCGTGTTGCACAGGCCATAGTTAAAAAAGAAGCGCTAAAAGAATACATTTCATGGCTGATCTACAAAGTTGCTACCGAAAAACCGCAGATGATGGAAAACGGTAAAGCCGGGCAAGTTGCCACGGGTATTGTTATAACAGCCACAACAACCTTACTTACCGAGGGTAAAATAGCCGATGGCGCACCTGTATGGCCGGATACAAAAGGGATGATACCTGATGCAGTAGATGACGATGCAACAGCAGTGTGGACCGAGGGCTCCAGAATTTCGGTAGGTGATGCGCTGTACCTGGTGTTGGATGGTCAGGTACGCCACATCCCTAATCCTGAAACTTACAAAAACCTTTTTGACACCTGGGATAGTGTAATTAAATCTGAAGAGGGCTTGCAGAAAATAGGCCAACCACTTACTGAAGGGGCATATCTTTCTAAAGCTGATGGCGATAGGGTTTACCTGGTAATAGATGGCGTTAAGCGCTGGATAGCCTCCCCACAGGTATTTAAAAAATACCGTTTTAACGAGAAAGAAATTAAGCACGTAAACCCTGCTCAACAAAACGCTATCCCAACAGGTAACCCTATTTATCAATTTACAAAAAGAGAGGGCGCACGCCTCGAATTAAAACCCGACGGCGGCATTTACCTGTTGCTTGATAAAACAGCGCATCACATCCCCAACCCGGAGACTTACAAGCAATTGTTTAAGAATTGGGGTGGCGTACAGGATTTTTATGCCGGTTCGGTGAAAATAGGTACACCAATAACAAACGAGGCTTACCTGGCAAAGTCTGACGAAAAGGTTTATTTTGTTAATGGCGGCGAAAAACGCTGGATCATGTCGCCAATTGCCTTTAATAATTTCAATTTCAACTGGGATAGGGTGAGGACAGTACCTGCCGCACGGTTGGATAGCATCCCGACCGGAAAAAGTATCTATTAAACCTATTAATAAATAGGGAGGGGGGATAGATGTTTTCCCTGTTTGTTTTTGTGCCAAATTGCTGTAAATTAGTTATTAGTGTATTTCTCAAAAACCTAAACCAAACCACACCATGAGATTTTATCGTTTTAAACCAACCCCGTTACTTTTTAAATCATCAGCAGAAGACCCTGCTAAATTTAGGGGAGACGAGTACATAAAAAAATTAAAGGTACTTCGAAAAAGGCAGGTAGTCCCGGGCAAAACAGTGATCATCATAGGTGCGGGTATAGCCGGCTTAAGCTCTGCGCACGAGCTCAAAAAACTTGGTTACAATGTTACCCTGCTCGAAGCACAGGACGACCATATTGGCGGCCGCCTGCGTACTTGGCGTGACGGCGATTTGCATGCCGAACTTGGTGCCATGCGTATCCCTAAAAGCCACACGCTTACCCGCCTTTACATTAGCGAACAAGGTTTAAAACTGCGCCCTTTTGTGCAGGATAGTAAAAAGACTTTTTCCTATATCCGCGGGCAGCGTTTCCAACGTACGGATGCCGGGATTGAAGCGTCGAAATTATTGTTTAACCTGTCGGATGTAGAGAAAGATAAAAATTTGTCTGAACTATGGACGGCGGCTGTGCTGGACATTATCAACAACTTTACCACAGAAGAGCGGGAGGATATTTTTAGTATTACGCCAACCACAGATAAGATTAAACAGCTTGACCGCAGCAGCCTTTATGAGGCATTTAAGAAAGCCGGCCTAAGCGAGGAAGCAACCGAATATGTACTTACCCATTTTGGGTTGGAAACTTATTTGCAAACATCACTTGCCGAACATATCCGCGAGGAGATGGACGCTACCTGGGACCCGACGGATTTTGCCGAACTGGAGAATGGTACCGATAGCCTTGCCACAGCTGTTTACGCGCACCTTAAAAAGGAAACCATCATCTCGGCCAAAGTATTTAAGATCCATCAGGATGATAATACTGCCGATGTTTATTACAGGGATGCATCAGATAACGAAGTAAAAGTTAGCGCCGACTGGGTAATTTGTACCGCGCCGCTTGGTTTGGTATCAAAAATGGATGTGGCCGGTGCACTGTCGCCACAAAAAATACGGGCTATCCGCAGGGTGAACTATGATTCATCTACCAAGATCGTGGTAAAAACCCGCAACCGCTTTTGGGAATTGAAAGATGATATTTTTGGCGGTGGCAGTATTTATGATGGCCCCGCCGGCCATACCTGGTACCCCTCAGACAATAGCGTAAACCGCGACCCAAAGGTTTCAAATTCGCCATCTTTTTTGCTGGCTTCGTACACTTGGGGGCAACAGGCAAGGCGTGTGGATGCCCTGCCCGAAGAAGATTTAAAAGCGTTTGTACTTAAAGAGCTTAAGAAAATACATCCTTATGTGCTTGATGAGGACATTACTGCCGTGAGGCGCTGGAGTTGGACAACCCACCCCTGGAGTTCGGGCGCCTTCGCGTTCTTTAACCCAGGTGAGCACCAGTTTTTATACCAGGAGCTAAAAACACCCGATGGCAAGGTACTGCTGGCTGGTGAGCATTGTTCGCTTACACATTCCTGGATCCAGGGTTCGCTGGAATCTACTATTGACGCCTGTACTTATATTGTTAACAACTCTTAAGCCTCACAAAAATCATGACTGTAGCACAATACATTTTGCATTGTTTAAAAAAACATGGCTGCCACCATATATTTGGTGTTCCCGGAACATCGTGCGCCGGTATTTATTTTGCGGTAGATAACGACCCAGATATGAAATACCTGGTAACTGTAAACGAACTGGAAGCAGGTTACATAGCCGATGGCTATGGTCGGTTCGCGCCTATGTCGGCAGTGGCGGTATCTTATGGTGTAGGTAACCTGAGCATGATAAACGCGATAGCCAGCGCCTATACCGAAAAGGTACCCATGATCGTATTGAATGGCGGCCCAACCGCGAATGAACAGGCCGATCAGGATAGTTATGGTATACTGTTCTCGCATTCAACCGGTAAACGCAACGCCGATCTGGAGGTTTACAAAAACGTAACCGTAGCGGCGGAGATGCTAACGGATATGTCGACCGCGCAGGAACTAATATCCGGCTTATTTAAAAAAGCGGCAGAAACACCAGGCCCTGTTTATTTGGAAGTTGCCAATAACCTTTGGGATACCGAAATTACGATAGAAGAAGAAAAACCATTAGCAGAAGAAACGGGCGCTAATGAAGGCGTTTTAAAGGCGTTTTTTGATCGGATCTCCGGCGCGAAAGAACCTGTTATTTTATTGGGTTCTGAAATTTGCAGGAGGGGATTGGCCGAACAAGCGCTGGCAGTTATCGAAAAGCTGAGGATTCCTTTTTGTACCACCTTGTTGTCCAAATCGGTAATTGATGAAAGCCACGAATTGTTTATTGGCACTTATGACAGCGACCTGGTAAATAAACCGCCGCGCCGTTACGCCGAAGCTTCCGACTGCTTTATTGCCTTAGGCTGTATCTTCGGGATAGACCACGGCTCGCTGGTGAAAGCGCAGTATAAAACCATGGTTGATGTATCTTACGGCAAAACCCGCATAGCTTCTACTGAGTATGAGGGTGTAGCACTGAAAGGTTTTTTACAAGGTATATTATCGCACAAGCAATCCCAACTTTTAAGTACCGGCAGGAGTGAGGCGCTTGAGACTCAAAAGCTAGTAAGGAAACCTACCGAGAGGCCTACCCACGATGGTGTTTTTAAATCCATCAATAAGTTTCTGAGCGATAAAGACGACCAGATGTTGATGGTGGCCGATACCTGCTTAAGCAGCTACCCCGCTTCGGACCTGCAGATGCCATCTACCAAAATGTTTTTGGCAAACCCGGTTTGGCTTTCAATAGGGCAGGGCACACCGGCCAGCATAGGCGCGCATTTGGCAACGGGTAAAAGGCCTATAATTGTAAGTGGGGACGGTGGTTTCCAAATGATAGCGCAAACTTTCTCTACCATGGTGAAATATAAAATTCCATCCATTATAGCGGTTATTGATAACGGTTTATATGGGATTGAGCAGTTTTTACTGGATAAGAAATTTTACACCGATCCAAGCACGCCATCAATAGGCTTTAATACCCTTAACCGCTGGAAGTATGAGAATCTCCCCGAAGTTTTTGGCGGCGGGAAAGGTTTTCGTGTAAACGATACCGAAAAGTTTTATGAAACACTTGAGCGGGCATTCGCCTATAAAGATGGCCCTGTGATCATCGCTGTAGAGATAAACCCTAAAGATATCCCAACCGAATACGTAAAGAAGATTGAAAGTTTAAATCTTTAATCAGCATCTTTTTTATACAAAGGCCTTTAGATGCACGCTAAAGCCTTTTTCTGTTTAAAATCTTGGTATTTCGGGTCCGTCGTATGGTTTCTCAAAAGCGGCAGCAATTCTGCTTAAACGGTGCCTGCAACGGTGGTTGGTTAAATCTGTCATAAGGTCCATGTTGTTTTTTACGGCCTGTGCTACATTATGTTGCGTGGTTGCCCTGTCTAAACGTAACGTTTCCGGTAATTTGGCGTGCTCAAAATAGGCTATCAGCTCCTCATCTGTCATGCTGCAAAAGTAAAATAATTGGTTTCATAGCAGGTATAAAACTATCAACATACATAATATATAGCTTATCTGTAAACCATGACAGGGTAATGATAGAGGTTAGGTCTATTATTTATAATTTAGCTATTAGATTAATAATGGGGCTTGATCCCGCTAACAAATAACAAACTGAATATGAATACTGAAAAAGCCATACTTGCCGGAGGATGCTTTTGGGGAGTTGAAGAACTGATAAGGCATCAGCCGGGCGTGATAAAAACCGTAGTGGGCTATACCGGTGGTGATGTGCCTAATGCTACTTACCGCAACCACGGTACACATGCAGAGGGAATAGCCATAACCTTTGACCCCGAGACATTGCCTTATCGCAAGCTACTCGAATATTTTTTCCAGATACACGACCCAACAACTCGCAACAGGCAGGGTAATGATGTTGGTATGTCTTACCGATCGGCTATTTTTTACCTGAGCGAGGAGCAACGTGATACCGCGAATGAGCTGATAGCAGAAATGGAAGCATCGGGCAAATGGCCTGGTAAAATTGTTACCGAAGTTGTACCTGCTGCTGATTTTTGGGATGCCGAAGCCGAGCACCAGGACTACCTTCAAAAAAATCCTTACGGCTATACCTGCCACTGGGAAAGGCCTGAATGGACGTTATAAAACCATATTTATTAAAAAGGCGAATCGTTTGGTACGCCTTTTAAGCAATCCTTATTCTAGGTTTTGTTAATTTTGATCTATGAAAGAAGGATTATCGGATTTAATCAAAGGTTTAGAAACCAATTCAGCTAACTTTGCTGATGTAATAAGCTTTATTGAAAGCAACTACAACCACCAGCCAACAGCATTTAAAAATGGCGATACCTATAATGAGGCAACACAAAACCAGGGTAGTGCTAAGGTGTTTACTTTTGCCAAATTAAATAATTTAGGTAAGGATGATGCGCTACTGCTATTTGCAGAGCATTATAAAGCTGTATTAGACACTCCGGATGGTACAGACCACCAAAACATCAGGCAATTTATTGCTAATGGTTGGGAGGGAATAACTTTTGAGGGCGAGGCTTTAACTTTGAAATAAATACAGGACCTAATGTCCATTTAAAAAAGGTAGCCACTATAAGCTAAACCTTTGGCTACACTTTTAAAGTTATCGCCCGAGTTTAAGTTGACATGTGGGAAACGCTGCTTAAACAATTTTTGGATGCTGGCTACCATAGATGTACCTCCGGTTAAAAAAAGGCTGTCGATGCTATTAGGGTCGATACTGTTTTGAAGTAAAAAACCATCCAGGTAATTTTCTATACGGTTTACATCCTTTGCTATAATGTTTTCATAAACGGTTAGCGGGATTTTTTCATTTATATCTATACCCATATTATGATAGTTAAATACAGCACTATCATTATTGGTAAGGGTAATTTTTGTTTGCTCGATAGCTTGGAAAACCGAATAGCCTAAATTATGGTCTATCAACGTAATGAGGTTTTTAAACTGACGATCATTTCCCGAAAAATAATAGTAGTCTTCAATATCTTTTTTAATACGCGGCCCGTTAAAAAAGTTCATTTGCTCCCACGAACAAATGTTAGCGAAAAGTGATTTGGGAACGGTTAACACCTTGCCCGGTGTGGCTTCATACCGGGTGTTTTTGCCAAAGTAGGGTGTACCCTTATCCCACATAAAAGCCGAATCGAAGCTATCACCGCCAATATAAATACCACCGGTAGCCATCATATCCTCCTTTCTGTCCTTGCTCTCTGCTTTATCCGGATCAAGTACCAGGTAGGTAAAATCGGTTGTGCCTCCGCCCAGATCGGCCACTAAAACGTTTTCTTTTTTAGCAAGTGTTTTCTCGTAGGCAAATGCAGCCCCAATTGGCTCAAACTGGAAGCGCACATTGGTGAACCCCGCTATCTCCGCCGCTTTATTTAAACGGGTTTGGGCCAGGGTGTCTTTTTGCACATCATCGTCGTCAAAAAATACAGGGCGGCCAATTACCGCCTTCTGGCAGTCCTGTCCGGTTAGCTTATCCGCCCGTTCTTTTAGCTCCTTTAAAATAATAGCTACCAGGTCAGATGCGTTATATCTTTTATTATGAATTCGGGTTTCGGTAAAGCTGCTTTTTGATAATATTTGCTTAACAGATTTAATGAACCTGCCTTTCATACCATCGTTAAGGTAGGCGGTTATGGCTTCTTCGCCCACAACATAGTTTTTCTCGCGTTGTAGGTTGGGCTGATGGTAGAAGTAAATTAGGGATGGAATAATTACGGTATCAGATATCTCTTTTAGTTCTTCATCGTAAATTGCCAAAGCCGAGTTGGTGGTTCCAAAATCAATTCCGTATAAAAATCTTCCCATAGCAACAAGTATAATTCCATCCAATTAAGGGGCGGCGAAATTATAAAAAAATGGGATAATTATTCGCATCTCTTCAATTGCTGCTAAAGCAATTTTGATGTGTCATGTTAATAGAGGTGTGAGGACGGATTCGAACCGTCGTATGAGGTTTTGCAGACCCCTGCCTAACCACTTGGCCACTCCACCTTATAAAGGCCATGTAACAAAATACATGGCCTTAAAATTAATTTACATCAAACCATAATTTAGTGGTAAGCACATCTGCACCCTGCCCGGCAACCGCGGCTTTGTAATTTGCTCCGTTTAGGGTTTGCTCGGTGCCGGGGTAAATAAACCTAACCGGTATTTTACCGCCCAACGTACCGGCTGCGGCAGGTACCAGTTGCGGATAGTCAAGCCTTCTCCATTCGGCGAATGATTCCAGGCCTTGTCCAAAAAGCGCTATCCATTTTTGCTCACCTATTGATTTTTTGTAGTTGGCGGCATTGTACTGCACAGCAGGTTGTGCGGTGTAAGTATTAATGGCCGCATCGGCAATACCATATTGTTTAAGCGAGGCGGTAATAGCTTGCTTATACAGGTCAGCAGCGTTCTCTGTTGTTAGGGTACGCGCTGCTGCCTCGGCGCGGTCAAACAAAACCTCTGCGTAGCTAATAATAACCGCAGGTGCGCTTGGTGCCAAAAAGTAGGTGCCGGGTTTAGATGTTTTGGTGAAGCCATAGGCACTGGCATCGCCAACCAGCAAACCGTTTGGCAAGCCAATATAAGTTTTTATCGTTGCATCCTTTGTAGGGCTGGCGTAAACCGGCAGGCGCGGATCGTTCAGTTCAAAAAGTTTATCTACAATAGTATTGCTTATACGGTAATCGTCCCGGGTATCAAAAAGGTTGCTTATAGGGTTTTGGTTTGGCGATGTTGAGTAGGTTAACTGTGCTATTTCGCTGTTATCGCTAATGTAACCGCTTCCTTCGGCAGCAATTTCTGCTAATACCTGTTTGGCTTTATCTGGCTCCCTGTCGGCAATACGCAAGGCGATACGTAAGCGAAGCGAGTTGGCAAACTTTTTCCATGAGCCTATCTGGTTGGGCTTGCCACCATAAATAATATCGCCTGCAATAGCAGGGCCGGTAGTAGTGAGGGCTGCCTGTGCCGCTTTAAGATCATCCAGCAGGGCAAAGTAAACATCCTTTTGCTTGTCGTAAACAGGGGTAAGATATTGTTTAATGTTTGCCGCTTGTTTGTAAGGAATGTCTCCATAATTATCTGTCAATAATGTAAACACCCATGATCTTAACACCAGTGCTACACCTTTGTAGTTGGGGTTTGATTGTGCATCAGCTATGGTGATCAGTTGATTGAGGTTGGCAACACCCTTAGTGTACCCGGTTGCCCATAAATCCTGGAAGGATGTATTTGTGTATATATACCTGTCAGGATCGGTGTACTGTATCTTCGACCAGTTTTGCACAAACAACAGGCTGGCATCCATATTGTTGGATACACCCCAGTAGGTATCAGCTATATTTTTGGTGATGGCCGTTAAAAGGTAATCCGGCTGTGCGGTTTCAGATGTATTTGGGTTCCTGTTTATCGTCTCCAAGTCTTTCTTGCACGATGTTGCCGAAAGCAAAATGCTGCCGGTTATAATGGTTGTTATGTATTTTAGTTTCATGATGTTTAGAATTTAAGGTTAACGTTAAACCCAATATTGCGAACGGTTGGCAGGGTGAGGTCCTCTAAGCCCTGCGCGTTGCCGGTATTAAATGCGGTTTCAGGATCTATATTTGAGACGTTTTTATGGATGATCCAAAGGTTGCGGCCCACTACTGATATGGTTGCCGATTGTAAACCGATGCCTTTTACCCATTGCGAAGGCAGCGTATAACCCAATTTAACTTCGCGCAGTTTTACGTAAGAAGCGCTGTAAACAAAAGCCTCGTCGATATTGGTAAAACCCTTGTAGTAGGATTGTGCCGGGATAATTGTGTTGTTGGCGGTTCCATCTGCTTTTACACCTTTAAATATCATACCGTCATCGTAAACCGTAGCGCCACCCGGGGCTGCCGTACCCGCGTTTATTTGTACTGCCGGGTTTTTGGTATCATTTCCCGGGTAGTAATAACTTAAGCCGCCATTGGCCGTTCCGCGGCCGGGCAGGGTAGATGCCAGTACCCCGGTGTAAGTACCTGTACGGTTGGTGTTAGAATATATCGACCCGCCAATGCGTGCGTCAACCAAAAAGCTTAAGTTAAGATTTTTGTAGTTGAAGCTGTTGTTGATGCTACCCAGCCAGTCGGGCGTAAATTTACCCAGGTATTGTTTGGTATTGCTGAACACCGGCGTGCCGTTAGCTGCAACAACGATCTGCCCGGAGGCATCGCGGGTGTAAGCCGTGCCAAACAGGGTGCCATATGGCTGATTAACCGCGGCCAGTACATCAACTGTGCGGTTGCTGCCCAATGGGTAGGTTTGCAGGTTGCCTTCGTCGTAAAGCGAGATAACATTGCTTTTATTACGCGAGTAATTTACGGTAACATCCCAGCTAAACGCAGTTGTTTTTACGGGTGTTAAGCCCAATTGTACCTCAAGCCCTTTGTTGTTGATATTACCGCCGTTAATAAGTTTTAGCCCATAGCCCGTTGCCGAACTTACGGTTACCGGTAATATCTGGTTAGTACTGTTAGTGTTGTACAAACTTACATCAAGGCGCACCCTGTTGGCAAAGAAACCGGCTTCAACACCAGCCTCGGTAGAGGTTGTGGTTTCAGGTTTTAGGTTAGGGTTAAGGTCGATATTAGCCAGCGTTTGCTGCGGGTTGGATATGGCCCCCTGCGGCGTGTTCTGCACAAAAGGGGCAGAGAAGTTGTAATAGTTGATAAGCTGGTAGGGGATAGTTGCCTTACCCACTTTTGACCAGCCGCCGCGTAGCTTCAGGTAACTTAAGGCATTTCCTTTAATATCCAACGCTTCAGAAAGCACCAGGCTTCCGTTTATCGACGGATAGAAATAAGATAAGTTAGCCACCGGTAGGGTGGATGACCAATCGTTACGACCGGTAAAATTTAAAAACGCGTAATTGCGGAAACCAATTTGTGCCGAGGCAAAGTAACTATAGGTTTTTAGTTTGCTAAACACATTGCTTGATACCAGCGGATCTCTCGAATTGCTTAAGGTATATAAACCGGCTACAGCAAGCTTTGGCGCTACCTGGTCGTTCTGCTCGTTTTGCAGCACGCTAATGTTACCGCCTATAAATCCATCAAAAGAGAAATCGTTATTTAACTTTTTGGTGTATTGTAAACGCCCCTCGGTATTGGTTTCGCTTACGGTGTAAGCATCCTCCTCATAAGAACCGAATGGTGTGCCGTTGGTGCCATAGGCCACTTTTATCTTCCGGCGGTCGGTGTAATGATCGGTACCTGTCCTGAAGTTTGCCGATAGGCCGTCGATGATCTTGTAATTTAATTCAACGCTGCCAATAATGCGGTTTTTGTGCTGGCCCACTGTGTTTTCATAAGCAATAAAGTACGGGTTGCTATAGTAGCTATTATTCCAGTTAAAGGTGTTGCCATTGGCATCTCTATAATTTTTAAGCTGGTTAATATCTACCTGCCTGCCAAACCAGGTGAACTGAAGCATGGTGCTGGTAGCACGGCGGCCATAAGCACCCGGCAGGTTTGCCGCGTCATCCTTAATATAATTGGCGATGGTTGTGATGGTTAATTTAGAATTGGGGCGAAAGGTGCTGTTCAGCAAGAACGAGTTTCTTCCCTGTGATGAATTAGGAACCACCCCCGTTTGGTGCAGGTTGTTGTACGATAAGCGATAGTCGAACTTTTCGCCGCTGCCTGCCAGCGAGATGCCATTATTTAGCGTTACACCTGTTTTAAAAAAATCGCGCACGTTGTTAGGATGTGCCACAAAAGGCACCGGCTGGCCATTTGAATAAAATTGTGGGATAAGCTGGCCGTTTAGCGCCGGCCCCCAGCTTTCGTCAACGCCATCATTTACACCGGCGCCGGCACCGTTCACATAGTTGAACTTGCCGTTAGAGCCCTGGCCATATTGGTTCTGGTAATCGGGAAATACTTTTAGGGTAGCAAATGACGTGTTGGAATTGATGGTTATGCCAAGCCCCTGTGCGCCTTTACCTGTTTTTGTTTTGATAAGTATAACCCCGCTTGCTGCACGCGAGCCATACAATGCCGCGGCGTTTGGCCCCTTTAAAACGCTTACAGATTCGATATCCTCGGAATTTAGATCGGAGATGGCGTTCTGGAAATCGCGCGAGCCGTTAGCACCCTGGAATTGCGAGTTATCTACTATAACCCCATCTACTACAAAAAGCGGTTGATTATTACCTGCTACCGAAGTTTCGCCACGGATAACAATGCGCGACGAGCCCATATCGCCCTGGCTGCTGGTTACCTGCACACCCGCCACTTTGCCCGCAAATGAATTAATGAGGTTGGTTTCTTTAGCTTCAGAAAAGTCTTTAGATTTTAAACCCTGTACGGCATACCCTAATGATTTTTTATCTTTAGAAATATTAAGCGCGGTTACAACCACCTCGTTAAGGGAATTAGGTGCATCCTGTAAAATTACCCGTAGCGGTGCACCATTATTAGTAACCGTAATTTCTTGTGTGGCGAAGCCGATGTAGGAGATTTTCAATACATCCTTCGCATTTGCTTTAATGGTGAATTTTCCTTCAACATCCGTTTGGGTACCGTTTGTTGTTCCTTTTACGGCAACGGTTACACCGGGCAGTGGCTGCCCGTCTGATGCGGCGGTTACCAATCCGCTAATTTGTACAGCCTGGGCGTTTGCCTGTTGTATGGTAAGAAATAGCAGTATAACTGCCAGTATTGGTTTGTAAATTTTAAACATGGTTGTTTATTGTTTGTGATAATAAATGCCAATACAAGCTATAGCAAGTTCATGCATGGTTTGCAGAATAGTTGCAAACCACTGAGCTCAAATAACTGTAAAGAATAAGATGGATAATGATTTTTCCGGAAATGAGCAGGAAATGCTTATACCGGCAGAACGGCTGTTAAGTTAACAGCAGCAACAACACATGACAGGCATGCGGGTAGGGAAGAATAAACCGATGTAGAAATTTAATAAACTGAGCGTACTAATTCGTTCAATAAGGGTAATAATTGTTTTCATATAAAATTAAACTAAATTTTAGTCCGTGTTTAATTAACAATTAACGGATGGAAGTAGGGATGATATAATGACTGCCATTGGGCATGCAAATAACTTGCTTACATTATCTTTTCTGCATTGCTACATATAGGAATTAGCACCTTTATACCTTGGCGTACAGGTTGCTAAGACATCATCGGGCCTATCCCTCAGTCTTTCTTGATAATTAATTAAGAACTATTTCGATGCAAATATAAAACTTTAATATATAAAGTCTATAGTTTTTATAGAATTATTTAAATGAATAAATTATTATGCTATTTAATATCCATAATAATTTAAGGGTAACAATAAGTTAATAACTATCATCCTAATTTGCATCAAATAAACTGCTTGTGAAAAAAATACTACTGCTCTTTTTATTTTTAACCGTTATATCCATCGCTAAATCTCAAATTGCAGGCCCCTCGGCAGCATACAAATTGCAGTCTGGCGGTAATTGGGTTAAAGCAAAAAACTATTATTTGCTTACATTAATTGAACAGGATAAACAGGTACAATCGCTCATAAAAACGGACGCAGAATTAAGCAAGCTTTCGCAAGACAAGTATAATGCCCTACAAGCCGCGATGAAAAGTTGCAAGGATGGGCTTTGCCTGCCGGCAGCTTCGAAGTTTACCGATGCCGATATTGAGCTGGTAAGTAGCCGCCTTGCCGCTTTATACAAGCCCGGTAACGCGTTAGACAAATTAGTTAAAACCCAGCTAATACCGTCCGGCTGTTACATTTTATATAAAGACGAAACGCCGGCTAATCTTTTAATAAAAGCCTGGCAGCAAGATGCCGCGGCCGTAAACCATACTATCGGGGTTTATGCCGAAGGCCGTAAGCCCAACTATCCCGTTATTGATTCTATTAGCTTTGATGTTCACAAGAAAAACTACCTTATATTAATGTATGATTGTGCAACCGAGGTTGCCGATGTAACCAGATCAACCAGCTTTTTCTTTGCCATACCTCTACATTCAGCGCTTACTTATCTTGAAATAAATGAACGCAACAACGCGGGCGACTTTGAGCCAATGGCAACCACCGAAAATAAACTTGCCGTCGCCAAAATAAAAACTACTAATTGGGCGGGGTATCCATACAGCCATATATTGGTGCCGGGGGCAGGTCCGGATAACCTGACCACACCATTAAGCGGCGAGGGCATGTTGCGCTGCCGCACCGCGGCAAGGGCGTACTTTGCAGGTAAAGCGCCGTTTGTAGTTGTATCGGGCGGGGCAGTACATCCTTATAAAACCCGAAACAACGAGGCAGTTGAAATGCGCAAGTATATGATCGAAACCCTGCATGTACCTGCCTACGCGGTAATAATTGACCCGCATGCCCGCCACACTACAACTAACATCCGTAACGATGTCAGGATAGTTTTCAGATACGGTATGCCGTTTGCAAAACCCGGTCTTATCGTTACCGATAAATACCAGAATGATTTTATAGAAAATATGGAGAAGCGCTGCCTTAACGAGTTAAAGTACGTGCCGTACAAGTTGGGCAAGCGATTATCTGAAACCGCACTTGAATTTTATCCGGTTATTACCTCGTTGCAGATTGACGCGGATGAGCCAATGGATCCATAAAAGCAAATGAAAACTACCCTGTCTGCCATCTCATTATTATTAGCCGCCTGGCTTACTCCGGTTGTTCAAAAGAACATCAATACCACCATTATGCGCGAAACTACTGTAGATTCGCTTGGTGCCTGCCAGGGAGCATCTTACCAGAAAGGCCGCATATTTTTATACGGAGATCGCGAGGTGGGTATGGTCCGCGAATACAAGTGGCAAAATGACAGCCTTATTTACATAAACAAAGAATATAAGCTAACCCAAAACGGGCAGGATGTTATAGGCCACCCAACAGGCATTGCTTTTAATGGCGGTAATAAAGTTTTTATTGGTAACTCTATCCGTTTAAATAAGGAGGGGACGCAATGGAAGGCTGTAATATACCAGGTTAACTGGCTGGGATTGCAAAAAACAGGCACGCTTGATGGCAACATTATCAGCACTATTGACGATGATGCCTGCATACAGGGCACCCGACCCGAATATGTAAAGTATAACAACAAATGGTATGTTGCCACAGCCGATTACGGCAATAAAGGCAACGAAGTAAGATTGTACGATCCAGAAAAGCTGGCGCATTGCACCAAAACGTCGGAGCCGGGTGTGCTTTACAAAAAATTTACCTGTACACCTTGGGTACAAAACTTGCATTGGGTAGCTGACAAAGGTGTGCTTATCCTGATACAAAACCAGATTGAAGGCCGCAAATGGCGTTTAACATATGTGGATCTGAAGAAATCTATCGATGCAGGTAGTATGCAGGTTATCAAACAGATCGAAATTGACAGCCGCATGGATGAATTGGAAGGCTTTACCTTTATTAATGAGCATAAAGGCATCGCGGTTACATCCTCACGTAAAAACAACGTTAATTATACCAATACTTCCTGGTAAAATAGTTTCCCACTTAACAGAATGTTAACCTTTATACGCTGTTTTCTTAAGACAGCTTAGATAGCTTTGTTGCCATTATAGCAAGGTAGTTATCTATGCTTTGCTTTTAATTTAATAAAGCAGTTAACTTATTTAAAAATCGTTAAAGTCTTTTGCCTATGTAGCACCGTTTCCTTTCTAGTACAAACAGGTATAAAACACAAAAACCGGAGCTGCGCTAACATCGTCCGGTTTGAGTGATTGCTTGTTTATTAACTCATACCAATAAGTCTTTCAACAATTAACTTTTAAATGTATGCAAAAAAAGATTACCGCCAATCTTTTAAAGCAGGCATGTAACAGTATTACGTTTGTTTTACTGTTAATGTTTGCTACCACGGCATTTGCCGCTAATCCCGCTGTCAAAACAGCAACTATCGAGAATATAACAGGTACCGTAATAGACGAGACCGACCAGCCACTACCCGGCGTAACCGTAAAGGTGAAAAATACATCTGTTGCCGTTAGTACCGATACTAAAGGCCACTTTTCTATTAATGCCGATAGGGGTGCCACTTTGGTGTTCAGCTTCATTGGCTACATTAGCCAGGAGGTTACTTACACCGGTAGCCCATTAAATATAAAACTTAAACCGCAGGCCAACATGCTTAACGAGGTAGTGGCTATTGGTTACCAAACCATGCGTAAAAGCGATGTAACCGGTGCTATATCGAGTGTTAAAGCAAGCGAACTTAACCTGGCCGCACCAACCCTTGGCCAGGCCCTGGTAGGTAAAGTTGCAGGTGTGCAGGTGTCGCAAACCAGTGGTGCGCCGTATCAAAGCACAAAAATACGCGTAAGGGGTGTTGGCTCGTTCAATGCCAGCTCAGATCCGCTGTACGTTATTGATGGTTACCCCGCCAATAACGATGTTTATATTAACCCGGAGGATGTGGAATCTATAGACATTTTAAAAGATGCTGCATCGGCTTCTATCTACGGTTCAAGGGCATCGGGTGGTGTGGTTTTGATCACAACCAAGCACGGTAAAGAGGGTAAAAGCAAGTTTGAATACGATGTACAGATCGGTAGCGACCAACTGGCACATAAAGTAAAGTTGCTTAACTCTGATGACTTTGCCCAATTGGTAATTGATGGCCGTAATAACGCCTATCATGACCTTTGGGTAAACACCGGCCACACATGGAACGATGCCATGTACGGCGACCCAAATGCTACACGTGTTACCAACGTAGGTAACGCAGGTAGCGTACAGATACCGGATTACCTATATGACTTTTCAACGCAAACCCTGAAACATCAAACGGTTAATACCGACTGGCAGGACGAACTATACCGCAAAACCTTATACCAAAAACATACGCTTTCGTTCTCGGGCGGCTCAAATGGCACACGTTATTATTTTAGCGGCGCTTACCAGAACCAGCCGGGTATCATTGTGTCATCAGGCCAGGAGCGTTATAACTTTCGCTCTAACGTAGAGTCCGACATCAGCAAAAAACTACACGTGGGTGCTAACGTTTCTTACACGCAAAACTATAACCGCGAGACGCAGGAGGGAAGGTTTGACCACGGCCCTATCTTAGGCGCGCTAATTTACATGCCATTCTTCCCTGCGTATAATGCGGATGGCTCACTGGCTACTAATGCCGCCGCCGCGCAGTCATCAGCTTATGGTTTTCAAAGTGTTGAAAACCCTGTAGCCCTGGCAACCCGCACCAAAATAAGCAGGAAGGGTTACCGTACAAATATTAACGCGGTTGCAAGCTATAAGATAATTGATCCCTTAACATTTAAAGTAAACGTTGGTACAAATACATATAACGAAAAGTATGATTACTATTTGCCAACTACTTTAAGCAGCGGCGCTAACCCTCCGGGTTCGGCACAGGCAATTGCTGCTGCTAATGCGGTAGCGCAAACCACCACAATTAATGACCAACTGGCCGAGTTTACCCTTAATTACAATAAGCAATTTGGTAAACACCGTATTGATGGATTAGCTGGTTACACCATTCAAAAAACCATGGGCGATATTATGTCTGTAACGGCAAAGGGTTTCCAAAATGATAACGTTACCGAAATAACCGGCAAAGGTGCCGATGCAGCTTTTTTTACCTTAAACAATAACACAGGTAAATCAACCACAACACTACTATCGTACTTTAGCCGTGTTGCTTATAACTACGCCGGTAAATATTATTTAACAGGTTCGTTCCGTGCAGATGGTTCGGCCCGTTTTGGCGCTAATTCCAAATATGGTTACTTTCCATCAGTTGCTGCCGGCTGGACCTTGTCTGAAGAGCCTTTTTACAACAATCTGCTTGGTGAGCAATCAACCGTTAAGTTAAGAGCAACCTGGGGTAAGAGTGGTAACTACAATATTCCTAATTACGGCTCTCTGCAAACACTATCTAACCCAACCGGTGTGGTGTTTGGTAACGGCCAGGTTGCATCAGCAACTTACCCTAACGGTTTAACAGACCCTAACCTTAGCTGGGAATCAACCTCGCAATATAATTTTGGTGCCGAGTTTGGATTGTTAAGAGGCCGTTTATCGCTTATTGCTAACTACTACATCAGTAACTCTACCGATTTGTTATACAATCAGCCAATCTCAGCAATATCTGGTGCTACAACCATCTTAACCAACTTACGCAATTCACAGATCCGTAATCAGGGTATCGATCTGCAATTGGACGGACGTGCTGTTCAAAGTAAGGATTTCAATGTTAACATAAGCGGTAATATCTCTATCAACCGTAATAAGGTTACCAAACTAAGCGGCAACAACACTATTATTATCAATGGTGCCGAGCGTTCTTACTTAACTAACATTACCCAGCAAGGCCAGCCCGTTGGTATGTTCTACGGCTTTAAAGTAGCCGGTATGGTTACCGAAGAGAACATTGGCAAAGTTGCGCCGTCGGCCTCTCAATCGAATCCGCTACATGTTGGTGATTTTTACTTTGAAGATACCAACCATGATGGTATTGTGAACGATGCCGACAAAACGGTTATTGGTAACCCATACCCTGATTTCACCTACGGCTTTGCAGTTAATCTTAATTACAAAAAAGTTGACTTCAGCGCGTCTTTTAACGGTTCGCAAGGTAACGATGTATTGGACGGCCAGGATTACTACCTGTACAATATGGAAGGATCGGGCAACCAATACGCAAACGTGGCCGACCGCTACCGTAACGCTGCAAACCCGGGCAATGGTACCGTTTATCGTGCGTCACGTGCAGGTACACAAAGCAATAGCACCCGTTTATCAACTTTCTATCTGCAAGATGGTTCGTTCCTGCGTTGTAATAACATCACCCTCGGATACACCTTGCCAAAATCGGCTGTTACAGCAATTGGCATGAGTAACCTGCGTATTTATGGCTCGGTGGTAAACGCGTTTACCATTACCAAATACAAAGGCTACAATCCCGAAGTTGACTATAACTACAGCAGCGGTGCATCAAACAACACCCAGCCGTCTAACCTGGCCCCCGGAATCGACTATGGTGTGTATCCTTTGGTACGCTCGTTCAACTTAGGCGTACGTGCTACATTCTAACATTAAATGATAAAAGAGATGAAGAAGAATATTATTATAATCATGAGTGCAGCCGCTTTATTGGCAGTATCAATGCCCTCATGTAAAAAAGATTTTCTGGATCAGAAAAACCCCAATGCTATTGAATTAAGCGAAAGTTTTCGTACACCGTCTGACGTTTTAACAGCCGTTAATGGCATTTACCAATCGTTACGCAGCAGCAATAATATTGGTGAAAACAGCGGTTTATGGACGGACGAACGGTCTGACGATACGGGCCGTAACGATAACCAGTCTAACGCGGGCGAGCCGTTTCAGTTCGGCAATTTTTCTATCCTGCCAAGCAACACTTATTTAAAAAGCCATTGGGTATCGCTGTATGGTACAATCTCTCGCGCTAATGTGGTGTTATCAAACATTGATAAAGTAACCTTTAGCGATGCAGCCCAAAAGCAGCAATATATTGCCGAAGCCGAATTTTTGAGGGCCGTAATGTATTTTCAGTTGGTACGCACCTGGGGCGATGTGCCTCTGGTAACCAAACAACTTACTTATGGTGAATTGCCCGAAGCTACCGCCCGCGAAAAACAGGCCGTTGTTTACGCGCAAATAGTAGCCGACCTAAAAGATGCATTAAACAGCAACCTGCCCGATCTGCAAAGCGGTGCTACCCTTGGCCGCACATCTAAAGCAGCCATTAATGCTATATTGGGCCAGGTTTATTTAACCATGGCTACCACGCAAGATCAGGCAAAACGCACTGAGAACCTTAACAATGCAAAGACTTACCTGCTTGCCGCGTATAATATGCGTAAGTTTGGTGCCTTAAGCAGTATCCCTTATACTGATGTTTTCGATGTAGCTAAGAAAGCTGCCAACCAGGAGGTCATCTGGCAGATCGTGAACAAACAGGGCGACCCAACCTATAGCTCTTCTATAGCTGCAAACAACCAGGCAAAAGGCGAAAACATCAATTCACTTGCGCCACAGTCTGGTGTTGGTGGTAACGTAACGCCCGACCTGATCAAGGAATACGAAGCTGGCGACCCGCGTATGGCGTTCTCGGTAAAATTTGCTAACGATCCTATTGTTAAAGATTACTTCATCACTAAATTTAGGGATGCAAGTCCTACGGCGTCAAACCTGGGGTATGGTGGTAACGACTGGATCCTTATCCGTTACGCTGATGTTATATTAATGTTGGCCGAAGTAAGCAATTATCTTGGCGACACAGGTGGCGCTATTACTTACCTGGATATGGTACGTGCAAGGGCGGGTATGCCAACCTACGCAGTATCATTAACCAACCCGGCTTATGCTGCCAAATACTCCGACCTGCGTATGGCTATCCTGCACGAACGTCGTGTAGAACTTGCATTTGAGCACCACCGCTGGTTCGATCTTTTGCGTACTTTTAATGCCCAGGACCTGGTTATTTATTTTAGAGCTAAAAGCCAGGCTGATTTTGGTATACCTAAACTTACCAACTTCACCACAAAAGACATATACTTCCCAATCCCGTTTGACGAGTACAAACTGAATCCGGAAAAGATGTATCAGAACCCGGGCTATAACTAACAACATAAGGGGGGATTAAAATCCCCCTTTTTAATTTAATTAAGATGAGAAAATCACTGGCTATATTTTTACTGTTATTGGTTGCCTGCGGCCTAAAAGCCCAAAACAAAGTAATGGTAACCGCACACCGGGGGGATTGGCGTAATGCACCGGAGAATTCATTACGTGCATTTGAATATGCCGCCGCCATGGGTGTAGACATTGTAGAACTGGACTTGAATAAAACCAAAGATGGCCTACTAGTTATTATGCATGACCAAACCATCGACAGAACCACTAATGGTAAAGGCAAACCGTCTGATTACACGCTCGAAGAGATCCGTAAGTTTGGTTTAAAGAATGGTTTAGGCCGCGTTACCCGCAATACTATACCAACATTTAAAGAGGTGATGTTAGCGCTTAAAGGCAAACCGGTTATGGTAAACCTGGACAAGAGCTACCCGTATTACCGCGAAGCCTATAAGGTGCTTAATGAAACCGGCACATTGAAACAGGCCTTATTTAAGGCAGAGGTAACTTACCCGGTACTAAAAGAACGCTATGGCAGCCTGATAGACAGCATTACCTATATGCCTGTTGTTAACCTTGATAAGCCGGACGCCCGGTCAATTATTAACGAGTACCTGCAACACATGAAGCCATGGGCTTTTGAGTTGAACTTTAAAACCGATACTTCTGCTATACTTTTGGATAGCAGGTTTATTACCCGCACAGGTGCTAAGGTTTGGCTTAATTCGCTTTGGGCATCCCTCAACGCCGGCCACGACGACGACCTGGCTGTAGAAGAAGGGAACAAAAAAGACAGCTGGGACTGGCTGCTGGCTCACGGTGCAATGGTGTTACAAACGGACAGGCCGAAAGAACTTTTAGAATACCTCCGGGCAAAAAAGTTGCACGCTAAGCTTCCTTACTAAACACCTAATTATATTATAAAGAATTTGACGCCTCATTTCTAAACCATTATACCCGGAATGTGTTTATTTGCAATTTTGTGATTATTTTGTGCGCTTTTATTAATATTGTTAATAAATCCTTGCTATTTTTACGCCGGATACATGAGATTAGTTATCATATTCTTATTTGCACTGTGCCAACTTATAACAAAGGCTCATGATCATACCCCCGAGGCAAAAACCAGCCTCGAGGTAAGCCATGCCCGTTTCGAAAAATCAACTTGTATTGATCCCTACTTTCAAATTGCAGATCTGGACGATATTGATGATTTAGTTGTTGACATCGATGATGATGACAGTGACAATGTATCAGCCAGAAAGCATTTGTTGCTGACTAAATTTGTTATAGGTCAATTCTACGTACAGCTTTTTTCAGATTATCAAAAAAACTACAAAAATCAGTTTAACGATTCCTCATCGTTAATTGTCACAACAGACAAGTATATAGCCCAACGGGTCCTAAGGATCTGAAGCACAACTGTGCATCAGGTTTAAACAGGTTATAGATCAATTGTTTCTATATTTTATTACAAGCAACATTCTTAATTAGCAAACCGGCTATTTGTTGCTGATGCGTTTTACGTGGCTGATGCTTTTTATAATCCCACCGGTTTTTTGCTTGCTTTCAAAAATCAAATTTTTTAATATACCATGAATAGGAATGTGATGTTCGTTGCCCTGTGCGTTCTCTTATACAACACCGGCTGTACCTCGAACAAAGAAGAAAAAACGGAAGAAGCTGCCACCTACGCTGCAACAAGTCCGTTAAAAATTGATACGTCTTACACTAAAGAGTACGTATCCCAAATAAAATCTGTACGGAATATTGAAGTGCGGGCTCAAGAAAAAGGTTATTTGCAAAAGATCTACGTAGACGAAGGCCAGTTTGTAAAAGCGGGGCAGCCACTTTTCAGGATAATGCCACAAGCCTTTGAAGCCGAATTACAAAAAGCCGAGGCCGAAACCCGATCTGCAGAAATTGAATTGCAAAACACCAAAACCCTTGCCGATAAAAATATTGTATCAAAAAACGAATACCTGTTGGGGCAAGCCAAGCTAGATCAGGCTAAAGCGGAACGGGCGCTGGCTAAAATGCATTTGGCATTCACCGAAATTAAAGCTCCGTTTGACGGTATTATAGATCGTATCCCCTTGAAGTTGGGTAGCCTTATAGATGAAGGTGCATTGTTAACAAGCCTATCTGATAATAAACAGATGTTTGCCTATTTCAATGTATCTGAGCCGGAGTATTTGAACTATCAAAACGATGTTAAGGACAGGGGAGAAAGTCATGTAAGCCTGCTTTTGGCTAACGGACAGCTTTTTAAATACAAAGGCGACGTACAAACTGTCGAAAGTGAATTTAACAGCGAAACCGGTAATATCGCGTTTAGGGCAATATTTAATAACCCCGATAAATTGCTCAGAAATGGGGAGACGGGTAAGGTTTTGATGAAAGTGCCATTTAAAAACGCCTTGGTCATTCCGCAGAAAGCCACCTACGAAGTGCAGGATAAAACCTACGTGTTTGTTATTGATAACAACAATGTAGTTAAATCAACAAATATCGAAATAAGCGCCAGGATGCCCGATCTGTATGTGGTGCAAAGCGGACTTTCGGTTAATGATAAGATCCTGCTGGATGGTGTTCAGAAAGTACGTGATAATGATAAGATCAAGTACAAATTCCAGAAACCTGAAGAGGTTATTTCTCAACTAAAGTTAAAAGCCGAATAATTACTCAATACTTAATTACGTATTTAAATGTTCAATAAATTTATTCAAAGGCCGGTCTTGTCGATTGTAATATCGCTTATGATCGTCTTTTTAGGGGTGCTGGCGATAACCACATTGCCGGTGACCCAGTTCCCGTCCATCTCCCCACCCAAGGTGAACGTAACGGCAGATTACCCGGGCGCCAACGGCGAATTAATGATCAAATCTGTCGTTATTCCGCTGGAAAGGGCGCTAAACGGTGTCCCCGGCATGAAGTACATGACCTCGGATGCGGGTAATGACGGTGAAGCATCTGTACAAATTATATTCAACCTTGGTACCGATCCTAACCAGGCGGCGCTAAATGTACAAAACCGTGTGGCATCTGTTGTAAACAAGCTGCCGCCGCTGGTAGTTCGTGAAGGGGTGAAGATAACCCGCGAAGAATCTAACATGCTGATGTATGTTAACCTTTACAGTAAGGATAAATCGATGGATCAGAAGTTTTTATATAACTTTTCGGAGATCAATATCCTGTCTGAATTAAAAAGGGTTAATGGGGTAGGCTTCGCGGATATTTTGGGTAACCGCGATTATGCCATGAGGATATGGTTGAAGCCCGACAGGATGCTGGCCTACAAAATATCTGCAGATGAAGTGATGGAAGCCCTGGCTGCTCAAAGTTTGGAGGCATCCCCCGGTAAAACCGGCGAAAGCTCGGGTAAACGGTCTCAAGCTTTTGAGTACGTTTTAAAATACTCGGGCAGGTTTACTACAAAGGAGCAGTACGAAAACGTAGGGCTAAGAACCAATGCCAACGGCGAGATATTGCGATTAAAGGATGTGGCCGATATAGAATTTGGTAGTTCCATGTACGATATCTATTCTAACCTTAACGGCCGTTCTTCAGCAGCTATCGTGTTAAAGCAATCTTATGGAAGTAACGCCAGCCAGGTTATTAAGGATGTAAAGGCTAAAATGGAAGAGATCAAGAAAACCTCTTTCCCTAAAGGTGTAGATTACGAGATCAGTTATGACGTTTCCAAATTTTTGGACGCTTCTATCGAAAAGGTAATTCATACGCTGGTTGAGGCCTTTATATTGGTAGGTTTGGTTGTATTCTTGTTCTTAGGCGACTGGCGCTCTACCATTATTCCCGCTATGGCGGTTCCTGTATCCCTTATAGGTACGTTTGTTTTTATGCAATTTTTTGGTATTACGCTAAACTTAATTACCCTATTTGCATTAGTGCTTGCTATTGGTGTTGTAGTAGATGATGCCATTGTAGTAATTGAGGCTGTACACGCTAAAATGGAAGAGGAGCATCTTTCACCATTGAATGCCACAAAAAAAGCCATGCACGAAATTGCAGGTGCTATTATTGCCATCACTTTTCTGATGGCCGCGGTGTTTATACCTGTTGCGTTTATGTCTGGCCCGGTTGGTATCTTCTATCGGCAATTCTCTATCACCATGGCAACAGCTATCGTGTTATCGGGTATTGTGGCGCTTACCTTAACACCTGCGTTATGCGCCATGATCTTGAAGAATAATCATGGAAAGCCGCGCAAGAAGACACCGGTAAACAGATTTTTAGATGGATTCAATAACAAATTCAACAAGTCGCAAGATAAATATCAAAGCGTATTAGGGAGTATTGTAAGCAGGCGTTCGGTTACTTTTATTACCCTAATTGTTTTTTGCGCAGGTATTTACCTGTTAAACAGTACCGTTCCTACGGGCTTTATCCCAAATGAGGATCAGGGTATGTTTTATGCGATCATCCAAACGCCCCCGGGTTCGTCACTCGAGAGAACCAATGATATTGCGTTAAAGCTGCAAAAAATTGCCGAAACTGTCGATGGTGTACAATCTGTATCCGCTTTGGCAGGTTATGAGATACTTACAGAAGGTACAGGTTCAAACTCGGGTACCTGTTTGATAAACCTCAAAGATTGGGACAAACGCAAGCATTCTGTACAGGAAATAATAAACGAGTTGGAAGAAAAGTCGAAGGACATTCCAGGCGCTAACATCGAATTTTTCCAGCCCCCTGCGGTACCTGGTTATGGGGCAGCAGGCGGTTTCGAGTTACGCTTGCTTGATAAAGCGGGTTCCGGAGATTACAAGCTCATGGAAACCGTTAATAACGACTTTGTAAAAGAGCTAAGTAAACGCAAGGAACTTTCATCGGTATTTAGTTTTTACAGCGCCAGTTTCCCGCAGTATATGCTTAAGATAGATAACGATCTGGCATTGCAAAAGGGAGTTACGGTAGATAATGCCATGAATACCCTTTCTACATTGGTGGGTAGTAACTACGAGATCAGCTTTATCAAATTTGGTATCAATTACAAGGTGATCGTACAGTCGGGCCCCGAGTACCGGGCACAGCCGGACGATATACTGAAGCTGTACGTAAAGAACAATCGTGATGAGATGGTGCCTTACTCCGATTTTATGAAACTGGAAAAGGTTTACGGCTTGTCTGAGATCACAAGGCACAATATGTACAATTCGTCCGAGATTAGCGGTTCTGCCGCGCCTGGTTTCAGTAGCGGTACAGCTATCAAAGCAATACAGGAGGTGGCGGAAAAAACGCTGCCACGTGGCTTCGGTATTGGTTGGGCCGGTATCTCTGCCGATGAAGTTGCCCAGGGCAACCAGGCGGTTTATATCTTCCTGATCTGTTTAGCCTTTGTTTACCTCATTCTTGCAGCACAGTACGAAAGTTTTATCCTACCACTATCGGTTATCCTGTCTTTACCTGCAGGTATTTTTGGCGCATTCTTATTGTTAAAGATAACCGGACTCGAAAACAACATCTACGCTCAGGTAGCTATGGTGATGCTGATTGGTTTGTTGGGTAAAAACGCAGTACTTATCGTGGAGTTCGCGGTGCAACGCCATGCCGCAGGCAAATCTGTGTTAGAAGCAGCTATGGAAGGCTCTAAAGCCAGGTTCCGCCCAATTTTGATGACCTCATTCGCCTTTATTGCGGGGTTAATACCCTTGGTAATTGCTTCCGGCCCGGGTAAGGTAGGTAACAGAACCATTGGTACTGCCGCCGCCGGAGGGATGCTTTTAGGCACCATTTGCGGTGTGTTTGTTATCCCGGGCCTATACTACATATTCGGCACCATAGCAGAGAAACGCAAGCTTGCTAAATACGAAGATGAGAACCCATTTACTGAAGAAATTGACAATAACCATGTATAGTTTTAATAGATATAAAGGAATTACAGTACTGGCCGTTTGTTTGGGTATAGCAAGCTGTAAAGTTCCTGCAATTACACAGGTGGCTTTAAATAAGCCACTGCCTGGTACGTATAATAACAGCACCGATACGACGAACATAGCCGCTATGCAGTGGCGCAATTTTTTTACGGATGCCAACCTGGTTAATCTTATTGATACTGCATTAAAGAATAACCAGGAGCTAATGACCACCCTGCAGGAGATAGAGATAGCTAAGAACGATATTGGCATAAGGCAGGGCCAGTTATCGCCAACAGTTGGTTTAAGGGCAGGGGCTGGGTTAGAGAAAGCGGGCCGGTACACCAGCCAGGGGGCAGGTGATGCTTCAACGGATATTACGCCGGGCAGGGAAGTGCCGGATCCGCTGGCTGATTACAGGGTAGGCGCTTATGCGGACTGGGAAATAGATATATGGAAGAAGTTGCATAACGCCAAAAAAGCTGCTGTAACCCGGTACCTGTCATCTATAGAAGGGAGAAACTTTGTTATCACCAATTTAATAAGCGAAATAGCCAATGCATATTACGAACTGCAATCGTTAGATAGCCAGCTGGCTATTATACGCCAAAGCATTCAGCTGCAAAAGAACGCGCTCGAAATTGTTAAGGTGCAAAAGGAAGCTGCCCGTGTTACTGAACTGGCAGTGCAAAAATTCCAGGCCGAGGTATTAAGCTCTGAGGGAATGGAATTTGAAACGTTGCAAAAGATACGGGAGACCGAAAATGATCTTAACTTATTGTTGGGGCGCTATCCGCAGGAAGTGATCCGCGACAAAGACAATTTTTTAACCTTTACACCGGCAGCTGTCCATGCAGGTGTCCCGTCGCAATTGCTGGCAAATAGGCCCGATGTTAAACGTGCCGAGCTTGATCTGATAGCCGCTAAATTGGATGTAAAGGTAGCCCGTGCAGAATTTTATCCGTCGTTCAGTATCTCGGCTGCATTAGGTTTCCAGGCGTTTAAGCCAAGCTACCTGTTTAAGTATCCCGGGTCGCTAATTTATTCTATAGCAGGTGACATTGCCGCGCCGCTGGTGAACAGGGCCGGTATTAAAGCCGAGTTTAACAGCGCTAACGCAAGGCAGTTGCAGGCTATGTACAATTATCAAAAAGTGATACTGAACGCTTACATAGAAGTTAATACGCAACTGTATGCTATTGATAATTTGGAGAAACGTTACAGCCTTAAATCCAGGGAGGCAGATGCGTTAACCAGATCTGTAGATATATCAAACGCGCTGTTCAAATCGGCCCGGGCCGATTACTTTGAGGTATTGATGACCCAGAGAGACGCCCTTGCTACAAAGCTGGAGCTGGTAGAGACCAAAAAGGCGCAGCTTACCGCGGTAAATTCAATCTACCGCAGCCTTGGTGGCGGCTGGAGGTAAGCGAGTTATCGGCTTAGTATTTCCACAGTGATCTGACAAGATAGTAGTGGAAATACTAAGCATTTGATTTAAAATAAAATATATCGGTTTATTATGCGTACCTTGTGGGCTTATTAATATAAATATAATGCAACAAGGAACAGTAAAATTTTTTAATGAAACAAAGGGATTCGGATTTATCACACCTGATAATGGTGGCAGCGAGATCTTTGTTCACTCTACAGGTCTTATCGATAACATTCGCGAAAACAGCGTTGTTAGTTTTGACGTAGAAGAAGGCCGTAAAGGGCCTAACGCAGTAAATGTAAAATTAGCTTAACAACCTATATAATCATTGTGAAGCATCTTCCGTTAAGGAGGATGCTTTTTTTGTAAACATCATTTAAATTACACATGGGTAGATCCACAGAAACATTTAGTAAAAAAGAACGCGAAAAGAAAAAACAGAAGAAACAACTGGACAAAAAAGAGAAGGCTGACGACCGCAAAACCAACGCCGTAAAAGGACAGGGATTAGGCGATATGATGGCCTATGTTGATGGTAATGGTAACCTTACATCGGTACCTCAGGATCTGGGTATGCGCACAAAGATACAGGTAGAAGATATACAGATTGGTACGCCTAAACAAGAGGACATTGTTGTAGAGACGGTACGTAAAGGTACTGTAACCTTTTTCAACGAGTCAAAGGGTTACGGATTTATCAAAGATCTGGATAGCCAGGACAGCATATTTGTGCATGTTAACGCGTTGACCGAAGAAATAAGGGAAAATGATAAAGTTACTTTTGAGATAGAACAAGGTCAAAAAGGCCCTACAGCCGTCAAAGTGAAAAAAACGGTAAAAGTAAAATAAACAATAGACCCAGGTCTGCACATAGTGCAGCTATTACATAGCCAATAAGGCAGATTTTTTTTGATATTAGTTTGATGCGCTGCAAACCCAAAAGTTGATAGGAACTACATGTAGTTTTTTAAAAACAACTTTTGGGAATATTATTATCTTCTTACCTTCCAAACAATACCAATAAGGCGCTGTTAAAATATCCAATTTAAAATATACAAGAATTGGATAGTTTAATAAACGGGGAATTTAGCTTCTCAAACGATACCCTCAAACAAGACCTTACCTTGTTGATCAAGGCGCTTGATGCCTCCATCTCGGGGGTGATCCTGACTGATCACTTACAGCCCGACAATCCAATCATTTATTGCAATAAGGCCTTCGAAACCATTACCGGTTATAGCCGCCAGGAAATTATTGGGCATAACTGCCGGTTCCTGCAAAAGGATGACAGAGGCCAGCCACAGCGTGAACAGCTACGTAATGCAGTAATTAATGGTGAAAGTGCCGTTGTAGAGATTCGCAATTACCGCAAGGACGGAACGCTTTTTTGGAATGAACTATATATGTCGCCGATAAAGGATAGTGAAGGTGCCACCTGTTATTTTATTGGCGTGCAAAATGATATTACCCGTAGGAAAAATGCTGAATCTGAACTGCAGCAGCAAAAGGATCTAATGGAGCGCAGGGTAGAAGAGCGTACACGTAGTTTAAAAGAAAGCGAAGATTACCTGGCCAGTATTGTAGAAACTGTGCGGGAAAGCCTGATCGTTCTGGACCCTGATTTAAAGGTACTAAGTATAAATGATCATTTTTTGAAAACTTTTAAGGTTTCAAAAGAAGAAACAGAGGGTCGGCAACTTTATGAATTAGGTAACGGGCAATGGAATATCTCTCAATTAAAAGAATTACTGGAAAATATATTGCCAACTAATAACCCTGTAGAAGAGTTTGAGGTAGAGCACGACTTCCCACATATAGGTAGGAAGCTTATGATACTTAATGCGCACCGTATAGAGTTAGAAGGACAATACCGTGACCGCATTTTGATTGCTATTGAAGATATAACCGAAAGGCGGGATATTGAGCGACGGAAAGATGATTTTCTTTCTATTGCCAGCCATGAGTTAAGAACGCCGCTTACAACCATTAAGGGTTATGTGCAGATGATGCAGAAACTTATGCCTATGGATGTTAGCGAAAAGCTAAAGGAAATTTTGCGTAAAACCGGTATTTATGTCGAGCGGCTTAATAGTCTTATTGCTGAGCTGCTTGATGTGTCTCGCATACAAACCGGGAATATAGAATTGCATAAAGAAACTTTTGATTTTGATAAGACAATACATGAAGCAGTAGAAAACCTGCAATCGGCCAATCCCAGCCACAAGCTTTTAATTAGCGGAAAGGCTTCTGATACTTTTAACGGTGATGAATCGCATATGGTGCAGGTGGTAAATAATTTAATTTCCAATGCAATAAAATATTCGCCCGAGGCTAATAAAGTCGACATCCACCTTTCACGAGTAAGTAATTACATTAAAGTGGCTATAACTGATTACGGTATGGGTATTAGCCTGGATGAGCAGAAAAAAATATTTGATCGTTTCTATCGTGTTGGTGAGATACAGCAACGCTTTCCGGGAATGGGTATTGGCCTGTACATCTGTGATCAGATTATCAAAAATCATGGAGGAAGTTTATGGGTAGAAAGCGAACCTGGTAAAGGCGCTACCTTCAGTTTTACAGTACCTTTAAACGAAAGGGCCAGTTATGAGCGATAAAAAAATACTAATTTGCGATGATGATGAAGGGATTTTGGATATGTTGGAGTTTATTTTAACCGAAAGCGGATACCAAACCATTACCATCAAGAATAGCTTACATATTTACGAGGAGATCAAAAACGAACAGCCGGACCTGATCTTACTTGACTTATGGATGCCCGTTTTATCAGGTGACCAGGTGCTACGCAATCTTCGGAACGATCCTGACACGCGCAATCTGCCGGTGATCGTTATATCGGCCAGCAGGGAAGGTGAACGGATTGCTAATGAAGCCGGTGCCAGCGGGTTTATCGCAAAGCCGTTTGATCTGGATCAGCTTGTTGGCAGGGTTCAAAAACTTACAGCGGCGTAATGGTTACCTTCGTGGTCTTGTATTACTCATTAAACCATTGTTAATAAACAATTGGTGAATAATCTCCCGTTATGCGGGTTTTGTGACATATCATCGAAAGCCTTGAAATAGTTTACCTATTTCAGGGCTTTCTATTTAGATGCTGTTTGGTAAAGACTGTGTTAAAACATTTCTCCGATTCTGATCAGTAAGGCGCTTAGTTGTGTAATAACTTTACTACCAATAATAGCCAATCCATATTTATCATTTGCCAGCGTTTTGTGTCATCTGTAATTAATAATTAGTCGTTATTATATAATATCGTTTTATTTTTAATCATATGGTGCATTATTGTATTACTTTTGGCTGGTAAGTAAAACAGTATTTTCCTAAATATGGAGTTACTGTCAATGTTCAATACAAGCAACTGCAATTTGAAAAAGGGAATAATGATCGTAAATACTGACGGCGTGGCAATTGGTACTATGGATAAAATGGCCGCTCATCGTACAGGGACACTTCACCGTGCTTTCTCTGTTTTTATATTTAATAGCCAAGGCCAATTACTACTTCAGCGAAGGGCTTTAGATAAATATCATTCAGGCGGGCTTTGGACAAATACTTGCTGTAGCCATCCATATTTAGGCGAATTTACGCCCGTCGCGGCTCGGAGACGGTTACAGGAAGAAATGGGCATGGAATGTGAACTTACCGAGTTATTTCAATTTATATACCGCCATGAGTTTGAGAACGGCCTGATAGAAAACGAATATGACCATGTTTTTATGGGGATTAGTGATGAACTGCCATCGCCCGATCCTGCTGAAGTTGCCGGCTTCCGGTATGTGGATACAGACATTTTGAGTGCTGAAATATCTGAACATCCTGATAAATACACCGAATGGTTTAAAATATGCCTCGGAAAGGTACTAGATATCTATTACCAAAATGTCTGAAATAAGCCGGCTGTCAATTAATTTCCAATTACCTTATACTAACACAATTTCATGATAAAGCACGAAACATCAAACAACTTAACCTTAGAGCAGGTGGTAACTGATTTGGAACAGGATCAATATAATTCTGCCTATGATACCCCACTCCGGCCAAATGCATTTGAAATGGATGACGATACCAAAATGGAACTTATTGCCAGGCATTTCACCGCTATTATGGAAACTTTGGGGATGGATATGGAGGATGACAGCTTAAAAGATACACCTAAGCGTGTGGCTAAAATGTATGTTAAAGAGATATTTAGCGGTTTGAACCCTGCCAATAAGCCCAATCCTACCTTATTTAAAAATCCGTTTAACTACAACCAGATGCTGGTAGAACGTAATATCGCTGTTTTTAGTAACTGCGAACATCACTTTGTCCCCATTGTGGGCAAGGCGCATGTAGCCTATATCAGCAAAGGGGAGGTGATAGGCTTATCAAAGTTGAACCGGATAGTTCAATACTGTTCACAAAGGCCGCAGATACAGGAACGATTGACTATGCAAATAGCCAATATGCTAAAAGAGGCTTTAGGAACGGAAGATGTTGCCGTTATTATAGATGCTCACCACCATTGTGTATCCAGCCGGGGCATCAGGGATGCAGGGAGTACCACGCTTACAGCTGAGTACAGCGGGCAGTTTTTGACAGTTGAAACAAGGAACGAATTTTTAAAGTATATAGGTTCATGATTTTTAACAGCAAGATAGGGCACCCCGAAGATATAAGCCGGCTAATTGCATTTTTGTTGGCAGATGAAAGCAGTTGGATGACCGGGCAAATTATTGGCCTGGATGGTGGTTTAGGTAACTTAAAAACAAGTTAAGATGCAAAATATTAATAGCGAACAGATATTTGAGATGGAAAAGCAATACCGCACCAGCCTTATCAATAGTTTGATAGGCTACCGGGCGCTAAACCTTTTGGGCACAACCAGTAATGACGGTATAACCAATTTGTGTATCATAAGTTCTGTTTTTCACCTGGGAGCCAACCCGCCGCTTATCGGTATGGTGATACGCCCCGAACGGGAGCATAATGATACGCTGCGCAATATCAGATCAACAGGTCAATACACACTTAATAACGTATTGCCCGAATGGTATATGCAGGCGCACCAAACAAGTGCAAGTTACCCGTCCGGCGTTTCTGAATTTCAGATTTGCAATTTCAAAAAGCATTATGTTCAGGGTTTTAAAGCGCCGTTTGTAGCAGCATCCAATGTGCGGATAGGTTTAGAACTGCGTGATTTAATAGATATGGAAATTAATGGTACGACCCTGGTTATAGGCGAAATTGTACATATTTTAACAGAAGACGGATTGATTGAACCGGATGGCACAGTAAACCATGGCATCGCCAAAACAATGACCGTAGCCGGGTTAGACACTTACTACCTTCCGCAGCCTGTAGGGCAATTAGCCTATGCTAAACCCGGGGTTGAACCTCATTTATTAAATACAAACACAATACCCAAGGTGTAAGCGATGGAAAAAGATGCGGATGTAATCATTATTGGTGCGGGTATAGCAGGTTTAACAGCTGCCAAAATATTAAAGGCTGCCGGTAAATCGGTGTTGGTATTGGAAGCCTCTGATGGGGTAGGTGGCAGGGTGCGGACAGACAAAGTGGACGGTTTCTTGCTTGACCGTGGTTTCCAGGTTTTTTTAACCGCCTATCCCGAAGCTAAAGATATGTTAGATTATGAGGCGCTGGAGCTTTGTAAATTTGACTCCGGTGCGTTGATTTTGAGCAGCGAGGGCATTACTAAGTTAGGCGACCCAATGCGGCAGCCCGGTTCATTAGTAAGCACTTTGCTATCTTCTGCCGCGACATTCATGGATAAACTGCGGATGCTCCGATTAAAGCTGAGGCTCCATGGTAAAAGTATCGAAGATATATTTACAGAACCGGAAATCTCCACAACCGAATACCTCAAAAAGGAAGGTTTTAGTGAGACGATCATGAACCGGTTCTTTCGCCCCTTTATGAGCGGAATATTTCTCGAAGACCGGCTAAGTACTTCAAGCCGCATGTTCGAGTTTGTTTTTAAAATGTTTAGCGAAGGCGATGCTGCGGTTCCCGCCAAGGGAATGGGCATGATACCTAAACAACTTGCCGAAAGCCTTTCTCCGCAGGAGATTTTGTTTCATCAAAATGTATCAGCCGTTAGTAATGGCCTGGTGACTACGGCAGACGCAAAAACTTATCAGGCCGATATTGTTTTGATCGCTACTGATCCTTTGCGTTCACCTCTTCGTTACGGTACTTCGGTTATTGAACACCATTCCGTATGCAATATGTATTTCACAGCTACAAAAAGGCCGTTTCAAGCTCCCCTGATTGCTTTGAACGCGTTACCAGGCAAACTGGTTAATAATATCGCTGTAATGGATAGGATTTCTCCAAATTATACTAAAAACGGCGATGCTTTAATTTCATTATCGCTTATCGGCGATCACTCAAATGAGGATCTTAATGAACTTCAGGAAAAGGTTATCACGGAATTGAAATTTTGGTATCCGGACGCAGCACAATGGGAACATTTAAAAACTTACCATATTGCTTATGCCCTGCCGAATGATGACCACGTAACTAATGAGCCGGATCTTACAGCTCTGCGTATAAATTCTAACACCTTTGCTTGCGGTGATCATCTGATGAACGGATCGATAAATGCAGCGATGAAAAGCGGCAGGCTTGCAGCTGAGGCTATTATAAATGCTATGCGCTAATGACAAACAACAATCCATACAGTAACAAACTTTTAGACACTAAACGGCAACTGGGCGACCCGCAGGCGGACGAATTTATACATTTTGTTTTTAGCGATCCGGTAAAGAAGCAGCAGTTACAACAGTGGATGGCCGGGCAGCCGGGGGCCGAACATTTAAAGTTGCTACAACATTCATTTCCGGGTTTTGAATTTATTGACAAGGCCGCTGAGCTTCCCGCCTGGGTACAACCCCGGCTTATGAAAGCTGGGTCTATTTTCTTTGCCAAGCATTCGGAGATCATCATGAGTTTGCTCGGCTTGTTATCGTTGCCTTACTGCTATAATGCCGCCAATGGGGCAATGGTGCTTTACTTGTCCGAATTGATCCGTAAACAAACTACCAAAAGGCTTTTTGATACCGCTGTTTTTGTTTGGGAAGTGATGGGGCCGGATGCTTTCGATAAGGGTGGTAACGCCTATGAAGAGATTTTAAAGGTGCGCATTATGCACGCGGCGGTACGTTACTATACGCTGCAAACCGGTAGTTGGAACGATGACTGGGGAATACCCATCAATCAGGAAGACATGGCCGGTACCAATTTGTCATTTTCGCTTATCGTAATTCGCGGATTAAGGATGCTGGGTTATAGCGTTAGCAGGGAAGATCAGACAGCATATATGCACATCTGGGCAGTAGCAGGTTATTTGTCGGGATTGGATGAAAGCCTGATTCCCGAAGATTCTAAAATAGCTCAGCAGCTGGATACTATTATAAAACAGCGGCAATTCTCTGTTTCCGAACATGGGCGGGAATTAACGAGGTCATTAACAGATCACATCCTTTCGGTTAATAAAAGCAAGGCGACTGCTAACGACATACTGGGCCTGATGCGTTACTTGCTGGGTAAAGATATAGCAGATATGCTGGCGATTGATGCGCCCGAATTACCTGCTTATAAGGTGACGCTAATTAAAACACTTAATCTGCTAAAAAGCCTTAAGCCGCAGGGCGACCCTAAGCAAAATTACCGAACGGCTTACGCTGCGTTTAAAACACAAAACCCGGAACTCACTAAAAGAACTAAATTTGCAAAATAACCGTGTGCTAATTTAAAAGAATGAAATCATACCAACTTATTCATCAACTAATAAATCTTGTAGAAGAACTGGAGCAAGAGAATCAAGGCCGGGAGGCCTCCATACAAGATTTTGCAGGTTTTTTGTTAAATAAAGTTGGTGACAAAGCAGGCAATACGGTTAACAACGAAGTTAGATTTGGTGACGTTAACAGCGAAGCACTTGATATAGCTTATCAGCTGGACAATAACATAGGCAGGCTATTTGTTTTCATGAGCCGTTATGCAAAACATTATATCAAAAAGGCGTTAGAGGGTACACCATTGCAAACAGCAGAAGATTTTACCGCGCTGGCAACTTTATTAACGCATACTCATCTTTCCAAAAGTGAGCTGATCAGCCATAACCTACAGGAAAAAACATCAGGTACAGAAGTAATAAGGAGGTTAATTGCCTCGGGTTTGGTGAGGCAATGGGATGACGAGAAGGATAAAAGGAGTAAACATATAGCCATTACAGATGAAGGCAAAAAACTATTATTTCAAATATTTGAGCATATGAGCTATGTTGGTACCATCATTACCGGCAAGCTCACTATGGCAGAAAAGTTCACGCTCCAATATATTTTACAAAAGTTGGAGAACTTTCACCTGGAACATTACGAAAAGAAAACCATTGGCAGCAAAGAGGACTTAAAAAATCTGGCCGAAGAAATTACATCTTTAATATGAATGAGCAAATAACGCTAACTGCTTTAGAAACAGACCGGATCATTGAAATGGCCTGGGAAGATCGCACTTCGTTCGATGCCATTAAATACCAATTTGGTTGTTCTGAACAACAGGTTATAGCATTGATGCGTAAGGAAATGAAACTGTCGAGTTTTAAATTATGGCGCGAACGTGTGCAAGGGCGGATCACAAAACATGAAAAAAATAACGGTCATAATACATTCAGGTTTAAGTGCAGCAGGCAAAAGCAAATATCTTTTAATAAAATAAGCAAGCGGGCATAAGGCCTGGTAGCTGCCATTTAATTGGAGGACTCAGATTTGCCAGTCAATTTCAGCTTTTCCTCGCTTCTTTAAAAACTCATTCGTTTTTGAGAAAGGCTTAGAGCCAAAGAACCCCCCGTGGCTTACTGCAAGTGGTGAGGGATGGGTTGATTTGATAATGAGGTGATTATTATTGGGGTTGATAAGCGCCGCCTTAGATTGAGCGTAAGCACCCCATAGGATAAATACAATGCCCTCTTTCTCGTCAGAAAGGGTTTTGATCGCTGCATCTGTAAATTTTTCCCAACCCTTTTTTTGGTGCGAGCCTGCTGTAGCCGCGCGTACCGTTAAGGTAGCGTTTAATAGTAGCACGCCTTGCTGCGCCCATTTTGTAAGGTCGCCGGTTTGGGGGATGGTAAAGCCGGGGATATCGGTAGCCAATTCTTTATAAATGTTTTTTAACGACGGTGGTACAGCAACACCCTTTTGTACCGAGAAAGACAGCCCATGCGCCTGGTTTGGCCCATGGTAAGGATCCTGGCCTAATATCACTACCTTAACATCATCAAACGGGGTAATGTTAAAAGCGTTGAAGATATCGGCATTGCGCGGGTAGGTTATGTAGCCTGCATCTTTCTCTGTTTTTAAGAAACTTTTAAGTTCCTGCATGTAGGGTTTTTCAAATTCCGAGCTTAAATGTTTCTTCCACGATGGTTCTAATTCTCCGGCCATAAATATTAAATACTGATGTTTTATTTAGCTTACAAATAACGATATTTGCACTCTGTTTTTATACTAATACAAATTATGTCAAATATAGTTAGGTTAATTATTGCTTGTGTTATAATGGGTGCGGGTGTTACGCTATGTGCCTTTGGATTTTGGGGCTGGGGGATAACCGTATTTCTGTTAGGTGGCATCACCTTGCTTACCTTCTTTTTTAACGAGAATATGATAATGGCGCAGTTTTACTTGCGTAAAGAAAACTCTGCCAAAGCAGAGGCCTACCTGGCCAAAATCACTAATTACGAAAAACAACTTTATAAAAGCCAGCATGGTTACTACAACCTGCTTATAGGTTTAATAGAATCGCGCACGGCACCGTTAAAATCAGAAAAATACTTTAAGAAAGCCCTGCAATTGGGTATGGGCATGTCGCATAATATCGCCCTGGCCAAACTAAGCCTTGCGGGTATAGCAATGGCGAAACGTAACAAGCGCGAGGCCGAAATTTACCTGAAAGAAGCCGCTAAGGACGACAAGAACAAATTACTTGCGGACCAAATAAAAATGATGAAAGGCCAAATGGCACAGATGGATAAGCAGCAGGTAGTACGCGGCGGTTTCCGTCAAAAGTTCTAAAGAAAGATCAATAAAGATTATTTTTCGTCGATGCTGCTGTAATAGTCAGGTTCTGATGAGTGGCCTATTGATGGCTCTATGTGCCTGTCTACAATATGGTTGTAAAAACCGCTGTCGGCATCATTAAGCTTTTCTTTTGCGGGTTTAGATACTTCAACAATTTTTAACAGGCTGCGGATAAATGACAGGTCGAAATTACTCCTGTTAAGTTTTATCAGGTATTCGTTCTCGGTTATTTCCAGGATAGAATTTGTCATGGTATTCAATTATAGTGTGTCTGGTATAAAATTGAACAACTACTATTAATTGAAAGTTTTATTCACTTTATCTTTTTGTTAAGGAATAGGGAATTAGTTCATAGATTATAGTAAGAAAATCACAACTCATGTTTACTTCGGTCATCAATGACGCTGTAGTCTTAAAACAAAAAAAGTGCGCATATAGCGCACTTTTTTTGTTTTAATGAGTTCTAACCATGAACCATGAACCATGAACCATGAACTAATTTTACTTAAACCAAGCCATTACCTCTTCTTTTGCAGGCATAGCTATATCCAGTTTCATTTTTTTGCGCATCCCGCCCAGGTCGTTAAATACTTTGTTGGGGTTGCCGGCTTTTAGTTCCTCAACGGTGTTGAAGCCCATTTTGTTAAGCACAGGTACCCATTCGGCAGGTATGCCTGCGTTTACAAAATCATCGGCACTAGCCACTTTAGCTTTTTTCTCAGGGCGCATCTGCGGGAAGAACAATACTTCCTGAATGGTGCTCTGGTTGGTCATCAGCATCACCAATCGGTCGATACCGATACCCAGGCCTGATGTAGGCGGCATACCATATTCAAGGGCACGTAAAAAGTCGTCATCCATCGCCATCGCTTCATCATCGCCGCGGCCCGCTAATATCAGCTGCTCTTCCAGGCGTTCGCGCTGGTCGATAGGGTCGTTTAATTCAGAATATGCGTTAGCTATCTCTTTACCGTTTACAAACAACTCGAAACGTTCCACCAAACCATCTTTTGTACGGTGCTTTTTGGCAAGCGGCGTCATTTCGATAGGGTAATCGGTAATGTATGTCGGCTGGATCAGGTTGTGTTCCACCTTGGCGCTAAAAATCTCGTCTATCAGTTTACCTTTACCCATGCTGGCATCAACCTCAATGGCAAGGTCTGCACAAACTTTACGCAAGCCTTCCTCATCCATGGCAGATACATCTATACCGGTATATTTCAGGATAGAATCGTACATCGATAATTTTTCGTAAGGGCCTGCAAAGTTTATTTCGTTTTGGCCAACCTGTACAACAGGGATGCCATGTACAGCTTTGGCAACGGTCTCCAAACATTCCTCAACCATGGCCATCATCCATATATAGTCTTTATAGGCTACGTAGATCTCCATGGCGGTAAACTCGGGGTTGTGCGTGCGATCCATTCCCTCGTTACGGAACATCTTGCCGAACTCATATACACCATCAAAACCTGCTACAATAAGGCGTTTCAGGTAAAGCTCGTTGGCTATACGTAAAAACAGCGGCATATCCAGTGTGTTGTGGTGCGTAGCAAACGGGCGTGCAGCAGCACCACCATGTATAGGCTGCAGGATAGGGGTCTCCACCTCCATCCAACCTTGCGCGTTAAAGTAATTACGCATAGCGGTGATCACTTTAGAGCGGTTGATGAATATATTTTTGTAGGCCGGGTTAACGGTCAGGTCCACATAACGCTGGCGGTAACGCATTTCGGGGTCGGTAAATCCGTCGTGAATGGTACCATCTTCCTCGCGTTTAACTACCGGCAGTGGTTTTAAAGATTTAGAAAGCACGGTCAATTCTTCGGTATGTACAGAGATCTCGCCAGTTTGGGTCAGGAAAACATAGCCTTTAATGCCTACGTAATCGCCAATATCTAAAAGCTTTTTAAATACGGTATTGTATAGGGTTTTATCCTCGCCGGGGCAAATATCATCACGTTTAATGTAAATCTGCACGCGGCCGGTACTGTCCTGTATCTCAAAAAAAGAAGCGCTGCCCATAATACGGCGCGTCATGATACGGCCGGCTATGGTAACCTGTTTATACTTATCCGGGGTAGCTTCAAAATTGTCATTAATGTCCTGTGCCCACGCGGTCACATCAAAAGCTTCGGCAGGATAGGGGTTTATGCCCAATTCGCGCAATTGTTCTAAAGATCTGCGGCGAAATATTTCCTGTTCGGATAGTGCAATACTCATCTTATAAAAGTGTGTTTATTAAGGGGCAAAAATAGGATTTTTAACTTAGATATGAGATGTTAGATATGAGATTTGAGACAGAGGATAGGCCGGTATACCGAAATTACTAAATCACTAATTCGATAATTTACTAAATTATTAACTTCGCACCCATGAATGTTAAAGTTATCGCCTTTGATGCTGATGATACCCTTTGGGTAAATGAACCCTACTTCAGGCAAACCGAGGAGCAGTTTTGCACCCTGCTTGCATCATACGCATCGCAACACGAACTGGAGCGCGAACTTTTAAAGATAGAGATAGGTAACCTTGGCCTGTATGGCTATGGCATAAAAGGCTTCGTATTGTCGATGATAGAAGCCGCCATGAATATCACCCAAAACACCCTGAGTATTGAGGTTGTGAACCAGATCATCGAGCTGGGCAAACAGATGCTGAACCAGCCTATCGAGTTATTGGATGGTGTAGAAGATGTGCTGGAAGAGCTTAAAGGCAAATACCGTTTAGTGGTAGCAACCAAAGGCGATCTGCTTGATCAGGAACGTAAGCTTAAGAAGTCGGGGTTGAGCCCGTATTTCCACCATATAGAGATCATGAGCGAAAAGGATGATGCCAATTACCTGAAGCTTATAAAACACCTGGATATACAACCCGAAGAACTATTAATGGTAGGCAATTCGCTTAAAAGCGATATTATGCCGGTGCTGAATATTGGCGGGTATGCTGTGCACGTGCCTTACCATATCACCTGGGCGCACGAGCAAATTGAGGATAGCATAGATAACGAACGTTTTAAAAGCGCCGACACCATTAAAGATATTTTAGCGTACCTGTAAAAATGAAAACGAAAATAGACCTGGATGCCTGGTACCGCAAAGCTCACTTTAACTTTTTTAATAGTTTTGAAGAACCTCTTTTTGGTGCTACGGTAAACGTAGATGTTACTATTGCTTACCAAAACGCGAAGCATAAAGGTGTTTCCTTCTTTTTATATTACCTGCATTGCATTTTAGAAGCCGCCAATAGGGTAGAAGCTTTTAAATATCGTGTGGAGGATGGGGAGGTTTATTTGTACGATACCATAAACTGCTCTACCACGGTTGCCCGGCCCGATACCACTTTCGGGTTTTCCTATATCGATTATAACCCAAATTTAGAAATGTTTGTAGCAGATGCAAAGCAGGAGTTAGAGCGGGTTAAAGGCACCGAAGGGCTGGAGCTTAGGCCGCTATATAATGTGCTGCATATATCAGCCATCCCATGGGTGAATTTTACCGGACTGACCCACGCCCGCAGCTTTACATTTAAAGATAGTATGCCCAAGGTGTCATTAGGTAAGGTTACAGAGGTTGACGGTAAAAAACTGATGCCGGTTTCTGTTACCGTGCACCACGGCCTGGCAGATGGCCGCCACATTGGCGAATTTATCGACCTGTTCCAACAGCTGCTCAATCGTTCATAAGTTTACGCCTCAGAAAACTAATTAGCGGTTATAGCTTGTGCCTAAACAAGGTATAAATTAGCATGCTTACGCCATTAATAAGCGCGTGCAGGCCCATACCCCAAAGGTATCCATTCTTAAACCGGACGTAGGTTAAAGCCCATCCCATTATCAACTGCGGAATAACGTATAATGGGTATATAATAACTATATCCCAATGCAGCGGTATATAGTTTAAGATGTGCATCAGCCCAAATACAATTATCGAGGTTATGATCAGTATGGTTTGAAAATATTTGCCGGGCGTTTTTAGCGCTGGTGTTAATTGCGTTATAATAAAGTATCCAATCCCAAACATGGCTATCCTGGCAAGGATATTTATGAATAGACTTTGATTGGCAAGACCGGGCACAAGCTTCGCGATTAAAACCAGTGCAAACCCAAAGGCAATAGCTATGTGCTGCCTTTTAAAGGTTAGCGGTAACCTAAAAATAGCTTCTTCAATTACAGGTGCCATTATACTTATATAGAATACAGCCTTTAGATACCCAAACTTTTGGAACATCCTAAATAACGATTCCTGGTACTGCTTACTGATGCTTTTATAACGCAGTACGTGGGTGACAAAGTAATCGGCGCCGTATGCTATTGGCGCAGTTAACATGTTCAGCAGGAAAATTATCCCGTAGATCTGCAACAGTAATATCAACTTACTCTGGAAAGACCGATCCCGGTTAAGTTCGGGGTAACTGCTTACGGCTAAAAACTCCTTTAGCATTGGTTCATCAGATCGCTAATCAACATCTTCTTCCACGTTGTACAGGTCGTCTATGGCTTCGGCGTATTTCTTTTCAATAACCTTACGTTTTGCTTTAAGGGTTGGGGTGATCTCGCCTGCTTCCATGCTGAACGGTGTGCGTTTAACTTTAAAGTTTTTGATCCGCTCAAATTTCGCCAGTTCGTTAGACAGCTTTTTGATATCCTGATTTACCCAGTCGGTAATTTCCTTTTCTTCAATAAATGTATCGGGTTTTTCAAAAAAATCGTCGCCCAGTTTAAAGGTTTCCTGTAATAGTTCCCGGCCGGGTACCAAGATGGCTGTAATGTATTCGCGCTTGTCGCCAATTAAAAATACCTGTTCTATCTTGGGGCTTTTTAGATAGGTGTTTTCTACAGGCGTTGGATAAACATTTTTGCCATAAGCATTTACCAGCATGTTCTTAAGCCTGTCGGTAATCTGCAGGTTACCCCTATAAAAGCGGCCAATATCACCTGTATGGAACCAACCGTCGGCATCAATAACAGCGGCGGTTTCTTCGGGCTTTTTCCAATAGCCCTTCATTACACAATGCCCGCGAACGATTATCTCGCCCTCTTCGGTTTCTAAATTTGGGTTAAAGTTGCTATAGGTTTGTTTGGTGTAAATATGTTTATTATCAACGTTTTGGATGCCCACCTCAATGCCTGCTATAATGCGGCCTACTGTGCCGTAAATAATGCGGTCAATCTCGGTAATGGACATAATTGGCGAAGTTTCCGTCAGGCCGAAACCCTCTAACAGTTTAATATCGATGTTGCCAAAAAACTCTCCAACATTTTTGGGCAACGCGCCACCGCCCGATAGTAGTACCTTTAAGCGCCCGCCGGTTTTCTCTTTAATTTTACTAAAGACCAGTTTATTGGCCAGCTTTTGTTGGGCGCTCAATATCATGCCCGGTTTTTTACCTGCTTCATTTACCAGGCGGTATTCCCGGCCAATTTTAAGCGCCCAGGTAAAGATCTTGGTTTTTATGCCACCTGCTGAAAGTCCGTTCTTCATGGCGCGGTCGTGGATACGCTCCAGTAAGCGTGGTACGCAGCACATAACGGTTGGCTTAACCTCGGCCATATTTTTGGCTAAAAGCTCGAGGCTTTGGGCGAACGCTATGGTACAGCCCTTGTTCATACAAATGTAGTAAGTTGCTGTACGCTCAAACACGTGCGATAGCGGCAGGAACGACAGGAACATATCGTCCTTCGTGATAATAGGGATCTGGTAGAGGCTTACCTTACAATTTTCGGTAAGGTTATGGTGGGTAAGCATTACACCTTTAGGCGTACCTGTGGTGCCCGATGTATAGATAAGGCACGAAAGATCGGTAGGGAGGATAGCTTCGCGGGCGGCATTTATAGCAGGGCGTTTGGCATCTACCAGTTTCAAGCCTTCTTCAATAACCTGTTTAAAGCCAATTACGCCTGCGTTAAGCTGCATCGTATCGCTAAATTTTTCGAAACCCTCAAACGCAGGTATGATACGGATCAGCGATTTACAATTGTTGGCTATCTTTAACACCTTACGGCAAAGAAAAGGGTTGCCCGTAATAATGGTACGTGCTTCAGAATCGTTCAGGATGTACTCTATTTCGGCCTCCGACAAGGTTGGGTAGATAGACGTATTTACCGCGCCAATTTGTTGCAGCGCCTGGTCGTAATAAACGTAATCGGGGCCGTTTTCGATGATGAGGGCCAGCCTGTCGCCTTTTTGGATACCGATATCCAGGAACCAGGCCGATATAGCGTCGATCTTTTCGAGGGCTTGTTTATAGGAGATCTCTACCCAGGTTTCTTTTACCTTGTGGATCAAAAAAGTATGATCTTCGGGGTGTATGTTCGCAACAATATTACGGATCAGCTCCGGTATGGTGGATTGCTCTGCAACAATATTCATTAAGTTTATATATCAGGTTTATACCTAACAAAGCTAATTATTTTACATTTAATTAAAAACACCATAATAACCGCCAATTTGGGGTGTCCCACTATTTATGCCACTAAAACGGGACACTTAACAATTTATTGATAATGAATGATTTATAAATTTGCATGTGCTTACTTTTTGTAGATGTTTACTTTAGTAATTTGATATAACTAATTCATAATAAGTAATTTAAATAAATTACCAGGGGTGTCCCACTTGTTTAAAAACGGGACAGAATGGGACACCCCCGAATTTTGTGTAAATCTATACCAGGACTAACCAACAAAAACCTTAAATAACTACTATCAATTTGCGCCTTTTGTTGTTATCTTGGGTATCATCATAGTTACAGCCATGAAAATTATTATTATAGGTGCCAGCGGTACACTGGGTAAAAAAGTAACCGCAGCTTTACAGAGTAAACACGAGATTGTAACCGCCGGCTCGAAAAGCGGCGACCTGCAGGTGGATATTACCTCTACCGCATCTATCGAAGCTTTTTATGAAAAGGCAGGCAAGTTTGACGCCCTGGTAAGCGTTACCGGCAGCGGCCACTTTGGCCCTTTAAACACCATGACACCAGCCGACTTTAAAAAAGGCATCGACAGCAAACTAATGGGGCAGGTGAATTTGGTATTGATAGGCCAGCATTACATTAACCCTAAAGGTTCGTTTACGCTGACCTCGGGCATCTTATCGTCAGATCCTGTGCTGTACGGCGCAAACCTAAGCACGGTAAACGGCGCTATTAATTCGTTCGTTATCGCGGCGGCAATAGGGCTGGAGAATGGGGTGAGGATAAATGCGGTTAGCCCGGGCGTGGTTGAAGATTCGCCGGGCTATTTTGAGGCTTTCCCGGGGCATATCCCGGTTGCCATGGCCAAAGTGGTTGCCGGTTACGAGCGCAGCGTTTTAGGCAGCGGCACCGGGCAGGTTATTGAGATCTTTTAAGTGTATGTATTTATCTGCGTCTAAGAAGCGCAGGGTCCATGATGTGAGACCCTGCGTCGACGGAAATGGCTTTGCAATAGCTAAACCATTTCCATTGCATATAATCAGGGCTGCGGTTTACCATACCCAAAAAACAATATATTGGGTAGAAAAATTGTTTTAGGATCATCTTTAATTAGCTGCGTTACATAGCCCCAAATCGAAGATGCAGCGTCATTGGGTGCATAATAAATCTTATCTCCCGGCTTTTCTGTACAACCCTGCAAATTATCTATAGCAAAATAAAACACTATTGGGTGCCTATTTATTACCTCTTTTTTTGAAAACTGATAACCAATTATAAAATTAAATGTGCCTTTAATTTTGTCAGGTGGCTTATTTACAAATTCATAATTTACAATTCTATTGTGGATATCAGTTCTAACCTTTACAATTGCATACATCCATTCACAATTACTTTTTAATTCATCAGGTAAATGATAATTTTTTAGCACAAATTTTGTAAAAGAATCATTTTTAGATATTCTCTGAGCTTTTATTACGATAGGTACAATTAACAATGTTAAAACTATTGTCATTGTTTTTAACATTATCCGTGTTTTATGGAGTACATGGTTGACCATTGGTTCCCTTTTTATAAGCTGCATTGCGTTTGCTTTGTAGTGCCCGGTGGTAGGGGCAACATATTTAGCGTAATTGTTAAAAAGGGTTTGGTAATCTGTATCCAGATTTTGCTTTAAATTTTGAGGGCCGCCCGCACTAATTATTTTTTGAGCCAGGTAGGCATGTGCCATTTTGAATATTGCCCTAAAATCAACTATGTTACTCTTTTGCTGGCTTATAAAACCATTTAAATAGTAATTCCTTCCCGTATTTGGTTTTGAGCTTATATCCTTTTTTATCAGCGTTAATCTTAATTTTAAAATCGCTTATCCACTGGTATTCCTGTTGTATGTCATTTTGTACTTCTAACAAAGCTATTATTGTAGCATTTTTACCTTTGATTTTGGAGATTGGAATTTTAACTGATTTATAACCGAGGCTAGATATTACAACTTCTGAAAATAATTTTGTGTCAGGGAGCAGAAATTTAATTTTCCCGAGAGAGTCCGGAAAGATAGTTAAAACGCTATTTTTTTCAGTATCAGTCAAATTGCAAAAGGAACTATACATGCCCATATGATTGTTTTCTTTTAAAAAAAAGATTAGTTAAGTTGAAAGCAGCTTATAAAGAGTAGTTTATAAAAAAGGAAATCGTTTTCGGTAACGATTTAGTAATGGTGCTAATTGCATACATTCTCATTCATTTTCCTTGTAACAACATTACAAATGTAGAAAAATCTTTCCCAAGTTGGGAAGAACTTGGGAAAGATTCTCATTTTTAATAACAAAGTTTGTGATTTAAATCAGGAAAACCAGATTTTAAAATCTGGTGCTTCCAGTAAAAAATACGGACTATGAAATACTCTTTACAAAATATCATTTTAGAGATACACAAGAAAGAAGATAAGGTTTCATCACAAAACAAAAGTCTGATTGATGAGGCACATGAAATGATTTTATATCTCCAAGACTTATTGCTTTCAGTCAAAAAGTTAATTGCTGAAGAGAAATTTAAAAATGACGTAGAAGAGATTACTTTCTTTCGCAATACAAAACCGCAGATACTCGGGAAATTGATTTACTATAATAAGGTTTATCGTACCGAAACGGCCTGTCCAGTTAGTAATGGTAAAATGTATAACAGCTACTTTTCTAAACAGTTGACTAATCTGAAGCGGGAGTATATTGAGCATATATGTAATTCCGATTTCTATAGGTATTACCGCTCGGGAAGAACAGATCGTGATAACTCATATTTTAAACGAGGCAATATAAACTATCACGATGGATTAAACAGCATTGTATTCGAAATGGATCCATCTTTTTCAACATTTTTCGACTATAAAGTTTCTAGAATTATTGCAAATGAATTACTCTATTCGTACCTGCTTACAAAAATCAATCCCGATGAAAACCCTGATCTGATTTTGCAAAACTCGGAAAGTTACAAAGATATATTCTGGACGGACAGTAAAAATTCTCTTGTTGAGCTAATTTATGCCCTCCATGCTTCAGGGGCTATTTCACACGGCAAGATTGGTATCCGAAAAATAAGCCTAATGTTCCAAATACTTTTCCGGATCCCATTAAATGATCTACATCATGCTTTCCATCGAATGAAAACAAGGGCAGGTTCCCGAACGGCATTTTTAGACCAACTCAAAATATCCCTCGAAGAATATATGGATAAAGACCTTTAGCTGTTTCAATACAGTAGTTTAAAAGCAGTACTCAAAACGTACTGCTTTTTCTTTGCCCATATATGCCAATTGGCAAATGTTGGTAAAACTCCCTCTCAACATATCTACAATACATTTAAATCCTTATGAAACAAGGGTTTTTCCTGTTTGCAAAAAAAAATCATAAAACTGCCAAACCAATTGGCAAGGCTTGGCAGACAAACACTGCCACCTTTCACAATTTTGCATAGTGAACTTTAAATGCTGTACAATGAAAATTATAACCATTGAAGAAGAAGCGTGGCAACAGCTAAACAGCCGTATCAATGCCATTGCCGACTACCTGAAAAGACAGGAAGATGAAAGCTATGATGACCTGTGGCTCAATAACCACGAGGTATGCCAATATCTGCACATCAGCGAGAAAACATTGTGGCGTATGCGTACCAAAGGCGAAGTAGCTTATTCAAAAATCTACGGTCAGTATTTCTACACCATTGGAGCAATTAAGGATATGCTTAATACTAATGCCATACAGAGCAGTGATGAGTTTGTACAGGAGCTAATGGCAAAAGGCAAAAGCTATATCGAAAAAGGTAGAAAGCTAAAGACTACTAAAAACCCTTAAAAGTATTTTTCCTATGAATATTGACAGAATGGAATTTTTGGCGTGGATGGAACGCCTGATGGGTCGCCTCGATATGTTGGGTGATAACATAGATGGTTTACAAAAGAAACGTAATAGTATCGACGGCGAAGAATTGTTGGATAATCAGGATTTGTTGCAAATGCTAAAAATCAGTAACCGTTCCCTGCAACGGTATCGCTCCATCGGTAAACTGCCCTATTATACTATTAGCGGTAAACTGTATTACAAGCTGTCCGATGTGCATCAGTTCATAAGGGAAAGTTTCAACCCTCCTACAAAATGAACGCCAATAAGTGACAAACACTGCCTTTGAATGCCACTTCGGGCAATGCGGTGAATGCTTCCTTTACATTGGGCGGTGAACTTTTAAAATTTTGAGACTATGAGTGAAGAAACCACAAACAAACAGGAAATGCCAGAACAATTATCGGACATATTATTGGTGCTGGACAAAGAAAAAATGAAAATCCAAGCCGTAAAGAGTATTGATGAGAATGGGAAAATGGAAACCGTTGAACCCACGAAGAAAAACCAAAATCAGTTTATGCGTGTAGACAAGAGTGGCGATTTCTTTTCCAACTTCTTCTCCAATTTTTTTAGCCAGTTAAAGAACCCTACTAATTTTTCATTTTTCAAAGTGCCTGCACCTATCGCCGTTGAGAAAGCACATGAAATGCAGAAGCAGGTAGATAAACCAACTCCCGAAGGCGAAAAAGTAATGAAAGAACACGAGGTAAAAACGGAACCTCAACAGGATATAAAACAAGAAAATCAAAAAAATATGGAAACAGCACAGACAACGCCGGATGTAAGCGAATACCGCTACAAACCGGAGCAGATTGATTGGGACACAATGACCAATCTCGGATTAAGCAAGGAATACCTTGAAAAGAGAAACCTGCTTGACCCTTTACTGAAAGGTTATAAAACTAATGAACTCTTACCAATTGGTGTTAACCTGGGCGGTACTATTCTCCGTACAGATGCCCGCCTGTCATTACAGCAAGCCGAAGACGGAAAAGTTGTGGTGGGAATACACGGCATCAGAAAAGAGCCTAATCTACATTTTGAATTTTTTGGACACAAATTCACGGATGAAGACAAGAAAAACCTGCTCGAAACAGGTAATATGGGGCGTGTAGTTGATTTGAAAAACACCAAAACAGGCGAACTAATGCCATCCATTATCAGTATAGACAGGCTGACAAACGATGTAATTGCACTGCGAACGGATTTTATAAAAATTCCCGATGAAATTAAGGGAGTGAAATTGGACGATGCCCAAAAGCAAACATTAATAGAGGGTAAACCGCTAAAGTTAGAGGGAATGATTTCCACGAAAGGAACTGAATTTTCAGCAATGGTACAGTTCAATGCAGACAAGCGTTATGTTGAGTTTCTGTTTGACCGCAATAATTCCAACAGGCATACCCAAAGCAACGTTAAAATCCAAAACAATGGACAAAGTAACCAGCAAAGCCAGCCACAGGAAGCTCCAAAAACATTCAGAGGCAAGGAACTGACCGATGAGCAGCACAAGGATTTCAAAGCTGGGCAGACGGTTTACATTGACGGATTGAGGGATAAAAAAGGGCAACCGTATCAAGGTTATATCACTTTCAACAAGGAAACAGGAAAAACCGACTTTGCCTTTCCAAGCCAGGTTAAGGCACAGGCAAAACCTGCCGAAACAAATAAAACGCAAGTTGCCGTCAATTCGGAGGGAAAGACCAACGAAGCGACCAAAAATATCAACGAGGCTTTGAAGTCCGGACAGCAAACACCTAAAAACAAACAACAGCAGGAACAACAAGAAAAGCCTAAAGCACCTGCAAAGTCCAAACGCAGAAAAATGTAGTAAAATATGAAAACAATAATTGCAGAAAAACCAAGCGTAGCAAGGGAAATAGCCGGACTTGTGGGAGCATCTGATAAAAAGGAAGGCTACCTGACAGGTAACGGCTATTTTGTTACGTGGGCATTCGGTCATTTAATAGGATTGGGAATGCCCGAAGATTACGGTATTACGGGATTTGACAAAGCATCATTGCCGATACTCCCCAACCCGTTTTTACTGACCGTCCGGAAAGTAAAAAAAGACAAAGGCTATACCGCTGATGCAGGTGCGTTGAAGCAACTGAAAATAATAGACCAGCTTTTCAACCGTAGCGATAGCATTATTGTAGCTACCGATGCAGGACGTGAGGGCGAACTCATCTTTCGCTATATATATGAACACCTCAAATGCAAGAAACCATTTGAACGGCTTTGGATAAGCTCGCTTACCGAAAAAGCCATCAAGCAAGGCTTTGACAACCTAAAAGACGGCGCAGCATTTGACGGGTTGTATCAGGCAGCACAAGGCAGAAGCCATGCCGATTGGCTTGTAGGCATCAATGCTACACAGGCATTAAGCATTGCCGCAAGTAACGGGGTCTACTCGCTCGGCAGGGTGCAAACGCCCACACTGGCTTTGATATGCAGGCGTTATCTCGAAAACAAAAACTTCTCGGTAAAGAAATATTGGCAGATACAGTTGTTGCATCACAAAGCAGGTATTGATTTTAAAAGCCTTTCCAAAACCAAATGGGAAGACCAAAAACTCGCCGATGACACATTGAAAGCCATTCAGCGAAGCGATACGGCTACAATTACATCAGTAGAAACCAAGAACGTTACAGAACAACCGCCTATGTTGTTTGACCTTACCGGATTGCAAAAGGAAGCCAACAAAAAGTTGAATTTGTCTGCCGAAGAAACCCTAAACATTGCCCAAAGCCTTTACGAAAAGAAGTTTATAACTTACCCACGCACAGGGAGTAAATACATTCCCGAAGATGTATGGGCAGAAATTCCCAATCTCGTGAGAGCATTGCAGGATAGAGAAACCTGTAAGCAAGCCGTAGCCAAAGTAAAATGGGGTCGTTTCAACAAACGTATCGTGAACGACCTGCGTGTTACCGACCATCACGGTTTGCTGATTACGGATAAAATACCGTCTGCCCTTAACGCTAAGGAAAATGCGGTTTATGATATGATTGCCTTTCGGTTGCTCGAAGCTATTTCACAAGCCTGTATCAAGGAGATAACCGATATTGCTATACAGGCATTGCATTACGATTTTATGGCAAAAGGCTGTAAGATTATGGAAACAGGCTGGCGTTCCATTAAAGGGAGTTTCTCGGATGATGATACCGAACCTGTACAGGATTTGCCCGAACTGAAAAAGGGTGATGAACTCAAAATTAAGGAAGCCACCGTTTTGGAAAAGCAAACCAAACCGCCTGTGCTTTATACCGAAGCAGGGCTTTTGTCGGCTATGGAAAGTGCAGGAAAGGAAATCGAAAACGAAGAGGAACGTAAAGCCCTGCAAAATATTGGTATTGGTACACCTGCAACAAGGGCGGCGATTATCGAAACGCTGTTTACCCGCAACTATATCCAACGGGAAAAGAAATCCCTGATACCAACCGAAAAAGGATTGCAGGTATATGAACTCGTAAAAGACCGCAAAATTGCGGACGTGGCTATGACTGCCGAATGGGAACTGGCATTGCAGAAAATTGAAAACAACGAAACTGATGCCGGAGCATTTCAAAAGGAAATGGAAACCTATGCTTCCTCTATTACCAATGAACTATTGCAAACTGCCATTGCCAACGGCAACCTGCCCAAATTGGTTTGCCCGAAATGTAAAAGCCAGCAACTCATTATCCGTGATAAGATTGTTAAATGCCCTGATGAAGTTTGTAGCTGGGTACAATTCCGCAATGTGTGTGGCGTACAAATCGGGATAGCCGATATTGAAAGCCTTGTCAATAAAAGGAAAACTTCGCTCATCAAAGGAATGAAAAGCAAGGCAGGAAAGAAGTTCAATGCCTATATCGTATTGAATGAGAAAGCCGATAGTTCCTTTGAATTTGAGAAAAACAAAAGCTACAAAAAGTAATGGAAAATAAACCTAACATTAGTACAACGGAAATCAGAAATCTGATTTATTCCATACGTGGCAAACAAGTGATGCTGGATAGTGACCTTGCTTCGTTATACCAAGTGGAAACAAAGAACCTCAACAAAGCCGTAAAAAGAAATATTGAAAGGTTTCCCGTTTCATTTTGCTTCCAACTTACCGAAGAAGAAGCTGAAAGCTTGAGGTTCCAATTTGGAACCTCAAGTTTAAAATACGGCGGAAGGCGTTATTTGCCGTATTTTTTTACCGAACAAGGGGTCGCAATGGCTTCAGCCATACTCCGTTCGGATATTGCCGTGAAAGTAAGTGTTGAAATTATGGAAGCCTTTGTAGAAATGCGGAGAATTCTTATGAGCAATGCTTCTTTGTTTCATCGTTTGGATAATATTGAACTGAAACAATTAGAGGCCGACCAAAAATTTGAAGAATTATTTAAGGCATTGGAAAGCGACAAGCTCCACAGCGAAAAAGGTATTTTCTACGATGGGCAGGTTTTTGATGCCTATGCTTTTGTTTCAGATATTATTCGGAGTGCTAAAAGTTCTATCATTCTAATTGATAATTATGTGGACGATACGGTGCTGACTTTATTTGGCAAACGCAGTACGGATGTGACTGCCAAAATATACACCAAATCTATCGGCAATCAATTACGGTTGGATTTGCAGCGGTACAACAGTCAGTATCCTCCTATTGAGATTGACATTTTCTCCGATGCTCACGACCGATTTTTGATTATTGACGATACAGAGCTTTACCATATCGGAGCATCACTCAAAGACTTGGGCAAAAAATGGTTTGCCTTTTCGAGAATGGATATTGAAGTCGGTAGGATGCTTCAAATATTTAATCAGCAATAATATCTGTAAAATTTTAGGGAGTTGTCAGTTTCTCAACAAACAATATTCCTAATGGCGACAGTTCGTAACCTACATTATGGCTTATCGTCAAGCCTAAGTTTTTCAGTTTTCGGATATTCAGCTTTAACCATTCTTTTTCAAAGCCTGTTAATTTTGATATACCTACGGCGTGTAAATTGGGATTATCTTTTATAGCTAATAAGATTTTTTCCGTCCAATGCCCTTGTTTGCTGTGATTGTCCAACCTTTCTAACTTCTTTTTTAACTCCTCAAATTGTTGTTCTAATAGTTCGGTTTGCTCTCTTAATTTTATTCGCGGGTCTGCGGAATAATAGCCAACGGATACTTTAAAAATCGTTCCTGTACTGTTATGTGTAAATGATTTTAGCAACTGCTTTTTGTCCGTAAAGCCTGCCTGTACTGTTTCCTTATCGGTTATATCATTTTCGTTTACAGCTTCAATCTTACGGATTTCAACCAAGCCGATAGAAGTATGTAAAAGGCTCCCGATTTTTACAGAAGCCTTTTTCCACTTGCGGAAAGCCAAAGTTATTTTGCCAGATTTTATTCCGCCTAAATGTATCTTTTTAAACAACATCGTTACAAGCTCTTTATATACTCGTTTAAACTTAACGATTTTCTACCAAGTAATTTTTCAAGTGTATTATCCACATGGGAAAATTCACCTCCTTTAATTCCGTTTGCCATGCTGACCAATAAATCCACCACCTCGATAGGCATTTGAAAGCTAATCAGTTCTTCTCTGAAAGTGGTTTCCTCAATATCAATATGTTTCATTTCAACACTTATCAACTTTGCCAATTCATCAAATGTATAGGCTTTGTTTCCTGTTATTTCATAGGTTTTATTTTGGTGTGTTGCTTGAGTTAGTAAGTTTGTAATGGCTTCCGCAATATCGTTTCTTGATACAAAACTTACTTTTCCGCTTCCCGATGGATAACGGATTTCATTAGTTTGCAAAGCGTTTCCAATCAATTCGGGTATAGCTTCCATATACATGCTGTTCCTGAAAATTGTGTAAGGTATTTTCGTTTTCTTAATTAGCTGTTCTGTATTATAAGCGGTTTCTGTACCCTGAAATATCATATCTGCTTGGGCATTTACCATACTTGCATAAGAAATATGTTTTACATTACTTTCCGTCATTGCATTGACCACATTTTCCTCCTGTTGTTTGCCGGTTGCTGTACTGACACCAATAGTAGAGATTTGTAATGCTGTTTCTACATTTTTAAAAGCATATTTCAGATCATTATAATTGTTATAATCCGCTTGTCTGATCATTACGCCTTTTTCTTTAAAATCCTTTACTTTTTCGGGATTTCTGACAATGGCTACAATGTTTGACGGTTCAATTTTCTCTAATAAAAACTGAATAATTGCTCTTCCTAAATTCCCGTTCGCTCCTGTAATGGCTATCATAATTTTATTTTTTTGTAAAATTACCAACCTTACTTTTTAAAAAATTGGATAATACCGACAGAACCTAAATTTTCCATTCAGGAAAGTTGGCGACTATCTCGTTAGCTTTGAGCTTAAATTGTGTGGGACTTGCACCAGCAAATTCTTTAAAATCTCTTATAAAATGTGATTGATCGAAATAGTCTGCCCGATAGGAAATATCGGTCAGTTTATAAAATTGAGGGTCACGTATATTTTCCAAAGCTGACTGGAAGCGGCTTATCCTTGCATATAATTTAGGTGATATTCCTATGTGTTGTTTGAAAAATCGTTCCAAAGTACGTTCAGATATATTTAGCTCCTGCTGTATCTTCTGGAGGCTTAAACCATTCTGCAAAAGTGTAGTTGCAAAATTGATATTCTCATTCTCAATTTTTCTTTTCTCAATGTGTTTTACCAAAAAGGATGAAAGCAATTTAATTCTTTCTTCGGTACTTACATTCTCTAAAAGTCGTTCCGCCATATTTGTTTTGACGATATCGTTGATATCAATATGGCGATTAGTAAGTTCGTAGGCATCTATTCCAAAAATAGATTTTATTGCATTGGGCTGAAAGTAAATACCGAAGTTTTTAAAACTATCTATTGCTTGTTGCTCTTTATAACCTGTAGTTTGTCCATATAAAAAGCACTGTGGTAACTCTTCGTTCTCTTTACTACGAAATGCTGTTGGATTTTCCTGAAAGATCATCCCTGGCAAACCGTCTGACAGTATTTTAAATGTACCTTCAACACTATTAAGCCTATTGTCTTCTAACGTCCAGAAGTAGCGAACATATTTTCGCAATGGTTCAATCGGAAATATTTGTTGATACTTCATTTGCCTGCTGTTTTTCTCATTACAAAAGTATAAATTAATTTTTGCTGGCTTCTGTAATTCAGCCAAATCCTACCTCTAAAAGCCAAATCCTGCCACTTCTGCAAAAGGTTTTATCTACTGCTCTAATTTTAGACTTCAAGTAAAGTCTAAACAAAATTACAGTATGGATACACAGCAAAAAGACCTCTCGTATTTCAGATTACGACTGCAAGAATTATTAAACACCAGCTTTCCAGAAAAAGCCAACGACCATAAATTTATTGAGCAACGCTCTTCTTGGGCTGCCAATGCTTATGAAGGTGCTTTCAGTTCGGGAAATACCATTGAGCAATGTGATGAAATAGCCAATTATATCCTGTTTGAAAATCTGTATTTTTCCAAGTTTGATACCGTGTTTCAAGTGGTATGCAATGAGTTTGATACGATAATGGCAGACGAGGAACTGCGAACGTTTGCCCTGAAAATGTTTCCTGTTTGTGAGCCTGTTTTCTCCGGCTATGAACTAACCGATGATTTCGCATACGGGTATGAGTTTGACCTGCTCTACACCGAAATAACGGGAACCATCGCAATATGGATAGAGGAAAATGGGCTTCAGTAAGAAACAACATCTCCAACAGAATATTGATGCCCTGCGAATTGCTTTTAAACTGGAAAAGGAGAACCTACAAGCCACCGTAGGCGAAAGACTGCTAATGATGCAATACAGCGGATTTGGCGGTCTTAAATTCGTTCTGAACCCCATAGAGAACGAAATAGACATCAATAATTGGAGAAAGACGGAACATGACCTTTTTCCACTCACACAGGAACTCCATCAACTACTCAAAGAAAATTCCGAAGACGATAAACAATACCGCAGGTATGTGGATAGTATGAAAAGTTCCGTACTGACGGCTTTTTACACGCCTCCACAGGTTATAGATGCTATTTCTATATCCCTGCGTGAAAGCGGTCTGAACATTCAGAAATTCCTCGAACCCTCCGCAGGTATCGGTTCATTTGTACAATCCTTTTCAGAAAACCAACAAGCAAATGTTACTGCCTATGAAAAGGAGTTGCTGACTGGAAAGATTTTAAAACAGCTTTATCCCGAAAGTAAGGTACGTGTAAGCGGCTTTGAGGAAATCCCCGAAAGCGAACAAAATACGTATGATGTTGTTGCCAGCAATATCCCCTTTGGCGATACTTCCGTCTTTGATTTATCCTATTCCCGAAGTAAGGACAGTGCAAAAGTACAGGCAGCCCGAAGCATTCATAACTATTTCTTTTTGAAAGGAACCGATATGCTCCGTGAGGGTGGCTTGTTGGCATACATCACTTCACAGGGCATTCTGAATAGCCCAAAGAACGAACCGATACGCAGGGCACTGATGCAGGATAATAATTTGGTTTCAGTTGTTCGATTGCCCAACAACCTGTTTACAGAATATGCAGGTACGGAAGTCGGAAGTGACCTGATTATCTTGCAAAAAAAAACGACCAAACAAAGTCTGACAGAAGCAGAAGAACTGTTTTGCCAAAGCAGGCAAACAGAATACAACACGCCGGGCAATGCCTTGCTTGAAGACAACACAAGGATTGTGCATACCGAGCGTAAATTAGATACCGACCCTTACGGACAGCCTGCCTTAATTTATATACACAAAGACGGCGTTGCCGGAATTGCCAAAGACCTCAAACAAATGCTTTCCGAAGATTTTGGAAAGTACCTGAATTTAGGTTTATACAAAGGCGAACGGAATTATGAACCCATCACACAAATTCCGATTACACCAACGGTTGTTGAACCTGTAACCGTTCAGCCGGAACGACAACGGTTTACTACACCATCCATAATTCAGGAAAGCCCACAGGAAAAGCAGTTAAGCATTTTCGACCTGTTTGAAAATGTGGACGAACCTGTAATGGTAATTACTCCACCCAAAAGAGCAACACAAACTAAAAGGCAAACCACAAAAAAAAGCAGCCGTGCAGTAGGTCGCCAGACCGACCTGTTCAGTGCGATGCAGCAACCCTACACACCTCCAATTACCAATAGAACTTCCAACGGAAGTACATCAACCAATGGTAATAAACAGGAAGCTATTGGCGATTTGTTTTCGGATATCAACGGGAATGGCCAAGCTGATAAGCAAGCCGTTACCGATACCATTCCTGAACCTGCCCCGTATAGTGGCGAACTGCAATCGTTCCACCGAAACGATTGCCTTGTGGTGGATAATGGTTGGGTAGGTCATCTGCAAGATGTAGATACAGCAGACGGTACGGCTGTTTTCCACCCACTGCAATTACCAACCTCACAGAAAGCAAGAGCCGAAGCGTACATAGCGGTACGGGATATATACCAAGAGCTTTACAATAAGGAGGCAAATTTTCAGACCGAACACAAAGAAGAAAGGGAAAACCTTAACCGCTTATACGATGCCTTTGTAAAAAGGTACGGAAACCTCAACAGTGCCGATAGTGTCAAGCTCATTAAAACGGACAGTTCCGGTAAGGAAATCCCTTATTTGGAGCGTGTCGTTGGCGGTGTGGTACACAAAGCGGATATATTCAGCCGTCCTGTAAGTTTTTCTATCGTAACCATAGCAACGGACAATCCCGAAGAAGCATTAGCAGCATCCCTTAACAAATACGGTAGCGTGGATTTGCACTATATGTCCGAAATCAGCGGAATGCCTGACGATGCCTTGAAAGAAGCTTTGCACGGTCGTATTTACTACAATCCTCTGCAAAAGGAATATGAAATATCCGAACGCTGGATTGCAGGTAACGTAGTAGAGAAAGCCCAAGAGGTACGAACTTACATTGAAAACAATCCCCAAGATACCGAAGCTAAAGCCAGCTTAACGGTATTGGAGGAAGCCCGACCAAGACATATTGAATTTGAGGATCTGGACTTCAACCTCGGAGAACGCTGGATACCCACAGGTATTTATGCCCGTTTCGCTTCGCATCTGTTCGATGCAGATGTTCTTATTCACTACTCCGAAAGCTCCGACGACTTTTCCGTAAAGTGTCATCAGGGCAATATGAATATATGGGAGAAATATGCCGTCAAAGCCGAAAGCCGGACGTTTGACGGTATTGCCCTGCTCAAACACGCATTGGTCAATACTACACCCGACATTACCAAGAAAATCAAGGTTGGCGACCAAGATGTCAAGGTAAGGGATATGGAAGCCATACAAATGGCGAACACCAAGATTGACGAAATACGAACCGCTTTTTCCGATTGGCTTCACGCCCAAAACGATGAGTTTAAAAACAGGCTGACCGACCAATACAACGATACGTTTAACTGCTTCGTCCGCCCGAACTATGACGGAACACATCAGGACTTTCCGGGATTAGACCGTAAAGCATTGGGCATTGAAGACCTGTATTCAAGCCAAAAGGACACCGTTTGGATGATAAAGCTGAAAAACGGTGCTATCTGCGACCACGAAGTAGGTGCAGGAAAAACGTTGGTAATGTGTACGGCAGCACAGGAAATGAAGCGTTTGGGGTTAGCTCATAAGCCTATGATTATCGGGCTGAAAAGTAACGTACACGAAATAGCCGAAGCCTACCGCACTGCTTATCCACACGCAAAAATCCTGTTTCCTGGCAAAGAAGATTTTACGCCCCAAAAACGCCTGCGGATTTTCGGCGATATTAAAAATAACGAATGGGATTGCGTGATACTCACGCACGACCAATTCGGAATGATACCCCAAAGCCCCGAAATACAAAAGGAAATCCTCGAAATAGAACTAGACAGCGTGGAGCGTAACCTTGATGCCCTGCAATCGCAAGGTAAGGAAGTGACCAGGGGAATGCTTGCCGGAGTGATCAAGAGGAAAGAAAACCTCGAAGTAAAACTGAAAACCCTGCAACACGATATTGAAAACCGCAAAGATGATGTAGTGGATTTTAAGATGATGGGCATAGACCATTTGTTCGTGGACGAAAGTCATCAATTCAAAAACCTGATGTTCAACACAAGGCATACACGGGTTGCCGGATTGGGCAATGTGGACGGAAGCCAAAAGGCAATGAACCTGCTCTTTGCTATCCGTACCATTCAGGAACGCACGGGTGCGGATATGGGAGCAACTTTCCTTTCGGGTACAACTATCAGTAACTCATTAACGGAATTGTACCTGCTGTTCAAATACCTGCGACCAAGAGCAATGGAAAAACAGGGCATTCATTCTTTTGATGCTTGGGCGGCTATCTATGCAAGGAAAACGACTGATTATGAGTTTTCAGTCGCTAATAATATAGTGGCAAAAGAGCGTTTCCGATACTTTATCAAAGTGCCGGAGCTTGCCCAATTCTATTCCGAAATCACGGATTACCGAACCGCAAAGGATATAGGCATTGACCGTCCGAATAAAAATGAGGTGCTTTACCATATTCCACCTACGCCTGACCAAGCGGTATTTATTCAAAGTCTGATGGACTTTGCGAAGTCTGGTGACGCAACCTTGTTGGGAAGATCTCCATTATCTCCATCCGAAGAGAAAGCAAAGATGTTGATTGCTACGGATTATGCCCGTAAGATGTCGCTCGATATGCGTATGGTAAGCGGTGGCTACGAAGACCACCCCGATAATAAAGCCTCACATTGTGCCAATAATATTGCCAAATATTACAGCAAATTCAACGCACAGAAAGGAACGCAGTTCGTTTTCTCTGATTTAGGAACCTACAAGCCAGGAGAATGGAACGTGTACTCTGAAATCAAGCGTAAGCTCGTGGAAGACCACGGCATATCTGCAAACGAAGTCCGATTTATACAGGAAGCCAAGAATGATAAGCAACGTAAGGAACTTATCAAAGGAATGAACGAGGGTAAAATCCGTGTACTGTTCGGTTCTACAAGTATGCTCGGAACAGGTGTGAACGCACAGAAAAGAGCCTTGGCGGTTCATCACTTAGATACACCGTGGCGACCGAGCGACCTTGCCCAAAGGGATGGCAGAGCTGTTCGTAAGGGCAATGAGATTGCCAAATTCTTTGCAGACAACAAAGTAGATGTGATTATCTATGCCGTTGAGAAATCATTGGATAGTTATAAGTTCAACCTGCTGTACAATAAACAGCTATTCATTGACCAATTAAAAAACAACAATCTCGGCAAAAGAACCATTGATGAGGGCAGTATGGACGAAAAGTCCGGAATGAACTTTTCGGAATATGTGGCTATCCTATCGGGAAATACAGACCTGTTGGATAAAGCCAAATTAGAAAAGCAGATTGCTGGATTGGAAAGCGAAAAGCAGGCGTTTAACCGTTCTAAGTTTAGTGCCAAATACAAGTTGAAAGACTTTACGGAATTGCTGGATAGTAGTCAATCACGCTTAAATAGAATGAACCTCGATTGGGAAAATGTACAGCAACGCATACAAAAGCGTTCTGACGGCACTATCTCAAACCCTGTTCTGCTGGATGGCTTACAGCCCAATGCAGATATAAAACAAATCGGAGCGAAACTCAACCTGCTCGCAGACAAAGCCCGCACCGGAGGTCAATATGAAGAAATTGGAAGCCTGTATGGATTTACCTTATTGGTTAAAACCGAAATGTCCGAAAAAGAGGGCGTAGATATTTGGGTAAACCGCTTTTTGGTGCAGGGAGAGGGCAATATCAAATATACCTACAACAACGGTTTAATGGCGAAAGAACCCGAAACGGCATCATTAAACTTTTTGAGGGCATTGGAAAAACTGCCCGGCTATATTGACCAGGAACAAAAGAAGATTACGGAAATTCAAAAAGACCTGCCTATACTTCAGGAAGTAGTGGGCGGTACATGGTCTAAGGAAAGGCGATTGAGCGAACTCAAAACGGAACTGGCTGCCGTAGAAAGAAAGATACAATTATCTATCGCTCCCCAGTTGAAGACACAAGCAGATTATCAAAATGAAATTAAACCTCCAGAATTAAATGCTTCAATAACAAAGAACAGAACTATTAAAAATACATTTTAACCAAATATCATATATTTTCTGATCTATCATCTTGTTCATCCATTTTTTTGCTTAAACCATCTCGAAGAGAGTCTAAAAACTTAGTTTTATTGATTTTTCTGTTTCGTAACTCTAGATAAGTGTGATAAAAATCTCCAAGATCTATATTTAACATCCTTGAAAATGCTCTTGATATCTGTTTAATATCAGCATGCCCGTGATCTAATACTCCTTGCGCTTGCAAAGCATAAATAAGCTCAACCAGCGCTGCCTTACTTCCTGTCCAATTCAGAGATTGTTGTGGATTTTTGGTAGTTAATATGTTCGAAAGTCTAAAAATCCTATCTTCAATATATAGTTGAATGAGATCATTTGCTAAAATTTTTGCAACTTTATAGTCATGGCTAGTACAAAAACTATGGTCTGTCTCAAAATAGTAAGTATCTAAGCTAAGTTTTATGTCATATTTCCCTCGCAAAAAATATTTATCATCTAGATAAGTGCTATTTGTTTTATAATATCTGTAAAATTCAAGATTATTATCAAAATATCGCTTTAATTTGGTAATCTCATTTTTTAAGTATTTTCTCGTTGTTTTTTCTCCGCCACAAGGTATTTTAGCTTCGATTTTATAAATACCATTGTAATAAATCAACTTGGCAACAAACTGCGGTTTTATCTTCTTAAAAAAACAGATTTCTTCATTCGTATCCTTAAAACCTCGGTCGATGATAAACTCTTTTACCTCATTCAGTTTTTTTTTGGCAATTTCGATTGCATCTTCCGCGAATAACATTGTTTTATCGCATGATAAATCATTTAGGTGATCATTTAGCTGCTGTAATTTGTCATAACAGTATTTTTTCATCTATTATATTGTTGCCCTTTATGAGTTATGAAATTAGATTTAACTTCTGCCAAGAGGTAATGGTTCACTAAATCATGGCATTGATCTGTTATTATGCTCCATTAAAGAAAGTAAATCATTTTGAAATTTTTTGGCATGTTCATATCCTATTTGATATATTTCATCCATATGTTTTGTGTCAAAAGTAGAAAACTTTCGAAGTTCTCCAGGCTGTATAAAAACGTCACAGTAATTTGCTCCATCTTTATCTATTTTTGAAGTTATTATTCGGAGAATCCTATCTACAATTTCACCATATCCCAATGGCCCCTTAGTAAGCTCAATAGAATTCACATCCACACCGACACTCTTTCCACACGTTGCATTTATATGCTCACTAGGAAAATTATTGAGTATACCCCCGTCGCATAATATTGTGTCATTATAATAATTGACTGGAATAAAAACCATCGGAAAACAACATGAAGATTTAATTGCAAAACTTAGTGAACCTTGATTGAATACTAAAGACCGAGCATTGCTAAGATCAGTTACGGAAACATATAATGGGACTTTGAGCTGCTCAAAACTGTCATGAGGAATATATTTTGTGATAATTCTTTCAAATATATCTGGACTGAATAATCCTCCACTACCTTGAAATAAATCTGAGTAGTTGAAAAAGTTTTCTGTTTTTGCAAATTTGAAAATCTCAACAGGAGTGTAGCCTTCAGCAATAAATGCACCGATAAGTGCACCTGCACTCGCACCTGAAATAGCATCAAATGAGATTCCTAACTCTTCCATATATTGGAGAACACCGAGGTGAGCTATTCCTCTAAACCCACCTCCTGAAAGCGTAATCCCAATTTTATTATTTACTATCATTATTCAATTGCCTTTCCTACTTTAGATTATAATTATTCGACATTATTGAGTCGCTAGCTCATAATTTGTCTCACATATAATAACTTGAGGAGTTACATTATAAATATCTTATACTCCCTACTAGGTGTAGGTGGAACTAACATTTTCTTGATCCACGAGGGATCTAATGCCTTGCCTTCATTATCTAGAAAAGAGCTCGTAATTATTCTCGCCAAATCTTCTGGATTGCCGCCAATTAACGGCTTACCCTCGAAATAGAGTTCGTTATGTAGCTGAAAAAAAATATCTACAACCTGCTCTACCGAACAGTTAATCTTTATTTTTTGTGAATTTACTTTATCCATAATCTTTTATTTTTTTTTGTTACGCAGAGCTAATACTGGCGTTCTATCATCTTTTTTGATTTCTCAAATTCGTACGAAAACCTAAGGCTATATTGGTACCACCAAGCTTACTTCCAAATACATGAGATCGTCGTAGAGCGTTGAAATGCTGCAATTCGACATAAGTAACAAATTTCCTATTAACACGATATGATACAAAACCACCCAATCGATAAGTTTCATAAGCTTTTGTTTTCGACTGCGTATTAATACTGGCAATACTTCCTTGAACCTCGGTAAAGGAGCTTGTCAGCCACAAAACACCAAACCCCGCAAACCCTCCAATTTCAAATCTATCTCTAATACCTTTATTCAATCCGATATCTGTAAACGCCCCGATTAAAGACCGATTACCTTTATTTACAATGGAAAATCCATCGACCGACCTAGTATTCGTAAAACTGTAGAGTGATATCTCATATACTGCTCTGAAGAATAGACTCTCGTTATACCGATATTGAAAGCCAGTCATAGTTCTTATACCAATATTACTATGCTTCATAAAATCTGAACGTGGGATACTGACTCCAAATGAAGTAGTGACCTCTATTTTATCTCTATAGCTATTACTTAAAGTGTCTTGAGAAAATGCATGTTTGCTAACAAAAAACAAAAAAGCAATTAATATACAACGCCTATTGTTAGACAAAATCATTGCATAAATCATTTAAATTATCCTGTACGATCATATGAGTTTTATTAAGTCTAGAATTTTGTCCAACTTTCGCTATGCCAAATAAAACCCCATTTAAGTTTGAAAGTTAAACTTTTTCCCTCATCACTGATAATCCAGATACTTTGATATTCCTTGTCATCAGCCAGATCAATTGAAGTACCCTTATATTCGCCTTTTGATGTTTCAAGGATGTTCTTAGCAACAACTTTTCCATTATTTTTCTTTTCTTTCGATTTAGGAGTTTCTAGTTGCTTTATGCTAAAAGATTTTCCTGCTTTGTAGACTTCGACTATCATTTTATCCTTTGAAAGCCACTTCCCTGTAAATTTGTCTTCATTGGTCTGTCCATAAGCTGAGTAGATAAAAAATAGAAATGCTGTCAAAAATATTACGCTAAAATTTACGCTCTTTTGCATGTGTTTTTTTATTGATTAGTGAACCGTTTAAAATGTGTTAATCTCTTTATGTTATTAGTTTTCTTCGGTTTTCTTACTGAATAGGTTCTTGAACCACTGCTTAATTTTACCCCAATACTCTTTTCCAAGAAGTGCAATAGCAGATACAAAAAATACCTCGCCGACAATAACCACCGTTGTTGTCACAATTGCCTTATTAGGAATGTCAGTAAATGGTAATATGGGTGCTCCAACCCAGCATATGAGCGTGATGCCAAAGAATATAAAACCAAGTGTTTTTTTAAAATTGCTTTTATCCATTGTTGTATAATTTACCTTCCAGTTTCTCTCAGATATAGATACCTGGCAACTAGAAATCCTGTATATGCTTCCGTGTACTGATCTCTGCTCTGTTGTAATAGCGACTGGGCATCAATAAGATCGCTTAAGATGCTCAGACCATTTTGGTATTGATCTTTGTTTATCCGTACATTTTCCTCGGCTGTCTCTATAGCCTGTTTAGCCAATAATATCTTGTTGTAATTTTCATTTAATTTGTTCCAATAACTCTGGAACATGACAAGAAGCTTTTGATCAGTATCTGTTTTCTCGTATTCTGCCCTGTCTATCTGAGTTTGCTTTTTACGGAGATTGTAAGAACCTCCCCACCAGTCTGAAATGGGAAGTGATAAAGTTGCGTGAACCATGGTAGACGGATTTGTATTTTTGAAAATATCATTGTATTGGTAATAGCCAGCCCCAACACCAAAGTATGGAAGCAATTTACCACGTTCTATTTTCTTTTCCAGTTGTTTCGCTTCAATGTTTTTACTTAGGAGCTTATGCATATTCGTATTTGTTACGGCCTGGTTATGATCCACAAGGAGAGTAACGGGATTGGAAATATACTCTTGATCCTTTGTTTCAATTTCGAATTGACCGCCATCTACGTTCATTAATTGTGCAAGCTGAATTTTTAATAAGCTGATGCTGTTTTCTAGCTCCACACCACTTGTCTTTATCTCATTTTGTTTCAACTGTACCTGTAGTAGATCATTCCTATTTGTTACACCTGCATCTACAGCAACTTTCACGTCACTGAATAGATTGTCAGCTAGATTTTTCATTACTTGAATAGTCTTGCGTTTCTCATATAAAGCTACTAGGGTCCAGTAGTATTGTTCTACACTGACCAGTATATTTTTTTCAGCTTCCTGAACTTGATATTTACTGGTTTCTTCCCCCAACTCTGCTAATTTATTTCCATAATAAATTTGCCCTCCAGTAAAGACTGGTTGTTCTAAAGATATACCCAGCATATATCCATTTCTCCTATCCCTTACATTGGGCATCCCGGGAAAACTTGAACCAAGCATGGTTATCATTTCTGCAGATTCTTTACCAATCATCCCTTCCTTTAGATGATATCCAAATCCAAATGCACTAACTTTTGGAAAATAGCTGGTAAAGGCTTCCTTTTTAGTTAACGATGCTTCCTCCATAGATAAACGTTCAGCTTTTAGAGCATTGTTATTCTTTAACGTGAGTTCCTTGCATTGCTCTAGCGTGTAGTTAGTCTGTGCTGATGCACCACTTGTAACCAAAAGGAAAAGAGCAAAAAATATATAGTGAACAGATTTCATTATTTTACGATTTTAGTATCCTGTTTTCTGTATAGGAGCCAATAAGAGACAGGTAGGATTGTTAATATAAAGACCATTGAGAACAGTGCGCCGAAACAGATGATAGCTGCCATTGGGCCCCAAAGCGGACTCCCAACGACCAACATTGTAATTACGCCAACCGATGCGGCTACTGATGTAAGTACGATTGGCCTCATTCTTCTTCTTCCAGCTTCTAGTGCAGCTTCTTTTACTGTCATCTTTTCAGTTTTCCTAAGCTTATCAGCATAGTCAAAAAGGATAATTCCATTTCTCATTACAATACCTATAAGACATACAAATCCTAGGACAGAGGTCATTCCGAATTCAAATCCGGTTACCCATATTCCGAATGCTGCACCGAAAAAGCAAAGAACGGTGGATGCCAGCGTCAGGTTCGCCAGACTGATCTTCTTGTAGTGGAAAACAAGTACAAAATAGATGATGAATACGGCTATTAAAAGAGCAAGAAGCGTTTGTGGTATCGATTCTTCATTTGATTCTGAAACACCGCCATATTTAATATCAACATTCTTATACTCCTTCTTCTTAAGAAGGGAATCTACCTTATTACTTACACTAGGGAATATATCATTCGGATTTACATTTCTTTTTAGATCAGCAAGTACAGAAATGGTATAGATTCCATTTCTGGTATTTATCTGTCCATCTCTCCAAGCAGGTGAAATTTCAGCCACTTGATTCAGCGGAACCGCTACCCCGGCCATGTTTGGTACGTAAATATCACCAACACGGTTAAGAGTTCGTAAGCTGTCTATTTCACCTCTTAGTGTGACATTCATCTTGTAATCATTCTCCCAAACATTTGTTATATCAATCCCTTTATTAATGACGCCAAGCCCTTGGGCGACAGAATTGTTGGAGATTCCCTGACGGTTGGCAAGCTGTTGGTCTATATTGATCTGTACCGATGACGATGGGTTTTCTACATCGTTATGCACCCAAAGGAATTCATCCATTTTAGATAAATCACGGATCAGCTCCTTAGACATAGACTTTAATGTGGCTTCATCAGCACCTGTCAATCGTACATCTATAGGATAGCGTACCACTTCATTATCGAGCTGCTTGAAGAATACATAAGCTCTTGGAAAATGAAAGGCATATTTGTCCGCATATTCATTCAGTAGTTCTTCTGTAGCTTTATTTGATTTGGTGTTTACAATAAATTGGGCATAATTTTTAGAAGGCATATTTGGTGAATAACCTGAATGGAAACGTGGCGAGCTTGCTCCTATAAAAGAAGTAATCGATAAAATGCGATCATCCTTTTTTAGGATTTTTTCCAGACTGTCAGCCACTTTTTCGGTTTGAACCAATGAATTCCCCTGTGGAAGATAAATTTCGACTGCGAACAGATCTCGTTCTGCAATTGGCATCATCCTCATTTTCGCATTGCCCAGCATCAACATAGCCAGCACCACAGATGCGATTAATATAGACATAGTTAGCACTGGACGTTTGAAGAATATAGGTAGGACCTTATCATAGCCTAACTGTATCCTGTCAAGAAAACTTTTCTTAGTGTCTTTCTTATCTTTATGCAGACCCTTTTTTATCAGTATATACTGCATAAAAGGAATAATAAACAACGCTACGGCAAGAGAAACAAAAAGTGTAATTGTCAACGTCCATGGGTAGGAGAACATAAAATCTCTATTCGGCCCCTTCAGCGTGATAAGAAAGGGAAAAAATGTAACACTAATAATAAGCGTTGCTGAGACAAGCGATTTAAAGTATTCTCCCGCACCTGCAATAGATGCATGCCAACGGGACATTCCTTCGTCGAGATGCTCTATATAACTATCAACAATAACGATACAGTCATCTACAATTAGACCTAGTACAACAATAAGTGCAGCAAAAGTAACAACGTTTAACTCGAAACCTGCTGCATACATAATCCCCAATGAAATAAAAATCGTGATGGGAATAGAGGTAGCTGCTACTGCAGCAACACGTACCGGCATAAAAAATACAGTAACAAGTACAACCGAAATTATGGCGATGAGCATCTCTACCAGAAACTCGTCCACAGATTTTTGTACAACCTTTGATTGATCGACAATGGTACTGATTTTAACATCGGCAGGAAGTTTGGCTCCCTCCTCTAAAAGAATTGAGTTTAATTCCTTGCCGAAACGAGTAATATCGTTTCCGGTCTGCATCTCAACAGACATCAATAGGCACTTTTTCCCGTTATTCTTAATAAAATCGTCAGGTGCAGGATATTCTCTGACAACATTGGCTATATCCTTTAAGCGAAGAATGTCCGTCTGTCCATCGCCCCTTATAATCTGGTTAGCAATGTTCTGCTCGGTTTGATTTGCGGTGTTAAGATAGATTGGAATGGACATATCTCCATTATCTATGTCACCCGCATATCCTTTCAATCCCTGTGTATATAGTACTTCTCCGATTTGTTGAGCCTGGATGCCGTTCTTTGCCATTTTTCCCTTATCCAGATAGATGGCAATCCTTTCTTTTTGCTGGCCTGATTTTGTCAATTTTGAAACTTCGGGCACCTGTCTTAGTCTGGATTCTATTTGTTCCATATAGCCTTCAAGCTGTCGGTAGGTTTTGCTTTCAGACTCGACTGAAAACAGTAAAGCTGAAGTTTCGCCAAAATCTGAATCTACTATCAATGCCAATACCTCAGGAGGCAGTTCCTGCTTAAGTTCGTTTAATCCATGTCTTATTTTTGCCCAGACTTCATCCTTGTTTTTTACATTATCATTCAGGGTAACATACACGTAAACAATGCCATCTTTGGATTGTGAATAGGTAGCCTTTCTTTTTACTTCTTTATATTTGAAAAGATGTTCTTCTAAAGGTTTGGTAAGCTGTTTTGCAACCTGTTCTGAATTTGCTCCAGGGTATATTCCTGCAATAATTCCCTGATTAATAGTTACGGTTGGATATTCTTGTTTGGGCATATAGAGTAGCCCGCCAATTCCTGCGATTAGAAGTAGTGCTGTTACCAAAAACACGACTTTATGGTAACGCATAGCCCATGCTACCGCTTTAATATTATTTGCCATTTCTTTTAGTTCAAATTTTTATTTAACGATAACTTTAGATCCTTCAAAGATTTTCTGAAAACCTTCGGTAACAATTCGGTCTCCTTCTCCAAGCCCCTCTAGTACGACAACTCCATCAGAAGTCAGCTCGCCTATTTTTACTGATTGTTTTAATACAGTATTGTCTTTGTTAACCTTCCAGACATATCGTTCATTCCTTGCTGAAATTTGAATTACAGAAATTGGAAGTGAGTAGCCTGTTACGTTATCGGACTTAAATGTTATGTTACAGTCCATTCCTGGAAGCAATTCGTCTTTTCCATTTAAAATATCCACTTTAACCGTGTAGGCTCTGGAATATGGATTGGCAACAACTCCCTTTTCAACAATTTTTCCAGTATAACTCTTATCTGAAGTCTTTACATAGATATTTGCATCATCCCCGATTTTCAACTCTTTTATATCATTCTCTGGAATGGAAACTTTAACCCGTATTTTATCTACTTTAAGTACGGTGAAAACTGGCATTCCGGCAGCTACATTCGCACCTAAATCAATAACTTTGGTTCCGATTACGCCACTGTAAGGAGCATAGAGGTTACAGTCTTCTACATCCTTTAGAGCAAGCGACTCCGCAGCTTCTGCTTGTTCGAGAAGCGATTGAGCCTCAATAATCTTGATCTCAGGTAAGCTCTTATTATCATAAATAATCTTAAGTCTCTGATAAGCATCCTTAGCTTGCTTTTTCTGGGATTTTGCAACCTCATAGGCCTTTTGATACCGGGCTCTGTCTAAAGTTGCAATGAGTTGACCTGCGTGGACCTCGCTTCCTTCCGAAACAAGTATTTGCTTCACATTTCCAGCAACCTGAAAACTAAGTTGGGTTAGTGCAGATTCTTCGACTGAACCGATATATTTTCTTTGTCCGTCAATATCATTTAAGGCAATCAATACTGCCTTTACTGGAATCTGCTGTTCAGTTTGGGTTTCCTTTTCTTTGTTCTTACAGCCTGTAACGAAAAGAAGGATAAGAGAGGCGATTACTAAGTAGTTTCTAATTTTCATACCGATTAATTCAATATTTTAACATTGCAAAGTTGCGATGTATGGTATACATTAAAAAGGTCATACATTCCTAATGTATAGTCACATGGTACGATTTTTGGAATAATGGACGGTTAAATTGATTTTTTTGGTTTATTTGTCTTAAAAGATGATGTGATGATAAAAAATAAAACAATTTACACACTAGAAGTATCGCATTTGAATTCGGCGGATGACAACCTGAAGAATGATTTCGCAATATCAGATACAAGTGAGGATATTATTGGTATCACCCTCGAACATCCAGTAAAGATTAATTCCTTACTTGTTGGTATATGTACAAAAGGGAGAGGTTCTATCAGCGTGAACTTGAAAGCAACACCTCTGTCTGAAAGAGATGTAATAGCACTCTCACCGGGAACTATTGTCCAATACGACCCAGAAGAAATAAGTAGTGATTTTTTGATGAAATATATGTCAATCTCACTTGAGTTTGTATCTGCGTTCGATGCTTCATACCTTTATCCTGATGCACGGCAGAATTCCTATTTCAGAGCAGATATTGAAGAGTATAAAATATTGATGAAACTCTATGATAATTTGCTTGAAAAATATAATCATAGGAACAGTTTGTTTAGAAGGCAGATTATACAACATACCCTATTGTCCGGGATGTATGAGTTTGCCCTGATCGAAAAGAACCATACCTCACTAGATACCGAAAACCTGACAAAAAAAGAAAGGTTGGTCTGGGAGTTCTATCAGCTTTTGTTTAAACACTACAGATATGAAAAAGATACTTTGTTTTATGCAGAAAAGTTGTTGTTATCGACGAAGTACCTATCTACCATTATAAAACAGCAGACTGGAAATACGGTCAACGAGTGGGTGTTTGAGTACATCATTGCGGAAGCAAAGGCTCTTATCAAGTCCTCAAAAATAACTATTAAAGAATTGGCAGAGTATTTTAACTATGCTGATGCAACTTCTTTTGGGAAATTCTTTAAAAAGCAGGTCGGTATGACGCCTAATGAATACCGACATTCTTAATAGGAAAAGAAATTTATCTACAAATCTGTAATTAAATGCTGTAAATCAGGATCATTTTTAATACGTTCCAGCTCACTTTCGATAATATGAACAATATCCAGTTTTATCTGTCTGTAATTTGCCTCAATATCCTGTTTCATTTTATCTTCTCCATGTTCATCAACAAAGGATAAAACTTCGGGTATCTTCTGATAGGCTTTGGTTTCAGTAGTTACTTTATCATTATCCACCACAATTTCAGCATGAAATATTTTTTGCTCGATACGTTCATCAAAGTTGTCGGAAACAGAACCTACAAACATCCCTTGCGTAAGTGTTGATATTTTGGAAGCCGGAATAAGGCTATCTAACTGTGTCGATATAGAAGTTGAAGTATCATTCCTGTTGATTGATAAACTCTGGCGTTTCTGCAATACTTTTCCGAAACGCTCCGAAAGGCTTTTTGCTGTTTCACCCACTACTTGACCACTGAAAATATTACCGACGGTATTTTGTATAACCTTTGCTTCCTTATCTCCATAATCTCGTATCAATTGCGAATAATCCTGAAAGCCCAAACAGACTGCGACCTTGTTACTTCTCGCCGTTGCGATTAGATTGTCCAGCCCCCTAAAGTAAATGGTGGGCAACTCATCTATGATTACGGAACTTTTTAATTGCCCTTTTTTGTTAATGAGCTTTACAATTCTGGAATTGTACAAACCCAATGCTGCCGAATAAATATTTTGGCGGTCGGGATTATTACCTACACACAAAATCTTTGGTTCTTTCGGGTTGTTGATGTCTAATGAAAAATCATCGCCCGTCATTACCCAATACAATTGTGGGCTAATCATTCTTGACAATGGAATTTTTGCAGATGCAATCTGACCCTGTAATTGATCCTGTGCTCCACCTTGCCAGGCATCCATAAAAGGTGACAAATAATTTTCTAAATCAGGATAGGAAGTTAATATCGTAAATACGTCTGAATACTTTTTATTCAGCAATTCGATGGCGTGTGGAAATGTGCAGTATTTACCATTATCATAGATTTTCAGATACCAAATGATTGCTGCTAACAAGATAATTGGGCTTTCCACAAAGAAATCGCCTTGTTTCTGTATCCAGCTTCGGTTGAGGTTTAACATTATGGTATAAGCCGCTTCGTAAGCATCTGAAATGTCCGTCATAAAAACTGGATTGAGCGGATTGCAACGGTGGCTCTTGCGTGGGTCGTCAAAGTTGATGACGTAGAATTTCGGTTGCACTTTATATTTATCCCGATGCTTTAATAAATGATTGTAGGCAATGGTTGAAAGATCATCAAACTTGAAATCGTATATATACATTGAAAAACCTTTCTCAATCTGCTGCTTGATATAATTGTTCACAACGGCATAGGATTTTCCGGAACCGGGAGTTCCTAAAACTATCGTTGCCCGAAAAGGATTGACAATATTAACCCAGCCGTCATTCCATTTATTCTTGTAATAAAACTTTGTAGGTAGATTGACAGAATACTCGTTCTCCATCAATTTGGTTTCCTGTTGGAAACTTTCGTTCTCATTATTGAAAACATCATCCATCAAGTTGGTGCGTAATAAACAGCTGATCCATACACCTGCCATCATCAGAGCAATATATCCCAAAGCAAGCGTGAGGATATAAAAGAATGTACCAATGATGGGTGTTAGCTTCAATAAGAATGTGTTCAGAAAGAACAGCACAAATCCAATTCCCAAAGCCACATAAATTTTGGGCCAGGTTATTTTTTCATTCTTCACGCCTTTGGTCCCCAGACAACTTAATGCTAACAATACTATTGCAAATACTTTGGTGTAAAGTGTATGTGAAAACAGACCGGCAGTTCGTTGGAAATTGCCCAGTATCTTGTTGATGACTTCTAACGTCCACCCACGTTCTATAAAGAAACCGTAGCAAAACCAATAGAGGTGCATCAATACTATAATGATGCTTACTGCTCGCATAAAAGCCATAATCTTGGCTAAGCCTCTTAAATCGTCTTCTCCCTGCATTATTTTAAGTTTTAATGTTCGGGCGTGAATTTAAAGTCTATGATTAGTAGCTGTCAGAATGTGGCAGTTAATGGCTCTGGCTGGCAGTGTTTGGCTAAATTTGATAAAAATATGTGTAATCCTCATATTGCATAGCAATAGGTTTTTTTATCTTTACAACATGCACAATCAGCTTATCCAACTTATAACACAAAGCGTACCTCTTTCAGATTTAGAAAGAGATTTGTGCATTCAATATTTTGAGCCGGTATTATTTCCTAAAAACCGCATTCTTGAAGAAGAAGGAAAAATGCCAGGCTATTTGTATTTTGTGGTATCGGGGTTTGTGAGGTTGTTTCATTACAACGATAAAGGCGATGAGGTAACAACACACATCAATTGCCCACCGGGCTTCATTACTTCCTATGCTAATTTTGTCAATCAAAAGAAGTCTGGCGAAAACCTTGAATGTATTACCGAATGTGAACTTTTACGTATTACAAAGACCGACCTTGATTTGCTTATCCAAAAAAGCCCTTCATTTAAAGACTTCAGTATTCTGGTATTTCAGCAATCTTTATCTTACAATGAAAATCGTTCCAAAGAATTGGCTACACTTACTGCGGAACGACGTTATCTTAAACTGATGGAAGAATACCCCGAGGTTCTTCATAATGTCCCGATGCAGTACATAGCTTCTTTTCTGGGGATGAACCCCAAAAGCCTGAGCCGTATCCGCAAGCAGATTATTAGGTAACATTTGTGAAGTGGTTTTAAATGAGCAAAGTTGAACTTTGCCTTATCATTTAAAATCAATGGATATGACAAGTAAGAAATTAATATTAGTATCGGGTGCTAATGGGCATTTGGGAAATAATCTTGTAAGGTTACTAATCAAAAAAGGATTTCAGGTTCGGGCATCTGTTCGTAATATCAACAATAAAGAATGTTTCAAGGGATTGGATTGCGAAGTGGTTCAAGCGGATATTACGGACAAAGCTTCCTTTGTTAGAGCATTACAAGGTGTGGATACATTTTATGCGGTAGGTGCAGCATTCAAGTTGTGGGCAAAAGACCCCAAGAAAGAGATTTATGATGTGAATATGCAGGGCACTCGCTATACGATTGAAGCCGCAGTTGAGGCTGGTGTTAAGAAGATTGTTTATGTGAGTTCTATTGCTGCACTAGATTATACCAATCTGCCTACTAAGGAAAGTAACGGATACAACCCTGATCGAAGAGATATGTACTACAATTCTAAAAATGATGGTGAAAAGCTGGCTTTTCAAATGGCTAAAGATTTGGGAATTGAACTGGTATCCGTGATGCCCGGAGCAATGATAGGTAGTGAAGCTTTTCTTCCTTTGAATGTTTCATATGGTGTTTTGAGATTGATACTAAACAAGCAAATTCCTATGGATACAAAAATTACTTTGAACTGGGTAGATGTAAAAGATGTAGCAGAAGGATGTTATCTGGCTGCACAAAAAGGGCGATCAGGAGAACGATATATTCTTGCCAATGAAAAATGTATGACTATTACCGATACCACTAAATTGGCACAAAAGTTTTATCCAGAGCTAAAACTTAAGGTGCCTGGTTCCGTTCCTAAATTCGTGCTATATGCTATTGCTGGTTTTATGGAATTTTCGGCAAAGTTGAGTGGAAAACCACCTGTCCTGACTACAAAAGAAATTGCTATGTTCTCTGGCTTGCAACAGGATTTTGATATTTCCAAGTCAAGAAATGAATTGGGATTTAATCCAAAAGACGGCAAACAAGCAGTAACGGAAGCAATGGACTATTTAATGAAACATAAGAATTTGCTTTAAATGAATATTGATAGTAAATGATTTAATGAGGTGCCGTAATCGTTAAATATCTGATTAGGATGTTTTATTTATGACCTCTATCGCGTTTACTTTTCTTCTTCATTTTGTTGGCAAAATTCTGCTCTTCATAATCTTCGCCCTGTGCTTCGGGCAATAAACCGCCTAATGCTTCAATCAAACCGTCTTCGTGTTTTTCAGTAGTATTCAGGAAGTCGAACAAATGGTGTGGTTCTTCCGCAGGAAGATCCACACCATTTGATGTGGATTTTTTTGGTTGTTGTACAATAGTTTCTTTAATCTCTGGTTTAATGTTATTGTTCCAATAATCATTGAAGGTATTTGCAGAAAGTTCTTTTGCTATTCGTGAACCGTTCCAGATTGATTTGGAATTGTGGTCGATAAAAGTCATTCCGTAAATACGACCTGCATCATTTCTTCGTACCACTACATTGATGCCTTGCTCACCTAACTGCTTTTCAAAACTCAATTCATCAACTGTAGATTGTAGTGCAATGGTAACGGCTACCTTTAAAGTCTGCCTGACTGGATTGTCTTTTAAAGCCTCTTTGCTTTTTGCAAAATTTAGTTCCAGAGACGGAAGCCCAGCGTTCTTACCAAATAATGAAGCCTTGAAGGGATGTCCGGCTCTTTCGCCCTTTTCATTTAAGGGAATATACAGTAACCCCTGCTTTAGCTGCCCCTGCAATTCGCCCTCCACTTTTTCGGTGGCAACATTGAACAGGGAAAGCAAAGCATTGTATTCTCCCAAAGTTTGGTATTGATAATAGTCCGGCAGGTGTCGTACCACCGAAGCTATCTGACTTTTCACATCGCCAGCCCGATAATCCACCGGACGGAATACCTTATCATTTTGTTTATGTTCCTTGTCTGTGGCTGGTATCAATCCGTGTTTCCTTTCAAGTTCACGGCATACATTCATAGACCGCATTTTCTCGAACTTGTCCGAAATCTTTTTGCCCTCTTCGTTCACGCAAACCGATACGATATGAATATGGCTGCGGTCAATATCGGTATGTTTGAATACGACAAAAGGCTGTTCACCGTAACCCATTTCACGCATATATTCTTCCGCTATTTCCCGAAATTTATCATCGCTTACTTTGTCTTTTGGGTCTGGATTTAGTGAAATATGTAAGGTATGTTTCTCGGTATTGCGGTTAGCAATAAGATAAGGAGCGAAAGACTGGGCTAATTGTGCAACGGAATAATGACCGCTTGCGGTTTCAATCATCTTATTGGCGAACAAAATTTGCCCATTTTCATTCTCCACTTTAAGCTGATTGTATGCCAATGCACCATATAGATTTCCGCTTCTGCCAATTTTCGCTATCATTTCTAAGGCTGTTTTTTCAGATACTTTGCTTCAAATTCCTCACTTATCTGAATTATTTTTTGGCATAACATCGCCATTTCAGCCGTCTGTTTTTCCAATTTATAGAGAAATGCTGCCGCCTTTTTCTCAGAAAAATGACGGTACAACAGCTTCACAATCTGATTATAGTTCACACCAACGGAACGGAACTGGCTGTGAAAAGAAGTCAACCGCATATAAAAATCAACCGTTCCTTTGTCAATTTTGACCGATTTCATTTCCTTACTGAACAGCAGGGAAATGATGAACTTTGCTTTATTGGGCATTCCCGATGCTTCAAAAAGCGATAAAAGTTTAGCATTTTCTTCGTCTGTAAGACGGAAAACGTGGCGGTGGATGCTTGGGTCGGTTTTAGGTGTCCGTCCGCCCTTATTCTGTTTTTTGTTACTGTTATCATTCATCACTAATCCATTTTTAATCCACACAAAACCTCGACTTCGGAGAGTGTTTTTTAGCCCCCGGCAGGGCAAGTTGTTTTGAGGCACTAACTCGGTTTCGAGTGCCTCAAAACACAACTTGCCGTGTTCTGATGAACACAAAAATCCGCCCTGCGGGACGGATTGGATTTAGCAGGGAAAAACGGCTCGATGCCGTGGCTGTTAAACTCCATTTTGTCCATTCGATTTTGCATAAATCCGTTAATAAAAATCATTACACAAAGTAAAGACCTGTTTTTTAAAGCATTGCAATGTGGCACAGTGCCAAACAATGCCTTTGAACGCCAAACAATGCCACATTGAAAGAACTGCTTGTTTATCTCTTTTTATTTGTACCAACAAAAGGATATAAGTGCATAGATAGTTACGCATGTAACAACCTAAGTATATAACTATCGAGGTAGATAGATAAAAGAACAAGTACATAGAAAAGTACCTGTTTAGATACCTGCCTGTGTAGTCCTATATGTAGAGATGCAGGCACATCAGTAAGTAGGTTTTTCGATACAAACTTACTTACCTGCATACCTACATAGGTATGTGTTTAAGTGTATAGATAATTTGGTTTATAGGTGCATAAATACCTGCCTGAATATATCGGTATTGAGCAACATACCTATATGCAGAGATAAATAGGTAGCAGACTGCAAACATAGTCACCTACGCACATAGGTAAATGAGTATATAAATAATTTAAAAAAAGTTAAAAAGATGAATGCAAAACACAAATCAGTTTTTATCGCCTTTTCTTCTCAAAAAGGCGGGGTGGGTAAAAGTACGTTTACAACACTTGCAGCAAGCATCCTGCATTATCGTTTGGGCTACAATGTAGCTGTATTTGATGCAGATTTTCCACAGCATAGCCTGTTGAAAATGAAAGAGCGTGATTTGAAAATGGTAATGGGAAACGAGGCTTTGAAAAAGCTGGCGTACAAACAGTTTACCACCATCAACAAAAAAGCGTACGAAATTATTCAGCACAGAGCTGATAGCGTACTGGAAGCAGCCAACGAATTTATTGAGGCTTCTCCGGTTTCAATTGATGCTGTATTTTTTGACCTTCCGGGAACGGTAAACACGCCGGGTATACTGAAAGCGTTGGCGGGAATGCACCATATTTTTACACCAATTACGGCAGATCGTGTAGTAATGGAAAGTACACTTGTTTTCACACAGCTCTTGCAGGACGTGATTATGAAAAAAGGTGAAACGTCCATAAAAACAATAAACCTGTTCTGGAACCAGGTTGATGGTAGGGAAAGCACACCTTTATACGATGTATATAACAACCTTATCAACGAGTTGGGATTTAGCCTGATGCAAAGCCAAGTCAAAAACAGCACACGCTTTCGCAAAGAAAGCGAAGTGAACAGCAAAGCTATTTTTCGCTCAACACTAATGCCTCCCGATGAACGGCTGATGAATGCCTGCCAATTCGACCTTTTTATGAACGAATTTTTAAAAATCATTCAATTATAATCCTTATGGAAAAAGATAATAAGAAAAAAATTACTCCCGATATTGACGAGGAGCTAATGATGAACCTGATGGTTGACGGTGTAAAGAAAGAGGGTTTACAGCTTCCGTCGGAACCTCAACCAAAAGCAACCGAAAAGGAACTCGTTCAGCCAAAGGAACTGCCACAAGAGAAGATTGCTTTTAAGGAAAAGAGTCGTGCCAGAAAAACCACTGAAGCGGATTACGAAAGCGTATTTTTCAAGAAATCAGACACCAATGCCCGTGACGGAAAAACGGTCTATATCAGACCAGAATTTCATGAAAAGCTGACACGCATCATACAGGTGATTGGCGAAGATAAGATTACTATTTACGCTTATCTGGACAACTTACTGGATTACCATTTCCATGAATTCAGCGAACAGATTACCAAAAGTTATAACGACAAGTATAAACCTATTTAATAGTTATGGAAACATTAATTGTAATATGCCTGCTGATAGTCATTGGGCTATTGTTGCAGGATAAGATTATCATCAAAAAGAGGTCGGAGCAAAAGCCGAAACAGGAAAAAGTCAATCCTAATCTTCCCGATATAATGGGGCAACCGAAACCTATAAGAAGCCAATTAGTGCCAAACACCGCCACTGAACGCCAAATTGAGGTACCTCAGTTTAACCCTGCTAATTTGGACATAGAATACGACGAGAATGAAAACTTAGGTATTCAAATTCCGCAGGAAGAGCTGGATGAAGTTTTTAGTAATACGCCTGATTTTGTGGAAGAGGAAGAAGAATGGAACAGGTATGGAATATCCGGTGGCAATAATGGTTTAGCCCAAGGGGTTACTTTTGAAGAACTAAGCTCCGTGGGGGTATTGCTCCAAAAAGAAAAATTGGAAACAGCCCAAAAGGAAACAGCGATAGCTATAGTTCAGAAAATACAGGGAACCGAATTATTCAGCCTACTGGAAAATTCCATAGACGGTGCATCCAGAAAAATTGCCGAGCTTCTGGATAGCACAATCATTTCTGAAACGGATGCCGGTTCTTCCACTTTGCGGAAAAATGATTTGAATGATTTTGACATTGGGGAGTTTATTTAAAAAATAAAACAATATCTTAATCATAGTAGTCTTCAGGAAGACAAAATCCCCATTGAGAAAGCGTCAAACATACTTCCGCTGAAATTCTATTATTGGGATGGGATTGAGGTGGATGTTTCCAACTTCCATCAATATTCAGAGCACATTCATTCCCATTAACCATGATGTGAACATGAATTTGTTGATTATGGATCGGATTTCCAGCAGGTGTAGCAATAGGGCAGTCGAGACGAATAATCTGGTCACTTACCCGATTTCTTCTTATTAGATTTACAATTGTATTGCTATCCGTTTTTAATTGTGGTATGTAATGTTCTACAAAGTATTTATAATTTGTTTTTTGTTGCTCAAAATTGAAGGTTGTTGAATAAGAAGAGTGGAACGCTTTATGGCTATTTTCATCGTACACTAGAGGGTTATTATGAGTTATGTCTTTCAATCCAATTAAAGATTTGTTTTCACTAGCAAACTCTACAGAAAACTCTTCCCAGTTATTTGAAGATTGAGGTGATGGCCCACCTAAATTGAAAGAAATAGTTTGTAACAAATTGAACTCGTCTACTCTCAACCATTCAAAATGTACTTTCATTTCGTCATAAGGTAGATAACCGTTTAAGTACATAAATTGAAAAATAATATCTCTATTTTCTGGATTGTACATTACTTCTGGGCAAAACACTTGATCTCCACATTTACGAGCAGTAGTCAAAGCCATATTGAAATCTTGCAAGGCTTTGCTTCTATCTAGTTCTTTGTCTGCCCAGCAGAATGATTCAACATAATGTAACAATCTACCTTTCATTTTTGTAGAAATTTTTCAGTTTGAATAATTCTGCCATATCTTGTCCTACTTGATCGAAGAAATCTTTAGGGAAGCTTTCTAAATCTCCAGATTCACTGATTACAATTTCATGAGTCTGATTTTTATTGTTTTTAAAATCTTCAAAGAAATAAATACCAACATTTTCTGGGTTTAAAGAATTTTTATGTAAAGATGCTTTTCTTATGCCATTAACAATATGTTCACTATGGGTTTCTACAATAATTCTAATACCAGAAGCAGCCACCATCCCTAAAAAAAAGCCCATATTTGATTGACCTTTAGGATGCAAATGAGCTTCAGGATTTTCAACAATAAAAATACTATCTTTTTCAGCTATTAATCCATTAACAATGATTGGGAGAGCATAACTAATACCAAAACCAATATTAGGCGCAAGAATATCATTTTTTCCTGCACTACTTCTCATGGTTATCTGGTAACGATTTAGGTCTTGTAATTTTGGTTTTACCCCTATTGTACCTGGGCAAATAAAGCTTAACCAGCCATCCACTTGTTCTTGTAGATTAGGGCTTTTAATGTTTGAATTTAACCTGTCGTCTGAAATCTTTATAGACACTCCATACTTTGAGATTACTTCGGCTGTATTTTCTCCCCTATAATAACAGTGTGGAAATTCAGTATATACAGAATCAACGCCCAATCTGGGTCCTAATCTTTCTGTATGTAAGTAATAAAATTTCTGATTTCTCCAAAAAGAAACATTATCTTCTGATAACTCTGTTTTCAATTTAACGTTACATCTGTCATTTGGTTCATCTTCTAAAGGGAAGTCTATGTTAAACACTTCTTGACCTAATTCAATCTGAATTTTATTACTTGCTTTTTCACTTTCATTAAAAATATCATAAACAGAGCCTAAATTCAATAGAAATGGACCATTTAAGGGAACGGATGTATTTTTCCATGTCTTATTGATATAATTAACACTATTAGAATCAGCACAGTTCCTTTCAATAGCACTCCTTATTAGTAATAACGCTTGAATAAAACTGCTTTTACCAGTACCGTTACTCCCGGTAAGAAGTGTTATATTTTTTAATTCAAAGGATTTGTCTGCAAAACATTTAAATCCTGATATTTTATACTTAATATTCTGCATCTCCAAGATGTTGAGTTAAAAATGTTCCAAAATAATTAAAACACACAGTCAAATTCCATTTACCATTAGTTCCCCATGTAATTGCTCGAAAGACCTCTTCATTATTAGAAATAAAATCAGCCAATGGCACCAGTAATTCGCCTGCCTCACATTTATTGATTACAGTTGAATGGCTGTATTTACTAAGCAATATCGAAAAGCTTAACATTAAAAGCTTATTAACAGGACTTCTTCTTCCCGATACCGTTTCATTAGTAACTTTCCTAAAACAATAATCATCAAATAAATGGAAAGCATTTTTTAAACCCCGATCATAAACTAGTATTATATCCCTTAACACTTGTATGTTACGTAAATTTAGCTCATCAATAAAATCATCTAGAGTATTTTCCATATCTCCAGTATATCTTCCTGTTGGATTTTCTGGATTGGGAGAATATTGTTCAACAAAATAAAGAAAACGTAGTGCTGCTTCTCGAGCATCCATTCTGGTATCTTTAACACTATTAGCAGTAGCTTCTGCAAAACTTGAAAGATTAACCATATCTTTTAGTACATGCTGAACTTCTGGTCTTGACAAACAATTTCTAATTTCTTGATTATTAAGAGGCTTTCCTCCTGTATTCAGTCGTCTAAACAGGTCAAATTTTAATTTACTTGGAGAACGATAATCTATTACAAAACACATTATTTGAGTTTGTGTGAATCTTCTTAATCGTAAAGGCGATAAAACTTTTTCTAATTCACTGAAAAATTTCCCGTTAGATTCAGTTAAGTATTCTAAGTTTACTAATTTCAATTCATTATTTAAAAATGCCTTGATCGTAGATAATCTTTGTAAGCCGTCCACAACGGTTAATCTTCCATCTTCATATTGGCTTAGATAAATCGATGGTAAAGGAAGTCCTAATAATATTGATTCTATCAACTTGCTCTGTCGAGTTTTATCCCATATGAAATTTCTCTGAAAATCAGGGGTTAATTCAATATCTCCAGATTCAATAAGATCAAGAATTTGTCTTAGGGAAAAAGGTTTGTTTTCAACAAATATATCATCGGGTCCATAACCGGGTTGTCTAGCTTGTTCAAAGTCTATTGTACTATCAAATCCTTGAGCTTTACTTTCTATCCAATCAGAAGACAATCCCGTCAGTCGCTCATCAACTATTTCTTGAGACTCTTCAAAGGGATTGTTTTGAAGTAGGCGTAATAATCCCTCAGTATTTCCTAATTGAAATTTATATTCAATTTCATTAAAGCGAGAATATAAATAAATTGCTGAATTTTCATCTTCTATAATAGTAAAAGGAATTTCTGTATCTGTTCCTTGGACTGTAAATCTTGCCTCTAATAGTCCCATAATTTCTTTTTTTTATAAATTCTTATTTTAAATCAGAAAAATCACTTGTAGACTCTTCAAATGATGAATAGTTTTTTATCTCTTTAGATTTATTGACTTTTCCCATTATAGTTCCATCAATTCGTTGTTGTAGATAAGAACTTAAATCATCAAAGTGTCGAACATCAATATAATTTAATCCAGAAGCCTTATATCTTTTAGATAACGATATAGTAAAAGATCCCCAATTAAAAACTTCTCCTTTTTTATTTAATTCAATTTGTTTCCAATCACCATATCGTTTTTTTAAATAATCTATGTAATTTTTTTTGAGCAAATCTTTGCCTAAAGCACCATCCGGCAATTCTAACTTTGGTTTTACAGATTTTGCTTTTTTTATAAATTTCGGAAAATATTTATGTAATAGGCTTTCTGATTGTTCAAGATGATTAGATACCGTATCCCATCCCCAATAATAAAGGTGAAATGGTAAGTTTAGTTCTTTTTGAAGTTGATTTAGATATTCCTGTATTTGAGCATCATCTCTAAATGTTGATACAAAAATAAATTTATCAAACTCAATTTTCAAATCCTTCACTTTTTCTAAATCGATATCTATATCTTGTATCAAATTTTTGCGGATTGTTTCGTCTTTTCTTCCAATGCTCTTTAATTTACATTGGATTACAGTTTTAGTTTTATTGGAAAAAACGTCAATTCCCTTTTGGTTTTGCCCTTTAACTCCAAATATTTGAAAATCTGTATTTACATACGAAGTTGTATTTTCTACAAAGTTGAATACATCGCAAGTTAACTCCTCAAATAATTTTTCATCCTTTAAGGGTGGTAATTGATATTTTGCCATCTAAAAAAATCTTTTAAAAATTGTTTGTTGCTCAGTATCTGAATATTCTGCTATAACTTGCTTTGACCATATGAAATCAACTTTACCAAACTTGTTTTCATCGGCACTTAAATTAATTTCATCTTCATTAAATGTCAGCAAATACTGAAAGTTGTGTAGTTCATTTGATTTTTGAAACATATAATTAAGAACGTTAGATATCGTTTTGTTAGATATAGCGTGAAATACACCATCGTGAACTAAGAAATCTGGAAAATTCCTTTTATCTATCCTACTCTTTAAAAATACCATTAAATCATAAGCCACAATTTTTAAGCGTTCTTGTCCCAAAGCATCTGCTTTTGGTATTTCAAGACTTATTTTAAATGGTAATTGATTTCTAGGCGAAGTTGAATTTAAGGTAATATTGAAATAAGAATTATCGAATTCTTCATCTAAATAAATGGCGTTTTCAAGAATTTGCTGAAATAGTAATCTTAATTCATCAAGGTAGGTTTGTTGCTTATTCAACTCACTAACAATATCTCTTTTTAGTTCAGCAATTACAATATTTGAATTCCCTAATATTTCTTCTATATCGTCAATCTCTCTTACTATTGAGGTGTTTCGTTCTAAAAGTGTTTTTTCGTTTACTAGCTTTTCGTAAGTACTTTCAATTCTATCTAACGCACCTCTTTCTTTCAATAAAGAAAACAGTTGGCTTCTATTTTTTTCTAATTTCTCAAGCTGTTTAAAAGTTTGATTGATTGTAGTTTGCAGTTTTTTTTCTTCTTCTAATAGATATTTGTTTCTGTTAGCTAGAAGTTGTTTTTTGAAGTCAATCACCTCATCAAGGCTTTTTTTAACAAAGTTCCCAAAAGTAGATAATGTTTCATTGTAAAGCTTTTGAATTTTGTCCAAATCTATAGTTGAAACATCGCTATAAGAAGACTTTAGCTTTTCTAATTTTCTATTGGTATTATGATAAATTATAGAGTGGTCATTGATTTCAGATATAACGTGATTGAGTTTTTGTTCAATTTCTGCATGATTTGCAAGAAAATTATATTCTTTCAAGCTGTTTTCGAGCGTGGTAATATCTTTTTCGATTTTTAATCGCTCTGTTCTAAATTCTTGTATATCTTTTCCCGTGTCTGCTTTTATTTTTTCAGATAAGGTTTTTACTGTTTTGCTGTAATTTTCATATTCGGATGAAACTTCATTATATTTTAAGAGTGTTTTCGTGGGAAGATTTAGCAAATAAAAATTGTATAGTGCTTTTTCTCTCGCATTGGCATTATAAGACACAAAATTCAAAGGATCGGCTCTTTGCTGGTTTTGCAAATCATCTTTTACAAAGAATTCCATCAATGTTCCGTATCTCTTACCTTCAAAAAACACCTCATTACTCTCAGTTGGAAAAAATATTCCTTCTAATACTTTTGGCATTTCCGATTTCTCATACTCATCAAGTACATCCGGTCGTTTTCCAAAAAATACTTTTTTAGTATCTGCAAAACTTCTTTTTATAAAATACTTCTGCTCTTGAATTTCAAATTCTAAAGTAATTGTATGCTCTTCATCTCTTAAAAAATCATACTTTTTTTGACTAAATCTTTTCTCTGCCTTACCGCTTAATAAAGTAAAATCGACAAGTCTTACTAATGTAGATTTGCCGATACCATTAATGCCTCTAGCTTCCTTATCTTCCGAATATTTACCCAATATTATGTTTATTCCATTGTGAAATGGAACAGCATCAATTAAGTTTGTATCTGAATATATCCTAATTAACATCGTTATCGAATAAATTTATTTGCTTTATTTCTTCTTTTTCCTTTTTCACCAATTTTATCTTATATCCTTTTTTTTCGATACTGCCAACAGTATGTAAAAAAGTTAATGCATATAAAAAAAGATCCGAAGTTCTGTCTTTATCCCTACTTAAAAACTTGTTCATAATATCATCTACTACAGCATATCTGTTTTTGAAAGGAGCATTGCCCATAATATTGATAATATCTGCACCCAATACCATTAGATTGGTTTTTAAATTACTTTCTGGTTGGGGTAGTATCATAATTGTTCGTTATCTGTTTTTTTTCCGATCAAACATTGTTCAAACATATAGAGCAATAGCGATTTTACACATTTCCCATATTCGTCATCCTTCAAATTACCATATTCTCGGGTGTATTGCTCAGTTAAGCTATATAATCTTTCTTTAAAATTGCCCGAAAGTTTATTATAATCATTTATAATTCGTCTTTTCAAGGTATTAATTTCGTCAACCTCATAACCTGAAAGTATATTTGCAATGGTATTGAATTCCTCCATTACCAATAGCATCTCCGAATTCATTCCATCCCAATCTTCTTGCTCAAAATTTAATTCAATTTTCTTTTGAGGAGGAACTAATGTTTTTCTATCAAAATGCAAGATGTTATCTTCTATATCTGTAGCATTCAATAAATCGTTAATAATATCTTGTATATAATCTTGTATAAAGAAATTTTCAATACCTAAATATGATGCAAGCTTTCGTTTTTTGTTTGATGCAAGCTCATCAATAATCATTAGAATTTGATCAATTCCTTTAATCGATGTATTACCGTCTAATCCTTGAATAAGTGTTAATTGTTCTGGTGCAACCTCGTGATTTACATATATCTCCCAATTGGGGAATTCCGTTTTCCAATTTTTTTGATATTTTTCAAAATCTCCTTCTTTATTTTTTGCTCCTAATACCTTTGTTTCAAAATCTGCTTTACTGTATTTTCTTGGAGCATAGCAAGCCAATATCTTTTGCTCAGACAAAATAGTGCCGTCGTTACCTTTATCTTTAATTCTCCTGATAGGCGTATAATTATCCACTCCATATTTAAGAAGTAATAACTCATCAATAAACTCTTCAAATTCAAATCCTTCTTTGGATTGAATTTGCATTTTAAAAGCATTTTTTAATAGTGTATCCATATACTAATTAGAGTTCTAAATCAATTTTAACACTACCGTCAAATCCTTTTTCTACAATCTCTTTTAGGGTTTGAAGTTTAATATTATTACCATAATCAGTTTCAATTTTAGAAATATAACTTCTTTTTTTGCCCACCTTTTGAGCTAATTGCTCTTGTGTTAATTGCATTTGCTCTCTGGCTTCTTTCAGCATTTCTCCAATATGTCTGCCCGATATTTTCATCTTAAAAGGATTAAATAGACTGTACTATGATTGTACAAATGTAATTTAAAAGTTGCATTGAACCAACTGCTAATTATAGAAAAAAATATTTAGTTCTGGAATTTCTAAATTGAAAAATCCCTTTCATTAAAGCCACCCACCGCCAAATACTTCCTCTGACTGCCACTTTGTTATGACGCCTCAATTTACGAAACACCTTTGTCCCGAAAGCCCACAAGGTGTGGGTTAAGGATAACAAATTAATGTGTTTCAATTATGAAAAAACAAAGAAAAAAAGTTTTACTGGCAGCAGTGGCTATGCTTTCAGGAATTGGTGCATTCGCACAGGGAAATGGTCAAGCGGGGATCAACGAGGCAACCCAAATGGTAACATCTTATTTCGATCCCGCCACTCAGCTCATTTACGCCATAGGTGCAGTCGTGGGACTAATCGGAGGGGTTAAGGTCTATAACAAATTCAGTAGCGGAGATCCCGATACAAGCAAGACTGCGGCTTCGTGGTTTGGTGCTTGTATTTTCCTGATAGTAGCAGCTACCATTCTGCGTTCATTCTTCCTTTAAACCTTTGTTTTATGAACAGTTACAACATAAACAAAGGCATTGGAAGGACAGTGGAATTTAAGGGGTTGAAGGCACAGTACCTGTTCATCTTCGCAGGTGGATTGCTCGGTACCTTAATCTTCGTGATGATAATGTATATGGCAGGTGTAAATTCTTATATCTGTCTATTCCTCGGAACTGGAGGTGCTTCACTTATCATCTGGCAGACCTTTTCACTGAACAGGAAATATGGCGAACACGGACTGATGAAGTTGGGGGCCATAAAAAGGCATCCCCGTTACATCATCTGCCGCAAGCCTGTACACAGGTATTTGAAATTTACCCCTAAATCCAAAACCGTATGAGAAATGTAGCTAAGACAGCCACATTGGAAAACAAATTTCCTTTGCTGGCAGTAGAAAACAACTGCATTCTTTCTAAAGATGCAGACATTACCGCCTGTTTTGAAGTACGGTTGCCGGAACTGTTTACCGTTGCGTCGGCAGAATACGAAGCTATCCATTCCGCTTGGCACAAAGCAATCAAAACCTTGCCCGATTTTACGGTAATCCACAAACAGGATTGGTATATCAAAGAGAATTACGCTCCCGATTTGGCACAGGAAGACCAAAGTTTTTTGTCAAAGTCTTATCAACGCCACTTTAACGAGCGACCATTCCTAAACCATTATTGCTATCTGTTTCTCACAAAGACCACTAAGAATAGAATGCGTATGCAAAGCAACTTCAGTTCGCTTTGTAAGGGTACGCTTATTCCAAAAGAAATCAATAAAGAAACGATACACCGATTTATGGAAGCGGTGGCTCAGTTTGAGCGGATCGTTAACGATAGCGGGTTTATAACTCTGCGACGTTTGACCGAAGAAGACATCATCGGTACGGACGAAACACAGGGATTGATGGAGCAATATCTAACGCTGTCGAGAGAAAACGGAACGGCAATGCAGGATATAGCACTCAGTGCTGAAGAAGTCCGTATCGGAAATAAAAGGTTGTCCCTGCACACCTTGTCCGATACGGACGACCTGCCTGCAACCATTTCGGCTGACACCCGATTTGAAAAACTATCTACTGACCGTAGCGACTGCCGATTATCGTTCGCTGCTCCTGTGGGGTTGTTGTTAAGCTGTAACCATATCTACAACCAATACCTGTTTTTAGATAACAGCGAAGACAACTTGCAAAAGTTTGAGAAATCTGCCCGTAACATGCACTCACTGGCTCGGTACAGCCGTGCCAACCAAATCAACAAAGAGTGGATTGAGAAGTATCTTAATGAAGCACATTCGTTCGGACTCTCTTCCGTTCGTTCACACTTCAATATTATGGCGTGGTCGGAAGATCCAGCAGAACTTAAACAGTTGAAAAACGATTGTGGTAGTGCCTTGGCACTGATGGAATGCAAGCCCCGTCACAACACTACAGATGTAGCAACATTATATTGGGCAGGAATGCCTGGCAATGCGGGTGATTTTCCTGCCGAAGAAAGTTTTTACACGTTCATTGAGCCAGCACTGTGTTTCTTCACCGAAGAAACTAATTACCACAATTCGCCTTCGCCATTTGGGATAAAAATGGCAGATCGATTGACTGGAAAACCAATCCACTTGGATATATCCGATCTGCCTATGAAGCGTGGTATTATCACAAACCGGAACAAGTTTATACTTGGTCCGTCGGGTTCTGGGAAATCCTTTTTCACTAACCACATGGTTAGGCAATACTACGAACAAGGTGCTCACGTATTGCTGGTAGATACAGGTAACTCTTATCAGGGGTTGTGCGAATTAATCAAAGGAAAGACTAAAGGTGAAGACGGTGTTTACTTCACTTATACCGAAGATAACCCGATTGCCTTTAATCCATTTTACACCGATGATGGTGTCTTCGACATTGAAAAACGTGAGAGTATCAAGACTTTGATACTCACGCTTTGGAAACGTGACGATGAACCGCCTACAAGGTCAGAGGAAGTGGCGCTGTCCAATGCGGTTTCAGGTTATATAGATCGTATTAAAAATGAGGGGGTTTTCCCGTCATTCAATGGCTTTTACGAATATGTTAAAGGGGATTACCGTACGGTACTTGAGGAAAAACAGGTAAGAGAAAAAGACTTTGATATTGCAAATTTTCTGAACGTTTTAGAGCCTTACTATCGTGGTGGCGAATATGATTATCTGCTTAATTCCGAAAAGCAATTAGATCTTTTATCCAAACGCTTTATAGTCTTTGAAATTGATGCCATAAAGGATCACAAAATTTTATTTCCGATTGTGACCATCATCATCATGGAAGTCTTTATCAACAAGATGCGAAGGCTGAAAGGTATCCGTAAGCTCATCCTGATTGAAGAAGCGTGGAAAGCGATTGCCAAAGAAGGAATGGCAGAATACATAAAGTATCTCTTTAAGACCGTTAGGAAGTTTTTTGGGGAAGCTATTGTCGTAACACAAGAGGTTGATGACATCATCCAGTCGCCTATTGTGAAAGAAAGTATCATTAACAATTCCGATTGTAAAATCCTCTTAGACCAGCGTAAGTATATGAACAAGTTTGATGATATACAGGCGATGTTGGGACTTACCGATAAAGAAAAAGGTCAAGTGCTTTCCATCAACATGAATAACGATGCCAGCCGATTGTACAAAGAGGTTTGGATAGGTCTGGGTGGAACACACTCGGCTGTGTACGCCACAGAAGTTAGTTTGGAGGAATATCTCGCATACACCACCGAAGAGACCGAAAAAATGGAAGTGATGCAACTCGCTTCCGAATTAGGTGGAAATGTCGAACTCGCCATCAAGCATATTGCTATGCAAAGGCGTGATGAATTAAACCAATAAGTAATCATTTAAAATTTCAAGAAAATGAAAAAAGTAATGTATCTGGTGTGTACGGCATTAATGTTTGCCGTAGCACCTTCAGCAAAAGCCCAATTTGTAGTAACCGACCCTGCAAACTTGGCTTCCGGTATTCTCAACAGTGCGAACGAAATCATTCAGACTTCTTCCACAGTGAGCAATGTAGTAAAGAACTTTAAAGAAGTTGAAAAGGTCTATAAGCAGGGAAAAGAATATTACGATAAGCTTCAAGCTATAAACAATCTGGTGAAAGATGCCCGTAAGGTTCAGCAAACGGTACTATTGGTAGGTAATGTTTCCGAAATGTATGTGCAAAATTTCGGCAAGATGATGAACGATCCCAATTTTTCACCACAGGAACTGACCGCCATCGGCAATGGCTATTCGGCATTGCTGAACGAAAGCACAGAACTATTGAAAGAATTAAAGCAGATCATAAGTTCATCAAGTCTTTCACTCAATGACAAAGAGCGTATGGATGTTATTGACTGTGTGTACAAAGAAGTAAAGGAATACCACAGCCTTGTACGCTATTACACCAACAAGAACATATCGGTGAGCTATCTGAGAGCGAAAAAGAAAAACGATGCCAAGAGAGTGCTTGATCTCTATGGAACTTCTAACCAAAAATACTGGTAATCATGGAATGGAATAATCTTCATGAAGTGCTGCGGTCGCTCTATGATGATATGATGCCGCTTGCAGGCGATATGGCAGCAGTGGCTAAGGGTCTTGCTGGATTGGGTGCTTTGTTCTATGTGGCATTAAAGGTTTGGCAGGCTCTAAGCCGTGCCGAACCAATTGATGTGTTTCCGCTCTTGCGTCCGTTTGCTTTGGGGCTTTGTATCATGTTTTTCCCAACAATTGTCTTGGGAACTATCAATGCAGTACTGAACCCTGTAGTAACAGGAACCCATGCCATTCTTGAAGACCAGGTGCTTGACCTCAATAAATTGCAACAGCAGAAAGATCAGTTGGAATACGAAGCAATGATCAGAAATCCCGAAACCGCTTACATGGTGTCGGACGAAGAGTTTGATAAAAAGCTTGATGAATTAGGTTGGTCACCATCCGACATCGGGACGATGGCTGGAATGTATATGGATAGGACTGGTTACCAGATTGAAAAAGCCATAAAGGAGTGGTTTCGCAATTTGCTGGAAATACTTTTTCAGGCGGCAGCACTCGTCATAGATACTATACGGACGTTTTTTCTGATTGTCCTTTCCATACTCGGACCAATAGCTTTTGCCATATCTGTATGGGATGGTTTTCAGTCCACGCTCACGCAATGGATTACAAGGTATGTAAGTGTTTACCTCTGGCTGCCTGTTTCCGATCTCTTCAGTTCCATGCTGGCAAGAATACAATCGCTGATACTCGAAAGGGATATACAAATGCTTGCCGACCCTACCTATATACCTGATACAAGCAATACGGTGTATATCATATTTATGATTATCGGTATCGTAGGATACTTCACTATTCCAACGGTAACAGGCTGGATTATCCAGGCAGGCGGTGCAGGAAACTTTACTCGTAACGTAAACCAAGCTGCAATGAAATCTGGAAATATTGCCGGAGCCGGAGCTGGTTCTGCAGCAGGGAATATCGGAGGCAAATTAATGGGAAAATAAGAACAATCAAACATTTAAGAAAATGGAATTTAAAACATTAAGAAATATCGAAAATAGTTTTCGCCAAATCAGGCTGTACGCCCTTGTATTTGCCGTACTCTGTATAAGTGTTGTAGGATATGCCGTTTGGCAGTCCTACAGCTTTGCGGAGCAACAACGTCAAAAGGTATATGTACTGGACAACGGAAAATCATTAATGCTGGCGTTGTCACAGGATGCAAGTATTAACCGCCCGGTTGAGGCAAGGGAACACATCAGGCGTTTTCATGAACTCTTCTTTACACTTGCTCCTGATAAGAACGCTATTGAAAGCAATATGAAAAGGGCATTCAATCTTGCCGATAAAAGTGCCTTTGATTATTACAAAGACCTTTCGGAAAAGGGATATTACAACCGCATCATATCTGGCAATGTGCAGCAGCGTATTGAAGTGGATAGTGTGGTCTGCAATTTCGATACTTATCCGTATGCGGTACGCACCTACGCCAAACAATTCATTATCCGGTCGAGCAATGTGACCAGGCGTAACCTGATTACTTCAAGCTATCTCGTAAACTCCGTTCGTTCGGACAATAACCCACAAGGGTTCAATATCGAAAAATTCGCAGTGATGGAGAATAAGGATATCGAAGTGATTGAACGCTAAAAAATAATCTTATGGAAGCATTATCAGATTTAAACACGTTCGTGAAAATCCTCACAGATAAAGGATATAACGGCTATTTCCATACGCAGGGTGCGTATGCCGGAAAATTAAAAGACAGCATTAGCGAATACCTCGAAAACAGCCATAAAGCAATAGAAAGTTCGTCTAAACAGGACTTGCTGCTAACAGGCTACCTACAATGGTCAGGCGAAGATAAGCCAAGTGTAGAGTGCACTATGTGGGTAAAATACCTGAACGGAAAATTCTCTCTCAACAAAATGGAGATTGAAAGAAAAGACCAATTCGGGCAACTACTGAAAAAATCAAGACTGGAAAATCTGTCTGTAATATCCGTTCCAAAAGCGGTGGAGGCAATCGTTTTGGTTAATGATGAACAAAGGCAAAAGGCTGTCAAAAGTTCTAAGCGTTTCAAGTTTTAAAATAGCAATTATGAAAAAACTAAGAACAAATATGGACAGATACTTTGATAAGCTGGACGAACGCTGGCGAGCATTGCCCGTTCGCAAACAGCATAAATATACGCTGTACTTTTTCGTCGCTTACCTAATTCTTACCGCAGTGGTAATATTTAAAGTGTGGTACGATGCAGGAAATCAAGATAACAAAATGGTCATTGAGCATATTGAAAACCCTGTCCTGAAAAAGAAAGAACGTCCTACAGTCTTGCAGGACACAGTATCAACAATTTTAAAAAATAGGATTTATGAAAGAAAATGAAAACAAAAAGACGGTTGTTCGGGTAACGGAAGGAAATCCATCATCAACCACCGACGTACTGCAAGACAGTACGCAAAATAAAGCTGACAAACTGAAAAAGCCCTTAATATTTGGCTTGATGGGCATTGTATTCGTTGGCTGTATGTACCTCATATTTAAACCATCAGAGGATAAGAAAGAAATTGAAAATATCGGACTGAACGATGCCGTTCCGCAAGCTACCGGAGCTGGAATGCAGGCAGATAAGCAAAAGGCTTATGAGCAAGAAATGCTGGATCAGAAGGATGCTGAAAAACGAAATTCTTTGACGACACTTTCTGATTACTGGAATACCAATGACAGAGAAGATCCAACAGATGAATTGATTGATGAACAGGAAAGTTATGCCAACAAAAACACTGGTAGATATGGTAATCCGACAGTTAACAGCTACCGGAACGCACAATCTACATTAGGTTCTTTTTACCAGGATGATAATGAGAGTATCAATCGTGGCAACGTGATGTTGTATGACGGTGCGAAAATAGTAAGCGAAGACAACTTTGTATATGGAGCTGGTGGAAGGCTCACATTGGAAACTTACTTGTCAGACCGATTTGTACTCGTCCTGCAAGGTCGTACAAAAGTGTTATGGGGTACAGATCTGCGACAGTTTCGACCGTCCGCAGGCGTGGGATTAAGGTTTAACTTTTAAAATGTAAAAAGATGATAGCAATATTTAATAAATTCAGAATAGGATTACTGCCGATATATGTAATGCTGGCAATTTTTACAGTTTCTATTTCGCTCGTGTCTTGTAGCAAAGATGATGATCTCGAAATACAGAACGATTTTCCTTTTGAAGTCAATGTAATGCCTGTTCCAAAGGAAGTATCTAATGGACAGACTGTAGAAATTCGCATTACCATTCAGCGTAAGGGGAATTATAGTAACACGCACTATTTTTTACGCTATTTCCAGTATGACGGTACGGGAACATTACAGTATTACGATAAAGCTCCGTATTTGCCAAATGATTTGTACCAGTTACCAACAGAACAATTCAGGTTGTATTACACTTCAACTTCTGCTGTCTCACAGTCCTTTGAGGTTTGGGTTTCGGATAGTTTCGGAAATGAAAAGCAATTGAGCTTTCAGTTCAATAGTAGTGATTAAGTTAATACATATTTGCAAATCAACGGCTTATCGAAAGGTAAGCCGTTTTGGTTTGGAGCATTTTGCTACATAAAACTTTAAGGGTTCATCAATATTTTTTAAATTTATCATCAGGAATAATTAAGAACAAAGACTATGGTTGCATCATTGGTAATAGGGATTTTATTTTTGGTTTTAGGCTTAGGACTTCGTTACTGGATTAATCGCCGAAAGTTTTACAGGCGTGGTCCTATGGGATCTGAAGGTTTCACATCCTATGAAAAATCCGTTGCTATTAAGCTCCTCGAAAGACTAGGCAAATGGATAGCTTATGCAATGATCGTTTTCGGGCTGTTAGCACTATGGGCTTATTCGCGTGAGAAAAAAGAAAAGGCGCAGCAAAATACAGAGCAACCTACGCAACGTAGATAATTAGTACAAATACGTTTTAAAGCAAATCGGATATCTCAAAAAGGCTATCCGATTTTTCATTTGTGGCAAAAGTAAACTGCCAAACACTACCTTTCAAAGACAAAGTCTACAACATTCTGCAATCCTGCAATAAGCGTTAATATCTTCAACTTTCACAGAAAAAAATGAGCAGACTATGGAAGTTATCGCAATAACAAAATCCATATTGGATGGAATGAATAATGAAATAAAGGAGCTTTTGGAACTAACTGAAAATACCACACAGAAATATAGCCCCATTTTTAAGGAAGAAAAATGGCTTGATAATCAGGAAGTGTGTTTGATGTTGAACATTACTAAACGGACTTTACAGAATTATAAGGACAAAGGTTTGTTACCGTTCTCCAAACTGAACCGTAAAAATTATTATAAACTCTCGGATGTACAGGCTTTATTCAAAGCTGGACAATCGTACAATACAAGCAACAATGGATTTAATGACGAATGAAGCCGAAGAAATCATTGCCTATCAGAAAATGATAACGAAGTTGCGAAACCGTATTGAAGAAATACTACAAAATTATCGCCCTGTAATGAATGGAGAAATTTATTTATCTGGTGAAGATGTCTGCAAACTATTACATATCAGCAAACGAACGTTACAACAATACCGTGATGATAAAAGGCTTCCTTACATACAGATCGGTGGTAAAATTATTTTTAAACAGTCCGATTTACTTACGATATTGGAACAGAATTACACAAGGAATATCTCTGCCGATTAGCCGTTAATTTAGTCATCTTATTTAAAGATGTGATGTGTATCAATAGGAGTTTAGTATCTTTGTAGTAACATATAGAAAAATCTTAAAGTGTTTTTACTTTAAGTCCCACATTGAAAACTGGTAATTTTTAGACAACGGGACAATAAGGAAGAACGCTCATGCCAAAGGCGTGGGCGCTCGCTTATTCGTTGTCGGGTATACCAGTACCTCAATGTGCGGTAAGTGTAGTTGCCTGCGCTTCTTTTTTGCAGGGCTACATCAACTTTAAAAAAGTATGATGATATGGAAATTGGTACAGCACAACAAAAAATTACCCTCGCCTTTATCAATGATAAAAGCCCCATTTTAGATGTGATTTGCAAAGAACTTATTGCTTCAGAAATTGATGTCTTGTTCAGATCGGAAAATATTAAAGATGGATTATCTCAATTATCCGCATTAAAATTACTTCCCAAAGTGTGTATCATTGATCTCGATTTTTTTGATAAGGATATATTAGTACAGCTTCAAGAATTGAGAATACAATATCCAACAATAAAATTCATTGCCCATAGTGATATTGATGACGAGAAAATCGTTAAAAATTTATCAAAAATTGGCTTTTCAAGTTATTTGTTGCTTGGTAGTGATACAGACGATTTTAAAAAAGCCATTTAAAGGGCTTTCAATGGCAAAGATATTTTAGGATGATATTGGTGAGGACTGTACAAGATATACCGATACTATTTGTTCGCACAAACCTTTGTTTTTTAAATCAATATGACTAATCGTTTTCCTCCGTCAATATCCATATCCCATACTTTTTCAATATCTTTCAAATCTACCTTAATGGTTTCTATTTTTAATTTTCCATCGGCTGCGAGTTGAAACATTTCCGGAAGAATTTCGGTAACCAATAATTTGATTTCCTCATGTGACCAGCTTCCTAAGCCTGAACCTGAAATCTGAATATCCGTTCCTCTTAAAATGGAAGATGAAAGAGTAATCGTATCACTCGTCATACCGCCCACTGTGATATATCTTGTATGATGCGAAATCCCACCATTGCCTTTTATGGCAGATAAAATTAATTCGGCACTATGTCCCCATAAATAATCAATTACAACATCGATGGGATTTTTTTGATGAATAGATTTTATTTGTGTAACAAAATTTTCATCTTCTTCTTTAAGGGAGATAATTTCATCAGCGCCCAATGCCAATAATTCTTGTAAAGCAGTTTCATTTCTACCTGTTGCTATTACTTTTTTTGCACCATAGTATTTTGCAATTTGTATAGCGATTTTTCCAGTTACGCCTGTCGCTCCGTTTATCAAGACAGTTTCGCCTTTTTGTAAACCTGCCCTGAAACGTAATGCCATAGCGGAGCCCATTACAGCATTAGGAAGTGCCGATGCTGTTGCATGGTCAATTCCGTTAGGTAGTTTTACAATTCTACTTTTCTCCACGATGGCTTTTTCGGAAAGCATGCCCGTAACTCCGATGGCGTAAACCCGTGTTCCGTCTGCTAATAAACCCACGCCATCGCCACCCGGAACCTTGGCGGTCCATTCTTCATTTTCGGTAGAATAATGTTTGCCGCTTGCCCTGGATTTATCAAGATTTTTTAAGGCAGATGCTTTTATGGTAATTGATAACTCGTTCTCATTTTGCACACTTGGTTCTGCAAAATCTTCTACATATTTTGGCATTTCGCCTTTTTTAAATACTACTGCTGCTTTCATTTTTAAGTATGTTTAAAATAAAAACAAAACTACACAGAGGTTACATGGTTGGCGATAACATTTGTTATCAAATGCAGTTTAGTATTACTTTTTGACTAATTTGTTTTTGATACGGCTTAGATGAACCGTAGAAACTCCAAGATAAGAAGCGATATAATGCTGTGGGACACGTTTTACAATTTGTGGCCTTTCTTTAATTAAGTTAAGATAGCGTTGCTGCGGAGTATCTTTGATAGTTGTAAAGAAATATTTCATGTAATCGAAAGTTCGCTCAAAGATTTTATTAATAAACATATCCCTTAGATGTGGAATTTCCTTGATTTCTGAAAGTATGCTGTCTAAATCATTCTTATGTACCCACCAAAGAATACTTGGCTCAATAGTTTCGATATTTGTAGGACTTGGGACGTTTTTCATAAAACTTTCAATAGAACCTACTGTTTCATTTTCGAAAAAAAACTGCGAAGTAATCTCTTTACCATCGTTATTGAACCATACACGTATACAGCCTTTTTCAATCAGAAACATTTTTTTTGAAACTTCCTTCTCTTTTAAAAGTGGGGTTTTGGAAGGAACCTCAATTCTGTTGAAACAGGCTGTATAATTATTCCATTGCTCATCACTAAGCTTGAATTTATTTCTGAATTTTTCAAACATTTCTTTTGAATTACGGTAATGCAAATTTAATGTAAAAAACAAACTATTAACCTCATTATAACCAGCGACCTTCTTTTGCTTCTTTTCTTTGGTCGCTGTGTGGCAAGAAAAGAAGTTGATGGGATACAAAAAATGGGATAGTGAATATCCCACGAAATAATGCTGCAACCTGTTTGATAAAATGGCGAAGCACACATTTTAATCAAAGTGGTTGTACCGATTTATGCAAAAATGCGTTTCCGACCGTAGCGAGGAATTGTATTTTTGCCGCCCGCCTTTTCGGGTCAGACGACTTTTATCGGGTGGGTTCGGAAGTCTTTCAAATTGTGAAAAAATCCTTTATATTCGGTCATTCCCCTGCGAAACAAGTTCCACAATAAGGAGCAACCCATTTGTGTCAATGAGGAGTTGATAAATAAATCTTGATGTTCCAATGCTTCGGCAAGTGAACAGCTTGGCGTATTGTCCTCCTGTTCAGATTGCTTTAGTAATTCGCCATATTCATCGGTAACAAATGGCAGGCTTGCCACCGTTTGGTATTTCTCAGAGTTAGGCTGTTTTATCTCTCCGATAGTAGATAATAAAACTTGTCCTGCATCTTGGCTGTTGCCAAAGTCCAGCCAATATTTTGGTTCGTCTTGGTGGTGTCTGCGGTAACTTGTTTCTTTCAGAATTTCGGCAATGCCAAACCTCGCCTGTACATTATCCACACAGGTAATGGTAATAATCGCACTTGCATTTTCGGGCAGTCTATCAAATTTGTCCTTTTCAAATTTTACGGTTTCTGCTTTCCAATTTGTACCCGAAAAGCGGTTGGCTCGGTTTATCAATGCTACGGATTTGTACAATCCTGTTTCGCTTTCAGCAAACCGCTGTCTGCCTAAATTCGCACTCGTAATAATATCATCATCCCAAAGTCTGACTTGCAAACCTGCGTGTCCCAATTCAATTAAGCTATGGTTCATTTCCATTAAAGCCGTCAATACCTTAGAACCTGTGCCACCTGCTCCGATAAGGTTTATCGAAATCGGGTTGGTAGGACTTATTAAATAGTTGTCCGTAAAATGGACTGCTGTTTTTGCTGTATTCATCACAATAGATTTTTAAGGGTTTTATTATTCTTTTTTAATACTTCTTTTGGAAAGGGTTTATTTGTATTTATAAGGTCTTTCCAAAGATTTACAATGTTTTGTTTTGTCAAATTCTCGCATAGAGAATGGCTGAAATAGGAATTGAAAAAATAGTGTTCCCAAGCCTGTATAAATTCCTCGACCGAAGCCGAATTTTTAATATCAATACTAACCGTTCCCATACATACGTTTCCTTTTTCGTAGATATTGAAGAATGGTGCGTAGTGCAATGGAGTTTTTCCCGTAGGTCTTCTGTCCGTTGCAAGGGCAAAAAGGGTAAGACTGTTTTTATTGGCAAACCAAAGCATTGGCGGTACTTGTGCCATTCCGTTAGGTATGTCCAACCCATTTACAAAATACATCTGCCGTTGCTGTGCTTTAGTGTACCAAAGTACCGTACCTTTTTCACTCGGATTGATATGCAGAATATTGGTTGGTAAAATTCCCTTTGATTTTAAAAAGGCTTTGCTTTTTTCTTCATCGGTTTGTAAAGACTTTGCTAATATATTGGCTTCTTTTACGGTCAATGGGTGGGCGTTGATTGGGTTGCCATTTCTATCCATATCGAAATGCTCCACATACATATTGGTTTCCGTTCCAGTGGTTTCGTAGAAAACCAATGCGGATTTTGGATGGTACAATGTGCCAAAACTTTCTGTCATGTTGTTTACGGTGTTCATTTTCTTATTCTTTAATAATTACACAATAGTGTGCAGAGGTCATTTAATAAAGCAAACAGACGGCTCTCAAAATCAAGGTTGGTCGCTGTTATTTTTCTTTTATCAAATGATTTGCAAATGGTGGGTTCGTCCATTTTACCATATTCGTTAAATTCGTTGTTGATGCTTTCCGAAAGGCTTTCATATAGCCAACCATTGGTGTCGGCAATAAAGGAGATATACTTTTCCATCCCGATGGTTTCATTTTCGTAATCCTCATTGTTTGGGTCTTCCTCGTGCATTGGTGCATTTCTGAAAACGCTTGCTGTTGGATATTCTGTATAAAGGGCAAAGGCATTACAAGCCAATTTTTGGCAGTCTTTATCGAATGTGTCATTGATTTTAAATCGGTTCAAACGCTGTTCAAAAAACTTTAAATTATTACGATTGAATAATCGCTGTTCAATGCTATCGCCAATATATTCAGCAACCCTAAATTCACGCTTGTAGCTTTGCGTATCTTCCGTTTCATCGTCTTGTTCTATCCAATCTTTGTGCATTTCATACATCCAATACAGATAGCTTTCTTCCTGCCTGTAATATGGTATATCGGCAATATGGTACAGGTAACTGCATACCGATACGAGTAGTTGTGCATTTCTTTTACGCTTCGGGTCTTTGAGCATTTTATAGAGTGGTACAACGGAAATGTAATACAGGGTTGTACCTGTGTTATATCTTTCCTCGCTTGTCAAAAAGGTTTTATTGCTGTCCTGTACCAATTTAAAACCGTCCCAATTTATATTGCTTCGTTTCATTTGGGTGTCCATATCCCACATAGCTAATACCATATTGTAGGGATAGCCATAATTCTGTCGGGTCTGCATTGGCTCAATCCTGTAATGCTCGGCAAGATTGGAAAGGGAATTATAAAAATCCCTTTCCGTTTTCTCACAAGCCTGTACAGATTCTGCTGTTTTCAGTTTAGGCAGAAACGTGCATTTCAAAAAACCATTGGTAGCATTGCTATCGGTACGGATTTCCGTTTGTCTTTCTGTACTTGGTCTGCGTCTTTTGGTCTTTGCATCCATTGTGCGAACTCGCCCAACTGTCGGTGCAACTTCTGTTGCCTTTGCTGTTCGGGGATATTGATTGTGCCCGATATTTTGTTGCGTTGCATAGTTCATTGCTTTACGGTTTTAAATTATCCTTTTGTTCCCATTACGCTCTCAAATTTGTACTCTACTGCATCATCTTTGATTTGCGGTGCAGATACTTTTGCAGTCGTTAGAATAGGGTACAAATTGGCATAGAAATTCATCACGGCTTCCACGCTCCAACGTGGCTCGGGGTCGGTCAGTCTGATGTCCTGTCCTTTATCTTTGAGTATAAAAACTCGCTCTAATTGTGTTGCTAATAACATAATGTTCCGTTTTAATTGTTAATACTCTGTTTCTTCCTCGTCTTCGCCTGTTGATGTTTCATCAATGGGATAATCGGTAGTAACTTCTTCCGCTTGTTGCGGCGGTTCGGGTGTCGCTTCTTCCATTGCTCCGAAAAGGCTCGGTGTTCCAAACTTGTCGGATAAGGTGGATTTGCGTTTGCGTATCTCGTCCGCTTTTTCGGGGAACTCTGCTAAATCGGGAACTTTCATCCATGCTTCACGGAATTTGCCCTCTTTTTCCAACTCGTCCGCCTTTGCCATACTGTCTTTAAACTTCTTGTCTTTGGCTTCCTTATCCTTTTTGGCTTTCTCGGTTTTTTCTTTCTCGATTGCCGATAGCTTTTTCACTTCTTCCAACTGTTTTAGGAATTTTTCCATATCCACCATTAAACCCGATACCTTTTGTATAGGCGTGGTTATCTGCTCAAAAAAATCCTCGTCAAACTCCTGTGGTGTGGCGTTAAAAGTCAATGGGGGAATGAGGTTTTTTGCACTATCTCCGCATTGTTCGTTATTAAGCAATACTGTTACTATTAGCTTGCTTTCCATTCCTTTGGAAATGTTCAGTTGTAATACTCCTGTAAAATCCAAAGCTTGTATCTGATTGAAAAAATTGGTATTCATCGTTCTAAAATTTTAATGTGTTATTACTTGTTCTTTGATTGCTGTCAGTTTCTCGTACATATCCGTCCAATAAATTTTTTGTCTTTTATCGAACTCGGAGAAACTCTTGTCTCTGTGCCTGTATTCCTTGCATTCTGCCGTAATTCGGATAGCTTCGTCAAGGTCGGTCACTTCAATTGAGCAACCGTTTATATCTGTTATATACATTGCTTTCCTGTTAATTTATAATTTCTGCGATTTGGTCAATCTTGCCGTAAACAATGGTTCTAAGGCTTGTTTTGTCGGGGGCGTTGTATTCGTGCCAACTGTCGTACTGCTTTACTAAATAGGTTTTTAGTACATCTTCAAACCCAAACCGATAACCCTGCAAGGGAACGGCTCTTTTGAAATAGGCATTTCGGTTTACGGCTTCCGCAAGCCAATTTTTCTCGGCTCGGTTCATCTTCTCGCCCTTGTTCAGTTTCTCCCTTAGCACATACACTTTAGCGTATTGCAGGGATTGTAACTCGGGTACATCGTGGCGGACAAACTTTGTGGCTATTGTTTCAGTTTTCATTGTACTTGGTTTTTAAGGTTGATGATTTCTATTTTCCGTTCCAATAGCGTTTCCAATATGTCGCAATCACTTTCGTGCGGTTCGCCCTCAAAATGATAGGTGTCGGTTTCTTCGTCAAAGTGAAACTTTTCAAAGTCCTCGTACTCCAAATAAATATCCGTGAGTAGCTTGTCAGAATAGTTTGCTCTGCCATATACGAGGTTGCTTACTTCTTCGTAGTCCTGTGAGAAATTCACGTTATACCGTTCTGCTATCTTTTTCAAAACTTCGGTATTGGGTGACCATTTCGTTTCGTACTGAAAAATTCCCATATCGCCCTCGTTCCAATATATGTCGAAGAAATAACCGCCACTGTTGTCCTCCACGAAGTCGGGCAGTTGTCCGCATTCTTCTTTTTCCTCTTTTTCAGCCATTACCTTAAATAGCTGCTGTATCTGTTCAATTGCTTCGGGTTTTCCCTCGAAAACAACCGCATTGCTACACCAATTTGCCATAATATTAATCTTATTGTAGGCTACCACCGATTAGGGCGGTAGCCTATAGTTATTTAATTAAGGTTTAGGATTTCCGCACCGTCCAAAGCAAATGAGGTACACAATTCAAATGCTTTCTGTGATTTAAGTTGAGCCGTACCACCCAATACAATGCTCTGTAGCTTGGCTTCATCATTCTTGTAATTTCTTACGTTCTGATAGTAGCCTGTAACAGCGTTATACGCTCCGAACAACGTGCCTTTGGTGGTGTCCATCTGTTGTGTATCGCTTATCATTGCGTAGCTAAAAGCATCATCAACGGTATTTTTGAACATCGTGGAAATTTCATCTTCCGCACCTTTTTTGATAAGGTCAAGTGTTTCTTTATTGGGGCAAAGTGCCAATTGGATTAGTTTTCTAACCTCACGGTCGGTCACTTTTACTTTCGCCCACTCATTGAAAACACCCTCCAACTGAATACTTAATGTGTTTGCCAATCCCATAATCTTGTGAGCATTTTCGATACGTTGTTTCGCTCCCGAAGTGTGTTTGATACGAACTACATTTGTCATACTGCGTAGTGACGCATTCAGCGTGTTTTGGCAGACAATTCTGATAGGCGTAAATGCGGCTGTGATACTTCCGCTACCATCATGCGAAGTGGTTAGGAAAATGTATTTTTCCGTTACATCATCGCCATTTCCTACACGGATATAGTCGGGCAATTTGGCTGTGATAAAAATGCGTTCTCCATTGCCCAATGCCCCTGCGGTTTCGTACAGAATGCCCTCGCCACCACCTACGATAGCATCAAAGAAATTAAAGGCTTCACGGTTTTGTACGATATGGTAATCCTTACCAACTACACCCAATACGGCATTGTTATCGGTGCGTATGTTGGCGAAATAGTTAGGTACTTCCAATTCGTTACTGCCTATCTCTATGCCGTTTGCGGTTTCGATAATACCCGAACCTTTGGTAAATAACGGTGCTTTTACGACTTCGTAATCCAACCCTGCGTGTCTGATAGCTTCCTCGCTTGTTGGGTATTGCTCTACGATTTGCCCTAAACCGTGCCACGCCTTTTGCTGTACGCTAAAAAATGAATAACGTCCTGTTCTTTCGTTGAAATTGATATTATGTGCCATAATGCTATAATTTTGATGTTAAAAATTGAATGAATAGTTGTTTTAAAATGGTAGGTCGTCCTCTGTTCCATGTGCTGTAGCCTTGTTGTTTTCGGCTTGTGCAGTACCTTGTACGGCTTCTGTTTTTCTGCTACCTCCGTGCAGTTTGATGTTAGAGGTATGGAAATTTAATCCGGCTCTTGGTTCTCCATCATTTCCTGTCCACGCTCTTGTGCTTACCCTGCCTGATAGTTCTACCAATGTTCCTTTTGTCAGTAGTTTGGCTACGTTCGGAGTAATCCAATACGAGCAGTCGAAATAGGTTGTCTGCTCAATGCGTTCTCCCTTCTTGTTACGGTAGCTGTCGTTTGTCGCTACTGAAAAATTTACTACTTGTTTTTCCTGTGACGTTGTGCGTACTTCCGCATCCCTTGTCAATCTTCCTGTGATGTTCATGATTTTCGATTTTACGTTGTTAAATTCCTATTTGATTTTTTCTGATTTTTTTGATTTGATTTATTCGGCAATGAGAGGAGGTGCTGAAGTTTCGTTTCACTTTTTTACCATTTCCAATGCTGTATTTTTTCATTTCTGACATTTTTTTTATTCGTCTAAAGAGCCGGAGTATGCTTTGTTTCGTTTCACGAGCATAAAAGGTTCGTGTTTAGCATCTGCAAGGTTTTTTCAAAAAAATACGACCCGCATGGGTGGAGATTATTTTGCAAACCCATAGGGCATGACCTTGCTGGTGCGTTAAGAACACGGAAATACCTTTGCTCTTGAAATGGGACAAAACAGCATACCGGTTCTTGAATAAAACCTACGTGGAGGTCAATGAAAAAGGCATTTGGGAAATGGTCTATGTGATTACAAAGTCTGCATCCTTGCAGCAGAATTTTTTAAACCATTTGTTTTTATAATAGTGGCTTGGGAAGCCACATAAAGGATACTGAACAATATTGCAGAAGATTGTGTGTGGGGATTTTTCAGTTTGCTTTACTAAAACATCCAATCAAAGCTCTTTTATGAGGAGAGGGATTTGTACCGGGAGATAAATGTGCTTTGAGGATAAGTATGAACATAAAAAAAGCAGGATCGTTAAATCCTGCTCTTGACTAAATAATATGGAGAATATCTAATTCAGTATATGTTCTAATTTTGGTTCATCAACCATAATTTCTAAACCTGTACTAATTTTATCCTGCAAATTAGTTTGGGCCTGCATTGCAACAAAGGCGTTTTCCATAGCTGTAAATTTTGGAGAAACTAAATCCATATCCTTACTAATTTTCTGACTGGTAATTTTAGCATAGATCTGTGTAGTGGAAATATTTTTATGTCCCATCATTTTACTAAGGCTTTCAAGAGGAACACCCTCGGTCAGGAACATAGTAGCGAAAGTATGCCTTGCCGTGTGAAAGGTTACTTTTTGTTCCGTAATGATTTCCGCTTCGCCAATCAATTTTTTAACGTGACTGTTACAGGTTGGATTTGTTGGAACCGGAAAAATAAATTCGTTTCGGGTGGTACCCTGATATTTTTCTATGAGCTGTTTAGGTATTTCCATCAACCTAACATTTGAAGCAACATCCGATTTCTTTCTCCTGCTGATGATCCATTGGTGACCGTCAAAGAATGATTGAATATTACTCAATTTCAGTTTTTTAATATCCACGTATGATAGTCCCGTAAAGCAACTGAACATAAAAAGATCTTTTACAAGTTCGAACTTTGGGTCTGAAGGTTTTAGAAACATTAACTTCTCAACTCCTTCTTTAAGAAGGTAGCTTCGGTCTGTTTCTTCCATATTTATTTCATAATCCTCAAAAGGGTTTTTCCGTATCAGTCCTTTCTTGATAGCAAGGTCGGCGAGGGCAATAATCGGCATCGTATAAACCCAGACAGTATTGTGGGTGCATTCTTGATCAATGCGTAAGAAGAAATCAAATTCACGGATAAAATCCGCTGTTAGCTCTCTAAACGCCATATCATTCCGATGATAACGCTCCTTGATAAATGTATTAAGGTGATTATAAACTGTCTTGTACTTGTTGTAAGTGTTTTGAGAACGCTTTCCCTTACTGACCTTTTTTTGAAAATCCTCGTTCTGTTCCTTGAATACCTTGAGGATGGCATCGTCCATTACACCAACACCCAAAAATGAAAGTTTAACTTTCTCTGCAGTTGCAAAACCTTCGTCTTTGAGCATATCATCATAAATCTTATCGATACGCACACGGATATTATCTAATTTCTGATTTGTGTTTAATGCCTGGCTACTTTTGCCCAATACACGTCCATGTTTTAAGTCCCAGCTATTGGGGTCAATTTCCAGCTTGGTTGCAAATGTTTTAGGGGTTCCGTCAATGGTAATCCTTCCCATAACAGGGACATTACCGTTCTTTTTTGGTTCATTTTTCTTCAAGTAAAACAATAACTTGAAGGTGGATCTTTTTACTGTCTCCATAACTCAATTGTTTAATGTTTAAAATTAACTATCAATGAGTTACAAGGAACTATGAAAAATAATGCAAAAGACTGAATTATAGATTTTTACACCAATCATTACCTCTCGGAATAGGTAATGATTTAGTAACCTAACCTTGTCTTTTTAAGCCCGAAACTTACCGTACACCGACCTCCAACTTTAGACTACTAATTTATAAACCACTGTATAGTAACGGTTTTAATCGTTTTGCCTATTTTTGCTTTTTACTAACCTTTTTTATCTAAAATAGTTATCGACAAATGCATAATTTTAGGGTCACGACTGTTATCTAAAACCATTTTGAATTCGGAAGTGTCTGGCTCTTGTTTTCCAAAATTTAATATAAGTTTCCCATCTTTTAGTTCAAAAACACCTTCACCGTGTGTTTTGCCTGTATTATTGTCTATAATTATTTGAGAAAACTTATTACCCCAAAAAGACATTTCTATGCTACCAGCGGGTGTATTAGAAATATAATTGCCATATAGAGACTGAGTTTTTGCGCTCAAACTGATAAATATTGTAAATAACAATAAATATAACTTTTTCATCTTTTCTATTGTTAGCAACCAGCTGGTTTTCCTTTAGGAGTTACCGAATTTCCATCTGTATCGGTTCCGGATTGTTCTCCTATAATAACGTTAAGAATTCTATCCTGGTCGCTAATCTTATCTTTAATCCTCTTGTTTGAAACTTATTCTGTGCCAAAAAAACCGTCCATACGTACATCATATCGGTAATGTCTGTTATTTTTTGTTTCTATAAAATAAATTTTAATTCTTTTTTTTAGCTCGTAACATTTTAAATACCAGACAAGTTTTTCAAAAGATAAGAACTTTAATTGCTTATATTGACTATTAGAAATCTCAATTATCGGATCAAAATTAGCCCCCGTCTCTGGATTGTCGTGGCCGTAGAATCCTAAAGTATTAATACCTGTTTGGCAATTTTTACAGGGTATACTAAACATATATACTTTCACTTTTCTTTTAGTTGTTAGTTGAACAGTTCTACTTACCTCATTATATCTGAATTTTACCGACGAGAGATTGAAATATATGGTTGTATCAATATTTTGTTGCGCTTTTCCTATATCTGAATTTAAAAGTAGTGCTAGCAAAATATATAAAGTATTTTTCATATTAATTGCAATTATTGGTTGTACCTGATTTTAATATACGGACTTTTTCGTCCTGGCTTGCTTTTGTTTCGCCGGATTTAGTCATGAATTTTCCAAATGCTTCGTTTTCAGTACAACCCTGCAAATTATCTTACCAGAATAATATTAGGAATAACTTTTTCATATTTACTAGTTGCAGCATTAAGTTGGAAGTTTATCTAATATAAATTTCGCTGCAAAATTTATATTGATCATACTGCTATTCAGTACCAAAATTACCTAACATAGCTACATTATATTGGTAATGTATACCATTAATAGTTTCGATAAAATATATTTTTTGTATTATTTCGTTATTGTGATCGCGAAGAAACGATACTAAATTATTAAAGGACATGAATTTTAGGCGTTTGAATGTTTTATTGTCGATAATTTTAATAGGATCAAATATGTCTCCCGTTTCGGGGTTGTTATGACTATAAAAACTCAAAACGTCACGTATAGGTTGACAGTGATTACATGGTATACTAAACATATATTCGTTTACTATACGTTTAGTTTTAATTTGAACTATCCTATCTTTTAATTCGTTTTTCTTGTATTCTACTGACGACAAATTAAAATATATGGGTTTACAAATATTTTGTTGTGCTTTTCCGATAATTGAATATAAAAGCAGTGATAATAAAATGTATAAAGTTATTTTCATGTTAATTGCAATCGTTGGTTGTGCCTGATTTTAATATACGGACTTTTTCGTCCTGGCTTGCTTTTGTTTCGCCGGATTTAGTCATGAATTTTCCAAATGCTTCGGTATCCTGCAAAGTTTGCCACGCCAAAGCTTTGTAATTATCAATAGTTACCAGCGCATCATTTTTTGTAACGGGAGTGTTTAATTCAACAAAATCTTTTATTCCTTTGGCAATATCATCTATTAATTGTTCGCCCATAAACTCATGTTGGGCATCATTATTTGCGTTTGCTTTGTATTGCCCGGTGGTAGGGTCAACATATTTAGCATAATTATTAAAAAGGGTTTGGTAATCCGTATCAAGGTTTTGCTTTAAATTTTGAGGGCCGCCCGCACTAATTATTTTTTGAGCCAGGTAGGCATGTGCCATTTCATGTATCATTGTCCTGGCAACTTCTGCAGCAGTTGCCGACCCGTTTACATAGCTTGTTTTAATATGAATCGTAACATTTGGGTCGTTATTAGTATACTCTGTATAAGCGTTAGCATTACTCGTAAACTGATCCATTTTATAAGTTACATTATACTTTGTACTTGACATGAAATTAGCTAAAAACTTATTTACAGCAGAGTTAGTAATACCTAATTTAGCTATAATACAGTTTAATTTCGGATTATTTTTAACGGATACATCTGTTGTTATAATTAACGGCTTAGGCGCCACCGGGGGGCATGGGTTTGGCGCTGTTGGCGGCGGGAAACCACCATCGGGCGGTTGCACCAGGTTAACCTTTACAGCATTTGCGCGTATAGCGGTTACATCCACATTTGGAGGCGTACAAGGTGTTGGGTTACTTGGCGTGGTGCCACCCGGCCCGCCGCTACCAGGACTGCTTCCTGGCCCAGGGGCGCTACCAGATGGCGGTATACCGCCGGGTAGATCACCCTCAACAACCATATGGCAATTAGTTGGTTCGGTAAACCAAACTTTGTGATATCCACCTCCCGAATCATCAGGTACCAATTGCCACCAATAAGTACAAACTTCGTATTGCACCAAATTAGGTTTAATACTCTGAACAGTTTGCTTGTAAGGCAAAATTCCATCTAATAAATGGCCCTTGACATTGCCGTTTAAATAAGTATAACCGTTTACAAATTTACCATTGGGCGTTGTGTAATAGAGCATTCCGCTAAAGTTAGTATCACGTTTACTGTAGCTGTTTTTTGCCAGTTTAGATACATCTCCGTTCAGATAATCTGCATCACCAACAATAGTCATTAAATACGCGTTATAAGCACCGGCTTGCTTTAAAATTAAAACAGAAGTGCGGCTATTATTTTGTGATGGAAAGTTTGAGCCTGTTTGTAGTCCAATTTTTGATGCGGAGTCTATCGGCATTTCAAGTACGTTGTCATCAAAACGGGTGTAGCTTTTGGCCGCATCCCAATCGGGGTTAAAAAACTGGCTTAAGTCAAACTCACCGCTTACAGCATTGGTTGTTTGGTTTGCTTTGGCTTTTTTTGGAAAATTGGTAACATACCATTGTTTGGCAGTAGATACTACCGGCCCGCTAGCTATTGACGGGGCGGGGTTAAAATTAGCTGAAATGTCTTTTCGGCAACCGTAAATAATACCGCATAAGGCAATGCCTAAAAAAATTAAAATTTTAAAGACTGGATTTTGGTGATAAAAGTTTTTCACAGATTAAGGTTTGTAAGTTGGTTATAAGCTACAGTATGTTTGCCTAATAAGCAATACGTAAAACTACGTGATTTTCATTTTTTGTTTAGCGTATTTCTGATCCTTTTTGTAGTTTGTTATGCCTTAGTCGCATAATAATTACACCCTTTATACTGTATGCCCAAATAGGCGGCGGTGTGTTTAAAGGGTACTTCAAACCCATCGGGAATAAAAGGGTCCACACCAACGGCTATCATGGAGGCCGATTTGCCCCTGAGACCTTTCCCAAGCTCTTTTTTAATGGTAATGAGGTCGGTCAGCCTGTCGAAGAAAACCTTCATCACGCCGCTCATGCTGTACCAGTAAACGGGTGTGGCAAAAATAATGTTGTTGTAAGGGAGCGCCCTGCTAATGATCGCCTCAAATTCATCGTCGGCAGGGTAGTGGCCGTCGTAGTTGTAGTGGGCAATTTTATGGTCGAGCAGGTCGATCATATCGAAATCGGTTTGGCCTAAAGCCTTACGGGTGATCTGCTCGGTGAGGCTGTTTTTGCGGTTGCTGCCCAGTATGATAAGTGATTTGTTTTCCATAGCCTAAAAACAAAAAAGGTTGATTACCTAAATGTAATCAACCTTTTTAATATATTGGTTAACAAAATGTTATTATATCGGGGAAGCCTCACCTAAATCCTCTCAAAAGGAGAGGACTTTAAAAGCTTTTATTCTTTCTCCCTCTCCTTTGTAGAGGGCCGGGGAGAGGCTTATACCGAAAAACTCTCGCCGCAGCCGCATGTGCGTGTGGCATTCGGGTTGTGGAAGTTAAAGCCCTTGCCGTTCAGTCCGTCACTAAAATCAAGCTCGGTGCCGGCCAGGTACAAAAACGATTTCATATCCAGCGCGAAGCGTACGCCGCGGTCTTCAAAAAACTGGTCGCCCTTTTTCTCCTCGTTATCAAAATCGAGGTTGTAAGATAAACCCGAACAGCCGCCACCCTGTACAGACACACGCAGAAAGTACGAGGCATCAAGCCCGCTATCCTTCATCAGGTTATCTATCTTTGCTTTTGCTTTATCAGTTACAGTTACCATGTTTGGTGAATGGTTTATTAAGTGAGTAGTGAGTGGTTGTAAAGTACGATACTTTATTTAGTGAGCAGCTAAAACCACTCACTACTTAACTACTCTCTACTGACCAAAAAAATTAGTGATGTGATTTTTCAAGAGCTATTGGCTCCATACCGTTTTTAACGCGGAAATCGTTGATGGCTGCTTTTATAGCATCTTCTGCTAAAACCGAGCAGTGGATCTTAACCGGCGGAAGAGCAAGCTCTTCTACGATATCCATGTTATCTATTTTCATGGCGTCGTCAACGCTTTTACCTTTTAACCACTCGGTAGCTAAAGATGAAGAAGCGATTGCCGAACCGCAACCAAAGGTTTTAAATTTAGCGTCGGTGATGATGTTGTTATCATCAACCTGTATTTGCAAACGCATAACGTCGCCACACTCTGGGGCACCAACAAGGCCGGTACCAACCTTGTGGCTGCTTTTATCTAACGTACCCACATTGCGGGGGTTAGTATAATGGTCAATTACTTTATCTGAATAAGCCATATTCTTAAATTTTTATGTCGATGGTCCATAGTCCATAGACCATGGTAATATTTTGTAAGTTAAATCATCCATTGCCATGGTCTATCGACCATCGACTATGGACTAAAAATTAGTGTTCTGCCCACTCAATTGAGTCAAGGTCGATGCCTTCTTTAAACATTTCCCAAAGTGGTGATAGTTCGCGCAGGTGGGTAACCGCTTTTTTGGTTACTTCAATAGCGTAATCAACTTCCTCTTCGGTAGTGAAACGACCAAGGCCAAAACGGATAGACGAATGTGCAAGGTCATCAGATAATCCTAAGCTTTTTAACACATAAGATGGCTCTAATGAAGCCGATGTACAAGCCGAACCTGATGATACCGCCAAATCTTTCATGGCCATCATCAAACCTTCGCCCTCAACATATTTAAAAGATATGTTGGCAACATGCGGTAAGCGGTAATTAACGTTTCCGTTAACATAGCTTTCCTCTAACACGGTTAAAGCACCTTCCAGTTTGTTACGCAGGGTAGATAAACGGATAGCTTCGCTTTCCATTTCTGCACCTGCAATTTCGCAAGCTTTACCCAGGCCAACAATACCCGGTACGTTAAGCGTACCAGAACGCATACCGCGCTCGTGGCCACCACCATCCATTTGGGCGGTTACCTTAACACGCGGGCCTTTACGGCGTACGTATAAAGCGCCAACACCTTTAGGGCCGTACATTTTATGTGCCGATAGGGCTAATAGGTCGATGCCGTCGCGGTTAACATCAACCGGTATTTTGCCCACTGCCTGTACAGCATCGGTCATAAACAATGCGCCGTATTTGTGTGCTATAGCGGCAATTTCTTTAACGGGTTGTATCACACCTATCTCGTTATTAGCGTACATAACCGATACCAGGATGGTTTCGTTGGTCATGGCTGCTTCTAACACAGCAAGGTCTACAAGTCCGTCTTCTTTAACGGGCAGGTAAGTAACCCTGCCGCCAAGTTTTTCAACGTGTTTGCAGGCGTCTAAAACTGCCTTATGCTCGGTAACCGCGGTAATAATGTGGTTGCCTTTTTCTTTATACATTTCAAACACACCCTTAATAGCAAGGTTGTCAGACTCGGTAGCACCCGATGTAAAGATGATCTCTTTTTCTGTAGCACCAATAAGTTTTGCAACCTGCTCGCGTGCATAATCAACGCCCTCTTCAGCTACCCAGCCAAACGGATGGTTACGGCTTGCCGCATTACCAAACTTTTCGTTAAAGTAGGGCAGCATAGCCTCAAGCACCCTTGGGTCCATAGGTGTTGTAGCGTTATTATCTAGATAAATTGGGATATTCATGTATTAAAAATTAACAATACAAATATACGCAAAGTTTTACTTTTACATCTTTATCCCGCTATATATTGCATTTTGATGGTATTAATTTACAATATTTGGACATGGGGGAACAGGGGTAACGGTGAAAGCTAAAAGGTGAAAGGTTAGGAATAGCCGAACATTTCTTTTAATCACTAAATCACTATCCCGATAGCTATCGGGACAATAAATCAGTAATGAACAAAATAGAGCATATAGGTATAGCGGTTAACAGCGTTGAAGAGGCGGGCACTGTTTACGAAAAATTGCTGAATACGTCTGTTTATAAAATAGAGGAAGTAGCCTCCGAGAGTGTTAAAACCGCTTTTTTGCAAAGCGGACCCAACAAAATAGAATTGCTGGAAGCGACCGATGCTGGTAGCCCTATTGCCAAATTCATCGCAAAACGCGGCGAGGGTATCCACCACATTGCCTTTGATGTTACTGATATTGTCGACGAAATGGCGCGCCTGAAAGCCGAAGGTTTTGTTTTGCTGAATGACGTACCCAAACAGGGCGCGGATAATAAGCTGGTTTGCTTTGTGCATCCTAAGGGGACTAACGGGGTTTTAATAGAGTTGTGCCAGAGTGTTTAGTTGGCAGTTATGAGTTGGCAGTTTGCAAAAAGTTAGCTCCCAAGCTATCGCAAGTATCCCCGCTTGTGGCGTGTGCCCCAAGGGCGCTTGCGTAGCAGCAATACCTAATTGAAAGTCACAATAACAAAATTTCAAAATCAACGTATAATACCCTGTTAATACCCAGGCTAAATTAAACATGATGAGATATTTAATGAGTTGGATAACGGGCGTGATATTGGTTTTGTCTTTTGTAATGTGCTCAAAAGATGTAAACAAAGCTGTAACGTCTTCGGCACCCGGCACTGCAACAACCCCGGAACAGAATTCCGGAACACCAAATGACAACACCGCTTCAACCGGCCCCAACTGTACCTATACTGTTAAAACATCTGAATGGTTTGTTGATGGTGCAACCTTCGCTCCGGGGTCTGTTATCTGCATCCCGGCAGGTACAAGGAGCGCGCTGCTATTAAAAAACTTTAAGGGTACGGCAGCAAAGCCCATCGTTATTATAAATAAGGGCGGCCAGGTAAATATTATGGTTGCTACCACCGCTTCATACGGGCTTAAGACCCAAAATTGCCAGTTTTTTAAAATATTAGGTAATGGCGTGGCGGGCATCCCTTATGGTATTAATATCAGCGGCGGCAACATCAGCATGACGATGGACGACCTGAGCAGCGATTTTGAGATTTCAAATATTGAGGTACGCAATAGCGGCTTTGCAGGCATTATGGCCAAAACCGACCCAACCTGCGATGTAGCCACCCAACGCGGCCATTTTACCATGCGCAATATTAGTATGCATAATAACTATATACACCAAACAGGTGGCGAAGGCGTTTATGTAGGTAACTCGTTTTATGCCGATGGGGTATCACTATCGTGCGGTACGGTGTTACCGCACGATGTAATAGGCGTTAAGATATATAACAACCTTACAGATTCTACCGGGTGCGAAGGCATACAGGTAGGCAGCGCTATATCGGGCTGCGAAATATACAGCAACACCGTTAAATCTCCGGGGTTAAAACCTTTTGCAAGCGGGCAGGATAACGGCATCCAGATAGGAGAGGGTACCGGTGGTAAATGTTATAATAACCTTATTAAAGACGCGCCCGGTAATGGCCTCATCGTTTTGGGCCTTGGAGATAACCTGGTATACAATAACTATATACTGGATGCAAAAACGCATGGTATTTTTGCCGATTCGCGCTACACGCCGGGGCAGGGTTTTGTGTTTATAAATAACACCATTGTAGCGCCGGGGCAAAATGGTATAAAGCTAAATTCGGAAACCATCCCCATGAACACCACTATCAATAACGTGATTATTAAACCGGGGGCAGGTGTTGCCATTGCTAAAAAAAGCAATGCTGTTAAATTAACATCATCAAATAACTATAGCAATACCGATATTAGCGCCTGCCAATTTGTAAACTACACAGGTGGCGATTTTCATTTACTGTCAACATCGCCGCTTATAAACGCGGGCGCAAATACATCTGAATACGGAGTTACATCTGATTATTACGGTAAAGCGCGACCCTCCGGCGTTGCCTATGATATTGGTGCTACCGAATATTAGTATTGCTATAATACGGTAGGTTTAATCACCAAATACAACCTCTCCACATGGTGTTAAAAACTTTTTATCTGCCCATTTCTACTTTTAAAAAGTATTTGTATATTTGCACCTCTTTTATAAAGAAGAAAAGCATAGAATAGCAATGAAAAAAGATCTGCATCCATCAAACTATAGGTTAGTTGTTTTCAAAGACATGTCAAACGACTACTCTTTCATAACCAAATCATGTATCGAAAGCCGCGAAACCGTTAAATGGGAAGATGGCAACGAATATCCATTGATCAAATTAGAAATTTCACACACTTCACACCCGTTCTATACAGGTAAAATGAAGTTGGTTGATACAGCCGGACGTATAGACAAGTTCCGTACCCGTTACAACAGGTAATCGATATTTGTTTAATAAATATTTATAAGTTCCCCGCAAAACGGGGGACTTTTTTTATTTTTGGCCCATGGCAATCATCCTTTTCGACGACGACGCTCGCAATACGCTTCTGCCTTTAACATACACCCGCCCGGTTGCCGATCTGCGAATAGGTATCCTTACCATTGCCGAAAAATGGGCGAAATATCTCGACTCAGAATTTTCTTTTCATACCCAACCATACCTTCAGGCAAAGTTCCCGCTGAGTATTCATGATGATAATATTTTTATTAATGGTGCTGTTTGCCCTGACGAGGCTGTGGTAGAAATAATAAAAAACTTAGGCAACGGACAGGCACTGCGTTATAACGATACTCTTGTAGCTGTTAAGCTGAATGATATTTATGCAGATAACTTTGATTCGTTTTGCAAATATTCAGACGAATTGGCTTATAACGAAACTCTAGTAGTTATAAAACACCCCGAGGATATATTTAGAAAGAACGATACCGAACTACGTAAGGATTTTAAATTGCTTACCAAAGGCCGCGAGAGCGCCCAAATAAGCAGCACCAACACCATAATTGGCAACGACTTTTTTGCCGAAGAAGGCGCCCAAGCCGAATGCTGCACCTTTAGTACCATAAACGGCCCCATATATTTAGCTGCTAATACCGAAGTTTGGGAAGGGACAAATATTCGTGGCCCGTTTGCTTTGTGCGATCATTCGCAAATAAAAATGGGCACTAAAATTTATGGCGCTACTACCGTTGGCCCATATTGCCGCATAGGTGGCGAGGTTAATAATGCTGTTGTTTGGGGTTACTCGTCAAAAGGGCACGAAGGTTACTTGGGTAATGCCGTGGTAGGCGAGTGGTGTAACCTTGGTGCCGATACCAACAACTCCAACCTTAAAAATAACTATAGCGAAGTAAAGCTTTGGGATTATCCAACGCAAAGCATGCGCAAAACAGGCCTGCAATTCTGCGGCCTTATCATGGCCGATCATGCCAAATGTGGTATTAACACCATGTTTAATACGGGCACGGTTGTAGGGGTTGGCGCAAACGTTTTTGGTGGTGGTTATCCTCCAAACTACATCCCCGATTTTGCCTGGGGAGGCGCCGAGGGCTTTGTGGAGTATGGCTTTGATAAAATGATGGAAACCACAGGTCGCGTAATTGCGCGCCGCCCGCACCGCAAGTTTGATAATGCCGAGCAGGCAATACTCACAGAGGTGTATGAAATGACTAAACAATTTAGAAAGTAAGTCCATAGTCCATGGTCGATAGACCATAACTATGTAAAAGATAAAACAAACATTAACTAATACCATGGACTATCGACTATCGTCCATGGACTAAACAAAACCGAAATGAGAAAAAAAATTGTAGCCGGAAACTGGAAAATGAACCTTGATTACAGCGAAGGCTTAGCGCTATTTTCTGAAGTAACAAACATGGTTAAAGACGAAGCCACCGGCAACCAGCAGGTAGTAGTTTGCAGTCCGTTTATTCATTTGCACAGCCTGGCTCAGTTAACCAAAGGCTATAATAATGTAGCTGTTGGCGCGCAAAACGCGCATCAGGCCGAAAGCGGCGCTTACACAGGCGAGGTTTCTGCAAAACAAGTTAAATCTACAGGTGCCGAGTACGTTATTTTGGGCCACTCGGAACGCCGCCAGTACTTTGGCGAAAGCAACGAACTGTTGGCTAAAAAAACCGACACCGCTTTAACAAACGGTTTAAAACCAATTTTTTGTATTGGCGAAACTTTACAGCAGCGCGAAGCTAACGAGCATTTTGATATCATTAAAAGCCAGTTGGTTGAAGGTGTTTTCCATTTAGATGCCGATAAATTTGGCCAAATAGTATTGGCTTACGAGCCGGTATGGGCAATTGGTACAGGTGTTACCGCAACATCAGACCAGGCGCAGGAGATCCACGCGTTTATCCGTGCCGAATTAGCCACAAAATACGGTCAGCAGGTTGCTGATGATACCACCATACTTTACGGCGGTAGCTGTAACCCTAAAAATGCTGCCGAGCTATTTGCCTGCGCGGATATCGATGGCGGCCTAATTGGCGGCGCATCCCTAAAATCCCGCGACTTTACAGATATTGTTAAAGCGTTCAATTAATTTTTAGATATGAGATTTGAGATATGAGTATTGAGACAGAAACTATTTTGGTCTTATCTCACATCTCAAATCTCACGTCTCAAATCTCAAATATGAATTACTACGAATTACTCTTCACAACTATTACCGAAGAAGATTACCAGCAGGATCTGCTGATAGGCGCTTTGGGCGAGATAGGTTTTGATACTTTTGAAGAAGTTGACCTCGGCTTTAAGGCCTATATCCCGGTGGATGATTTTAACCAGGAACTGCTGGATAATACACTGGAGATTTATAGAGAGTCGTTCTCATTTAGTTATGAGATTACGCTTATACCGCAAAAAAACTGGAACGAAGTATGGGAAAGTAACTTTGAGCCTATACAAATAAGCGACCAGGTTTTTGTACGTGCTACATTCCATGAACCAAAGCCCGAGTTTCCGTACGAGATAGTTATAGACCCTAAAATGGCATTCGGTACCGGCCACCACCAAACCACCGCCATGATGATGGGCCTGATGCTGGAGAATGACTTTGCCGCTAAAAATGTGCTGGACATGGGCTGCGGTACAGGCATCCTTGCTATATTGGCCGCCAAGCTTGACGCAACAGATATTACCGCTATTGATTATGATGTGGTGTGCTACGAAAGCACCATTGAGAATTCGGCGCTAAATAATATCGATAACATTAAGGCCCTTTGCGGTTCAAAAGAAGTTATCCCAAACGAGCAGTTTGATATTATACTGGCCAACATCAACCGCAACATCCTGCTCGATCAGATGGCGAGCTATGCCGAAGTATTAAAACCGGGTGGCGAGATCTATTTCAGCGGTTTCTACGAGTCGCCCGATCTGGATATTATTACCGAGGAGGCGCGCAAACACAACCTTAAATACATCACCCACAAAAAAGATAAGGACTGGGTAGCAGCTAAATTTACACTTTAGGATCTCACCGATCACCGGATGATTACACCGATTGATTTTAATCGGTGTAATCATATTTATATTGGTGCAATCACAAAGAGTTAGTAGCCTACCGTAAATCTTGCTTTAACGTGTTGGTTATTCTCTAACTCATCAAATATCGCTACAGCTAAATCTGCTGTTGAAATATCGCTTTTACCTTCTGCATCAAATACAGGGCTTTCGGTACCCAAACGGAAGTTGCCGGTACGCTCGCCAGGGTGCAGGTTTATGGCGGGGCTCAGGAATGTCCAGTCTAACTCCTCTTCTTTACGCAATTCGGTAAGGTAATCCCTTGCTGCAGATGCGCCCGGGTAGTATTCTTTGGGGAAATGAGGCCCGTCTACCAGTTGCTGGCCATCAATAAACAAACTGCCGGCACCTCCAATGGTGATGAAGCGCTTTACACCTGCTTTTTTCACTGCCTCTTGTATGTTTTTAGATCCTCTTAAAAAATCCTCATACAGGTTAGGGTTTGTCCAGCCTGCATTGAATGAATTGATCACCGCGTCGTGGCCCGATAAGGCCGATGCCAGTGCATCTAAATCGTATACATCCGCTGCAACGGCTGTTACACCTGCTGCCTTTTCTACCTTATCGGTATTGCGTGCAATGGCGGTTATCTCGTATCCGCGTGATACGCCTTCTTTTACTAATTGGGGGCCTACAAAACCTGTAGCGCCTATAATTGCTATTTTCATAATGTTGTTTGTATATATGTAATTAATTTTATTACAATTTGTTGTAAATTTTTTAATCGAATTTTTTACAAAACTCAGCCAGTGTTGTGTTACCTAATTTGTTCAGCATGGTTAGTTCTATGTCGTTATCCAGCTGTTTTAAATGCGCGTTAATCTGTTTGCCAATAGGGCAGGCGGGGTTAGGCTGGTTTTTTGCCTGGCCTAAAACCGCATCGGGCTTTACGGCCCGGTAAATGCTTGCCAGGCTTATGTGGTTAGCATCTTTACCTAATTGATAACCACCATTTTTGCCTTGCCGGCTTATAATTAGCCCGTGCCTGATCAGGTTACTCAGCTTTTTACGCACCAGAACCGGGTTAACGTTTATACTCCCCGCCATATATTCTGACGACATTACCTCGTCGGCTGTGCAAAGCAAGGTCATGATGTGCATGGCAATAGGAAAGCGTCCATTCATTTTATTAACTGTAATATTTTTTATTACAGTACAAATGTAATAGTATGTTTCTGAAATGCGTTATCTATGTATATTATTGATATATTTATGAAACGATGGTGACAAAGCACTAAGGTATGCCATCTAAATTTGCTGCACACCCTTTACCATTACGGTTAAGGCTTTAAACTCGCCAATATGAAAACCTATCTCGTACCTGTCGATTTTTCTGACGCTGCTTTCAACGCCGCTAATTTCGCCGCCCACCTGTCTCATCAAAGTAATGTAAATACCATTGTACTGATGAATGCCTATTACATATCGCCTTACGAAACCATGCTGCCCAATCCGGATATGGTGATGCTTCGTGAGGAGGAGATAGAAGAGGAGGCTAAAGACCGTGTATTGCAATTAAATAACCTAAAGCAAAAGCTAAGCAATGTTGTGCGCCAAGGTGTCGAAATTGTAACCCGTTTAAACCGGTCACACTTGTTGCGCGCCGTGGTAGATGTGGTTGAAGAACAAGATGTTGACCTGGTGATATTAGGCAGCATTGGTAACAGCACCGTGCGCGAAGGCAGCATAGGTATTGGCGACCATGTTATTAAAATATCTAAACTTAGCCCGGCGCCCGTGATAGTAGTACCCCCGTGTTACCATAGTAAACTGATACACGAAGCGGTAATTGCCTGCGATTTTAAAAAGGTTAAGGAAAACATACCAATGGCATTCTTACATAAGCTTTTATATAAACAAAATATTAAACTGCTGGTATTGAATGTTGATACCGAAGGGAAGCACGCGGGTAAAGACCCTGAACAACTTGCCGAAGAAAGCGCCCTGCATGATATGCTGGAGCCCTACAACCCTAAATACTATTATGAGAACCATGCTGATACGCTGTCCGGCATATTGGATTTTAGTAAGGAGCAAAAAGCCCAGCTTATTATATCGCTGCCGCATAAGTACAGTTTTTTACGTTCAATATTGCATAGCAGCATCTCTCAGCGGTTGGCTAAAAATTCTACCGTGCCTGTATTATTGTTGAAATGACACAATGAGTAAATTTATTTGCTGTAACAGGTGTTTTTGTGTTAATTTGTCCGATAATTGCCGCACTAAAATTTACCAATGACAGTACATTTTATAGCGATAGGGGGCAGCGCCATGCACAACCTCGCCATCGCTTTACATAAAAAAGGATTTAACGTTACCGGTTCAGATGATGTACTGTTTGAACCATCTGCTTCACGACTCGGCAAGTATGGTATTTTGCCCGCACAGGAGGGATGGTACCCGGAAAAGATCACTAAAGACGTTGATGCCGTTATACTTGGCATGCATGCCCGTATTGATAACCCCGAGTTGTTAAAGGCGCAGGAACTTGGCATCAAAATTTACTCGTACCCCGATTATATTTACGAGCAATCTAAAGATAAAATTCGTGTAGTTATTGGCGGCAGCCACGGCAAAACCACCATTACCAGCATGATACTGCATGTGCTGCAGCAAGCCGGTAAAAAGTTTGATTACCTGGTAGGCGCGCAGCTGGAAGGTTTTGAAACCATGGTTGGCCTAACGCATGATGCACCGGTAATGATCATTGAGGGTGATGAGTACCTTGCTTCGCCGATAGACAGGAGGCCCAAATTCCATATTTATAAAGCGGATATTGGTGTTATAAGCGGCATCGCCTGGGATCATATTAACGTATTCCCAACCTTTGAAAATTATATAGATCAGTTTAAGATCTTCGCGGAAACCATTCAGCCAAACGGTAAGCTTATTTACAGCGAAACGGATGAGGTTTTAAATACAATGGTGTCAAAATTAGATGTAGCTGTTGAAAAACTACCGTATAATTTGCCGCAATACACCATTGATAATGGTATAACCAGTATAGTTGCCAACGGCAAAAATTACCCGCTTGAGGTGTTTGGCCAGCACAATTTACTAAACATGCAAGCCGCGCGTTTGGTATGTGAGGCGTTGGGTGTTAATAAAGACGATTTTTACCAATACATAACCACCTTTAAAGGTGCCGCCCGCAGGCTGGAAGTGGTTGGTAAGAACGATAACGCCACCATCTTTAAAGATTTCGCGCATTCGCCGTCCAAATTAACCGCTACAATTGATGCCGTTAAGGCACAATTCCCGGATAGGCAGCTGATAGCATGTATAGAACTGCATACTTTTAGCAGTTTAAATAAAGATTTTTTGAATGAATATGCCGGTACAATGGATAAAGCCGATAAGGCGATTGTTTTTATAGACCGCAAAACCTTCGAACAAAAGAAAGTTGAACCTTATCCCGCTGAATCCGTAAAACAAGCTTTCGATAATAATAATTTGCTTTTTTTTAATGAACCAGCTACATTACTTACCTACCTCGAGGGCCTAAATGTCAGCAATAGCAACCTGCTAATGATGAGTTCCGGCAATTTTGGAGGCATAAATTTAATTGAACTTAAAAATAAGTTGCTATAAATTTGTTGATTGTTAGTTTGTTATTTAAAAATATTGTAACTTTATTAACTATTGAGAAACCTTACCTAATTAACCCCATTATGAAGACACTTGGAAAAAAGATCCGGTTACTACGCCACCAAAAAGGGTGGAGCCAGGAAGAAGTTGCTAAACGTTTAGACATCTCTATACCTGCATTCTCTAAAATTGAAACCGGTATCACCGATATTAACCTTTCTCGCCTCGAGCAGATAGCTGTTTTATTCGAAATGTCTGTAGTACAGTTGCTTACTTATAACGAGGGTGAGCAAGACCAGAAAACCGCAAGCGAACTTGAAAGTGTGAACAAGAAGTTAATGGACCGTGAAACTGAGGTTATAGACCTACAGAAGAAGGTTATTGAGCTTTTTGAGGAACTACGCCACAAAAAAGTAGCAACCGCATAATATTGTATATATTTTAATAAGCCCTGATGATTTTTATTCGGGCTTATTAAATATATAGCGCATTGTTAAGTGTTTTTTGCCAAATGTTGCACCCACTGCGGTGTGTATGGCAATCATTTTCTCGTTAAAATCGCCCACCCACGATAATTCAAGCTCGTTGTATTGCTTTAACGGTAATACGTACTCTTTTAGTTTGATGAACAGGCACGACTCCAGGCCATGTTTCTGGTACTTTTGCTTTGTGCCCATAACTATCGCCCGCATACGCGATACGCCTTTCCACCTGCGGTATAAAAATGTAAGCTTTCCCCATAAATTGAGTTTGCCGTTTAGTGGTTTTATCATTTGGTTGGCGTCGGGCAGTATAATGATGAATGATGCCGGTTCGCCGTTTACATAGGCAAACCAAATTAGCTTTTCATCCATAATGGCTTTCATCTTCTCAAAACTCTCCAGGATGGTAGCGTGCGTTATCGGCACAAAATTTTCAAAGTCCCGCCATGCATCGTTGTAGATCTCTATAAAATGCGCCGCAAATTTCTCTATCTGCGACGCGCGGAAATGCTCAAAAGTGTACCCCGGTTTGTTCATTACCCAGGTGGCTATTTTGGTAAACCTTTCCGAAAAGGGTTTATTCACATCTAAGTGATTGGTAATTTGCTCGTACTGGGTTTTAAATCCGTAGCTCTCAAAAAAGGTTCTGTAGTAGGGCGGGTTATAATTCATCCCGTAGGATGGAGGCGTAAACCCTTCTACCAGTAAACCCCAAAAATTATCGTTCTCGCCAAAGTTTATGGGGCCATCCATAGCTTGCATGCCGTTTTGTTGCAGCCAGTTTTTAGCAGTGTTAAAAAGTAGGAAAGCAGCCTGCTCATCATCAATACATTCAAAAAAACCACAGCCGCCGGTTGGTTGTTCATACTGGTAAGCCTTTTGGTTATTAATAAACGCCGCTATGCGGCCAATAAGTTTGCCGGCATTGTTATATAGTATCCAGCGGGTGGCTTTACCATGGCTATGAAAGTTGTTTTTTGCCGGGTTAAACACGGCTTCAATATCATTATCCAGCGGGCAAACCCAATTAGGATCGTCTTTATAAATAATGCGTGCAATATCCAGGAACGCGGTTTTATCGGCCTTGGTTTTAACTTCGGTTAGCTTCATCCGTGCGGTATGGTAGATGTGGGTTTAGCATTACAAAAAAAGCATCCAGCGTTTGCTGAATGCTTTGAATAATATCATTGTCGGCTATTAATTAGTCGTCGTCCTCATCATCGTAAGGGTCAAAACCGGTGTCAAAACCACCCAGGTCATCGTCAAGAGGGATGTCCTCGTCAAAATCGTCGTCGTCATCTGCTACCTTTTTACCCGGCGTAGGATCGTCATCAAGATCATCATCCTCGTCATCATTGATCTTTTTTGTGGAGTTATAAGGTTTTTTTGGAGCTGCCATTTTAATAAATGTTATTCGTTAAAATTGATATCTGTTAACCTGGTTGTTTTATTATTCGTTTTTCTGCTGCGCTATATTCAGCATTATTTATGAGTAAAAATAGCTAAAATCATTTTTAATTAAAATCATTTTTCAATTTATTCCGTTTGCTCGCCAATGGCAGAGCTGTTGTCGGTAATTTCCTTAAGCTGTGGCAGTTCGGTAATATCATTTATGCCAAAATAATCCATAAACAAGCTGCTTGTGCCGTAAAGAATGGGTTTACCCACGCTTTCAGACTTACCCGTAATAGCTATAAGCTCTTTTTCCAGCAATTTTTGAATGGAGTAATCGCAATTTACACCCCGTATTTGCTCCACATCTGTTTTGGTTACCGGTTGTTTGTAGGCTATAATGGCAAGTGTTTCCAATGCGGCCTGGCTTAGTTTCTTTTTAGATCGCTGCATTTGTAGCAGGCTGATAGCCGCGTGGTACTTCTTCTTGGTAAGGAACTGGTACCCATTGTTTATCTTCACTATCTCAATAGCAAAGGCATCGTCCAGGTATTTTTGGGTGATGATGTCTATTTGTTGGGTAACCTCATCGGCTGTGTAATCATGCTCAAAAGAAGCTTGCAGGCAATAAATGATCTCCTCGGTACGGATGCCCTGCTCTGATGCAAAAATTAGCGCCTCTATGTATTGCCCGATGTTTTCCATATAAGTCTTAATGACTGTAAGTGAGTAAGTCCGAAAGTAATAAAAATGTCCGAAAGTCGAATTTGTGATGCTTCGTCTTTCGGACATCCCTAATAATAAGTTCCGAGTCCTTAATAATCTATTACCTGCTCTTCAATCTCGGCAGGGATATCGCGCCAGTCGTATTTTTGAGTACGGAGCTGCGGTTCAAAACCGGCTTCTTTGATAGAATCCTGTATGCCTTTGGCTGTAAAACGGTGAGGCGCACCGGCGGCAGATACTACATTCTCTTCAATCATTATCGACCCAAAATCGTTAGCGCCGGCATGCAGGCAAAGTTGTGCAACCTGTTTACCAACCGTTAACCACGATGCCTGGATGTTTTTAACATTCGGCAGCATAATTCGGCTTAGGGCTATCATGCGGATATATTCATCGCCGGTAACATTGTTGGTGATACCGCGTACTTTTCTTAATAAGGTACCGTCATCCTGGAATGGCCATGGAATAAAGGCTACAAAACCGTGGTGGCCTTCGGGCTTTTCTGACTGTACCTCGCGGATCCAAACCAGGTGCTCAAAGCGCTCCTCAATAGTTTCAATATGGCCAAACATCATGGTGGCAGATGTTGGCAGGTTAAGCTGGTGCGCCGCGCGCATAACATCCAGCCATTCCTGCCCGCCACATTTACCTTTGGAGATGAGGCGGCGTACACGGTCGTTCAGGATCTCTGCACCTGCGCCGGGAAGCGAATCAAGTCCCGACTCTTTCATAGCCTTCAGTACATCGTAATGGCTCATGCTCTCCAGTTTGGCAACGTGGGCAATCTCCGGCGGGCCTAACGAGTGTAATTTAAGCTTTGGATATAACTGTTTCAGCTCACGGAACAGGTCGGTATAAAACTGTAGCCCTAGATCGGGGTGGTGGCCGCCTTGCAATAAAAGCTGATCGCCGCCATATTTAAAGGTTTCTTCTATCTTCTTTTTGTAGGTCTCAATATCGGTGATGTAAGCATCCTCGTGCCCGGGCCTGCGGAAAAAATTACAGAATTTACAGTTAGCGATACATACGTTAGTGGTGTTAACGTTGCGGTCTATCTGCCAGGTAACTTTGCCATGCGGCACCTGTATCTTACGAAGCTCGTTGGCTACGTACATCAGGTCGGCCGTAGAGGCATTGTTGTAAAGATAAACCCCTTCATCAATGCTCAAAAAATCAAAAGCTAAAGCACGCTGTAACAGTTCGGCTGTATTCATGCACAAATATACGTAGTGGCAGGGTAAAGGCGAAAGGTAAAAGGTGAAAGGTGTTGTTGGGGTGACAGTTTGTTAAGCTCCGCTGTTGTCTATATATCTGTTTATGTATTTGCCGTCTTTAATGGTCCATATAACGGTGTATGAACCCGCACCGTCACTATTGTCCATTTTTATGTAAAATGTATTTGCCTCACCAATATATACGTGTAGGTTGTCAAAAACTGGCTGATAAAGGTCTTTAAAAGAGCTTTTAGGGAGCGATATGTGGACGCCACCCATAAACATACTTATGGAGGAAAATTCAGTTTTAGGTATTCCTCCATCTTCACCCCAAACGTTATGGCCATCTATCTTAACTATATCAGCTTTATTGATGCGGCCTTTCCCATCCTTATAATATTCAAAATTGTGGAATTTCGGGTTGAAGGCTGTAGATATGACTGTAACCGATACAGTATCATTAGAAAGTGTGCATCGGTTTTTGTGAACGCGTTTGGTTTTTAGGCTTGGTAACTTTGCAATAAGTTTAATCCTGCTTTTGTGAATATAGCCGCTTGAGCTGTCTTCGGCGTAGATCTTTATCCAATTAATATCGCTTTCTTCTTCATTTACAGCTACAAATTTACCGTTTGCTATCCTGGTAACGATTCTAGCGTTATTATTAGCCTCGTCACGGATGTTGGCATAGCCATCTGCATCCTTAATAATAGCGTAGGTTTGAGCATTTAGGTTAAAAAATGCGCATTGTATAATGAGCAACATTATTATTGTTTTCATAGCCTAATATATCACTAACTCACCACTTTTCCCTTATCCAATCTTAAAACTCTATTTACACTATCCGGTATTTCGTGCTGGTAATGGGTAACGTATATCAGCGTTACATTGCTGATGGCACAAATGGCATCTACTACGCTTTTAAAATGCTGCTGCTGGTGGTCGTCCAATCCCTGGCAGGGTTCATCAAATATCAATAGCGCCGGGTTTTTGATGAGTGCACGGGCAAGCAGACAAAGGCGCTGCGCGCTGGCAGGGATGTTCTTTAACAGTTGGCGTGCATATTTATCTATCTCCAAAGCTTTCATCCAGGCAAGGGCCAGGTCGGCGCGCGATTTTACACTTGGGCGGAAAAGTCCAAGCGTGTCATAAAAACCGCTCTCTATCACCTGCAGGCAGGAATTATCGGTAGGGAAGTACTGGTAAAGCTCGGGCGATACAAAGCCTATTCTGCTTTTAATATCCCAGATACTTTCGCCGGTGCCGCGTTTTTTATCAAATAAGATGATCTTGTTTGCATAAGCTTGCGGGTTATCGCCATTTATTAAACTTAACAAAGTTGACTTACCCGCACCGTTTGGCCCAAGCAGGGCCCAGCGCTCGCCGGGGTTTATTTGCCAGTTCACTTTATTAAGAATGGTTTTATCGCCGTATTGGATGTGCACATCGCTCATGCTTACTATCTGCCGGTAATTATGGGCGATTGCAGCTGTATTTAACAAAGCTTTTAAGGCCTCAGTATCAATAATCGCTTTTTCTGCTGCGCGATGTTCGCTTGCTTCAAACTGCTGTTTACTCAGGTTTTGACTGATGTCACCATTGTCTAAAACCGCTACGTTAGTTATACAATCGGGTATCTCAAATGCAGATGTGGCCATTATAATGCTGATGCCTGATGCGGCTACCTCGTTCAATAAATTATTAAACGCTTTGCGGGTATCCACATCCAGCCCGGTCATTGGGTTATCTAATAATAATATGAGCGGGTTTTTGAGTAATGCCGCGGCAATCATCAGGCGTTTGGTTTCGCCGTTAGATAGTTTGATGGTTTGCTTATCGCAAAGCTCTGTTAAGTTAAGCGCGGCTATGGTTTTATCAAACGTCCAATAAGGTGGCTTATGCTGGTTTACCTTTACAGCTTGCAGGTATTGCCTCACGGTTAGCGAGTCTTCCGAGTCTGAAGAATTGTACCGTTGCTGGTAGTAAAGATCTGAAGTATTGGATAGCGTTTTAAAATGATGTTTTGATCCGGCAAAAGCAATAAGGCGGTGAAAGGTAAGCAAAGCTTCGCCCGGCAATTGTTTATGCACATCATCCATAAAATGATAGGTAACATGGCCGCCACTTAAGCTGATATTACCCGCTATTGTTTGTAGCAAAACACTCTTGCCCGAGCCACTTTTGCCAACGAAAGCCCAGTTTTCGCCATGGTTAAGGATGAAACTTAAATTACTGAACAATTGCCGGCCGGCAAACCTTACAACGGCCTTTTCAAGTGTAATAAGCGTATTTATCATAAAGTGGTGAATTTACACTTCTACACCAAAATATTACTGTTAAAATTAAATTAGTAGTCTTTTGACCCAAAAGCGTCCTCGATACAGTTATTTTTATTAACTTATTAACATTTGGTATATTTTATTTGGATAATATATTAAACTATTTTTAGATTAGGGAACCCCTAAGAAAAACTGCGGATTTGAGCAGGTGAAGAATTAAATTTTATTTTGATTATTACCCCCCAATAATTGCTATGGAACTATTGTTAGTTGCTGTTGAAGCCCTTGTACCGATGAGCCTGTTGGCTATTGCTATTGTATTGATTGCAGTACAATTTTTACCTAAAAAGATCAGGGAGGCAGAAGAAACGGATTAAAACCAATTATAAAACATAAACGGTTTGATTATTGTATTGAGATTTTATCATAAATCTTTACGTAATCTACCATGAAAAAAATTAACTTATTATTACTCGCATTTGCAGTAGCAACACTAAGCGGGTGTTCGGTTGTCAGCGGAATTTTTAAGGCCGGTGCATATACTGCCATCATCGGTATAGTGATTGTTGTACTGCTAATAATTTGGCTTATATCAGCTTTCAGAGGCAGGTCTTAAACCGATAGATCTGCGTTATAAAATTTATCCAGGTTAAATAGAACAGAAAAGGCGCTCCTATATGGGCGCCTTTATCATTATTTAGATATTTTAACATCTTCCAGTTTCCAGCTCTTACGGTCGGCCCAGTCGCCGCCACTGTAATTTAGTTGTACACTCCATTGTCGTTTTATCATGTGCCCGGTGCTATCCTGGGTATCAACGGTTGATGATATGTTGTAGTGATTATTAGCGGTATCAATATCCTGTTCAAAATTATTTTTTGGGAAGTTTGCAGTACCCGGTTGCTGTAGCCTATCGTTCACAAAAACCTTGGCTATGGCATAGGCTTCTTTTGCGTTGGGTTTGCGGTTTACATGCACCCTGCGGTTTTGCAGTACGCGCAGCATAAATACTACAAACACCAATGCAAATAAAATACTGAATATGGTGGCTATGCGGATGCGGGGGTGGTGTTTCCAGTGCGTGTTCTTTTTTTCGTCGTCGCTCAGGTTCTTCCATTCAGAGTATTTCATGTATCAGGATGTTTCAACTTTAAACAATTATACAGGCGAATGTTTTGGCAGCGAATTTATAAGGCATAAAAAAACGCCCCTGGTATAAACCGGGGGCGTTTCTTTTAACAAAAAAGAGATTACATTTTTTTTGTAGTATCTTTTTTAGTAGTGTCCATTTTCGCTGTAGTATCCATTTTAGCAGCAGTATCGGTAGTAGCAGCTGAATCCATTTTAGCTGAATCCATTTTAGCTGAATCTGCAGCAGCAGAAGAACCAGAACCTTTACAAGCAGCAGCAGAAACTGCGATAGCCAAAGCTAAAAAAGCGATTTTGAAAGAATTTTTCATCGTTTGTGTTTTTTAAGTGATTTAATAGTTTTTCGGTTATTAATACCTAAAAAGAAAAAAGGTAACCCACTTTTTTAAAAAAAATGCAGATTACCTTTTAAAAAATTTAAAAAATTACGATGTAATTATCTAATTTTTAACCGGTTGGGTTAAATTATTTTTTAGTTGTGTCAGCTTTAGTAGTGTCTTTAGCAGTAGAATCAACTTTAACTGTTGAGTCAACTTTAACTGTAGAATCAACTTTAACAGTTGTATCAGCAGATGAAGAAGAACCAGAACCTTTACAAGCAGCAGCAGAAACAGCGATAGTTAAAGCTAAAAATGCGATTTTGAATGAATTTTTCATGTTTTGTGTTTTATTAGTGTAAGTATTTTATTCGTTGTGGTTGTTAATACCCGTATTTTAAAAAGGTAACCCAATAAATAAATTATTTTTTTGTGGTATCAGTTTTAACGGTGTCAGCACCTTTAACAACTGTATCTTTTTTTACGGTTGAATCGACTTTAACAGTAGTATCGTTTTTTGTTGTATCGCCTGTTTCAGCAGGTTTTTTGCTTTCGCAAGATGCAGCAGTAAGCGCTATAGCTAAAGCTAAAAATGTAATTTTAATTGAATTTTTCATGTTTTGAGTTTTTAATTGTTTTGTGATTGTTAATGTCTCAAACCCCAAAAAGGTAACCCAACAAAAAATAAAAAGCCCTGTCTGGTATTACCAGACAGGGCTTTTTTTAACTTACCAGTCCTTAATTAGAACCGTCTTTTTTTACGGTATCCGTACCGCCCGAGCCCGATTTATCTATGCCCGTATCAATAGACGCAGGAGAACCGTTTTTGCCGGCGGTGGTATCTACTTTTGCAGAATCGACCCTGGTACTATCGGGTACATGGGTAGAGTTACCGCTTTTACATGCTGTAAGGCTGCCCGCAATTAAAAATGTGCACAGGCAAAATTTTATCAAATTTTTCATACTTGTATAGTTTTTGTTTGTTTATTATTAAACTCAAAATTAATGCCGCGTTATACTATCATTTATTTGCCGATATTGCGCTTCGCGTAAAACTTGCTGTGACGCATCAGTATAGCATCAAAAAAATAAATCAAATTATTGGGTTACAATTCAATATAAAACGTATTAAGTAGTGAATAATCAGTTAAATGTGGAAATGCCTACGGATAGTGAAGTGATCATTGGGATCTTAAACAACTCCGACAGCGTTTTAAAAAAGTTATATCTGGCTTATTTCCCTATGGTTTTACAACTCGTTATTAATAATAATGGCGACGAGGATGAGGCCAAGGATATTTACCAGGAAGCTATAATAGTTCTTTACAATAAGGTTAAGCGGGGCGATTTTGAGCTGAGCAGTAAACTTAAAACCTACATATATTCGATATGCAGGCGTTTATGGTTAAAGCGGCTTAAGCAACTGAACAAGTATGGCGGGGATATTAAAGATTTCCAGGAGTATTTGGTTGTTGAGGACGAGGTAGAAAAGCACGAGGAACGCGATATACAGCTTAATAAAATGGGCGACGCGTTAAAGTTACTTGGCGAACCCTGCAAAACCATTATGGAAGATTTTTATATGCACAACCGCAGTATGCAGGATATATGTGAGCGGTTTGGCTACACAAATGCTGACAACGCGAAAACGCAGAAATACAAATGCCTGCAAAGGTTGAAGAAATTATTTTTTCAGCAATAAGAAGAGAGAAAGGGTGATGAATATGAAAGATAACCAACTTTTAGAAACAATTGAACGCTACCTAAGCGGCGAAATGCCTGCCGACGAACGCGCGCAATTTGATGCATTGCGTAAAAAGGATGCGGCCATAGATACTAAAATTGCCGAACATAAGGAGTTTACATCTTTATTGAAGCAATATAACGACCGACTGAGCCTGCAAAGCCGTTTAGACGAGATACACGATGAGATTGATGTGCACACGCTGAAAGAAGACCTGATGGCGCATCCATCTTGGGTGGTACAGATGTGGCGTAACCACCACTCTAAAATTTCTGTCGCAGCATCAGTTGCTATCTTCGCGGTATTAACCATTCTGTATTTTACAGGCGACCTGAGCAACCGCGATCCTCGTTTCCAGCAATTAAAACAAGAGGTTGACCGTGTGAAAAACGAGCAGCGTAAACTTGGCGATAAAACAGATAACATTATTAAATCGGGCAAAACAACAGGCCCTGCTATTTCTGCCAAATTTAGGGGTACGGGCTTTGCTATTACAGGTAACGGTTATGTTGTAACCAACAGCCACGTTATTAATGGTGCCGATTCGGTTTACGTACAAAATAGCGAGGGCGAATCATTCCACACTAAGGTGGTTTATACCGATCCTGTTTATGATGTGGCCATTCTGCAAATAAACGACCCCGCCTTTAAAAACCTGGGCACTGTTCCTTACAGCTTCAAAAAAGCTAAAAGTGACCTTGGCGAGGCGGTATATACGTTAGGTTACCCTGGTGATGACCTTAAGTTTGGCCCCGGTGCTTTAACCGCCGGTACAGGTTTCCATGGCGATACTACCGAGTACGAATTGTTTATACCTGTTTACCCCGGTAACAGTGGCGGCCCTTTAATGGATGATAAAGGAAATGTTATTGGTGTTATCAATGGCAAGCAAACTCAAACATCCGGTGTGGCATTCGCGGTAAAATCAAACTACCTGCTTAAGGCCATCCAAAGCATTCCTGCCGATTCGTTAAACAAATCGCTTACCCTTAATACCAAAAATACTTTAGCCAGCTTAAGCCGTACCCAGCAAATTAAAAAAATGCGCAATTACGTATTCCTGGTAAAAGTTTATAACCAATAAAAATCAACAATTAATATAAGTAAGAGGGAGGCGAGAAATTGCTTCCCTTTTTTTATTACAAGGTTTTGTATAAAAAATCGGCATTGCTTCGTGCCTTGAAATTACGCTTGAAGAGATGTTGTTTTCCTAATCTCTAATCTCTAACAACCAATCATTACCTGTCTACCTCGCCCAACACAAAATCCAGCGAGCCTATGATGGCTATCAGGTCGGCTATCATTACGTTTTTGCCTAACTCGGGTAATACAGACAGGTTATTAAAACTCGGTCCGCGCACTTTACTGCGGAAGGGGATCTCCGAACGTTCGTTATTATGTACAAAGTAGAAACCAAGTTCGCCTTTAGCACCCTCGGCACGGGCGTAGTAGTCCTGTACCTTTGGGGTAAGCTTACGCGGTAGCTTTGCACGTGGGTCAAACTCAGGCGTGCGTTTCAATTCGTTTTGCAGGCGGTTAAGGCACTGCTCAATTATTTTAAGCGATTCCTGGATCTCATCAACCCGTACCTTATAACGGTCCCAGCAATCGCCAACAGCGCCCATAAGGCCTTTGCCTACGGGGATGTCAAAATCCAATTCCGGGTATACCGAATAATTATCTATGCGCCTTAGATCATATTTTAAACCCGAGCCACGCAACACCGGGCCGCTGCAGCCAAAGTTAATGGCAACATCCATCGGTAATACACCAACGTTGGCCGTGCGACTGATAAAGATCTGGTTATCTGTTAACAGTTGATTAAGCTCAATCATTTTTGGCTTAAAGTAGTCTACAAATTCGCGGCAGCGTTCTTCGAAGCCAACGGGCAGGTCATAAAACAAGCCACCCACCCATATATAATTATACAGCATACGCGAACCCGAAGCCCATTCCAGCATGCCCATAATATGCTCACGGTCGCGGAAACACCACAGGAAAGGGGTAAAGGCGCCAATATCTATGCCATAGGTGCCAATGGCTATCAGGTGGGATGCAATGCGGTTAAGCTCGCAAACCAGCACACGGATGTATTCGATACGTTTGGGTATGTCCTGATCTATACCCAGCATTTTTTCTACACCCATAACCCAGGCGTGGCTGTTGTTCATGGATGCCAGGTAGTCGAGCCTGTCGGTAAAAGGGATGGTTTGCTGGTAGGTAAGCGATTCGGCATGTTTCTCAAAACAACGGTGCAGGTAACCAACATGGGGTATCACTTCTTTAACGATCTCACCATCGGTAATCAGCTCCAGCCGCAAAACCCCGTGGGTAGACGGATGCTGCGGCCCCATATTAAGCACCATATCCTCTACCGCCGCGTCAGAGATCTTTTGCTGATAAGCTTCGAAGGCTTTGTTATATTTCGAATTAACTACTGTCAACTTTTATTATATATTCTAAAACGGTGTCATTTTGAACGAGCATCGCGAGGAGAAATCTTGTTCGTGATGCTAATTCGTCATCTGTCAATCTAACAAGATTTCTCCTCGTACCTCGTTCGAAATGACATTTTTTTTATTCCGGAACCCGAAATCAATCAATCTTTATTCCTTTATAATACTCTGCTGTTTTATAATCTTTCCGTAACGGGAAGCCTTCCCAGTCGTCAGGCAAAAGTATTCGCCTTAAGTCGGGGTGGCCGTCAAAAAATATCCCTACCAGGTCAAAAGCTTCACGCTCCATCCAATCGGCAGTGCGGTAAACAGATGTGATGCTTGGGAACGATGGTAAATTATCCTCGCTGCGATCATTCTCCCGGCTGATTTTTAGCGTTAGCTGCAAATGGTAGGGGATAGACGACAAATGATATACCACACCAAAGCGTCCGGCTTCCACACCATAATCCATCCCCGAAAGGTTGGACAGGAAATCGAAATAAGTTTTGGGGTTATTGCGCAACTCCAAACAAACCTCAACAATACGGTCGGGCTCTATCAGCAGGGCGGGTTGCAGGCCGGTACGTTCTTCGCCGGTAATTACATCGTCGCCAAACTTTTGGGTAAGCAATAATTTAATATCGTCAAAACTCATGGCGCAAGGCGAACGATCTTCCAGTTCTTATTATCAATTTTCTTGTAAACGATCCTGTCGTGCAGGCGGCTGCCGCGGCCCTGCCAAAACTCTATATAACGTGGTTTTAATGCATAACCACCCCAGTAAGATGGTTTGGGTACTTCGCTGTCTGCATATTGCACTTCAAGCTCAGCCATTTTTTGTTCCAGCATGTCGCGGCTGTCAATTTCCTGGCTTTGCGGTGATGCTGCCGCACCTATCTGGCTGGATTTTGGGCGCGAGTGGAAATATTTTTCAGAGTAATGTTTATCAAGTTTTTCTATGGTGCCTTCAATACGGATCTGGCGTTCCATATCACCCCAAAAAAATACAAGCGTACCCAAGGGGTTTTTTGCTATCTCTTTACCTTTACGGCTTAAGTAGTTGGTGTAAAATTTAAAACCATCATCGCTAAAGCCTTTTAATAAAACTATCCTGGCACTCGGTCGGCCATCTAAGGTAGCGGTAGCAAGCGTCATGGCGTTTGGCTCATGCACTTTAGCGTTAATGGCTTCGTTAAACCACTTATCAAACTGGCGGATGGGGTCGGCATTAACGTCGGTTTCGTTTAACGATGCCGCGGCATAGTCCTGCCTTAAATTTTCTATATCTTTCTGATCCATTTATCGCAAACTTACAAATTATTGTACCCTATATATAGTTACGCGGTTCATTTTATTCGCCCAACGAACATATTTTTACATTTACTGTTATTTATATAAATTTATACCCTATGCTCAGTCCTATCGCGGCGGCTGCAGGCCGTTTACTTATATCAGAGCCATTTATGCCCGACCCTAATTTTAAGCGGTCGGTTATCCTGCTTACCGAATACTCTGAGGCAGGGGCTATGGGGTTCATACTAAATCATCAAACCGATATGATGCTGGGCGATATTTTGCCTGATGTGTCTTATTCAGAAATTCCGGTTTATATGGGCGGCCCCGTTGCCGAAAACACCTTGCATTACATTCACCGTTGCCCCGAAAAGATCGACGGGGGTATTGAGATTTGGGATGGTATTTATTGGGGAGGCGATTTTGAACAGATAAAACAGCTGATCACCAATTACCAGTTAAACGAGGACGAGATAAAATTCTTTACAGGATACTCGGGCTGGATACCCGGCCAGTTAGATGACGAGTTACGCGAAGACGCCTGGATAGTAGCCAACAAGTTTGAAGCAGATGCCGTCTTCAGCAATAACGAACACAACTTGTGGAAAGAGGTAGTGATAAGCCTTGGCCAGCGTTACGCGCATATTGCAAACTTCCCCGAGAACCCTATGCTGAATTAGCGACTGGGTTTATACAAATAAAAAAACCTGTAGCTGCTAACAGTTACAGGTTTTTTATTTAAAGCTATTTTTAATTATTCTTTAGTTGCTGTTGAAGTTTCGGCATCGCCTTTGGCATCTTTAAAAGATTTCATGCCTTCGCCTAAGCCGCGCATTAACTGAGGTATTTTTTTACCGCCAAACAATAGCAGTATAGCTATAATGATGAGGATGATTTCTGGTGCTCCCATGATTTTTTATTTAATATGTTGGTTGTTATTATAAAGATACGGTGTATTTTTTAAAATAGTTTCTGTTTATGAAAGTTTATTTCCCTTCCATCTCCGCTGCTGAGGCTTCAACTACCTGTTTTAGTTTCTCTTTATAAGCGATTAGGTTGGCAACAAGATACTCATCGGCAGTAGATAAGATCTGCGCGGCCAGTATGCCCGCGTTTTTTGCAGCATTTAAAGCTACCGTAGCCACCGGGATGCCGTTTGGCATTTGCAGGATACTCAGGATAGAATCCCAGCCATCTATAGAGTTGCTTGATTTTACAGGCACGCCAATAACCGGCAAATGGGTTAACGATGCCACCATGCCCGGTAAATGCGCTGCGCCGCCTGCACCGGCAATAATTACCTTTATACCACGGTCGGCAGCGGCACGGGCGTAGCTAAACATCCTGTCGGGCGTGCGGTGTGCCGATACAACGGTTATTTCATATTCAACACCCAGTTCCTTTAAAACATCCGCAGCATCCTGCATAATGTTTAAATCGGACTTGCTGCCCATGATAATGGCGATTTTTGGTTGAAGAGGGCTTATAGTTGATGGTTGATGGTTCATAGTAATAATTATATCGAATTTCTTAATGCAGTTATCATTTTAACAAGTACTTCGTATTCATTGTAAAGTTGCTGAAACGAGATTTCGTTTATGTAGGCCCTTCTTTTTGCGATAAATAAACAACTCACTACTTCGATAGCGGAACGAAGTGAGTAATTCAAAAATAACTTAAATACAGCTTTACTTTGTCCGGTTGAGCCTTCTGCGATATTCAAAACTACAGAATCAGCCGTTCTCTTAATCTGCGAAGTTAACACGTAAATCTCGTCTTTAGGAAACGTCTTAGTAAGTTGATTTATTTGTTCACCCAAGTCTAAAGCCTTTTGCCACACTTGAAGGTCTTCAAACCTAAATGCCATTAACTGAGATTTTGTTTCTTCCTACCATGAACTATGAACCATCAACTATGAACTTTTATGCTATCACCTTCAGCGTCTGCTGCACATATCGTGCTTTCTCAATCGCTTTTTCTCTGTCACTATCAATTATGGTAACGTGACCCATCTTACGGAAGGGTTTTGTTAAAGCCTTGCCGTATAAGTGCACATAAACGCCCTGGCATTTTAATATTTTTTCTATTCCCTGGTAAACGGCGGGGCCTTCGTATCCGGCTTCGCCTAAAATGTTTACCATAATGGCGTTACTGAGGCAGGCCGTATCACCCAATGGCTGATCGAAAATGGCGCGCAGGTGCTGTTCAAATTGCGATACTACGTTACCTTCAATACTTTGATGGCCGCTATTATGCGGGCGGGGGGCAAGCTCGTTTACCAGTATCTGGCCGTCTTTGGTCAGGAACATTTCTACCGCCAGGATGCCTACTATGTTGAGCGTTTGGGCAATGCGTTTGGCAATGTTCTCGGCTTCCATTTGTACCTCAAAGGGCAGGGTAGAAGGGGAGATCAAAAACTCCACCAGGTTAGCTTCCGGGTTAAACTCCATCTCTACCAGCGGGAAGGTTTTTACTTCACCGCTTTCGTTACGGGCTACAATAACGCCTATTTCTTTTTCAAAATCAACAAGGCGCTCTATCAGGCTAGGTTCGGTAAAGGCATTGGCTAACGAGCTTTCATCGTTAACGCGGTAAACGCCTTTGCCGTCGTAACCATCACGACGAAGCTTTTGAATATATGGGAACGGGATATGGCTCGCCCTTAATTGCTCGGGCGACGAGATCACCTGGAACTCTGCAGTAGGAATCTCGTTCTCTTTAAAGAATTGCTTTTGCAAGCCCTTATCCTGTATCAAACGGATAATGCGCGACTGCGGGTAAACCACAACGCCTTCTTTCTCCAGCTGCTCCAGCGCGTCAACGTTTACTTTTTCTATCTCGATGGTAAGCAGATCTACCTTTTTACCAAAGTTGTAAACGGTTTCATAATCGCTAAGGGAACCCACAACAAACTCGTTGCAAAGCCGACGGCAAGGCGCCTCGCGGTCGGGGTCCAGTACCTTAACGGTAACGTTATAATTTATTGCCTGCTGTATTAGCATGCGCCCAAGCTGGCCGCCGCCTAATATTCCTAATCGTAAATCGCCGTAAAATGCTTTCATGTATAGGCTGCAAATTTACCTAAATCTTTTAAACCTGCATAAAGCAATTTTAATGGGTATTCAACTCATCGTATGGGTTTAAAAACGTTTAAATATTAGAAACTGATTAGCGTTTTTAATGTGAAAGCATAATAAAGCGTAATTGATACATTCAATCCTCACAAATCCACCCAATAACTGTTAAAACCTTTACAGATAGGCCTAAAAAGCCTACCTTTGCAGCGTTTTTACACACCACAAAATATCATCCATGAAAACCAAAATAGCAGTAGCAAAAGGTGACGGTATAGGCCCCGAAATTATGGCCGCCGTACTCCGCATATTTGAAGCCGCAAACGTACAGCTCGATTACGAGTACGTAGAAATGGGCAAGTCTTATTTTGATGCAGGCCACTCCACCGGGATGACCGCAGCAGCCAAAGAAACCATTGAGCGTTTAGGCCTGCTTTTTAAAGGCCCTATGGAAACCCCTAAAGGTAAAGGCGTAAAAAGCATTAACGTTACCGCCCGTAAAGTGTGGAATACTTATGCTAATCAGCGCGATTTCCGTTCATTAAATGGTGTTGATACCGTGTTTTCTAAAGCAGGTATCCCCATTAACTTAACCATCGTTCGCGAAAATATTGAAGATACTTACGGAGGCATCGAGCACTTACTAACAAACGATGTTGCCGTTGGCCGCCGTATCATTACCCGCCCGGGCTCGGCGCAGGTTATCCGTTATGCTTTTGAAATGGCGCGCCGTAAAGGTTATACCAAACTGGCTTGCGGCCACAAGGCCAATATCATGAAACTTACCGATGGCTTGTTCCTGGAAACGTTTTATGAGATAGCACGCGAATACCCGGATATCGAATCATCAGACATTATTGTGGATGACCTTTGTATGAAACTGGTATCGCGCCCGGAAATGTTCCAGGCAATTGTGTTAACTAACTTACAGGGCGATATCGTATCAGACCTTTGTGCCGGTTTAGTTGGCGGGCTTGGTTTCGCGCCGTCTGCAAACATTGGCGATAACATCTCTATTTTCGAGGCTGTGCATGGTACTGCGCCGGATATTGCCGGCCGTGGTATTGCTAACCCAACCGCTTTATTGCTGTCGGGTATTTTAATGCTGCGTTACTTAGGTTTTACAACCGCCGCGGCTAATATCGAAAATTCATTACTATACACGCTTGAGCAAGGTGTACACACCGGCGATTTTGGTGATAAATCTGTTGCATCAGTTAACACAGATACCTTTGCTGATGCTGTTATTGCCAACCTGGGCAAAGTTCCTGCAAAAGGCGAAGTTATTAGCCAGCCTGATGTTCAAGTGAAAGCCAATCACGATCATCCGCTGAAAAATAAATTAACGGTTACCAAAGCCGCTACTACCGAAGAAATGGTAGGGGTGGATGTTTTCGTAGAATCGAGCAAGCAACCGAATGAACTTGCCGAGCTTGCAAAACGCAAACAGACAGATAACTTCCAGCTGATCATGATCTCCAACCGTGGTACACAGGTATGGCCTACAGGCTCTATTTTTACCGAGCTGGTGAACGAATACCGCTTACGTTTCGAAAAGAAAGACGGTACCGAGATCACCCAGAAAGAGATCCTTCATATTGCTGCCGACCTGTCCGAAGATTTTAAAGTTTGCTCGGTAGAGTTCCTGATGAAGTTTGACGGGAAAATTGGTTATACCCTGGCGCAGGGACAATAATTAAGTCGAAAGTCTCAAGTCTAAATTAACTTAAAAGGGCTGAATGTTATACAACATTCAGCCCTTTTATTTTTTGCTAATTGCTTTTTAGTCGCTATTGACCGTGTTTTGGCCCACCTCATCATTATCGGGTTCTTCGGGGTTTATTTTTTTAACGTAGATCTCATCAACCAAGATAATAATTATGGATAGAAGCGGTACTGCTAAAATAATACCCAATACCCCGGATAGTACGCCCATTAGTACCTGGCTAATAATAGTTAAGGCAGGCGGGATGTTGATCATTTTCTTTTGAATAAGCGGCGTTACAATATTACTTACAATGGTTTGCGATACCATATAAAGCAACGCTACGATAATAGCGGTATTAAGGTCGCGCGTTAGGGCAAGCAGCACACCGGGGATCATGGCTGCAAGCGAGCCAAAGTTTGGTATAAGCTTTAATAAGCCGGTTAACAGCGCAAGTACCAGGGCAACGGGTATACCTATAATGGTTAAGCCGGTGCTTATCATAATAAATATCAATACCATTGAAAGCATCATGCCCTTTAACCAGCCCTTAAGCGCCTGGCTAACACGCTCGATAACCTTCCTGGCCATCGGTTTATTTTTTTGCGGGAACAGCTTAATAATGCCATCCTTATAAAGCGATGGGTGGGTAGAGAAAAAGATCCCCAGGAACATGATGATGTAAATATTGCCCAGCACACCAAAGCTGGTGCTGAAAAAGCTGCGCGCGGTAGTAAACATTTTATCGCTGTTACCATCCTCGTTAAAGTACTCCAGTACCTTGGATCCTAACGGACTACTGCCCAGCTTTGCTTTAAAGTTGTTGATGGTTTCGGGCAGGCTTTCGCTTAAAATGGCTATCTGGCCTTGTATGGTAGTGCCCATAAACCAAAGCAGGGTACCCAGTATCAGGAACGACCCGCCAACAGAAATGGCCATACATACCTTGCGGTTCCATTTGGTTTTTCGCTCTATCATGTCGCCAAGCCCGTGGAAGTATACGGATATTAGCGCCCCTGCAAGTATCATTAGCAGCACGTTAAAGGCTACACGGGCAATTAATATGGCTACTACAAGCAGGGCAACTATGGCAACAGTATGCCATACTTTTTCGATGTAGGTGAGTTCTTTACCGGAAGTTTTTTCAGGAGTTGGTTTGGTATCGGGCATTATATGTTATTAGTTTATTTACTAAGGACGTATAACACTCTTAAAAGTTTTAGCCATATTAAACATGACGCATAAAATGTGATTTTGGGGAATAAAAAAGGGTGAAAACACGGTATGTTATCATCGTAAAAGCTTGTATATTAGATTAATGGAACTTATGTGAGTTGATTGCAGAATCCAGACCGCCTAAATCTTATCTCATCATGAAAAAATTAACTTTGATATGCTTGTGTACGCTATGCTACACAACTGCTATTTGTCAAAACGCCTTCCAGGACGCTAAAACAATTGTGAGGCTAAAAAAAGAATTATCTTATTCCAATAGGGACGCAAGAAGTAAGACAGATACAATTACGGCCATACTAAAAAAGTATGTGCAGGGCGACAAGGATACTAAAACTGTTGAAACCCTTAAATACAAATACAATTTTAGTACTTATGTAACCAACCTTATTACAGATAATGCTCAAAATGAAAACGTAAGCCTTATTTATATAAAAGACCGCGTATCAGCTAAAGGGTTAAATCCATCGAGGGAGGATGGTAAAAAAATTGACAGGATAAAAAGCCTGTTTAACGACATAGATTTTTTAAGATCTAATGATATAGAAGCTTTTAGAAAAGTGAAGGATAGCATAGATTTATTTTCAGATACCTCACAGCTATCTGTAAGGTATACCGATATTATAAATAAAGCCTATGGCAAACTGAAAAGAGTTTACAAATTACCTGATAGCATAAGCTTGAGTAAAATAAAAGACACTTTGGTGTATCTGATGCCTAAGATCAGCTCATCAATAAGCAAAAATAATGAGGAGATAACCAATATTTTTAGAAGCAGTAAAGCGCTGATGGATAAAAAATTGGTAAATATCGATTTAAAGGAAGATCAGGATAAGGAAACCTTTGATATTAGTGCTAAACTGGAAACGCAGCAGCAAAACGGACTGGCTGCAACACAACAAAAGGCCGCTGCATCTATGGCTTTACCAAGCCAGTCTGAAATTATTGATGCCATGGCCATTTATCTTGTTAACAGGGTTAAATCCGAGGCTTCTCTTGCCTTTATAGATCTTGTACGCAACAAGCTTAAATCTGACACGATATTGTTAGATCTTTTTCCTAAAACACGCCAGTTAATTTCAAATTTTTCCTCTTACGAGTCACCTAACTTTGGTCAGTCGTGGCGCCATGCGTTTGCAGCAGATCTGATAACTATACCCGATAAACTTGCTGCGGATACAAACCTCGAGAAATATGCCGAGCAGAAACTTGGTAGCGCTAATACAGAATATTACAGGTTTTTTAAAATGGCAGTACAACTGGCAACAATGTCAAGAGACAATACAAATTTTATTGACATTGTAGAATACATGGCCCAGGACCTTAAGGAAAATGATGACTATTATTTAAGTAATTATATCAGGTTCCTGAATATGATAAATAATGAATTTTATGTAAAAGGCAGTAATACCTACTGGATAAATTATGTACAGTTTAACCAATTAAGTGCCGACGAATTTCAAGTACTGGCGGCCTTATTAAAGCAAAAGTATGAACGTGGCATATTTAAGGTTATCCCGTTAAGGCTAAACAATGATGTTACCCAAAACAGCATTTCAATTAATAATTTCCGTTCATGGATGTCGCGAATATTTTTTGTGATCAATCAATACCAGGTGGCTTTGCAAAATAATTCGGCTAATTTTAAAGATAAGGTGCATGATGTTAGTAGTTATTGGACTTTTATAGGCGATTCTTTTAAACGTTTTACCAATATGGAGAACGATAAATTTATTTTACAAAAAAATACTGCGTACCCTTTTGCTACAGACAATAGCCGATATTTAGGCTACATAAACACAATAAATACAACTTTTCAAAACATAACGGGATTATACGGCGCCATAGAGGATAAGAATTACCCACATGTGCTTGAAAGTGTTTTAGATTTGATAAATGGCCTGGAAAAGCCACAATCGCGCCAGCGGCGTATTTTTGTTAAATATTTTATTGATAAGCAGCATATCACAGAGCGCGAAATGAGAACCTGGTTCCGGGAGCCACACAATCTGGAGTTTTTTAGCGCAGTACAAAAGTTTCAGGATGATTATGAAAAGCAAAAGGACGTAGAAACCTTACGTGCCGATAGTGATCATATGGTAGTTGTTGCTCAAAAATTTAAAGATATTCCTGATTATCAAAATGTATTTAAAAAGGAATTTATTGAGAACAACAGTAACCACATTGCCAATTTTACCAGGAATTATAATGCGCGGTTACAAAATTATTACGACACCCGCTACTCGGGCTTTATAAAAACAACCAACTTTATAAATGATGTGATGGTAACTACTACAAGCGATGACCTAAGCAAAGTTATAGCATCGTACGCATCGCCTCCGCAATCGTATCGTATAAAACGTAACAGCCGTTTCTCTATCGATCTTAATGCTTATGTGGGTTTAACAGCAGGGTTTGAGGGTTTCGAGCATCCCAAAATGGCTTACGGGCTTACCGCGCCTATTGGTGTAGCGTTTAGCTGGGGCTACGCTGATAAAAAGGAGGGGCAGCCATATATGAAGAAGAACGGGCAGGTAACTTATTTAAAAGGAAATTCATTTTCAATAGCATTAACGGTAATTGATATTGGCGCTGTAGTAAGGTATCGTTTTAGTAACGATTCGGCGGAAGGGTTGCCTAAGGAAGTTAATTTTTCGCAATTTTTATCGCCTTCGCTACAACTGCATTGGGGGATAAAAAACACCCCGCTTGATTTTGTTTTGGCCTACCAATACCTTCCCAGCCTGCGTAAATTAGGCGATCCGGATGTTCCCGACGCTCCAAAAACATTCAGGTCGTTATCGGCTATATATGCAGGGCTGGTGTTTGATTTGCCTATAATGAATTTTAAACATTAGGTTTACCGGTGCGATGACTTAACTTTATTAAAGTAAGCTATCAGTTTTTCGATATTGCGAATACCATACTGGTTGGCTTTTATCTGCTCCACCACTTCGGGTTCATCGGCCATTACCTCGCTCATAATGTCCACAAAATTTTCGTTGGTGAGGTGCTGCATGGTGGCTGTGTTTTCGCCGTAATAATAATATAGTTTATTGTTATTGCCGCCGCCTCCATTGCCGCCGATGCTTATGCCCACACCGCCACCATATGAGGTGCCGTAAGTGCCGGTGCCAAAGCCTACGGCTGGGGCTACCTGCACCTTTTTGCCGCCACCACCGCCACTGCCCGCACCGCGGGTGGCGTAAATTTTTATAGGTTCGTTAACGGCCACGCGCACAAAGTCAAATTCTTTTTTTGCCCAGGTTTCGTTACCCGGGGCATGTGCTACTACAAAGCTGTCGCGGCCCGCTACAAACGATTGCAGGTCGCTTGTGCTGAGGTAATAAGGGGTAGAATGTTCTTCGTCCTTAAACTCAATAAAACCCTCATCGCGTATTGGCCCGCGCCCGCCGGGGTTGGGGTGTATGTAGCCGTTAGTTTTTACGCCTTTAACATCAATAAAATAGCCGGGCAGCCATTTTTGCGCGCTGGCTTTATTGCCTGTTAACAATATAAACAGCGCCACAAACGCTGACGAAAATAAATGCTTGTTATACTTAGTTGTCATACGATCTTTTTGGCATCTGGCCTGTAAAATAGTAAGTCAGCAGGTCGTCCATATCACCATAACGAAAAGTTTTGTCTTTAATTTTAGCTACCACCCCGGGTTTATCGGCCATCAGGTCGCTCATTACTTCAATAAAGTTTTTCTTCTCTAATTTTGTTACATTATCGGGCGTTTTGCCATAGTAATAAGTGGTTTTTACACCACCACCTATAGATGTGCCTACGCCAACACCCATACCAAAGCCGCCGCTAAAGCCACCCGAATTGATCATGAGCGGAATACCGTTCTTCATCACTTTGTTGGCATACAACCGGGTTGGGTTATCAAGCACGACCGTCATAAAGGGGCTATTTTTAAACAGTACGTTATGCGATACCACCACACTATCGTTACCCATAACAAAGGCGTTTACTTTGTAATAGGGAACGGGCAAGGCTTCGGCCATTTCATCCCTGCGGTAAAGTACCATATCGCCGTCCTCGTACTCGCCTTTGCGGGGTGGTGTCCAGGAGATAAGGCCGTTAAATACCTCGCCGTTGGTATGGTAAAGTCTGCCTTCAAACCATTTACGGTTTTGGCCCTGGGCGTTGGCTGATGATGTAATAACGAAAATACAAAACAGAAAAAAAATCTTCCGCATAATCTTTTAGATTTGAAACCAAATATAAAGAAATTCCGACATGATAACAGTTGATCTGCGCAGCGATACCGTAACAAAACCAACACCCGGGATGCTTGAGGCCATGTGGAGCGCCAAAGTAGGCGACGACGTTTTTGGCGAGGACGAAACCGTGAACGCGCTGGAGCAAAAGGCCGCCCAAATGTTTGGAATGGAAGCCGCCATATACTGCCCGTCGGGCACCATGACCAACCAGATTGCCATTAAATGCTTTACCCAGCCGCTTGATGAACTGATAGCCGACCAAACAGCGCACGTTTACCGTTATGAGGGTGGGGGCATCGCTTTTAACTCGGGCGTATCAACAAGGTTATTAAATGGCTACCGCGGCATCATAACTGCTGAGATGATAGCACCGGAAATAAACGACGAAAACATCCACTACCCGCATACCAGTTTGGTTGTGCTGGAAAATACCGTTAACAAAGGCGGAGGCAGTTGCTACACGCTCGATCATATAAAACCCATTGCCGAACTTTGTAAACAACGCAACCTAAAGCTGCATTTGGATGGTGCCCGTATTTTCAACGCCCTTGCCCATACGGGCGATAAAGCGGTAGATTACGGTAACTACTTCGACGGCATTTCGGTATGCCTTTCTAAAGGGTTAGGTGCGCCTGTTGGCTCGGTTTTATTGGCCGATAAAGCGACCATCAAATACGCGCGCAGGATCAGAAAAGTGTTGGGTGGGGGTATGCGCCAGGCAGGTTTCCTTGCTGCTGCAGGTATTTACGCGTTAGACCACCATGTAGAGCGTTTAAAGATAGACCATGCGCATGCCCGCATCTTAGGCGAAGAATTGGCTAACTGTCCGTGGGTGACTAATGTAATCCCGGTAGAGACCAACATCGTGTTATTTGATACAATTGAACCCGCCGCTGCCGTGCTTGCCAAACTTGCCGAAAAAGGCATTAAAGCAAGCAGTACCGATACCCACCGTATCCGTTTTGTAACGCACCTTGATGTGCATGCCGAAGGGATAGAGTATGTGGTAGATGTGGTGAAAAGTTTTTAGCCTAAAGTCGAAAGTCTAAAGCAAGGATAAATTCTGTAGCTTAAGAGTTTCGACTTAAAACTTTCGACTTAAAAGCATGTTGTATCTTACACATGACCCGCCTCGAAAAAAAACTTGCCAAAATTGGCCGCGATCCCAAAATAACCGCTAAAGCGGTAGGTCTTCGTTATGTATCAGATTCTACCACGCCGGGCTATACCCGCAAAAAAAGCGGTAAGGGGTGGAGTTATTTAGATACCGATGGCCATGTGGTGAAGGATAAAGAATTGATATCGCGTTTTAATGCGCTGGTTATCCCACCGGCATACACCAACGTATGGATCTCGCCGTATGAGAACGGACACCTGCAATTTACCGGGACAGATGCCGCGGGCCGCAAACAATACCGCTATCACGGTTACTGGAATAAAATCCGCAACCAATCTAAATACCACAGGCTGCAAACCTTCGCGGCGCATTTGCCTGCCATACGCCAGCAGGTTGATAAAGACCTTGCCCGGCCAAAGCTGGATCATGAAAAGGTGGTAGCCCTTGTGGTGCGGTTAATGGAACTCACCAGCATCCGTGTAGGTAACGAATCATACAAAAAACTTTACGGTTCGTTCGGTTTAACAACGTTGATGGACAAACATGTTAAAATAGACGGCAGCATGCTGAATTTTGAGTTTAAAGGCAAAAAGGGGGTAATGCACAAAATTGCCCTGCAAAGTAAAAAGCTGGCCAAGCTGGTTAAACAATGCCGCGACATCCCCGGTAAGGAATTATTCCAGTATTACAATGCCGATAATACCCGCTGCACCATTGGTTCCGGCGATATAAATACCTATCTAAAAAATATTACCGGCGAAGATTTTACAGCTAAAGATTTCCGTACCTGGGCAGGCAGTGTCAGCGCGTTGTATGCGTTTAAAGAGGCCGGCGAGTTTGAAACCATATCTGAATGCAAAAAGAAAATTGTTAACGTACTGGATGAGGTTGCCGTAAACCTGGGTAATACCCGCACCGTTTGCAAGAAATACTATGTGCACCCAACCGTCATAAAAAGCTACGAGGAGGGTACCATCTTTAAATACATCAACAAACTTGACGGCGATAAGGATGTAAAATCTGCAGAGTTAAATTTAGCAGAAAAAGCTTTATTGGATATTTTAGAAAACGAGAAGCTTGCTGAGGCAAGTTAAGAAAAATCAATAAAGATTTGTCATGCTGAACGATAGTGAAGAATCTGATCGCCGACATGCATTTGCGGGTACATAGTTCAATAATAGATCCTTCACTATCGCTCAGGATGACAAAAGGAAACAAAAAAAGGCTGACCAGGCTTGCCCCGGTCAACCTTAAAATAGGGTTAACAGCTAACTGATCTTATTATTGTTTCCCTTTTTTGGTGTAGATATAAACCACACCATATTTGGCTTTGTCGCCGTATTTCTTGACTGTGTCGGTACTATTGCTGGTGCTCATGCGGTCAATGTCGAACGCTGATAATTTCTTCAATTCTTTTTCGCTGGCTATTTTACCGTCTATCACAATAAGCTTGTCAGATATGCGGTCCATGCTGCCAAGCCTTACAGTAGTCGCCATTGGGTAGTCAGAAACCTTTAAAGTGGTAGCCTGATGTTTTTTGCCATAAGCGGTAACTAAAACATCTTTAACTGTTGTTGCATCCGTGTAAGTGCCTGTAGTGCCAAAGGTTACTTGTTTACCATTAACTGTGGTAACGTTACCTGCTCCGTCTTTACGTAACCTGTATTCAACACCTGCAATGCCCTTGCTTGGGTATCCTTGAACCCTAATCACTCCCGAGTCTAAAACAACTTCCTTTATCTCGTCTGCCGGTATGGTTGATGCTGTACCACGGGCAACTATCCGTACACCGCTTACCTTGCCTTTTAAAGCAGGGTTGCTGTTAAATACCAAATTGTCGCTTCCTTCCTTGGTGATTTGGATGTTGGTTAGCTGGCGCCTGTTGCCTAATTTTTCGGCAAGCGCTTTGCCCGCTTCAGAATCCCTGGTAGTTATAAAAATTACGTTCTTGTCGTTATTAAAGGTGTAAAGGTCTTTTTCAATGGGCAGGTTTTTAAGGCTGCTTTGGTCTACAATATTAACAGACGCAATGGTGCCGGGGTCTACTTTAGAAAACAGCTTGTTATCAACCTTTTTGCCATTCAATACGATGTTCATCGAGTCGATAGAGTGGTTTCTGTCTGTACTGATGTAAATAGTTTGCTTTTTGCCGGTATCTGTTTTTACATCATATTTATACACAAAGCCCTGCTTTATCCTAATAGTATCTGCTTTAGTTGCTTTTGCTGTAACAGGCTTTGCTTTTTTAGCCGGAACGGTATCGTTAAAGGTCATGGCATCATGCGCGGCCTCTTTAATAGCTGTGGTTACAGGCCTTATAGCCACGGCTATTTTATGGGTTATAGGTTTAGCAATCTCCGCTTTAGATAGCGTGAAAACCAATAGCAGTACAATTACAGCAGGCACAACAAACGCATAACGCGTTAGTGTAAACCTCGAAGATCTTTTAGCGTTCATCATAATTATGCGTTTTTTTATGGTTGATATATTAAAATGGTTTACAATGCCGGGAGTAGTGGCGTTAAAGCTTACGTTTATCAGGCTGTACTGGTAGGCTTTAGTGTCGAACCCCTTGTTCAGGATCCTCTGGTCGGTTATAAATTCTATGTTTTCGCGCACGGCTTTCTTCATAAGCCATATACCGGGGTTAAACCAGTAAAAAATGCTGCTTAGCTCGGCCAGTAAAATATCAATGGTGTGCCAGCCGTTAACGTGCACCTGCTCGTGTTGTAGTATAGCTTCAAGGTCGCCGGGGGTGTGGTTGGCAGGGTTTACGTAAATGCTTCTCCAAAACGAGAAGGGTGCGGCCTCACCGTCAATTACCCTAACATCATGCTCGTGGATCCTTGTCGCCCGCGACCGGCGGTGCAACTGTAACAGCGAGAACAATTGCATCATAAGCCTGAAGGCTAAAAAGATAGCACCCGCCCAAAAAACAACTGTTGCCCATTGCCAGTAATTAGGTTGGGTAAGCGGTTTAATAAGGCTTTGGGCCGGTGCCTGCCAGTTTAATACTACAGTTTGTACCGGCTTAGCAAGTGTTTCGTGGCGTTGTGCAAAATCGCTCAGGTCAATTTTGGGGTAAAGGGTGGCAAAAACAATGGCTACCATTAGGTAAACCCTGTTAAGCGTGTAAAAGGTTAGGTGCCTAAGCACCAGGTAATAGCCCGCGCAAAATAGCAATAAGGCTATGTTCACTTTAAACAGAAATACGAATAAGGCAGGCATGATATTAAGGTTTAGGTTTTTCTATCAGGTTAAGGATCTCTTTTAACTCGCCGGCGCTGATCTTTTTTTCGTTCGCGAAAAATGTAACCAGGTCTTTGTAAGAATTTTTAAAGTAATCGCTTACAAAGCCGCTCATAAAGCGTTTTTTGTATTCTTCCTCTAAAATGGATGGTGTATAACGGAACGAGTTGCCCAGCTTTTCGCCGGTTACAAAACCCTTACGCTCCAGGTTTTTTATAGTTGATGCCAGGGTGGTGTAGGGTGGTTTGGGTTCGGTCATTTGATCCAGAAAATCTTTAATGAACCCCGTGCCCGCCTGCCATACGGCCTGCATAGCTTCTTCTTCTTGTTGTGATAATTTCTCCATTGCTATCTACGATTATTTCGTAAATATACGATACTTTCGTAATAATGCAAATTGTTTAACAATATTTAACAAAGATTTTATTCGGGTATTTGTGCGTATTTATACGCTTCAAACAAACTCATCGTTAAAATAACCAGTGTATTGGAGTAACCAGGCATTGCCCGCTGCTTGAAATGTGCTAGATTTGAATATCCGTTAAAGTATTTTAAATTACTGATTATGCCTGTTACCACCACTGTAATAACCGGGGCAACATCCGGTATTGGCAGGGAAACCGCCATAGCTCTTGCCAAAAAAGATCACTCGTTATACCTGCTGGTGCGCGATACCGAAAAGGGCGAGGCATTAAAGCACGACATTATATCGGCCACCAAAAACAAGAACGTATACATCGTGCAATGCGACCTTGCCGATCTGGAAAGTGTGCGCAATGCCGCGGATGTTTTAAAAAGCAGCCTGCTATCTATTAACATCCTCATTAATAACGCGGGTGGTATTTTTGCCGAACGTATGGAAAGTAAAAACGGCTTTGAAATGACCTTTGCTATAAACCACCTCGCGCATTTTATGTTGGTGCAATGCCTGCTGCCATTGTTAGAGAAAGGGCAGGCACGCATTATTAATGTAAGTTCTGAAGCGCACCGCATGGCCAAGCCAAACTTTAACGATCTGCAATGGACAAAGCGCCCATATTCGGCCTGGAAGGCTTACGGTACAGCCAAATTGTTTAATATATACTTTACCCGTTCGCTGGCTATAAAGTATGGACCCAAAGGCATAAACGCCTTTGCTTTGCACCCGGGCCTGGTTAATACCGGCTTTGGAGCTGGGCTTAGCGGTATAAGCAAACTGTTAATGGCGTTAGCCCGGCCGTTTATGATCTCGGCCGAAACCGGCGCCCAAACTACCATTTACCTGGCTTCGGCTACCAGGATAGATGCTAAAAGCGGTAAATATTTTAAGAACCACCAGGTGGCTACAGCATCTTCCGCCGCAACCAACGAAGTGGGGCGCGACAGGCTATGGGATTTAAGCATGGAGTTAATTGGGCCCTTTCTAAACTAGCTCGTAATATTTTTGTGGCGTATTGCAGGTTCGGTTTAATTGCTTTAGTTTAGAAGTTTCAACACAGGCTTACACAATTATGACAATCAATAAGAAAATACTGGTAACAATTGGGCTTTTATCGGCAGTAGCATTTATGGCAATGGTGCCGGCAGATAAAAAAACCGCCGATGAGAAATTTAAAAACCTAAAGGTTTTACCAAAAGATATTTCCAAAGAAGAAATGCATAAAGTGATGGAGGAGTGGGAGCACGCTTTAGGCGCACGCTGTAGCTTTTGCCATGTACGTAACGAGGATACCAAAAAAATGGATTTTGCCGCCGATGGCAAACCTGAGAAAGATATGGCCCGCGAGATGTATAAAATGACGCAGGAAATAAACAAAAAATATTTCCACGCCGGGAAAGATAGCACCGGTGTTATTTTAGAAAGCAGTGTAAATTGCTACAGCTGCCACCGTGGTGTATCGCACCCCGAGGTTGTAAGGGCATCAGAATTGCCACGCCAGCCACGCCCTGCCACCCCGCCTGCACCCGGCCAACCGGGATGGGCACCTGCAACGGGCACCGCACCCGGCACGCCGCCTCCGCCGCCACCAGCTCCACCTGTTGAAAAGAAACAATAGTTTAAATAAAGCAAAAGCCGTTAAGATATTCCTAACGGCTTTTGTGTTTTACCACCTGTCATTTCGTGGGAAGCGCAGCGACGAGAAATCTTGTTAGATAATAAAGGTAGGCTATTAGTGCCCGCCCGCTTTGACATTCCTGTCGTAGCAGGGTCTCACATAGTGGACACTGCGATGCCTTGTATGCGTGCGCAGGGTCTCTTTCAGAAGACCCTGCGAGTGTTTACCACCTGTCATTTCTTGGGAAGCGCAGCGACGAGAAATCTTGTTAGATAATGCGAGTCTGCAATCAGTACTCTGTTAGGTGCGGCAGTAAGTAATTGTGAGCCAGTGGATGTTTATTTCTGTCGCCGCAAGGTCTCACATAGTGGACCCTGCGGTGCCTTGCATGTTTGCGCAGGGTGTCTTTCAAAAGACCCTGCCAGGACAAGATGTAACTTTAGCAGTTTGGGACTATACCTTTTTTTGTTTTTGTGGCCATGTAAAAATTGAAAGCCCTAAGATTAACGTAGGCAGCCATAAAAAAAAAGAATATTTACCAAGATCACTAATAATTGGGCTTAACGTCGGGCCGCTATAGGAGAACATAGCCGCACCGAATAGAAACATCGTAACTCCTAAAATGGTTACCAATAACCCTCCTACTTTTAATCTTGACATTTATTGTGAATAAATAGCCTTATTTACGGCTTGGTATATTTTTATTTAAATATAGATTAAATAAGTGATTTGTCAATTTCATCTTTGTCTCCGCAGGGTCTCACATAGTGGATCCTGCGACGCCTTGCATGCGTGCGCAGTGGCTCTTTCAGAAGACCCTGAGAGGGCAGGAACATAACTGTGAGGAGTCCTATCGCATAACGCACCCCTAACCCATCTCAAGAGGGGAACCGCTACAAGTCCATAGCTACAAATTTTGCGCAATAACGAAACCGCTTGCCCAGGCCCACTGAAAGTTGTAGCCGCCCAGCCAGCCGGTCACATCTACACATTCGCCGCCAAAGAACATGCCGGGTACTTTTTTGCTTTCCAGCGTTTTGGATGATAGCTCGTTGGTGTCAACGCCGCCTGTCATTACCTCTGCTTTGTCGTAACCCTTTGTGCCGGCGGGTTTAACTTTAAACTCGTGCAGTAATATGCTGATGTCTTCCAATTCGGTTTTAGTGAGCGATGCCAGGTTTTTATCCGCAGGGATATAATCAACCAAAGCCTCCGCAAATTTACGGGTAAACAAGCCCGACAGGTAGGCCAGCAGCATCTTCTTGCCGTTCTGTTCGCGTTCCTGCAGTATCAGTTCAATAATATCTTTACCGGGTAGCAGGTCTATATAGATATGTTCGCCGGGTTTCCAGTAGGAGGAGATCTGTAATATGGCCGGGCCGCTTAGTCCCCAATGGGTAAACAGGATGTTCTCTTCAAAGCTTGCCCTGTCGTTCCATACCCGGCAAAATATGCTGTTGCCCGATAATTGCTCGTACCACGGCTGGTCCTTCCCGGTAATGGTTAACGGCACCAGGGCGGGGGAGGTTTCGGTAATGGCCATCTCAAATTTACGCGCCACACGCAGGCCAAAATCGGTAGCGCCCATTTTTTGGATAGGCAGCCCACCACTGGCAATAACTACCTTTGGGGCAAACAAGCTTTGCTGCTTACCGTTTTTAATAATAGTAACATTAAAGCCACCCTCGGCTTGCTCAACGGCGGTAACCTCGGTATCGCACCAAATTTCCTGGCCCAGGTCGTTACATAAATTTGTAAAAACATTCACCACATCCTTAGCCTTATCGCTCACGGGGAAAAGCTGCCCAAGCGTTTTTTCTTTTCCTTCGATACCATAGGCTTCAAAAAAGTTTATGGAATCATCCACAGTCCACTGCGCCAGTGCCGAGCGGCTAAAGTGCTCGTTTTGCGAAATAAATTGTTTGTGGGTAGTATACAGGTTGGTATAATTGCACCTGCCGCCGCCGCTTATTAAAATTTTAGCGCCTACTTTATCGTTCTTTTCTAATATCAAAGTTTGTTTGCCCAAAAAGCCGGCCTGTACCGCGCACATTAGTCCGCATGCGCCGCCGCCAATAATTATAGCATCAAAAGTTGATTGTTTTGTTAAATTTGCTGTCATGGATGATGTTGCGCAAATATCAGAATTTGGAAAGATACTTATCTTTTTAATTACGGGTATCGTGTTTATTGGAGGTTTATTTTTTGTGAACCGCCTTTTAGCGCCCCGTAACCCCAATGCCGAAAAGCTAAGTACCTATGAGTGTGGCGAGGAGCCAACGGGTAATGCCTGGTTGCCTTTTAACTCGCGCTTTTACGTTATAGCGCTGGTTTTCTTACTGTTTGATGTAGAAATGGTATTCGTTTTCCCGTGGGCTACGGTTTTTGGAAACCGCGAAATTATAGCTACCGATGCCCGATGGGGATGGTTCTCGCTGATAGAAATGTTTGTGTTTTTAGGGATATTGATATTGGGCTTAGCCTACGTTTGGCTAAAAGGCGACCTTAACTGGATAAAACCAAACGCCATACTGCCGCAAACAGACGCCCGTATCCCGCAAAGTTTGTACGACGACCTGAATGCAAAACAAGGGAACTTTAAAGTAAAAGAATTTAGCCTGGAGATATCACCAATTGCTAATACTGCAACTCCTGCTACTACTACAACAACAACAACAACTGCTCCTGAAACAAGGAAACCTATGTTTAAACCATCATTTAAAAAGCCAGCTAATGACGCCTGACCTGACCAACGAAGCCGGTGGTATCGTAGTCACCAAGATGGATGACCTGCTTAACTGGGCGAGGCTGTCATCGCTATGGCCTTTAAGTTTTGGTATTGCCTGCTGCGCCATAGAAATGATGGGCGCTATGGCATCTACGTATGACCTGGACAGGTTTGGGGTTTTCCCAAGGCCGTCGGCACGTCAATCAGATGTGATCATAATAGCCGGTACGGTTACCTTTAAAATGGCCGAGCGTATCAAACGCCTGTACGAGCAAATGCCCGACCCTAAGTATGTGATCTCTATGGGCTCGTGCTCCAATTGCGGCGGGCCGTACTGGCAGCACGGTTACCACGTAGTAAAGGGCGTTGACCGAGTTATCCCGGTAGATGTTTACGTACAAGGTTGCCCCCCACGCCCCGAAGCGCTTATCGGCGCGATATTAGAATTGCAAAAGAAGATAGAGAAAGAGCATATTGTAGCTGGGGCTCAGCCGGTTTAATATTTGTCGTTTCGAACGCGCGAAAGTAAGGAGGAATCTTGTTAGATATAACAAGTAGTCAATGTGTAAATCGAACAAAATATCTCCTCGTACTTCGTTCAATATGACAATTCACTTCATTAAATTTTTTAAATAATCCATTACATTTGCCATATGGGCATAGATAACTTTGTAACCTTCGCGCTAACCGCATTCCTGTTCATTATGACACCGGGTTTGGATACATTGTTTGTTATAAACAAAGCTATCGGGCAGGGCAAAAAAGCCGGCATCTATTCGGCATTGGGCGTTAATGCCGGTGTGTTGTTCCACACTGTACTCGCCGCGCTTGGCTTATCGCTTATTGTGGCTAAATCGGTATTAGCGTTTGCGATTGTTAAATACCTTGGTGCGGCCTATCTTATTTACCTGGGTGTAAATAAGCTTATCTCCAAAAATAATGGCATCGTGTTAACTGCGGTTGATAAAGCCGATAAAAACAATATGCAGAATTTCCTGTCGGGCGTGGTAACCAATGTGCTTAACCCAAAAGTGGCATTGTTTTTCCTGGCGTTTTTCCCACAGTTTATTAAAAAAGAAGCTTTAAGTCAGTCTTTACCATTTGTAATTTTAGGCCTTACCTATGTGTTTTTAGGGTTGATATGGTATGTTTTGCTAAGCCTTTTCGTGTCGTTCTTTTCGCAGAAATTTATCAATAATCCTAAAGCCGGTAATTTCCTCAATAAATTCTCGGGTGTTGCATTTGTAATTATGGGGATAAAAGTAGCATTCTCTAAAAAGTAACATTTTAACTTTAGCGCAGCTTAATTCCGCCCTTGTGGTGTTGTTAACAACAAGCCGCTATACTGTAAATTATGTGGGTTGTTTGTGAGATCATCAACAACGGCGAAAGTTCTACGTACTGTGGAATCCCTAAACTTTTATTTGAGTGATATGGTGGCGCTACAATGTCAGTACTTTAAAGGTCAAATGATTGACTATTAGTTTGTTGTAAATAATAGCCTGGTTGTGCAAACGTGAACGTGAACATTTGTGCTCTTTTTTAGCCGTTCTAAATGGCATTTCTTTTTTAGAGTTAATCCGTTACATTTGTTACCTATGCAAAAAATATTGGTAGCAAACCGCGGCGAGATCGCTTTACGTGTAATGCGTTCGGCCCGCGAAATGGGTATTAAAACCGTAGCTGTTTATTCTGAGGCCGACCGCAACGCGCTACATGTACGTTATGCCGATGAAGCGGTATTCATAGGCGAAGCGCCCTCCAATCAATCGTATCTTGTCGGTGATAAAATAATAGCCGCCTGTAAACAAACCGGCGCCGAGGGCATCCACCCCGGCTATGGTTTTTTGAGCGAGAACGCCGCTTTTGCAAGGCAGGTACGCGAGGCAGGTTTAATATTAATAGGCCCATCGCCCGAGGCTATGGAAGTGATGGGAAACAAGCTATCTGCCAAAGCCGCCGCGTTAAAATATAACATCCCCATGGTGCCCGGCACCGAGGAAGCCATTACCGACGTAAACGAAGCCAAGCTTCGCGCGGTGGAAGTTGGTTTCCCCATCTTAATCAAAGCTGCTGCCGGTGGCGGGGGCAAAGGGATGCGCATAGTAGACGGGCCTGATGATTTTGAAGAACAAATGGGTCTCGCCGTATCCGAAGCTATTTCGGCCTTTGGCGATGGCGCTGTTTTTATAGAACGTTATGTTTCTTCGCCAAGGCATATCGAGATCCAGGTTTTGGGCGATACGCATGGCAATATCGTGCACCTGTTCGAGCGGGATTGCTCGGTACAGCGACGCCACCAAAAGGTGGTAGAAGAAGCGCCGTCATCGGTACTAACGCCCGAGATTCGCGAAGCGATGGGTAAATGCGCGGTAGATGTGGCGCGTTCTGTTAACTATACAGGCGCAGGTACGGTGGAATTTATTATGGATGAGAAACTCGATTTCTTTTTCCTGGAAATGAATACTCGCCTACAGGTGGAGCACCCGGTTACTGAACTCATCACAGGCATCGACCTGGTGAAAGAGCAGATCCGGATTGCCCGCGGCGAGGCCATCAGCTTTAAACAAGGCGACCTGAAAATACAAGGCCACGCCATGGAGTTGCGTGTATATGCGGAAGACCCGGCCAATAATTTCCTGCCGGATATTGGTACCCTGCAAACCTACGTTACCCCAAAAGGCCCCGGCGTTAGGGTTGATGATGGCTTTGAGCAAGGCATGGAGATCCCGATCTACTATGACCCCATGATCGCCAAGCTCATAACCTATGGTAAAGACCGTACAGAGGCAATAGAGCGCATGGTGCGTTCTATTGATGAGTATATTATCACAGGTATCACCACAACATTACCATTCGGCAAATTTGTGATGCAGCACGAGGCTTTTACATCAGGAAACTTTGATACACATTTTGTTAAAAAGTACTTTACCCCCGAGTCGCTGGATACCGGCAACGAAACCGAGGCGCTTATTGCCGCTTTGGTAATGGAGAAGTTATTGGCAGGAAAGAAAGTTGCTATCGCCGAAACGACCGGTACTGAAGAAAGTAATTGGGTGAGGAATAGGAGATAGCCCCCTCTAAGTCTCCCCGGTAGGGGAGACTTATTAATTTATTGGTCGAAGGTTTAACTTCGGCTCATTATTGGTTCAGATCAACTCAACCAACTCCTCAATCAACCTAACCTGCCCGGGTATGATCTTTACCCTGGCCTCATCTATGGTAAACCAGCCTGCTCGGTCAATTTCGGGGAAGCTGGCGCGCTTGCCGGATTTTGGCGGCCATTCAATCTCGAAAGTATTACTTACAATATTGGTGTGGTCTATGTCGCCCTCAACAGCCCAGGCATGCACCACCTTGCCGCTTTTTTGTTTAACAGGTTGCAGTTTTATAAAATTGCCGGTAACGGTTTTACCCACTTCTTCCTCAAACTCGCGTTGCGCGGCGGCAAGCGGGTTTTCATCCTCAAGGTATTCTCCTTTGGGTACCGACCATGCGCCGTCATCCTTCTTGCGAAAGAACGGCCCGCCGGGGTGCACCAAAAAAACCTTTAACGATCCGTCTGTTAATTTGTATAATAAGATCCCGGCGCTTTGCTTCAGCATAAAATAGTTTTAATGGCAAAATAGCAAAACACAAAGTATTATGGTTAGTTTTATATAATACATTCCTTGTATACAAACCTTTGCTATTATGGAAGATACCCGCTGGAATAAATTTAAGCTTTGTGCTGATTACAACGTGGATATGCGCAGCCTTTACCTGGCCTGGAGTACACCTGCCGGGCTGGAGAAATGGTTCCTGCGCAAAGCCGATTTTTTTACCATCGCGCAGCGGATCCGTGGTAACGAAGAGCAAATTTTAAAGGAAGATACCTACACATGGTACTGGCATGGTTACCATAACGATGTATTTCAGAAGGGCAGGGTACTGGAAGCTAACGGTCGAGATCAAATTATCTTTACCTTCACCGGCGAGAGCGTTGTTACGGTAAACCTTAGCACCCGTAATGGCTTAACTATTGTAGAATTAGAGCAAAGCAATATCCCGGAGGAAAGCGATCCCGCAAAAAATCTCTTTGTAAAATGCCATTCAGGGTGGACGTTTTATTTAACCAACCTAAAATCGGTTATAGAGGGCGGTAAGGATCTACGTAACAAACGGGTGGATCTGCCAAGTTGCTTTAAGTAATGTGCAATATTTTAATTTTTGAGCTATATTTTAACTTGGGGTAGTCTTATCGATTTTCAAATTCCCTTATAAGCGAAAGTGAAAATAATATTGCATAAATAGCTATATAACAGGTATTTTTGTAGGAAATAAAAAACCTACAACCATGACTATCAAGTTTAAAACCCTTGTTGCCTTAGCACTAACTACCGGCGCCGCTTTACTTTATTCGGCATGTACTAAAGAAACCAAGGTAGTTAATCCCGTTAATAACGACAAAGCCATAGCTACTTCTATAGCTATTAACCTTTACAAATCAATAGGCAATACTATTGCCAGCCAAAATGATAAGACCGGCTTACCTGCCTCAACCGGTGTGCGCAATGGCATAAAGGTGAATGACCTTACCTGCGGCGAACTTATTGAAGTGCCCTACAACAACATCTACACAAAAGGCGACAGCGTTAAGGATGTAATGGTTGGCTCAAACAAATATGTAGTTAGCTGTAACGGTAACCAGCCTAACGGCTACACCTACAGTGGCACTTATAAAAATACCGGTTTTAGCCCTTATGCTACATACGATAATAGTGTTGATGAGTATTATACACTTAAAGCACTGTTACCGGGTTTTGCAAAAATGCAGGTTGATGGTAACCAGGTTTCAGTTTACAAGGTGACTACCAAAAAAGATGGTGAGTACATGGAGCAACACAATAGCTATACATTAAGCGGTTTAATTATAGACGCCAGCAACAGGCCATTTGATATTACTGCCGGTACCGCAAGCTTTACTTCCACCGGTAATAATGCAGGCAGGGCTTTTACTTTTAAAGGAACTATTGAGTTTTTGGGAAGCCATAAAGCCAAGGTATCGTTTGATGGTAAAACATTCGATATTACTATAGAATAATATATAATAAACCCCTATACGAAGCGGATAACCCCTAAGGTATCCGCTTTTTTTATGATGTTAGGATAACATACGGCATATCTAAAATTCTTTACTTTTGCAGCACTATGTTTACAGGAATTATAGAAACTTTAGGTAAAGTAACCGATCTGCACGATGACCAGGGTAATCTTCATATTACGGTACAATCCGGCATTGTAAATGAGTTGAAGATCGATCAATCTGTCGCGCATAACGGCGTTTGTTTAACAGTTGTAGGGTTGACCGACGATACACATACCGTTACCGCTATTGAAGAAACACTCAATAAAACCAGCCTTGGTCACCTAAAGGTTGGCGAACCTGTAAACCTGGAGCGCTGTATGCAAATGAATGCCCGCCTCGATGGCCATATTGTACAGGGCCATGTTGACCAAACTGCTACCTGTACCAAGTTTACCGAGCTGGACGGCAGCTGGGAATATACCTTTGAGTATGATGCATCGCTAGGGAATGTGACTGTAGAAAAAGGCTCTATTTGTGTGAATGGTATCAGCCTTACGGTGGTAAACTCGGGCCCTAATTTCTTTTCGGTAGCTATTATACCTTATACCTACGAGCATACTAACCTGCACAACGTACGCGAAGGCTCGGTTGTAAATTTAGAGTTTGATATAATTGGCAAGTATGTTGCAAGGCTAATGAACAGGTAAACGGTTAACCCATTATGCAGACATTTTAATAAGTAGCGATTACTTATTTACTTAAAGTAGCTATCCTGCTTTTCGAGTAATCTATAAAGCCTTTTTGTTTCTCTACAGGTGGTTTACCTGCTAAATATTTCTTATAATATTTAACAGCGCTTTTTTTGTCCTGCAGGTAAGTGTCGTAAACATTTGCCAGCGAGTAATATATCATGGACGATTCGTTAAACTCCAGGCTTTTTTGATAAGCTGTTATCGCCTTTTTAAATCTGTGCAGTTTTTCGTTGCTATCGGCTACCTCGCCGTAATAAGCGCCGATGTTGGGCGATATGCCTTCTGTAATCGCTTTCTGTAGATAAAAAATAGCCATACGTTGATCCTTAACCGCTTTATAACCAAGGCCGGTGTAGTAATAACTGGTTTCGTTACGTGCTATCTCATCCATACTTAATAAGGTAGAAATGCTGCAATCGTAATTTTTAATATTGTAATAAGCAACCCCAAGTTTGGTAAGTACAGGCCCGGAACCGTCGCCATAATTTATCAGTTTTAGACAGGTGCTCACAGTTTCGGGCCATTTTTTTTGATCGTACTGCAATTTCATTAAACTTTTCAGCAAAACAATATTTTCTGGGTCGACGGATATAGCGGCGTTAAGCACTTTTTCGGCTTGGGAGGTAAAGTTCATGCTGATGTACACATCACTAAGATCTGCTGCAACATCAGGTTCGGTAGGATTTAGTTTATTGGCCCTTTGCAGGTAAGCAATGTAGGAGGTAAGGTCGTTTTTATCGTGGCTTATGGTTGCCAGTTGCTTAAATACCATAAAATTGGTGCTATCGCGCGTTATGATGCGTTTATAATAAAGCTCGGCCCTGGCGTTGTTGCCACGGCGTAGGTTCAGGCTGCCCAGGCTATATAGCACAGATGTGTTGGTAGAGTCTATAATATAAATGCGCTGATAATATCCCTCCGCATCGGCCAAATGCCCGGCCATGTTTGATGTATAGGCCAGTTGACCCAGAGCTTTTGTACTGTTAATAGGTTCGGTATACGTTTTCTTGAGGTAATCGGCGGCCTCGGCAAAGCGTTGGTTTTGGTAATAATCCAGCAATAAGGCATCGTTTACTTTGTTTGTTTCTTGCGCGTAACACATTGCCGGCAAGCCTAAAAGAAGTAGTAAATAAAAGATGGTTTTCATATAACTAAATTATTAGTTATAAATGATAAATCCAAATAAAATACTTTGGCACTGTTATAGCTATGTATAGTGTATATAAATTAAGATACCTATGGATAAGATCAGAAAATTTGAATTGATGGAAAAAATCGTCCATGAATTAGAAGACTTAAAGAACAGTAACCAGGCGTTGATACAAAAGATCGCGAAAATCGAAGTAGACAATATTGACCTTGGTAACAAAAGATTAGAAAAAGACTTGCCTGATATGCACCAACGTATTGCGGATAACCTTGATACCATTGCCAGCATATTGGAAGACTTTGCAAGCCAGACAGATGAGTATAGCAACAAAAATAATATCACTGCCTTAAAAGAGCAGGAAGAGATAGATAATTTATAAGCTTAGCTTACATATTACAAAGCCTCCGTTTATTTAAGCGGAGGCTTTTTTTGTTTCAAAATTACTTTAAACTTTCTTTAAAAAACCTTACCGCCATACTGCCAACCTGTTCATGTATGGCATGCCTGTCTACGTAAGGGCCATCGTTAAATATAATTCCCCCATTTTGTTTCAAATCTCCCAAAGCCTCATTCAGGAAAACGTAATGCGCCGCTTTACCTGGAATTATATATAGTTTAGATTTTGGCATCAACTTGTGGTAATGCAGGGCATTAGTTTTAACAGGCGCTATGCTATCGCTTTGCGCGCCTATAATATACAGTGGTATATCTACATCGTTAAACTGGCTAGCCTTTGTAAATCCCTGCCCAACAGCCGGGCTCATGCTAAAAACCGCTTTAATGCGCTTATCTTTTAAATGCGGGGCACTATCAAATGATTTTTGAATAGCTTTTTCATCCAGCGTGTTAATAAGGTTAGGAAACTCCGGGATGGCAATTTCCCTGGCGCCAGCGGGTGTGTTGGTGAAATCGTCCATTGCTTTTAGGTTTATTTTGCCACCTGCGAGGGCTATTACGGTGTAGCCACCTATAGAGAAACCTGCCGCACCGATCCGTTTATCATCAATAACCGCTTTAAGCTGGTTGTCTTTTAAAAGCTCTGTTAGCACAAAAGAGATGTCCTGTGCGCGCTGCCATGGCGTTACAAAATCTATGGCTATTTTATTATCGTGCGTGTTGCCCCAGTGATCCACCGCGGCAACAATAAAGCCTTGTTTTACCAATGCATCGGCCAGCCACTCCATGGTTAGGCGCCCGCCACCTGTGCCGTGCGATAGAAGGATGAGCGGATGTTTACCAACCGGTAAGTTTGCATTCCTAACAGTAGGGTCATGCACAAAAGGAAAGCCCTCTTTTAACGCGGGCAACTTGGTATTGTCTGTAGTAGGGTACCAAATCTCGGTAGTGAGCGGGCGTTTGCGGGCAGTGTCGTTATATTTAAAGGTTCGCTCGCCAATTAGGGTTTGCGCAAATGTTGATATGGGCAGCAGTAAAATGGCGACGAGTAGATATCTTGTTTTCATTTGGTTTAGATTATACACAAAACAAGATATTTTAAATGACAGGTGAATTGACAAATGTCAATAATTTACTTTTTTGATTTTAGGCGGCTAAGTGTTTCCTGCGATATGCCCAGGTAGTCGGCAATGATCTTAGATGGCAGCCTTTGTATAAGGGAGGGGTTGGTTTGTAAAAGCAACTGGTAACGCTGTTTGGCATCCATGGTAATAAGGCTTTCGATACGTTTGATAGAGGCGATATAATCCTTTTCAAGACCTAAACGATATTCATGTTCCCACCCGGGGAAATTGTCTAAAAGGTCGTTAAAATCCCGGTGGCTGATATAAAGTATATCACTTGGTTCGATGCTTTGTATGGCGGCTAATGATGGTTCCTGCAAAGTAAAACTTGGGAATGCCGTGCCAAAGCGACCCTCGGTCACTAAAAACCTGGTAGACTCTTTGCCGTTAACATCCAGCATAAATACCCGCAGGCAACCCGAATTTATATAATACAGATAGGGGTTAACCTCACCCGCATGCAGCAAGATCTCGTTTCTTGCGGTAGTCTTATGCCGAAACTTGCTGCAAAACAAATCCACTTGCTCACCGCTAAGGTGCATGGTAGCAGTAAGCTGTTGCTTAAGCAAATGGTATGGCGATAAAGCGGGCGGCATAGCCAAATATAAAAAATCTACTGGTACTGTATATAAATAGGAGCGGGCTTTAAACTTAACACTTCTTTAGGAGTCATCATTCGTTTTGGCGCGTTCTTAATATCGTTTTTGTAGAATAATTTGAAGCCCGTAAACTGCACAGGTTCGCCTGCAACAAAGTACTTATATGTGCCTTTCTTTAGGTCGGGGCCTCCCCAGCCATCCATGTCCATTACAAACTGTACGTTCTTGTTAAGTTTAATATCCTGGTAGTTGGTTACCATACGTTTAGTAAAACGGTGTACCACAAATATCTTTGGCGGCAGGTTATACTTTTCGCAAAGGCTGCTCAGGTAGTTGCTTACATAATTAATGTCCTTGGCATCAAAAGTGCCTATGCGTTTGCCGGGTACGCTGCCTTCTTTCATAGAAAATTCAGGATCGATGCCAAAGTGCACGTTAGGCATCTTCAGGTATTTTTCTAACAGAGGCAGCTCCGTTTGTACGGTGCTGAAACCAACCTGGATATCTAAAAACACCAGCGCGTTAAGGGGTTTTGCCATTTCGATAGCTTTATCTATTTGGCTGAATGGCATGCGCAGGTTATGTAAACCATTGCGGCCTGCATCTGCCTGGGCGGTAACACAAATGTAGTGCAGGGCTGGTTTAACAGGCGTTGCAGGGTCTGCTGCTTCCCAGTTTTTAACCTCGGCTTTAAGTTTACTGCGCATTACCGACGGCTCATATTCGCCAAGTACGCCCATATTTTTGGAGTACATATTACCATAATAAGCCACTACGCGATAAAATGGAAGTATAGCCCCGGCCTTTGGGTAAGGCGCTTTTTTTACGGGCCACTTGCCTGTTTTGTCGCCGTTAGCTAACCTGTTAACCAATGAATCGTAACGGGCGGTGTCGAGTTTAGCTACCTTTAAGGTACTATCCTGTTGAATGGTTTGTGCTGAAGCTGTAAGAGATGATACAACAAACGTAAATGCTGCTACAGTGCGTAAGATGTTTTTCAAGTGCTGTTAGTTAGATTGCACAAATAACGCATTTTATGGGAATGAGTTTGGAATAATCTTTGGTTAATTCACAAATCCGTCATAGCCAATGACGTGTGGGGGAAAAGCAATTAAATCCAAACAAACTTATATTAAGAAACCACCGCCCAGCAAGTCACTACCTTCGTAGAACACTGCAGATTGGCCGGGGGCAATGCCCGATACCATGTGGTCGAAAGATACTTTCATGTGGTCGCCAATTTGTACGATCTTACTTTCGGTACCTGCGTCTTTATAGCGGATCTTGGTTACTGCCTCAATTGGTTCTTTGATGCTTTCGTATTTAACCAGGTTAAGGTTGCGTACCCAGGCTTCTTTCTTTTCCAATTCCTCAATAGTGCCCAATACAACTGTGTTGGTTTCAGGCTGAATTTTGGTCACAAACATCGGCATACCTAATGCTATGCCGAGGCCTTTACGCTGGCCAATGGTATAATAAGGATAACCGAGGTGTTTACCTACAACGGTTCCATTGGTTAAAACAAAATTACCCGGGCCAACACGCTCATCAAGGTCTTCAACCTTATGGCGAAGGAACGCGCGGTAATCATTATCGGGCACAAAGCAGATCTCGTAGCTTTCACTTTTACCTGCCAGTTCTAACTGACCCATATCAACGGCCATCTGGCGAATTTCGGGTTTAGAGAAACTGCCTAAAGGGAACTTAGTACGCGCCAAATTTTGCTGCGACACCCCCCAAAGCACGTATGACTGGTCTTTATTTTCGTCTTTACCTTTTGATATCACGTAGCGGCCATTATCCTGCTCACGGATGTTGGCGTAGTGACCGGTCGCGATAAATTCGCAATCCAGCTTATCGGCACGTTTTAATAGCGCTTCCCATTTAATGTGGGTATTGCACAGCACACATGGGTTAGGCGTGCGGCCTGCAAGATATTCGTCAACAAAGTTATCTATTACAAAATCGCCAAACTCGTTTCGGATATCCAGTATATAATGCGGGAAACCATAGCCAACGGCCAAAGCGCGCGCATCATTTATACTATCCAGGCTACAGCAGCCGGTTTCTTTAGAACTGCCACCGCTTGCGGCGTAGTCCCAGGTTTTCATGGTAAGGCCAATAACCTCGTAGCCCTGTTCATGCAGCATTACTGCCGCTACAGAACTATCAACGCCACCACTCATTGCCACTAAGATCCTACCGTGCTTACTCATATTGGGCGCAAAGATAAGGTTTTACATTTTAAGGTGTTTATGGCTTGGGTCAAGGGAGGGTAAAATGGTCGATAGGGAATAATGAATGATTAATGTTGGATGTCGAATTTCGAAGTAGGGAAGAACTTAATTATTTATCATTCAAAAATTGATGTTCGATATTATCAAGTGTTCCTTACCTGTCCATTACCTTTAACAATCCATTTATAACTCGTTAATTCTTCCAGCCCCATTGGGCCTCGGGCGTGGAGTTTTTGGGTACTGATCCCTATTTCGGCACCAAGGCCAAACTGGGCACCGTCGGTAAAGGCAGTGGAGGTATTTACGTAGACCGCAGCAGCATCTACCCGGTTTAAAAAGGTTTCGATATTCAGTTCATCCTCAGATATAATGGCTTCGCTGTGTTTAGAGCTGTTGATGGCAATGTGCTGCAAAGCCTGCTCCAGTGTATCCACCGTTTTAACGGACATCTTCATGGATAAAAACTCTGTACCAAAATGCTCCGGTTTGGCTTCTTCTAAAAGTCCGGCAGGGTAGTGGCCATCCAGTACTTCAAAAGCTTTTTTATCAGCATAAAGCTGTACTTGTTTTGCGGCAAGCGGTTCGGTTATATGTACCAGGTCGCCGAGGCGTTTACTGTTTATAATGAGGCAATCCAGGGCGTTACAAACACTTACCCGGCGGGTTTTGGCGTTATCAATAATGGCTATGGCTTTTTCCAGGTCGCCGGTTTCATCAAAATAAGTGTGTACAATACCTGCACCTGTTTCTATCACGGGTACTTTGCTGCTTTCGCGTACGTAATTAATAAGGCTTTGGCTGCCGCGAGGGATCAGCACATCCACATAACCAACGGCATTTAACAAAGCTTCGGTAGCTTCGCGCTCTACAGGCAGCAGGGTAACAAAATTTCTATCGATGCCATGTGCCGATAATACACCGTGAATAATTTTGATGATGGCCCTGTTTGAGTTATCGGCATCGCTGCCACCTTTTAAAAGGCTTATGTTGCCGGTTTTAAAACACAGCGCAAACACATCAAACGTGACATTTGGCCGCGCCTCGTAAATAACCCCCACCACACCAAGCGGCACACGCACTTTCTTTATCTGCAAGCCATTCGGCAGGGTTTTGTCTGATAATACCTTTCCCAACGGACTGTCCAGTCCCGCTACATTCTCGATGTCGCCGGCTATGGCTTTTATCCTGTCTGCGGTAAGGGTTAGCCGGTCGTATTTGGGGTCGGCACTGTCCATACGTGCCAGGTCTATTTGGTTTTCCTGAAGCAGGTAACCGGTTTGCTCAATAGCCGCTTTGGCAACATCAAGTAATACTTTATTAATAACAGCAGGGGATAGGGCAGCATTCCTCCCGGCGTTTAGCGCGTTCTCGAAATAGTGGTTGTAGCTCATGTTATCCCTGCAAATAAAGGTAATCGTAATGTATCAGCGCTTTCTGGTTCTTTTGGCCCGTTAGTTCGCGGGCTTTTTCAGATCCATACTCGGCCAGGCCCAGGCCTATGGTTTTTTTATGCTCGTCTATAATTTTAATGATCTCGCCCTTCTTAAAGTCGGATATAATATTGATAATGCCAACCGGCAGCAGACTGGATGCTTTGCTGGATACCAGCACCGTCTTAGCACCATCATTCACCTGCACCACACCTGTGGCGGCAGTTTCTGAATGGGCTATCCATTTCTTTTTACCCGATGCCTTTTTGGTAGGGGTAAAGCGGGTGTGGACGGTTTTATTAGCAAGTACATCCGTTAGGATATTTTCTTTAGTGCCGTTGGCTATGTGCACCGCTATGCCCAACTTGGCTGTTTTTTGCGCGATGGTTGATTTAGTGATCATACCCCCGCGGCCAAACTGCGACCTGCCCGAACTTACGAAGGATGCAAAATCCAGTCCCTCATCGCTTACATTTTCGATTACGGATGAGGAAGGCAGTTTCGGGTCGCCTGTGTAAATACCATCTACATTGCTTAAAACTATCAAAGCCTGCGCGTTAAGCATAGCTGCTATCAATCCGGCAAGTTCATCATTATCAGTAAACATTAGTTCCGTTACCGATACCACATCATTTTCGTTTATAACCGGGATAACCTGGTGTTGCAGCAGTATTTCTAAACAGTTACGCATGTTGAGGTAATGCAGCCTATCGCGAAAATCTTCTTTAGTTACCAATACCTGCGAACATAAAATATCAAACTTTTGGAACAGCTGCGAGTAGGTGTTGATCAGCTTTACCTGGCCGATGGATGCCAGCAACTGGCGGATGGCCACCGCGTCGGACTTTTCCGAAACGGAGATCAAACTCCTGCCTGATGCTACCGCGCCGGACGATACCAATATCACTTCGATACCTTGATTTTTAATAGATGCTATCTGGTCTACCAAATGCGCAATACGCTCCACATCGGGCAGGCCATCGGCACGGGTTATAACATTAGAACCTATTTTAATAATGATGCGGCGATAGTTAAAAGACATTAAAGTATAGTAGTTTAGTCGACAATAATACGTATTTCCTGTGTAAACGGTGGCTTTTAACAGGTTATCTAAATATTATTTACAAAATAATACGATTTTTTTTGGTGGATGTAAAAGTTTTTGATAGTTTTGTCTACTTATTCTATAGACAATGTATTATTTAATTGCCTTTACAAGTCCAATGCCCCCAATGCAGCGCCTAACTGCATGTTGTTGTTGCTAATCCCTATCCTCAGGATCTCAACAACAATTACTTATTTCAATTTTCTTTCAACCTGAATTTCGATGAAATCTTTTACAAATTTCTTAAAACCTATTGCGCTCTTTTTAATTCTTTTGCCGGTAGTTGCATCTGCCCAACTCAATGGTAATTACGCACTTAGTGGTAAAGTGAATGACGACCATGGCCAGCCCCTGATAGGTATTACCGTAACTATAAAAGGGACCGAGAACCGTACTGCGACAGATACAACAGGCAAGTTTACCCTGCAAACAAATGCCAAATTGCCATTTACATTGGTTTTTACGGGCGTAGGTTTCCAAACGCAGGAGTTTGTGATCCGCAATGCGAACAGCTCTGTAAACGTGCAGTTATCAACCCAGGCTTTATTAATAAACGAGGTGATTGTTACCGCATCGCGCAGAGAAGAAAAATTGTTAAGATCGCCGGTAGCCATCGAAAAGCTTAGTATTACCGCGCTGAAGCAATCGCCGGGCCCAAGTTTTTATGACGCGCTGGAAAATGTAAAGGGCGTTCAAATGACTACCACCAGCATTACGCTAAAAGTGCCCAATACCCGTGGTTTTAATAGCCCCAACAACTTTAGGTTTATGCAGCTGGCAGATGGGGTGGATATGCAATCGGCCACGCTTGGTGTGCCGCTTGGTAATGCCATTGGCCCAACCGAACTGGATATAGCCAGCATAGAGTTAACCCCGGGTGCTGCAGCGGCTTTATATGGTACAAACGCCATAAATGGTTTATCAAACCTATTCACGAAAGATCCCTTTAAAACGCAGGGCCTTAGCTTTTACCACCGCACGGGCATAAACCACGTGGATGGCATAGGCGTTAGCCCAAGCGCCATTAACGAAACGGCCATCCGCTACGCGAAAGCATGGAACGATAAATTTGCGTTTAAGGTGAACGCCAGTTACCTTACGGGAAAAGACTGGCAATCTAACACCCGGCTGGATCAAAACCCCGGCAACCTTAAAACCGCTAACCCGGCATACCCCGAGCTTACCGGCACAAGCAACGCGGCTTACGATGGCTGGAACAAGTATGGCGATGACGCGCTGGCGGGCAGTAATACCGTATCTATAAAAGGCATTGTGGTTGATGGCGTGGCCAGGCCAAACTTAACTGTTGCCCGTACCGGTTACAATGAGGTTGACCTGGTTGACCCAAAGGTGACCAACTTAAAATTAGACGGTACGCTGGCTTATAAAATAACCCCTACAACACAACTATCATACACTTACCGCTATGGTAACATGGATGGCGTTTTTCAACGCGGTAACAAAATATCACTGAATGGCGCATCTGTACAAAACCACAAGGTAGAATTAAAAGGGGCCGATTTCCTGGTACGTGCTTACGAGTCTATCGAAAATACAGGTAAATCGTTCAATGTAAAGCCACTGGCCGATAACCTCGACCTAAACCACGCCAGCAATTCTGCATGGGGTACGGCTTACAAAAATGCTTTAACCGCTTATGCCAATACCCATGGTGGTGCGTTAACATCGGCTAACCTTGCTGCGGCTAATGACGCCGCCCGTGCCGCCGCAGATGCCGGCAGGGTAGAACCCGGCACACAAGCCTTTAACGATCTGCGCCAAACCATCATTGGGATAAATAACTGGGATATCAGATCCAGCCTGATACCAAACGCGCCGGTAACAGGTGGTGCGGCGCTGGTACAAAAAAGTAAGATGTACAATGCCGAGGCACAATGGGATCTTACCAAACATGTAAAGTTTATTGACCTGTTAGTTGGTGCCGATGTACGTGTATACTCTATTACCCCTGATGGTAACAACTTTGTTGATTTTACCCGCCCAATTGCCGACCGTAATACACCGCTTGCTGATGGCAGCTTTGGCGATAACGTCATCTACAAAAAATACGGTGCCTTCACACAGGTCACCAAAACGTTTTTTGATGAGAAGTTAAAACTATTCGGCTCTGTCCGTTGGGACCGCAATCCTTATTTCTCTCCTAAGTTTACGCCACGTTTGGCTGCGGTTTATTCGCCGACAAACAACCACAACTTTAGGTTTACTTTCCAGAATGGCTACCGTTTCCCGTCGCTGTTCGAGGCCTTGTCATACGTAAACAATGGCCGTGTTAAGCGGGTGGGGAGTTTAGGTTTTATTAACGAAGGCTTAGGCTATCTTAACAATAGCTATACTCAGCAATCGGTAACGGCGTTTAATGCGGCTGTAAAAGCACAATCAACTACCGGAGACGATGCCACTGCCTTAGCAAACCGCGACTTGCTTAAGGTAGCCGACCTGCCAAAGGCAAGGCCCGAGCAGATCACTTCTTTTGAAGTTGGCTATAAAGGGATCTTTTTTGATAACAAAGTGTTTTTGGATGTAGATGCTTATGCCAATCGCTACAACGGCTTTTTGGGCCAGGTACAAGTGTTTGTGCCAAACGGCACCACGGTAGGCTCTGATGCCGCCGTATTAGCCATGCTTGATATTAACCGCGACCCTACAACTGCTACAGCCAATAATGCGGCAAGCCAGGGCCAAAGCCGTTACAGGGTATACACTAATGCTAAAAACGTTTACAATAATTACGGCTCGTCGGCAGGGTTGAGTTACAATTTTTACCGCAGATATACCGTGTCGGGCAACGTAAGCTTCAATAAACTAAAGGCTCAGAAAACTTCAGATATTTTTGTTACTGGCTTTAACACCCCCGAGTGGAGCGGTAACTTCTCGTTCGGTAATCGTGAGGTGGTTAAGAATGTAGGCTTCAATATAGTTTACAAATGGCAGCAGTCTTACCTGTGGGAGAGCCCGCTGGTAACCGGAACTGTCCCTGCCATACACACTGTTGACGCGCAGGTTACTTTCCGTGTCCCCGTGTACTACGCAACTTTCAAAATTGGCGCTACAGATATATTTAACAAACGCTACATACAATACGCAGGCGGCCCAACCATCGGTGGTGTTTATTATGCTTCGGTTACGCTGGATGGCTTGTTGAGCGGGAAGTAGCCGTTTAGATTATAGTTGATGGTTCATAGTTCATAGCTGGACTTCTACCATGAACCAAGCGCCACTACAAAGATCTTATTTGTTTTTTTAGGTATAATTTAGTTTTTCTGAAAAGCGGGCGGGCGAGCTGCCCGCTTTTTTTGTCCTGAATGTATGTTGCTACTTTGTTTTAAAGCTATTAAATAATAGCGCGGATAGCGCTTTGTAGTTATCAGGGCGTATTTAGCGGTTTTTAAGACGAATGCTTTTCCGATAACAACACCGCTTCCAGCCTGTCTAAATTCTCCTCGTTGGCGGGTACCACAATAGCTTTTACTTTTTCAAAATCCTCTGCCGATTGAAACGCCTGTTTAAAGGTAAGCTTGGTTTGATTAGCACCCACCGGTTCAAAAGTAGCCGTAAGCCTGAACAGCGGCCAGTTCACATGGTCGAGCACAATGCATTCGGGTGTTACATCAACATAATCTACTTCATTTTTATAATTGGTGCCATCGGGGCCATGCATGGTAAAACGCCAGCGGCCACCCGGTGTTGGGTCGTGCTCGTCAAATATGTTCGTAAAACCGTTTGGGCCCCACCACTTGGCTAACTTCCTGGGGTTTGTCCAGGCATCAAATATGTCCATTTGCGGGTAATTAAACATGCGAACGGATGTAACAGTAAGGTCTTCCATAATAATATTATTTAACGTTTACGCGAATTTCTCTGCTACAACCAGTTCCTTGCTACCAGCGGTGTATTTATAAAAGCCGCTGCCGCTTTTAACGCCAAGGTGGCCGGCCGTTACCATGTTTATCAATAAAGGGCATGGTGCATACTTAGGGTTGCCAAAGCCATTATGCAATACTTTTAGTATCGCCAGGCAAACATCAAGGCCAATAAAATCGGCCAGTTGCAGCGGGCCCATCGGGTGGGCCATGCCTAATTTCATTACGGTATCAATCTCATGTACGCCGGCTACACCTTCAAACAAGGTGTAAATTGCTTCGTTTATCATGGGCATCAGTATGCGGTTTGCAACAAAGCCCGGGTAATCGTTCACCTCAACCGGGTCTTTACCCAACCGGCGCGATAGCTCCATAATGGTATTGGTCACTTCATCGGTAGTGGCGTAGCCTCGTATTACCTCCACAAGTTTCATAACAGGCACCGGGTTCATAAAGTGCATACCTATAACGTTGGCAGGATTCGTAGTAACTGATGCTATCTCGGTAATGGATATGGATGAGGTGTTTGATGCCAGGATAACCCCCGGTTTGCAAACCTCGCTAAGCTGTTTAAACAGTTTTAGTTTTATCTCGCGGTTCTCGGTTGCGGCTTCAACAACCAGATCGGCGTTTGCGGCGCCTTCGGTAACATCCGTATAGGTTTTTATGTTATTAAGCGTAGCGGTTTTAGCAGCCTCGTCAATTGCGCCTTTTTTTATCTGACGGTCGAGGTTACCTGCTATGGTTTGCAGCGCTTTTTGCAACGCAGCGTCGTTAATATCAACAAGCGAAACATTAAACCCATTCTGCGCGAATGTGTGGGCAATGCCGTTGCCCATAGTGCCCGATCCTATAACTGTAATGTTCTTCATGGTATAATTGGTTATCTCCCTTGGGTGGAATGTGCTGCAAATTACAAGGAAATATATTTACCTGCATCAGCAATTGTGTTTTTATCTACGGTTGCTAATTGTGGCACACGGCCTAAGTGCTTTACCCCGGTATACGTAATAATATAATCCTCGGTAGAGGCGTTTTCCTCACCATTAAATATGATGCCTTTAACAGGAATGTCGCGCTGCTTTAGTGCCTCTATAGATAGTAAAGTATGGTTAATACTACCCAGATAGTTTTGCGATACCAGTATCACTTCGGCATTAAGCTGTTTAATCAGGTCTATAATCAAACAATGACCATTTAATGGAACCATTAACCCGCCGGCACCTTCAATCAATAGCTGGTTTTCGGTTTTTGGAGCGATGATTACTTTCTCGTCGATAATAATGCCATCCAATATTGCAGATTTATGCGGTGAGTATGGCTGGGTTAAACGGTATGTCTCGGCATGGAATATAGTTTGTGTATTCGATACCAACCTTTTCACCTTCATGGTATCGCTGTTGTCCAGATCGCCCGATTGTACCGGCTTCCAGTAATCGCATTTCAATTTCTCTACTAATATGGACGAGATAAGAGTTTTGCCGATATCGGTACCAATACCGGTTACAAACAGCGGTTTATGCATGGGTAATTTTATTTATGTTTGATGTAAGTAAATTGATCTCCTGTTCGGAGTTATAGGAGTGGAGGCAGATGCGCACCCGCTCGGCACCTTTGGCAACAGTAGGGCTTAATATAGCACGCACATCCAACCCTGCGTTTTGTAAAGCTTGTGCGGCCTGTTGGGCCAATTCGTTACTGCTTAAGATGATGCATTGTATGGCACTATCGCTTTGCAGCAAAGGGGATTTTTCGTTTTGGCGGATACCTTGCTTAAACAGATTAATGTTGTGATGAAGCTTTTTTATTTCTGCCGATGAACTTTTAAGCAATTCATACGCCATACTTACTGCCGCTAACTGATGGAAAGACGCGGCGGTAGTGTAAATAAAGGCGCGCGAAAAGTTAATGAGGTATTCGCGCAGTAAATTACTGCCTAATACAATTGCCCCATGGCAACCCATAGCTTTACCAAATGTTACCACACGGGCAAATACTTTGTCTTGTAAATTTAAATGTGGTATTAACCCTGCGGGGTATAAACCAACTGCATGTGCTTCATCTACAATTAAATGTGCGCCATATTGTTGTGTTAGCTCTAGTATTGATGCAATGGGCGGTGTATCACCATCCATCGAGTAAACACTCTCTATTACCACATAACAAATGCCTTTGGCTTGCTTTAGCTTACTCTCCAGGCTCTCCAGATCGTTATGGCGGAAAGTGTAGCGATTAGCGTGACTTAAACGTGCACCATCGATAATGGAGGCATGTATCAGTTCATCATGTATAATGGTATCGCCTTTTTGCGGGAGGGATGAGAATACCCCCACGTTAGCATCATACCCGGAATTGAATAGCAAACCTGCTTCTGCCTGATGGAATGCGCCTATTTGTTTTTCCAGCTCTTCTGCGTAAACTAAATTACCCGATATAAGACGTGAGCCGGTAGCTCCGTTGAGGTTACCTGGGTGATTATCTATTTCTTGTTGAATACTTGCTTTTAAAACAGGGGAGCGGGCGAAGCCAAGGTAATCATTTGAGCAAAAATCTACCAGATCGCCTTCGGGCCTAAGCGTGCGGTAGTTGCCCAGTGTTTTGCGTTCATCAAGCTTGCTTTGTATGTATTGTTCTGATGATGCCACGCTGTTAATTTTCTGCTAAAATAAAAAAAGCGGCCTATAGCCGCTTCTTTTATTTTAGCAATAAGTTTATTACTTATTAGATGGGGCTCCACCACCGCCGTTTTGGCGTTGTGCGCGCATCTCATCCATTTGTTTTTGCCATGCAGCTGCCTGCTCAGGCGTTAATACCGCTTTAACTTTTTCATTTGTAGCCTGCATCATCGGGCGCATTTGCGTACGCATATCGCCGCCTGCATTACGCAAGCTATCCATTGATTTCATCTGGCCATCGTAAATAGCGGTAATTTTTGTTACCTGGTCATCGCTCAATTTTAAATTTTCTTTTAACGCTTTAACCCTGTCGGCTGTGGTCATTCTTGGGCGACCTTGCGCATGGCTTACTGCTGATATCCCTAATACGAATAAGCAGATCATCATAATCTTTTTCATCTTTTGTTTTTTTAGTTTAATTGATGTTATAGATAAAGATAACGGTGATTAGTTTAACCTAACGTTGTGTAACTTAATTGTTATGCGTATAGCTTAAGTGTAACTTAAATGTTGCCGTACGTTAATTAACGTCTTTATTATTTAAATTAGCTATCGAGCGCTGCATTTGTGCCATCATATTTGTAAGGCTTTCCATAGTAGGCTCGGGGGTAGGCATAGGCATGTGGGTAGATATATAAGCTTTTGCTTTCCAAACCTCCAGCACATCATCAGCACTTATTTCGTAAGGCTCATAAACGGGGTTGTCTGATATTAGTTTAAGGTTGCGGCCTTCTTTATATTTATTGCCGGCGCGCTTGTAAACCACACCGTCGTTTTTGGAGATGATCACATAAGTTTCGCCAATTTTTAAATCGGCCCAATTCTCCTGGTATTCACCTATTATAATAGTACCCGATTGTAGGGGCAGCATCGAGTCGCCTTTTATCTCGAAACCACGGTAGGTGCCTTGTTTAAACATTGGCAGGTAAAGCTTTGGTAACTGGCCTACATATTCAGGGTCGGCGTAGCCGTTTAAATAACCGGCGCTTGCCTTTAAAGGTACCATTTCTATGTTCTCGTTATCCTCCTTATCAACCGAAATGCTTAGCACCCTGAGGTTTGCAGGATTGCCTTTTGGCTTAGGCGCCCACTTATCATCGATGGTTTCATTGATAAAATCATCAATTGAGATGTCAAAAAATATTGCTAATTGTTTTAGTAGTTCATATTTGGGCTCGGCACGTTCTTCTTCGTATGCGCCTACTAATGAACGTTTTATACCTACCTGATCGGCAAATTGTTGTTGGGTAAGGCCCTTCTTTTTGCGAAGGAATTTAATATTTGATGAAATTTTTGACATAAAAATTTGGAATTGCTAAAATAGTTAGTATTTTTATGCTCATAAAATTAGTAATTATTTTTAAACCAGCAAAATTTTTTATCAAATGAAGAGGTTCGTTTATATAATCACAGACAGGAACAGAAAGAATTTACATGTAGGAATGTGCACCGACTTACTTAAAACCCTTAAGTTTTACAGCGAAATGCCAACCTTATTTTTTGACAGCGCACAGCAATTGAACCGCTTGGTTTATTTTGAAGAAATTAATACCGAAGAGCAGGCCATGGAGCGCTTTAAAACAGTAAGCACTTATACACGCCCTCAAAAAGAAAAGATGATACGCCCTGTAAACCCGGATTGGGTTGACCTTACCGCAGGTTTAAAATACGAAAGTGGTGTAAGAGTAAGGCCTACTCTTTACGGCAGGCCTTCTATACAAGCAACACGCAGGGCGGTTACTTTTTAATAAATACCAACGCGCCCGAGTTCATGCAGTATCGTTTGCCGCCCCTGTTTTTAGGGCCGTCATCAAATACATGGCCAAGGTGCAGGCCTGTGCTTTTTTCTATTACTTCGTCGCGGCTCATGCCAAAGCTGCTGTCGTGTACAATTTCTACTTTGTCAGGGTCAACGGCTTTTACAAAACTTGGCCAGCCGGTGCCGCTTTCAAATTTATCGTCCGAGCTGAATAATACCTCGCCGGTTGCAGCGCTTACGTAAACACCCTTTTGGTGGTTATTGTAGTATTCGTTTCGGAATGGCGGTTCGGTACCCCGGTTAACCATTATCTCGTATTGGTTTGCCGTAAGTTTTTGTTTCCATTCAGATGCCGGTTTAGCCATCGGCCTTTTCTCCTGCTGTTTATTATTTTGCCCATTGCTGTTATCGCATCCAAAGATGGCTAACATGCTAACTATCAGTATTGCTAAGATTGATCTTTTCATAATACCTAAATTTACGAATACTATACCGGTTCGGTTGTCACGGATAAGTCTGAATTATTGAGGTTATAAAAAAAGCGCCCACAAAATGTAGGCGCCAATCTAAAATCGTAAATCTAAAATCCAAAATTAACCTACCATCCCGGTGCAAACGTTATCCCAAACACAGGTTTTTTGATATCTGTACGGTTAAACGGAATAGCGTAGTAGGGTTCCAGCACAAATGCCCCGAAGAAGTTTACCCTTAACGAAATGCCCGCGCTAAGTGCCGGAACGCGCTGGTTGGTGTTATAGGTGGTTTGTGTTTGCGGGTTACCGCCTGCATCTAACACCGGATTGCCGTTTGTATCCAGCACAGGCGTTTGGCCGATGGCATCCGGGGCTTTCTGGAACCTGATATCGTTACCTTTATTCCAGGCTAAGCCGGCATCAAAAAACAGGTTAAGATCGCTATAAAAGAATTTTGATTGTATTAAAGCCAGTTTCTCAGGCCCTGTGAATGGTAAACGAACTTCAAAATTCGCTACAGCTATGCGGCTGCCCGAAAGTTGATCAATTGTAAAACCATTTTTGTTTACCGATTTGGCATTGTAGAAAGTTTGTGCCTCATAACCACGGATCAGGAATGGGTAACCTACATACAGCGGGTATAAACCGCTCACGTTATTACCAAAGCGGCCATAGCCATAAAGCCTTGCTGCAAAGGTTACAGGAGCGACGCGTACATATTTGCGCAGATCGATAGTAGGAGAGAAGAAGTTATAAGTACCCACATTATACTCGGCCTCTATGCGGAAACGGTGCCCGTTTAATGGCGCGGCAATACCAAAGTACGAATCATCACCAACCAGCGCGGCGCTTAAACCGTATATGTTAAAAGGTTTCAGGTCGATGCCATTTTCAGCAAGGAATTGCGCACGCGAAATTTTGTGCTTTTTATAATCGAGCAGGTTGCCTATAACCAATTGGTCGTTGCCATTAGCATCGGCTACGTTTGTGTATGAATAATAACTGCTGTACCTGTCAACCCGATAAGAGTACCGTGAAGCGCTTGTACCTATTTCTGCACGAAGCGAGCGGGACAGCGGGTATGATGCAAATGCTTGTAACTGGTCTTCAAACGTTCGGATGATGTCGGTCTTCTCTTCGTAAACCGGGGTTGAAGTGCCTTTGATATCTATGTTGGTAAAGTTATAACCGTATGTACCCGATTGGTAAGGGATATGCGAAATGCCTAAACCGAAGTTCCAGCGGCCTTGCTGGTTAATATATAGTATAGACCCGCCAAAATCGTAGATCTCGCCGTTTACGGCCACACCTGCATATATCTGGTTCCTGCCCAAAATATCGCTAAACACTCCCTGAACGCCACTTGCCAATCCGGTTCCAAATGAACTAACTGATACCCCAACACCGCTGCTGCCTAATGCGTCTAATTTAAATTTGGGCTTATATGGTACAGCGTGAATAGAATCTAAAGGAATCTTACTATAAGCAAGATAATTGTTAAGGTTATAATTGATCAAATCGACACCTACAGCACGTAATGGCGGCAGCATCGCAGCTGTAAAGTTGGTACTGCCTGCATCAACCACAATGGGTTTAAAGTCGGATACTTTAGCGTTATATATCGAATACTTTTGGGCACGATAATACGAATAGACCACATCATCGTTACCCGATAAACTTAACGCAGGTGAATACTCGGTAATACCACTAATACCGGTGAAAAGATCGGTCATTTGCTCTACCTTGCCGTTTGCAAAGGTGTAGCGGTACATGTTGCGGAAACCATCCTTATTAGACAGGAAGTAAACCTGCGTACCATCCGACGAGTATTGCGGGTTAAGGTTATTAGCCCCGTCAAATACTTTAATATCGGTTATTATGCCGGTTGTAATATCCAGTTCGGCCAGGTTAAAGGTAATATCCTGCGATAGCTTTTTGTCGTAGGTAGCCCTGTCGCTCGAGAAGATGATATGCTTGCTGTCCTTTGAAAAATTAGGCTGATAATCTGAGAACTTATCATTGGTTAACTGGATAACCTTTTTAGATTCGAAATTATACATGTAAAGGTCGCCCTGGCCTTCAGACATTCCCTGGAAAGCTACATTCTTACCATCCGGCGACCAGGTAAGGTTGCTGAATTGCTCGGCTTTACCCATAGCAACATCATCTACTATCTCTCCATCCGGTACGTTTACAACCAGCATCCGGTTACGCCCCTTGCTGAATACGCTGAATGCGAATTTCCTGCTATCGGGCGACCAGCTACCCGCCGACTCTATAAAGTTAAATTCATCTATATGTGTGTTAGATACCTTGCTGGTAAGCCGCTTTATCACCCTGCCCGTTTTTGCATCTGCCAGGTAGAGATCAATACTGAACAAACTTTTTGAGGAAAGGAACGCTAAATATTTACCATCGGGGCTAACCGAAGGAGCAACCGTTAAGTCGCCTCCTGCTTTTGCGTCGATAATCCGTTTACCTACCGGGGTTTGTACGGTATCTTTAAGGTATGGCTTGTAGGTATTTTCGATGGAGTTTTGCCACAGGCGAGATAGCGTTTTATCATCGTAACCCAATGTCCTGCGGATGCCGTATTCTAAACCAAACCGCGCTGTATTTTTAAAAAACGGTACAATAATGGTATCGCCGTATGTAGACCCCAGGAACGACCAGAAAGCCTCACCGTAACGGTACGGGAAGTATTTATTGCTTTGCGTTAGATCCCGAATGGTAGGTATGTCATGATTTAAGTAGGCATCACGCATCCACATGGCGGTGTAGGCGTCTTTTTTACCCAGCGACAGGTACTCGGCCATACCCTCAACCATCCAAAGCGGAATGTTGCCGATATTCTCGAAACTGGAGGAGTCGCGCCCCAGAAGCATGTGGTATTGAAAAGCGTGTACCAGCTCGTGCCCTAAAACATGGCGCGTAGTTTGGTTGGTTTCCATTATAGGCATTACCACCCGGTTCTTCAAGCCTTCGGTAATACCGCCGGTACCTACGCTTATCTCACCATCAATGGCAGTAGTCTGCTGAAAATCGGGATGGTTGGCATAAAGTATGATAGGGTTGGGCCTGTTAAACGTATCGCGAAATACCTGCTGGTGCAGGGTATACCATAACTCACTCTCCTGCGCGAAGCGCTTGATAAGGCTGTCGTTTTTCAGATAGTAATAGATCTCGAAATGGGGAGTTTTATAAACCTTAAACTTTAGGTTTTTGTAACGTACCTTATTTTGCCCAAAATACTGGGCTTTAGCCTGTTGGTTAAGTAATAGGGCGAATACAAGGCAAAATAATATAAAAGGATACTTGATGGATAAATTGCAGGGGTAACGTTTATACATACATAGCGGTTTATACGGTATTGCTAATTTATATTAAATACGTTCTCCGGGCAAGCAGGGTTGCCTAAATTATTTTGTGCCCGGTGGTTTATTTTCCAGTGTTTCCTCTTTCTTTTCTTCAGGTGCCGGCTCACTAACCGGGGCTGCTGTTGTATCCATCGGCATTTCCATCAAGCTATCGGTAGATGTGGTATCCTCGCGATATACCGGCGACGGGCACATGTAATCCTTGGTGATTTTTACCCATGGCTTAGGGAATGGCCCGTAAGTATAGCCCGAGTTAGGGTCGGCATAAACCTTTTCCATAAACGCGCCGAAGATAGGTAAGGCTGTATGCGAACCCTCGCCGGTTTCTGAATTGGTAAAGTGTACGCTGCGGTCATCTGCACCAACCCAAATGCCGGTAACCAGGTCTTTGGTAATGCCCATGTACCAGCCATCAACATAATCGCTTGATGTACCTGTTTTACCGCCTATCTGGTTGTTCTTTTTCCACAGGCTTGGGTATTCCCATAAAGCTTGCGATGTGCCGCCCGGTTCTTCCATACCACCGCGGAACATGTACAGCATCAGCCATGCTGTTTCTTCGCTTAAAACACGCTCTGCCTTCAGCTTAAATTCTTCAATCACGTCACCTTTTTGGTCGGTAATTTTGGTTACCAGTAATGGGTCAACCTTTTCGCCTTTGTTAAGGAATGTACTGTAAGCACGCACCATTTCATAAACAGAAACATCGTTAGAGCCCAATGATACTGATGGTACCGATTTCAGCGGACTTTCGATCCCTATTTTATGCGCGTATTCCACAATTTTATCCCAGCCTACATGCTCGGTTACCTGTGCGGTAATAGAGTTTACCGATTTACCCATAGCCCAACGCAGCGACATTTCGCGGTACGAGAAGTGGAAATCGGCATTGTTTGGCTGCCATACATCATCCTTTCCCTCGTCTTTAAATTTAATGGTTACCGGCTTATCGGTAAATTTATCGCAAGGGGTAAAGCCATTATCTAAAGCTGTTACGTAAGCAAACGGCTTAAATGTAGAACCTGCCTGGCGCTTGGCCTGGTTTACGTGATCGTAATTAAAGTACTTATGATCTATGCCGCCAACCCAAACTTTAATTTTTCCGGTTGATGGCTCCATGGTCATCATACCTGTGTTTAGTATTTTGGTATAGTATTTTATCGAATCTACGCTGGAGAATGTGGTGTCTTTATCGCCGTTCCAGGTAAACACACTCATCCGTTTCTTTTTCTCGAAATAGCTGTTTATTTGTGTGGTATCGCCTTTATACTTTTTGCTCAGCAATTTATAAATCGGCAGCCTTTGCTCTGCTTTAAGAAGGAAATCTTTTATCTCGACACCTTTACTGTCCCGCCATGGGTTCTTATTCCCCCACAAATTATTAAACCGTTTTTGCAGCATCTTCATTTTGGTTGCAACGGCTTCCTCGGCATATTGCTGCAGTTTAGAGTCGATGGTAGTATAGATCTTTAAACCGTCTTCGTAAAGGTCATAATCATTTTGCTTGCACCATTTATCCAGCCACTTTTCAACCGCGCGGCGAATGTACGAATCGCCCTGGCCGGTGCGGTCAACATAACTCAGATCAAGGTTTAAAGGAAGAGCACTATTAGCTGTATAAGCTGCTTTATCCATGTAGTTATACTTTAGCATCTGGCTAAGTACCACGTTACGGCGCTCGAGCGATTTCCCCGGGTTAGTTTTTGGATTATATGTTGATGTCGCTTTTAACATGCCTATTAGTGTGGCTGCCTCGGCAGGGTTAACGGCATCGGGCATTTTGTTAAAGTATTTCAAAGTCGCCGTTTTTATACCAAAGGAGTTATTACCAAACGGAACGGTATTAAGGTACATAGTCAGGATCTGTTCCTTGTTGTACTGATGCTCTATTTTATAAGCGGTAAGCCATTCTTTACACTTAAAAACCACCGTGCGCAGTAGGGGGATATGGCGAATTAATCCCTGCGATTTACGCTTACGGGTACTAAATAAGTTTTTGGCTAACTGTTGGGTAATGGTACTGCCACCACGCCGGTCGCCTTTTGCAGTAGAAACCAAACTGCCAAAAAAGCCCAGGAAATCTACTCCGTTATGTTTGTAAAAACGTACATCCTCTGTAGCTACCAGCGCGTGTATAAGATTAGGCGAGATGGCCTTATATTCTACTGGTGAACGGTTCTCTTTGTAAAACTGACCAATTAATTTACCATCAGCTGTATAAACTTCTGACGCGACTGACATGGTTGGTTGTTTAATGTCCTGCATGTCTGGCGAGTAGCCGAATAACCATAAAAAGTTAATTTCGATGGCGCAGAAAAAAACAATTATAGCATATATGAAGATGGCAAAGTATCTTAGGTAACGGTTCTTTATCTCTCTGAACATTGGGTAAAGATGTAAAATTAAGCGCCCAAATCATAGCGGGCCAAGCACAAATGTTAACAACGCAATTTTAACAAGTAAATTTTAAGTTCAGGTGGTTGTAGAGAGAAATATTTTATGTTGAAAGTATCTATATAGTTATTAATTATTTAATCATGGTTAAAGGAATATAGATCGCCGTATTCTCCTTTGCATTTTAAGAAAATCTGTTTTGGAATTCCCTGAATTAAATCAATTATAGTAATAATAGACTTATCACAATCAGGATTGTCGTAATTTTTAAAAAGCAATTTGCCATCAATGAGTTTGTCAGGTAAATCATATATACTACCAACAAAATATTCTCCGATATACTTATTTCTATTGGTGTATACCAAAATACGTGATGTTGCACGATGAGATAATCCCCAATACCAAGCAGATGTCATTAACTTATAGGTTTTACCCTTTGTGGTATTTACCTCACCTAAATATTTTAGGTGTGTTTCAGTCTCACCTACTTTATTCCATTTTCCAAAAATAAAATTGTGACCAATGATCCCCTTTTTTAAAACAGAAAGTCTTATTTTATGATCATTGACTTGAGCTGTAACAGAAAGACAATGAAGAATTATAGAAATTGAACAAATAAGATATTTTTTCATCTTATTAAATTTCTAAATAGTAGGTTCATCTACAAAAAAGCGCTCTTCGGTATGGGTGGATAGTACGCTAAGCTCATCCCCAATGCTAATGATGCCGGTACTGTTAAAAGCCAGGTTTTGCCCAAACAGTATCTTGGCGCCTTTACGGCGGTAACCTGCCAGCGTTTTTAGTGGTTCTTTAGTTTTGGTGGTGGTTTCCTGGTCAATGGTGGTCATAACGCACCGGGCGCAAAGCTTTACACCGTACATATCAACGCCGTTTATCCGGATGTGGTTCATCTGGTCTTCGCTGTAAGGCGCTCTGCCCGTAAATACAATATTTGGGCGAAAGCGGTTCATAGGCAAGGGCTGCTCCAAACGGGTATTCAAATCATCTAGAGACGCCTGGCCGATTAGCAAGGCCGGGTAAGCATCGGCAAACGACGCTATAGAACCTTCTGTAGTGTAGCGTGGGTCGGTAGCGCGGCGGGTTTCATCGGGCATGTAAACCAGGCGGGCCGGGATGCCTAATTTAACCGTGAACCAGGCATCAACCGCATCGCTAACCAACTGCCCTGCGCAAGTATCATCCCAAATGGTTACGTTAAGCAAGTCCGGCTTTAACGGGATAAAAGGAATATTAATTGATGTGTCGTCGGTTGTGTAAGTAACCTTTAAGGCGTCACTCAAAACTTCAATTTTAAATAAGGCCAGTTGAGCATGCTCACGTTGGGAAAGGAAGCGGTTATTCTCATCTATCAGCATCCAGCGTCGGTCATGCTGCAGACCGCGATCTGTTAATTGAGCGGTAGTCAACTCAATACCACCCAGGGATTTTATAGGATAAATAAACAGCTGACTAACGCTAAGCATAAAGCAAAAGTAACGTATTGCCTTATTAGTTTATAGCTAATTTAATTGTTTGTAATACTTTGATTTATTGGCTATAAATTAATAGTATTGTTAAACCAATTATCATTCCCGGTGTACCTGAGCCGGTTAAACCTTTAAATAACATGTCAGTAAACGCACCTAACATTAATGGCAAGGCTACAGCTAGCAACACTTATGATGCAATTGTAATAGGGTCGGGCATAAGCGGCGGCTGGGCCGCCAAAGAGCTTACCGAACGCGGGCTTAAAACCATTATGCTGGAGCGTGGCTCTAACTACGAGCATATAAAAGATTACAAAACAGCTAATTATAACCCATGGGATTTTGAGCATCGCGGTAACGCAACTCAAAAGCAACGCAAAGAACGCCCTGTAATATCCCGCAACTGGGGCGCACAGGAAGCTATAATGGATGCATGGGCAAACGAGCAGGAGGCGCCGTATACAGAGGTGAAACCTTTTAACTGGTGGCGATCATACCGTTTAGGTGGCCGGTCTATTTTATGGGGCCGCCAAAGTTACCGCTGGAGCGACCTGGATTTTGAAGCGAATGATAAAGACGGCTGGGCTATTGACTGGCCTATCCGTTATAAAGATATAGCGCCCTGGTACGACCATGTAGAGAAATTTGCGGGCATTAGTGGTTCTATCGAAGGCATCCCCAACCTGCCCGATGGCCAGTTTTTACCGCCGATGGATCTGAACTGGGTAGAGAAAGATGTAGCCGCGAGCATCAAAAAACATTTTGGCAGGCATATGATCATTGGCAGGGTGGCTAACTTAACCAAAGCTATTCCTTACCGTACCGCATGCCAGTTCAGGAACAGGTGCTGGGAGGGTTGCCCGTTTGGCGGATATTTTAGCACGCAGTCATCAACCTTGCCGGCGGCTTTGCGTACAGGCAACCTTACCGTGAGGCCGCAATCCATCGTTACTAAAATATTGTATGACAAAGACACTCAAAAAGCTAAAGGGGTAGAGGTGCTGGATGCCGTTACCAACCAAACTTATGAGTACTATGCTAAAATTGTTTTTGTAAATGCCTCCGCTTTAAACAGCGCCTGGGTGCTGATGAACAGCGCGACTGATATTTGGCAGGGCGGCCTGGGCAGCAGCAGCGGCGAATTGGGCCACAATATTATGGATCACCATTACAACCTTGGCGCCAGTGGTGATGTAGAAGGCTACGAGGACAAGTATTATTATGGCCGACGCGCCAATGGCCCTTATGTTGTCCGCTTTGCAAATATTGGTAACGACAAACGCGATTACCTGCGTGGCTTTGGTTACCAGGGTGGCGCTGGCCGCAATGGCTGGAGCCGCGAAATTGCCGAACTGAACATAGGTGGCGCTTACAAAGATGCCCTTTCAGAACCGGGAGGATGGCGTATAGGAATAGGCGGTTTTGGCGAACTGCTGCCTTACCACGAGAACAAGATCACACTGGATAAAACGGTTAAAGATAAATGGGGATTGCCTGTGCTATCTATGGATGCCGAGATAAAAGACAACGAGAGGAAGATGCGTATTGATATTGTTAAAGAGGCCAAAGCCATGTTGGAAGCAGCCGGTGTTAAAAATATAGAAACGCACGATAACGGCCACAATATTGGCGATGGTATCCACGAAATGGGTACCGCACGCATGGGGCGCGATCCAAAAACATCAGTTTTGAACAAACATAACCAGGTATGGGACGCTAAAAATGTTTTTGTTACCGATGGCGCCTGCATGACCTCGTCGGCCTGTCAAAATCCGTCGTTAACTTACATGGCTTTAACTGCCCGTGCTGCAAATTTCGCGGTGGATGAGTTGAAAAAGGGAAACCTTTAGGGGAATAAAGAGTTTTAAAAACAAGAGAATAGAAATTATGAACATCAGGAATATCCTAACCACACTACTGCTTACTTGTTTTATTAGCTTAATAAGCTGTGCTAAGCCAAAGCCAAAAGTGCTTGTATTTTGTAAAACAGCAGGCTTTCACCACGAGTCGATAGCTGTGGGGATCCCCGCTATTATAAAGCTGGGTAAACAGAATAATTTTGATGTGGATACCACAACAAATTCGGCCAAATTCACTACAGCTAATTTAAAACAGTATGCCGCGGTGATATTTTTGAGCACAACCGGCGATGTGTTGAACGACGTGCAACAAAAGGCTTTTGAGCAATACATTAAATCGGGTAGGGGCTTTGTGGGGATCCACTCCGCTACCGATACCGAATACGACTGGCCCTGGTACGGAAACCTGGTAGGGGCTTATTTTAAAAGCCACCCTGCAAAACAGCAGGAAGCAAGGTTGGAAGTTATAGACCGTGGTTTCCCGGCAACCAACCATCTGCCCGTAACCTGGAAAAGGCTTGATGAATGGTATAATTACAAATGGATAGCTCCGGATTTGCAGGTGCTCATTAAAATAGATGAGAAAAGTTACGAGGGCGGCGAGAATGGCGCCAACCACCCCATGAGCTGGTATCATAACTATGATGGCGGCAGGGCATTTTATACCGCCCTTGGCCACACCGATGCTTCATACGCCGATCCACTTTATTTAAAGCATATTTTAGGTGGGATAAAATACGCGATAGGAAAGAAGTAGTATGAATCTAATTCCCTAAGACAGGACATTATAATTAAAAAAGGGAACCATTTGGTTCCCTTAATATTATAATTTCCATATTAACGTCCCAATAGCGATTAGGACGTTAATATTTAACTATAGTGCTAACACTTCTTTAACACGGTCTGCAGCTTCTTTTAGTAAGATAGCCGAGAATACTTTTAAGCCTGAGTTATCTATCAGTTCTTTTGCTTCAGCGGCGTTTGTACCTTGTAAACGAACAATGATAGGTACAGGGATGTTGCCAATTTCGTGGTAAGCATCAATAACGCCTTGTGCAACACGGTCGCAACGAACAATACCACCAAAAATGTTGATCAGGATAGCCTTAACATTAGGGTCCGAAAGGATGATGTTAAAACCGGCCTTAACAGTTTGCGCGTTTGCAGTACCACCAACATCAAGGAAGTTAGCAGGCTCGCCACCGGCAATTTTAATAATATCCATGGTAGCCATAGCCAAACCTGCACCGTTAACCATACAGCCAACGTTACCATCAAGCTTTACATAGTTAAGGTTGCTTTTGCTTGCTTCAACTTCTGTAGGGTCTTCCTCATCGGTATCGCGCATAGCGGCATAATCCGGGTGGCGGTATAAAGCGTTATCGTCAATATTAACCTTGGCATCAACTGCTAAAATTTTATTGTCGGATGTTTTTAATACCGGGTTAATTTCAAACTGAGAAGAATCGGTAGCATCATAAGCTTTGTATAAAGCGGTGATGAATTTTACCATATCCTTAAAGGCATCGCCGGATAACCCCAGGTTAAACGCGATTTTACGTGCCTGGAAACCTTGTAAGCCAACCTTAGGGTCAATCTCTTCTTTGTGTATCAGCTCGGGTGTAGAGTGCGCTACTTCTTCAATGTCCATACCACCTTCGGTACTGTACATGATAATGTTGCGGCCTTTAGCACGGTCAAGCAATACGCTTATATAAAACTCTTTGGTTTCGCTTTCGCCAGGGTAGTAAACATCCTGTGCAACCAAAACTTTTTTAACCAGTTTACCTTCGGGGCCGGTTTGCGGGGTTACCAGTTGCATGCCTATGATTTTGCCTGCAATCTCTTTAACCTGCTCTGCGTTCTTAGCCAGTTTTACGCCACCGCCTTTACCGCGGCCACCTGCGTGTATTTGTGCTTTTATAACTGTCCAGTCCGACCCAAAGTCTTCCTTCATTTTCTGAGCAGCAGCAACAGCCTCTTCAGGTGTGTCTGCAACAATGCCTTCCTGTACTCTTACGCCAAAGCTTTTTAGTATCGCTTTGCCCTGATATTCGTGAATGTTCATATTTGTTGAAGAATTTGCGGTAAAGCTACTATTTTGTTTTTAGAGATTAGAGGTTGGAGAATAGAGATTTGAAATATTTATCGCAATAATTATGTAATAATATCAACAATAGCTTTATTAAACATCTGTTAAAATATTCAACTAATCTCTCATCGCTAATCAACTATTCACTAAATTCGCCCATGCTTAAAGCGCTATCTATAAATAAATCATATGGCAACCTGCACATATTAAAAGGGGTTAACCTTGAAGTTAAACGCGGCGAAATTGTAACCATAGTAGGAGCTTCCGGCGCGGGGAAAAGTTCGTTATTAAACATCCTGGGCACATTAGATAACGCCGATAGCGGCCAGTTGTTCATAGATAATATTGAGGTAAGCAAGCTTAATAACAAGAACCTGAGTGCGTTCCGCAACCAAAAAATAGGCTTTATATTTCAGTTTCATCATTTATTGGTGGAGTTTAACGCTTTGGAGAATGTATGCATCCCGGCCTTTATTGCAGGCATGCCACGTGCCGAAGCCGAGAAGAAAGCCACCGGCTTATTGCAAATGCTTGGCCTTGGCCATAGGGTTACCCACAAACCTGCCGAACTATCCGGTGGTGAGCAGCAGCGTGTGGCGGTAGCCAGGGCGCTCATAAACGATCCGGCTTTGATATTTGCCGATGAACCATCCGGCAACCTCGATTCTAAGAATGCGCTGGAATTGCATGAGCTGTTTATTAAACTACGTAATGATTTTAACCAAACGTTTGTAATAGTAACCCACAACCAGGACCTTTCTGACATGAGCGACCGCACCATATTAATGAAAGATGGTTTAATTGTAAATAACTTATAAGTTGAAAGTACTTATCACTTCTGCCACGTCTGCCGGGGCACATAAGCTTAAAGCTACACTTGCAAATGATGAGGTTGTATTGGGCGATTTTAACGACTTCCCCGCCTTTATGGGGATAATCAAGCTGCCAAACCCCGCAAGCGATACCTACGCGCATGAAATGCTTACCCTTAGTTTAGATAATGGCTTTGATACTATTTATTTGCTAAACAAGCAGGAATTAGACGTGCTGTTATTATCAGAACAGCTTTTTAATGAATATAATATCAATATTATAAATGGCCTCTATAACCTATAATGATATAGACGCATGCAAAAAAGCTTTTGTATTTGAGCTTGATGATGTGCTTTACCCCGCCAAAGATTATTACTATCAGATCTACTACCTGTTTGCCAATCTTTTGGAATACACCGAATTAAATAGCGCGGCCCGCACAACCGAACTGATGATAGATACGTATAATAAGAAAGGGCCGGGCGAAGTTTATAACGAGTTGGTTACACAACTTAAAATAGATGAAAAGTACCGCGATAAGCTGGAGATAATGCTGTTAACATCGCGCCTGCCTTTAAAATTGTTGTTATTTAAAAATATGCTTAGCTTTATGCAGGATGTGGTTACCGACCGTAAAAAGCTATTTATAGTTACCAATGGTAACCCTCAGCAACAACTTAATAAGCTTAGGCAGGTAGAGTGGCACGGATTAGAACCTTATTTAGTATGTTATTTTGCGGATGAAAGCTTACCAAAGCCCGAGCCTGATGTATTGCATTTACTAATGAAAGAACATAATTTAGAGCGGCGCGACCTGGTTATGATAGAAGGCTCTGAAACAGACAGGTTATGTGCCGAAGCTTGCGGAATTGACCACATAAATGCAGGAGAAATAATATAATTGTATTTATATAATATTAAAGATAATAACACCGTTCACTCGATATAATTAATTAAACTATGAAGAAACTGTTTTACCTTACTATACTATCTGCAACAATAGTAATTGCTTCGTGCTCAAAGGATAAAAAAATTACTCCGGGTAGTACCGGTGGTACTACCGACGGTACCGATCAGCCGTCTAAAACAGGTTCTACGCTCGACCTGATCAAAGATTCGGTTTTTTTATATGCTCAACAGGTGTATTACTGGAATACCAGTTTGCCAACTTATGCGGCATTTAAACCGCGCTCGTTTAGTGGCGCTAATGATCTTGATGCATTGCAAACAGAGATAGATGCTCTTAGCCAATACAGCAATAACCCGGTAACAGGTAAGCCTTACGAATACTATACACCTGCACCTGGTTATGCTAAATATTCATTTATTGATGATGGTGCTGTATCTGGCGAGTTGAATGGTGTAAAGGGCGATTTTGGTTTTGCGCCTGTTTGGATAGCCGATAACGATATCAGGGTTAAATATGTTTATCCGGGTTCGCCTGCGGATGTGAAAGGCCTTAAACGCGGCTACCAGATCATAGCAATAAACGGCCGCAGCGGATCTGGCTTAACTTATGATGGTGGTACAAACGTTAATTTTTTAATAAACGCTTACAGCAATTCATCAAATATTACTTTAACACTTAAAAAGCCCGATCAAAGCACATTCGATGTTACCATGTCTACCGGTACTTATAATGTAAACCCTGTTTTAACCAGCACGGTTGTTGACGCGGGCGGTGGTAAAAAAATAGGCTACATTGTTTTCAACAGCTTTACATCTGATGATAACGCAAAACCTAAGCTTAATGCGGCGTTCGCTTCGTTTGCTTCTGCAGGCGTAACCGACTTGGTTGTGGATTTGCGTTACAATGGCGGCGGTTATGTATCTACAGCCGAGTACTTAAGTAATTTAATTGCACCTGCCGGCAAAACCAGCGGAACCATGTTTAGTTACTATTTTAACCAGACCATGGTTGACCGCAAAGCAACATTATTAGCAAATCAAAAACGTAAAGATACCGACGGCTCTATATACAGTTACTTTGATTTTGACTACTCGGTAGCGGCAAATTCCATCCCATTCTCTAAGGAGGGTATCCCTACATCTCTTAACCTTAGCCACGTGTTCTTTATTGTAACAGGTTCTACAGCATCTGCCAGCGAGCTTACGATAAATAACCTGCTGCCCATATCACAGCTTAATGTAAACCTTATTGGTACTACAAGCTATGGTAAACCGGTAGGCTTCTTTGATATCGAGATCAATAAATATGAAATGTATATCCCGCAGTTCGAGACAAAGAACAGCGCGGGCAAAGGTGGTTACTATGCGGGCATGACCCCGGGAACGCCGGATTATCCAGGTAAACTGGCTTCTGACGATGTTACCAAAGATTTTGGCGACCCAACTGAAAAGCTTTTTAACCTGGCAATTAAATATGTGCAAAATGGTGCTTACCCAACATCAACACCGGCCATACAAAGCTTAAGCAGTTTAAAAACATTCTCTGTTGATAAAGCCCGCGAGGTTGGTATTCAAACAGAGGGTAAAGTATTTAGGGGGATGATCTACAATAATGTTAAAACTAAATAACACTTAGTTTGATAAATGAGAAGGCTACGGTAATAACCGTGGCCTTTTTTATGCCTAAAGGTTATTAATCGGCTAATTCGCGCAGGTCTACAGGCACTACTCTTGAGATACCTTGCTCTACCATGGTAACGCCGTAGATAATATCGGTACAGGCTATGGTGCGTTTGTTATGCGATATGATGATGAACTGCGACTCGGTAGAGAACTTACGGATGATGTTATTGAACTTATCGATATTCGTATCATCCAACGGGGCATCTACCTCATCAAAAATACAGAATGGGGCGGGCTTTAGCAGGTATAGCGAAAATAGTATAGCCGTAGCCGTTAAGGTTTTTTCGCCACCCGAAAGCTGGTTGATAGATAACGGGCGTTTACCCTTTGGCCTGGCAATAATATCTATTTCCGATTCCAGCGGTGCATCCGGGTTGCTCAGGATCAGGTCGCATGAATCTTCCTCGTTAAACAACGAACGGAATACCTTGATGAAATTCTCGCGCACCATGGTAAATGCCGACATGAATTTTTCTTTCGCCGTATCATCTATCTCCTGTATGGTTGCCAGTAACGATGCTTTGGCCTCGGCCAAATCTTTCTTTTGCCCCTGGATAAAGGCGTGGCGTTCGCTCATTTCATTATAAGCTTCAACAGCCATAGGGTTAATTGCGCCAAAGTCGTCTAACTGGCGTTTCATCTTCTCCGTTTTCTCGCGGATTTCGTCTTCGTCGCCGGTCTCGGTGCTGTCAATTTCCAGCAGGTCGTTAATATCTACATTAAACTCAACAGAAAGGCGCTCACGCAGCGCGTTAAGTTCCAGTTTAAGGTTGTTGCGTTCATCCTTCAGTTCATTCTCCAGGGCCTCGGTCTGGTCTTTACGCTGGCGAAGTTTAGATACCTCGTTCTCGCTCTCGGTAATGGTGGCGCGCCATGCGTAGTATTCCTGCTCGGCTTCGGCAGTGCCTTTTTCAAGGGCTTCTTTCTGCTCGTACATCTCCAGCAGGCTTTCGTCGCTGTCGCCGGTTTGCTGCAGGTTTTCTAAAATGGCGGCCTTAGCTTTTTCTAGCTCGATATTATTTTGGCGGATGCGTACATCCAGATGTTCCAGCTGCGTTTCGCGGTAGTCCAGATCTTTTATTAGGCCCGACACCTTATTTTGCTGCTGATGGAAACGAATATTCTCCTGGTTATAAGCATTTGATTGCACTGTAACCATTTCGTTCAGCTCGTTAAATGCCTGCTGCTTTTCCAGCATTAGTTCGGCCTGTGCCTGCTTTTGTTCTTTTAATTCCAGCAACTGGGGGCCAAGCGTAATAATATCGTTTTTTATTCCCGCAATCTTATTGGCAATATCCTGTTTGCGGTTAAGGCTATTCTCTATAAAGGCCTGGTATTGTTCCTGCTTGGTTTTAACGGTTATCAGCTCGGTGTTAACCTGGTTAAGTTGGTATTGCTGCTGCCGTAGTTCATTTGTTTTGTTTGCTGCCTTAAGGGCAGCCAAGCGGCTTTGCAGCTCTTCGCTCTTATTCTTAAAGTTTTGGATACGGCTTTCGGCCTGTTTAATTTCCTTTAAAAGGTTATCCAGGTTTTTTGCCCTGCCAATACGTTTACCCTCAAACAACCCAACCGAACCGCCGGCCATAGTATGTTTAGATTTATTGAACTTACCGCTTTTGCCTATCAGCACAATACCATCGGGTAGCTGCATGGCATTTATATCGTTTTCGGTAGCATCATTTACCAGGTAAACATTTTTTAGTAAAAGATTACAAAGCGGTTTATAACGTTCTTCAACTTCTACTACAGATAGGGCAGGGATGGCCGCGTCCGCCCCACCCAAACCCTTCCCAAAGGAGAGGGCATCAAAAGAGGAAGTCTCCCATTTCGATGTAGCCTCATAGTTATCCAATATAAAAAACTGCGCCCTGCCTTTTGACGAATTGCTTAGCAGGTTTATAGCTGCTATGGCTTCATCGTAGGTATTCACCACGTAGTGGTTCATCAGCGGTTCCAGGTAGTTTTCTATCGCTACACGGTATTCTTCCTTGCAAAACAAAATATCGCTGAACAGGGTGACTGTTTTAGCCCAATTAGTATTCTTTTTAAGGAAGCGGATACTCTCGGGGAAACCCTCCAGGTTATCAACCAAACTTTTGGTTAAGTTGTATTCGTTTTGTTTGGCATCCAGCTTACGGCTATCGGCTGCAATGCTTTCTGTAATTGTTTTAAGTTCTTTTTCGGTTTCGGCAACCTGCTCCTGTAGCGTGTTTTCTGCCGCAATGGCCTGGTCGTATTCGCCTTTAAGCGTCTCTACCCGGGCTTGCAGTTGGGCAACCACGGTATTGAAATGCGAAAGCTCTGCCTCTTTATTAGTGGTATCTTCCATGTTGCGCTGGCTTTCCTGCTCAAGCGCCTGTTGTTGTATGTTAAGGATATCTATATCCTTTTCGGCTTTGTAAACCTGGTTTTGCAGGCGGCCATTTATACTGTTTAGTTCGTTTAGCTCATTACGGGCCTCGGCTTGTTGGGCGCGCAATTGATCAACGGCTTCCTTTAACTCGGCAACGCGTAAGGTAATAGCTTGCAGGTTCTCATCTTCCTGCAATTTCTCCTCGTTAAGGCGTTTAATGTTATACTGAACGTGTTTAAACTGGTTGTTATCCCGCTCTAACTCGTCTTTTAAACGCGCCTCTTTATCCTGCTGGTTTTTTAGCTGCTCATTTTTAACACGCTTTTCGCTTTCGTAAGCGCGGATCTTTGCTGTAAACTCATTACTTGCCTTTTGCTGCGCGGCAAGATTTTTCTCTTTGGTAAGGCTGTCCAGTTTGTTTTGTTGCAGGGTAGCTTCTAGTTTATCTATCTGCGTGGCGATGCCTGATTTTTGCTCTCGCTGTATTTGTTCTTTTTCCTCTATCCCGGCCAGCGACTTGCTGAAATTAGCGATACGGAAAGATGCCAGCGAAATACTCAGCGATTTGTACTGATCGCGCAGCTTGTAATAGCGCTCAGTTTTTTTAGCCTGGTTCTCCAGCGTTTTTAAGTTCTTCTCTATCTCGAAAAGCAAATCCTCCACGCGTTCCAGGTCGGCTTCAGTATCTTTTAACTTGCTGAAGGTTTGCTTTTTGCGGAGCTTATATTTAGAGATACCCGATGCTTCCTCAAACAAATTACGGCGTGAGCCTTCTTTGTTGTTGATGATCTCGTCTATCATCTTCAGCTCGATGATGGCGTATGAATCAGATCCGATACCAGTATCCAGAAAAAGGTCGGTAATATCCTTTAAGCGGCACTGCACATCGTTTAAGCGGTATTCGCTTTCGCCGGTGCGGTAAAGTCTGCGTGTTAGCGTAACCTGCGAAAAATCGGTAGGGAGTACGTTTTTAGTATTATCGAATGTTAACGATACCTCGGCAAGGTTTGCAGCTTTGCGGCTTTTGGTTCCGTTGAAAATGATGTTATCCATTTTCTCCGACCGTAACGCGCGGGTGCTTTGCTCGCCCAGTACCCAGCGGATAGAATCGACCACGTTACTTTTGCCACAACCATTGGGCCCTACAATAGCCGTAACACCCTCATTAAAATTAATGGTGATTTTATCGCCAAAGCTTTTGAAGCCCTTGATTTCTAACCTGGTAAGTTGCATTAATTAGCGCCCGTCGTTCTAAATAATTAAGAATGGAAAATAGCGATTTTAGGTGAAAGATGAAAGCCAAAAGCACACAGCTTTCCTCCTCTAACTTTAAGCTTTCCGCTTTATACTTCTACCTCTATAAAGCCTCTTAAATAAGTAACCGCCTCACCTGCCATTATTACCCTGTCGCCTTTTAATTCGCACCAAAGTTCGCCACGGCGGGCGCTTACCTGGTAGGCGTGTAAGGTATTCCTGCCCAGTTTGCCTGCCCAATAGGGTATAAGGTTACAATGTGCCGAACCGGTAACCGGGTCTTCGGGTACACCTGCGGCAGGGGCGAAAAAGCGCGAAACAAAATCAACATCCTTGCCCGGTGCGGTTACAATTACACCAAGCGTGTTTATTTTTGCTAAAGCCGAATGATCGGGTATCATACTTGTAATATCTTCTTCGGTTTGGTAAACCAGCATATAATCACGGCTGCGTAAAACCTCTTGTGGCTTTTTGCCGCCAAGTGCCTCGATCAATCCCTCTGGCGCATCTGCGGCAAACGGCGGGCGCGATGGGAAATCCATCGAATATTTATCGCCATCGCGCTTTACTACTAGTGTGCCGGCCTTTACAGTATCAAAGTAAATGGTATCCATTTCATACCCCAATTCGGTAAATAATATATGTGCCGATGCGAGTGTGGCATGGCCGCAAAGGTCTATTTCAAGTTCGGGCGTAAACCAGCGCAGCAGATAACCATTCCCGTTCTTTACAAAAAAAGCGGTTTCGGCAAGGTTATTCTCCCGGGCAATTTGCTGCATGGTAGCGTCGGGCAGCCACTCATCTAACGGACAAACAGCAGCTGGGTTGCCACCAAACAATTTATCGGTAAAGGCATCGGCCTGGTAAATAGGGATGTTCATAATTAATTATTTACCGCTAAGATAACCGTATGTAACCAATTCATCGTTATGGCGAATGTGTTTTGTTGCTCCATCTTTTAATAAGATCACTTTATCGGCAACCTCTAATATATTGTAATACTGGTGGTCGGTTATGATAATGCCCTTGCGTTGGGCACAGGCGCGAATCACAGGTTTAAATTCATCGGCCTGTACAGGCGAGATATGAGTAAACGGCTCATCCAATAAAATAAAATCGGCCTTGCTGTGGATGATCATCAGCATTTCCAGTTGGCGTAACTCGCCGCCAGATAGCTGGCTGGTGGTTTTATGAGCGTGCTGCTTATAAATATCAAGCTTTGTAAACGTGTCCCAAAAGGCTTCGTCCACCAGCGTTTTAGCAAGTTTGGCTATCTTTATTTTATCGGGCAAATAACCATGCTGCGGTAAATAAGCGATCCTGTTTTGGTGGTATCCTTTTCTGATAAATTCGCCATCGATACTAACATATTTAAAAGCCGCGTCCAGCGTCCCAAAAATTATCCTCAACAGAGATGATTTACCGCAGCCATTACGTCCAAGTAAACCAATTACCTGCCCTTGTTGGCATTCCAGGTATACATCCTGCAAAATTTTGCGCTCGTTAAACGCCAGCTGAACGCTATCTACCTTTAAAGTAAGTGGCGGCATAAGGTAAACAGGGTTATAAATATAACGTAGATGGTGAGATCGATGATAAAAGCATATGCATACAAGCGCCTGATAGCCAAACCCGCGTTACGATAATAAAAGTACGTTTTGGCTGATGAATAGTAATGTAAACCTACGGCACCTGCGAAACCAATGAATTTGGCAAAAAAGAGTGTAACAGGATTCCCGGCGCCGCTAAAACCTATTAAGAACACGCAAAGAAAAGTAAAGGTGATATTATAAACAAGCAGTATACGATAGTACTGTAGGGAGAGGGTGGTTAGGCGTTTCATTTAATTGTTTACTATACGTAAATCAATCAAATAAATTGTATTGCACTTTGGGTTTGCCGCTGTTCTCTATCCTTATCTTGTTAACTAAGTAATGCGCCTGCCTGGTAGGTTCAGGTATGCGGTAGCCGCGAATGCAATTTTTTATCACATCAACGCTTTGTTGCATATTGATATTGTGCCCCGGCGAAATGTAAATTGGATTGCAGCGCTCCTTACTGCGCAGTGCAACACCTATCAGTTCGCCTTTATCGTACATAGGGCTTTGGGCAAACGCTTTATCGGCAGGCTCTTCGTATCTGCCATACAACCTGCTTTTAGCGCTGCCTATGGTAGGTACGTTGGTAAGGAGGCCAAAGTGTGTGGCGATGCCCATGCGGCGTTCATGCGCTATACCCTGCCCGTCCAGCACTAGCAGGTCAGGTTTAGCATACAGGTTGTTCCAGGCGTTGAATAGCGCGGGCACTTCCCTAAAGGCCAACAGGCCCGATATATATGGAAAAGAGGTATGTGAGATAGCTGTAGATGTACCTATAACCGTCATCTCGGGGTAGTTAAATACCACAATGCCGGCATATAATATGTCCGAATCTTTATCGAAAGAAATATCGGCGCCTGCTATGGTTTTAATAGGAATAGTCAGTTCGCGGATCCTGATTTTTTGGCGCAGCTCTTCCTGGTAAGCAATAGCTTCGGCAGGTGACAGATGTTCGTAGCCCGATGGATCCATAACTTAATAACAAAAAAAAGCCCCCGCTTGTTTAAACGGAGGCTTGTGTTTTTTAACTAAAGGTTTATCCTAAATACGATTTTAGGATCTTGCTACGCGATGTATGGCGTAACCTTTGCAAAGCTTTATCTTTTATCTGGCGTACACGTTCGCGGGTTAAATTGAACTTTTCGCCAATTTCCTCCAGCGATAACGGATGATTGCTACCTAAACCAAAGAACAATACGATGATCTCACGCTCGCGCTCGGTGAGGGTAGATAACGAACGTTTGATCTCTTCAGATAACGATTCGTTGATCAGGATAGAATCTGTATTGGGCTCCTGGTTCTCCAGTACATCCAACAAGGTATTTTCTTCGCCCTGTACAAACGGCGCATCCATAGATACGTGGCGGCCACTGTTGCTTAGCGTATCAGATATTTTATCTACAGTGGTTTCCAGCATATCTGCAAGCTCTTCCGGAGATGGCTCACGCTCATATTCCTGCTCAAGTTTTGAGAATGCTTTACTTATTTTACTTAACGAGCCTACCTGGTTTAACGGTAAGCGTACAATACGGCTTTGCTCGGCAATCGCCTGCAATATCGACTGGCGGATCCACCAAACGGCGTATGATATAAATTTAAAACCTTTGGTTTCATCAAAGCGCTTGGCAGCTTTAATAAGGCCAAGGTTGCCTTCGTTTATTAGGTCACCAAGGGTAAGGCCCTGGTTTTGATATTGTTTAGCAACCGACACAACAAAACGCAAGTTAGTTTTGGTTAAACGCTCTAACGCAGCCTGGTCGCCTTCTCTAATTTTCTGAGCTAAGATTACTTCTTCTTCGGCAGTTATTAGGTCAACTTTACCAATTTCGTGAAGGTATTTGTCGAGGGATTGCGACTCACGGTTGGTAATGGATTGAGTTATTTTGAGTTGTCTCATTTATTTAATTAACCTCTATTCTTTAATTTAGAATTGAACGTGCAAAGCTATAAATTTGTTTCTAAAAATAGTATTATTACACTTAAAACAACCTGTTTTTTACTATTTTCTGAGAAAGTTTTAAACACCCGTTTTTGGAATAATATTTGTGGTTATATATTTTATAACCACAGCCGCGATAATTTCTTTGTCGTTAATAAATCAAAATTCTGCCAGCTTAAACACCTCTTTTACCCTGATGCCTTTTTCCGTTTGCTGTAGGGTGCAGCATTCGTTTATAGGGTCGTGTTCCAGGTATAAAATGTATTCTTTCTCAACCGCTTCACTCCAGTAAACCTTACGTTCCTCTAAAGTTTTAAGGGGGAACATATCATAAGCCATTACATAGGGCAGTGGCAGGTGGCCTACAGAGGGTAGCAGATCGGCCATGTACAAAACCTGTTTGCCTTTGTAATTAATCAGCGGCAGCATCATGGCATCGGTGTGGCCATACGCAAACTTTATGCTGATGTCATCTGTAAAGCTCACGCCATCTTTAGCATCAATAAATTTGAGCTGCCCGCTTTCTTGTATAGGCAAAATATTATCCTTTAAAAATGATGCCTTCTCGCGGTCGTTAGGGTTTACGGCCCAATCCCAATGCTGCGGATTACTCCAGTAGGTAGCGTTTTTAAAGGCGGGTAAAAGCTTTTCACCATCCCGCTTAACAGCGCCGCCAACATGGTCAAAATGCAGGTGGGTTAAAAATACATCTGTTATATCATCGCGGTGAAAGCCTTTAGCAGCTAATGAGCTGTCCATCGTTGCATCGCCGTGCAGATAGTAATGGCTAAAGAACTTTTCGTCCTGTTTATTTCCAATGCCAGTATCTATCAATATCAGCCTGTTACCTTCTTCTATCAGCAGGCAACGCATGGCCCAGGTACAAAGGTTCTTATCATCGGCAGGGTTGGTTTTTTGCCAGATCATTTTTGGTACAACGCCAAACATCGCGCCGCCATCCAGTTTAAAAAAGCCGGTATCTATAGTATGTAGCTTCATGGTGTGAAGGTAAAACTTTAACTACAAAGTGCGTGTAGTTTTTTCGAAGGGGGCACACCAAGTTATAAAGTCAACTATTAACTTTTGGCACATTTCTAGTGTCTTATCTTGTTATAATGATTTGCTCTAATCAAAAAATAAAAATATTTCTTAAAACTATAATTCTGTAACCTGTGTTGTAAATACAAACTATAGAAAACTAACACAACATTTATGAAAGCAGCAGTTTTTCACAAGCCGGGAGACATCAGATATGATACCGTTGAAGACCCGCGTATAGAAGATCCGAGAGATGTTATACTTAAAGTTACCTCAACAGCTATTTGTGGGTCCGACCTGCACATTTTGAGCGGTGGCGTCCCTCAAACCGAACCAATGGTAATGGGCCATGAGTTTATGGGTATTGTAGAAGAGGTTGGTTCGGCTATAACCAATCTTAAAAAAGGCGACCGTGTAGTGGTGCCTTTCCCTATAGCCTGCGGCCACTGTTTCTTTTGCAACCACGGCGCATCGCCAAGCTGCGAAAACTCCAACTACAAACATTATGGCCCTAACGGCGATATGATGGACCAAAAAGGCGCCGCCTTGTTTGGTTACACCGATCTGTATGGCGGTTACAGCGGCGGCCAGGCGCAATATGTGCGTGTGCCGTATGCAGATATTAGTCCGCGTGTAGTGCCTGATAACATGACCGATGAGCAGGTATTGTTCTTAACAGATATTTTCCCGACCGGATGGAGCGCTATAGACTGGGCGCAGCTAAAAGGTGGCGAAGTGGTAGCCATATTTGGCTCGGGCCCGGTTGGTTTGATGGCTCAAAAAGCGGCATGGTTAAACGGCGCAAGCCGTGTTATTGCTATTGACCCGCTTAACTACCGTTTAGAGAAAGCCCGCCAGGTTAATAAAGTAGATACGCTTAACCCTGATGAGGTTGATGTAGTTGAGGCTATCCGCGAAATGACAGGTGGCCGTGGTGCCGATGTTTGTGTAGATGCTGTAGGCTTTGAGCCCGACCGTACCATACTTGACAAGGCAAAAGCCCTGGTAAATTTTGAGGTTGGCAGCATGAAGGTTTTAGATATGGCGTTTAAAGCCGTTCGCCGCAGTGGTACTGTTACCATTATGGGGGTTTACGGTTCTACCTACGATAACTTCCCAATGCACCGCATTTTTGATAAAGGCTTAACCATTAGGCAGGGCCAGGCACCGGTGTTAAACTACATTGACCACCTGATTGACCTTGTAAAGGAAGAAAAGGTTGTACTTGATGATATTATTAGCCACAGGATGCCCCTAAGCGAGGTTACCAAGGGCTACGAAATATTTGAAAAGAAAGAAGACGACTGCGTAAAGGTTGTTTTAAACCCCTGGGAATAAAGAGAGACAAAATACACGGCTATCGCAATGCGCGGTAGCCGTTTTAAATTACTACCGATATGAGCACCGAACAAGAAACACCCGAGAAACAAGAGCATCAGCCCGGTGTGGAAGCTGAAATGGACCCGCGACCTGAATATATTAAACCCAATTATAAAGCAGCAGGGAAACTTGCAGGCAAGGTTGCATTAATAACCGGTGGCGATAGCGGTATTGGCCGTGCTATTGCGGTACATTATGCTTATGAAGGCGCCGATGTTGCGATTGTTTATCTGGAAGAAGATGGTGATGCCGAAGAAACGCAGGGCCTTGTAGCGGCCGCGGGGCAGCAATGCTTATTAATAAAGGGAGATGTTAAAGACCGTGATTTTTGCCGCAGGGCGGTTGAGCAAACGGTTGATGAGCTGGGCAAACTAAACATACTGGTTAATAATGCCGGTATGCAGGTGCCACAAAAAGAATTTAAAGACATTACCGAGCAGCAGTTAGAAGATACCTTTAAGACCAACATCTTCGCTTACTTCCATTTTGCTACCGCTGCTTTAGATCATTTGCAGGAGGGGGATACCATCATCAACACTACATCGGTAACAGCATACCGCTCGTCGCCAAACCTTATAGATTATTCTTCTACCAAAGGTGCCATAACCACGTTTACCCGTTCGCTGGCTACCAATTTGGTTGAGAAACAAATAAGGGTGAACGCTGTAGCGCCAGGTCCCGTTTGGACACCGCTCATCGTATCAACATTCGATGAGGAAAAGATAAAGGAGTTTGGCAGCGAAACCGCCATGAAACGCGCCGGGCAACCGTCAGAGTTAGGGCCTGCCTATGTTTTCCTCGCGTCAGATGATTCTTCGTTCATTACCGGGCAGGTAATCCATGTTAATGGCGGCGAAGTAGTAAACGGATAATTAAATGATGACAGCATGAAAAACGAAACGGTTAAATTTTATTTTATGCTACTGCTTATGGCCCTGGTGTTTTTTGCCAGCGCAATACACCCCTGGCTATAGCATAAATACTGGGTAAGCAACACAAATCTACAATATCTAAAAATCTAAATTATGAATGCTACCAAATATGCCTTAATTACCGGCGCAACAAGCGGCATCGGCTACGAACTGGCAAAACTTTTTGCAAAAGATAGTTACAACCTCATTATTGTATCGCGCGACCAGCAGCAACTGGATAAAACAGCCGCCGAACTAAAGGAAAGCGGTATAGATGTGATAACCTTCGCTAAAGATCTGTTTAACCGCGAAGAGGTTTTCTCGCTATGCGAAGATGTTAAACATACCGGCATACAGGTTGATGTATTGGTAAACGATGCCGGCCAGGGTGCCTACGGCTTGTTTAAAGATAACGACATAGAACGCGAACTTAAGATTATCGACCTTAACATTGGCGCATTAACCATACTTACCAAACACTTTTTAAAAGAGATGGTGGCCCGTAACGAAGGTAAGATCTTAAATCTGGCATCTATAGCCAGTGAAACGCCGGGTCCATGGCAGGCGGTATATCATGGCACGAAAGCCTATGTACTTTCGTTAACCGAAGCTATCCGCGAAGAGGTGAAGGATACAAACATCACCGTTACCGCGTTGCTGCCGGGCGCTACCGCTACCGATTTCTTTAACAAAGCCGGTATGCAGGATGCCAAAATAGTGCAGGACAAAGAGTCGCTTTCTAACCCGGCAGATGTAGCTAAAGATGGTTACGATGCACTAATGGCCGGCGATGACAAGATCATATCAGGCTTTAAAAATAAGGTGATGGTTGGTATGAGCCACATTACGCCCGATACTATGGTTGCCCACAACATGGCCGAAATGCAAAAGCCTGTTGATAAGGATAGCTAACATTTTTCATGTTGTATTTATAGGCCGTTTCAAAGTAATTTGAAGCGGCTTTTTTGTGTAAATACTATATTGTATTGAGGTTATTAGTCTATATAAAATACTATAACTTCAAACAATTTTACGCTGATTTAATTATTATTTAACACCATGTTAATACTTATTAATATTAAGTGAGCGATGGATATTATTATTAAAATATTTGGCGAGGGCAAAGATCTCACCGTATGGCAAATGAGCGCGCGTGCAATTGTAGTATATTTTATAGCGATGGCGCTCATTCGCATTTCGGGCAAAAGAACGTTCGCCAAAAAAACAGGCTTTGATACCATCATGCAAATAATTTTTGGCGCTGTGTTGAGCAGGGCTATTGTTGGCGCTTCGCCATTTATAGCAACAATGGGGGCATGCCTCGCTATGGTATTATTGCATCGTGGCCTTGCCTGGCTTATTATAAAAAACAAACGCATCGAACATTTTTTTAAGGGCGACCGGGAAGTGCTGTTTGAGAATGGTGAAATAAACCAGCATAATTTAACCAGCAGCCTGATGACGAAAGACGACCTGATGAGTGATGTACGCCTTAAAGCTAACGTTGATAATTACGACGATGTGCAAACCATTTATCGTGAAAATACCGGTGAGCTAAGTGTTGTAAAGAAAAAGGTTTGACGCTTTAGCATTCATTGCTTTTCTTTGGCTTATAAACTACCAACCACTTGAAAGATATATTTGGCCAGGCACTTTTCGACTATTTTAAAGGCGAAGGCGAGCATAAATTATGGATAAATAATACCTATGGCCCTAAAGAAGAGATGCCGCTGGATGTATATTTCCGTACAGCAGATGAAATGCCCGACCTGGAACTTATTGCGCTAAACAAGTGCAAGGGCAAGGTACTTGATATTGGCGCAGGAGCAGGTAGCCATGCGTTGATCTTACAGGATAAAAACCTTGATGTTACCGCGCTGGATATTTCTGAACTTGCAGTAACCATTATGCTGCAACGAGGCGTTAAACGCGCTGTCGCGGCTGATATTTATACTTATCATTACGACAAATACGACACTTTGTTGTTAATGATGAATGGCATCGGCCTCTGCGGAACTATAGATCAATTACGCGCGTTTTTAAAACACGCTAAAACACTGTTGAACAAAGGCGGCCAGTTATTATTCGATTCATCCGACATTGCTTATTTGTATGAAGGTGACTTGCCTGTTAGTGAAAACTACTACGGCGAACTATCATACCAGTATGTTTACAAAGGCCAAAAAACAGATTGGTTTAAGTGGCTTTACATTGATGCCGAAAAGTTAAAAGCTGTTGCAACAGAAGTGGGCTGGGCAGTTGAAGTTTTATATGAAGATGATATGGACCAATACCTGGCAAGGTTAACACCTATTACTTAAATAGAAATGAAAAATATTTACAAGCTTATTAAAGTCATTGCCCTGCTTATTCTGACAGCAGGCACGGTATCGGCACAGAACCAAAAACTGCCTGTATGGGCTTTTGGGCCTTTCATAAGGCCGGTAGGTGTCAATCCACTGATAAGCCCGGATACCACCAGCCGTTTTTACGACCCGATGCGTAAAAGGCAAATGGATTGGGAATCTAACGACACTTTTAACCCTGCTGCTACCATCAAAAACGGTAAGATCTATATCCTATACCGTGCCGAAGATAAATCGGGAACGGGGATAGGGGGCCGTACATCGCGCCTTGGTTTAGCCATAAGCAGTAACGGTACCTCGGTAAAACGTTTGCCTGCACCGGTGCTTTATCCTGACAACGACAGCCAGAAGGAGTTTGAATGGACAGGCGGCTGCGAAGACCCGCGCGTAGCCATGACAGTCAACGGCACCTTTGTGGTGTTTTACACCCAGTGGAACCACGATATGCCACGCCTTGGTGTAGCCACATCAAAAGATCTTAAAAAATGGACTAAGCACGGCCCTATATTCCGCAAAGCATATAACGGCAGGTTCTTTAACATCGCCAGTAAATCTGCATCTATCATTACCAAACTGGTTAACGGCAAGCAGGTGATCGCTAAAATAAACGGTAAATACTGGATGTATTGGGGCGAATTAGGAGTGTTTGCAGCAGCCTCAACAGACCTGGTTAACTGGACGCCGTTAGTGAAAGATGACGGCAGCTTGCGGGCACTAATATCTCCCCGTAAAAATTATTTCGATAGCGACCTTACCGAATGTGGCCCGCCGGCTATTATGACACCTAAAGGCATATTGTTATTATATAACGGCAAAAACAATAAAGACCATGGCGATAAAAATTATACCGCAAATTCATACTGCGGCGGCCAGGTCATATTCTCAGCTATCGACCCTACAAAACCCCTGAGCCGTTTAGATAAGCCATTTTTTGTACCGCAGGAAGCTTTTGAAAAAAGCGGGCAATACCCGGCAGGCACCGTATTTATGGAAGGCCTGGTATACTTTCAAAAGAAGTGGTTCCTGTACTATGGCTGCGCTGATTCGAGGGTGGGGGTCGCTATCTTCAACCCGGGAAAATAATAGCGTTTATCAGCGCCTTTTAGGAAGGGTCAGTTTACACTGTCCCACTATTTATTACACTAATGAGAATTAATAATTAAAGCATTGATAATCAGTAAATTGGAAAATCAGCAAATCAATTTTTAATTAAAGTAATTGTTCTCCATTTAGGTTTTAAATATTAATAATCAATTATTTAAGCAAATTGTTTGGGGTGTCCCACTTCTTGAAAAACGGGACAGAATGGGACACCCTATTTTTTACTTTTTAGCCAGTGCTTTAGCAATGGCGGCTTTAGCCAAAGGTGCCATTATCTTATAACCTTCAAGGTTAGGATGAACTCCATCTTTAGAAAGCTTTGCAGGCAGGCCGCGTTGATCATCGGCCATGGCGGTAAAGTAATCCAGGTAAACCATATTGTTCTTTGCCGCGTAAGCTTTCAGCATGTTGTTCAGTATTGTAACCTTTTCTGTGGGGTTTATAGATGGCCTCCAGGGGAATTTATTTGCAGGCAGTACAGATGATATAACCACTTTTATGTTGTGCGCCCTTGCTAATTCAGCCATAGAAAATATGTTACCTGCCACATCTTCTATTTTTGATGGCCCGTTATTTTCAGCTATATCATTTATCCCGGCAAGTATCACCACAACAGCCGGTTTAAGGTTAATTACATCCTGCCTGAAGCGAACCAGCATTTGCCCGGTTGTTTGCCCGCTTATTCCGCGGTCAACATAATTGTTGGCAGCAAAAAATGTGGAGTCGTTAACTATCCAAAAATCCGTTATAGAATCGCCCATGTAAACCACCCGCTTTTGGCCGGGTGCAGGGGCGGCAAGCTTGCTGTTTGCTTCTTCGTAACGTTTAATGTTTGGCCAGTCCTGCGCTGATGCGGTTAAAGTAGTAGCCATAAATGATAATATCGCGAATACGTTTTTCATATTGATCGCAATTTAGGAAATAAATGTATTAACACTATTCGGTGTGTTTTCTTTTTTTGATAGTTGCTTAAAACTTTCTAATCACTAAATTAGCCATTCTTACACACCATCTATGCTAAGACGTAATTTTGTAAAAATATCAGCCGCAGGCTTGGCCTCGGTTATGTACAGCCGCTTAACGTTCGCCAATGTTATCGGCAATTCACTTATTAATCACCCGGATGAGGCCTGGGCACAAGTTGGCAACCAATGGGTAAAGCTTATAGGTAAAGGCGGGTCAGTATTCAGTCACCGGGATATTAAGGTTGAAGTTAAAGCCAGCGGTAACGCTCAAGCGGTATATGTGCATGCGCCCAAAAGCGAATTACAAGCCATTAAGTTTAAATGGAACTACCAAACTGCCAAATACAACAAGATCTTTGGCGACCACTGGGAACGCGGCTATGGCGACCTGGCATGGCGCGCGCCTGATGCAAATACTAAAAACCCATGGTATACGCTGTTGTATGACGGTAAGCAAACCGCTTGTTTTGGTGTGAAAACCGGGGCGAATACCATGAGCTACTGGGAAGTTAAGCCCGGCAGTATAGCATTAATTATGGACACCCATTCCGGTGGAGTGGGTGTAAGGCTGGGTCAGCGTACCCTGCATGCTGCAGATATTGTAACCAGCCTGGGTAAAGTTGGCCAAACACCATATGCTACCCTAACCAATTTTTGCAAAGTAATGTGTGCCAAGCCGCGCCTGCCAAAACAACCTGTTTACGGTATTAACGATTGGTATGTGGTATACGGCAAAAATTCTTTCCAAACCATAAAAGACCAAACTACGGCCATGGCCGAATTGGTGTTTGATACTGATAACCGCCCCTTTTCGGTTATAGATGATGGCTGGCAGCAGCCGGATGACTTTTCGATAGTGAACGATAAGTTTAAGGATATGCATAAAATGGCCGATGAGGTAAAGAGCCACGGTATGCGCCCCGGTTTGTGGACACGCCCTTTAATTGCCCGTAAAGATGACAGCAAAGCCCTGCTTGCCCCCAAAATACCGGGACGCGGGCAAACTGATGATGAACTCATTCTCGACCCAACCATCCCTGAAAATATAGCGCGTGTGAAACGCAATATAGCCCTGTATAAACAATGGGGTTACCACCTGGTAAAGCACGATTACAGCACCTGGGATATATTTGGCAAATGGGGCTCGCAGATGAAAGATACATTTACCGCCCCGGGCTGGAAGTTTCAGGATCAAAGCAAAACCAACGCCGAGATCATTAACCACCTGTACGGTGCTATTCGCGAATCGGCAGGGGATATGTATATCATTGGCTGTAATACCATGAGCCACCTATCGGCAGGGGTGTTTGAGCTTAACCGCACCGGCGATGATACCAGCGGAAAGGAGTGGGCACGTACCAAAAAAATGGGCGTAAACACGCTTGGTTTCCGTATGCCGCAAAATAATACCTTTTACGCTGCGGATGGCGATTGTGTTGGCTTAACCAAAGATGTGCCCTGGGATAAAAACAAGCAATGGATGCAGCTGCTTGCCGAAAGTGGTTCGCCGTTATTTATATCGGCCGAGCTGGATATATTAGACGCGGAGAAAAAATCGGCTATCAGACAAGCGTTTATTAATGCTGCCAAAGTACAACCCAACGGCGAGCCTTTAGACTGGATGACTAACCAGTTCCCGGAAAAGTGGAAACTGAACAACCGTATAGTTACCTTTAAATGGGATTGATAAATCATTTTAAAAAGCAAACTATACCTGTAAATTTTAGTTACTAATTGATGGAAAACGTAGACTTGAACGAAGTATTGATACATGCGGCGCGTAAAGGAGAGATCCCGGTAATTGAGGAACTTTTGAAACAGGGTGTTAGTATCGAGGCTAAAGATGCCAAAGGGTACACGCCACTAATAATTGCCTGTTATAATAACCAGTTAGAAACCGTTCGTTTCCTGCTGGATAACGGCGCGGATGTCAACGGTGCAGATTTTGGTGGCAACACAGCCTTAATGGGTGTGTGTTTTAAAGGTTACACCGATATAGCCCAGTTACTTATTGACAGGGATGCCAACCTTAACCAGATGCATGGCAACGGCGGTACGGCTTTAATGTTTGCCGCTATGTTTGGCCGTAACGATATGTTGAAGCAATTGCTTGATGCAGGCGCTGATAAAACCCTTACAGATGCGCGTGGCCTAACGGCTTATGATATCGCAGCCCAACAGGGTAATGAGGGCGCTTTTGCCATTTTAAACCAATAAAAAAAGCGCCCTGTTTAACAGGGCGCTTTCAAATAATTATTAATGTTAAGCCGGGATCTTTCTCGGCTTTTCGCGTTCCCAGAAACGGTGCTGCTTAATAGCTTCGATAAAATCGGCAGCTAAAGTGGCGGTATCATCGCTTACAATAACACCTTCATCGTTCTCTATCTTTTTGCTAAAGTAGGTTGCTTCTAAAACCTGCATCGCACCTGCATCCGCCGCTATGGCTTTGCAATGTTTAAATGCTTCGTTCAGGAAGTGTACCGCGTCAGGGTCTGCCTCAATTGAAGCAACACTGTTGCCACCACCGGGTACATAAACGGCATCAAATAAAACCGATGCTGCTGTTAAAAAGCTTTCATCAGCCTGGATCTGCTCGTCGTTTAAGGAGGTAATAAAGCCTAACCTTGGCGCAATAACATTTACAGCACCACCATCAGCCTCTATGGCTTCTTTTACCGCGAACAGGGCTTTCTCATCCACACCATCGGCAGCAAGTATAGCTATCTTACGGGTTTGGATGCTATCCTTAACCGTATTTGCCATGCTTAACGCTTCAGATTTGGTTAATGAACCTTCAACCTGTACAGATTCGTAATCCTCCACATTGGCATCCGCTGGGATACTTTTGTTAACAGGCGTTTCCGGCTGCGGTACGTGCAAGCCCAGGGCGTAAGCCACTTCGGCAGCAAGGCCTTTATCAATTAACGATAAGATGCCCAGCATGCGTTCGCGTATGGCGATGGTCTTCACTTTACCCAGCTCAAAGCTTAAGGCATCTACAATGTGGTTTTTCTCCGGGTCCGACTGGCTATTGAAAAATAACCTGGCCTGGCTAAAATGGTCCAGGAAGCTTTTGCTCCTGGCGCGGATCTTACTTGCCTCAATACGTTCAGGGAACGTTACGTAGCCGCCTTGCTCGGCCTTAACCTGTTCGGGCGAATTGTTGTTGAGCGAATTTGGGCTATAGCTGGTTTTGCCCGCGTCAATATTCTGCCTCGAAAAGCCGTCGCGCTGGTTGTTGTAAACAGGCACAACCGGGCGGTTGATTGGGATCTGCTGAAAGTTTGGTCCGCCTAAACGCAGTAATTGCGTATCGGTATATGAGAATAAACGGCCTTGTAATAATGGGTCGTTTGTAAAATCTATCCCCGGTACGATGTGGCCTAAGTGGAAGGCAACCTGTTCTGTTTCGGCAAAGAAATTATCGGGGTTGCGGTTCAGCGTCATTTTACCAATGCGTTGTACAGGCACCAGCTCTTCGGGGATTATTTTAGTTGAATCGAGCAGGTCAAATTCAAATTTAAATTCATCTTCTTCGGGTACAATCTGTACACCCAGTTCCCATTCAGGGAAGTTGCCGCTTTCAATCGCATCCCAAAGGTCACGGCGGTGAAAATCGGGGTCTTTACCTGATATGTTCTGCGCTTCATCCCACGCAACGGCGTGTACGCCCAATAAAGGCTTCCAATGGAATTTTACAAAGCATGCTACGCCATCAGCATTTACAAAGCGGAAGGTGTGTACACCAAAGCCTTCCATCATACGGTAGCTGCGTGGCAGCGCCCTGTCGCTCATAGCCCACATGATCATGTGCGCAGATTCGGGCATTAGGGAAATAAAATCCCAGAAGGTATCATGGGCTGATGCAGCCTGTGGTATCTCGTTATCCGGTTCGGGTTTAACGGCGTGGATCAGGTCGGGGAATTTGATAGCATCCTGTATAAAAAATACAGGCATGTTGTTACCAACCAGGTCAAAGTTGCCTTCTTGCGTGTAAAAACGCACCGCGAAACCGCGTACGTCCCTTGCAAGATCGGTTGAGCCACGCGAGCCTGCAACAGTAGAAAAACGTACAAATACAGGCGTTTCTGTTTCGGTATCGTTTAAAAACAGTGCTTTGGTAACCGCCGATTGGCTTTCGTACAATTTGAAAACCCCATGCGCGCCCGAGCCACGTGCATGTACCACCCGTTCGGGGATACGCTCGTGGTCAAAATGGGTTATTTTTTCTCTTAATATAAAATCCTCCAAAAGGGAAGGACCTCGGTCGCCTGCCTTTAAAGAGTTTTGGTCGTCGTTTATTTTTAAACCCGTATTGGTGGTCATCTGCCGGCCTCCGGCATCGTCCCTAAACTGGCCTAACTGTTCGCTTTTTAAGTTGGTTGGTTCGGTAGCCGGTTTTACCGCTCTTTCATTTTTAGCCATAATTATGCCTGTGTAGTAATGGTTGTGGTAACTTCTGTTAATTTCTCATCAGCGGTTTTTTCTTCTGCCAGTGTTTGCTCTAAAATAGCGGCAACATCTGCCAGGCCTAAAGTTGTTGCTAATGATGCCAGGCCGCCGTAGGTAGCAATTTCGTAATGCTCTACCTTTTGTGATGCCATTATAATGCCAACGTCGCGCGCATCAGTACCGGCTTCGGTGCTTTCTATAATGCCTTCACCTTCTTTGGTAAGGCCTTCCATCGCATCGCATTTTTTGGCTATTACTTTCTCGCCCAACAAGCCAAAAACTTCTTCAAGCCTGCTTACATGGGTCTTGGTTTCTTCGAGGTGATTTTCGATAGCTGTTTTTAGCTCTGAAGAATTTGCAGCGGCTATCATTTTAGGAAGGTTTTTTACCAGGTGGTTTTCGGCCCAGTAAATATCCATAATGCCGTCTTTAAAAAGGTCGAGTAAACCTGTATCAGTCTTGTCAGGCGACGCGGTCGCGAATTTCGGCTCGGTGCCGGTTTCTTTCTTAGCCATGATGTTTTATGTTGAGTTTGTTTTTAGCACAATAAGTTGTACTAATACAAGCTAAAAAACACCAACTTGTTTTAACCAGTTAGAAATAATTTAAATTAGAAGTATTTGTCAGGGAGGAATGTAAAAAAGCTATCTTTATTTGGATATAACGTTGTAATTATCTGATAAACAATTAACTAGGTAAGTTTATCTAACTTAAAATAGCCCAAGTGGATCTCATCTTCCGTTAAGCCATCTTCCGGAGTTATCTCGATATAGTATTTATCTTTCAGGGTAGGGGAAAGCATTTCTTCAATGCGGTAAATGTCGTCTACATCTATACCATACTTATCGTCGATATGCGCGTTAGCGCCTTTCATACCGGCTATGGTATTAGTGCGATAGAAAACTGTCTTTTTCGATTCCTGTATGGCAGGCCCCTTGTCGTTTTGTACGGTAAGTACAATATGGTGCTGCTCGGCCAGTTGCCCAGAAATATATCCGCCCAGGTTCACAAAAAAAAGCTTGTTAGCTGATGGTTGCTGTTCTGCGCCTTTAGGTACAACTTTTACCCTGTAACCATCAACGGTATTAACCTCGCGGTAACCATCGATATGCAGGCTGGTACCTGTGTTACGCCAAAAGGCTTTAATATCAGGCACCAAATCCTTAAGCGAATTGCCAATGCCAAAAAAAATATCGTGCTGCTCTATATGCCTGCCCGGTGCCCTTGAGCCTAAAAGTAGCATGTAGAGTTTGGGCGTATCGGCTGTTATCTGGTTGGTCATGTTTAATTTAGTAGGATGCTGTTTATAATATGGCCTGATGCTTCCTGGCAAAAATCAAGCCCGGAGTAGTCGGGATTATAGCCGCCAATATAAGGTACAGCCATAACGTAAATACGTTGGTTAAACGCGCCGTAGCTATCTACTGCCTGGAAATTATCGTTGATGGCAATCCCCGGTACGGTTAAATAATAGCCGCCCTTTCCATCGGCCTTTACCTTGTTATTTCCGTTCTCTACTTCTTTTTGGCCATTTTCCGGCGATTTAAACCAGAGTTTGGCAGTGGTAACCGTGCGGTTTTCGCTCAGGCCCTTGTAAGGGAACTCATTAAAGGTTAAATGTGGCTGGCCTACACAGTCTACATAAGTTTTGTAGGCATCAGTATGTTCTTTACCATGTTCATCGGTGTAGTGGTAAATTGCACCGCCTTGTTCAACAGGCTCAACATAACTGTCATCGCCAACGGTTACAATATCTAACGCGCCAGCCTGGTGCAGCGCCATCATTTCCTCAACAGAGCTTTGGGGCGCATAAGCTATCACAACTGATATTAAGGGCATTAAAAATTTCTGCAACCTCATCATATCCTCTGCAGAAAAGTACTTGGCGGGGTAATTCATCGCGAAGCTAAGTACACCCAGCATCTCTTTCCAGTAAACAGATTTGCGTTGTTTGATGGATACCTCGGCTTCTTTGTATTCAATTTTAAAAAGCTCAAAGGGGGCTATGCTTTCGCGGTGATCCATGGTATCGGTCACAAAGTCTTCCATGCGCATGTTTTTTATACGTTCGTAAAACTCCGGCTGTTTCTCTTTAAAAGCCAGCTTAAAGTCCTTTTCAAACACAAGGTCGAGCGACAGGAAACCGTTGTTTTCGTCGCGGTTTTGTTTGATCTCCTCCGGGGTAAGCTCGGCGCCTGTAGCCAGATGCGAATCCTCCAGGTGAAACCGTACCGCAGGTAGCAAGCCGTTACGAGAGTGCATCACAATTTTAAAGCCTTTGCTTTCATCTAAAACTTTGTAGCTAAGCAACCCCGCGTCATCTTTACTAAATACACCGTTGTGCCTTGATAGTGTCCGTATGGCATCAATAGCTGTCAGCGATGAGCCACGTATCGCGACAGCTTCATTAGTTTTAAAGGCAAGTTTTACAGGCGGATATGGTGAATCGAAATACCCCGGTATTTTGCCCTCGTTATTTTTAGGCCATTTATGACCGGTGCAGATAACAACATGATCAAATTCATGCTTTGTCTCGCCGTTTATTTCTACAGTTACGGTTTGCTTATCTGTATTGTCGGTTATATTGGTTACCTCGGTATTGTATTTTACCTCAAACTCCAGGCCCTGCTCTTTAGCCTGTTTTTGCAGCAAGCCAAATTGCGCGGTTAAATACTGCCCGAAAAGTAGGCGGGGCAGCACTTTATACTCGTTGAATTTTTTGGGGTCGATGCGGTATTTATCCAGTGTATCCTTTGAAACGGTTTTTATCCAATCGTTAATGGAGGTAACCATCTCGGGGATTTCGTTGCCCGATACATTGGTGACATGCTCGTCATTAGACCCCTGGTTACTGTAGGGCATTCCGGCACCCAGCACATTGTTTTTTTCAAAAATGGTTATCTCAAAATCAGATCTTTTGGCATCTACAAACTGCTTAAACATAAACAGGGCGCTTGGCCCGCCGCCAAGTATGGCTACGTATTTCTTACTTCTCAATTTTTGTCGGATTAGCGAATATGTTGTAGGAATGCAAAGCAGGGTAAATTGTTTTTGTATAGTGATATAAATGATGAAATATAATTACATTTTAGTGAAGAGTGCTGTATCATGTAAGGATGTTATATGTATTGAGTGCCATTTCGGTATTTATAAAAAATATTTTTGATGCTAAGTTTTTGCAAATGAATTGGTTAAACAAACCACTGCAAATTCTTTTAAAAAAAGTTTGCACAACTATACAAAAAAGCTACCTTTGCAATCCCAATCGGGATGTAGCGTAGCCCGGTATCGCGCCACATTTGGGATGTGGAGGCCGCAGGTTCGAATCCTGCCATCCCGACAACAAGCGATACCAATCAAATTAAAACCCTGTAAATCATCTGATTTACAGGGTTTTGTGCTTTAAGACCATCCCCTGAAATATCAAAAAATATCATTGTTCTCAAGCTGTTTGATACCAAACTGCATACCTCAAATTTAATTTTAGATTTGAGGTATGCGGAAGTGATGTATTTAACCGTTATACAGCAAGTTACAAGCGTTCAAAATCGCTCAAATTTGCTTGTTTTTACATCCTTTTGCGCCCCTTTTGAGTCAGTTTAAATCCCAGTTATCCTGGATCAGAATCGTTGCCTTGTCCAGCACTTTTCCCGCATCAGTGACTTCAGCCAAAGTATAGATACGGCGGGCAGCCACATCTGCCAAAATGCAGTCTTTTGGATTGAGGTCGATGTTTTTGCCATCGTAATACGTTTTCAATACTTTTAATTTCACGGCGGCTTCTTCAGCGGGATGTTTTGTCTTCGAAAAATTGAACTTCATAAACCCGACCAAATGCATCCCATACTGGTCTTTCAGCATGATATCCGCCATAGAGCCGATACGGACACTGTTAAGTTCAATCGCGCATTTCTTCTGGGCAAGATTACTATAATAATTATACACTTCGAGCAAAGGGGTGATTAACCCTTCCATGGCAACGACATTATTCAAACCTTATCCGCAGGTCAGGCCTGCGGACAGATTACCGCCATGCATCCTTTACCCAACCATTCTCCCAGCCACATACACCCCTTAAACACCCCTTGAAGATAAGACGCCACATTGCCAAGGGTGGCTGCCTATCAGGTTCAGTCATTTTTCAGCGCCATTTATATACGCTTTACTATGGGGCGGCTGAGCTTGCTTTATTATGGGGTGATGTGGTGTTTTGTCTGCTTTAAAAATTCCAAATTGCATAAATTCCTCTTCTGCATTCAATGATGCAAAGAAGCGCGGACGGTCCGCGTTAAATGCTTTTTTATTTATTAGTTTTAAAATGCAAATAGATAGCAAAATTCATCCTTTTGTCTCTGAAATAATAAAAGAGAAATGAGTAAAAATACAACGCCGAACGAATTAGACAGAGTGCTCCTTGCAATGGCAACCGAATTTTTGAAAATCGATAATCACTGTGACAGGACCTGCCCAACCCGATTTTTTGCATTGCTAATACATTTACCGTATAATGTGTTTTGCCAAATAAGGAGCTGTGCGGCTATTCTGTACCTCAAGAATATCCGACGGTGTACTTTCAGCAAAGATCGTCCCGCCGTCTTCACCTGCTCCGGACCGATATCGATCACACAGTCGCTTTCCGCGATCATGTGTATGTCGTGCTCCGCCATTTAGAAACCTCCGAAGGGTTTAAGCCGAATGCTTTGATCTTTCAAACAAATAAATAAAAATCAATACCAAACAGGCGAAGGGATATGATCATATAAATTACTTATTTTGCATATTAATTAATGTAAATCTTTAGGGAATGATAACCATTAGCCCATACAAGTTCATTATAGGTTATTTTATTTTTATGCTATTATTATTGCGGCCGCATGTTACGCTTGCTGCGGATAAGACAGATAGCCTGCAAAAAGTACTTAACAATATTCTTGAGCATAAAAAACAAAACGACCAGGCCCGTTTTGCAGCAATTAACAGGATAAAGCTTGAATTAAGAGCTAATTATACCTCCTTACAGGCACGTTATGATAATTATCAAAAGCTCTTTGATGCCTATAAATCATTCGTGCACGATTCTGCTTACGTTTATAGTAAAAAGCTGAACGTTTGCGCTTACCAGCTAAAAGACCCGAACAAAATTAACTATGCTAAGGTCGATATGGGCTTTGTGCTCATATCTGCCGGGATGTTTAAAGAGGGATTAGATACGCTAAGCAGGGTAAACACCCGGTATCTCAGCAAACATCAACGGTTTCAGTACTTATTTTTGCAGGCCCGCAGCCATTTTGATATCGGTGATTATGATAAGATAGATGATTACTACTACCACTACAGCGCCATTGGCTTAAAATATTGTGATTCTATACTTAATTCGCATCAGCCCGGTACCTATGAATACCTTTCAGCGGCCGGTTTAAAGGCTTTGCGCTCGGCAGATTACAAGACAGCGCTGGCCCCATACCTGGCTATTATGAAGCTACCGCAAACTCATCAGGACAGCGCAGTTAACCTGAGTTGCCTTAGCTATATCTATTTCGTGAATAAAAATAACGATCTGGGTATGCAGCATCTTTTACAGGCTGCCATTATAGATAACATGCATTCTACCAAAGAATCGGTAGCACTCACCAATTTGGCTACCCGTCTGTATCAGCAGGGTGATACTAAAAATGCCTTTTTGTATATCCATAATGCCATAAACGATGCCACGTTCTATGGCGCGCGGCATCGCGAAGCGCAAATCAGCAGCATATTACCCATCATCGAAAACGAGAAGATAAACGGGATCGAAAAGCAAAAGCGGTCGCTGATGATGTATGCGGCTATCATTACGTTGCTTATTGTAGTGGTTATCGTCTTCTCCGTTATAACATCCAGGCAGTTAAAAAAACTGCGTATAGCAGATGAGATCATTGTCAAAAAAAATAACGACTTGCATACAGCTAACGAATCGCTCACCGAAGTAAACAGTACGCTAGATAAGGCCAACCGGTCGCTGACACACACCAATATCAAACTGGATGAAGCTAACATGATCAAGGACGAATATATCGGCAACTTTTTCAACATTCACTCGGACTATATTGGGAAGTTAGACCGTCTGAAACGCTCGATAGAAAAAATCCTGAAAGAGAAGCGGTACGATGAAGTGCAACTGGTGCTAAACCGCCTGAATACCAATTATGAGAGAGAGAACCTGTCGCACAGTTTTGATAAGGTATTCCTTAACATCTTCCCGAATTTTGTGGAAGATTTTAACCTGTTGTTTGATGCAGACCATCAAACACATCTGGCCGAAGGCCATTTATTGAATAACGAGCTGCGCATATTTGCGCTGATAAGGTTGGGTATAGATGAAAATGAAACCATTGCCAAGATCCTTAATTATTCGGTAAACACCATTTACACCTACAAAACAAAAGTGAAGAACCGCTCTTTTGTTCCCAATGATGAATTTGAGGACAAGGTGATGGGTATTAAAGCCGTTAAAGAAATGTCGTTAACAATTTAATTCTTGTTTTTTGGGTAAACGCGGATTTATTGAGCAGGATGGAGGCCGAAGGTATCCCAAAAATTCTGTTATGATGCTTACAAAATGCCTGTTTTACATCAAACTTATTCGTAATTATCTATATAAGCCACGAGCCTTATCATTGATAAATGACTCATTATCAGTTTTTTATTATTTAAGTGAGTCGGATTTTTTTAATATCTCAACTCTTAGATATTGTATGCACGCGTAAAGCTCTTTTACTTTGATGCTGTTGCCGGCCTCATAACGGCAACCCGATTATTAAACCAATTAAACCGTTTTAGATGAAACACATTTCCTTATTCAAGTACGGCTTGACTGTGCTTTTCTTTTTTTGTGCTGCGTTTACATTTGCACAAAATACACCCTTTAAAGGCAAAGTGGTTGACGAGAGCAACCAGCCTTTACCCGGGGCAGTAGTGCGCATTAAAGGGACTGAAACAGCAACCGCTACGGATGTTAACGGCGCCTTTCAGCTAAACAGCACACAACAAGCTATTGTGGTAACCGTAACCTTTGTGGGTTATGATGTCACCGAGAAAAGCCTGACGGCTAACCAGCCAATAACTATCCAGATGGTGCAAAACGCGAAGTCACTGTCAGAAGTGGTGGTTGTGGGTTATGGTACCAGCCGTAAAACAGATATTACGGGCGCGGTGTCTAATATAGCCGCTAAGGATCTTAACCCCGGCCCTATTACCAACCCGCTGCAACAGCTGGCAGGTAAGGCGGCAGGTGTAAATATCTCTCAGGTGGGCAGCGAGCCGGGCGTATCGCCAAGTGTTCGCATCCGAGGTATTACGTCATTACAAGGCGGCAACGACCCTTTGGTTGTGGTTGATGGCATCCAGGGTAACCTTGACCTGTTGAACCAGGTGCCGCCGAGTGAGATCGCATCAGTTGACATCTTGAAAGATGCATCGGCAACTGCTATTTACGGTTCGCGTGGTGCGCCCGGCGTTATTTTGGTAACCACTAAAAAAGGCCAGGCAGGCAAAACCAGCGTCGAGTTTACTGAAAATACCTCGCTGGATGTGATCGCCAATAAACTAAAGATACTGGATGCTGCCGGCTGGAGCCAACAAGCCCTCGCCCAAGGTGTAGACGCATCCGCCAATCATGGCTCCAATACCGATTGGTATAACATCCTTACCAAAAACGGTATAACCCAAAACCACACGCTGGCATTTGGCGGCGGTACCAATGATTTTAACTACCGTGCGTCCTTAACCGCCATCGATCAAACGGGTATCGTGATCAATTCGGGCTATAAAAAATACATAGGCCGCATTATAGCCACCCAGAAGGCACTGGATAATAAGTTAACGCTTACCATGAACTTAAATAGTGGTGTCAACAAAACCACCTACAGCCCAACCGGGGTAGGTAACGTTGCCTTTAACTCTAACCTGATCAGCCAGGCTTACGTGGCCAGGCCAACAGATCCTGTGTTAAATGCCGACGGTAGCTTTTACCGCGACCCTAATGTGTTCCAGTACACCAACCCTTACGCGGTGGCTACTACCATTAAAAATGATAATAACATCAACAATCTGTTCGGCAGTTTAAAGGCCGACCTCGAGATCTACAAGGGTTTATCAGCAGGGTGGTTTGGCAGCTGGAGAAAGATAGACGAAAATTCGGGGTACTATGCGCCTGTTTCGTCAACCATACAATCAGCTATCGATTTTAAAGGCGTTGCCAATGTGAACAACAGGCATTCCGATGAAAAACTGATGGACATTAACCTGAGCTATAAACACGACTTTGGCTTGCACCATATTGATGCGACAGCCGTTTATGAGTGGCAGGCCCAAACTTATAATGGTAGCTTTGCCCAGGCAAAAGGATTTATTAATGATATTGCTACTTATAATGCACTACAGTTAGGTGATATTTCTAAAGCTGTTGTTGGCGATATCTCGTCATACAAAAACGACAGAAGATTGATCTCATTCTTAGGCAGGTTCAACTACGCTTACAACAACAAATATCTGTTAACCGCCAGCTTCAGGCGCGATGGTTCAACCGTATTTGGGGTGAATAACAAATGGGCCAACTTTCCGTCGGCGTCACTTGCATGGCGTATAGACCAGGAAGATTTCATGAAAAACCAAACCATTTTCAGCTCCTTAAAACTGCGCGGCGGTTATGGAGTTACCGGTAATCAACAAGGTATTTCGCCTCAAAACGCTATCCCGTTGGTGGGGCAGGCAGGTTCCGTTTATTTTGGTGGTGCTATTATCCCTAACTATGCTGCAACCCAAAACGCAAACCCTAACCTGAAATGGGAAACTGTTAAACAAACCAACTTAGGTTTAGATTTCTCCCTATTCGATCAGCGGATTAATGGTAGTGTTGATGCCTATTCATCAAAAACAGATAACTTGTTGTTCAACTATACCGTGCCACTTGTGGGTCCGTTTTTGGTGCCCTACATCCTGGCAAACGTAGGTAGCCTGCAAAGACAGGGTATAGAGCTTGCTTTAAGCTATACCGTTATTCGCAATAATAACATGACCTTAACCCTTGCCGGTAACGGTTCTATCATGAAGAACAAGGTGTTGAGCCTTGGCGGTAATATACAGGGTTACGATATACCAACCAATTACATTGCATGGGGTGCCAATGCATACCTGATACAGGGCAAGCCTATTGGTACTTACCAGATCATTCAGCACCAGGGTAAGGATGCCAACAATGCCGAAACTGTTGTTGACCAAAATGGCGATGGCGTAATAGACCAGGGAGCACAAAGTAAGGACAGGGTAGAAGAAGGCCAGTCGTTACCGAAATACACCTATGCATTCACCCCCAGCTTTAACTACAAAAATTTTGATGTATCGATGGTTTGGCGCGGATCGGGTGGTAACAAGATCTACAATGCGATCAGGCAAAAATTCAGCCTGTTAGAAAATCTGGGTAAGTCAAACGTATTGCAAAGTGCTGTGCCGCTGGGTATAGCGTCTACCCAGTACGGATCTGACCTTTGGTTAGAGAACGGCTCCTACCTGCGTTGGGAAAATCTGTCTTTCGGTTACAGGGTAAACCTGAAAACCAGATACATCAGCGCTTTGCGTGTATCCTTAACCGGCCAAAATCTGGCGCTGATAACCGGCTACAAAGGTTTAGATCCTGAACTGGATGCCAGTGGCGGTGCCTCTTCCGGTGTAGATAATGGTATCTATCCGCGTACCCGCACCTTTTCAGTAGGCTTAAATGTTGTTCTAAAATAACCACCAATCATGAAAAAAATATTAATAGTTACCGCAATTATTGGCCTGGTTACCCAGAGTTGTACCAAGGTTAACGAGAATGTGTACGATAAATACAGCACTAACGAATTTTACGCATCACCCGCAGGGGCCGATGTTGCCCTTGCCAACGTTTACAGTAAGGTAACCGGCAGCTGGGGCAGCAACTACGCCGGCCGCGATAACTGCTGGTACGATCTGAACTCATATTCATCAGACGAGCAGGTGATACCTCACCGTAACACGGGCGACTGGCAATTGGATTTTGCACAGCTTTATACCCGCACGGCATTGCCAAGCCTGGGTATCATCAACAATACCTGGAACTGGATCTATTCGTCCATATACAGCGCTAACCTTGCCGTTGCCCAATTAACTGCGGCCAAGGCCGACCCGGCAAAAATTGCCGAAGCAAAAGTGATCAGGGCATGGTTGTATTATTTAGCCATAGATGATTTTGGCGATGTGCCATTTTACACCGATAATAATACCGATGTATCTAAAATTCCGCAGGAAAAACGTGCCGAGGTATTCAAGTTTATTGAGACGGAGTTGAAAGACAATGTCGACCAGTTATCTGAAACCCGTGGCGGGCAATACTATGGCCGTTTTAACAAATGGGCGGGCTACATGGTACTGGCTAAGCTTTACCTGAACGCAGAAGTTTATACCGGTACCCCGCGCTGGGCAGATGCACTTGCAGCAGCTAATAAGGTGGCCACGGGTGGCTTTACTTTGCATAGCGGCGCGGCAAACGCTGCAAGTCCGCTGGGTTCGCAGTACTACGAATTGTTTGGCGATGTGTGCCCTAACGATGAGACCATTATGGCCTTGTTCATCACCGAAAATATCATCAGTGGTAATATTATCGGAATTAGAAGTTTAAACAGCGCCAACGGCGTTGCCTTAATCGGTTTTGCCGGTTGGAATGGTACCATTATCCCGGCAGAGTTTTATGATAAGTTTGATAATGCAGACGTGCGCAAAAAACAATTTTTGGTGGGTGCACAGGCAGGTAGCGTAACGTACACCAAAGATGTAAGCTCGTTAATGGACCCGGGTGCAGGGCCGAACGAAGGCATCAGAGATGTTAAATTCTTCCCGGCGGCACCGGTAGATGCCAGTGGTGCTTCTAATGATTTCCCGGTTTACCGCTATGCGGATGTATTGCTGATGCAGGCAGAATGTCATGTGCGTTTAGGCAACCCGGGTGCAGCCGCGCCTTTTCTTAACCAGGTGAGGGCAAGGGCAGGTTTAGGCGCTATTGCCAGCCCAACGCTTGATAATATTTACGACGAGCGTGGTTTTGAGCTGAACATGGAAGGCCATCGCAGGCAGGACATGATCAGGTTTGGCAAGTTTACTTTGGCGCATGGTTTTGTACCGGCTACACCTGCCTACAAGCAAATATTCCCTATACCAACAGGTGCGCTGGATGCTAATCCTACACTCAAACAAAATCCCGGATATTAATCAATAGATACACATGAAAAAATTAATATACCTTTTAGTAATATTTTTTGCAGGCCTGGTGGCTTGTAAAAAAGAGAGCCAGATAACCAGGCTGGCCACCGTTTCATTCGGTACGGAGCCTATCGCCTCGGTAAGTGAGGTTACGCTTGCAAAAGCAAATGATACCACATCTGTAGTAACATTTTCCTGGCCGGCCGTAAAGTACCCGGTAAAGGCATCGGTAACGTATACCCTGCAGATGGATGTACCTGCGGATACCGTGGGCATTAATGCCTGGGCAAACGCTAAAACAGTTGTAGTAGGTAAAGATGTCCTCAGTAAATCATACCTGGGTAAAGATCTGAATACCATGGCACTTAATATGGGTTTAATGCCCGGCACGCAGGGTATAATAGTAGTAAGGATCCAGTCATATCAAGATCAATATGCTTACACCCAAGCGCTTACCTTAAAAGTAACCCCTTATCAACCCGTTGCAGTTTACCCGCTATTGTATATCCCCGGTAATTATCAGGGCTGGAACCCGGGCGAGGCACCAACCGCTGCGGCCTTAAAACCCAATATTTATGAGGCTTATGTTTACATGCCGGCGGCAGATAATTACTACTTTAAATTTACCAGTGCGCAGGATTGGAACCACATTAATTATGGTGATGGCGGCAGTGGAACGATAACCGAAGATGGATTGGCCGGTGGCTTATTGGCACCGGGTCCGGGCTACATGCAGGTGTCTATCAACCTCAATACTAAAACATGGTCGGCAGTGAAAACTACCTGGTCTATTTTGGGTGATGCTTCGCCCGGCGGATGGGATACAGATACCCAGCTTGCTTACGACCCTGCAAAAAAAGTATGGAGCGTGACATGCGATATGAAAAAGGCGGGTTCGTTCAAATTCAGGGCTAATAACGAGTGGAAAATTGATTTCGGTGTAGATGCAGATGGTAAACTTACGTATGCTGATAGCCCTGTTTACGGGAATGTACCAGGCATCAATAATATTACCGTACCGGCTGATGGTAACTATACGATTACACTCGATCTGCACGATCCGTCGAACTATAATTACACTATTAAGAAAAATTAATTCATGGGGCGGTGCTTGCCGTCGCCCTATTTAATTTGATATCATGAAATTAAAACCAACACTAATGAAACTGCTGTTTTTATCCCTCTTAACCGTATTAAGTTTTTGTAAAAAAGATAGCAATACCCAGGTTAAAACTGATTCGGCGTACGCGCAATACGGTTCGCCATTTGCCGCTGTACCGAACACAACCGATGCTGCCATTTACCAGGTGAATCTCCGTGCATTCAGCCAAGACCACAATTTTAAAAGCGTGACCGCAAAGCTTGATGAAATAAAGGCCCTTGGTATTAACGTAGTTTACCTGATGCCGATCTATCCGGTAGGGGTTAAAAACGCTGCAGGTGGTTTGGGCTCGCCGTATGCTGTTAAGGATTACAAAGCCATTAATCCTGAATTTGGCAACCTGGAAGACCTGCGCGCTTTAGTTGATGCCGCACACGCTAAAGGTATGGCTGTAATGCTGGATTGGGTGGCAAACCATACCTCGTGGGATAACGCCTGGACGGCTAACAAAAGCTGGTACAAGCAAGATGCCGCAGGTAACTTCATACCGCCGGCCGGGACCAATTGGAGCGACGTTATAGCCCTTGATTATACCAATAAAGATATGCGTGCCGCTATGATAGACGCCATGAAATACTGGGTTTACACCGCCAATATAGATGGTTACCGCTGCGATGCTGCAGATTTTGTTCCGCTTGATTTTTGGAAAGAAGCTAATGATGCCATGAAAAGTATTGCTACCCACAAGCTGATGATGCTTGCCGAAGGTACGCGCGCCGATCATTTCAAGGCCGGTTTCCAGATGGTATATGGTATGGGTTTCTATTCGGACCTCAAGAACAAAGTATTTGATGCATCTAACTCATTAAGCGTATTGCAAAATACAAATACCACCGAGTATGCATCGGCGTTGCCGGGTTCGCAGGTGGTCAGGTACACCACCAACCACGATGTTTATCTGAGCGATGGTAGCCCTGTAAATATCTACGGGGGCAAAACCGGCTCTATGGCAGCCTTCCTGGTAACCGCTTATATGAAGGGTGTGCCCATGATCTACAACGGACAGGAAGTCGGTACCACTCAAAAGATAGATTTCTTTTATGATACCCCTATTGATTGGCGTACCAACCCGGATATGACCGCAGAGTACAAGAGTATCCTGAACTTCCGCGCAGGCAGCGAGGCCGTCAAAACTGGCGATCTTACCGTTTATAACAGCGATAACGTGGCCGCTTTCACTAAATCAAATGATAAACAGAAGGTTTTGGTGATAGCAAACATCCGTGGCAATAATGCTACTTACGTAGTGCCGCCTGCATTGGCAGGAACAGGTTGGAAAAACGCGTTTACCAACGCTGCCGTAACCTTAGGCAATAGCCTATACCTGCAACCTTACCAGCACATGGTATTGGTAAAATAGAATTTATTGGTTAATTTGTATATGGTTAAGCCCGCGGTAGAGATGTCGCGGGCTTTTTTGTGGATATTGTACAACACTAAAATAAATTGATACACAAGTAAATGGTAGATATCCAAATTCTCGCGATTGCCATTAATTTGTTTCAGGCGTGGCACTAACCAATTATTAATGATAATCAGAGTTTGAATTTTCACACGGTGCTTGAATTCTTATTTATAGATTTTTTTTATAGTGTACCGTATACCACAATGAAGCTTAAAATACATAACCTACTGAAAGTCAGATCTAAAATACTTTCTGTATCGGGGGGCTGACAGGTGATCTTTAAAGCTAATGCTTATTTATACTCCTGCGCCACTCTATCCAATCGTAATAAGACAACAATTATTTAACGTGTATGATAATAACTTAACATTCTTTTTAATATTTCTATAACTTTAGCCAATGGCTTCCCCTGGCTCAAGCGTGTACCAAAAATATACCGACCAACAGTTGTCCGATCTATTACAATCGGGCGACGGGGCAGCCTATACCACAATTTACGACCGGTATGTTTTTACGCTGCTTAACCACGCCTACAACAAAACCCGTAACCGCGAAGAGGCAAGAGATATCGTCCAGGAAGTTTTTACCCGGCTTTGGGCAAGGCGCCAGACCATTCAAATCACCACGAATCTTGCGGGCTTTTTATACACCTCTGTCCACCACATCATTATCGACCAGTTTGCGCACAGCAAGGTAAAAGATAGATACTTTACTTCTATTTTGTCGTTTGCCGCGCAATCCCACGAAGCTACCGACTATCGAACCCGCGAAAATCAGCTGACCGCCATTATTGAAAAAGAAATTGCCGGCTTACCGCCTAAAATGCGGGAGATATTTGAATTGAGCCGTAAACAACACCTGAGCCATAAAGAAATAGCCGAACGCCTAAACTTAGCTGAACAAACCGTTAGCAAACAGGTGAGTAATGCATTAAAAATATTGCGTGTAAAACTGGGGATTATTGCCTACCTGTACTTTGTCATTTGGCATAAATAAATATTTTATATTATCTACCTGTTTGCCTTTACTTGCCCGTCTTACTAGTATAAAAAGGATAGGATCCACGCTATAGTATGACTGAAACTGAACTTAAAGGGCTTTTAACACGCATTGAAAACGGTACAGCAACCGACGAGGAAAAGGCCTATATCGAAAACTGGCTACTTCAATACTCACCCGACAGCGATAAGGCTTACCAACCTGCAGAGATTTTAGCCGATGCCGGCATGGTTTGGGACAAGATTGCCCCCGTCCATTTTAAGCCCGCCGTTAAACCCATGTGGCCCCGCATTGCCGCCGCCGCTTCAATTGTACTGGCACTGGCAACAGGCGGTTATGCGCTTCTTCAAAGGCAGGCGGCTCAAAAAAAAATGGTTACAAATATCGAACGTCTGGTGCCCAGGCAGTCGGGTTTGGTACTCACCTTAAACACTGGCAAAAGAATAGCGTTGAATCCGTCAGCTAATGGCAATATCCGCGCAGCAGATGGCACGGAGGTACACCAACATAATGGTAAAATCAGTTATGATGCCGGTATAGCTAATAGTAATGAATTACTTACCCACACACTAACCAACAACAGCGGCAGTAAACACAGCTTGATCCTGGCAGATGGTACGGAGGCTTACCTGGATGCGCAATCGAGCATTACCTATCCCATCAATTTTAAAGGTAAGCTGCGCGAGGTAAGTGTAACCGGCCAGGCTTATTTTAAAGTGAAGCATAATGCATTGCATCCATTTCTAGTACATGTAAAAAATCAAACTGTTGAAGATATAGGCACCGAATTCAATATACGGGCCTTCGAAAGTGATGCGGCAACAACCTTGGTAGAAGGATCCGTGCGCGTGCGCTTGACCGCAACAGATAGAAATGCTTTATTAACACCCGGCCAGCAAGCTGTTGTGACCGGCAGTAACCTTGTTGTAAAAGAAGCTGACCTGGAAGAAACGGTCGACTGGCTGCAAGGGAAATTGATTTTCAGCCACCGCCGGTTAGGCGATATCCTGGCAGATGTGTCGCGTATTTACGGTGTGCGGTTCGCCTGGGAAGATGATGGGCTTAAGGCGGTCAAATTTAATGGCGCAGTGAGCCGTACGCGTAAACTGGCTGCTGTATTGGAATTTTTCCGCAACACCGGTAAAGTTGATTTTATAATCAGGGATAACGAGGTGCATGTAATAGCGGCAAGTTAAGTCGCTTTGAATTAAACAAACTAAATTTTACAACCTAAAAAATAAAAATTATGAAAAAAATTTTACGCTGGTAGTGCCTTCACAAAGGTGCCTGAAATAAAAAACGCATCCCGGCTTGGACCTCGGGATACGCTACATGTTCAGGTCACCCTTTCTTTTGCGGCCTGGCCTCAATAAGGAAAAATAATATCCGTGTGTTGAAAACAAATTTATTTAACCTGAACAATTCAAATTTATGAATTTAAATGCAGTATGCATAAGTACGCGCCGTTTATATCCGCGGCGCCTAATAATTTTAGTTGTGAAAATGACCACCCTCATGCTGTTGGTATCTGTGATGACCGTCAGCGCATCAACTTTCTCCCAAAAGATCACCCTTAAGGAAAAAAACGCTAGCCTAGACAAGGTTTTGAAAAAAATACGTCAGCAAAGCGGCTACGATTTTGTTTACAGCGACGATATCCTGGAATTAACTACCCCGGTAACCGTCGATCTAAAAGACGCGTCTATTGATGAGGCCTTAAAACAGTCATTGAAAGACCAGCCGCTAAACTATCGCATTGAGGACCGGTCGGTAACTTTTAAGCTAAAGGATGGTGCCCTTTTTAAGACTACCGCAGGGCAAAATTCCGCAGATCTGCATGGTAAGGTGGTTGACGAAACCGGCCGCCCCTTACCGGGGGCAACCATTACGGTGGTAGGCAACATCAACAAAACCGTAACAACAGACGCGCAGGGCGGATTCACGCTCACCGGGATCGACCAAAACGCCACGATAGCGATATCTTATCTAGGGATGACTCCCCAAACATTAATTTATACCGGGCAGCAAAACATAACTATCACGCTGCAACCCGATCCCAAAGAGCTCAACGCCGTGGTCGTGGTGGGTTACGGCACACAGCGCAAAAAAGATCTTACCGGAGCGGTAAGCATCGTGACCTCGAAAGACCTGGAAGACAGGCCGGCTACCAATTTCGGATATTCGCTGGAGGGAAAAGCGGCCGGCGTTGAAGTGATCCGGCCATCAGGCAAACCGCAGGCGGGTATTTCCATCCGGGTGCGGGGTACTACGTCCATTACGGCTGTTAGCGAGCCATTATATATCGTTGATGGCGTGCAAAGCGCTACCACCTTTGACCTCAACCCTGCTGATATCGAATCGATAACCATCCTTAAGGACGCTTCTTCCGCTGCAATTTATGGCGCTTCAGGTTCAAACGGTGTGGTGCTGATCACCACCAAGAGAGGCAAAAATCAAAAACCCACCTTAACACTTTCCACTTATGGCGGGGTATCAAATGTTGTCAAAAAATTGCATGTCCTGGACAGGAACCAATATATCGACCTGATGACCGAATTGAACGAGGTGGCAGATTGGACGAAGTACAAGGCCAATACCAACTGGCAGGATGTGATCTTCAGGGATGCATACGCCCAAAACTACCAACTGGCATTAACCGGGGGTAACGACAATACGCAGTATTATATGTCAGGCGGATGGATCAAAGAAGACGGCGTGGTACGAAACAATTCTGTTAACCGCTACAACTTTAAAGTAAATTTAGACCAGAAGGTTGGCAAGATCGTGAAGGTCGGTACAAGCATACTTTTCTCCAGATGGTTTGACAGAAATGTGGACGACAACAGGGGTTCCGGTAAGGGCGGTGTGATCATGAACCTTTTAACATCTTCACCGGTCATCGATATATTCAATCCAGATGGTTCATTTACCGCCAATCCTTTACGTTTATCATTTAATAACCCGGCCGCTTATACCGACGGCGCCGTTAATGGCTATAACAACTCCAGGTTTTTTGGCAATGTGTATGCAGAAGTCAATATCCTGAGTTCCCTTAAAGCAAGATCGCTTTTCGGCTATGATTATGCAACCAACCGGTATAGCTATTTCCTTGATCCGTTTAAAACCGATTACGGAAGGGTAAACAACGGGCTGGCCCAATTGAACATCAGCCAAAATGCTTACTGGCTCAACGAGAATACCCTAACGTTTAAAAAGTTAACCGGCAAGCATTCAATTGAGGCTTTTGGCGGATTTTCCATGTCCAGATCATCCAATGAAGGTTCAGCGATCGAAACCAAAAACTTCTCGTCATCAACGGTCACTACCGTTAACGGCGGATCAGTTATCAATTCGGCAACAGGCTCAAGAAGTGCAAGGACAAACCAGGCCATCATTAGCCGCGTTAACTACGCTTTTGACAACAAATACCTGGTTACCGGAAATTTCAGGGCGGATGCATCATCCGTATTCGGGCCGGATAACCGCTGGGGATACTTCCCCTCGTTCTCTGTTGGCTGGAGGCTTTCACAGGAAAACTTCCTCAAAGATGTATCCTTCTTAAGCGACCTGAAGATCAGGTACGGCTGGGGTAAAGTAGGTAATGACCGTATTGCCGCTTATTCCTACTTTGGAAAGGTTGGCGTTGGCTACAATTACGTTTTAGGAGGTGTACTGAACTCAGGAAATGCACCCGAAACGCCCGAAAACAGGGACCTGAAATGGGAAACAACCATACAAAACAACCTGGGAATCGACATTTCACTATTCAATTCACGGGTAAACTTATCCGTTGACGCCTATAAAAAGCAAACCCGTGACTTGTTGTTTGATAAGCCGGTGGCACTTTCAAGCGGTTTCAGCGGCGCTTTGCAGAATGTGGGTAACCTGCAGAATAAAGGTATCGAGTTTGCCCTGAGCACAAAAAACCTTGTTGGAAATTTCAAATGGGAGACCAATTTAAACCTGTCGGTTAACCGCAATAAGGTGGGTTACATCGCAGATCAGGTGTTGCCTGTCGGCGCTATTTACCAACGCGAAGAAGCCGCCATCATCAAAGAGGGTTATCCGTTAGGAACTTTCTTCGGATATGTAGCCAAAGGTGTTGACCCACAAACCGGCATGGAGCAATATGAAGATTTTGATCACAATGGCGTGTTAAACAATGATGACAAGCGGGTGATAGGAAATGCCAATCCGAAATTCACCTACGGTGTCACCAATTTCCTGAGTTACAAAAACTTTAACATCAACATCTTCTTCCAGGGCGTACAGGGTAACCAGATCTTCAACGCGACCCGGATAGAAACAGAAGGGCTGAACGATTTCAGGAACCAGTCTGTAACTGTTTTAAACCGATGGACCACACCCGGTCAGGTTACAAGCATCCCGAAAGCCGTTGCTGATGATGTGAGCAACAGCCGCATATCTTCGAGGTTTATCGAAAATGGCTCTTACCTGCGCCTGAAATCGGCCACACTCGGTTATTCGTTTTCACCGGCGATCGTCCAAAAACTGGGTATTCAAAAACTGGGCTTATATGTCACCGGGGAAAACATCTTCACTTCTTCGAAATACAGCGGTTACGACCCTGAAGTAAGTGCTTTTGCAGGTCAGAACGGGGTATCCGGGATCGACTATGGAACGTACCCGCAGGTCAGAACATTTATCATTGGCTTAAACGTCTCGTTATAACATCATTAAATTTTCAAGAAATGAAAAGGATCAGACAATACTTAATGTACATGATGTGTATCGCGCTATGCGCATCGTGCAAGAAATTCCTGGAAGTTACTCCGGAATCCAGCGCTACTACGGGTAACGCCTACAAAACGTCAAAGGATATGGAAGCGGCGCTTACGGGCGTTTACAATACCTTATACCAGGAATATTTTATCTGGGACAGGGTGTTATTAGGTGATGCACGATCGGATAACGCCTACTCCGGTGGGGATGACCAGGAGGTCAACCAATATGACGCCCTGAAAATATCATCTTCAAACAGCCGTGCAACGTTTGACTACCGGCAGCTTTTTAACGGGGTCGCGCGGGCCAATCTGGTTATCGATAAGATCCGGGGCGTGAATGACCCGCAGCTGACCGCTGCAAGAAAAGCGCAAATTACCGGTGAAGCTAAATTTTTAAGAGCCTATTATTACTTTGAACTACTCAAACTATATGGAAATATACCGTTAGTTACTGATTTCGGTTCTGTCGATGCCTCAAAAGTGAATGTCCCGGCAGCAACTGCTGACGAGGTGTATAAACAAATTATAGCTGATTTAAACGATGCGCTTGTTTTACCTGATGACTACGGCCAGGGCGCTTCGGTAAATAAATCAAGGGCAACAAAAGGTGCTGTCAATTCCCTTTTAGCGCAGGTATACGCGCAAATGCCCAACCCTGATTATAACAAGGTGGTAACCTATTGTAATGCCGTAATTAACAGCCCGGCCGGTTACGATCTTCATCCAATCTATAACCAGCTGTTTGATGGTTCCCATTACATCAATTCCGAGGCAATTTTAGAGGTTCAGTTCATTGCCAATACCGCCCAGGCGAACTGGGGGCCGCAACTATTCTTACCGCCGTCGTTAACCGGGGATGACTGGAGAAAATACTGTACGCCATCGGTGGACCTGGTCAAGGCATATGACAACGAAGGTGACACCGAGCGGAGGAACACGAATATCCTGATGGCCAACGCGGAATGGGCGGATGAGTACTGGAAGCCATGTGCCTCTTCAGGGCAAATACCCTTCGTTTTTAAGTGGGAACATGCAAATGCTTATGCAAGTGGCGATTACACCTACCTGATCCGGCTGGCTGATATCATCTTATTAAAAGCCGAAGCCCAAAACGAATTGGGTAATATATCCGGAACCGATGGGGCGATCGCGCTTTTAAATAAAATACGCGGACGTGCGCACTTAACGGGCAAAGCGATCAGCGATAAAGAGACCGTTAAAACCTACATCCTGAATGAGCGCCGTTTAGAGCTCGCGTTTGAGGGAACCAGGTTTAACGACCTGGTAAGGGCGGGGAAATTCACAACCACCATGAATGCGCTGAAGGAATACAAGCTGAATTGTGGCAACGCTAACCGTGAACCGGTCAATTACGCTGCTAATAATGACAAGATGTTACTTCCTATCCCGGCAAGTGAACTGAACAGGAACAATCAACTAAAGCAGAATCCCGGCTATTAACCCAACCGTTCATCTGTAAACTTTATAAAACTTTAGTAAAATGAAAAGAATTTTAATTTTAGCACTGGTTTTAATAACCGGGGTGCTGGGCGCTTGCCAAAAAGAATTAAAGAACAGCGTACCGTTTGATCCGGAAGATGGAAAGGCAGCGATTGATACGCCGTTAAACAGCACGAACCCAAAACCTGTTGTTACGGGCAAACTTGTTTACCATACTTACGCCTGCTACGCCTGTGCCGGTACCAAGATGTACATATACAATTTTAGTACGAATACCTTAAGCTGGGTAAGCCAAAACTGGAATATCGATTATCCGATAAACGCACATTTTAACCCAGATGGTACAAAAATCGTATTCATGGGCCAGCCGGCCGGGTCAGGCGATTGGGATATCTATCTTTGGAGGGTCGGGTCATCAGACGCCCCGACAAACCTTACGGCGGGAAATGGGTTAAAGGATGAAGACCCCAAATTTTCACCAAACGGTTACAGGATCGCGTTTAAACAAGACGGGGACCTTAAATTATTGGACCTTGACGCCAATATAACGGATGTGATCACCAAAACGCCTGCCATTGAAGAAGGCATGCCTTACTATAACGATGATGCCACAGGGCTGCTTTTTGCCCAGGGGGCAGGCAGTAATTCTGACATTTACCAGATCAATCTTGATGGTACCAATAAAACTGCTTTAGCAAATGTCGCTGATGTGCAGGAGTATTACCCGATAAAGCGTGACCAAAACACTTTCCTGTACAGCAGGTGGTATAGTGCCGGCGATCATCACGACCAGGTTTATATGGGGTATTTTGCAAACAGCACCCGTACCCGCCTCCCATTTAATAACAACAACGCAGAATACGCCGACGCTTATCCCTGCGGAGCAAACCATGTGATCCTTTCCAGCACCCGCGCCGGAACCGCCGGCGGGTATGACCTGTATATCGCGGATATTACCAGTGCCAACATATGGTCTTTAACCAGCTACAATGCTGGTATTAATTCATCAGACAATGAACTGGGCGCGGCGTATACGCCGAATTGATTCAATCCTACCGGATCAATCCGGAAATTAAAAGGAGACACATTACACATTTAATCTTCATTAAACCATTAAAAATTAAAAACATGAAAAGAATGACAATTTTAACGCTCGTTTTTTTAACAGGAATGCTTGGCTCCTGCCAAAAAGATTCCAAAAACAAAGCAGCTGTTGAGACGGCACCAAGTTCAACAGGAACTCACCTGAAAACAAACACTGTACAGGCAAAACCTACTATCACCGGCAAATTGGTTTACCATAGTTATTCTTGTTATGCGTGTGCAGGAACCAAGATGTACATCTACAACTTTAATACAAATACCTTAACATGGGTAAGCCAGAATTGGAACATTGATTATCCAATGAATGCCCATTTCAGCCCGGACGGAACGAAGATAGTTTTTATGGGCCAGCCTGCTGGTTCCGGAGACTGGGACATTTACTTATGGACGATAGGCTCTTCAAGCGCCCCGACAAATCTTACTGCGGGCGATAACTTAAGGGATGAGGATCCTAAGTTTTCTCCGAACGGATATAGGATAGCCTTTAAACAAGCCGGTGACTTAAAGTTGATGGAACTGACGGGCAATATCACTGATGTCGTGACGAATACGCCAGGCACGGAAGAAGGAATGCCATATTACAATGATGATGCCACGGCCCTTCTATATGCCCAGGGAGCGGGAAGTTCTTCCGATATTTATAAGATCAATCTTGACGGAACCAATAAAACCGCTCTGGCAAATGTAAGCGGCGTACAGGAGTATTACCCTATAAAACGCGATGCCACCACGTTTTTGTATAGCAGGTGGTATAGCAGCACCGATCATCACGACCAGGTTTACATGGGTTATTTTGCCAACAGCACGCGCACACGGCTGCCATTTAATAACAATAACGCCGAGTACGCTGATGCCTATCCCTGCGGTACAAGTTATGTCATACTGTCCAGCACCCGCTCAGGTACAGCAGGTGGGTATGACTTATATATAGCCAATATTACCAGTGGGGCCATCTGGTCGCTATCGGATTACAACACAGGCGTAAATTCATCAGTAGATGAATTAGGATCGGCTTATACACCAAATTAAAATCAAAATACTAATCCGGGTTAAAGCGCATCAAATGTTGATGCGCTTTTTTTTATTATATTAAAATCGAATAAATTCAGCATCGTTAAAAGCGTGGCATAAACGGCCCGGATCATAACGACGAGCGGCCTGGAAAACCAGTAAAGCGAGTCGGCTTTTTAATTCATATTACTTTCAATGCTCGAGTTCTAAAAGACGAATTAGATGCAGATTCAAAATATCAAGCATAACGCTTTGCCAATGTGTTGCGGTGTAATGGTTATATTGCTTTATCAAATATTTCCTATTATGGTAAGTGTTCGCTACCTTTCCACATTAATTCAACTTTGCCAAGTTTGAATTGTATAGATTAGTTAATTTTTTATCTGTATTATTTCATCCATGCCATTAAACACATCACAATTGCTACAAAAAAAGAAAAAAAACATCCTTGAACTCTGGATGAAGAATCAGCTTTCCGATGAAGGACTGAGGGACGACCTGATCAGTAATGAAGAACTGAGAAGCCAGTCCGAAGAGCTTATAGACGTCTTGGTCGGCAATTTGTCCTCAGCAAATTTCAATGATATCAACGCCGAAGAATGGAACCCGGTAATAGAAATTTTGGGTGGAATAGCCATAACCCGTGCGCGTCAGGGCTTCAGCCCGCGTGAAACGGGTAACTTTATATTCTCATTGAAGGATGCTATTTTGGAAGTATTGAAAGGTGAAACTAAGAACGACCTGCAAACCCTGTTTGATGAAAGCGTAAAAGTTAACCGCATCATGGATAACCTGAGCGTGGTAACCTTCGAAACATTTATTAAAGGCAGAGAGGAAGTGATCTTGCGTCAAACCGACGAAATTTCCGAAATTTCAACTCCGGTGATCAGGGTTTGGGATGGTATCCTCGCGTTACCTATCATCGGCACTTTGGATAGTGCAAGAACACAAGTGGTTATGGAGAACCTGCTTCAGGAGATCGTGGAAACAGGTTCGAGTATAGCTATACTGGACATATCTGGTGTCCCCGCTGTAGACTCACTGGTTGCACAGCACCTGATTAAAACAGTCAGCGCTACGCGTTTAATGGGCGCTGAGTGTATCATTAGCGGTATCCGTCCAGAGATTGCGCAGACAGTAGTGCATTTAGGAATTGACTTGTCTAACATTATTACTAAATCGACTTTGGCCAGTGCCCTCGCTTACGCCTTTAAAGCGATGCGCCTGGAGGTAAGGAAAGTAGTGAATAAAAGCAACTAAAAATGGACAGGATTCCTATACTCCGAATGGGCACCTTTTTATTGGTGAGCATTCAGGTAGACCTTTATGATCGTCTGGCGCTTACTTTAGAAGCAGACCTTGTACAAATGGTTCAAAAGACGGGTGCTAAAGGCGTATTGATCGACATATCTGCGGTCTCCATTGTTGATTCCTTTATGGGCAGGATCATCGGTAATATCGCAAGTATGTCTAAAATCCTTGATGCGGAAACCGTTGTCGTAGGTATGCAGCCGGCAGTCGCTATTACGCTGATCGAACTAGGTTTGCCCTTGAAAGGTGTTCATACCGCACTTGACATGGAAAAAGGCATGAACCTGCTCAAATCCATGATCGATACTTCGTTTGAAAATGAGGATGACACCGATAATGACGACGATGCTATTATCGCTCAGTAAAGACTTGATCAAAGTGAGCCAGGAACAAGATGTGGTTTTTTTGAAGAACCGTGTTAAGGAAGTTGCTGTCAAAATCAAGATGGGATTGGTTAATCAAACCCGTCTCATAACTGCGGCCAGCGAGCTGGTCCGCAATATGATGCGCTACGGCGGTGGAGGTAGTTGCCTGATTGAAGTGGTATCCAGTGGCCGTAATAATGGGGTGCGGTTAACTTTCAGTGACAAAGGCCCCGGGATCCCGGACATTGCAGCTGCCATGCGCGATGGTTTTTCAACAGGTAAGAGCCTTGGGTTAGGATTACCTGGGACCAAGCGGTTAGTGAATGAGTTTGATATAAAAAGTAAAGTTGGGGAGGGCACCACGGTGACCATAGTAAAATGGGCAAATGGTTGATGCAACACATATCAGTTTCGCTGCAAACGACCGCAGTTATTTTTCCTTAATAAAAAAGGAAATTCATCGGATGGCTGCTGAGGCTGGTATATTAGCCAAACGGGTGAATGAAGTCGATTTGATCGTGGCCGAAATGACGTCGAATCTGTTTAAGTATAGTGACGACGGCGAAATTCTTGCGGGAATATTCCCTAATGGTGGTTCGCCTTATTTGGAAGTTATTTGTATTGATAACGGTCCCGGGATCGTCAACCTGGCAAAGATGATGCAGGACGGCGTATCGACCACCAGCACATTAGGTCATGGCCTGGGTAGTATGAAACGGCTGTCAGATGTATTTGAGATCTACTCGCAGCCGGGCTGGGGGACCATTGTTTTAAGCCGGGTCTACAGCAGCCCTGAAAAGCAAAAATCGGAGCGCTACGATTTGATCATGCGCCCAATTGTCGTGAGTAAACCCGGAGAACAGGTAAGTGGTGATGGCTTTGTGTACAAAAAGGCAGATAAATACTTTAAACTAATGCTGGCAGACGGACTTGGACACGGCCCGGAAGCTAATAAAGCTATTAATGAGGCCGCCCTTGCGTTTCGCATATTTCCTGATTATAGCCCTACTGAGACACTGCGGTTCATACATTCTTCCATAAAAAAGACACGTGGCGCTGTCATCAACATCGTTGGTTATGACACCGTAAGCAGAAAGTGGTCTTCTACCGGTGTGGGCAATATCTTTTTAAGGATGCTTGCGCCGGGTAGTTTTAAGAACCAAATGTCTTATAACGGAATAGTCGGACATAATATCCCTAATACAATGAACGAACAAACCTATTCAGCGGATCAGTTCAATCAATTGATCTTGTGTTCAGATGGCATAAAGACCAGAATTGAAACAAACAAATACCCGCTGATTCATAAATATGATCAGACTATTTTAGCTGCTGCCATTTATAAAGACCATGCCCGTCGAACCGATGATATGTCCGTTATTGTCGCAAAAGTAAAATAGGATGATAGAAATTGTCACCATATCGCTGGAAAACGAAATGGATCTTGTCTTGGCCCATAAGCGTTCTATGCGCGTTGCTGAACGGATCGGGTTAACAACAGCCACACAAACTACTTTCGCTACAGCCGTGTCTGAAATTGCCCGCTGTGTGATCGAGCATACAGATAAAGGTATCCTGGTATTAGCTCTTGAACAAAAGCAGCTCCGGTATAGTCTCGTTGCATCGGTAATTTACGACTCTGAGATAAAATTTACCAATAATGATTCAGGTTATTTCTACGCGCAAAAACTGGTGCCGGAATTTTTACAAAGCCAGAATGAGCAGGACAACAGAATTGAAATGAAATTTGGTGTTCCCCGTTCGCTTAAGCTTGACCCGAGAAAGATTTCCATGATCAGGAAATTTTTCGCTGAAGAAGACCCTATTAATGCTTACGATGAGATCAAACAACGCAACCTGACATTGAAGACGTTGGCGGAACAAAAGGAAGAAGAACTACGCCAGTCCAGAATTATCGACGAGAAAAAGACGGAATTTATTTCTGTAGCCAGCCATGAAATAAAAACGCCGATCACGATCATTAAAGCCTATACGCAAATGGCTAAGGGAATGAAAACTCAGTGTAGTGATCAGGTTGCCGGCATTCTTGAAAAAGTTGATGCCCAAACCAATAAACTATTGTTGCTGATCCAACAATTACTTGATATTACTAAAATAGAAAACGGAAGTTTGCAATATAACAAAGAAGTGGTTGAGATTAACTCATTTGTGTCAGAAATGTGCGATGTTATCCGGCACATCTATCCGCACCACACGATTACGCACCGTCTTTGTAATGAACTCAAGGTTAATATTGACCGCATACGAATGGAGCAGGTCTTTTCCAACTTGTTAGGTAACGCTGCAAAGTACTCCAGCAAGAATAGTGAAATATTTATTGAATGTGTGGACAATCAAAATGGGATGGCACAGATCAGCGTTAAAGATCAGGGGATCGGAATGTCACTGGAGTCCACCAAACTCATTTTTGAAAAATTTTACCGGGATAAGGACGTTGTCAAAACACATTCGGGATTAGGAATGGGTTTGTATGTAGCTTCTAAGATAATCGTCGATCATGGCGGTAGTATTTGGGTAGAAAGCAAAGAAGATCGAGGATCAACTTTTTATTTTTCATTGCCAGTAAATAATTAGCTTTTGGGTTGAATTTTGATTTTTTTGGAGGTATATATTCAAATTGAAATTTAATTAAAATCTCGGTTATTTCTTATTGAAAGATGATGAAGCCTCAAAACCGGTGCGAGTAAAATGCGTTAAGTATAGTTTTTCTTAATTTGCAACAATACTTTTGCAAAATATATGTTTTATTTTTTTGATGTTTGTAGTATAGAAAACAAGTTTTGGAAATAAAGCGATATAAAATATTTACTGATGTATCCGTTATCGCGGTGATGCTGGTATATTTTTTTGTTGCTGCGACGCACATCTTTTTTATTCCGCGTCAAAACGTTCCGCTTATTACCAAAAAAGTTTCCGGGAATTCTATCTTTAAAAGGAAAAAGGAAACTTTTGCCAACGTTCCTTTGGCTGAAAATCAAATTAAACGGCCGGACAAATCCATTTTTGAAGACAAAAACACTACTGCTGATGCTATCAAATCGGTTATGCAGTTCTTTGTCTTGTTATTGTTCATTCCCCTGGCATGGCAGAGACGTCCAAAATTTCTTACCAGCTTCTTGAGTTGGTCTGGATTGCCTCGTCATACTTTTCTCTCCCTCCAAATTATCCGGATCTGAAATTGATTACAGCAACGCGTTAAAACGCTTGTAAATCAATTTCTTATTTATCAATAGCCTGCGCGGAAGCGGCAGGGCTATAAATTCTGGATTCTTATGCAAATAACAAAAGTACAGTTCATGATACTGATTTGCCTTGTCACAGCCGGTCGTTGTTACGGGCAACAGGGAAATCCTCCGGTAAAGCTTAAAGACTTGCTTATTGAAGTCGACAAGAAAGCACCATCTTTATTTACCGACTCAGCTGCTATCAGCATTAGGCAGGCACAGGCGGCCGAAACCCGCAATAACTGGTTACCCAATTTAAGACTGAATTACCAGGCGGATATCGGTACCAATAACAATGATGCCGGACCCTATTTTGGCTTTGGAATAGTCCCTTCCAATTCGCGCGGTGTAAGAACCGAAAGCAACACAAGCGCGGTGCTTACCAATCTGGGCATCGCAGCGTTGGATTGGGAGATATACAATTTCGGAGCGTACGGGGCACAAAACAAGGTAGCCAATGCGGATATCGCTGTAGAGCAAAACAAATTTGCCCAATCAAAATACCAGCTGCAAGCCTTCACGATTGGCAATTATCTGCAACTGATGCGCCTGCAGGACTTTTTGGAGATCCAAAAACGCAATATCCGACGAAACGAAGAGATCAGGCGCTCCATTCAGTCATTGGCGAAAAGTGGTTTAAGGCCGGGCGTTGATACCAGCATTGCCGAGGCTGAATTATCCAAAGCACGTTTGAATTATATTGAACTGGATAATCAGCTTAAAAAAGTGCAGCTGCAATTATCAGCGGTCAGTGGCCTTCCTTATCAAACAATCCTGCCGGATACCGCTGCCGAAACCAAATTGATCAAAGGGGTTGCACTTCCATCTTTATTTACTACGGATACAATAAACAACCCGCTCATTAATTATTATAAATCAATCTATCAAGGCAGTTTACAACGGGAGGACCTGGTTAAAAAGCAGTACAACCCGAAGATCTCACTCCAGGCCGCTGCCTGGGGCCGAGGGTCAAGCGTTGATGCCAATGATAATTTTAACAGTCTGTCTACAGGTTGGGGCTTTAACCGTAACAATTACCTGGTCGGCGTTGGTGTTTCCTATAACCTGTTCGACCTGAGAAGAAAGCAATTGAAGCTCCGTACGCAAAAGGCAGCGACCTTTTACGCGCAAAAGCAGTTGGACGAGCAAAAAGCCGCTTTAGCCCTTAACAATAACCAGGCAGATGTCGAATTAACTACGGCCAGGCAGCGCTTACAGGAAATACCTAATCAACTCAAAGCGGCTAATGCCGGCTACCGTCAAAAACTGTCTTTGTATCGAAGCGGTCTGACCGATATTATCGAGCTCAATGCAGCCCTGAATATTTTATACCGGGCAGAGACTGATTTCGTGCAGGCAAAATTTGCCTATACCAGCGCATTGTTCCAAAAAGCGGTGGCAGGTAACCAGGTTAGTTCTGTTTTAAACCTTTTAAATTAATTATTATGTCAATGGTCACCTCCGCGCTTAAACGGCC